>NZ_JCAMPJ010000005.1:0-510288 GCF_059617205.1 Microlunatus sp. YIM B11417
CGCCGAGGCCGAGTATCGGACAGCGGAATGGGTCGACTGGTACAACCACGACCGCCTCCACAGCCGGCTGGGCTACCGACCACCGGCAGAGCACGAGCAAGCCCACTACGATCGGCTCCAACCCGTGCACCAACCAGAGCCGGCCCACCAATAACCGACCGGCCCGAAACCCGTGACGGTTCAAAACCAATGTTGCTACGACCGTATGAATCTGCCCGATTTCATCCGGGCGTAACCTCACACTCGGCGTGAGCGGTAGGCCTCGCGGGAGGGGTGCAGCTTCGAGATCGGCTGCGGCCGCATCGGACCGACGCGCGAGTCCCCGACTCACGTCTCGGTTCTGACCGTCGACCACGTCGCGCCGAGTGGACCCACATGGCCTCGTGCCGCGCCGGTTCCGGGCCCAAGGCCTCCACTCGATGCCACCCCTAGGCCTCGGCCGGCGGACACCACCTGAGCCGGGTTGCCGCCTGCGGCGCAAGGTGCGTTCTTCGAACCTGCCGGATCCTCAAGGACGGCCGCGCGAAGGCAGTACGGTTCTCGACTCTGGCAGCTCTGCGAGGTTCTGGAGTGCCAGCCCGGAGATCTGCGCAGCTACGGCGACGGACCGGAGTCCGACTGAGAGCGCGTCAGCTCTTGCGGGTCCTGAGCTTCCGGGTCGAATCGCCGGGGACCAAGGTGGTCGGCAGGGTGTGCTTGCCGATCGCGCCCGGGTCGTCGATCTGGACCAGGGCCTGCTCGACGGAGCGTCGGCCGAGGGCGTCCTGATCTTGCCGGACATGGGTGAAGCGGAAGGCGGCTCGGTCGAAGAAGAGGTCCGGGTGGTCGAAGCAGACCACGGAGCGGTGCCGGGGGATCTCCAGGTCCAGCCGGCGGCAGGCCTCACGGAGCAGCAGCGCGATGTTGAACTCGGAGACGACGAAGCCGGTCAGGTCGCGTCGCGCCGCGACGAACTCGGTCAGCGCCTCGATGTCGTCCTCGATCGGCGTGTCCGAGAAGGGCCGGGTGGACTCGACGCCGCGGAACTCGTTGCGCTCGTCGTGGTCGACGCTCGCGGTCGCGTTCGCCAGCAGGAAGCCGCGCCGGCGCTCGTCCAGGGTGGACACCGGGCCGGCGCTGGTGATCAGCCCGATCCGGCGGTGACCCAGCTCGATCAGGTGCTCGGTCGCCTCCCGGGCGCCGGCGACGTTGTCCGACGCGATGGTGGAGACCGGGACGCCGTCCAGCAGCCGGTCGATGATCACCAGCGGGAACGAGCGGGTGATCAACTCCAGCACCACCGGCGGTACGAACTCGGACGAGCTCGGCTCGAGGATGATCGCCTTGGCGCCGGAGTCGACCAACGCCCGGATCAGCCGGTCCTCGGCGCTCTGGTCGCCCAGGCTGCGGTTGATCACCAGCGTCGCCCGGTCCTGCGCCTCGTCGATCGCGCCGCCGATGATCTTGGTGCCGAAGGTGTCGTCGAAGTTCGTGATCACGCAACCGATCAGCGGCCGGGTGCCGCCGGCCGGCTGCTCGGCGAACCCGGCGGTCTGCACGTCGCTGATCACGAAGGTGCCGAGCCGGGGCCGCCGGACGATGAAGCCGTCGGTGCGGAGCAGGTCGAGCGCACGCTTGATGGTGATCGAACTGACCTGGTGCAGTTCGACCAGTTCGGACTCGGGCGGCAGCCGGTCGCCGACGGCGATACGGTGCTGCTCGATGTCGGCCCGGAGCTTCTCGTACAGCTGCCGGTAGAGCGCGCTCACGCTGGCGTCAGTACCCTTCGCCGCGCTTGACCCGGGGCGGCGGGATCCGGAACCGGCGGATCTGGATGCAGCGGTTCATGCCGTACATCAGCAGACCCCGGGTGGACGCCCGCGGGAGCCGGTCGGCCAGCACCTTCTTGAAGCCGCGCCACATCAGGAACACGTCGATCACGGCGACCAGCAGGAACACGTACATCAACACCGTGGTGATGTAGGTGACGAACGGGAACACCGTGTTCAGGAAGGTCAGGGCCAAGATCACGACCAGGGCCGGCAGAACGAACTCGCCGATGTTGAACCGGGAGTCGACGTAGTCGCGCAGCAGCACCTTCTCCGGCGCGGCCTCCCGCTCGTTCATCACCCGGAGCCGTTCCTCGCGGGACCGGCGGCTGGCCTCCCGCTTGGCCTCCTTCGAGTTCAGGTTGCGGCCGACCCGTTGCCGCCGGGCGGCCTCGGCCTCCTTGCGCGTCGGCGTCGGGCGGTCCTTCTTGGCCGGCCCACCGGCCGGCGACGGGGTCGGTTCCGGCTGCTCCGGTTCCGGAGCGGCTTCGGTACGGCGGCGGAACAGTGCCACGGGTCCCTCTCGGCTTCTCGATCTCTCTTCGGTACGCGGCTCGTCGGGGCGGCTGCGTCCTTCGGTCTAGGGCGCATGCCCTGCCAGGTCACCGATTCTCTCAGGGATGCAACCCAAATGCCCAAACTCTTCGGCCCGGCACCGTGGGCTCGTTACCATGGCGGGCATAGGGTTGATCTCAGTTCAGTCAACCTCAGCCAAGCCGGGGACCGCACATCCGCCATCGGAAGGACCAGCTCTCGTCATGAGTGGCATCTTTCAGCGCATCTCGCTGATCTTTCGCGCCAAGACCGACAAGGCCTTGGACAAGTTGGAAGATCCGCGTCAGACCCTTGACTACTCCTACCAGCGCCAGCTCGAGCTGCTGCAGAAGGTGCGCCGCGGGGTGGCCGATGTCGCGACCAGCCGAAAGCGGGTGGAGCTGCAGGCCAACGGTCTCAGCACCCAGGCCGACAAGCTGACCCAGCAGGCGCAGAAGGCGCTGCAGATCGGTCGCGAGGATCTGGCCCGCGAGGCGCTGACCCGGCGGTCGGGGATCCAGCAGCAGATGGCGGACCTGCAGACCCAGCACGCCCAGCTGCAGGGCGAGGAGGAGAAGCTGACCCGCGCCAGCCAGCGGCTGCAGGCGAAGGTCGACTCCTTCCGGACCCGCAAGGAGACGATCAAGGCGACCTACTCGGCGGCAGAGGCGCAGACCCGGATCAACGAAGCCTTCTCCGGCATCAGCGAGGAGATGGGCGACGTCGGCATGGCGATCCAGCGGGCCGAGGACAAGACCGCGGAGATGCAGGCCCGGGCCGGTGCGATCGACGAGCTGCTGGCCTCCGGTGCCCTGGACGACCCGACCGGCACCGCCAAGGACGACATCACGCTGGAGCTGGAGCAGCTGGCCTCCACCTCCGACGTGGAGAGCGAACTCGCCCAGATGAAGGCCTCGCTCGGCGCCGGCAGCTCTGCCCCGCAGGCGATCGAGGGCCAGCCCGCCGCGGCCCCGCAGCAGCAGGCGGCTCCGCAGCAGCAGGCCGCTCCGCAGCCCGCAGCGGACCCGACGCTGGGCCAGCCGGCTCCGCAGCAGCCGAATCAGGGCGACCTGCGATGATCGTCCGAATCCTCGGTGAGGGCCAGTGGCGCCTCGCCGAAGACGCGCTCGCCGAACTGAACTCCCTGGACGACGCGGTCGAGCAGGCGGTCTCCGCGAACGACGCCGACCGGCTGGCCACGGCCCTGCACGAGTTGCTGGAGAAGGTCCGCTCCGGCTCCGAGCTGCCGGCCGACGAACTGCACGATTCCGACCTCATCCTGCCGTCGTCCGATGCGACGCTCGACGAGGTACGGCAGCTGCTGGACGACTCCGAAGAGGGCCTGATCCCCGGCTGACCGGGCCCGCTGCACCACCATTGCTGGCGCTTTACCAGGAAAGTTTCTCTGGTAAGGCGCCAGTTTTCACGTATACGTGAAAAACCGACCGGCTAGGATTACGCAAGAAGAGCGTTTCCTAATTTGGAGGTACGGGTGCGGACGGTGCGGGTGGCGATCGTGGGTGCGGGGCCGGCCGGGATCTACGCTGCGGCGGGGCTGGCGGCGGCGGGACCGGAGCACGGGGTGCGGGTGCTGGTCGACCTGTTCGACCGGCTGCCGACCCCGTACGGGCTGGTCCGGTACGGCACCGCACCGGACCACCAGCGGATCAAGGAGGTCGTGGTCGCGCTGCGGGCGGCGCTGGCGGCTCCGGAGCTCCGGTTCTTCGGCAACGTCGAGTACGGCAGTGACCTGAAGCTGGCCGAACTGCGGCAGTGCTATCACGCGGTCGTCATCGCGACCGGGGCGGCGGAGGACCGGCCGCTGGTGATCCCGGGGATCGACCTCCCGGGCAGCTACGGCGGCTCCGACTTCGTCGCCTGGTACAACGGCCACCCGGACGTGCCGCGGGACTGGCCGCTGACGGCGCGGACGGTCGCCGTGCTGGGGGCGGGCAACGTCGCGCTGGACGTGGCCCGGATGCTCGCCAAGCCGGTCGCCGAGCAGCTGACCACCGAGATTCCCGACAACGTGGCCCGGAGCCTGGCCGGAAACGCCGCCCGGGACATCCACCTGTTCGCCCGCCGAGGGCCGGCCGCTGCGAAGTTCACCCCGCTGGAACTGCGTGAGCTGGCGGAGTCGCCGAGTGTCGACGTGATCGTCGACCCGGTCGGCGCCGAGGTCTCGGCGGCCGAGGAGGAGGCGATCAAGCGCAGCCGGCAGCGCCGGACCGTGGTGCGTACGCTGCTCGACTGGGTGGGCCGGGAGCCGACCGGGGCGCCGCGGCGGATCCACCTGCACTTCCGGGCGGCGCCGGTCGCTCTGCTCGGCGACGGACGGGTCGAGACCCTTCGCACCGAGCGCACCGAGTCCGGTCCGGACGGCAAGATCAACTTCACCGGCGAGTACCGGGATTGCCTTGTCCAGGCGGTGTATCGCGCGATCGGGTACAGGTCGACGCCATTGCCGGATGTTCCGTTCGACGACGCCGGGGCCGTCATCCCGGACGCGGCCGGCCGGGTCGTCGATCTTGATCACGAGGTGGTGCCGGGGCTCTACGCGACCGGCTGGATCCGGCGCGGCCCGGTCGGGCTGATCGGCCATACGAAGTCGGACGCCGCGGAGACCGTCGGCTCGCTGCTGGCTGATCTTGACGTGTTGCCGGAGCCGGACTCGCCGGCCCCGGAAGCGATCGTGGAACTGCTGCGAGCGAAGAAGATCGACTTCACGACGCTGGCCGAGTGGGACCGGCTGGACGCCTATGAGATCTCCCTTGGAGAAGCGTCCGGACGTCAGCGTACCAAGGTTGTTTCCCGAAAAGCCATGATCAACGGCGGCCGCGACACTTGACAGAATTTCCCTAAAGCGGCAATGTCGGGAACCGAATCTGATCACAGTTCCAATATCGATTATTGTCGGCCGACTCGGGGATGGTTCATTCGCGAGTGTGGCGCGCCAACCTTCCGACGAACCATCCCCGGTCGCAGGTGAAGGGAGAAATCGATGCTCGACGCGCTCGTCCGTGCCTTGGGGGACGGACTATCAGCTGTGGTCACTTTCGTGCCACGGTTGCTCGGATTCCTGATCATTCTGCTGATCGGATGGCTCATTGCGAAGGGGCTGTCCAAGCTGGTCGGCCTCCTGCTGACCAAGATCGGCTTCGGGAATCTGCTGGAGAAGGCCGGACTCAAGCAGTTCGTCGCACGGGCGAATATCGACGTCGGCGGATTGATCGTCAAGATCGTCTACTACTTCGTGTTGTTGATCGCGTTGCAGTTCGCGTTCAGTGCATTCGGCCCGAATCCGGTCGAGCAGCTGCTCACGACGATCATCACGTTCCTGCCGAGGGTGATCGTTGCGATCATCCTGGTCGTCATCGCCGCGGCTGTCGCCAAGGTGCTGAAGGACCTCGTGCTCTCCGTGCTCAGCGGCCGGTCGTTCGCCAACCTGCTGGCCAATCTCGTGTACGGCCTCGTGATCGCGCTCGGTGCCATCGCGGCGGTGAACCAGCTCGGTGTCGCGACCACGGTCACCACGCCGGTGTTGATCACGGTGCTCGGCACCATCGGCGGCGTGATCATCGTCGGCGTCGGCGGTGGCCTGATCCGGCCGATGCAGCAGCGGTGGGAGGGCTGGCTGCAGAACCTGTCCGAGCAGTTGGCGGCTCCGCCCCAGAACGCGCCGGAGCAGCCGGCACGCGCCGCCGGGCCGGCGGACCAGACCGGCTACGTCGGCGATCCGGGCCAGACCGGGTATGCGGGTGATCCCGGCCAGGGCGGTTACGGGACCGATCCGGGCCAGGGCGGGTACCCGGGCGATCCGGGGCAGCACCCGCCGCAGCAGTAATTCGGCGCGAGCACCCCAGCGTCGCGGCCCGTCGTCGGACCCACCGAGGTCCGGCGGCGGGCCTTACTGCGTTCAGCTTCCGGCGACCGGTCCGACGGGTCCGACCTGTCCGCGTGGCGCGGTCGTCCTGGACGGTCCGCGTGGTGCGGTGGTCCCGGACGGTCCGGCTGGCCTGGCGGTCGTGGTCGGTCCGAGTGGGTCCGGCGGCCGTGGTCGGTCCGGGTGGTCTGGCAGTCCTGGTCGGGCGCGGGTGCGGGTGCGGGTGGTCCTGCATGGTCCGCGGGGTCCGGTGATCTTGAGCGGTCCGCATTGTGCGGCGGTTCTCGGTCGGTCCGCCTGGTCCGGAGGTTCTCGGTCGGTCCACCTGGTCTGGCAGTCCCGGTCGGTCCGCCTGATCCGCAGTCCCGGTCGGTCCGCGTGGTTCGGGTGGTCGTGGCCGGTCCGGGTGGGTCTGGTGGGCGTGGTCGGTCCGGGTGGCCTGGCGGTCGTGGTCGGTCCGCGCGGTCTGGCAGTCCTGGTCGGGCGCGGGCGTGCGCTGGTCCTGCGGGGTCCGGTGGTCTTGAGCGGTCCGCATTGTGCGGCGGTCCTGGTCGGTCCGCATGGTCCGGCGGTTCTCGGTTGGTCCGCCTGGTCTGGCAGTCCCAGTCGGTCCGCATGATCCGGCGGTCCTGGTCGGTCCGCATGGTCCGGCGGTTCTCGGTTGGTCCGCCTGGTCTGGCAGTCCCAGTCGGTCCGCATAATCCGGCGGTCCTGGTCGGTCCGCATAGCCCGAGGTCCCGGTTGGTCCGCCTGGTCCAGCAGTTCTGGTCGGTCCGCGGGATCCGGCCGCAGCGGACGGTCCCGGTCCGGCAGCCCCGGACGGTAGGTCCGAACGTCCCGAGCCGGCGGGCCGAACGGCAGTGGCGGTGCCTCGAGGGCCGGTCGAAAGTGGTCCCTGGAGCCGGGCCGCCGCCAACGGGCCGGGCAACGAGCGGTGCACTGTCGAATCGTCGGAGGGGGTTCCGGCGACACGGGGAGTGACAGGTTTGACCCCGGCGTCGGGTGTCAGGGAGCGCCGCGGCCCGGCGTTGGTGGGGGCGAGCGTCGGCCCGGCTCCGTGGTTCGGCCGCCGGGCGAACGTCAGGTCCGTCGTCGTCCGCAGGGGGACTTTCGGCCCTTGGGTGCCGCCCCGCAGCGGTTCATGATCAGGGACATGGTCGAAGGGGGACGCGTGGACAGTCTGTCCGAAGCGCAGTGCCGCCGGCTGCTCGCCTCCACTCCGGTGGGCCGTGTCGTCTACACCGACCAGGCCCTGCCCGCGATCGCCGTGGTGAACCACCGGGTCCGCGGCGACGACATCGTCTTCCGGGCCGACGACGGCGGCCGGCTCGCCGCAGCCGTACACCGCAGTGTGGTGGCCTTCGAGGCCGATGCCGTCGACCCCGAGACCGCGGTCGGCTGGTCGGTCGTCGCGGTCGGCGAGGCGCTCCGGGTGGAGGGTACGGCCGAACAGGAGTCGTTGGCCGACCTTGGCCTGCGGACCTGGTTCGGCTCGACCGCCGGCACCGAGCTCGTCCGGATCCGGATCCAGTTGCTCACCGGCCACGCCACCGGCGACAACGGCGGATCGGCCTCCGGCCAGCGGACCGTGATCCCGCTCGCCTCCGGCTGAGTCCCTGGCCACACCGCCGTTACCGGAACTCAGCGGGCCCGCCGAACGTGACAGTGACTACAGGGTGAGGGGGTAGGCACGATGCTGGACGACTGGGATCCGGACGAGCTGTACGACGAGCGGCGTCCGCCGAACGAGGATGCCCTCGAGCTGGACGACCTCGAACCGGACGACCAGTCCGCCGAGGAGGCGATGTTCGGGGAACCGGAGGACGAGTCCGAGGACTGGCTGGACGGCCCCGAGGCGGGCACCACGAGGCCCGCCGCTCAGGCCGGCCAGGGCGCCGACGAGGTGGACGACTGGTCGCCTCTGCGGCGTGCCGTTCTGGTCGGCGCTACCGCCGCGGTGGGCGTCGGCGCGATTCTCATCGCCGTGTTGCGGCGCCGCGGCTGACCGCCGCGCCGCACGAGCCCCATCGAGCGGGCACCGGCCTCGGGCGACAGCGTCGTACGTCCAGCGGTGGGTGCCCGCTCGATGTCGTCCGGCTCGGTGCGAGGCCTGGCGGACGGTCAGTCCTGGGCGGAATCGCCCGGCAGGTCGAGCATCCGCTGCAAGGCCTGCTTCGCGTACCGCTCGGTGTCGGCGTCCACCTGGATCTGGTTGACCACGCGGCCCTCGACCAGGTTCTCCAGCGACTGCACCAGGTGCGGCAGGTCGATCCGGTTCATCGTCGCGCAGTAGCAGACGTTCCGCTCCAGGAACGAGATCTCCAGCTCCGGATGGGCCTTGGCCAGCCGCTGGACCAGGTTGAGCTCGGTGCCGATCACCCACTTGGTGCCCGGCTCGGCCGCCTCGATCGTCTTGATGATGAACTCGGTCGACCCGATCAGGTCGGCCTTGAGCACCACCTCGTGCTGGCACTCCGGGTGCACCAGCACCTGGACGCCGGGGATCCGGGCCCGGGCCTCGTCGACCGCCTCCGGGGTGAACCGGCCGTGCACCGAGCAGTGGCCGCGCCACAAGATCATCTTGGCGTCGCGGAGCTGCTGCCGGGTGAGCCCGCCGTTCGGCTGCCGCGGGTCGTAGACGACGCAGTCGTCGAGCTCATACCCGAGTTGCAGGACCGCCGTGTTGCGGCCCAGGTGCTGGTCCGGCAGGAAGAGCACCTTCTCGCCCTGCTGGTACGCCCACTCGAGCACCCGCTTCGCGTTGGACGAGGTGCAGACGACGCCGCCGTTGCGGCCGCAGAAGGACTTGATGTCGGCCGAGGAGTTCATGTACGTCACCGGGACCGTCAGGTCGGCGACGCCCGCGTCGGCGAGCACGTCCCAGGCGTCCTCGACCTGGGCCAGCCGGGCCATGTCGGCCATCGAGCAGCCCGCCGCCAGGTCCGGCAGGATCACCCGCTGGTCCTCACCCGTCAGGATGTCGGCCGACTCGGCCATGAAGTGCACGCCGCAGAACACGATGTATTCCGCCTCGGGCCGTGCCGCGGCGTCGCGGGCCAGCTTGAACGAGTCGCCGGTGACGTCGGCAAACTGGATCACCTCGTCCCGCTGGTAGTGGTGGCCGAGGATGAAGAGCCGGTCGCCCAGCTTCTCCTTGGCCCGGCGGGCCCGTTCGACCAGGTCCGGGTCGGACGCGGGCGGCAGTTCGCCGGGGCACTCGACGCCGCGTTCGGTGTCAGGATCGGTGCCGCTGCCCAGCACGAAAAGCGGGAGCGGGCTGGTGATCGCCATTCGCACACCCTAACTCCGCCGCCACTCCAGCCCTGGGCCGAGAACGGTGAGCGAGATGAAGATCACCGGGCCCGGCGAGGGCCGACCGGCGTCGAGGCCCGCGCCCGGTCGTGACAGCATCGGCGCATGCAGGTGCTCGTGATCACCGACCGGATCGGCATGCTCAGCTCGGCCGAGGCCGGCCGGGTGCTCGCCGAGGGCTGGCCGGGTTCGACGGTCGTTCCGGCGGGTGGCGCCGGGGCCGGTTTCGGGCGGGCGTACGCCGACCTGATCGGGGCCGAGCTGATCACCGGAATGGCCGGTGCGACGCCGGCCTGGTGGGCGGCCGGGGAGGACGCGGCGGTGGCCGGGCTGGAGGTCCCGGCGCCCGGCGAAGACCGAGGAATTCCGTACCAGGCCAGCACGCTGGCGCTGGGCGAGGTGACCGCGACGGCCCTGCGCGCACGGCCCCGGCCGAGGCGACTGGTGATCGACTGCGCCGCCGGGGCACTCGCTCACGACGGCGGCGCCGGCCTGCTGGCGGGCCTCGGGGCGACCGCGGACGTGCCGCTGGACGGTGGCGTGGCCGGGCTGGACGGGGTCGGCGCCGTCGCCCTCGGCCGGGTACGGGAGCTGATCGGCGACGCCGAGGTGATCGGCGTGATCCCGGCCGACCAGGCCGACCAGCAACTGCTCGGGCTGCGCGGCATCACCTCGGTCCGGCGCGGTAGCGCGGTCGACCCGGAGCGGCTCCTGCGCACCGACGCGACGCTGGAGCGCTGGGCCGGGCTGCTCGGCGTCGCGGACACCGCCGGAGCGGGGGCCTGCGGCGGCGCGGCGCTCGCCGTGCTGGCGCTCGGCGGACGCCTGGTCACCGGTCCCGAGCTCTCGCTGGAGTCCGTACCGGAACGCCGGTTGGACCTGGTCGTCTCCGGCTGTGGTGTCTTCGACTTCGCCGAGCGCGGCGGCGAGGTGGTCGCGACCGCCGCCCGGGTGGCCGAGCGGTCGCTCTGCCCGGCGGTGGTGATCGCCGGGGAGGTCCTGATCGGCGGGCGCGAGATGCGGACGCTCGGCATCGAGTCCGCCTATCCGGTACGGGCCTCGGCGGCCGACGCCCCGGTGACCGACGGGATCGAGCCGGCCGAGCTGTCCGCGGTGGTTCGGCGGGTCGCTCGGTCCTGGCGGTGGTGACTACACTGAAACCGGCCGGGAATACATCCGCCCTGTAGGGGGTTGGCCCGGTTGTAGGCGTAATTCGTCCAGGATTTGGAGACAGAGATGGCGGCGACCGACCAGCTGACCGAGGCCCCGACCACCGACGGTGTGGTGCTCACCAACGAGGCAGCGAGCAAGGTGAAGGCGTTGCTGGAGGGCGAGGGTCGCGACGACCTGGCGCTGCGGATCGCGGTTCAGCCGGGCGGCTGCTCGGGCCTGCGGTACCAGTTGTTCTTCGACGAGCGGCAGCTGGACGGCGACGTCGTGAAGTCGTACGAGGGCGTCAGCGTGGTGACCGACCGGATGAGCGCCCCGTACCTGATGGGCGCCACGATCGACTTCGTCGACACCATCGAGAAGCAGGGCTTCACCATCGACAACCCGAACGCCACCGGCTCCTGCGCCTGTGGCGACAGCTTCCACTGATCTGACATCATCTTCATCGCCGTCCGGGCAATCCGGGCGGCGATGTTGCATCTGCGGACGGGAATCGATGACGCCGTACCAACTCCTCGAGCGGGCCGTGAGCCGGACGGCCGAGGCCGTCCGTGGCCGGACGCCGACCGGGCGGACCCACGACGACGCCGATGACGTGGTCGGCACGCTGGCCACCGACGGCGCGCTCGGCTACGACCCGCGCCCGCTGCTGGCCTCGCTGCACCGGGCCGGCGCGCCGGTGGTGATCATCGGCCAGGTGGCCGGGATTCTGCACGGATCGGCGGAATTGACCGGCGACCTGGACCTGCTCTGGGACGGCGATCCGCGGCACGCGCCGGCGCTGGCGGCCGGGTTCGCGACGGCGGGCGCCGAGCTGGCCGACGACGACGGGCACCCGGTGCCCTGCGGGCCCGACTCGTTCCTGCTGCCGAAGGTGACCTTCGAGGCTCCCGGTGCGACCGGCGACGCCTGCACGCCGGCCCTGCCCTGGGGTTCGCTACGGGTCGAGGACTACCTCGGCCGGGCGCTGCGACTGGAGAGCCCGGACGGTTGGTCCGCCGGCTATCTCCGGGCGGACGACCTGATCGAGATGCGGCGCGCGGTCGGCCGGCCCAAGGACCTCCGCCGCGCCGCCGAGCTCGAGGCCCTGCTGTCGAACGCGCACTGAGCTTGCCGAAGCGCGGAAAGGCCTACGCCGACCGATTCGAGGGCTGACGTCGGCGGCTCATGATCGCGCGCACTTCATGATCACGAAGCGCGGCGGGTCGCTGCTGATCAGGTCGTGGCCGCGCATCCGGCACCAGGCCAGGAGGTCCGGCCCGGCCGCCGGGTCGTCGGCCATGATCAGGATCTGCTCGCCGTCGGCCAGGGTCTCGATCCGGCGGGCCAGCTCGATGATCGGGCGAGGGCACTTCAGGCCGAGGCAGTCGAGTTCTTCCATGATCATGATCTCCTGGTGATCATGGCGCACCCAGCCGGGACCGGACCTGGTCGACGATCGGCGGCAGCGCGGTGATCAGCCGGTCGACGTCGGCCTCGGTGGTGGACCGGGTCAGCCCGATCCGTACGTTGCCGTGGGTGAGGGCGCCCATCGCGGCGAGCACATGCGACGGGGTCTCCGAGGAGGCGCTGCAGGCCGACCCGCTGGCCACGGCGATCCCGGCCCGGTCCAGTTCCAGGGTCAGCGTCTCGCCGTCGACGTACAGGACCGAGAACGTGAGCAGGTGCGGCACCCGGCGGACCGGATCGCCGACCACCTCGACATCGCTGATCCGCGCCGCCACCTCGGTCCGGATCCGGTCGATCAAGGCGAACTGGCGGGCCGCCGGCTCGGGCTGCTCCAGCCAACGGTGCAGGGCGGTGACGGCGGCGACGATCGCCGGCACATCCGGCGGTCCGGGCCAGCGGCCGTCCTGGTAGTCGTCCACGGAGAAGGGTGCCCGCCAGCGGGTGCCGCGCCGGATGATCATGAAACCGACCGACGCCGGACCGCCGAACGCGGCGGCCGAACCGACCATGATCGACCAGGGTCCGGCTGCGCTGAGGTCGATCCGGCCCAGGGCCGCCGTCGCGTCCAGCACCAGCGGCACGTCGGCGGCCCGGCAGGCCTCGGCCGCCTCGGCGTACGGCTGCAGGGTGCCGACCTCGTGATTGGCCACCTGGAGCACCGCGGCGGCGACGTCGGGCCGGGCGACGGCGCTCGTCCAGGCCGCCGGGTCGATCCGGCCGGTCTGGTCCACCTCGACCCGTACCGCTTCGCCGGCGGCCGCGGTCGCCGCCAGCACGGTCGAGTGCTCGATCGTCGACGTGATCATGGTCCGGCCGACCCGGCGCCGGCCCAGGGCCAGACCGTCGATGGCCGCCGTCGCGGCCTGCGGTCCCGGGCCGGTGAAGACGACCTCGTCCGGCCGGGCGCCGACCGCCCCGGCGACCAGCTCGCGGGCCCGGTCCAGGGCCTGCGCGGCCAGCCGTCCCGGCCGGTGCAACCGGAGCGGATCGCCCCAGCCGGAGTCCTGCGCGGCGAGCCAGGCCTGCCTGGCCTCCGGCAGCAGCGGCTCGGCCGTCGAGGCGTCCAGAAAGACCGTCGGATTCGGTCCGGTCACGGGCGTAAACCTACCCCCGGAAAGCGTGGCGCAGCGCACCCGCGCCCCGGCGCTTCGGGCCGGAGGATCTGCGTTAGGGTGAGGTCCGACTGGTGACGTGTCACCAGCGCGCCGGCGGGTGCTTCCCGACGGCCCGAGATCGGCAGAAGAACACGGAGTTGTCGAAGTGAAAGGGCGCGATGTGCGTGGCACTGGCAACAGGCCTGCCCCAGTAGGACGTCACGTAGGACGCCCCGGGACGGCCGCTCGGCGTGCGCTGCTCGCGCTCTCCGCCCTCGGGCTGGTGGCGCTGACCGGCTGTGAGAGCGTCGAGGACCTGGCCCGGCTGGGTTACCCGGTGATGGCGAGCGACCGCGCTCCGGTGATGCACGATCTGTGGATCGGCACCTGGATCGCCGCCGGCGTGGTCGGGGTCGGTGTCTGGGGCTTGATCATCTACGCGGCCGTCCGGTATCGCCGGCGCAACGCGGACGCCCCGAAGCAGAAGCGCTACAACCTGCCGATGGAGATCTTCTACTCGATCGCCCCGTTCGTGGTGATCGGTGTGCTCTTCTACTACACCGTGCTGGCCCAGGACCAGGTGCTGGCGCCGGTCCAGAAGCCGGACCACGTGGTCAAGGTGGTCGGCCAGAAGTGGTCCTGGACCTTCAACTACAACGAGGCCGAGAACCCGGCGGTGGGTGAGAACGTCTGGGAGGCCGGTACGGTCAACCACTCGCCGGACCTCTACCTCCCGGTCGGCCAGTCGGTCCGGTTCGAGCTCAGCTCGCCGGACGTCATCCACTCGTTCTGGATCCCGTCCTTCGCGTTCAAGCGCGACGTGATCCCGGGCCGGACGAGCAGCTTCGACGTGACGCCGACCCGCGAGGGCGTCTACGCCGGCAAGTGCGCCGAGCTCTGCGGTACGTACCACTCGGCGATGATCTTCAACGTGCACGTGGTCAGCGAGGCCGAGTACAACGCGTACCTGAAGGGGCTGGCCGAGCGCGGCAACATCGGCGAGGCCCTGGGCAACGAGTCGGCCAACAAGAACGGCCCGGCCATTCCGGAAGCAGGAGGCGCGCGATGACGACGGCGGAACGGACCGTCGACGCCGAGATCTCACCGGCACGACGCCGGCTCGGCACGATCTCGTGGTCCTGGCTGACCACGACCGATCACAAGGTGATCGGCAATCTGTACTTCATCACCTCGATGGTGTTCTTCGGCTTCGCCGGCCTGCTGGCGTTGGCGATCCGGGCCGAGCTCGCCTTCCCGGGGCTGCAGTACGTCTCCCACGAGACGTTCAACCAGTTCTTCACCATGCACGGCACGATCATGCTGCTGCTGTTCGCGACGCCGCTGTTCGCCGGCTTCGCCAACGCGATCATGCCGCTGCAGATCGGGTCCCCGGACGTCGCGTTCCCGCGGCTGAACATGCTGTCGTACTGGCTGTATCTGTTCGGCGGCCTGATCACGGTGTCCGGCTTCCTCACCCCGGGCGGCGCGGCGAGCTTCGGCTGGTTCGCGTACGCGCCGCTGAGTGACGCGATCAACTCCCCGGGCGTCGGCGGCGACCTGTGGATCATGGGCCTCTACCTGGCCGGCCTCGGCACCATCCTCGGCGCGGTGAACTTCATCACGACGATCCTGTGCATGCGGGCCCCGGGCATGACCATGTTCCGGCTGCCGATCTTCTGCTGGAACATCCTGGTCACCTCGATCCTGGTGCTGATCGCGTTCCCGATCCTGGCCGCGGCGCTGCTGTTGCTGGAGGCGGACCGGTCGCTCGGTGCCCTGGTCTTCGATCCGGCCACCGGCGGGCCGATGCTGTGGCAGCACCTGTTCTGGTTCTTCGGACACCCCGAGGTGTACATCATCGCGTTGCCGTTCTTCGGCATCATCACCGAGATCCTGCCGGTGTTCAGCCGCAAGCCCGTCTTCGGCTACGTCGGCCTGGTGATCGCGACGCTGTCGATCGCCGCGCTGTCGATCGCGGTGTGGGCGCACCACATGTTCGTGACCGGAGCGGTGAACCTGCCGTTCTTCTCGTTCATGACGTTCCTGATCGCGGTGCCGACCGGCATGAAGTTCTTCAACTGGATCGGCACCATGTGGGGCGGCAGCGTCAGCTTCGACACCCCGATGCTGTGGGCGATCGGCTTCCTGACCACCTTCCTGTTCGGCGGCCTGACCGGCATCATCCTGGCCAGCCCGCCGCTGGACTTCCAGTTGTCCGACTCGTACTTCGTGGTGGCGCACTTCCACTACGTGGTGTTCGGCACCGTCGTGTTCGCGATGTTCGCCGGCTTCTACTACTGGTGGCCGAAGTTCACCGGGCGGATGCTGGACGAGACGCTGGGCAAGATCCACTTCTGGCTGCTGTTCATCGGCTTCCACACCACCTTCCTGGTGCAGCACTGGCTGGGTGCCGAGGGCATGCCGCGGCGCTACGCCGACTACCTGCCGACCGAGGGCTTCACGATCCTCAACCAGGTCTCGTCGGCCGGTGCCTTCCTGCTCGGCGCGTCGATCCTGCCGTTCCTCTACAACGTCTGGAAGTCGCGGCGCGCGCCGCTGGTCGGCGTGGACGACCCGTGGGGCTGGGGCCGGTCGCTCGAGTGGGCGACCTCCTGCCCGCCGCCGCGGCACAACTTCGTCTCGCTGCCGCGGATCCGGTCCGAGGCGCCCGCCTTCGACCTGCACCATCCGGAGCTGGCGCTCGAGGAGTACGAGGACAACGCCACCGAGGACGGCCGGCTGCTCAAGGCCGGGACCGACGCCGGTGAGGACAAGGGTCGGGTCGAGGTGCTGGAACAGCGAGCCGACCAGGATGGGAAGGAAGGCCGATGAAGACCGAGGCGTGGATCTTCGCGATCCTGGCGATCTTCCTCCTGATCGTCACCCCCATCTACTTCCTGATGAGCGGTGACCCGACCGGCACCGCGGCCCTGACGCTGTGCTTCTTCCTGGCGCTGATGATCACCGGCTACCTCGGCCTGATCGCGCGCCGGATGGAGCAGCGGCCCGAGGACAAGAAGGACGGCGAGATCGCCGAGGGCGCGGGGGAGCTGGGCTTCTTCCCGCCGTCGAGCATCTGGCCGCTCTACGTGGCGCTGACCCTGGTGCTGATCGTGCTCGGCCCGGTGTTCGGCTGGTGGCTGATGATCTTGGGCTTCGGCGTCGGGATCATCACCTGCACCGGCCTGGTGTACGAGTTCTACCGCGGTGACCACGCTCACTGAGCGGAGCGCTTGAGCTGCTGCTCGTGCAGGACCAAGGCGAGCAGTGGCAGCAGGATTCCCAACCCGAAGACGATCACCTGGGCGGTCGCAGCCTGATGGCTGTGGCCGCCCAGATGCGTTGTGTGGAAGATGAAGTGCGGCACCGTGAAGAGCAGGTTCGCCGCCACCGCGAGCCGGACCAGGACCGGGCGTAGCGTGACCGCCGCGACGAAGATCAACATCACCCAACCCAGCGTGGCCGCGCCGACGTCGCGCATCAGATGTTCGTTGTACGGCGGCAGGGCCGCGACCCACGGGCCGTCCTCGTAGAAGGCGAGCGGGGCGAACAGCTGAACCAGAGCCCCGGCGCCCTGGCCGACCCCCAAGATCAACAACACGGTACGGATCGCGTACCTCATCGGGCACCTCCGCCGTAGCGGGTCGACCGCGGTTCGGGGACCGCCGCCAGATGATCATCGAACCGCGGCCCAGGGGCGGCCCGGTCGGGGGCGAGATGATCACCGCGCCGGAAGGCCGCGAACGCGGCACCGGGCAGCCGGACCGGCAGCAGCGGCCGGCGCCGCTCGGTGAACGCCAGGTAGCGCCGGGCCAGTTCCTGGAACCGCACCACCTCCGGTCCCGCCAGGTCGCCGACCCGGCCGGCCGGCGCCCCGGTCGCCAGCTCGGCCAGCCGGTCCGCCACGACCGCCGCGGCGATCGGCTGGAACGGCAGGTCGAGCGCCGGCAGCACGGGCAGCCTGGCCGCCAGCGCCAGGACGGTGCGGAGCAACTCGTGGAACTGGGTGGCGCGCAGGATCGTGTACGGCAGCCCGGAGTCCGCGATCGTCCGCTCGATCGCCAGCTTGCCCGCGTAGTAGCCGAACGGGATCGTGTCGACCCCGACGATGGACACGTCCACCAGGTGCCCGATCCCGGCCGCTCGCGCGGCCGCGGTCAGCTTCCGTACCGCCTCGACGTCCTCGCCCGCCCGCGGCCGTCCGGCACAGTGCACCACCGTCGCCGCCCCGGCCAACGCGTCCGGCAGTCCGGCCCCGCTGACCAGGTCAGCCACCGCCCACGCATAGCCCCCGGTGTCCGACACCGGCCGCGGCCGCCGGCTCACCACCCGAACCGCCCGCCCCTGCTCCCGGAGCCGCCGAACCACCAGCCGCCCGACCTCTCCGGTCCCACCGGTCACCACCACGGTCTCGTTCGTCACGCAGGTAAGACCAGATCCGGACCCCGTTCGTGACACGCACCCTGCCTGTCCTGTCCGGCGCGCCGGGGGTGGGAGCGGGATTCGGCCTACTGGCCGGCCAACCGGGCGACGACCGGCGCGAGGGCGTCGGCGAAGTCGGCGCCGATGACGAAGTAGGAGAAGCCGATCTCCTCGCGGCGCCGTTGGATCTCCTCGGCGGCGGCCGCCGGGTCGCTCGGGAGGATGACCAGCGAGTCCGCCTCTCGGAGCGCCGCCGTGTCGAGGGTCGGTGGCGCCATGAACGGTGCCACGCCGTCGCCGACGGCCGCGATGTGCTGGGCGAGTTCGAGGTCCCCGCGGGCACCGAACTCCCGGACCCGGAGGGTGGTTTCGGCCCGATCGTCGTCGGCGGGGAGGACGAAGGTGACGGCGTCGGCCAGTTCGAGGGCCAGGTCCTGCGACTTCGGTCCGCTGACCGCCATGACGACCGGTGTGTGCAGGTCCGGTCCGTCGAAGGCCCGCAGGGCGGCGACGGCCTCGCGCATGCGCGCGCGACGTTCGGCCACGGAGACGGCAGGCTGCCCCAGTTCGACCTCGATGCCGGGCCTACCGGCCCCGAGGCCCATCTCGAAGCGGCCCTCGCTGAGCACCGAGAGGGAGTGGGCCTCCCACGCCAGGTCCGACGGTTGGTGCAGCGCAGCGGCGTAGACCCAGGACCCGATCCGCAGGTCGGTGAGCGCCGCCGCGGTGGCCAGGGTGGGACCGAGGGCCGGTTGCCAGGTGGGTACGTCGGGCATCAGCAGGGTCGAATACCCGTGGCCGGCGATGCGGCGGACCCGGTCTCGCCAGGTCGCCAGATCGGAGGTGATCGGAGCGACGACTCCGAACCGGAAGGTCCTGGTCGCGGGCTTGGCCTGATCGTCCATCGTGGTTCTCCTCGTTGGGGGGGCCTGTCCGGCCCGGTTGTCCTCCCAACGAACCGATCATCCCGAATCGGACAGCCGATCAACCACGGCAGCGGTCAGGGACGCCCATCGATCACGGCTCGGCCGGTTGCGAGATCGACCGGTACGGAAACGTGTTCGTGGGTGATCAGCCAGCCGGTGGGGGAGCGGCGCAGGCTGTCGCTGACCCGGACGAAGTAGTCGACCTCGCGCCCGTTCAGCAGCGTGCCGCCGGCCCGGACCAGCATGTGAGCGGCGGCGACGTCGCGGCTCGCCAGCACCTCCAACTCGCTGACCTGCTGGCCGATCGGCCCCTGCCAGCGGCTGAACCAGTCGGCGAACCGGTCGCGCAGGGCGGCGGTGCCGGAGTAGCGCAGCGGCGGCACGATGTCGAAGTAGACGATCTCCGGCGCGAAGACGGCCATCAGACCGTCCAGGTCCTTGTCCCAGGCGGCGCGGCCGCGGCGGTCCAGCAGCGCCTCGATCTCCGGTGCAGTCATACCTGAGGGACGAACGGGCGGCCGGGGATGTGACAGCCGGCTTCAGTCCGCGGCCGGGAGCTGGGCCAGCTGCCCGCCCAGGTAGCGGAGCTTGTCCGGGTTGACCACCAGATGGAGCTCCCGCACCAGACCGTCGACCGAGTCGAGCAGGACGGCGGCAACGAGCGTGTCGCCGGCGTACGCGACGAGACCGGGCTGCCCGTTCAGTTCGGCGAACCGCAGGTCGAAGCCGGCCCCGAACCGGCGCAGGCCCTTGCCGAAGTACGCGGCGACGTTGGACCGGCCGACCACCTCCCGGCGGGCCGCCCTGACCTTGCCGCCGCCGTCCGCGCGGGACACGACGTCCTCGGCCAGCAGTCGTTCCAGCCCGGGCAGGTCACCGTTCTCGGCCGCGGCGAGCAGGGTCTGCAGCAGTCGGCGCTGCTGAAGCGGGTCGGCGTCGAACCGAGGCCCGCCGTCGATCCGTTGCCGGGCCCTTCGGTGGTGCTGCCGGGAGGCCTCCTCGGTCAGCCCGAGCAGCGCGGCCAGCTCCCGGTGCCCGTACCCGAAGGCCGTGCGCAGGACGTAGACGGCACGCTCGACCGGGCTCAGCCGCTCCAGCAGGACCAGGCTGGCGTAGCCGACGGCCTGCCGGCGCTCGGCGTCGGTCGCCGGGTCGGCCTCGGTCAGCACCGGCTCCGGCAGCCACGGCCCGGCGTATTCGTGCCGGTGCGCGGCCGAGCCCAACCGGGTCAGGCAGAGGTTGGTCAGCACCCGGTCCAGCCACGCGGTCGGATGCTGGATCGCTCCGTGGTCGGCGGCGGCCCAGCGCAGGTAGGTGTCCTGGACCGCGTCCTCGGCGTCCTGTCCGAGCAGCCGGTACGCCAGCCCGAACAGCCGGCCGCGCAGCCGTTCGAGGTCGCCGTCTGATCGTCGGGCTGCTCCACGCCTCGACGCTACCGGGCCGGGCGGTTTGTCTTCGACCGCCGGGCGGCATATATTCCACTTGGAATATTTGGTACGGGGTATGGGAGGGTCATGAGCAGGCAACTGACTCCGCTGGCCGTGATGCTGCTGGCGCTGCTGGCCGAGCGCGAGATGCATCCGTACGAGATGTTCCAGACGCTGGTCGAGCGCGGCGAGGATCGGCTGGTCAAGGTCCGGCCCGGCTCCCTGTATCACACGGTCGAGCGACTGGCCGAGGCCGAGTTGATCCGGACCACCGGAATCGACCGAGCCGGCAACCGCCCGGAGCGGACCCGCTACGCACTGACCGAGGCCGGGCTGCGGCGGCTGCAGGCCCGAGTGACGGAGATGCTGCGGGCACCGGTGAACGAGTATCCCCAGTTCCTGATCGCCCTCGACGAGGCGCACAACCTGCCCCGCGAGCAGGTGATCGACCTTCTCAGCGAGTACGCCGCGGCCCTCGCCACCGACCTGGCCGAGATCACCGAGGCCCTCGACGGTGCCGGTGTCAGTGCCGTGCCGGAGGTGTACTGGCTCTCCTGGAAGTACCTGCTGCACACCAAACAGGCCGAGTTGGACTGGGTCGGCAGCCTGATCGAACGCATCAAGAGCAAGGACTTGGAATGGCCGAACTATCCGATACACGACCTGCGCCGACAGTAGATCCTGGCGGCTCGGAGGCGAAGCCGTGGCGCGCCCTCTGGGCCCTGGTGCTCGGCTTCTTCATGATCTTGGTCGACTCGACCATCGTCTCGGTCGCCACCCCGGTGATCATGCGGCACTTCGACGCCGACGTGAACCTGGTGGTCTGGGTGACCAGTGCCTACCTGCTCGCGTACGCGGTGCCGTTGTTGATCACCGGGCGGCTGGGCGACCGGTTCGGACCGAAGAATCTCTATCAGGCGGGCCTGGTCGTGTTCACGCTGGCCTCGCTCTGGTGCGGGCTGACCGGGACCATCGAGCAGTTGATCGTCGCCCGGGTGTTGCAGGGCCTCGGCGCGTCGATGATGACGCCGCAGACGATGGCGGTGATCACCAGGATCTTCCCGGCCGACCAGCGCGGTCGCGCGATGAGCCTGTGGGGAGCGGTGGCCGGGATCGCCACGCTGGTGGGCCCGATCGCCGGCGGCCTGTTGATCGACGGGCCGGGCTGGCAATGGATCTTCTTCGTCAACGTGCCGGTCGGTGTGGTCGGGTTCGTGCTGGCCGGCCGGCTGGTGCCGCGGCTGGAGACGCACCGGCACCGGTTCGATCTGATCGGCGTCGTGCTCAGCGCGGTCGGCATGTTCTGCCTGGTGTTCGGGATCCAGGAGGGGCAGACGTACCACTGGGGCATGATCATCGGGCCGATCTCGGTCTGGTCGTTGATCATCGCCGGTGTGCTGGTGCTGGTGGGATTCGTGCTCTGGCAGGCGAAGCAGTCCGGCGAACCGCTGGTGCCGCTCGGACTGTTCGCCGACCGCAACTTCTCGCTGGCCAATCTCGGCATCGGAGCGGTCGGGTTCGCCGTCACGGCGATGGGCTTCCCGCTGATGCTGTACACCCAGTCGGTGCTCGGCTTCACGCCCACCCAGAGCGCGCTGCTGATGGTGCCGATGGCGGTGATGTCGATCGTGCTGGCCCGCTTCGTCGGGCGGCTGACCGACCGGATGCATCCGCGCTACCTGGCCGGTTTCGGTACGTTCACCGTCGCCGTGGCGCTGGTCTGGCTGAGCCGGGTGATGGTGCCCGGTGCCCCGCTCTGGCAGCTGTTGCTGCCGATCACGCTGCTCGGCCTCGGCAGTTCGTTCATGTGGTCACCGCTCGGCACGTCGGCGACCCGGAACCTGCCGCCGCAGCGGGCCGGTGCGGGTGCGGGCGTCTACAACACGACCCGGCAGGTGGGGTCGGTGCTCGGTTCGGCCGGCATCGCCGCGCTGATGCAGAGCCGGCTCGTCGCGCACCTGCCCCAGGCGGCCGGCGGCCACGGGGGCATGGCGGAAACGGCGAGCCAGCTGCCCGAGCCGCTCCGGGCCGGCTTCGCCGCCGCGATGGCCGACGCGCTGCTGCTGCCCGCCGGCGTGATCCTGCTGGCCTTCTTGGCCTCGATGTTCTTCGCCACGCCGCGTCACCTGGTCCGCGAAAATTCCTGAACCCGGTGCAACCGTCGTTCCCGTACCGGCGTAGTGGAGGCAAGGGAGGATTCCACACCAAGGAGGAACGATGCGGGTTTCAGGGGTGATCCGGCGCGTTGCGGCCCTCGCTCTGGCGAGCGGTGTCGCAGTGGCGACGATGGCGTTGACGGCCGGATCGGCGGAGGCGGCGACCACGTACAAGGGGAAGGTCACCGCCAACGGGGGACTCACGATCAGGTCGGCGCCGTCCACGCACACCAGCAACAAGGGCACCGTGGCCAAGGGGACGACGATCACGATCGCGTGCAAGGTGCCTGGCACCTCGGTCGGCGGCAACCGGCTCTGGTACAGGCTGAGCAACGGCAAGGGCTGGGTGGCGGCGCGCTACGTCACCAACATCGGCACGGCACCGAAGTACTGCCCGTCCGACGACACCGAGCACGGGGACGGCCGCACCACCGCGGCGGTCAACCGGCGTCAGGGTCCGCACTTCAACGACGTCAAGCTCGGCACCCTGTCGTCGGGCACGAGGGTCGCTGTCGTCTGCTACGTGAAGTCGACCGCAGGGGTCGGCACCAACTTCACCTGGTACCAGCTGACCGACAAGAGCTGGGTGACCGCCGCGTACGTGAAGCGGCTGAACACCCCGGCGACGAACTGGGTGCCCTGCGCCTGAGCTGAGCCTGCCGGGAGGCAGTCTCTGAGTGAGAGGACCGGCCGTCGCGCACTTCGGGGCGCGGCGGCTTTGGTCTGTCCGGAGCAGGGAGATCTTGCTCACCCCATGCACACTTCTCCAGCAAGACGATTATTCTAGTGAATGGAAGTTAGAAGGAGGGACATGGAGACGGAGTCGCGGCGGGACCGGAAGAAGCGCCTGACCAGGGAACGGATCGTCGACGCCGCTGTCCGGCTGTTCCTGGAGCAGGGGTACGAGAGCACGACGGTGGCCCAGATCGCGGCCGCCGCCGACGTCGACCCGAAGACCTTCTTCAACTACTTCCACAGCAAGGGCGAGGTGATCTTCGACCGGCCCGGGCTGTACGACGAGGCGCTGCTCGGCGTGATCGCGGACCGGCGGCCCGGCGAGCGTCCGGGAGCGTTGCTGAGTCGGATCCTGGACGACTTCGAGCTCCGGGTGCTGCCGTACCTGGCACCACCGCGGGACCGCTCCGAGCGGGCCCGGCTGAACCAGTTGATCATGACGACGCCCGCGTTGCAGGCGACGCTGGCGACGCTGCTCCAGGAGCTGCAGCAGCGGCAGGCCGAGGCGCTGCGTGCGGCGTACCCGGACGAGCTGGACGAGGTCACCGCTGCGGCGATGACCGGAGCCCTGTTCGGGGCCATGTATCAGGCGGCGCTGGTCAGCATCCGGTCCGGCCACACCAGGGATGAGGGCTGGCAGGCGATGCTGCGGGCCCGCGACGTCGTCGCCCACGGGTTGCTCGGCGTCGACGCCTCGTTGAACGACGATCCCCCGTGAACGCGCGAAGGAGAAGTTGATCATGGTCGAGAGTGTGCGGGCGTTGACCCGGGACGCCGCGAGGGCCTTGCGGGAGGGGCCGGCGGGGATCCTGCGCCGGCAGCGGGAACGGCTGGCCGACGCGGTCGCCCACGCCCGCGCCGACGCGCCGTTCTATCGGGAGCTCTACCGCGACCTGCCGGACCGGGTGACCGACCCGACCCTGCTGCCGGTGACCGACAAGAAGCTGCTGATGGCGAACTTCGACGAGGCCGTCACCGATCCTGCCGTGACCCGGGCCAAGGTGGAGGAGTTCGTCGCCGATCCGGAGCGGGCCGGGCTGCCGTTCACGGACGCCGGGCATCTGGTCGCGACCACGTCGGGCACCAGCGGGGTGCGGGGGCTGTTCGTCCTGGACGAGCGCAGTTCCCGGGTGATCTTCGGACTCGGCCGTCGGTCCAACTCCGACCTGGGCCCGCGCGACGTGCTGCGCCTGTTGGCCCGCGGCGGCCGGACGGCGCTGGTCGCGGCGCCGCCCGGGCACTTCTACACATACGCCTCGACGGCCCGGCTCGCCCGGGAGCACCCGCGGCTGGCCCGGATGATGCGGATGTTCTCCGTGCAGCGGCCGCTGCCGGAACTGGTCGCGGACCTGAACGCGTACCGTCCGGCGGTGTTGGGCGGCTTCCTCAGCTCGATGATCATGCTCGCCGCGGAGCAGGAGGCGGGCCGGCTGAGGATCGACCCGGTTCTGGTGCTGCCCGGCGGCGAGACCGTCACCGACCAGGCCCGGAACCGGATCGAGGCGGCGTTCGGGGCGCGCACCCGGTCCGTCTACGGGTCGACGGAGTGCTACTTCCTGAGCACGGGCTGCGCCGAACACTGGTATCACGTCAACGCCGATTGGGCGATTCTCGAGCCGGTCGACGCCGACCACCGGCCGGTGCCGCCCGGCGAGCCGTCGCACACGGTGTTGATCAGCAACCTGGCCAACCGGGTGCAGCCCTTCCTGCGGTACGACCTCGGCGACAGCGTCGTGCTGCGGCCGGATCCGTGCCCGTGCGGCAGTCCGCTGCCGGCGATCCGGGTCCAGGGCCGCTCCGCCGACCTGCTGGCCTTCCCGGCCGGTCCCGGAGCGACGTCGGAGCTGTCCCCGATGCTCTTCGGTACGCTGCTCGACCGCGTTCCGGGCCTGGACCGCTACCAGGTGATCCAGACCGCGCCGGCCGTGCTGCGGCTCCGGCTGCAACCGCACGAGGGCGCCGATCCGGAGCAGGTCTGGCAGTCGGCCCGGGCGGGGCTGGACCGGCTGCTGGCCGACCAGGGTGTCACCGGGGTCGCCCTCGAACGGGCCGCCGAACCGCCGGAACGCACCACCGGCGGCAAAGTCCGCCGGATCGTCGCCCTGTCAGCGTGATCGGGACTCAACGTGGAACTTCGAGGGCACCAGACGCGGCGGTGGTTTCCACGTTGACTCGAGCACGTCACCAGGACGCGTGCAGCGGGCGGCCTTCCTCGTAGCCGGAGCTGGACTGGACGCCGACCGTGGCCAGTCGGTGGAACTCCTCCAGCGACGAGGCGCCGGCATACGTGCAGGAGCTGCGGACGCCGGCCACGATCGAATCGATCAGGTCCTCGACGCTCGGCCGCTCCGGGTCGAGGTACATCCGGGACGAGGAGATGCCCTCCTCGAACAGCCCAGCCCGGGCCCGCTCGAACCCGCTCTGGGTGCGGGTCCGCAGCTTCACGGCGCGGGCGCTGGCCATGCCGTACGACTCCTTGTACATCCGGCCCTCGGCGTCGGCGAGCAGGTTGCCGGTGCTCTCGTACGTCCCCGCGAACCAGGACCCGATCATGACGCTGCCGGCCCCGGCCGCCAGGGCCAGCGCGACGTCGCGCGGGTAGCGGACCCCGCCGTCGGCCCAGATCGCCCGGCCGGCCCCACGGGCCGCCTCGGCGCACTCGAGCACCGCGCTGAACTGCGGCCGGCCGACGCCGGTCATCATCCGGGTGGTGCACATGGCGCCCGGACCGACGCCGACCTTGATCACGTCGGCGCCGCCGTCGATGAGATCAGCCACTCCGTCGGCGGAGACCACATTGCCCGCCACCAAGGGAATCCGGCGACCGCCGGCCTCGGCCAGCCGGTCCCGAACCTCGCGGACCGCCTTCAGTGACGTGATCATCTTCTCCTGGTGGCCGTGCGCGGTGTCGATCACCAGGACGTCGACGCCTGAGCTGAGCAGTGACTCGGCTCGGCCGGCGACATCGCCGTTGATGCCGACCGCGGCACCGATGATCAACTTCCCGTCGGCGTCCAGGGCCGGTCGGTAGAGCGTGGACCGGATCGCGTGCCGGCGGGTCATCACGCCGAGCAGCCGGTCCTGGTCGACCACCAGCGCGACGTGCAGGTGCCGCGCGGTGAGGGCGTCGAAGATCGCTTCCGGCGACGTGTCCGGCGACACGATCGCCAGGTCGTCCGACATCACCTCGTGCACCTGGGCGAACCGGTCCACGCCGGACGCGTCGGCCTCGCTCACCGTACCCAGCGGGCGGCCGTCCTCGACCACCACGACGACGCCGTGCGCGCGCTTGCCGAGCAGCGACATCGCCTCGCCCACCGTGGTGTGCGGGGTCACCGAGATCGGGGTGTCGAAGACCGGATGGGAGCCCTTGACCTTGCCGATCGTCTCGCCGACGACATCGGTCGGGATGTCCTGCGGGATGATCGCGACCCCGCCGCGGCGGGCGACCGTCTCGGCCATCCGGCGGCCGGAGATCGCCGTCATGTTGGCCACCACGATCGGCAGGGTGGTGCCGACGCCGTCGGTGCTGGCCAGGTCGACGTCCAGTCGGGACGTGATCGCGGAGCGGTTCGGCACCATGAACACGTCGCTGTACGTGAGGTCGTGGGCCGGGGGAGTCTTCAGGAAGCGCACGAGCCTCATTGTCCCCCGCGGCACCCCGTTCGGCCCAGCCGTGGGATCAGGCGTCGGCCGTGAACGGTCGCCAGCCGGCGCCCAGGTACCAGTGGCCGCCGCGATCGAGCTGGTCGATGACGGCCCGCTGCAGTGAGCTGTGCCGCGGCAGCCGGGCCCGGCCGGCGACGTCCCGGGTGCCGAAGACGAACAGGAACGGTCCCTCGTCGTCCTGCCGGTTCCGGCGCTGGGTGATGCTGAACCGACGCTGGAACGCGGCGATGTTGGACTGCGGCAGCTGCTCGGCGAACTGCGGGTCGAGCAGCCACGAGTGGCAGGTGAAGAACCGGGCCGGGTGGTCGGGGAAGTGGCGCGGGAAGAAGTCCAGCGCGGCCCGGAACGACTCCGTACAGGAGCGCTCGTCGATCGGGCCGCAGTAGTCCGGCAGGTGTACGGCCAGGACGGGCTCGCCGGGCTCGGCCTCGACGCCGGCGGAGCGGATCTCCGCGCTCGTGGTCCGGCCCAGCGGCGCCAGCTCGAACTGCAACCGGCCCAGTTGGTGGAGCCGGCCCTGGAAGTGGTGCGCCAGCCAGCCGAGATTGTCGGTCAGGCCGCCGCGTCCGAGGCGGCGCCGGTGATGGGTCAGCTGACGGCCAAGGTCGGCCAGGGTCTGCCGGGTGGTCGCCTCGTCGATGCCCCGGCCGGCGTGCCAGCGGCGGGTCTCGGCCGCCATCGCCGCGAACGCGTACACCGGCCAGTAGGCGAGCAGCTCCTCGCCGGGGTCGCCGAGATCGGGCTCGCGGCCCAGCCCGGCCGGACCTCCGAGGCCGGTCAGCAGGGCGCTGAGCAGGCGGTCGACCAGCTCCCGTACCCGAGCGTCGTGGTTCAGCGCGGGGCGCAGCCGCAGCAGCCGGTCCAGGTCGACGTGCGGCACGCCGAGGTCGGCCAGGACCTGCAGCAGGCCGGCCCGCTCCGGCACCGGCGGCAGGTTCTCCGCGAGCGGGATCGAGGTCAGCCAGTCGCGTTCCTCGGCGGGCAGTCGGTCCAGGGCGTCGGGCATCGGGCGGTCCTTTCCGGGGCGGACTGAGAAGCCTAGGACGTGGTCACCGTCCACCAGGTGAAAAGAATTTACGATCATGGCTGGACACCGGCGTGGTCGGGGATAATTTATTGCAATCGTGCAGTGAACGTCGTCAGACTCAGGGGCCCGCCATGAACCCACCACTGTCCGTGTCCGGCATCTATCCCTCCCTCGCCCAGGTCGGCGACTTCGGGCCGCCGCGCAGCGAGATCGGCATCGGTGCCCTGATGCCCTGGAACGGCAAGCTCTACGTCCAGAACTACAACTCGCACAAGGCCGGCAGCGGCGCCGGGGTCAGCCTGCGCCAGATCTCGGCCGACCTGACCCAGGAGGTGGTGCCGGAGACGCTGGGTGTCGACGGCACCTACACCAACCGGTTCGTCCACTTCCCGACCTCGACCTTGATCATCGGTCCGCACCTGATCGATCCCGAACACAAGATCACCACGATCGAGGAACTCCGCCCGCACCGGCTCTGTGGCACGTCGCGGCACCTGACCGAGCCCGACCGCAAGGTGTACGTGCTCGCGATGGAGGGCGAGGTCTTCGAGCTCGACCTGCTCGAACGGACTGCCAACCAGGTCTGGGACCTGAACGAGGAACTGGGCACCGAGGGCGAGTTCAAGGTGCACTACAAGGACTGTTACACGAGCTTCGGCCGGCTGGTGGTCTGCTCCAACGAGTACGCGGAGGAGGAGTGGGCCGGCGAACGTTCCCGCGGCCGGCTCGCCGAGTTCGACGGGACCGCGTGGAAGATCATCGAGCAGAAGCCGTTCACCGGGATCGGCGGCCGGCACGAGTTCGGCGGCACGATCTTCGCCACCGGTTGGGACGCCGCATCGGCGATCCTGGAGGTCTACACCGAGGCCGATGATCGCTGGACCCGGTACCGGCTGCCGAAGGCGTCGCACTGTTTCGACCACAAGTGGCAGACCGAGTGGCCGCGGATCCGCGAGGTCGAGCACGAACGGCTGCTGATGGACCATCACGGGATGTACTACGAGCTGTCGCCGTGGGCGTACGGCGGCCGGGTCTGGGGCGTCCGGCCGATCTCCACCCATCTCGCGGTGCTCGGCGATTTCTGTTCCTGGCAAGGGATGCTGGTCACCGGGACGGACAGCGCCTCGCCCAGCCACGGGCTCAGTCCGACCACCGCCGAGCCGCAGTCCAACCTCTGGTTCGGCAAGATCGACGATCTCTGGTCGTACGGCAAGCCGGCCGGCTGGGGCGGACCGTGGTGGATCGAGCCGGTGATCGGCGGCGTGCCGTCGGATCCGTACCTGATGACGGGATTCGACGGGAAGTGCGTGCACCTGGAGAACCACGGCAAGCTGGCCATCACGGTGACCATCGAGATCGACTTCCACGGCCACGGGCGGTACGGGACGTACGCCTCGATCGAGGTGGATCCGGGCCGGACCGTCACCCACGTGTTCCCGCAGGGATTCTCGGCCCACTGGGTGCGGCTGGTCAGCGATCTGGACGCGACCGTCAGCGGACAGTTCTTCTACAGCTGATCATGGACGCACCGTTGAAGTCGATCAAGGACCTGCTGCCGGAGCTGGCCGGGGCGTCCCGCCGGGTCGCCGAGTTGATCCTGGAACAGCCGGACCTGGCCGGGCGGAGCTCGATCACCAGCCTGGCCGCCGCCGCGGAGACCTCGCCGGCCACCCTGACCCGGCTGGCGGCGGCGCTCGGCTACGAAGGATTCCCGGCGTTGCGGGCCGCGATCGCGACCGACCACGGCCGCGATCTGCAGGCCGGCTGGGAGGCCGACATCGGCACCACGATCACGCCGACCGACCCGCCCGGACGGGTGCTCGACGTCCTGGCCGGGACCCATGCCCAGGCGCTCCGGGCGGCGGTCGCCGCGATCGACCTCGACGTGGCCGGCCGGCTCGCCGACCTGATCGTCGACGCCGGCCGGATCGCGATCTTCGGCGAATGGGGCGACGCCATCCCGGCCGAGGAGTTGCAGATCCGGCTGCTCCGGATCGGCCGGCCGGCCTGGTTCCACCGCGGTTACCAGGAGGCCCTGGTCGCAGCCCGGCTGCTCGGGCCCGGGGACGTCGCGCTGGCGATCTCCCGGTCCGGGGAGCACCGTGACGGCGTCCGCTTCCTCAGCCTGGCTGCGGAATCCGGCGCCACCGCCGCCGTGATCACCGGCGCGACCTCGTCGACGATGGCGCGACGGGCCGAGCTGGTGATCGACACCGGGATCCGGGACGGTCCCGACTGGACCGGCTACTTCGCCGGACGTGCCACCGACACGCTCGCCGCCGGACTGATCTTCGTCCTGGTGGCGCAACGGACCCCGGACTCGCTGGGGATGCCGTTCCATGCAGTGGATCAAGAAGACGAAGGCGATCAGGAGTGATCATGAGGACCGAACAGCTCGCGTACGACATCGTGGTGGTCGGGGGTGGCCTGGCCGGCGTCTGCGCCGCGATCGCCGCGGCCCGGGCCGGCAAGCAGGTGGCGCTGATCCAGAACCGGCCGGTGCTCGGCGGCAACTCGTCGAGCGAGGTGCGGGTGTGGGTCTGCGGCGCCACGGCGCACGGGTCACAGCATTTCGCCCGGGAGACCGGGATCATGGGCGAGCTGTTCGTGGAGAACCAGTTCCGCAACCCCGACGGCAACCCGTACTACTGGGATCTGACGATCCTGGAGGCGGTCCGGGCGGAGGACAGGATCGACCTGTTCCTCAACACCGACGTCCGCACCGTCGCGGCCACCGGCCCGGAGGCGGACCGCGTGATCACCTCGGTGACCGGCTGGCAGATGGGGTCGGAGCGCGAGATCACGTTCACCGCGGACGTGTTCCTGGACTGCTCCGGTGACGGGCTGGTCGGGTTCCTGGCCGGCGCCCGTTACCGTACCGGACGGGAACCGCGATCGGAGTTCGGCGAGTCGTGGGCGCCGGAGGTGCCGGACAGCAACACGCTGGGCAGCACGATTCTCTTCTACACCAAGGATGTCGGCCATCCGGTGAAGTACGTGCCGCCGCCGTTCGCACTGGACATCACGACCACGTCGATTCCCGAGCGTCGGGTGATCAAGACCGAGTTGAACGGCTGCGCGTACTGGTGGATCGAGTGGGGTGGCGAGCTGGACGTCGTCGACGACAACGAGCGGATCCGCGACGAGCTGCAGGCCGCGGTGTACGGGATCTGGGACTACATCAAGAACTCCGGCAAGTTCGAGGCCGAGAACCTCACCCTGGAATGGATCGGCTCGGTGCCGGGCAAGCGGGAGTACCGGCGGTTCGTCGGTGATCATGTGCTGACCCAGCACGACGTGTTGGAGCAGACCTTTTTCGACGACCGGGTGACCTTCGGTGGCTGGTCGATCGATCTGCATCCGCCCGGCGGCATGTATGCCACCGAGGCCGGATCGCGGCACTGGTTCTCCGACGGCAACTACCACATTCCCTTGCGCAGCTTCTATTCCGCGAACGTACGGAACCTGTGGATGGCCGGGCGCAACATCAGCGCCAGCCACGTCGCGTTCGGCACCACGCGGGTGATGGCCACCTGCGCGGTGGGCGGCGAGGCGGCCGGGACCGCGGCCGCGCTGGCCCACGAGCTCGGCGTGACCCCGCGGGAACTGGTCGCCCGGCACCTGCCCGAGGTGCACCGTGCGCTGGTCCGCAGCGACGCCTCGACCCTCGGCGTGATCAACGACGACCCGGCCGATCTTGCGCTGGCTGCCACCGTGTCGGCGTCCTCGACGCTGCGCCGGATCGCGGTCGAGGTGTCCTCCGGGACGCACCCGCTGACCGACCCGATCGCCATGATCGTTCCGGTCTGGCCGCGGCTGGGCGAGGTCGAGGTGTTGGTCGACGCGACCCGGGACACCTCCGTCGTCGCCGAACTGCATCGGGCCGGTCAGCCGCAGAACTACGTACCGGCCGAGCAGGTGCAGCGGGTCGAGGTGGCGATCCCGGCCGGCGAGAAGCAGTGGGTCACGCTGCCGTTCGACTGGCAGCCGGACCAGCCGCAGAACGGGTTCTTGGTGATCAACGACAATGCCGACCTGGCGCTGCATCTCAGTGATCAGGCGGAGCCGGGGATGATCTTCTTCCGGCACCGGGAGCCCGGCCCGGACGAGGTCTACACCGAGCAGTGGCGGTCCTGGAAGTACCTGTGGCACCGGTCCGGGATCTGCCTGCGGCTGGCCGAGCCGACGACGGCGTACGCACCGGAGCGGGTGATCGGCGAGTACGCGCGACCCTACGGCGGTCCGCGGATGTGGGTCTCCGAGCCGCTCGATCATGATCAGGAACCCTGGCTGGAACTGTCCTGGCCGGAGGCTCGGCGGGTCGGCGAGGTCGTGATCATCTTCGACGACGAGGTGGAGGAGGACCTGATCAACCTGCACCACCACCGGACCCCGTTCGACGTGCTGCCCGGCCTGGTGCGCGACTACCGGCTGGAGGGTCTGGTCGACGGCGCCTGGACGACGCTGACCGAGGTCACCGAGAACCGGCGCCGGCGGCGCAACCATCCGTTGCCGGCCGACACCGAGCTGACCGGGCTGCGCCTGGTGATCACGGCGACGAACGGGGCCCCACGGGCGCACGTGATCGCGGTCCGGGCGTACTAGGGTCGATCCATGATCAACCGCCGGCTGCTGCTGTTGCGCCACGCGACGACCGAGGACTTCCGGCCCGGGTACACCGACCGGGACCGCCGGCTGACCGAGCAGGGCAGCCGGGAGGCGGCCGAGGTCGGCGCGTGGTTGCGCGAGCAGGGTGTGACGGTCGACCGGGTGCTCTGTTCGACGGCCGTACGGACGCGGCAGACGCTGGACGGCCTCGGCCTGCCGGCGCCCGCCGAGTTCTCCGACTCGCTCTACTCCGGCGGCAGCGACACGATCCTGGAGTCCGTACGCCTGCTGGAGGAGGACGTCCGGACCGCCCTGATGATCGGTCACTCGCCGGCCGTCCCCGGTGCGGTCCGCGACCTCGCCGACCCGGCCTCCTCCGACCCGGGCTCCCTGGTCACCCTCGACCGCCGCTACCCGCCCGCCACCCTGGCCGTCCTCGAATTCGCCGAGCCCTGGTCCGACCTCACCACCGCCCGCCTCACCCTGCTCCGTCTCCCCTGAACCGCCACGGCACCTGCCCCCACGTTCGGCACGACCCCGCCGGCGTCGCGGCCGCAATGCGTCGACTGTGACGTTTCCGACCGTGGGGCGCGCCGCAAGGGTCGGAACCGTCACCGTCGGTGATCCGGTCGGCCCCGTCCGGGCCGGCTGGTTGCCACGACGCCGCCGGGCCAGAACACGCGCTGCACCACAACCGGAACCGTCGGCCTCGTCCCACGAACCATCACACACCTCCACGACTAGAGGTGTTGCGATCACGACGTGATTCGAAGGCCCGGATCGCGGTCAACTGTCCACTCGATGAGGGCGGCCGAGAGTAGGCGGTCGGCGCGGCCGACCGGTTCGCGCGACAGCTGATGCTCCCGCACCGGGGGCGCGGTGTCGGGGTGGGGTGTCTGGCGGTGGGCGCTCCCGTGCCGGGGCGGACGTGCCTCGATGGCGGCGGGGGAGCCGGCCGGATGATCTTCGGTGGGTGGCGTCGGGGCGGTTCGAGGGCCGGGGGACGGGGATCACCGGGAACGCTTCACGGTTCGTGGGAGCGGCGCGGCCATCATGATCACGACGCCGGCCAGCGCACCGCCGAGGGCGTACCCGGCGATCGGGAATCCCGCTCCCGTACGCGAGCGAAGGTGTCAGGGCTATCAAGATCACGGACGCGGCGAGCAGCCGGCGCATCGGTCAGCCGTTCAGGACGATCCGCTCGGGGCGCGGGCGGCGGAGCTGCCGGAGGAGCAGGGTTCCGGCCACGCCGATGCCGAGCCCGAGGAGGCCGAACAGGGCTCCGGTGAGCGACGCCGGTGGGCCGCCGGTGCTCGCGGCGACGGCTCCGGCGGCCGGCGGCGACGTCGATTCCTCAGGTGTCGGCCTGGGGGAGGCGGGGCGCAGGACGCCGGTCTCGGCCAGTGCGGCTCGTAGCTTCTCCGGCTCGGCGGCCCGGTGCCAGGCCTCCCGCTTCGGTTCGCCTTCCCAGCCCTGGCTGGTGTTGATCCAGGCCGCGTCCTCGGTGAGGTAGATCCGGTCGACCCGCCAGACGGACATGTCGTGGATCAGCCAGGTCAGCCGGATCTCGTTGCCGAAGCCGGTCTCGAGACCGCCCGGCGGCGACTCGCCGGCCGCCGGCTGCTCAACCCCGGCACCCGTGTCGATGCCGACCAAGCCGGCCAGGCGTTCGTAGCGGGCATCACCCGTGTACGCCGAACTGGTCCGCGCGTTGGCCGGGTTGACGATCAACAGGCTGGTCGGCCCGCCGGCCGCGGCCGGACTCGCCGCCAGGAGCCCCGCCGCCAGCACACCCATCAGGATCAAGCCGACCCGAATCAAGCCGTTCATGCCCCGGATACACCGCCGCCGGCGGAACGGTTCCGGTCAGACGACCCGGCTGGGCAGGCCGCGCCGGGCCAGCACGTCCTCGAGCGCGAAGATCGCCATGCCCGCGGTCACCGGGTTCCGGCCGATCTCGAGCGGCTGGATGCTCACCACGTCCAGCGACGCCTCCAGGGCCTGCGCGCCGACCAGGTCGGTCAGCCGGGGCATGATCCAGGGCCGCAGCGCCTGGAACATCCAGCCGCAGAGCATGATCCGGTCCGGGTTGAGCAGGTTGATCACGTCGCCGAGCCCGTACGCCAGCGAGGCACAGGTCCGGTCGAGCAGCTCGGCCATGGTCGGGTCGTCGGCCTGGAGCCCGGCCGCGACGGCCGCGATGAACGCGTCCTGGTGCAGCGCCACGGCGGGATGGCCGGGCGCCAGCTCGCCGAGGGTCGCCTGCATTCCGGGTACGCCGACGTACGCCTCGACACAGCCGCGACGGCCGCACCGGCACGGCCGCCCGTCCTGGATCAGCGTGGTGTGGCCCCACTCGCCGGCGTTGTTGCAGGTGCCGCGGACCAGCCGGCCGGCGATCGCGATGCCCGCCCCGACCCCGGTGCCGAGGTTGACCACGACCATCGTGTCGGTGGCCGGCCCGTTGCCGAGCCACAGCGCCGCGACGGTCACCGCCTTCAGCGGGTTGTCCAGGTGCACGCCCACGTCGAGTTCGAGTTTCGCCTCGAGCTGGTCGCGCAGGTTCACCTGGTGCCAGTCCCAGTTCGGGGCGAAGACCGAGACTCCGGTGCCGGGCATGACCTGACCGGGCACCGAGATGCCGATGCCGCCGACCCGGTCCGGGCTGACCTCGGCCCGGGCGAGCACGCCACGCACGGCGGCCGCGACGCCGGCGACCACCGTGGCCGGCTGGTTGTCGGAGTCGTCGAGGGGTTCGGTGTGCTCGTCCAGATGGTCCAGCGACAGCGAGTAGAGCGCGGCGGTGGCGTACGTCTCGGCGACGTCGACGCCGAGCAGCCGCAGCGGTTCGTTGTTGATCGCCAGCTTCGAGGACGGCCGGCCGATCGAGGCGCCCTTGCCGACCACGTGCACGAGGCCGGCGTCCTGCAGCTCCGCGACGACGTTCGCCACGGTCGCCGTGCTGAGCGTCGTCGCCACTGCGAGCTGTTGCCGGGTCGCCATGCCGGAGGTCAGCAGCTGGCGGAGCACGGCGAACCGGCTCTCGTTGCGGATGTCGCTCGCTGAACGCGTACTCACGTCGGCCGAGTCCTCCTCTCCGGTACCCGGAGGACGAGGTCGGGCAGCCCGGTCGCTCGCAGTGTCACCGTGGCACCGTCTCCGCGTACGTACGCGATGAGCATGCCATCCGAGGTCGACCGGTGGTCGGCACGGTACGGCGTCGTGTCGGAGAGGTCGCCGTTGTCCAGGCCCAGCAGGTCGCCGCCGTCCACCGCTGCGGTGATCATGACCTCGCCCTGCGCGAGCCGTCCGTCCTGATCGACGACCCGGCATTCGAGCTGGTGTACGTCGGCGCCGTCGCCGGCGATGCGATCGAGCCCCGCCCGCCAGGCCCCGGGCACGGTCCAGACGTCGGCCACCAGCGCGGCCGGCTCCGCCCCCAGGGTCAGCGCGTCGCGCACCGTCGTTTCGCCCACGCGCGCCTCGGCGACGAGGCTGTTGCTCCCCGGGGCGACCGTTCCCCGCCAGTACCCGAGCTCGGCGTCGAAGACCAGCTCGACCGGCTCGGCGCCGCAACTGACGCTCGCCTTGTCGGCGTTGGTGAAGCAGGCCACCTCGAGTTCGGCGCCCGGCACCCACCGGCGAGTGAGGCTCCGGTCGTCCGCCGACCCGACCGGGCGGACCGCCAGCCGGACCATCGGCTCCTCGGACCACCAGCTGCGCCGCAGGTGCCAACGTTCCTTCGGGAAACCGGCCGTCGTCAGCAGGCCGGCTGCCGAGCCGTGGCTGGGCCAACCGGGCGTCTCGCCGAGGTAGTCGATCCCGGTCCAGAGGAACTGGCCGGCGACGAACTCCTGGTCGGCGACGTGCCGCCACGCCGCGTAGGTGTGCGATGTCTCGCTCCCGACGAACGGCTGGTCGGGGAACCGGCGATGATCATCGGCATAGAGGTGTTCCTTGTAGTTGTAGCCGATCAGGTCGAGTCGCTCGAGCAGCCCGGTCGTGCTGGACAGTTCTGGAAACGCCGCGGCGAACGTCACCGGCCGGCTGGTGTCGCGGGCCTTGACGATCATGATCAGCTCGTCGGCGATCGTGGTCAGCCGCCGGATGTCGGGCCGGTTCGGATCGTAGGCACGCTCGGCGGCCGGCTTGTTGGCGTCGTTGTTGCCGGTCATCTCGAGGAACTTCGGGCTGGCGTACGGGTCGTTGGGATAGTCGACCTCGTTGCCGATGCTCCAGGCGATCACCGACGGATGATGCCGGTGCGCGTCGACCATCGCCTCAAGATCACGAACGTGCCACTCCGGGAAGTCGTGCGCGTAGCCCTGGTGCTTCGGCGGGTACACGTTGTGGCCCTGCCACCACTTGTTCTTCGGGTTCTCCCACTCGTCGAACGCCTCGTCGATCACGTAGAGCCCGAGCAGGTCGCACAGCTCGTACAGCTCCGGGGCGTGCGGATTGTGCGCCATCCGGACCGCGTTGCAGCCGCCCTCCTTGAGCAGCAGCAGCCGCCGCAGCCACACCTCGGCCGGCACGGCGACTCCCAGCGGGCCGGCATCCTCGTGCAGGCACACCCCGCGCAGCACCCTCCGCTCGCCGTTGATCATGAACCCCTGGTCCGGGTCGAAGGCGATGGTGCGGAGCCCGGACACCAGCTCGTGCCTGCTCTCGCCGTCGATCATGGTGACCAGGCGGTACAGGTGCGGATGATCATCCGACCAGAGCAACGGGTCGCTGACCTGGAGCTGCGTGGACAGCTCGACCGTGCCGCGCGCAGGCACCGTGATTTCGTGCCCTGGTCCTGTCGAAGGGCTGGGCGCGGTCCGGCTCGGCCCTTCGACAGGCTCAGGGCGCGTTGGCTCCAGCCGGTGCGTCACCACGACCTGCCGATCGGTGTCGGTGTGATTCTCCAGCCGCTGGACCACCTCGACCTCGGCCAGGTCCGGCGTCGCGCTGCGAGTGGTGATCATGGTCCCGTGATGGGCGACCGAGACCGCCTCATGGGTCTCCAGCACGACCCTGCGGGTGAGCCCGGAGCCGTTGTACCACCGGGAATCCGCCAGGTCGCGATGATCGACCCGGACACTGATCACCAGGTCGTCGTCCGGCGCGTAGCCGATGATCTCGGTCAGGTCGAACGAGAACTCGGCGTGCCCGGACGGCCGGCCGCCCAGGTGGTAGCCGTTCACCCACACCTGCGCGTTCTTGTAGACCCCGTGGAAGACCAGGCGAACTGCTGCGGCCTCCCGCAGTCCCAGCGTGCCGATCGAGCAGCGAGTCCGGTACCAGCCGACACCGCCCGGCAGATAGCCGGTGCCGCTGGAGCACGACACGTCGAACGGGTACTCGACGGCCCAGTCGTGCGGGACCGTGACGGGTCGGAAGCCGGACTCGTCGGCGTTACGCTTCCAGGCGTCCGGGTCGTCCGCGGGGAGGAAGGACCAGGCCTCGATGGCGGTGCTGCGCATGCGATCCCTTTCGTTGTACGGCGCGGGGAAGTCGGCGTCAGCCCTCGAGCCCGTACTTCTTGAAGACGTTGACCAGCACGACGGCGTTGACGAACGCGATCCCCGAGAATCCGAAGGCCAGCCAGACGATGCCCCACCCGAAGACCTGCGGGTAGTAGATGCCGACGATGATCGGGAGCACGGTCACCGCGAGGACGGCGAGCGCGGCCAGCGGGTGCCGGGCCGACATCCGCCGGGCGTTGTTGATCACGCGGCCGAGCGGGTCGGAGAACGTCGCCTGGTACGGGAACATGAAGATCACCGTCCCGACCACCCGGTAGGCCAGCAGCAGGACGGCGGCGAACAGGCCGAGCCGGACCAGCGCGTCCAGTTCGGCCCGGTCGACGACGACGTACCAGGCCGCCACCACCGCGACGAGCCCCAGCGCGATCAGGCCGAGCAGCGTGCCCTGGCGGAGGTTGCTCCGGAACGCAGCGAGGTACGTCCTCGGCACCGAGTCGGACCGGCCGGTGACCAGGCTGATCGCCGTCGCGTTCAGGGCGGTCAGGGAGGCACCCAGGGTGACCAGCGGCAGCGAGGTCGCGACGAACAACAGGTTCAGCACCATCAGGTCGGCCAGCTTCGACAGGAACCGCATGGCCGGCGAGTTCTCGCTGAAGATCGTGATCACTGGTCCGCTCCCGCTTCTGACGACGTTCGAGCCGATCGGCTACTTCAGCCCTTTGTCGGTGGCCCACTTGTCCATGTCCTGCTGGATGGACTGCTTGACGTCCTCGTACCCGGCGGTCGCCAGCTCCTTTCGCATCTGGTCGATCATGGCTTGCGGATCCTTGGCCTTGCCGTACTGGAGTTGCGGAAGGTAGTTCGACAGCACCGAGCCCATCGCCGCCAGACCGGAGTCGATCATGTCCTTGTTGATCAACAGCGTCGAGTACGGGTAGTCCTTCGACATCCCCTCGAGCTGGGTGAAGATCGCCTCCTTGTCCGGGTGGTCGGTCAGCCGCGGCGGCTCGAACTCGTCCATCCGGCCGCCCCAGAAGTTGGCGCCCAGGCCGTCCTTGGTGGGGTCGTAACCCTCGGGGTAGCCGAGCTTGCCGTCCTTGATCACGTAGTCGGAGCCCTCGATGCCGAAGTTCAGCAGCTTGTAGCACTCCTCGTCGTTGCGGATCAGCTCGTAGACCTGCAGCGCCTTCTCCGGGTTCTTGGAGTTGGCGCTCACCGCCATCGCGCCGTGCGTCTTGAGATCACGGAAGATGTTCTTGTTCTCCTGCCCCCACCAGAACATCTTGGGATCGGAACCCTTCTGCCGGTTCGACAGGTTGTACCAGACCCCGCCGACGAACGTCTGGGTATGGTGCTGGGCGACCCCGGAGCGGCCCGCGTACAACGCCTCCGTGGTGTCGCCGTCGTAGTTGAGCGCGTCCTCGCGCCAGACGCCGATCTCGTTCCACTGCTTCGCGAGGTTCGCGGCCTCGATCAGTTGAGGCGACTCCATGTACCAGGAGCCCACCGTGAACGGGGCGGCCGCGGAGGTCTGGAACGGGTAGAAGTTGCCGGCACTGACCTGCTGGATCGTCTGCCCGTCGGTGTGGCCCTGCAGGTAGCCGAGGAGCGCCGCGCCGTTGGACCCGGCGACGTCCCACGGGTAGGCCTTCTTCTGGTTCTGCTTCACCCAGGAGAAGTACTGGGTGAACTGCTCGAACTGGGTGATCGTCCCGTTCGGGATGCCGGCCGCCTTCGCCCAGTCGCCGCGGTAGAAGAAGCCGTGGTTGGTCCACTGGGTGAAGTTGTCCTCGGGGATGAAGTAGATCTGCCCGTCCGCGCCCTTGCACACCTCCCAGTTGCCGCGGGAACCCACGGCGTCCCAGGTCTTCGGGGCGTTGGACTTCATCAGTTCCTCGTCGAGGGCGAGGAAGGCGCCCTTCTGGGCGTTCTCGTACGCGAACAGCCAGTCGGTGGCGGTGGTGATCAGGTCGATCTTGGAGTCACCGGACAGCAGTTGGACGTTGTACTGGGTCTGCCAGTCGGCCCATTCGACGTAGAAGAGTTCGAGCGTCGCGTTCGCCTTCTCGGTGAGCAGGACGTTGAGCTTCGCGAGCATCTTCTCCAGCCGGCCGTTGGTCGGCTTGTCGCCGAGGGCCAGCATGGTGATCTTGGTGGGTGCGCCGCCGTCGGAGTTGTCGTTCGACGGCGAGGTGCAGGCGGCCAGGCCGGTGGCGCCGGCGGCCAGGGCCATGCCCATCACGGCACGGCGGGAGAGAGAGGAGCCGGACATGGCGTTCCTTTCGGTTCGATGAGCAAGGAGCGGGAGATCAGCCCTTGACGGCACCGACGGTGATGCCGCTGACGAAGTACTTCTGGACGAACGGATAGACCAGGATGATCGGGCCGGTGGCCACGACGGCGCTGGCCATCTTGAGGGTGTTGCTGGGCAGATCGGTGATCGTCACATTGGAGCCGGCCACCGAGTTCCGCAACGCGTTGGCGGTGTTGATGATGTTGTAGAGGTGGTACTGCAGCGGCGGGAATTCCACGGTGCTGCCGAGATACAGCGACGAGAGGTACCACTCGTTCCAGTAGGCGAGTGCCGTGAACAGCCCGATCGTCGCCAGCGCCGGCTTGAGCATGGGAAGGACCAGCTGGGCGAAGATCCGGAAGTCGCCGGCGCCGTCGATCTTGCCGGATTCGATCACCTCGTACGGCACCGAGCGAGCGAAGTTCTTCATCAGGATGATCAACCAGGGCGACAGCAGCAGCTGCAGGAACACCGCGAGGTAGTTGCCGCGCAGGCCGAGGGTCCGGGCGATCCACAGGTAGGTCGGCGCCAGGCCGGCCGAGAACAGCGTGGTGAAGTAGATGAAGAACGAGATGTAGTTGCGGAGCGGGAAGTCCTTGCGCTGCAGGGCATAGCCGGTCATCGAGGTGATCGCCAGCCCGAGCGCGACCCCGGCCACGGTCATGATGATCGTCACCGCGTAGGAGCCGATGATCTGCCGCGGTGCGCTGAAGATCAAGTCGTACGCCGCCGTCGAGAACCCCTGCGGCAGCAGGCTGAAACCGTTCTCGACGATCTTGGATTCCTCCGAGAAGGAGGCGGAGACGATCAGGATGAACGGCAGCACGCAGATCAGGGCGAACAGCGAGACCGCGACGTAGGACACCGTGCGGAGCAGCGCCTCGCTGCTGTCCAGCTTGACCTTCCGCGGCTTCGCCGGCCGCTCCGTCCGTTGCGACGGCAGTTGCTTGGTCGAGGATTGAAGCGTCGTCATCTCGGCCACCTCAGAAGAGCGCGTAGTCGGGGTTGATCCGGCGCATGATCCAGTTGACGACCAGGATCAGGACGAAGCCGAAGATGGACTGGTAGAGGCCGACCGCCGTCGACGACGTGAAGTTGTTCTGGGTCAGCAGCATTCGGTAGACGGCGGTCTCGATGATGTCCGTCGACGCATAGAGCTGGGCGTTGTTGCCGACCAGGTTCCAGAACAGGCCGAAGTTGCCGTGCATGATCCCGCCGAGCGAGAACAGCAGCAGGATGAAGAAGGTCGGCTTGAGGCTGGGCAGGATGATGTGGACGATCCGCTGCCAGGCCGACGCGCCGTCGATCGCGGCCGCCTCGAACATCGACTGGTCCAGGCCCATGATCGCCGCGAAATAGACGATCGAGCCGTAGCCGGTGCTCTGCCAGACGTGCGCCATGATGATGATGAACGGCCACACCCCGGCCATGCTGTAGAGCTTGAGCGGATCGCCGCCGGCCTGGACGATCAAGGTGTTGACCGTCCCGGTCTCGTAGTTCAGCAGGTTGAACGCGATCACGCCGATCAGCACCACCGACACGAAGTACGGCAGGAACATCAGCGCCTGGCTGACCTTCTTGAAGTACCGCGAGCGGATCTCGTTGAGCATGATCGCCAACGCGATCTGCAGGACGTTGCCGATGATGATGAACGCCAGGTTGTACAAGATCGTGTTCCTGGTCAGCAGCCAGAGCTGGCCGGACTTGATCAGGAACTCGAAGTTCCGCAACCCCACGAACGGGCTGCCGAAGATGCCGTCCCGGTAGTTGAAGTTCGTGAACGCGATCCACGCGCCGGGCATCGGCGCGTAGGCGAACACCGCGAAGAACGCGATCGCGGGCAGGCACATCAGCAGCAGCATCTTGCTGTGGCGCAGGCCGCGCCAGAAGGACTTCGAACCGGTGGTGCTCCCCGATCCGGTGGTCAGATCAGGCTCTCGCTGGGCTGGCAGCACTGCCATACGCAATCACCTCACTGTGTCTGCGGTATCAACGTCGCGGCCACCTCACCGAGAGGCTCAAGGGCCGCGACTGCGTTGATCAATGACACGCCCTTTTACTAAGGGTTGTCAATAGTCTGATCGGAACCCGAAGCTTGCGATCAGGTCACGAACGCGCAGCGTCCAGGTCCGCCTTGGTGAGGACCGAGCGGATGGCGATGCCGGCGTCGGCCAGCGCCGTTCCGGCCGAGCCGGTCCGGTCGATCGCGCAGACCACCGTGGCCACGGTCGCGCCGAGCTCCCGCAGGCCGGCCGCACCGTCACGGACGGCCCCGCCGGTGGTGATCACGTCCTCGATCAGCGTGACCCGGCGGTCGCGCACCTCGGCACCTTCGATCAGCCGGCGAGTTCCGTACGTCTTCGGCGCCTTGCGGACGAACACCGCGGACAGGCCGGTCAGCGAACTGACCATCGTGGCGATCGGCACCCCGCCCAGCTCGAGGCCGCCGAGCAGCTCGGTCTCCGCCGGCAGCAGTGGCACCATCGCCTCGGCGACCCGGCGGAGCAGGTCCGGCCGGGACTCGAACCGGTACTTGTCGAAGTACTCCGGGACGACCTGTCCCGACCGCACCGTGAAGCTGCCCTGCAGTCGGCAGGCGGCGTCGATCTCCCTGGCCAAAGCGTCGCGATCCATGACGCCAGTGTCACGTACCGGTGCTTGATCAACTCGCGCCGGTCAGCGTGAGCACGATCAGGACCACGTTGAGAGTGACGATCGCCGCGGCGACCAGGCCGGCGACGGCGGTGGTCGCGCGGTGCGAGACATGATCACCCATCACGTCCCGGCGCGCGGTCAAGATCACCAACGGGATCAGTGCGAACGGGATCCCGAACGACAGCACCACCTGGGACAGCACCAGCGCGCGGGTCGGGTCGATCCCCGCGGCGAGCACGACCAGGGCCGGGATCAGGGTGATCACCCGGCGCAACAACAGCGGGATGCGGCGGTGCAGCAAGCCCTGCATGATCACCGCGCCGGCGTAGCAGCCGACCGCGGTCGAGGCGAGGCCGGAGGCGAGCAACCCGAGCGCGAAGAGCAGGGCGATCACCGGTCCGAGATTCGCGCCGACGGCCGCGTGGGCCGCCTCGATGGAGCCGTCCGTGGGGGTGTCCTGCAGGGCCGACGCCGCCAGCAGCAGCATGGCCAGGTTGACCGCACCGGCGAGCAGCATCGCGCCGCCGACGTCGTACCGAGTGGTCGAGATGACCCGCCGTCCCTCGCCGTCGACCGGCTGCAGGCCGTGCCGGTCGCGGGCCAGTGCGGAGTGCAGGTAGATGGCGTGCGGCATCACGGTGGCGCCGAGCATGCCCGCCGCCAACAGCACGCTCTCGGTGTCGCTGAACCGCGGCAGCAGCCCGCCGACCGCCTCGCTCGGCGACGGCGGTGCGACGAAGAGCCCGGCGAAGAAGCCGATCGTGATCACCGCGAGCAGGCCGGTGATCACCCGCTCGAACGGGCGTTGGCCGCGCCGGCTCTGGATCGCCAGCAGACCGATCGAGACGATGCCGGTGATCACGCCGCCCAGCAGCAACGGCAGATCGAACAGCAGGTTCAGGGCGATCGCGCCGCCGAGCACCTCGGCCAGGTCGGTCGCCATCGCGACCAGCTCGGCCTGCACCCAGTACGCCAGCCGGGCCTTCCGGGGCAGCCGGTCGCCGAGCACCTCGGGCAGCGACCGGCCGGTGGCCAGGCCGAGCTTCGCGGACAGGAACTGCACCAGGCCGGCCATCAGGTTCGCCGCGACGACGACCCAGACCAGGAGGTAGCCGTAGCTCGCCCCGGCGGTGATGTTGGTGGCGACGTTGCCCGGGTCGACGTACGCGATCGCGGCGACGAACGCCGGTCCGAGCAGGACCAGTCCCGCCCGCATCCGACCGACCCGCCCCGTCGTGGTTGACCGCAGCATCAGTGCCCTCCCTGATCTGAAAGTTCGGCATGCCAAACTTTGAACTACGGCATACGGTAACTGATCAACGGTGAGTGCGGCAGGGGACCGGCTCAGTCCTGGAACACCGGAGCGAGGGCGAACGCGGCGAACACCGCCGGATCCTGGAACACGACGTTGCGCGCGACCGCGCCGTCGACGACGGTCAGCACCTGCAGGGTGTGCAGCCGGAACACCCCGTCCTCGTCGGCTCGGTAGGCGACCAGGGCCGGCTGGCCGTTCGCCGTGGTGACCCGGGTCCGCCAGTCCGTGCCGCGGGTCCGGAAGACCCGTTCCATGAAGGCGCCGTAGGCGGTCGCGCCCGCGTACCAGAGCGGGACCGGCGGCATCTCCAGCACCGCGTCCTCGGTCAGCAGGGCGACCAGGGCGGTGACGTCGGCCGCCTCGAACGCTCGCACGTAGCGGTCGACCGTGCGGCGCACCGCCGGGTCGTCCGGCTCGTCCGGCTCCGGGTCCCGGCCGGTCGACACCAGGGCGGCCCGGGCGCGCTGCAGGGCGCTGTTCACCGCGGCGGTCGTGCTGTCGAGCTGCTCGGCGACCTCGGCGGCACTGAATTCCAGCACCTCCCGCAAGATCAACACCGCCCGCTGCCGGGCCGGCAGCCGCTGCAGGGCCGCGACGAAGGCCAGCCGCACCCCGGACCGTTCGGCGACCTGCTCGGCCGGGTCCTCGGGCTTCCGCGCGCGGTCGGGCAGCGGCTGCAGCCAGGGCACCTCGAAGTCCGGCACCAGCGGGTGGTCGGGGTCGGTGGCCGCCGGACCGAGACCGGACGGCAGCGGCCGGCGGGCGCGGCCGGACAGCGCGGTCAGGCAGGCGTTGGTGGCGATCCGGTAGAGCCAGGTGCGCCAGGACGCGCGCCGCTCGTCGTAGCGGTCCCGGGCCCGCCAGGCCCGCAGCAGCGTCTCCTGGACCAGGTCCTCCGCGTCGCTGAACGAGCCCAGCATCCGGTAGCAGTGCATGATCAGCTCGCGCCGGTGCGGGGCGACCCGCTCCTCGAACTCCGTCTCGAGCTGCCCTCCGGTCACGCACGCAGATTAGTCCCGCCGACCGCGATGAGTCCGGAGTGATCGGCGAGTACGTACCGCTGTGTCATCGACAACCGAGGAGAAGATCATCATGAACCGCGTCATCGTCATCGAGTTCAGCACCGTCGACGGCGTCGTCGAGGACCCGGACGGCTCGGACGGCACGCCCTTCGGCGGCTGGGCGTTCCGGTACGGGCGGGAGGCGGTCGCCGACGACAAGTTCCGGCTCGGCGACAAGCTCGAGACCGGGGTCCTGCTGTTCGGCCGGGCCACCTGGCAGCTGTTCAGCGGCCGTTGGCCGAGCCGGACGGATCCGTACGCCGCGCGGATGAATCGGGCCCGGAAGTACGTGGCGTCACGCACCCTGACCGACGTCGGGGCATGGTCGAACTCGGAGTTGATCAGCGGCGACGTGATCGCGGCGGTGCGGGCGCTGCGGGAGCGGCAGGACGTGATCGTGATCGGCAGCCTCGGCCTGGCTCGGACGTTGGCCGATCATGACCTCGTCGACGAGTACCGGGTGTTGATCTTCCCGGCCGTCGCGGGTGCCGGCCGTCGCCTGTTCGACCGGGCGCCGCGGCGCGAGTTGCGGCTGGTGTCGGCGGCTGCGCACGGAGTCGTCGCCCTGCTCCGGTACGAGACCGTGGATCAGCCGAACCTGACCGATTCGGCGATCGCGACGGCGCGTTCCTGATCGAGGTCGCCTTCGAGTCGTGCGGTGACCGTCCGGCCGGTCCCGTCGGGCGTGGACTCGAAGGCGAGCGACGGGCCGGACCGGCGGGCCTCGTCGGTGTGCTCGACGCCGGCCGGGTCCACGTAGGAGATCGTGTGCGGGTCGGGCAGCCAGACGGCGAGCCGGCCGTGCACCCGGAGCTGGGTGAGCCGGTCCCAGTTCCGTTTCACGAAGACGATCATGCTGCCGTCGAACTCGGACAACAGGACGGTGCCCCGGTCGGTCTCGAACTCGAGTTCGACCACTCGGCGGTCCTCCGCCACCCGGACCCGGCTCGGGGAGCCGAGCACGTCCGGCAGACCGATCGGGAAGTCGATCATGGTCCTGGCGGCGTCGACGTCAGGCACCTCGATCATGGTCGGCCCACCGGTCCGGCCGGGCGTTCCGGCGGCGCTGGGGGAGGGCGCCGGAGCGGACTGGAAGACGATGCCGCCGACCCGCAGCCATTCGATCACCGCCGCGCGGACCGGGCCGGCCAGCAGCAGCCCCGCGATCAGGGCGGCGATGATCATCGCGACCAGTCGGCGCCGGGCCTTGACATCGATCACCAGCCGGCGCAGGAACCGCCGTGCCGGGTGTTGCTTGCGGTCCGGGACCCGAGCCAGCACCCGCTCGGCGAGGTCGTCGGGGACCGGCTCGATCCGTACCCCGTGGCCGAGTTCGCGCAGTGCGGTCTCGAGTTCTTGATCATTCATCGTCGTTCACCTCCGTCCGCAGCCGGGCCAGCGCGCGGGACAACCGCGACTTCACGGTGCCGCGGGGCACCCGCAGACTGGCCGCCGTCTCCGCCTCGGACAGCTCCAGCAGATAGCGGCAGACCACGACCGCGCGCAGCGGCTCGGGCAGTCGGTCCACCGCGCCGGCCAGCGTCTCGGCCGAGACCGCGGTGAGCACCACCGCCTCGGTGTCCGGCGAGGTGACCGTCCGGTCGTCCCACCAACGCTGCTCCCGCTGCTCCCGGCGGCTCCGGCCGCGATGCAGGTTCCGCGTCTCATTGATCACGATCCGCAGCAGCCAGGGCCGGAACTCCTGCCCGGCCCGGAACCGCGGCATCGCCCGGAACGCCTTCACGAACGCCTCCTGCACCACGTCGTCGGCCTCCGCCCCGGCACCCCACAACACCGCCGCCCGCTTCGCGACGGGCGCATGCAGCCGCACCAGGTCGGCGAACGCCGCGCGCTCACCACCCGGACCGCCGTGCCCGACTCCGTCGCCGATCCCCGCCTCCCTTCCGTACCCCCACTACACCGCCGGCTCGCACCAGGTTCCACCTCCACGCCCGCCGACCGGTCACCAAAGCAGCGGTTCTGGCGGCGTGTCGCTGCAGAAGTGACCGGTCGGCGAGTACCGGGGGGAGGGCCTGGGAAGGAGGCAGGGAGGCGGTCCGGCTCGCTCCTCCCTTGATCCGGGTGGCCGTGTCGCGATTTCACTGCAGGTGAGTCGCTCCGGGCAATCTCAACGATGGACCAACCGAGTTCAAGAGCTTTGGCGACGCAGCCTGGCCTGCATCATCGCCACGTTGGCGCGGTGCCACCCGTCGAGCGAACCGCAGTCGAAGTATCGGCCGCGAGCGACCGATACACCGATGGAGCCTGACTTCATGAGTTCGAGAAGAGCATCGGTGATCATCGCCTCGCCGGTTTCGGGGTTGGCCTGCTGGGCGCGGACCACCCGGAAGGCGGCCGATGTCAGGTAGTAGCGGCTGATGTTGGCATAGGTCCCGTGGGCGGTGCTCGACTTCTCGATCAAGGAGACCAGCCGCCGGCTCATGCCATGATCACGAAGCTCGACGATGCCGTACCGGTGCGCGTGCTCGGCCGGCACCGTCGTCACCTGCATGGCGGCGAGGCAATCGGTCGCCGCAGTGCGAAGGTCGGCAAGATCAACGGCGTCGCCTCCGCCGCCCGGCGGGGTCAACAGGTCGTCGCCGGAGAGGTAGAAGCAGGACCGCTCGCCGACGAAGTCGGCTGCCAGCCGGGCTGGGACTGCGCAGGCGTGGGTTTGTCGACAACCGCACGTTCCGCGTACCGGACGGCGTGGGTTTGTCGACAACCCGACGCCCTGAAGCTGAAGTCCCGCACCGCGCCCGAACCCCCATCTGGGGTCTTCGGCGGCGAACCTCGGCTCACGTCGACCGGTCACTTCCGCAGCGACACGCCGCCCAAACCGCTGCTTTTGTGACCGGTCGGCGGGTTTTCAGGGAGGGGGAGGTTTGGTGCTGTCGCGTTCGGTGAGGGTGGGGGTGGAGTCGAGGTAGGCGCCGGTGCTGTTGCCCTCCAGGACCTCGAACATGCGGCGGGCGGCGTGGGCGCCGTAGGCCATCACGTCGTGGCTCATCGCGGACAGCGACGGGTGGGTGATCTGGCAGAGGGAGGAGTCGTCCCAGGCGAGCAGGGAGACCTCGTCGGGTACGGCGACGCCGAGCTCGAGGCAGGTGGAGAGGCCGGCGACGGCCATGATGTCGTTGTCGAACAGGATCGCGGTCGGCGGGTCGTCGGCGGTGATCAACTCGCGGGTCGCGGTACGGCCGGCCTCGGCGGAGAAGTCGGAGGCGGCGATCACGGCCTCGACGCCGGCCCGTTCGGTGGCGGCCCGGAACGCCGCGCCGCGGATGCCGACCTGACCGTGGTCGGCCGTGCCGGAGACCCGGCCGATCCTCCGATGACCCAACCCGACCAGGTAGTCGACGGCGTTCACCATTGCGGTCGCGTCGTCGGTCCAGACGGCCGGGAAACCGGCGGCCAGGCCGGGGTCGCCGATGCAGAGGACGGGCAGGTCGAGCCGGTGCAGTAGTGGGATCCGCGGATCGTCGACGCGCAGGTCGACCAGGATCACGCCGTCGACCCGGCGCTCGGAGTTCCACTTCCGGTACGTGTCGAGTTCGGCGTCCAGGTCGGCGGTGACCTGCAGCAGCAGCGCGTACGACCGCTCGGAGAGCACGCTCTCGATGCCGGAGATCAACTCCATGAAGAACGGCTCGCTGCCGAGCACCCGCGGATTGCGGGTCAGCACCAAACCGAACGCCTCGGTCCGCGACCCGGACAGCATTCGCGCGGTCCAGTTCGGCGCCCAGCCGAGTTCCCGGGCCACCTTGAGGATCCGTTCCCGGGTCTCCTCGGAGACGCCGGGCCGGCCGTTGAGTGCGTACGAGACGGCGCCCTTCGACACACCGCAGCGGCGGGCGATCTCGTTGATCGTGATGCGAGCCACCACACCTCCTTGTGTCGAGCGGGCTCGTGTCCGTGAAGGGAGACGCTACTGCATGAACTGAACCGGTTCGGTAGAGTCGGGACACATGATGGGATGCAACGGCGCCATCCACCCGTGCGCGCCACTCGGCCGAGCCGGATCACCACCAGCCCCACACCCGAGCGGGCACCGCGCGACGCCGTCCTCCGGACCAGTCATCCACCATCGCTGACGCCAACCGCTACCAAGTTACGAGGGAGCCTCCATGTCTCATCCGACCGGCCTATCGGTGCAGCTGTACACCGTGCGCAACGCGCTGGCCGAGGACTTCGACGGCACGCTGGCGAAGATCGCCGGCTTCGGTTACACCCAGGTCGAGCCGTTCGGCCTGACCGACTACGCCGACGCACTGCGGACCGGCCTGAGCAAGCACAACCTGACGGCACCGTCGACCCACGTCGGGCTGCTCAAGGGTGATCAGGAGGAGATCTTCGGCGTCGCCAAGGAACTCGGCGTCTCCCTGGTCATCGACCCGCATGTCGACCCGGCCCGCTGGGAGTCCGCCGAGGACGTGAAGCAGATCGCCGCCGACCTGAACGCCGCCGCCGAGAAGGCCGCCGCGCACGGGCTGACCGTCGGCTACCACAACCACTGGTTCGAGCTCGAGTCGATCATCGACGGCAAGCACGCGCTCGAGGTGCTGGCCGACAACCTGGCCGACGGTGTCGTGCTCGAGGTGGACACCTACTGGGCCAAGGTCGGCGGTGCCGACGTGCCGGCGCTGCTGCAGCGGCTCGGCGAGAAGGTCGTCGCGCTGCACATCAAGGACGGCGACGGGACCCGGGACAACAAGAAGCAGGTCCCGCTGGGCACCGGCTCGATCCCGATCTGGGAGTACGTCGACGCCGCGCCGAACGCGCTGCGCGTGGTGGAGCTCGACGACAGCGAGCAGGACCTGATCGAGGCCGTCGGCACCAGCTTCGCGTACCTGAGCGCCGGCAAGGAGGCCTGATCATGACGGAGAAGCGCACCGGACCGGTCGGCGTCGGCATCATCGGCACCGGCGTCATCAGCAACACCTACCTGGACAACCTGAAGAGCTTCCCCGACGTCGAGGTGCTCGCGGTCGGCGACCTCTACCCCGAGGTGGCCAAGGCCAAGGCGGAGGAGAAGGGCATCGCCGTGGCCGGCGACCCGTCGGTGGTGCTGAACCACCCCGACGTCGAGATCGTGGTCAACCTGACCATCCCGGCGGCTCACGCCGAGGTGGCGCTGGCGGCCGTGGCGGCCGGCAAGCACGTCTGGAACGAGAAGCCGCTGACCCTGGACCGGGCCAGCGGTCAGCAGCTGCTGCAGGCGGCCGAGGAGAAGGGGGTACGGGTCGGCTGCGCGCCGGACACCTTCCTCGGTTCCGGGCTGCAGGCCACCTTCAAGGCGCTGCAGGACGGCGTGATCGGCGAGCCGCTGACCGCGTTGATCTTGTTCCAGAGCCCCGGTCCGGAGTCCTGGCATCCCAACCCGGCGTTCCTGTTCCAGGACGGCGCGGGCCCGCTGTTCGACATCGGCCCGTACTACCTGACCGCGGTCGTGCAGGCGTTCGGCGCGGCCGAGTCGGTCGCCGCGATCGGGTCCAAGGCGAAGGCCAAGCGCGTGATCGGGTCCGGGCCGAAGGCGGGCGAGGAGTTCGACGTCACGGTGCCGAGCCAGACCGCAGGCCTGGTCCGGTTCGCCAGCGGCCAGTCGCTGACCTCGATCTTCAGCTTCGACTCGCCGCAGCCGCGGACGCTGCTGGAGATCACCGGGACCGAGGCCACGCTGCTGGTCCCGGACCCGAACACCTTCCAGGGTGAGATCAAGATCAGAAAGACGGGCTCCGACGACTGGGAGGTCATCGGGACCACGACCGAGAAGTCCAGCCGCGGCACCGGCGCCCTGGACATGGCCCGGGCGATCCGGGAGGACCGGCCGCACCGGGCTCAGGGTGCGCTGGCCTACCACGTGCTCGACATCATGACCTCGATGGCCGAGTCCGGCGAGCAGGGCCAGTTCGTCCAGGTCGAGAGCACGGTCGCGCCGGCCGATCTGTTGCCGGAGGACTGGGACCCGAAGGCGAAGACGCTCTGATCAAGATCGTGCCCTGAGTCTGTCGGCCTGCGACAGGCTCAGGGCACGTTCGCGTTCAGTTGATCACGCCGACAGTGATCAACACCGCGGGCAGCACCAGCGGCGAGATCGCGAGCAGCAGGGCGAGGATGCCACGCTTGCGGCCCTTCCCGGTGCCGATCGCCTGGACCGACAAGGTGATCGCGGCGCCGATCAGCACAACCGCCACGGCGAACGCGACGAGCATGATCACGGCGATGATCCCGGCCACGGCGACGGCCTGGCCGGCCTCGGTGGTGCCGTTCTGGATCAGCTGATTGACCGCGTTCACCAGGACGCCGAGATTGGCGACCAGGAGCGCGATCGACACCACGAACAAGACGACCTCGATGATCGCGACGGTCAGCGCCGCCTTGCCGAAGCCCGTCGCCCGTTTCTCCTCGGGCGTCTCGGCCGCTGCCTCCATGTCCTGTACGTCACTCATCTAGACCTCCAGGTCGGGCGCCGAGGACCCCCGAGGGCGACCCGTAGCCCTCAGCGGCCCGCGACTGCGTGTTGCGGAGCCCCGTGGTCCTGAGACTGGCACGGGTCACTCCGCCGGCGCAACCTCCCGCACCGGCGACCTGGTGATCGCGGGCGACCCGATCAGCCGGTGATCAGGTCGTTCACCGAGCGCAGCACCGGCCGGGTGGTCAGCGCAGCCTCGTCCAGCGGCGCCGGGGCCGTGACGACGAACGTGTGCGACTGCCCGGCGGTGAGCGTGATCAGACCGCTGTCCACCCGGGCGGCCGGGTCGAGCCGGTCCGGGAAGATCGCCAGGTCCTTGATCAACGCCTCCGCCCGTACGGTGACCCGCTGGACGTCGCCGTCGCCGACCACCGTCACGGTCGCCGCGTCGGCCTGCTGGTGCACCCGCAGGCTGGTGTCCTCGACGAAGTACCAGTACGCGTCCGCCGCGCCGTCCGCCGCCAGGGCGAGGAACTCGACCGTCGGGTCCTCCGGCGTGATCAACTCCGGCGCCGGCTCGATCGTGACCGTCGACCGCGGCGCCGCCTGGAACGGCACCTCCTGTTCGGCCAGGGTCTCGCTGCCGAGGCCGGTGCTGCGGCGGGTGATCGACAACGTGCCGGACCACGGCTCGTCGCTGTCGTTGTGGATGATCACGGCCGGCGCCTGCCCCTGGATCGGCTGCAGGTCGAACGGCCCGTTGCTCGCCGGCCGCGGCTGGACGGTGATCAGACGGTCGGCGTAGACCGCCTGGAGGGCGTACCAGAGCGGCTTGCGGATGCCGGTCGAGTCCACCGCGGCCCAGGAGATCACCGGCCACTGATCGTTGAGCTGCCAGACCACGGTGCCGCTGTTCAGCGGGTGCAGGCTGCGGAAGTGGGCGATGCCGTACGCGACCGCGCGGGCCTGGTTGAGCTGGGTGGTCCAGTGCCAGTCGTCGGCGTGGAACGGCTCGGTGCTCCACATCGGAAGATGATCACCGAGGCCGAGCTGCAACTTGAGGTTGCCGTCGCCGGCCTTCTGGTGCACCAGCATCTGCGGCCCGAACGGGTCCAGCGGCTGATCATGGACCACCGACGTCAGCGTCGACCAGGCCGGCGGACCCTGGAATCCGAACTCCGCAACGAAACGGGCCGGGTAGTCCCGGTAGTGGCTGTAGTCGACCCGGTTCCAGACGTCCCAGATGTGCATGGTGCCGTGCCGGTAGTCGTTCGGGTAGTGGTACTTCGGCGGGGAGGACGGGCTGCCTGCCGTGTACGGCGTGCGCGGGTCCAGTTCCGCGACCAGCGACGGCAGCAGGTCGGAGTAGTAGCCGTCGCCCCAGGTGAGGTCGCCGAGCTTGGCCTTCCAGCCCCAGTCGACGTAGCCCCAGAGGTTCTCGTTGTTGCCGTTCCAGATGGCCAGACTGGCGTGCCGGCTGAGCCGGGTGATGGCCTCCCGGGCCTCCGCCTCGACCTCGCTCCGGAGCGGCTCCTCCTCGGCGTACGCGGCGCAGGCGAACAGGAAGTCCTGCCAGACCAGGATGCCGAGCTCGTCGCAGAGGTCGTAGAAGTCCTCGCTCTCGTAGAACCCGCCGCCCCAGACCCGGAGCAGGTTCATCCCCGCGTCCTTGGCGTCCATGATCGAATTCAGGTACGTCTCCCGGCTGGTCCGGGTGATCAAGGCGTCGTCGGGGATCCAGTTGGCGCCCTTGACGAACATCCGCCGCCCGTTGACCAAGATCACGAACTCGCTGCCGGCCCGGTCCGGCGCCGTGCTGATCTCGACCGTACGGAAGCCGACCCGGCCCCGCCAGGTGTCCGCCGACCCGAGCGTGACGGTGACCGGATAGAGCGGCTGCTCCCCGTACCCGACCGGCCACCAGAGTTCGGCTTCCGGCACCGCGACCGTGATCACCGCGGAGGTGGTGCCGGGCGTGACGTCCTGCTCGGCCCGGTGGCCGCCGATCTCGACGCCGATCGTGGCCGGCTCGGTCGCCCCGGCCGCCCATGCGAGGTCGACGTGGGCGGTGAGCACGCCGCCGCCGTCGGGACCGGGGGCGGCCAGCGGACGGACCGCGGCGATCCGGGCCCCGTTCCAGGTCTCGATCCCGATCGCCCGCCAGATCCCGACGCCGGCCAGGTCGGGACCCCAGTCCCAGCCGTACGTGCTCGCGGCCTTGCGGATCGCGTTGTACGGATGGGCATACGAGGCCGGCCGGGGTTCGCCCAGCTCGGCCTCCAGTCGGCGGGCCGCCGTCGCCGGGCCCTCGAAGTCGATCACCAGCTCGTTGTCGCCGTCCACCAGCAGAGCGGTGATGTCGAACCGATAGCCGCGGTGCTGGTTGGCGGTCCGGCCGACCTCGGTGCCGTTCAGCGTGATGGTCGCGACCGTGTCCAGCCCGTCGGCGACCAGGTCGTGCCGGGCTCCGGCGGAGGGGTCGAACCCGAAGGTGGCGCGGTAGGTCCAGTCGGTCCGGCCGATCCAGGACAGCAGCGACTCGTTGTCACCGTCGAACGGGTCGGGGATCCGGCCGGCGGTCAGCAGGTCGGCGTACACCTCGCCGGGGACCGTCGCCGGAGTGGCGGCGCCGACCAGGTCGGACCAGGGTTCCGGCAGCTCCGCGGTGGCGGGACGCAGGGTCCAGGCCACGCCCGCGGCCGAGCCGAGGTCGGTCCGCGTCAGGGCGACGGTGGAGTCGGACGAGTCCGAGGATGTGAGCAACGGGTCGTTCATCCCACTGACGCTACGGGAACCCGGCGGTTGACCGGAAAACGGGTGCCCACTGGTCGGTGGCCGGGTGCTAGATTGGGGACGATCCGGCGTCGACGAGCGTGACGACCTCCGAGCCGGCCCGTCTGGTCAGCGGCAAATGACCGATCCGAGGCCGGCCGCTCTGGCCGGCGAAGGTGTGGTGGCACCGCGAGCTCCCGATCGCCCACACCTCCCGGGGCAACAGCTACCAGGAGGTGAAACAGATGACCACAGCCACATCCTTACGACGAACGCTGGCCGGCGATCTCCGGCCGGCCGAGACGGTCATGATCGAAGGCTTCGTCCATCGGCGACGGAGGCTCGCCTCGGTGATCTTTCTGATCATCCGGGACCGGTCCGGCCTGGCTCAGGTGGTGATCACCGAGGACCGCGAGCGCGCCGAGCAACTCGGCGAGGAGACCGTGGTCCGGGCCACCGGGCGGGCGGTGGCGAACCCGCAGGCACCGGGCGGGGTCGAGCTGGTCGACCCGGAGCTGGAGGTGCTCGGCGAGCCGGACGGCCCGCCGCCGCTCGAGCTGTGGCGCCCCGGGCTGAAGGCCTCGCTGCCGACCCTGCTCGACCACGCCGCGCTGTCCTGGCGGCATCCGGCCCGGCAGCGGGTCTGGCGGCTGGCCGCGGCGGCCCTGCAAGGCTTCCGTGGTGCTCTCGCAGCGCAGGACTTCACCGAGATCGCCACCCCGAAGCTGGTCGGCGGGGCGACCGAGTCGGGCGCGAACGTGTTCCAGCTCGACTACTTCGGCCGGCCCGGCTACCTGGCCCAGTCGCCGCAGTTCTACAAGCAGATCATGGTCGGCGTGTTCGAGCGGGTCTTCGAGGTCGGGCCGGTGTTCCGGGCCGAGCCGCACGACACGGTCCGGCACCTGGCCCAGTACACGTCGCTGGACGCCGAACTCGGCTTCATCCGTGATCACCGGGACGTGATCACGGTGCTCCGATCGGTGATCGCCGCCATGATCGAAGCGGTGGCGGCCGTGCCCGGGGCTGGACTCGAACTGCCCACCGTGCCGCCCGAGTTCCCGGTGATCCATTTCGCCGAGGCTCTGGCCCTGGTCGGGGCCGACCCCGAGGAGCCGGACCTGGCGCCCGAGCACGAGCGCCGGCTGGGCGAGTGGGCCCGCACCGAGCACGCCTCCGATTTCCTGGTCGTGGAAGGGTATCCGGCCGCCAAGCGTCCCTTCTACACGCACCCGCAGCCCGATGATCATCGCTGGACGAACTCGTTCGACCTGATCTTCCGGGGCACCGAGCTGGTCACCGGTGGTCAGCGGCTGCACCGGCTGGAGGACTACCGGGCCGCGCTCGCCGACCGCGGTGAGGACCCGGAGTCCTACGCCGACTACCTGGCCACGTTCGGCTACGGGATGCCGCCGCACGGCGGGTTCGCGATCGGCCTGGAGCGCTTCGTGGCGCAGCTGACCGGCGCCGCGAACGTCCGCGAGGTCACCCTGTTCCCGAGGGACCTGCACCGGATCGCACCGTGAACGTGGTCGCACCACGGGCCGCCCGTTTTTCACGCAACGTGAAAAACTGTCGCTATACCAGAGAAGCTTCCCTGGTATAGCGACAGGAAACCTGGTGAAGCGGCCCGGCGAAAGCCGGTGGGCCTGCCGACTGGCCGACCCACCGGGCTCCGCTACCCGGACGGCTACAGGGTTCCGTTGCGGTTCAGGGCATCCACACCCTTCTCGCCGTACACCTCGCGGACCCGCTGCCGCAGCAGCTGCTCCGAGAGGCCGGCGGCGAGCAGATCGGCGCCGGCGTCGCTGGCGTTGATCTTGGTGCCTGCCTCGGCCGGCACCCACGGTGAGGTCACCGTGCCGCCGACGTGCTTGGCGTTCTTGTTCAGCCTCGCCCAGGACTGGTACGTCTTCGCGTCCTGGACCAGCGGCAGGGCCTGGGTCACCACGATGTCCTTCGGCTGCTTCCCGGTCAGGAAGTAGTTGATGATCGGCCGGTCGACCTGCTCGGTGCCGTACGGGAAGTGACCGTGCGAGCCCTCGTTGTCGATGGTGATCAAGCTCGTGTTCGGCAGCTTGGTGCCGGCCCGGTAGCCGCCCTCCCAGCCGGTCTGCGAATCCAGCTCGCCCTGCAGCACCACGGACTTCGGGAACGTGTTCTCGTTCGTCACCGGCATCAGCGTGTTGGTCCGCCAGTACGCGCAGAGCGGCACGTCGAGCAGACCCCACTGATTGGACAGCGGTGCCTTCTTCGCCTGCTTGGCGTTGTGCTCCTCCCAGTACGCCGAGCCCTGGGTCCACTGGCCGTCGTTGCACCTGATCATGTCGAACGGATCCTCGAAGACGCCGGTCTCGGTCGTCTCGGCGGAGCGGGCCGAACGCTGCCGGTCCTGCTCCGCGGTGGCGAGCTCGGTCAGCGGGGCGAGCTGCTCACGAGCGTCCTTGATCTTGGACCGCTGCTGCTTGGTGGCGGTCTTCTCGATCTTGGCCAGCATCGTGTCGGCAGCGACGGCAGGGTTCTCCGCGGCTGCCGTCCTGGCGGCGTCCTCGCTCTCGCCGAACTCGATCAACAGTTGCACCACGTCACCGGCCAGCGGGTAGTCCGCGTTGTTGCCGAACGCCCCGGCTCCGCCGAGCAGGGCCCAAGCGAGCAGAACCGTGAACGGGTCCAGCTTCGCCGTCGCCGCGAAGTAGCGCTCCCTGATCTTGTACGGATCCTCGCCGAGCCCGTACGTCTCGTGGTGCCGGGCGATCCAGTTGATCATGTGCATGGTGAACTGCCGGTCCCGGGCGATCGGCTGCAGGTCCCAGGTCGACTGCAGGGTCGGCTGGGTCCCGTCGATCGACGAGTCGAGCAGGAACCGGCCGCCGTACTTGGCGCCGAACACGTTCTCGTACCAGGTGCCGAGCCAGGTCCCGTACGAGTACCCGACATAGCTGAGCTTCGGCGCCTTCAGCAGCTGACGGATGAAGTCCATGTCGTAGACGGTCTGCTCGGTGCTGATCGTCCGGACGTCGGCGTTGGTCGAGCAGGCCTTGCCGGCCGCCTTCAGCTCCGCGTACGGATCGGTGGAGGCGGAGTCCCACTCGTACGAACACGACGCGTGGCTGCTCTGCCCGACGCCGCGCGGGTCGAAGCCGACGTAGTTGTAGTAGGGATTGAGGTCCGGGGTCCGCTCCTGCATGACCGGACCCCAGACCAGACCCTCGCCGCCCGGACCGCCCGGATTGACGAACATCGTTCCCTGGTAGCGCGGGTTGTCCGGATCGATGTTCTTCGCCTGCGAGATCCTGATGTTCCAGGTCTTGCCGTTGCCCGGGTCGTGCCAGTCCCGCGGCACGACCACCGTCGCGCACGAGACGTTCGGCACGTTGAAGCGGTCGTTCAGCGCCGGATCGCCGAAGTCGCACTTCTCCCAGGTCAGCTTCTGCTCGGCCAGGTCGCCGGCCAGCTTCGCGACGTTGGGAACCTTGGCCGCCGCCGACGCCGGGGTGGAGGTCGCGTAGACCGCCGACGACACCGCGAGCGCCGGTGCCAGCAGCAGGCCGACCCAGCGGCGCCACGATGATCGTGGACGTGAGGCTCGGCCCGCAGCTGAGGATGATCTTGACTGACTCATGTGCCCTCCCGAGAATTCAACGCCCTGATCAGGGCGGATTCGTGTGGGGTCAATGAACCAAAACAGACCGAGCCGCCGACAGTCTCTGCGCTGGCGCGATCCGGCAATGTCCGGTTTCGGACAAGCCCTAGATCCAGCCCCGTTTGGCCGCCTGGACACCGAGCAGGAACCGGGTGCTGGCACCGAGCAGCTGGTGCAGCCGGTTGATCCGCCGTTGCACCGTACGTTCGCTGACGCCGAGTTCGCGGGCGATCGAGGCGTCGGTCAGGCCGGTCGCGAGCAGTTGCAGCAGCTGCCGGTGCTCGTCGGCCCAGGAGGAGTCGTCCAGCGACGAGATCGGCACGGCGAGCGACCAGATCGAGTCGAACAGGCGGACCAGGGCGTCCAGCAGCGTCGACGGATAGACCAGCACCGCGTCCGCGTCCATCGGGTCCTCGGTCCCCGGCGCGCTGCCGTACGGGAGCAGCAGCAACGCCCGTTCCTCGTCGGCGATGATCATCCGGACCGGCACGTCGGGGTACGTGCGGGCCTCCTCCAGGCCGTTCGAGTTCCGTACCGCGGCCATGATCAACGGGTCCTCGAGCACGGCCTGCTGATAGACCACCCGGTACTTCACGCCGCGATGGGTCGCCGATTCCTGGACCGGTGAGATGGTGCCCTTGCGCTGGCTGAAGTACGGCGCGCGATCGAAGCAGAGCACCTCGTGCTCCGCGCCCGTCTCCACCTGGTGCATCGCCTCACGGGCCTGGTCGATGCCCCGGATCACCTCGAGGAAGCCGCCGGACGTGGTGCCCTGGATCGACGCGTAGTGGCTCGCCGCCAGTCGGGCCCGACGGATCCGGGCCTCCTGTTCGATCACCCAGCGCTCCACCGCCAGCCGGACCGGCACCGCGATCACCTGGCCGTCCTCGGTGCGGACCAGCCCGACCCGGGTCAGCTCCGCCACCGCGTCGCGGTCGATCCGGTCGCCGTCGGTGGGCGTGCGGAGCAGCTCCCCGTACAGTCGCTCGGCCGCCCGCGACACCTCGAACGGAGCCAGGTATTCGGACTGACTCCCCGCATCGCCATCCATGCGTCCAGTCTCCCTCAGCGCGGGGCACCCGACCGCAGCCGAGCCGACCGGTGCCATTCAGCCGCTGGTAACCGGGCGTTGTCGCGGCCGGGCCAGCATGACGGGCGTCGAACCGTCCCGGAGGTAGCCATGCCCAGCCCCGCCCGTGCTGTCGTACCGCTGCTCGCCACCCTCGCCGCCGCCCTGATCGTGTCCGTCGCGGCACCGAGCGCGGACGCCGTCGGCCGGACCCGGGATCCCGAGGTGATCGCCCACCGTGGCTCGTCCGGCGTGGCTCCGGAGAACACCCTCGCGGCCGTACGGCAGGCGCTGCGGCACCGCGCCGACACCGTCGAGAACGACATCCAGCGCACCAAGGACGGCGAGCTGGTGATCATCCACGACACGACGCTGGCCCGGACCACCGACGTCGAGCAGGTGTTCCCGGACCGCGCCCCGTGGAACGTCGGCGACTTCACCCTGGCCGAGATCAAGAAGCTGGACGCGGGCTCCTGGTTCGCCCCCAGGTTCGCCGGTGAGCGGGTGCCGACGCTGGCCGAGTGGGGTGCGGCGGTCGGCCAGGCGCGGATGCTGCTCGAGCCGAAGGCGCCGGAGCTCTATCCCGGCATCGAGAAGGACCTGGACCGTGAGCTGAACACGGTGCCGGCCCTCCGGAAGGCGCTGCGGAGCGGCCGGATCGTCGTCCAGTCCTTCAACCACGCCTGGCTCCGCGACTACAAGGAACTGGCGCCCGAGGTCCCGGTCGGCCTGCTCTACGGGTCCAAGCCGACCGCCGCGGACATCGAGGCGGCCGCCGCCTGGGCCGAGCAGGTCAATCCCGCCCTCGGCGTGATCGACCGGTCGACCGTCGACCTGGTTCATGATCAGGACCTGGAGATCCACGTCTGGACCGTGAACGACGGCCAGGGCATGCGCCGGGCCCGCGACTGGGGCGTCGACGGCATCATCACCAACTACCCGCAGGTGCTCCGCGACCTCCTCCGCACGTGATCGAGTTCTGAGTGAATTTCGCCGCGACCGACCGGCGGAAATTCACTCGGCATCGCCGCTCGTCAGAGGCGGAGCAGAGTGATCGCGTAAGCGACGATCCAGGCGGCCCAGCCGAGCCAGCCGACCAGGCCGATGATCGCGACACGGTGGTTGCCGTCGGCGTTGTACGGGGCGGCAGTGGCGGCGGCGAAAAGCAGGGCGGCGCTGATCCAGCCGAGCCAGGCGTGCCAGGCGGGGATGAGGCCGAGGGTCGCGCCGGCGGCGGTGAAGCCGAGCACGGCGACGGCCAGGAAGACCTGGTTGAAGCCGAACAGCACGTTGCCGAACGCCCACAGCCCGGCCACCGACGCACGACCCTGGCGGGCGGCCTCGGCCATCCCGAACCGGAGCGCCTCGACGACCATGAAGGCGGCGTTCTGCATCAGCACGCCCGCGAAGCCGACCAGGGCCCAGCCGTTGCTCGCGAGTTGATCATGACGCCAGAGCGCGCCGAGCAGCCCGGCGGCGAACAGGGTGGTGCACAGCCAGCCGGCCGGGGCGAACACCGAGGGCGCCTTGATCCGCTGCCCGGCGCCGGCCAACGCCTCGGTCGCCGCGGAGAGGGACAGTCGAGCGCCCGGCAGCGGCAGCCCGACCCGGAGATAGACCACGTTGATCACCACGGCCAGCAGAACGAAGCCGAGGCCGGCCAGACCCGCCAGACCGGTGACGCTCACCGCGACCACAATTTCAAATTACGATGCATGTATCGAATATAGGCTACGGAATGTAAGATCACCATCATGGAGAACGGGACCGGTCGGCGCCGCTACACCTCGCTCCGCCGCGTGTCGCAGGCGCAACAGACCCGTGCGGAGATCGCGGAGGCGGCGCGCCGGTTGTTCGTGGCCCAGGGCTGGGCCGCGACCACCGTGCGCGATGTCGCCCGGGAGGCCGGCGTCGCGGTGCCGACCGTCTACGCGGCGTACCAGAACAAGGCCGGGCTGGTCTGGGCCCTGGCCGACGCCGCCGATCTGGCGGCCGGCCTGCCGCAGCAGCTCGACGAACTGGAGGCCACCGACGACCCCGGACAGCAACTCGCCGCGATGGCGGGCTACGACCGGCGGCTCTTCGAGCGGGCAGGCGACCTGATCGCGCTGGTCCGCGACGCGGGCCGCACCGAGCCCGACTTCGCCGACTTCTACCTCCGGGGCCGGCGGCAGGCCGGCGAGCACCGTACCGAGGTGTTCGCGTCCTGGCCGGAGGGCACGCTCCGCCCCGGCCTGGACGTCCCGACCGCCGTCGACATCTATGCGGCGCTGTGCAATGTCGACGTCTTCGCCACCCTGCGGGTCGAGCGGTCCTGGTCGCCCGACCGGATCGAGCAGTGGTGGGCCGAGGCCCTGCCCCGCGAGCTGCTCAGCTCCTGAGCCGGCGCCGTGCTCAGCCGGCGAGGACCTCGCGGAGCTTCGCGGCGAAGGCGTCGGGCTCGCCGGGCGGCATGCCGTACTCGCCGCCCATGAAGCCGCCGTGGTCGCCCGGGAAGATCACCGGCTGCTGGCCGATCCGCTCGGCCACGATCTCTCCGGTACGGCGCGGCAGGGCGGCACCGGTCTTCTCGCCGACGGCGATCACGACCCGGGCCGACGAGTCGCGCAGGGCGTCGAAGTCGTGCTCGTAGTAGTTGCAGTCGATCATGTTCTGGCCGAGCAGTGCGTCGTCGCAGGTGCCGTCGTCCTCGGTCGGCAGGCCGAACTGGGCCGGGTCGACGGGCCACTGCGGGAAGTCGGCCGGGATCTCGCCCTGATGACTGACCAGCATGATGAACTTCGCCATGGCCGGGCCGGTCCCGCTCTTCAGGTACGTCTCGTTGATGTCGGTCACCGCGGCCAGGGCGGCGGCCCGGTCGGGCAGCACCTGGGTGACCGGCGGTTCGTGGGCGACCAGGGTGCGGAGCTGTTCGGGATGCTGCACGGCCAGGACCAGCGCGTTCACGGCGCCGCCGCTGCTGGCGAAGAGGTCCACCGGGCCGCCGACGGCGTCGATCAGGCGGTGCAGGTCGTCGGCGTGCTCGTCCGGCGTGGTCCGGGCGGCGCCGTCGGTGCGCTTGCTGCGGCCGGCGCTGCGCGGGTCGTAGGTGACCACGGTGCGGTCGCCGACGTGGCCGGCCAGGGTGGTGAACCCGACGGCGTCCATCGGCGAGCCGATCAGCAGCAGCGGCGGCTCGGTGCTGTCGCTCGACCGGACGTCGTAGTGCAGCACGGCACCGGGCACGTCCAGCGTGAAGGACTTCGGTTCGGACATCTGGCTTCCTTCCTGATGGGTCGTCGTTACCGACTCGGCCGATCACCGAAACTCATCGGGCTGATCGAGTACAGCATTAATGTGTCCAGCGTGACCGACTTCAGTGAGATCTACACGCCGACCGAGGAACACGAGGCGTTCCGGGCCGCGGTCCGGGAGGTGTGCGACGCCAAGGTCGCGCCGAACGCGGCCGAGGTGGATGAGACGGCGACGTTCCCGCAGGCCGCGTACGACGCGCTGCGCGCGTCCGACTTCCATGCCCCGCATGTGCCGGAGTCGTACGGCGGTGTCGGTGCGGACGCGCTCGCGACGGCGATCGTGATCGAAGAGGTGGCCCGCGCCTGCGCGTCCTCGTCGCTGATCCCGGCGGTCAACAAACTGGGCACGATGCCGATCCTGCTGGCCGGCAGCGACGAGTTGAAGCAGGCCTACCTGCCGCCGGTCGCGTCCGGGGCGGCGATGTTCTCCTACTGCCTCTCCGAGCCGGAGGCAGGTTCGGACGCGGCGTCGATGAAAACGCGCGCGGTCGCCGACGGTGATCATTACGTGCTGAACGGCGTGAAGCGCTGGATCACCAACGCCGGCGTGTCCGAGTACTACACGGTCTTCGCGGTCACCGACCCGGAGGCGCGCAGCCGCGGCATCAGCGCGTTCGTGATCGAGAAAGCTGATCATGGAGTGTCGTTCGGGGCGCCGGAGAAGAAGCTCGGCATCAAGGGCTCGCCGACCTGCGAGGTCTACCTTGATCAGGTGCGGGTGCCGGCCAGCCGCATGATCGGCGAGCCGGGCACCGGCTTCGGCACCGCGATGCGCACGCTGGATCACACCCGGGTCACCATCGCCGCGCAGGCGATCGGGATCGCTCAGGGCGCGCTCGACTTCGCGGCGTCGTACGTGAAGGAACGATCCCAGTTCGGCAAGGCGATCGCGGACTTCCAGGGCATCCAGTTCATGATCGCCGACATGGGGATGAAGCTGGAGGCGGCCCGGCAGCTGACCTACGCGGCGGCGGCCAAGTCGCAGCGCAACGACGCCGACCTGACCTATTTCGGTGCGGCCGCGAAGTGCTTCGCCTCCGACGTCGCGATGGAGATCACCACCGACGCGGTGCAGCTGCTCGGCGGGTACGGCTACACCAAGGACTATCCGGTCGAGCGGATGATGCGGGACGCCAAGATCACCCAGATCTACGAGGGCACCAATCAGGTGCAGCGGATCGTGATGGCGCGCCAGTTGCTCAAGTCCTGAATTGATCACCGCCGCCCCGGCGTTGCCCGTCGCCGGGGCGGGCGGTGATCGATAGTGTCGGCGGCGACTCCGACACGAAAGCAGGGATATGCCTCGCTGGAAGACCGGTGTGACTGCGGGCCTGGCCACGATCGCGACGCTCTCGATGATCGCCGCCACGGCACCGCCGGCCACGGCTGAGACCGCCTTCTCTCCTTACACAGAACAGAAACTCGCCTGGGGTGCCTGCGACTTCGAGACCGAGGTCCCGGTCGAGTGCGCCCTGATGACCGTGCCGCGCGACTGGGCCGCACCGACCTCCGGCCACGACCTGAAGGTGCAGGTCAGCCGGGTCGTCGCGACCGGCGAGGAGGGCCGCCGCGGCATCGTGGTGACCAACCCGGGCGGGCCGGGCGGCCAGGGGACCGACCTGCCGGCGGCGCTGGCCGAACTGCAGCCGGACCTGAACGTCGGCTATGACCTGGTCGGGATGGATCCGCGCGGCACCGGTCGGCTCGGCTCCTACGAGGAACTGCCGAAGGACATGCTGACCTGCGACGTGCCGGTCGGCCGGCTGCCGGAGGGACCGCTGGACGCCCGGGACCGCTCGCCCGAGTCGATCGCGGAGAACCAGAAGACGGCCCGGGCCATCGCCGAGGCCTGCCAGAGCCAGGCCGTCACCCCGTACATCACGACCTGGCAGACCGCTCATGATCTCGACCTGCTGCGGACCCTGTTCGGCGTCGACAAGATCAACTACATCGGCTACTCGTACGGCAGCTGGCTCGGGGCGAAGTACGCCTCGCTGTTCCCCGAGCACGCCGGCCGGATGGTGCTGGACTCCAACGTCGACTGGCAGGGCCGGCTGATGGCGGACTTCGAGGACTTCCCGCGGATGGGGCAGCGGCAGATCGACGACGTCTTCCTGCCCTGGGCGAACCGGATCGCGCCGGAGATCTTCGGCGAGACCGTGGCCGAGGCCCGGGCGGCGGTCGAGCGGGGCCGGGAGGTCGCCGCCGAGTACGGCATCGACGGCAACAGCTACGACGGCATGTTCGTCGGCAACGGCAGCCAGACCGGCTGGGTGCTCACCCTGCTGGTGATCGGCGCGATGGCGGCCGACGATGAGGCCCTGGAGGACATCTCGCTGTCCAAGGACGACCGGTCGGTGCTGGACCGGGTGTCGAAGGACCGGTTCGGAGTGCCGGCGGCGAAGCTGACCCGCGCCCTGGTGATCAAGAACAACCTGGGCCAGGACGACTACGCGGCCGCTCCGCTGACCCGGTTCGCGGTCGCCTGCGGTGATCAGCCGACCGAGACGACGGAGTGGTACCAGCGGCTGAGTGATCGCCAGGGACCGCGCTATCCCTACGGTGGTTGGCAGTACGGGCTGAGCGAGGTCTGCGGTCCGTGGACCGACGAGCCGCTGCAGGAACTGCCGACGCTGCCCGAGGAGGTCCGCGACGACATCCTCGTGGTGCAGGGCGAGTTCGATCCGCAGACCTCGTACGAGCAGGCGATGCTGGCAGTGCGCAAGGCGCGCGGCGTCAACGTGGTGCGGGTCGATGACAGCCCGTTCCACGGTCAGTACGCGATCCAGGGCAACTTCTGCGTCGACGGCGTGGTGAACAACTTCCTGATCCACGGTTCGGCGACCGACGAGGCGATCTGCTCCTCGGTGCCGTTGCCGCTGGAGGAGGAGGTCCATCCCGTCGCAGGCCCGGTGGACGACTATCTCGATGATCATTCCGACGGCGGCGGCTCGCTGGTCCAGGTCGTCGACAGCGTGCTGGCGCTGGTGCTCGGGGAGAAGATCTCCCGGCTGAACCAGTAGTCCGGTGGCCGCCCGGGCCGGTAGGGTCCGGCATCGTTCACGTACGACGGGAGTGTGACTGTGTTCGACGACCTGCCGATCCTGCGGATCGCCGTACTCGGCCTGGCCTTGCTGGGCGTGCTGGCGACCCTGGCGGCCTACCTGTTGCCGGGGGTCAGGGTGTTGCGGTCCATCGCCGGCGTGCTCTGCATCATCGGCGCCGTGGTGGTCATCTTCTTCGTGTTCGACTCCTCCGAGGACGACGCGAGGGGGTACCTGGCCATCGTGGTCCTGCTCTCCGCGTTGATCATCGCGGTCCGGCCGGAGCGTAAGCCGAAGCCGCCGGCCGCGGCTCCTGCTGCTCAGCCCGCTGCGCCGGCGCCGGCCCGGCCCGGCTCGAACCCGTACCCGCAGCAGGAGTACGGGCAGCAGCCCGCGCCCTCGCCGCAGTCGGCGCCGCCGCAGCAGCCGCGGCGGGCGGAGCCGACCGAGGCGCAGTCGCCGCAGCCGCCCCAGCCGGGGCAGCCGCAGCAGACTCCGCCGGGCCAGCAGCCGGGGCAGGGTTACCCGCCGTCCGGCGGCTGAGCGTCAGACGTCCCGGGTGCGGTACCAGTGCAGCCCGGCGACCGCGAAGACGATCACCCAGGCCGTCACGGCGGGAACCGCGGCAGGCAGCGGAAGATAGCCCGGCGTGCCCGGGACGGACAGCCCGGCCAGGCTCTCGATCAGGGCGCCGGGCATCCAGCGCGGCACGGTGTCGCCCCAGGCCGGCGGCAGGAACTGCGCGACCAGCACCGGCAGCAGCGATCCCAGGAACAAGATCAACACCGTCGGCGTGGTCACCCGCAGGGCGCCGCCGAGGAACACCGCGAGCAGCCCCCAGATCACCAGTTGGGCGGGGATGAACACCAGCACGACCCGGAGCAGCCCGGGTTCGCCGATCGACAGCGCCGGATGCCCGGTCAGGGTGAGCACGCCCTGGGTCAGCCCGAAATTGATCAGGGACGTGACGATCCCGATGATCAGGCCGCCGGCGGCGACCAGGATCGCCTTGGCCAGCAGCACCCGGTTCCGGTCCGCGGTCGCCGCGAAGGTGTAGTTGATCATGCCGTTGCGGAACTCGGCCGCGGCGAAACCGGCCGCGAAGAAGGCGTAGGCCCAGACGCCGAACGTGCTGCCGAAGAACAGGATCTCGTACTTCCCGCCGCCGTCGACGGCCTGATGCCGGGCCAGCACGTCGGCGCCGCCGAACGCGGTGACCAGGGCGGTGATGCCGAGCGACAATCCGACGGTGATCGCCAGGACGGCGCGCAGCGTCCGCGAGTGGCGGACCTTGATCAGTTCGGCGTGCAGGGTGGTGATCATCGGGCGGCCTCCGTCAGCGTGTGGTCCTGGGTGAGGGTGAGGAAGGCGTCCTCGAGGCCGCCGGTCCGGGACAGCTCGACGAGCGGGATCCCTTCGGTGAAAGCGATCCGGCCGATCTCGGCCGGGTCCAGTCCGGTCACCGCGAAGGTCCCCGGCCGGTCCGTCCCGATCGTCGCGTACGGGCGCAGGGCCTCGGCCAGCCGGTCGTTGTCGGCCGAGCCGACCCGCACCGTGGCGGAGGCCGCGACCAGGTCGGCCAGCGACTGGTCGGCCAACAGGCGGCCCTGCCCGATCACCACTGCCCGGTCCGCCAGCAGCTGCACCTCGGTCAGCAGGTGGCTGGAGACGATCACCGTACGGCCCTCGTCGGCGAGCCCGGCCAGCAGCTCGCGCAGCCAGCGCACCCCGGCCGGGTCGAGCCCGTTCACCGGTTCGTCGAGGACCAGGTTGGCCGGGTCGCCGAGCAGGGCGCAGGCCAGGCCGAGCCGCTGCCGCATGCCGAGCGAGTAGGCGCCGATCTTCCGGCGGCCATGATCGGCGAGGCCGACCAGGTCCAGCACGACCGGGATCCGGGCCGGGTCCAGCGAGGCGGCCGCGGCGAACCAGCGCAGCTGCTGCTCACCGGTCAGGTGGTCGGGCAGCGTGGTCGCGTCGAGCAGCGCCCCGACCGTCCGGGCCGGCGTCGCCAGCTCCGCGAACCGGGCGCCGTCGATGGTGGCGTGGCCGGTGGTCGGGCCGGTCAGGCCGAGCACCATCCGCAGCGTGGTCGACTTGCCGGCGCCGTTCGGGCCGAGGAAGCCGGTCACCTGGCCGGACGGTGCGGTGAAGCTGAGGTCGCGCACCGCCCAGCGCTCTCCGTACCGCTTGCCGAGTTCCGTGACTGTGATCATGATCGACAGCGTGCCGGTCCGGTCCGGCCGTGTTACAGCCCCGAACGGACCGACCGGCGTTCCGTTCGTCGGTGCCGCGCTGCGACGTCGGTACGCCTACGGTGGGGCCATGCACCTGCAGCCGGCGCAGCGCCAGTCCGAGCAGCGGGTCCGGTTCGACTGGGGGCCCGCCGGCGCCGACGCGATCGTCGCCGGAGCGGACTATGCCGTGGTCGTCGACGTGCTGTCGTTCACGACGACGCTGACTGTCGCGGTCGAGCGCGGGATCGCCGTGTATCCGTACCTCTGGAAGGACGAGCGCGCCGCCGGCTACGCGACCGAGCGTGCCGCGGTGCTCGCCGTGGGTCGGTTCGAGCAAGATCAACTCACGGCCCCGGTGAGCCTCTCGCCGGCGGCGATGGCGACGGTCGCCGGCGTGGAACGCATCGTGCTGCCGTCGCCCAATGGCTCGGCGATCTCGTTCCGGCTCCGGGACTCCGGCGCGACGGTGATCGGTGCCTGTCTGCGCAACGCGGCCGCGGTCGGGCGCTGGCTGGCTCCCCGGCTGGCCGGCGGCGCGACCGTGGCGGTCGTCGCGGCGGGGGAGCGCTGGCCGGACGGGACGCTGCGGCCGGCGGCCGAGGACCTGTGGGGCGCGGGCGCGGTGCTGGACGGTTGCCGCGCCGTCGGGCTCGGCGCAGAGGCGGCGGTCGCGGCGGCTGCGTATCGGGCGGTCCGGGACCGGCTGCCGGCTGCGCTCGCCGACTGCGCGAGCGGCCGGGAACTCGTGGCGGCCGGCTTCGCAGCCGATGTGGCGCTCGCGGCCGAGACCGACGTCAGCGCCGTGGTCCCGGTGCTGACCGGCGAGGCGTACCTTCCGGCGCGGTGAACCTACTTTCGTACGGTTGTCCCGTTCCGCGCCGTTCCCTAGTGTGAACGAGTGATCAAGCGGGTCTACACCCTCGGCCTCGCCGTGCTGACCGTGCTGTCGTCGGTCACGGCGATGTTGATCTTCCCGCAACTCGACCCGCTGACCGGGGTGATCGGCCTCCTGGTGCAACTGGCCGGGGTCGTCGTGGTCGGCTACCTGCGGCCGCCGTTCGCCGGGCTGGCGCTGCTGCTGGTGACGGTGGCGGCGTCCTGGCTGCCGACCGGCTGGCAACTCGTGTACGCCAACCAGCTGATCGTCTGGATCCCGTTCGCCGCCACGATCGCGAGCAATCGGGTGATCACCGAGTCGCGCAGCCGACCGGAGTTGATCTTGGGGCTGCTCCCGCTGCCGCTCTGGGGCCTGGTCACGATCGGCAACGGTGAGCTGTCGCCGACCACGGTGCTGGCCGGCATCGCCCCGGTGCTCGGCGGCCTCTGCTTCGCGCTGCTGAGCCGGCTCCAGCAGGCACGGAGGGACCGGCTGGCCTCGCTCGAGCAGGAGCGCCGCGCGGCCGAGCGGGAACGGCTGCTGGCCGACCTGCACGATCTGATCACGCACCGGATCACCCGGGTCGTGCTGCGTTCCCGGCAGCTGGCGGCCACCACCGAGCCGCCGACCCGGGACGGCCTGACCGAGATCGAACGGACGGCCACGGAGACCCTGACCGCGCTGCGGGACTACCTCGCCGCGGCCCGTCCCGGCGAGCCGAGCCAGACCGACCACGGTGCCAGCCCCGTAGCAGCCCTGCGCAGCGAGTTGGCCGGAATCGTCGCCGAGGAACAGGGCATCGGGCGGGCGGTCACACTGGCCGCCGCCGACGATGACGATCACACCATGATCAGTTCCGCGGTCCGGAGCTGCCTGGTCCGGGCGGTCCGTGAGGCGCTGACGAACGCGGCGAAGCATGCGGCGGGTGGTGCGGTTGCGATCGGACTCGGCACCGGCCGGGGCCGGATCCGGCTCTCGGTGATCAACGAGGCTCCGCCGGCGGGGCCGGATGCCGCGCTGCACAACTCCGGCTCCGGCACCGGCCTGCGCGGCCTGGCCAGCCGGTGCCAGTTGCTCGGCGGCGCACTGACCACCGGCCCGGAGCCGACCGGCGGCTTCTCGGTCCGCGTCGATCTTCCGGCGACCGAGCCGGCGGCGGTGTCCGGATGACCGGCCTCACGGTGATCATCGTCGACGACGACCCGTACGTGCGCGACTACCTGGGCGACGCGCTCGGCAAGGTCGACGGGATCGAGGTGGCCGGCGTCGCGGCGGACGGTGCCGAGGCGGTCGATCTGACGATCCGGACCGGACCCGACGTGGTGCTGATGGACATCCGGATGCCCGGTGTGGACGGGATCGCTGCCACCCGGGAGCTGGTCGCCCTGGATCCGCCGCCGGCGGTGATCTTGATGACCGCGCTGGACACCGATGAGGCGCTGCTCGGCGGACTGGCCGCCGGCGCCCGCGGCTACACGATCAAGACCGCACCGGTGGCCGCGATCAGCGAAGCCCTGCGGGCTGCCGCGGCCGGCACCGATGTGCTGTCACCCGAGGCCACTCGGCGGCTGGTCGCGCTGGCCAACGGCCCGAAGCCGGCCACGTCGCCGCTGCTCGACGATCTTGGTGACCGGGAGCGGGAGGTGCTCCGGCTGATCGGCGACGGTGCCTCGAACGCCGTCATCGCGCGCACGCTGTACCTGGCCGAGAGCACCGTCAAGGGCCACGTGTCCCGGCTGATGACCAAGCTGGACTGCCGGAACCGGACCCAGCTCGCCGTCCTCGCGCAGCAGCTCGGCTGAGTCAGGGAAGGGCGAGCCAGCCGAACTGGATCCGCCAGTGACCGCCCTCGGTGAGGTGGTCGAGAACGGCCTGTTCGAGCCGGGTCCGCGGCCGCAGCGTCGCCAGATCGCCCGGTTCCGGGGTCTCGAACACCCAGCGGACGGTCTCCAGGTCACCCGGGTCGGAGTCCTCGGTGATCATGAACCGGCGGCCGAACCGGACGATGTTGGACTCGGCCGGCAGCCGGTCCGCGAGCTGCGGATCGAGCAGCCAGGAGCGGCAATGGCCGATGATCGGGTCGAGTCCCGCGTACTCGTCGGGGAAGTGCCGCCGGAAGAACGGGGCCGTCCGGGCCAGCGACGCGTCGCACTCCGCCGGGTCGAGCCGGCCGCCGATCGGGATGTGCACGCTCAGCCCGGGCTCCCCGGCCGGTCGTCCGGCGGCGGCCCCGGCGACCGGTCCGACCGGCTCCCGGCGGTAGTCGAGCCGGCCGAGCCGGAAGATCAGGCCGCGCCAGACGTCGATCACCCAGTTCGGCCCGTCCAGGCCGCCGGCGCCGAAGATCCGGCGGTGCCGCTCCAGATTGAGACTGAGCGCGTTCAGCGAGTGGGCCGAGATCGCGTCCGGCACCCCATGATCACGATGGTCGCGGATGACCTCCTCGATCACCGACAGGCACGCGTACGCGACGAAGTAGCGGGCGGCCGGGCCCCAGCCGGCCGACACCTCCGGCAGCGCCGGGCGATGATCATGATCACCGATCGAGGCGGCGATCGCCTCGCCCGCCCGTACGATCTCGTGCACGATCCCCGGATCGGACGGGAAGGACGCGACGAGTTCGGCGGCCTCGGCGGCCGGCACCCCGAGCCAGTCCAGCCGCGCCGTCACCCAGTCGGGCGTCACGCGACCAGCCCCTTCCTGGAACGAGGTACGTCGGACCGGAGGACCACGATGATCGGCGGCATGAGCAGGAGCGTGCCTGCCGGCCCCGGATTCCGCAAGGACGGATGACCGCCCGTGGTCGGCGGTTCTTATTCCTTGTTGGCGTACTGCTCGAGGTTGCTGGTGTCTCCCTTGGCCAGATCCTCGAACAGGGCCTTGGACTTGTCCTTGTCCCAGATCATGGCCGAGCCGGCGGAGGTGGAGGCGTTGGCGTCGGAGATCGGGACGGTGAGGGTGATCCCGCCGCCGTTCCCGGTCAGCGTGCGCATCGCCATCGCGGCCCCGAACAGCTCGCCGAAGGTGGTGTCCTGGCCGAGAGTGACGGCATCGGAGCTCGCGGTCATCAGCGACCAGTACCGGACGGGGTTGAGGAAGGTGGCGGGCCCGGCGGCCTTCTCGGCGACGGCGCTGATCATCTCGCGCTGCCGCTCCATCCGGCCCAGGTCGCCGCGCGGATCCTTGTACCGCATCCGCACGTACGCCAGCGCGGTGGCACCGTCGAACGGCTGGCAGCCCTTCTTCACGTTGAGCTTGCTCTTCTTGTCCTTGAGGTCCTTCGGAACGCACATCTCGATGCCGCCGACGGAGTCGATCACGTTGACGAAGCCGCCGAAGCCGACCTCGAGATAGCCGTCGATCCGCAGCCCGGTGTTCAGCTCGACGGTCTCCTCGAGCAACTTGGGGCCGCCCCAGGCGTACGCGGAGTTGATCTTGTGCTTCTGGCTCTTGCCGGGCACCTCGACGAACGAGTCCCGCGGCACCGAGATCAGCGCCGACCGGCCGACCGGCGGCATGTAGAGGATCATGATCGTGTCGGTCCGCTGTCCGGCGGTGTCGCCGGTGCCCAGCCGCTTCTGCTCCTCCGGGGTCAGCCCCTCCCGCGAGTCCGAGCCGACCAGCAGCAGGGCGGTGCCGGGCTGCTCCGCCGGCCGCTCTCCGCCGGGCTCGTTGTCCACCCGGTCGATCCGGTTCCAGGCATAGATCGGTCCGGCGATCAGGCCGCCGATCAGCAGGACGACGACCGCGATGACGACCAGGGCCACGATCCGCCCGGTCCGCCGCTTCTTGGGTCGGGCACCCGGGCCGCCGGGGCCGCCGGCCCGGCCCGGGCCACCAGGAGCGCCGGGACCACCGGGACGACCCGGACCGGCCGGCTGGACCGGGGGAGCGGGCTGCACCGGCTGTCCCTGGAGCGGTTGCCCCGGGTACGGCTGCGTGGGCCGGCCGGGATAGGGCTGCGCGGGAGCCTGGCCGGGCTGCGCCTCGGACCGATACAGGGGCAGGTCCGGGTCGGTGTTCTGCTCGGCCGGCGGCAGGGCTCGCGTCTGTTCCGGCTCGGAACCGGACTTCCCGTCGCGGCCGTAAAGCCAGTCGAGGTCGTCTTGACTAGGCGGCATAACAGATGAGCGTACCCGCCGAATTCAGCCGTCCGGATCGGCGCGCCTGCGTGCGTTCACGGCCACATGAACGAATACTGAACGGCGATCTGCCAATGCGGGCTACCTTCGGCAGAAAGGGATCAGGTGTCGGATACTTCCCCGTTCAGACGCCAGGCCTCGGGACCTACTCCGGACGGCGTGGGCCGCGCCGGCGATCGGATCAAACTTCGCCGTGGGCTGACCTACCTCGGGATGACCCTCGTGCTCCCCGGCTCGGCGCAACTCGCCGCGGGCAACAGGAAGGTCGGCCGGATCGCGCTCCGGATCTGGGCCGTGCTGTGGGCTCTGATCGCGATCGCGGTGCTGCTGGCGATCTTCTGGCGCGGGCTGGCCATCACCATCTTCACCGCCGACCCGGTGCTCCGGGTGGTGCAGGTGCTGCTGATCGCGGTCGGCATCGGCTGGGCCTTGCTGCTGCTGGACGCCTGGCGGCTGTCCCGGCCGCCGGAACTGGCCCAGCGGCACCGGCTCGGCTTCGCGCTCGCGCACCTGGTGCTGGTGGTGCTGATCTGCGGCGCGCTGTTCGCGACGGCCGGGATCGTGTCGTCGCAGCGGACGCTGATCGCGGGTGTCTTCGCCGGCGGCGGCAGGACCGAGGCACAGGCCGGCCGGATCAACGTGCTGCTGCTCGGCGGCGACGCCGGGAAGAACCGGGTCGGGCTTCGGCCGGACAGCCTGACCGTGGCCAGCATCGACGCCGAGACCGGGCGGACCGTCCTGTTCAGCCTGCCGCGCAACCTCGAGGACGTACCGTTCCCGGAGGGCTCGCCGCTGCGGGAGAAGTTCCCGAAGGGCTTCGGCTGCCCGGACCACTCCTGCATGCTGAACGCCGTCTACACGTACGCGACGGACCACAAGGAGCTCTACCCGGGCGTCAAGGATCCCGGCGTCCAGGCCACCAAGGAGGCGGTCGAGGGCGCCACCGGGCTCAAGATCAACTACTACGCGATGGTCGACCTGAAGGGCTTCGAGGCGCTGATCGACGCGGTCGGCGGGATCACCCTCGACGTGCACAAGCGGGTGCCGATCGGCGGCGGCTCGTCGCGGATCTTCGGCTGGATCGAGCCCGGCGACAACGTGAAGATGGACGGCTACCACGCGCTCTGGTTCGCCCGCTCCCGGGAGGGCTCGTCGGACTACGAGCGGATGGCCCGGCAGAAGTGCGTGATGAACGCGATGCTGAAGCAGTTGGAGCCGCTCACCGTCCTGTCCAAGTTCAACGAGATCGCCAAGGCCGGCGAGGAGATCGTCGAGTCCGACGTGCCCGCCTCGGAGATCGACAAGCTGCTCGGCCTGGCCCTGAAGGCGAAGGAGCAGAAGATTGCCAGCGTCGCCTTCGTACCGCCGCTGATCCACTCCGGCAATCCCGACTTCGGCGTCATCCGGGGTACGGTCGCGAACAAGATCGCCGTGGCCGAGAACGCCGATCTGCCCAAGGACCAGCGGACCCCGCCGCCGCCCGTCGTCCCGGACCGGCCGAAGCCGTCGCCGACGAAGAAGGCCGAGCAGAAGTCCGACGACGACGCCAAGAAGCCGAAGCCGGACACCGATGATCTTGGCGAGATCTGCTCGACCAACTGATCGACTCGCCCAACCCCGGCTCGGTGGGCAGAATAGGCGGGTGACTTCAGCCATGCCGTCCCCGGAAGCCGTGGACCAAGATCATCCCGGGGTCAGCGTCGTGATGCCCGTCCTGAACGAGGAGCGCTATCTGGCCGCCTCGGTCGGACGCGTCCTGCAGCAGGACTATCCGGGCGAACTCGAGGTGATCCTCTCGGTCGCGCCGAGCCAGGACCGGACCGCCGAGATCGCCGCCGAACTGGCCGCGTCCGACCCTCGGGTGCAGGTGGTGGACAACCCGGCGGGGAAGACGCCCGCCGCGCTGAACGTCGGCATCGCGGCCGCCAAGTACGACATCGTGGTGCGGGTCGACGGCCACGGCGAGCTGACCGACCACTACATCGCCCGCGCGGTCGAGGTGCTGACCCGGACCGGCGCGGCCAACGTCGGCGGCGTGATGGACGCGGTCGGGGAGACGGCGTTCGAGCGGGCGGTGGCGTACGGCTACAACAGCCCGCTCGGGCTCGGCGGCTCCACGTTCCACCTGGAGAACTCGCCCGAGGGCCCGGCCGACACCGTCTATCTGGGGGTCTTCCGCAAGGCCGACCTGCTGGCCGTCGGCGGCTTCGACGAGTCGATGCACCGGGCCCAGGACTGGGAGTTGAACTACCGGCTCCGCAAGAGCGGCCGCGCGATCTGGTTCTCGCCCGACCTCAAGGTGACCTATCGGCCGCGGTCCAGCCTGGCCGCCCTGGCCAAGCAGTTCTACGAGACCGGGAAGTGGCGCCGCGAGGTCTGCCGGCGGTATCCGGAGACGGCCTCCCGCCGCTATCTCGCGCCGCCCACGGCGGTGGCCGGGATCGCCGGCGGCAGCCTGCTCGGGCTGCTCGGGCTGGTCACGCCGGCCGGCTGGCTGAAGCTGGGTTTCCTGGCCCCGGTCGGCTACCTGCTGCTGGTGCTCGGCGGTGCGCTGGCCGCGCCGAAGTCGCTCGATCCGGCCGCCCGGGCGCGGCTGCCGCTGGTCCTCGCGGTGATGCATCTGTGCTGGGGTGCCGGGTTCATCGTCGGCCTCCGTACGCCGCCGTCCGAAATGTCAGGACAAAATCGTTGACAGGCTGATCCGCGCTGCATAGCGTCGGAGCGCGCCGCCCGTCACGCCGTGAGGAGAAAGCAGTTGGAGCGATCGGTGGACGAGGTGCTCACCTTCGGCCGGAGCGGCGTCGACATCTATCCGCAGCAGATCGGGGTCGGGCTGGAGGACGTCCGGACCTTCGGCAAGTTCCTCGGCGGCACCACGGCCAATGTCGCGGTCGCCGCGGCCAGGCTGGGCCGGGAGGCGGCGATCATCACCGGGGTCGGCGACGACCCGTTCGGGCGCTACGTCCGGCAGGAGTTGCGCCGGCTCGGGGTCGACGACCGGCACGTGGTCACCAACGCGGAATATCCGACGCCGGTGACGTTCTGCGAGATCTTCCCGCCGGACGACTTCCCGCTCTGGTTCTACCGGCGCCCGACGGCGCCCGACCTGCAGGTGCGTCCGGACGACCTCGATCTCGACGCGGTACGGGCCGCGGGCGTGATGTGGCTGTCGGTGACCGGGCTCAGCGAGCAGCCGAGCCGGGACGCGCACTTCGCCGTGCTGGAGGCCCGGCAGCGCAAGCCGATCACGGTGCTCGACCTGGACTACCGGCCGATGTTCTGGGACTCGCCGAAGGCGGCCCGGGAGCAGATCGCCAAGGCGCTGCCGTCGCTGACGGTGGCCGTCGGCAACGCGGAGGAGTGTGAGGTCGCGGTCGGCGAGACCGACCCGGACGCGGCGGCCGACGCGCTGCTGGACGCGGGCGTCGAGCTGGCGATCGTCAAGCAGGGGCCCCGCGGGGTGCTGGCCAAGACCCGGACCGAACGGGTGGTCTCGCCGCCGATCATGATCACGCCGCTGAACGGGCTCGGCGCCGGAGACGGGTTCGGCGGTTCGCTGGCCCACGGGCTGCTGGCCGGCTGGCCGCTGGAGAAGGTGCTGCAGCGGGCGAACGCGGCCGGGGCGATCGTGGCTTCCCGGCTGGAGTGCTCCACCGCGATGCCGACGGCCGCCGAGATCGACACGCTGCTCGACGGCGGCGATCCCAACGCAGACAGGAATCTCGGGAAGGAATGATCATGGGAACCACGCGGCTCACGGTGGCTCAGGCGCTGGTCCGGTTCCTCTCGGCGCAGTATCTGGAGGACGACGGCGTCGAGGAACGCTTGATCGCCGGCTGCTTCGGCATCTTCGGCCACGGCAACGTCGCCGGTCTCGGCCAGGCACTGCTGGAGTCCGAGTTGAAGGATCCCGCGCTGCTGCCGTACGTGCTCGGCCGGAACGAACAGGCCATGGTGCACAGCGCCGTGGCGTACGCGCGGATGAAGAACCGCCGGCAGACCTGGGCGGTCACCACCAGCATCGGGCCGGGCGCGACGAACATGATCACCGGCGCCGCGCTGGCCACGATCAATCGGCTGCCGGTGCTGCTGCTGCCGGCCGACTCGTTCGCCACCCGGGCCGCCTCCCCGTTGTTGCAGGAGCTCGAGTTGCCGGGGTCGGGCGACGTCAGCGTCAACGACGCGTTCCGCCCGGTGTCGAAGTACTTCGACCGGGTCTGGCGGCCGGAGCAGCTGCCCGCGGCGCTGCTCAACGCGATGCGGGTGCTCACCGACCCGGTCGAGACCGGTGCCGTCACGCTGTGCCTGCCGCAGGACGTGCAGGCCGAGGCCCACGACTGGCCGGACGAGCTGTTCCAGCGGCGGGTCTGGCACCTACGCCGGCCGGCGCCGGAGTCGGCCCGGCTCGAGGCCGCGGCCAAGATCATCGCGGCGGCCGAGCGGCCGGTGATCGTCGCCGGCGGCGGCGTGATCTATGCCGGGGCGACCGACGCGCTGGCCGCGTTCTGTGAAGCGACCGGGATCCCGGCCGGACAGACCCAGGCGGGCAAGGGAAGTCTGGCCTACGACCATCCGCAGAGCCTCGGTGCGATCGGCGCCACCGGCACCACGGCGGCCAACACGATCGCCCGGGACGCCGACGTGGTGATCGCCATCGGCACCCGCTACTCCGACTTCACCACCGCCAGTCGGACCGCGTTCGCGAACCCGGACGTGAAGTTCGTCAACCTCAACGTGGCGCCCATCGACGCGATCAAGCACGCCGGGCTGGACGTGATCGGTGATGCCCGGGAATCCCTGCTGGCGTTGACCTCCGCGCTGAACGGCTACCGGGTGTCCGACGCGTACGGGAGCTTGATCACCGGGCTGGCCGACGAGTGGGAGCGGACGGTGTCCGCCGCCTATGCCGCCGGGCCGGGGGAGGGCGGTCGGTTCAGCCAGAGCGCCGTGATCGGTGTGGTCAACGAGCTGTCCGAGCCGCGCGACGTGCTGGTCTGCGCGGCGGGCTCGATGCCCGGCGAACTGCACAAGCTGTGGCGGACCCGGGACCCGAAGGGCTACCACGTCGAATACGGCTATTCCTGCATGGGGTACGAGATCCCCGGCGGCATCGGCGTCCGGCTGGCCTGCCCGGACCGGGACGTGTTCGTCATGATCGGCGACGGGTCGTACCTGATGCTGCCGGGCGAGCTGGTCACCGCGGTCCAGGAGAACCTCAAGCTGATCGTGATCTTGGTGCAGAACCACGGCTTCGCCTCGATCGGGGCGTTGTCGGAATCGGTCGGCTCGCAGCGGTTCGGCACCCGCTACCGGCAGCGCACCGAGTCCGGCCGGCTGGACGGCGAGCTGCTCGGCGTCGATCTGGCCGCCAACGCAGCGAGCCTGGGCGTGGCGGTGATCAAGGTCGCCGACCGGGACGAGTTGATCACCGCGATCCGGACCGCGAAGGCGTCGTCGTCGAGCACCGTGATCCACGTCGAGACCGACCCGCTGCTCGGGGCGCCGGACTCGGACTCCTGGTGGGACGTCCCGGTCAGCGAGGTGTCCGCCCTGGACAGCACCGCGGCCGCGTACGACGTGTACCAGAAGGAGAAGGGGAACCAGCGGCCGTACCTGCGGCCGACTCAGTAGGACTCAACCCAACGTCAGGAGGGCAGTGTGTCGTCGAAGATCATCATCGGCTCGGCGCCGGATTCGTGGGGCGTCTGGTTCGCCGATGACCCGGAGCAGACGCCGGCGGACCGGTTCTTCACCGAGGTCTCGGCCGCCGGCTACGAGTGGATCGAACTCGGCCCGTACGGCTATCTGCCGAACGACCCGGCCCAGCTCCAAGATCAACTCGACCGGCACGGGCTGAAGGTCTCGGCCGGCACGGTGTTCGAGCACCTGCACCGGCCGGACAGCTGGGACGACGTCTGGAAGCAGGTGTCCGACGTCGCCGGGCTGACCCGGGCCGTCGGCGGCGAGCACCTGGTGGTGATCCCCGACCCGTGGCGTGATCACAAGACCGGCAAGCCGCTGGAGAACCGCGAGCTGACCGCCGACCAGTGGCAGGCGATGACCTCGCAGCTGGACGAGCTGGGCCGCCGGATCGACGACGAGTACGGGCTGCGGCTGCAGTTCCATCCGCACGCCGACAGCCACGTCGGCTATCAGCCGGACATCGAGCGGCTGCTCGAGTCGACCGATCCGCGCTGGGTCAACCTCTGCCTGGACACCGGGCACGTCTCCTACTACGGCGGCGACAACCTGGAGTTGATCAAGAAGTTCCCGGACCGGATCGGCTACCTGCACCTGAAGCAGGTCGATCCCGAGGTGGTCGCGGTGGTCGAGGCGGAGGACCTGTCCTTCCCGGAGGCGGTCAAGCGGGGCGTCATGATCGAACCGCCGCACGGGCTGCCCGCGATGGGCCCGATCCTGGACGCCGTGGCGGAGCTCGGCCGCGATCTCTATGCGATCGTCGAGCAGGACCTCTATCCGTGTGATCCGGACGTGCCGTTGCCGATCGCGCGGCGCACCCACACCTATCTGCGCGGCTGCAGCGGCGCGCCGGTCGAGATCGGCGTGCAGCAGGATGCCTGAACCGCAAGGAGAACTGCGCCTCGCCGTGCTGGGCGTCGGCGTGATGGGTGCCTTCCACGCCGACCGGCTGAGCCGGGTGGTCCGCGGTGCCCGGGTGAGCGTGATCAACGACGCCCGGGCCGAGCAGGCCGAACTGATCGCCGGGCAGATCCCCGGGGCCCGGGTCGAGCCGGACCCGCTGGCCGCGATCGCGGCCGACGACGTCGACGCGGTGGTGATCGCCAGCCCGGGCCGGTTCCACGCCGAGCAGGTCGCGGCCTGCCTCGACCGCGGGATCCCGGTGCTGGCCGAGAAGCCGCTGACCACCGACGCCGAGTCCGCGTACCGGATCGTGCAACAGGAGGCGGCGCTGCCGTCGCCGCTGATCCAAGTGGGCTTCATGCGCCGCTTCGACACCGAGTACGCCCAGTTGCGAAAGTTGATCACCGACGGCGACATCGGCGAGCCGCTGCTGCTGCACTGTGTGCACCGCAACCCTGGCGCCCGGCCCGAGTTCGACTCCTCGATGATGATCACCGACTCCGTGGTGCACGAGGTCGACGTGGTCCGGTTCCTGCTCGGCGAGGAGATCACCGCCGTCCAGGTGATCAAACCGGCCCCGACTCCCGGCACCCCGGACGGCCAGTCGGACCCGATGCTGGTCCTGCTGACCACCGAGGGTGGCCGGGTCGCGACGGTGGAGATCTTCGCCCGGTCCGGTGCCGGCTACCAGGTCCGGACCGAACTGGTCGGCTCCGCCGGCAGTGCCCTGATCGGCCTGGACCGGGGCATGATCACGACTGGGCGGGGCGCGGCCGGGGTGCAGCGGTCGGAGGCGATCGCGCCGACCTTCATCGAGCGGTTCGCCGCCGCGTACACGACCGAGCTGCAGCGGTTCGTCGACGCCGCCCGGACCGGCGGGGTCGACGGCCCGGGCGCCTGGGACGGCTACGCGGCCGCCGCGGTGTGCGAGGCCGGCGTTGCTGCCGTACGGACCGGGGAGCGGGTCGAGGTCGCACTGCAGCCCCGCCCCTGACCACGGTCGCGGCGCGCATGGTGCCGTTCCGGCCCGGAGGCCGTACGGTTCACAGATGAGGTTTCATCTGTACGAGCGGACCAGCGAAGACACCGACCAACCGAGCGGCACCGATCTCGGCAGCTATGGGAGCCTCGACGAGGCCAAGGAGGCCACGCCACCGCGCCGCTGGGTGGCCCGGCGCGGCGCGAACGGACGGCGGGTGTGGTTGGGCCTGCCGACTGCCGGTGCGAGCTGGTACGACCAGGTCCGGGAGCGCCCCGACCCGCGCTGATCGCCGGTCCGGCGGTTCGACACGCTCCCGGCCGAACCCGTGACCGACCGGCGGGCCCGATTAGGGTGGCGGGATGCGTTACGCGGTGATCATGGCCGGCGGGTCCGGGACGCGGCTGTGGCCGCTGTCGCGCAAGGGGATGCCGAAGCAACTGCTGCCCCTGGTCGACGGCAGGAGCACCCTGCGGCTGGCGTACGAGCGGCTGGCGGGAGTGGTCCCCGACGAACGCATCCTGGTCTGCACCGGGGCCGCGCACACCGACCTGGTCGCGGCGGACCTGCCCGAGCTGGACCCGGCCAACCTGCTCGGTGAGCCGGAGGGCCGGGACTCGCTGAACGCGATCGCCTGGCCGGCCGCGATCCTAGCCGAGCGCGACCCGGACGCGGTGATGACCGTGCTCAGTTCGGACCACCTCATCTCGCCGGTCGACCGCTTCGCCGACGCCCTCCGGGAGGGCTTCGCGGTGGCGGAGGCCGACCCGGCGGCGCTGGTCACCTTCGGCGTGGTGCCGACGTCGCCGCACACCGGCCTCGGTTACCTGGAACGGGGCGGCGAGGTCGCCGGGCGGGCCGGTGTGTGCCGGGTCGAGGCCTTCGTCGAGAAGCCGGACCGCGCCACCGCGGAGAGCTATCTCGTCTCCGGCCGCTACTGGTGGAACTCGGGCATGTTCGTCTGGCGGGCCGAGACCTTCCTTGATCAACTCCGGCAGCTGCTGCCGGAGACCCACACACGGGTCCGTGAGCTGGCCGCGCACCCGGACCGGCTGACCGAGCTCTATCCCCAGCTGCGCAAGATCAGCGTCGACTACGCGATCATGGAACCGGTGTCGCAGGGCCGGGCGACCGGTCACGTGCTCGCGGTCGGACTGCCGATCGACTGGCAGGACATCGGCGGCTACGCGGCGCTGGCCGAACTGCTGCCGCACGACGAGAGCGGCAACGCCGCCGAGGGCCCGAGCGTGCTGCACCAGTCGAAGGACAACCTGGTGATCAACCAGTCCGGCGACGGCCGGCTGGTCGCCATGGTCGGCATGTCCGGCACCGTCGTCGTCCAGACCCCGGAGATCACCCTGGTCTGCCCGCTCGCCGAGGCCGGCCGGGTGAAGGAGCTCGTCGCCGAGGTCGCGGCCCGGCTCGGTACCGACTACGCCTGACCAGGCTCGACGCCGGTCACCGTGCCCGCCGCGTCGGTACGGTAGCGGCCCTTGCTCAGATCGACCAAGATCAACTCGTTGCCGAACGGGTCTGCCACCACGGCCACCCGGCCCACCGGGATGTCGGCCGGCTCGCTGATCATCCGGCCGCCGGCGGCGATGATCGTCGCGGCCGCGGCGTCGGCGGAGTCGACCAGCCAGTTCGGCGCGTAGGGCAGCCCGGTGGTCAGCACCAGTTCGGTCTCCGTGTCCGGACAGCGCAGCCCGGCCTGGCCGAGTTCGTCGTTGCGCCAGAGCAGCTCGTGGCCCAACTGGTCGGCGTAACAGGCCAGACCGGCGTCGAGATCGGGCACCGGCACCGTGACCGCATCCACCGACCGCAGCAGGGGCTGATCCATCCCGCCAGGCTAGTCCCGGGACGCTGGCGAGGACGGTTCCGGGCGAGTTGCGTCTGGCTGCCGTCTCGACCGGTCTCTGGCGTGCGTCGACCGGCCCTCGGGGACCGTCGGTGTGGCGGGGCCGGCGCACGGCCGCTCAACGGGCTTGGTCCGAGGCGGGTCCCGGCCTGGGGCGTCCTCGGCAGGCGGCGCATCCTTCTCAGGCGCGCTCGGCCTGGGTTGCCGTGCCGGCTGGTCGGCTGGGGCTCGCCTCGAGAGCGGCGAGAACGTCGCGCGCGACCGCGGCCACCGAGACCGCGCCCGTAGTGTCCACCCCGATCACCGGGCCCAGCCCCATCGGCTCCATCTGGGCGGCCAGCTCCCACCAGCCGGCCTTCGACTCGGGTCCCTGCGGATGGACCGTGTGGCGGGCTCGGGCCAGATGACGTTCCCAGGCGAGTTCGGCGGGCACGTCGCACCAGACCTCGACGAACCGGCCGACCCCGGCGATCATGAGGCCGCGCTCGAAGTGCCCGAGGTCGCGGGTGGGATTGGCGACCGTCTCGACCAGGACCAGTCCTGGCACCTCCGCCGCGAGCAGCCAGATCGTCTCGCCGGTCACCGCTCCGAGCCGCTGCGTGGGCAAGGTATCGACCCCCACCGCGTCGGCCAGCGCCTCCTTGATCCGGTCCTTGCTCAGCCAGGTGGCCCCGAGCTCGGGCGCCAGCTCCCGAGCCAGCGTGCTCTTCCCGGCACCCGGATACCCGTTGATCAAGACCAGCTGCGTCGCCATGCCGATCAACCTAACGATGGCCGCTGTCGGAATTCCTCCACGGGTGTGTCGTTGCCGCGTGGCAGTCGCCTGCGGGCTCCCGCCGGTGGAGAAATCGCGACACCGGTCGGCCGCTGATGGCGAGCCGACGGCGTCGGTCCGCCGGGAGTCGAGTAGGAGGGCGGTTGTCGACATTCCGACGTCGAATCCGGCGAAACGCGTGTGGTTGTCGACAAACCCGCGGTCTTGGGCCGGGCCGGGGCCGGGGGGTCAGCGGGCGGGGGCGGGGACCAGGGTGTCGAGCTTGGGGGCTACGGCGCCGAGGTCGGCGTGGACGGCCAGGATGCGGCGGACCAGGTCGGCCTGGTCGCCGGTCAGGCCGGCACCGGAGATCACGTCGATGATCATGGACTCCGGGTCGTGGTGCTCCAGGACGGACTCGTAGCGGTCGGCCTGGCCGACGGCGGTGAGGACGGCCAGGATGGTCGCCTCGCGGGCGCCGAGGCGGAAGAAGTCCTCGCCCTGGGCGCGGGCCAGGTCGCGGGCCACCGGGACGTCCGGACCGGGCTCGACGACGTGCCGGTCCAGGCCGCGGACGACGGCGACGGGGCGGCCGGTGAGCTTCTCCTTGGCCAGGTCGGCCGCGGCGGCGAGTTCGTCGGCGATCGCGGCCGCGCTGACCTTGAGATCGTTCCCGTACGGATCCGTACGGCCGGCGTAGGAGTCGACCACGCGGACCCCGGCGGCACCGATGGCGAGGTCGGTCTGGCCGATTCGCCAGGCCCGGCCGGAGGTGTCGGAGATGATCACGCCCAGCCGGAGCCCGGTCCGGGCGACCAGGTCGTCGCGCAGCCGGGCGGCGCTGGCGTCGGGATCGAGGGGCAGCAGCAGGACGGTGCCCGGGTCGATGTTGGAGTTGTCGACGCCGGCGGCAGCCATGGTCAGCCCGCCGCGGGTGTGCACGATCCGGGACTCGCCGCGCCGGGCGACGGTGCCGACCGACTCCGCGGTGATCGCGGCCTGCCGGTCGTCGGCCCGGACGGTGCGGCCCTCCGCCTTGCTGATGATCTTGGAGGTGACGACGACGATGTCGCCGTCGGCGAGCGGCCCGGCGTCGTCCCCGGCCACGGCGGTCAAGATCAACTCGGCCAGGTCGGCCCCGACGGTGATCTCGCCGATGCCGGCCGGCGCGAAGATCGTGATCATGCGGCACCGACCTCGGCCGCGGCCTTCCGGACGAACCGGGCGGTCGCCTCCGGGGTCGCCATGATCAGGTCGTCGGTGATCGCCGCCAGCCCACCGGACCGGACCCGGTCCACGGTGGCCGCGTCGGCGTCGTCCATCACCCACAGATCGAGGACACCGTCGCCGGACCGCGGCCCGTAGTGCAGGCCGACCGCCGGGGCGCTCACCTCGACGCCGATCATCGGCAGCAGCCGGTGTGCCATCCCGAGCACCGGGGCGCCGTCGAGGATGCCGGAGAAGCCGATCACCGGCGCCGATGCGCTGCGTACGGCAGCGGAGATGCCCGGCACGGCCAGGATCGGGCCGATCGAGACCACCGGGTTGCTCGGCGCGATCAAGATCAGATCCGCCGACTGCAGTGCGGCCAGGACGCCGGCCGCCGGGGCTGCGTCGTCCATCCCGACCCGCACCATGTCGACGGCCTCGGGCTCCGCGTGCCGGCGTACCCAGTATTCCTGGAAGTGCACCGCCCGCCGCCCGGACGGCGACTCCGGATCGTCGATCACGATGTGGGTCTCGACCCGGTCGTCCGTCATCGGCAGCAGCCGCAGTTTCGGGTCGTCGGCGAGCCAGCGGCTGCACAGCGCCGCGGTGACCTCGGACAGCGGATAGCCCGCGTCGAGCAGTTGGGTCCGGACCAGATGGGTGGCCAGGTCGAGATCGCCGAGGCCGAACCAGGACGGCTCGACCCCGTACCGCGCCAGCTCCTCCTTGACCCGCCAGCTCTCGCCGGCCCTGCCCCAGCCGCGTTGCGCGTCATTGCCGTGGCCGAGCGTGTACATCATCGTGTCCAGGTCCGGACACACCCGGAGCCCGTGCAGGGTGATGTCGTCGGCGGTGTTGACGATGACGGAGAGTTCGGCGTCGGGATAGGCATGGCGGACGCCGGCGGTGAACTTCGATCCACCGACCCCGCCGGCCAGGACTGCGATCTGCACGGCTTCAGTCTGTAACACCGGGCAACCGCGGGCCAGCCGAGGGGTGGGTCGGACACCACCTCGCGGGTCTCCCGGCGTGTGTGCTGCCGGTACGCGGAGCGGGCGCCGGCGAGCGGCTAAGGTGACCTGAGCAAGGCTCGGGGCCACAGGTTCGCCGACCCGCGACTCGGCGGTCCGGTATGAGGTAGGGAGACCATGCTCGATGAGCTGAAGAAGTACCGAGAACTCGTCGTCCTGATTCTGCTCGCGGCAGCGGGGCTACGCCTGCTCGCCCAGCTGATCGGGGCGTTCTTCTACCAGGGCGTGGACGGACCGGACTTCCTCTGGGGTGCCGCGGTGGTCGGCACCGGCACGCTGGACACGCTGGTCGCGGTCGCGCTGGTGGCGATGGTCGCCTGGTGCGCCAAGGACAGGACGCAGAACGCCCGGCTGCTCGCCCTGATCGCCCTCGTGGTGGTCGGCGTGGCGACCCTGTTCGGCTTCATCTACAGCGTGCTCGGACTGGCCGCTCCGACCAGCAATCGGGTCTTCGGGTTCCTGGTCGACCTGACCGCCCTGGTGATCCCGGTGCTGCTCGTGATCGCCCTGTGGCGGATCTTCCAGTCGCTGCCCGCGCCGCAACCCGCACCGCGCCCGCAGCCGGCCGCGCTGCCGCCCGGCTATCCGCAGGGCTACCAGCAGGGACCGCAGCAGGGTCCCGGGATGCAGGCCGGCCCGGGCATGCCGCCCGGTGCCCAGGGCGGTCCGCAGCAGGGCCCAGGCCCGCAGCAGGGGCCGGGGGAGCCGGGCTGGGGCGGTGCCTGGCAGGGCCAGCCGCCCGCGTCGCAGCAGTCGGCGCCGCCGGCCGGCCCGGGCACCTGGCAGCCGCAGCACTCGCCGAACCAGCCGTATTCGCCGACCCAGCCGGCGCACCCCGGCCAGCATGATCAACACGGCGCCCCGGCCGGCTGGCAGGCCCAGTCCGAGGTGCCGACGGCGGGCTCGGCGGCCAGCGGGTACGAGTCCACCGGCCCGATCGGCCAGGCCCCCGCCCCGGGCCAGCAGCAGCACCAGCAGCAGCATCAGCAGCCGCAGCATCAGCAGCCGAACCCGCAGCACCAGCAGCATCAGCCGCCGAACCCGCAGCACCAGCAGCATCAGCCGCCGAACCCGGAGGCTCAGCCGAGTCCGCAGTACCAGGCGCCGCAGGGTCAGCCGTCGCCGGTCGCCGGCCCGCACCCGGGCCAGCCCGGCTCCGCACCGAGCGCGTACGAACCCACGGGCCCGATCCAGCCTCCGGCGTCTGCCGGCTCCGCCGCGAACCAGGGCCAGGGCTACCCGCCGGCGCAGGTTCCCGGCCAGCCCCAGCAACCCGGCGATCAACCGAGCGGATCCGACTCCCGGCAGGCCCAGCCGAACTGGTGGGATCGGCCGAACTGACCCCTGATCAGGGGCCGGGCGGCCGGGTTGGCGTGTCGACCCGGCGCCCGCTACGCTCGCCCGGCGCACCCTGCGGAGGCGTCTGCCCACGGTGCCGGACGAGTGCGCATTATCAGGTCTGCACTTGACTTCTCGGTATTGACAGGCATGTAATTTCACATATGTTGTTCGGCGATGGGATCACGTTCCCCAAGCCCATCACCAAGCAACACCTGATCGCCTCCAACGGCCACCGCGAGCCGGAGGGATGCGGGCATCGGGCGACAACAGGTATCGGGTCGAGGAGGTGCAGCTAGATGCACGAGGAGCCGGAATTCGACGACGACGAGTTCGGTGCACTGAGCTGGCAGGAACGGGCGCTCTGTGCGCAGACCGATCCGGAGGCGTTCTTCCCGGAGAAGGGTGGTTCGACCCGGGAGGCGAAGAAGGTCTGTCTTTCCTGCGAGGTTCGGACGGAGTGTCTGGAGTACGCGCTGTCCAATGATGAGCGGTTCGGCATCTGGGGCGGCCTCAGTGAGCGGGAGCGGCGCAAGCTCAAGAAGCGCGCCGTCTGAGCCCTTCGATGGGCTCCCGGGCCGGATCCGGACCGGGGCCCTTCGACAGGCTCAGCACGTGAAGACGCCGGTCCGGGCACGGCGTCCTCGGGGCTCGGGAGATCGCTCGGATGGAGTGTCGGGGGAAGACGGCATAGAGTATGGGGCGCCCAACCAGGGCGCCCTTGGTGTTTGTTCGGGGCGACGTCGGCCGGGGGCCGGCCCGTCATCCGAACCGCTCCGAGGACCGCCGTACCAATTCCCTTCGCCCGACCCGCGTCGGCCGACGAGGAACCGGCCCAGCCGGCTACTCGTTGGAACTGCTGGTCCGCGGGAGTTCCACGACTTGCAAAGGTTCCAACAATCCACATGGCCAGAGATATCGTTCCCGACGATGCTCTCGAGCCTCGACGCAGTCTCGGCCACCCGCCGGCGCCGTACGAACTCGACCTCGACCCGATGATCGACACCGCCCAGTTGTCCGCGATCACCGTCGGTGATGGCGGCGAGGTGGACCCCTGGGCCTGGGCCCGGGAGGAGGACGACTACAGCCGGCCGGTCGACGTCTCGCGCTGCGAGGTCACCGCGGTGCTGGTCGCCTTCGACGCCGAGCGCTGGCTCTCCGCCACCCTGACCGGACTGTCCCACCTGACCGTACGGCCGACCCGGCTGATCGCGATCGACAACGGCTCGACCGACGGAACCCTGGACCTGCTGCACGACGCGATGACCCGCGGCATCCTCGACGCGGTCTACCAGGGCAAGCGCGGCACCGGCTTCGGCGAAGCGGTCAGCCGGGCCCTCGCCGCCGACGCCGCCGCGATCAACGAGTCCGCCGACACCCGGCTCTTCTTCACCCGCGAGGAGGATCAGCGGGAGCCCTGGTACTGGCTGCTGCACGACGACGCCGTACCGGCTCCGGACGCGCTGTACCAGCTGCTGGCCCACGTGGTCACCGATCCCGACATCGACATCACCGGCCCGAAGCTGCTGCTGCCGAAGCGCCGCCAGGCCACCCGCCGGCTCAGTGAGGTCGGCGTCTCGATCTCCGGTACGGGTCGTCGCGAACTGAGCCTGGACCCCGGCGAGATCGACCAGGGTCAGCACGACGAGCCGCGGTCCAAACTCGGCGTCTCCAGCTGCGGGATGCTGGTCCGGGCCAGCGCCTGGTCCGAACTGGGCGGGCTCGACCCGGCCGTGCCGGTGTTCCGGGACGGCGTCGAGTTCGGCTGGCGGGCCAACCTGCAGGGCTACCGCGTCGTCACCTCGCCGGCGGCCGAGATGGTGCATCGCCAGGTCGGCCGGGCAGGCCTGCGTCGGCGCGGCATCGGCGGCCGTCGGCCGGGCAAGACCGACCGACTCCTCGGCATGCTCGTCGTGGTCGGCCACGCGCCGGGCGCCCAGGTCATCTGGACCTGGCTCCGGCTGGTCTGGAGCTGCATCCTGCGCGCCATCGGCTACCTGGTCGGCAAGGCACCCGGGCGATCGCTGGACGAGCTGCTGGCCCTCGGCTCGTTCGTCGCCCATCCCAACCGGATCAGCCGGATGCGGCGCCGGCTGGCCGCGATCGATCCCGTCTCCGGTGCCGGCGACCTGGTCCGCGAGCTGCGGCCGCCCTGGTGGAGTGGCTTCCGGCTCGCCGGCGAGGCGCTCACCGGCGCCGTCGCCGACCGCTACCAGTCGGTCGCCGGGGCCAGCGAGGTCGCCCTGCTGGACGACCTCACCGCCGACGACTACCTGACCGTCGGCCGCGAGGAGAAGTCCAAGAGTCCGTGGCTGGCGCCGATCGTCATCGCCCTGGTGGTCGCGATCGCCGGCAGCGTGCTCGCCGCGCGGGACCTGCTCCGGCTCGGCTCGCTGTCCGGCCCGGCGCTGCTGCCGGCCCAGGAGTCGCTGGCCGCCGCCTGGAACGCCGCGATCCACCCGATCATCGGGGCTGCCAGCCAGACCAGCCCGCCGTGGCTGGCGCTGGTCGCCCTCGGCTCGACGATCACCTTCGGCCAGCCGGAATGGTTCGTCACGCTGCTGCTCTGCGGGGTCGTCCCGCTGTCCTTGCTGACCGCCTTCCTCGCGGTACGACAGCTGATCGCCGACCGCCGGCTCCGGATCTGGGTCGCCGGTACGTACGCGCTGCTGCCGGTGCTGCTCGGCACCACCAACCAGGGCCGGCTCGGCCTGGCCGTGATCGCGGTGGCGCTGCCGTTCCTGGCGCTCGCGGTGCGGGCCCTGGTGCTGCGCCGGCCGCGCAATCCGGAGGCCTGGCGCGGCGGCTGGGGCGCCGGCCTGGTGCTGGTCGTGCTGATCGCCTTCGAGCCGTCGCTGCTGCTGTTCGCGCTCGTGCTCGGCATCGCCGGTGCGGTCGTCCTGCGCCGGGTGCCGCGCAAGGCGAGCCGGATCCTGATCGCGCTCGGCGTACCGCTGGTCGTGCTGGCGCCGTGGTGGCCGAGCCTGATCACCAGCTGGGGCCGGGTTCTGGTCGGTCCCGACGCGGCGCTGACCGGGGTCGGCGACGCCGCCCGTGTCTGGGAGCTGATGCTCGGCCGGCCCGGTGGTGACGGCCTGCCGCCGATCTGGATCAGCGCCATCGTCTTCGGCCTGATCTGGCTGCTCGCCGCCGTCGGCATCGCCCGGCGGCCGAAGTCGTACACGGTGGTCTCGGCGTGGGTCGCCGGCGGCCTCGCACTCGCCATGGCGATCCTGGTCTCGCGGCTCGTGGTGAACCTGCCGCCGATCGGCGATCAGGCCCGGCCGTGGGCGGGGACGTACCTGCTGATCGCGTTCGCGGCGCTGCTGGTCGCCGCCGGCAGCGGTCTGGACGGCTGGGCCACCGATCTCGGCGATCGCAGCTTCTCCTGGATCCAGCCCGCCTCGGTGCTGGCCGGCGTGCTGATCGGCGCGATCACCCTCGGTGCCGGCGTCTGGTGGGCGGTCGCCGGTGCCGCCGGACCGATCAAACGACAAGCCCTCGACGCCCTGCCGCCGTACGTGGTCAACGCGATGGCCTCCGAGGGCAAGGTCCGTGTGCTGGCGATCGACGCCGGCGGCGACGGGCTGCGCTACTCGGTCGTCGACGAGACCCTGGCCCGGCTCGGTGACGCCGACCGCGGCTACGCCTTCGGCGGCTCGATGGACGCCCGCACCCAGTCCACCGACCTGGTGATGCGGCTGGTGGCCGGCACCGGCGACTCCGACATCGCGCCGCAGTTGAGCGAGCTCGGCGTCGGCTACGTCTGGGTGACCGGCGCCGACGAGGCCGAGCAGGCCCTGATCGGCAACACGCCGGGCCTCGGCACCGCCAGCGGCAACTTCCGCGGCATGGTCTGGCAGGTGCAGCCGCCGCCCAGCCGTGCCGTCCTGGTCGACGGGAAGAAGCGGATCCCGATCCCGGCCGGCGGGACGACGATCGAGCCGGGCGGCGAGAACCGGCGGCTGGAGATCGGCGAACCGGCCGACTGGCGTTGGCAGGCCACGCTGGACGGGATCCCGCTGGCGGCGGTCGACGACGGCTGGCAGCAGGCGTTCCTGCTGCCGCCGCAGGGCGGCCGGCTGGAGTACCGGCTGCCGACCGCGAACTGGCTGCTCGTGCTGCAGGGGCTGGCTCTCGGCGTCGCCGCGATCCTGGCCGCCCCGGCGATCCGCCGACCCGAGGTCCGGGACCCGGCGAAGTCTGCCCGGCGGGCCGCGGCCGGCGGGGCAGGGGAGGTCTGATGTCGGATTACCAGTACCCGGAGCAGCAGGGCCCGGGCCGCGCCTACCAGGACGAGGATCCGGAGGTCGTCGACTGGCACCCGGTGTCCGAGCCGGGCGCCGGCCAACGCGGTGCCGGCCTGCTCGCGGTCGTCGCCGGCATCGCGGTCCTGCTCGGCGGCGGCACGCTGCTGCAGCCCGCGGTCGCCGACCCGCCGCCGGCTCCGGCTCCGGTGATCGGCCGGACCAGCGTGGTCTGCCCGGCCCCGCCGGCCGGCGGGGACGTCCGCTCGGTCGTCCAGGCGGTCGCCAACAAGCAGGAGAACGAACAACCGGGCACGCTGTCCGGCACCGCCGTCGGTACGGACAAGCCGGCCTTCCAGGTGAAGGACCCCGGCAAGGGCGTCACCAAGTCGGCGCCGAAGAACACCCTGATCGTCACCGGTGAGAAGGGCCTGGCCACGTCGAGCAGCGCCGGCACCCTGAGCAACGGGAGCGCCGGGGTGAACTCCGGGCTGCTCGGGGCCACCTGCAGCAAGCCCGGGACCAGCCACTTCTTCGCCGGGATCGGCGCCGAGAAGGACTTCCGGACCGAGTTGGTGATCACCAACCCGGACGAGACGCCGGCCCAGGTCGACGTCACGTTCCTCGGCTCCAAGGGCTCGGTCCCGGTGCCCGGCGGGCCCGGCATCGAGATCCCCGGCCTGCAGTCCCGGGTGATCGCGCTGGACGCCATGGTCACCGTGAAGGGCCCGTTGTCGGCCCAGCTGGTCGCCTCCCGCGGCCGGGTCGCGGTGATGGCGCGGGACTACCGGGCCAAGGGCGACGACCCGCGCGGCGCCGACTGGCACGCCTCCTCCTCGGCGCCGGCCAACCAGGTGATCATTCCGGGCGTGCCGGACGGGCCCGGCGGCCGCAAGCTCGCGGTCGCGAACCCCGGCAACACACCGGCTCACGTGGAGATCGCGGGTCTCGGCCTGCAGGGCGAGTTCGTACCCGCGGGCGGTGATCAGGTGGACGTACCGCCGCAGAGCACGGCCCTGCTCGACCTCGGTCCGGGCCTGGTGGAGCAGGCCGGTGCGGTCAAGCTGACCAGCGACCAGCCGGTCACCGGGGCGATCCGGTCGGACGCTCCGAGCGAGAGCGCGACCGGCGACAAGCTGGTGCCCGATTTCGCGGTGCAGACCGCGGCGCTGCCGCTGCGCCAGGTCGGCGTCCTGCCGTTCGTCGGCGAGTCCGGCATCGAGAGCCAGCTGGTGCTCAGCCATGTCGGCGAGGGCCCGGTGGACGTGATCATCGAGGTGGTCAGCATGGCGGGGGTGACGGTGAAGCTGGAGAAGGTCCAGGTCGCCGCCTCCAGCACGCTGGTACGTCACCTCAGCTCGCCGCTGCCGGCCTACGCCGTGATCCGTACCCCGGAGAACTCGGGGGTCTATGCGGGCCTGGTGCAACGCCGGACCGGCAGCTCCGACGTCTCCGGCATCACCACCCTCGCGGTGTCCTCGCCGGACGTGGCCGACCGGGTCCGCCCGGCCAGCTACGACCCGTGGACGGCGCGCTGACCGTGTCCAGCCGACGCGACCGGCACCAGCGCGGCCTGCGCGGACCGCTGGCGCTGCCGAACCAGCTGAGCCGGCACCCGGCTCGGCCGTTCCGGTCGCCGACCAAGGCCGACTTCTTCGCCGACGCGGTCGACGAGGCGGTCGAGCGGATCGGGCACAACTGCCCGGACGCGCTGGTCGGCATCACCTTCGGGATCGAGGACGTCCCTTATCTGGAACGGGCCTGGACGGGAGCCGAGGTGCCGCTGGCCGCCGCGATCTCCGGCGACGCGGACCGGCTCAGCCAGGTCGTGGTCTACCGGCGGCCGCTGGAGCACCGGGCGGCGTCCCGGACCGGGCTGCGGATCCTGGTCTACCGGACCGTGGTCGAACAGCTCTCCGCGCTGACCGGACGAAGCGTCGCGGAGCTCGATCCGGACGGCGACAGCGACGATCTCTGACCCGGTTCGGGCACGAACTTGATCATGGCGGCGAGCCTCCCGGCGAAGCGTCCCGGGCGGAGGTAGCGTCGGCTCTTGTGACCACCAGGCGCTGCTCCCGATCGGGATGCTCCGGCACGGCGGTGGCCACGCTCACGTACGTCTATCTTGACTCGACCGCCGTGCTCGGGCCGCTGGCCACCCGCGCCGATCCGCACGGGTACGATCTCTGCTCCCGGCACGCCGAAGCCCTGTCCGCTCCGCGCGGCTGGGAAGTGATCCGGCTGGCCATCCCGGACGAGCCGGAACCGAACACCGACGACCTGCTGGCTCTCGCCGACGCGGTCCGCGAGGTCGGCCTCGGCTACGACGAGCAGACCCAGCCCGAGGACGGCACCAAGGACCGTTCCTCCGGCGTCGTGGAGTTGGGCCGGCGTGGTCACCTGACCGTCCTGGCCGACCCCGACAACTGATCCAACTAACCTGGTCCGGTGATCACACCCGGAATCTTCAAGGCCAACGACATCCGCGGTCGCGCCGTGGCGCCGGATCCCGCCTGGGACGCCGACGGAGCCCGGGACATCGGGGCCGCTTGGGTCGAGGTCACCGGGCTGCGGCCGGGCGTCGACCAACTCGTCATCGGCCGGGACATGCGGCTGACCAGCCCCGAGTTCGCCGCGGCGTTCGCCGACGGAGTGGCGAGCGCCGGGGTCGACGTGATCGACATCGGCCTGGCCAGCACCGACCAGCTCTGGTATGCCTCCGGGGCGCTCGGCCTGCCCGGCGCCATGTTCACGGCGAGTCACAATCCGGCGCCGGACAACGGGATCAAGTTCTGCCGGGCCGGCGCACTGCCGGTCGCCTCGGCCGATCTCGTCGCCCTGGCCGAGCGGGTCCTGGCCGGTCCGCCCGCCGAGCCGGCGGCGCGGCGCGGGACGATCACCGAACGGGACCTCCTGGCGGACTACGCGGCGTACCTGCACTCGCTGGTCGACCTGGCCGGGCTGCGCCGGCTCCGGGTGGTCGCGGACGCGGGCAACGGCATGGCCGGGCACACCCTGCCGGCCGTGCTCGGTTCGCTCGACCTGGACCTGATCGGCCTCTACACCGACCCCGACGGCACCTTCCCGAACCACCCGCCGAACCCGCTGGAGCCGGAGAACCTGGTGGACGCCCAGGCTGCCGTACGGGAGCACGGCGCGGACCTCGGCCTGGTCTTCGACGGCGACGCCGACCGCTGCTTCCTGATCGACGAGACCGGCGCCGTGGTCAGCCCGTCGGTGATCACCGCGATGATCGCCGGTCAGGAGCTGGACCGGGAGCCGGGCGCGACCATCGTCTGCAACACGATCACCTCGCGGTCGGTGCCGGAGCTGGTGCAGCGGCGCGGCGGTAAGGTCGTGATCACCCGGGTCGGCCACACGTTCGTCAAGGCCGCGATGGCCGAGCACGGCGCGATCTTCGGCGGCGAGCACTCCGCGCACTACTACTTCCGCGACTTCTGGGGCGCCGACACCGGCATGCTGGCCGCGTTGCACGTGCTGGCCCTGGTCGGCCGCACCGACGCTCCGCTTTCCAAGCTGGTCGAGGAATTCTGCTCGTACGTGGAGTCCGGGGAGATCAACTCCACGGTCGCCGACCAGAAGTCGATCATGGACCGGCTGGCCGCCGCGTTCGAGGACCGGGGCGAGCTGAGCACGCTGGACGGCCTCACCGTCTCGGGGCCTGGCTGGTGGTTCAACGTCCGCCCGTCGAACACCGAGCCGCTGCTCCGGCTCAACGTCGAGGCGGCCGATCAGGCCACCATGGCGGCCCTCCGCGACGAGGCCCTTTCGCACATCCGCCGTCCCTGACCGGAGAACCCGCCCGGAGTCGGTACGGTTAGCGATGCATGACCTGAGGAGGATGCGATGGTTGTCGAACTGGCGCCGGAACTGCTGGAGATCCTGTCCTGCCCCAGCTGCCACGGGGCGCTGGCGGTTGATCATGATCGGGACGAACTGACCTGCGTCGCCCCGGACTGCGGACTGGCCTATCCGGTGCGGGATCAGATTCCGATCCTGTTGATCGACGAGGCCCGCCGCCCGGACGGGGCGTAGTGACCTCGATGACGATCTTCGATGATGCCTGGCTGGACGATCAGCAGGCGTTGCGCGGGGCGGATCCGGTGCTGCGGCGGCTCGCCGAGGCGGGCGCGCGGCTGCGCCGGGAGACCGAGGCGGCCGAGCAGCCGCGGCAGAAGCTGGCCGAGATCCCGCGGCCGCGCGCGGTGATCGCGGTCGGCTCCGAGGCGCGGTTCATCCGGGCCATGCTGGAGCCGGTCTGCCCGGTGCCGTTCGTGGCCTGGCCGCATCACGGTCTGCCGGGCTGGGTCGGCGCGCTCGACCTCGTGGTGGCGATGGCCAGCGACGGCGCCGAGCCGGGCCTGATCATGAGCGTCGCCGAGGCGACCCGGCGGGGCAGCATGTCGCTGGTCGCCTGCCCGGAGTCCTCCCCGGTGGCCGACCACACCAGTTCCCGGTCCACCACGCTGCTGCCGACCACGACGGCCGACACGCTGGCCGCGGCCATCGTCGTGCTCGACGCGCTGCACCTGGCCCAGCTCGGGCCGATGGTCCGGCCGGACCTGGTCGCCGACGCGATGGACCTGGTGGCCGAGGAGTGCTCGGCGTACCGGGATCTGTCGGAGAACCCGGCGAAGGACCTGGCCCTCGGGCTGGCCGACGCGCACCCGCTGGTCTGGGGCGGTTCGGTGCTCGCGGCGCGGGCCTCCCGCCGGGTGGCCGAGGCGGTCCGGGCCGGGACCGGCCGGGCCGCGCTGGCCGCCGACGCCCGGGAACTGATGCCGATCCTGGACGGCGCGGCGCCGCGGGACCCGTTCGCCGACCCGTTCACCGACGTGCTGCCGGTGGACCGGCGGCCGGGCCTGTTGATCTTGGACGACGGCGACACCGACGAACTGATCCGGTCGGCGCACACCGGGCTGCTGGCCGTGGCGGAGCGGAACGACGTCCGGGTCAACACGATCGGCCATCGCGGCGGCTCCGACGTCGAGAGATACGTCACGCTGCTGCAGACCGGGATGTTCGCGGCCGTCTTCCTGGCTGTCGGTCTCGGCCGCTACCACGACGTCTGAGGTGACCTCGGTCTGGCAAGATAAGCCGGCGTGAGTGCTGAAGGTGGGACGAAGGCCGTCGTCGCGGCCCTGGCGGCGAACTCGTTCATCGCCCTGTGCAAGTTCGGCGGCTGGGCTCTGACCGGAGCGTCGTCGATGCTGGCGGAGGCGATCCACTCGGTGGCCGACGCGGGCAACCAGGCCCTGCTGCTCGTCGGCGGTCGCCGGGCCCAGCGGTCGGCGACTCCGGAACACCCGTTCGGCTACGGGCGGGAGCGCTATGTCTTCGCCTTCATCGTGGCGATCGTGCTGTTCAGCGTCGGCGGCCTGTTCGCGCTCTACGAGGCGTACCACAAGTTCGAGGAGATCCAGGCGGGTCACGGCAACGAGCTGCTGGAGAGCCAGTGGTGGTGGGTGCCGATCGTGATCTTGGTCGCGGCGATCGTCGCCGAGTCGCTGTCGTTCCGTACCGCGATCCGGGAGTCCAGCAAGACCAAGGGCCGGCAGACCTGGGGCCGGTTCATCCGGTCGGCCAAGTCGCCGGAGCTGCCGGTGATCCTGCTGGAGGACCTGGCGGCGCTGATCGGCCTGGTCTTCGCACTGCTCGGCGTCGGGCTCACCTTGATCACCCACAACGGGATCTTCGACGTGATCGGCACGGCCATGATCGGTCTGCTCCTGGTGACGGTCGCGATCACGCTGGCGGTCGAGACCAAGAGCCTGCTGGTCGGCGAGTCGGCCACCCCGCAGTCGATCAAGGCGATCGAGGCGGCGCTGGCCGGGACCGAGGGCGTGGACCGGATCATTCACATGAAGACGCTGCACCTGGGGCCGGAGGAGGTGCTGGTGGCGGCCAAGATCGCGGTCACCAACACGGACTCGGCGACCGAGGTGGCCGACACGATCAACCGGGCCGAGACCGCGATCCGCGAGGCCGACCCGATGGTGACCGCCCTCTACCTGGAGCCGGACCTCTACCAGGAGGACTACCGGCCGCAGCCGCGTCCGGAACGCCCGGCCGCCCCGTCCCACTGAACGGCTCCCGCGATGACGAAGATCCTGATCCTGAACGGCCCGAACCTCGGCCGGCTCGGCAAGCGCCAGCCCGAGGTGTACGGCTCCACCACGCATGATCAACTCGCCGAGCGCCTGGTCGCGTACGGGAAGGAACTCGGCGTCGAGGTCGAGGTCCGGCAGACCGATCACGAAGGTGAGCTGGTCGGCTGGCTGCACGAGGCCGCCGACCACTCCCTGCCGGTGGTGCTGAACCCGGCCGCCTGGACCCACTACTCGATCGCCGTCGCCGACGCGGTCGCCCAGCGGACGGCCGACCTGATCGAGGTGCACCTGTCCAACGTGCACGCCCGGGAGGAGTTCCGCCGCCACTCGGTGATCACGCCCTACGCGACCGGAGTGATCGCCGGTCTCGGCATCGCCGGCTACGAACTCGCCCTGCGCCGGCTTGCGCAGCCCACCGCCTCCTGACCCGCGCCTCCGCCGCACCGTTCACCACTTCCCCACACCTTTCGCCGCTTTACCAGAGAAGCAACGCGGGTGAAGTGCCGGTTTTTCACGTAACGTGAAAACCTGCCCAGCGTGACGGTTGGGATTCAAGCCCTGGCCGCCCGGGAGAGTTGATCAAGTCGGCTGAGCTCGGCGTCGGACAGGGCCAGGCTCATCGCTCCGGCGGCCTCGCTCGCCTGGCTCGGCTTCGAGGCGCCCGGGATCGCCACCACGGTCTCGCCGTAGAACGTGATCAGCCAGGCCAGCGCGACCTGGCTCGGGCTGGCGCTGTGCTCGCGCCCGATCTTGGTCAGTTCCTCGATCAGCGGCGCGGTGCGGCGCAGGGTCCGCGCGTCGAAGCCGCCGACCAGCCGTCGGAACGGCAGCAGGTCCGACCGGGCTTGTTGATCATGGAAGCGGCCGGTGAGCAAGCCGGACCGCAGTGGTGAGTACGCGATCAAGGTGATCCCGAGCCGCCGCGCCAGCTCGAGCACCCCGTTCCGCTCGACGTCTCGGTGCAGCAGGCTGATCTGTACCTGGTTCGAGGCCAGCACCAGGTCTTCCCGTGCCAGCACCGCGTGAGCCAGCTCCAATTGCCGGGCGGAGAAGTTGCTCACGCCGATCGCGGTGATCTTGTGCTGGTGCGCGAGCCGGGCCATCGCCTTGAGTTGCGCGGTCAGTGAGGAGAAGCTGCCGTGCGGCAGGTGGATCTGGTGCAGGGCGATCGGGTGGCCCTGCAGCGCGGCCAGTCGGTCGTCGACGGTGCGGACGATGCTGCCCGCGGTCCGCAGGCCGGGGGACCACTTGGTCGCGATCGGGACCTCGCCCGGTGCCACGCCGAGTTCGCGCAATGCGGTGGTGAGGGCGCGTTCGGAGCGGCCGCGGCCGTACATCTCGGCGGTGTCGAACCAGCCGGCGCCGGCCCGGATCGCGGCGCCGACGATCTCCGTGACGGCCGGCTGCTCCAGCGGCGCGTAGAAGAGCCGAGCGACCAGCCCGGCGCCGGCGAATTGCATGCAGCCCAGGCCGATCGGCGTGATCTTGACGTCGGTGCGGCCGAGGCTGCGGGTGGCGGTGATCATCGAGCCCTCCTTGGTGTGAGACAAGTATGTCTCATCATAGTACGCATCTGAATCCAGGGCGGACCAGCCTGTAATGTCCTGGGGCATGGCACGACAGCCCGCGCTGCAGGACCGGATCTCGGCCGGGATCCTCGATGCGGCTGCCGCGGTGCTCGCCGAGCGCGGGCCGGCGGCGAGCATGAGCGAGATCGCCGCGGCCGCCGGGGTGGGCCGGGCCACCCTCTATCGCTACTTCCCGAACCGCGACGCGCTGCTGACCGGCCTGATCCGAGCCGCGACGGACGAGCTGCAGGCGCGGGTGGCGGCGGCCGACCTCGAGGCGGTTCCGGTCGAGGTGGCGCTGGGCCGACTGGCCCGGGCGTTCCTGACCGCGGGTGCCAAGTACGCCGTCCTGGCCGGCGTGGACAAGAAAGGTCTCGGAGATTCCGGTGAACTCGAGGCACAGGTACGGCGACCGGTGCGTGAACTGATCGCCCGCGGCCTGGCCGACGGCACCTTCCGGAAGAGCATCGGCGCTGACGTACTGCTCGATTCCCTGGCCGCCCTGCTGGAACACGGCCTGGCTCGGGTGATGGCCGGCGAGGCCGGAATCGAATCGGTCGTTGACTCCCTGGTCGACCTTTTTCTCAACGGAGCGTCAGAGCACTAGTGTGGCCAGCATGGACTTTCGCGTAGCAGACCTCGGCCTCGCCGAATTCGGCCGCAAGGAGATCAGACTCGCCGAGCACGAGATGCCGGGCCTGATGGCGATGCGGGAACAGTACGGAGACAGCAAGCCGCTGAGCGGTGCGAAGATCGCCGGTTCGTTGCACATGACGATCCAGACGGCGGTGTTGATCGAGACCCTGGTCGCCCTCGGTGCCGAGGTGCGCTGGGCGAGCTGCAACATCTTCTCCACCCAGGATCACGCCGCGGCGGCGATCGTCGTCGGCGACGGCACGCCCGAGGATCCGAAGGGTGTTCCGGTGTTCGCCTGGAAGGGCGAGACGCTGGAGGAGTACTGGTGGTGCACCGAGCAGATCCTCACCTGGCCGAACGGCGAGCTGGCCAACATGATCTTGGACGACGGCGGTGACGCCACGCTCCTGGTGCACAAGGGCGTCGAATACAGCAAGGCCGGCGAGGTGCCCGAGCCGGGCGCCGACGATCCGGAGGAGCTGCGGGTCATCCTGTCCGTGCTGAAGGCGTCGATCGCCGCCGGCCGGAACTGGACCGAGGTGGCGAACGCGATCAAGGGCGTCACCGAGGAGACCACCACCGGCGTGCACCGCCTCTACGACATGGCCAAGGCGGAGTCGCTGCTGTTCCCGGCGATCAACGTCAACGACTCCGTGACCAAGTCGAAGTTCGACAACAAGTACGGCTGCCGGCACTCCATGATCGACGGCCTGAACCGGGCCACCGACGTGTTGATCGGCGGCAAGGTCGCGGTCGTCTGCGGGTACGGTGACGTCGGCAAGGGCTGCGCCGAATCCCTGCGTGGACAGGGCGCTCGCGTGTTGATCACCGAGGTCGACCCGATCTGCGCGCTGCAGGCGGCGATGGACGGCTACCAGGTGACCACCCTCGAGGAGGCGCTGCCGATCGCCGACATCTACGTCACGGCGACCGGCTGCTTCAACGTGATCACCGCGGACCAGATGAGCCGGATGAAGCACCAGGCGATCGTGTCCAACATCGGCCACTTCGACAACGAGATCGACATGGCCGGGCTGGCCAAGATCGCCGGCGTCGAGCGGACCAACATCAAGCCGCAGGTCGACGAGTGGACGTTCGAGGCCGGCACCGACCGGGCGCACTCGATCATCGTGCTCAGCGAGGGCCGGCTGATGAACCTCGGCAACGCCACCGGGCACCCGAGCTTCGTGATGAGCAACTCCTTCACCAACCAGGTGCTGGCCCAGATCGAGCTGTTCACCAAGACCGAGCAGTATCCGGTCGGCGTGTACGTGCTGCCGAAGCACCTGGACGAGGCGGTCGCGCGGCTGCACCTGGACGCGCTCGGCGTGAAGCTGACCACCCTGACCGAGAAGCAGGCCGACTACCTCGGCGTGCCGGTCGAGGGGCCGTTCAAGCCCGATCACTACCGCTACTGAGTTCCTGACCTCGACCCGATGGCCGGTCGAACCGCGCTGACCGCGGTTCGGCCGGCCATCAGGCTTTGCGGCGCAGGGCAGGGACGACCTGGCTGATCAGGAGTGGTGCGAGATCATCCGGCAGCGGGTTGGCGCGGAGGTCGAGCCAGCGCAGTTCCTCGATCTCCGCGGCCGGTGCGCCCACGGTGACCGGTGGATGCTCGAAGACCCTGGACTCCACCTCCCGCCCGGCCTCGTTCGCCGCGACGCCACGGAAGGTGCCGACCTCGCGGAGGGCGGCGCCGTCCAAGATCACGGCAAGCTCCTCGGCGCACTCGCGGACCGCCGCCTGCCGAGCCGTCTCGCCCGGCTCGGGCTTCCCGCCCGGCAGCATGAACCGGTCCGTGCCGCGCTTGCGTACGGTCAGGATCTGGCCGGCGTCGTTCCGCAGGACGACCGTGCAGACCCGGATCAACCTCGTCACGTCGCCAACCTAGTGCCGTGACGCCGGCGCGGTTTCGAGGTGAATTCCTGCCGGTTACACCCGGCAGGAATTCACTCAGGTTCGGCTCGCGAGGGTCGATCCGGTCCCCGAGACGGCGTGGCCTGGTTCACAGACTCCGTGAGCCGCCGGGCAGTAGGGTCGCAGGATGGTGATCATGGACGATTACGCCCGGTTGTTCCGGCTCGACGGGCGGCGGGCGCTGGTGGTCGGGGCTGGCAACGGGATCGGGCGGGAGTCGGCGCTGGCGCTGGCGGCGCACGGTGCGGACGTGATCGCCGCGGATCTGGACGCCGAGGCCGCGGCGGCCACGGCGAAGCTCGCGGGCGGGCGGAGCCACCCGCTGGATGTGCTGGACCGTGACGCGATCACGGCGGCCGCGGCGGAGTTCAGCGATGTCGACGTCCTGGTGTTCACCGCCGCGACGAACGTACGCAAGCGGCTGGTGGACTACACCGACGAGGAGTTCGACCGGGTGATCGGGCTCAACCTCGCGGCGTCGTTCCGGCTGATCCGGGCCTTCGGGGCGCCGATGGCCGAGCGCGGCCGGGGCAGCATCATCGGGTTCAGCTCGATCCGGGCCACGACGGTCGAGCCCGGCCAGGGCGCCTATGCGGCCACCAAGTCCGGCCTGATCCAGCTGCTGCGGACCGCCGCCGCCGAGTTCGGCCCGCGCGGGGTCCGCTGCAACGCGGTCGCGCCGGGCATCGTCGCCACCCCGCTGACCGCGCAGATCCGGGCGGACGAGGCGTGGTCGGCCGCGTACGCCAGCAAGAGCGCGCTGGGACGCTGGGCCGAGCCGTCCGAGATCGCCGGTGCGGTGGTCTTCCTGGCCAGCGACGCGGCCAGCTACGTGACCGGCAGTTGCCTGATGGTCGACGGCGGCTGGACCGCGGTGGACGGGCGCTACACCCCGCCCGCCTGACCGAGAACTGCGTCGCGCCTGAAGCTGCACACCTGGCGGCGCCCGGGCACGCACATCGCTGCGTTCTCCTCGGTCGCGTTGCGGCCCAGCAGCCCTTCCTCGTCGGCCTTGCGCTGCACGCACCCGGACACCGCCAGGCGCACAGCTTCAGGCGCGACGCAGTTCCAGATGATCGCGGCGCAGCCGGTCCATGAACGCCCGCTGTGCCCTCGGGCCACCGCGGTCCAACTCCTCCGAGGTACGGCTCAGCTCGTCGTCCGCGCCCAGTTGGCGATGCCCCCAGACGCCGAACTGGACCAGCGCCGGCAGCAGCGCGATCGAGCGCTCGGTGAGGCTGTAGATCGCCTTCTGCCGATGCGTCGGATCGGGCCGGCGGGTCAGCATCCCCGCCGCGGTCAGGGCCTGCAGTCGATCGGCGAGCAGCTTCGTCGAGATGCCCTCGTCCGAACCCAGCAACAGCTCCCGATAGTGCCGCCGACCCGCGAACATCACGTCGCGCAGGATCAGCAGCGACCACCGGTCACCGAGCAGTTCGACCGCGAGGTTCAGCGGACACTCCGAACGCGACGTCGCCATAGTGATGGTTTTTCCCAAGTAGTTGCAATCTGCTCACAGCATAGCCTAGAGTCAGAACTGCTTTGGAAAGGTAACTAGTCGAAGTGAGGAAGTCATGACGGAGCAGCAGACGCCCACCGCGGACCCGATCAAGATGGGCGGCCGTGGAGCCGGGGTGAACGAGGACGCGCAGGACCCGCAGTGGGACGACGTCGTGCAACGACTGCGCACGGGAGGCTGGCGCTGGCTGACCACGCTGCGCCACGGCCAGCCGCACACCCGGCCGGTGTTCGCCGCCTGGTCGGACGGGACCCTCTTCATCGCGTCGAAGAGCAGCACCCAGAAGAGCCGCAACCTGGACGCCGACGGCCGCTGCTCGGTGGCCGCCGACGTCGACAGCTACCACCTGGTCGTCGAGGGCATCGCCCGCCGGGTGCTCGACGAGGCCACCCTGGGCCGGGCCTCGACGGCCTTCCAGGAGGTGTACGGCTGGCCGACGACCGTCGCCGGCGACGAGCTCGACGCGGAGTACGGTGCGCCGACCTCCGGCGGCCCGCCGTACCGGATCTACCAGGTCACGCCGACCACCGTGCACGCCTTCCCGGCCAGTGCCGACTTCGTCCCGACCCGCTGGACCTTCTGACCGTCGGCGCTACCAGTCCCAGCGCAGGCCGACCGACCCGGGACCGGTGCGGTGCCAGGCGTGGGTGAGGTTGGCCCGGATCACCGGGGCGGGTGTCTCGCCGCCGTCGAACGCGGTGAACGCCACCGCCGACCTGGGGATCGCGGGCTCGGCGAACCGCACGCCGAGGCTGACGCTGCTCGCCCGGTCCTCCAGGTAGATCCGGTAGCTGTCGGCCTCCGGCTCACCCGGCGACCAGTCGGTCCGGGTGCCGATCAGGGCCAGTTCGCCGAGCTGCAGCGGCCGGTCCAGCTCGAAGACCCAGACGAAGATGCCGTGCTCCATGTCCCGGGTGCTCGCCGTCAACCGGCCGCCGACCAGCGCCTCGGCGCGCAGCGGATGGTTCGGGTCGGCCGAGGTCACCACCAGCGGCACCCGATCCAGCGGCCGGACGGCCCGGATGGTCGCGAAGATCGTCAACAGGGTCGGCCGGCGATCGGCGCCGACCTCGAGGATGTGCTGCGTCGAGGACAGGACGAAGCCCGGTTCGACCGACAGCCCGACCTTCTCGTAGAGGGCAGCCATCAGCGCGGGCTGGTCGACCTGCTCGCCGAGCAGTTGCCGGGGCGGACGTGGGCCGGGCCGTCGCGACGGCTGCAGGCTGCGCCGGAGCCTTGCCGGAGCCAGTCCCAGCAGCTCCTCGATCGCGTCGATGGCCTCGAGCGAGGCCTGGTGCTCGGGTTGCCGCCGGCCGGTGCGCCAGGAGCGCAGGGCGGCGGGACTGACCCGCTGGCCCCGGGACCCGAGCCGTCGCGAGAGTTCGGCGGCATCGATCCGCCGCTCGGTCATGATCGCATCCAGGACCCGCGCGAACTCTGGCAGCCCGTCGTCCGGGACCGGTCGGTTCGTCACCACGTAATTTCCTCCATCACGTGAGACAGGTCACGGAAAACCGTGCTGACGTGACATTACTCGACGCGGGTGTGTCACCCCGGCATGTTTACCGTGGTGGAGGCATGCCGTGTCAGGGGCGCCTCCTCGGGGGATGCGCGGACAGGTGTGCCCGGCGTCGGCGACGTAACGGGGGAGTCCCGGCGCCTGGGCCGGGGACGGTTTCGGTACGGAGCCGTCCCCGGAACACCCGTTCAGGCCGTGAGGAACCGGCGGGCCGCCTCGGCATAGACCCGGGTCTTGCGGACGATGTCGTCCAGCTCCACGTACTCGTCGGCCTGGTGCGCGATCCACTTGCCGCCGGGGCCGTACACGACGGTGGGGATGCCCGCCTTCGCCGTGAGGATGGTGCCGTCCGTGGTGCCGGGCACGCCTCCGTAGACCGGCTCGTGGCCGGTGATCATCGAGTGGGCCGCCGCGAGCGCGACGACCACAGGATCGTCGAGCGGCGTGTCCACCGGTGGCCGGTTGACGCCGATCGTCACGGTCGCCGCGGTCTCCGCCTTCGCGGCCAACGCCTCGGCCAGTCCGGTCAGCCGCTCGACGAGCCGGTCATGATCAACTCCGGGTACGGTACGGACGTCGACCGCGACCGTGGCCCGGGCCGGGATCACGTTGATCTGATCAAGATCACCGCCGGTGACCACCGTCGGGGTCAGGTAGCTGGGACCGAGCAGCGGATGGGGTCCCGGCTCGGCCTGCAGCGTGTCCTGGACGTCGGCCAGCGCGCGGATGAACTCGGCCGCCGGCTGCAGTGGATTGCGGCCCTGGTCCGGCATCGCGCCGTGCGCCATCCGGCCGTCGAACTCCACCAGCACCCGGATCGCGCCCTTGGAACTGGGACAGAGCTCCTCGGCCTCCGGTTCGCAGACGATCGCGCCGTCGACGTCGGCGATCTGGCCGGAGTCGACCAGGTGATGGACGCCGATCATCAGGCCCTCCTCGTCGGCGAGCGCACAGACCTTGATCGTTCCGGGGAACGGCCCGGCCAACTGCAGGGCCCGGACGCCGAAGATCATCGCCGCGACTCCGGACTTCATGTCCGCGCTGCCGCGGCCGTACAGCCGGCCGTCGACGATCTCCGCCCCGAACGGATCCCGGGTCCATTCCGCGAGGGTGCCCTCGGTGACCACGTCCGTGTGTCCCTCGAACATCAACACCGGACCCGGCCCGCCGCCGCCCTCGATCACCGCGACCACATTGGGCCGGCCGGGCGCCGGTTCGGTGATCACCGGCTGCCAGCCGAAGCCGCGCATGGTCTCGGCCACCAGGGCCGCGGCCGGCGCCTCGGACCGGCCGTGCGCGGGGTCGTTCACGCTCTGGATCCGGACCAGCGCCTGAGTGAAGGCGATCACGCCCTCGGCGTCGATCATGATCTCGGTCATCGTCGGTCCTCCTGGGTTCCCGCAGTGATCAAGGTCGGTACGGCGGCCAGCAGCCGTTCGGTGTACGGGTGCCGCGGGTGCTCGTACACCTCCGCGGTGGCGCCCTGCTCGACGATCGCGCCGTAGTGCAGAACGGCGACCCTGTCGCAGAGCTGACGTACCACGGAAAGATCGTGGGAGACGAAGATCAACGTCAGCCGGAAGTCGCGGACCAGCTCGGTCAGCAGGTCGAGGATCTGGGCCCGGACCGACACGTCGAGCGCGCTGACCGGCTCGTCGGCGACCAACACCCGGGGCCGTGGCGACAGCGCACGGGCGATCGAGATCCGCTGTCGCTGGCCGCCGGAGAACTGGTGCGGATAGCGGCGCGCCGCCTGCTGCGGCAGCCCGACCGCCTCGAGCAGTTCGGCCACGTGTGCGTCGATCCCGGGGATGCCGAGCGACACCAGCGGCTCGGCGATGATGTCTCGGACCCGCATCCGCGGATCGAGCGAGGCCTGCGGATCCTGGAACACGATCTGCAGGTCGCGGCGCAGGAAGCCGAGCGACCGCTCGGGCCGTCCGGCGATCTCCGTCCCGTCGAACGTGATCGACCCTGCGGTCGGCCGGTCCAGCGCGGCCAGGAGCCGGAGCAGCGTCGACTTGCCGGAACCGGACTCGCCGACGATCCCGAGCCGATCACCGGCCCGCAGGGTGAGGTCGACACCGCGCAGGGCGTGCACCGGCTCGCCGGCCCGGAACGGCGACTGCCGCGGCCGCCGGAACGTCCGGCTCACCCCGCTCGCCTCGATGATCACCTCGCCGTGCCCTGAGCCTGTCGAAGGGCCAAGCCCGGTGCTGTCCTCGGATCGAAGGGGCGATGGGGCCCGCCCTTCGACAGGCTCAGGGAACGTCGGGGCTGAGGCGGCCAGCAGACGTTGGGTGTACGGATGCCGCGGCGCGGCGAAGACCTCGGCGGTTCGGCCCGACTCGACGATCTCCCCCTGGTACAGCACCAGGACCCGTTCGCAGAGTTGGGAGACGACGGCCAGGTCGTGGGTGATGAACAACAACGCGTTGCCCCGCTCGGCCTGCAGCGTCGTGATCAACTCCAGCATCGCCGCCTGCACGGTGACGTCGAGCGCCGAGGTCGGTTCGTCGCAGATCAACAGCTGCGGCCGATTGGCCAGCGCCATGGCCAGCACGACCCGTTGCCGCATCCCGCCGGACAACTGGTGCGGATAGGTCCGCGCGATCCGTGCCGGGTCGGGCAGCCGGACCTGGTCCAGCAATTCCAGCGTCGCGGCCCTGGCCGCGGCGCGGGAGGGTGCGGTGCGGTGCAGGATCATCACCTCGGCGATCTGATCACCGATCCGCATCAGCGGGTTCAGCGCCGTCATCGGCTCCTGGAAGACGATCGACGTCTCCTGCCCGCGGATCGCGGAGGCCTGCCGCTCCGGCAGCCCGATCAGGTCCCGGCCGACCCCGGCCAGCCGGATGGACCCGTGCGCCTGCAGCCCTTCCGGGAGCAGGTTCATGATCGACATCGCGGTGAGCGACTTGCCGGAGCCGGACTCGCCGATCAGGCCGACCCGCTCGCCGGGCGCGACGGTGAAGGACACGTCGTTGAGCAGGGGAGTGGCGCCCGTGGTCACGGTCAGGCCGGTGACCTCGAGCGTGGGCCCTTCGACGGGCTCAGGGCGCGGCGAGATCTTCATCGCACCTCCTCCAGACGCGGATCGAGCCAGTCCCGCAATCCGTCGCCGAGCAGGTTGAAGCCGAGGACGGCCACCGCGATCGCCAGTCCGGGGATCAGGGTCAGCCGCGGCTCGCTGAACAGCAGTTCCTGGCCCTCGGACAGCATCCGGCCCCAGGACGGCGTCGGCGGCGGCGTACCGAAGCCGAGGAACGACAGCGCCGCCTCGGCCAGGATCGCGATCGCGAACGACACCGACGCCTGCACGATGATCATGCTCGCGATGTTGGGCAGCACGTGCCGGAGCGCGATCGCCGGGCCGCGCCGACCGGCCGCCCGGGCCGCGAGCACGTACTCGGTGCGCATCACCTGCAGCGTCTGCCCACGGGCCACCCGCGCGAACGCCGGCAGGGTCGCGATGCCGATCGCGATCATGGCGGTCAGCGTGCTCGGCCCGAACACCGCGCCGAACATGATCGCCAGCAGCAGCGCCGGGAACGCGAAGATCACGTCGTTGACCCGCATCAGCAGCTCGCCCGGCCAGCGTTCGGTCATCCCCGCCGCGATCCCGACCGGAGTGCCGAGCACCGCGGCGACGCCGACCGCCACGATCCCGACGAACAAGGTCGTCCGAGCGCCGACGAGCAGCTGGCTGAACACGTCCCGGCCGAACTTGTCGGTGCCGAGCGGATAGGCCGGATCGAGCAGTGGCCGCAGCCGGGCGGTGCCGTCGACGAAGGTCGGGTCGTGCGGGGTCCAGACGAACGAGACCAGGGCGACGACCACGACCAGGCCGACCAGCACGGCACCGGCGATCAGGTTCGGTCCCGGTCGCCGGCCGGCGGCCCGGGCCGGGGGAGCGGTCGCGGTCACCGGGACCTCCGCAGCCGCGGGTCCAGCACCAGGTAGCCGACGTCGACGACGAAGTTGATCACCAGGACGGCGGCCACCAGCACGATCACGGTTCCCTGCACCAGCAGCAGATCCCGATTCGCGACGCCGTCCAGCAGCAGACTGCCGAGCCCGGGAATCGTGAACACCCGCTCGATCACGACGGCTCCGATCAGCAGCGTCGCCACCTGCAGCCCGAGCACGGTGATCACCGGGATCGCGGCGTTCCGGGTGCCGTGCCGCCAGAGCGCCCGATACGGCCCCATGCCCTTGGCCCGCGCCGTCCGCAGGTAGTCCTCCCGCAGCACGTCGAGCACGGCGGACCGGACGTAGCGGCTGAGCACGGCGCCCTGCACCAGGCCGAGCGACAGGGCCGGCAGCAGCAGGTGCCGGAGGAACCCGACCGGATCCTGGGCCGGCACCACGAACCCGCCCGACGGCAGGATCCGCAGGCTCACCGCGAACACGAACAGCAGGCCGATCCCGGCGACGAAGGCGGGTACGGCGATGCCGGCCTGGCTGACTCCGGACAGGATCAGCCCGGACACCTTGCGGTGCCGGACCGCCGCGGCGGTGCCGAGCGGGACCGCGATGATCAACGCGAAGATCAGCCCGAACAGCACCAGCCAGCAGGTCACGGCGAACCGGTCCATGATCAACGGGCCGATCGGCGTCTCGCTCACGTACGAGGTGCCGAAGTCGCCGAGGGCCAGCCCGCCGGCCCAATCGAGGTACTGCACGATCAACGGGCGGTCGGTGCCGAACCGGGCCCGCAGCGCGGCGATCGCCTCGGGTGTCGCGTTGACGCCGAGCGCGATCACCGCGGGGTCGCCCGGCAGCACCGCCATGAAGCCGAAGACGATCAACGTTGCCGCGATCAGGCTGATCAGCAGCACCGCGATCCGCTTGATCAGATAGAGGCTCACGTCTTGGACAGGCCGGTCAGGTCGAACGACTCCGAGACCACGTTCTGCGGCAGGCCCTTGACGGCTGTGGTGGCGACCATCAGGTTCGGGAACAGGAACAGGAAGTCGGCCGCCGCGTCCTCGGAGATGATCTTGGCCGCCTGCTTCATCGTCGTGACCTGTTCCTGCTCGGTGCCGGCATCGGCCTCCGCGAACAGCTTGCGTACCTCGGCGTTGTCGTAGCGCGGGTAGTACTTGGGGTTGCCGAACACGGCCGTGATGTCGCGCGGCTCGACGTGGTTGACGATCGACAGGTCGTAGTCGGCCCTGGTGAACACCTGGTCCAGCCAGCGGGCCGGGAACTCCAGCGGCTCGATGTTCGCGGTGATCCCGACCTGCTGCAGTTGGGACTTGACCACCTGGGCGGCCGCGGTGGCGTACGGCAGGTTGGCGATCCGGAACTTCACGGTGAGCTTCTCGGCCCCGGCCTCGGCGAGCAACGCCTTGGCCTTCGCCGGATCGTACGGATACAGCCCGGTCAGGTCCTCGTACCAGGGATCGCTGGGCGGCACCATGCTGCCGATCAGTTGACCGCGACCGGCCCAGGCGGTGTCCAGCAGTTCCTGGTGATTGATCGCGTACCGCACGGCGCGGCGGACCCGGACGTCGTCGAACGGCGGCCGGCTGTTGTTCAGGCTCAGCACGACCTCGCCGGTCGAGGTGCCCTCGATCACCTGGAACCGCGCCGTGTCGCCGAACTGGCCCAGCGACTCGGGGGCGACGACGGCGGAGATCACGTCGATCCCGCCGGACAGCAAGGCGTTGTTCAGCGCCGTCGCGTCCTTGAAGTAGCGCAGCACGACACGGTCGACGCCGGGCTTGGCGCCCCAGTGGTCCGGGTTGGCCTCGAGCGTGATCGAATCCCCGCGCTTCCACTCGACGAACCGGAACGGCCCGGTGCCGCACGGCTGGTTGGCAAGATCATCGACGCCGGTCCGGGAGAACATCGCGCCGACCCGGGTCGCCATCGAATAGAGCCAGGAGTTGCTCGGCTGCTTCAGCGTCACCTGGACCGAATGTTCGCCGACCTTCGTCGTCTCGGCGACGACGTCCATCTTCGCCTTGAGTGAGGTCGTCCACTCCTTGGTGACCCGATCGATGCTGAAGATCACGTCGTCGGCGGTGAACGGCCGCCCGTTCGTGAAGCGCGCGTTGTCGACCAGTTCGAAGGTGTAGTTCAGGCGGTCGTCGCTGATCGTCCACGACTTGGCCAGCAGGGGCACGATCGCGCCGTTCTGATCAAGCTTGACCAGGCCCTCGTACACGTTCACCAACAGGGCCTGCGGGATCGCGGCGCCGTCGGTGCGGGTGAAGTCGAGGTTGGCCGGTTCGGCGACGAAGCCGACGGTCAGGGTCCGGGTCGTCGGCCCGCCCGGCGTGCTGGTCGACCCCGCGGTACAGCCCGCAACGGCGGCTCCCAGACCGAGCCCGGCACCGAGCCCGAGGACGGAACGGCGAGGCAGGAACGAGACGTTCGGACGTCGACTCACGGCGAGAACCTCCTTGGTGGACACAGCATAGGGTCCACGCTTCCTCGGCGCCTCTGGTCTTGTTCTGCCGTGCTGCGTACAATCGAACAGGTGTACGAATCACCTCGGGATGAGCGAGGCTTCTGGCGGCGGGAGGCGACTCGGCTCAGGCGCACGATCGCCCGGCTGCGGGTCTGGCTCGCGCGGGTGATCGGGCGGCGGTTGCGATGATCATGCTCGGGCGTTGTCGAAGCGCCGGACCACCTCTGCCAGGGAGTCGTCGGTGCCGACGTTGCCGGCGAAGACCACGTACGGCAGCCCGGTGGCGGGACCCTCCGCCGGCTGCCAGAGCGACACGATGCCCGGCAGCAGCGTGCCGCGGATCGTCGCCCGCCGGATGCCGAGGGCCTCGGTCGCCACGTCGGAGGAGGTGATCCCGCCCTTGGCCACGACGAACGCTGGGTGTTGCCGGCCCATGATCAGCCGGACCAGGTCGACCACGGCGCGGCTGACCGTGCGCGAGATCGCGAGGCTCTGGTCCCCGTCCGTGCCGCGGCGCAGGGTCCGGCTGGTCTTGATCACCACATGCCGTTGGGCCAGACCGGTCGCGGCGCGCTCGGCCAGGTCGGCGAGGTGGGTCGGGTCGGTGCGGTCGATGATCTTGTCGACCTCCACCTCGAGCTGGTCGACGTCGGCCGTCTCGGTCAACCGGTCCAGCTGCCGGGAACTCAACGGGACATGGGATCCGACGATGATCAAGCCGCCCGGGGCGGCGGTCGCGCCGGGAGCGGGGCGCAGGCCGGGGTCGTCGATCGGAGCGGCCGGGAACTGGCCGGACCGGGACCGGACGAACGAGGGCCCGACCCGGTAGACGTAGCGCCGGCCGGCCCGTTCGGCGGCGATCAGGCCCAGGGTCAGTACGCGAAGATCATCATCGGAGACGGCATCGGTCACCACCCAGCGGACGACGTTCCCTGAGCCTGTCGAAGGGCCAGGTGCGATCCCGCCGTGCACTTCGACAAGCTCAGTGCGCTGTTGATCTGGCTCCGGGCGCGACTGTCCTGGCCCGGCCAGCCTGAGCAAGGTGGCTGCGACGCCGTCCGGCCCATCCCGACGCAGGTCGCTCACGGTGATCGTGATGACCTGATCGCGGGGGATCCGGCCGGCGGTCTTCTCCTCGACCCAGGCGGCCAGCGCGGAGCTCCGGTAGCCGAACGTCGCGTCCGTGGCGTACTCCGTCTCCCCGGCCGGGACCATCCCGTCCGCTGTCCGTACCCAGTGGACGCCGTCGACGGTGAGCCGGCCGGCATCGAGGTAGGACGGATTGATGATCACCGCGTCGATCGGCCGGCCGGCCGCCGCGGACTCCGCGGCCAGCGCTTCCGGCTCGAGCGGGAAGTGTCCGCGCAGTGTGGAGTCGCCGCGACTGGCGAAGGTGAGCTCGATGCCCTCCTCGGCGGCCACGGCCAGGCAGGCCCGGGCGACCTCCCGGTTGCGCTGCTCGGCGGCGGCAGGGTCCAAGCTGCGGGTGTTGGTCAGGACGAAGAACGCCACGGTCTGCTGGCGCAGTGCCCAGCGCAGGTCCTCCGGCGACCACCGGGTGATCACCGGCAACTCCTTGACCGTCTGGTTCCCGGTCGGGTCGTCGTCCAGGACCGCGACCCGGCGGCCGGCGGCGCAGGCCTCGGCCAGGCGTTCGGGTGTGATCCCGTACTCGGCGGGCAGCGGGGCGAGCAGGGAGGCTTCCGGCACCGGACTCGTCATGCGGTCAAGGGTTTCACCCCCGTTCCGGGGGCCGGGACCGGGATCGGGGACCCTGGTCCCGGTCGCTACCATCGACGGGTGTCCAGGAAGATCATCATCACCGGCGGGGCGGGCTTCCTCGGCCGCCGGCTGACCGAGCAGTTGCGCCGGCCCGACGCGCCGGAGTCGGCCGCAACGATCGTCTGGTACGACCAGCCGGCGGCGATCGAGGCCGCGCGGGCGACGGCTCCGGCCGGGATCGAGCTGGTCGGCGGCGACATCGCCGATCCCGCGGGCCTGGAGGCGCTGTTCGATGAACCGGAGATCGGGATCTTCCATCTGGCCTCGGTGGTCAGCGGGCAGGGCGAGCAGGACTTCGACCTGGCCCTGCGGGTCAACCTGGACGGCGCCCGGGCCCTGCTCGAGGCCTGTCGGCGGCACGGCGGGGTCCGGCTGGTGGCGACGAGCTCGGTGGCGATCTTCGGCCCGGGCAGTGGACCGGTCGGCAGCGACGCGGCGCCCCCGCGGCCCGGCACCACGTACGGGATGACCAAGGCCGTGCTGGAGCTGATGATCAACGACTACACGCGGAAGGGTTTCGTGGACGGCCGGGTGGCCCGGATCCCCACCGTGATCATCCGGCCCGGCCGGCCGAACGCGGCGGCGTCCTCGGCGGCCAGCGCGGTGTTCCGGGAGCCGCTCGCCGGCCGGCCGTACGCGGTCCCGGTGGCGCCCGAGACGCGGATGGCGGTCGGCGGTGTCGCCGGTGTCGTGGCCGGGCTGGCCGACCTGTACCGACTGCCGGGTGAGGCTCTCGGCGAGTTCCGTACCCTCACCTTCCCGAGTGTGTCGGCGACCTTCGCCGAGATGCTCGAGGTGCTGCGCCGGACCGTACCGGCCGAGGCGCTGGCGCCGGTGACGTTCGAGCCCGATCCGCAGATCCAGTCCATCGTGGACACCTGGGTGCCGCGCACCGAGGGTGACCGGGCGCTGGAGCTCGGCGTCGGCGTCGTCGATGATCTTGATGCGATCCTGCACGACTACCTGGACCGCGAGCATCCCGAACTCGTCCCCCAACGGAAGCAGAGCCAGCCGTGAAGGTGTTGTTGCCGACCAGTGTCCCGCTCGATCCCGAGCTGCCGGAGGGGGTCCAGGGCGTCGCGTACGATCCCGAGGCCGAGCTCCCGGCCGAACACGAGGACGCCGAGGTGGTCGTGCTCTGGCTCAACCCGGCTGCCCGCATGGCCGAGCTGGCGGAGCGGCTGACCAAGGTCCGGCTGGTCCAGGGCCTGATGGCCGGCACCGACGCGGTGGTCGCCGCCGGCTTCAACCCGGACGCCGCGATCGCCTCCGGCCGCGGCCTGCACGACCTGACCGTCGCCGAGCACACCGTCGCGTTGGCACTCGCCGCCGCCCGCCGGCTGGACAAGGCCCTCGACGCGCAGCGCCGCGGCACCTGGGACACAACCCTCGGCTACCGGCAGCCGCTGGACAACGCCCAGGGTCTGACCACGTTGCGCGATGCGCGGGTGACGATCTGGGGCTTCGGCAGCATCGCCAAGACTCTGGCGCCGTACCTGTCCGTGCTCGGCGCCAAGATCACCGGCGTCGCGTCCAGCGCGGGGGAGCGGGCCGGCTACCCGGTGATCGCCGCGGCCGAGGTGCACACGGTGCTGCCGGAGACCGACATCTTGATCAACATCCTGCCCGCCGTACCGGAGACCGCCAAGATCATCGGTGCCGACGTGTTCCGCGCGCTGCCGAGGACTGCCTGGCTGATCAACGTCGGCCGCGGTGCCACCGTCGACGAGGCCGCCCTGCTGACCGCCCTCACCGACGGCGAGATCGCCGGCGCCGCCCTCGACGTCACCGCCACCGAACCCCTCCCCGACGGCGACCCCCTCTGGCAGGCCCCGAACCTGATCCTCACCCCGCACACCGCCGGCGGCCGCCCCCTCGGCGCCGACGCCCTGATCCAGGAGAACGTGGCCGCCCTCCTCGCCGGCCATCCCCTGAAGAACCTCATCTGACAAGCCCGCCGACCGGTCACCAAGGCAGCGGTTCTTGCGGCGTGTCGCTGCGGAATTGACTGGTCGGTGGGTGGGTGAGGGATGGGTCGCCCGGGTCTGCCGCGGCCTCGTCGACGATCTTCGCCGGATCGCCCTCGGTCCCGGGTGACCGTGTGGAAGTCGCGGTCCGAGGGGCTGTGGAGTCGCGCTCACCGCGGGTCGGAAGTCTGCGGTCGCGGGGTGTGCGGAATTCCCGGGGTGCGCGGAAAGTCCCGGCCCGTGGGCTGTGTGGGATATCCCGGCCGCGTGTGGCAGCGCGGACTTCCGCGCTGAGGGCAGCGTCCACGGCGACCGGTCGGCCCGGCTGACGGACGCAAGGTCGGTGGTGATCTGGGCGGGCCTGTCACGATTCCTCTTCAACTCGACTGGTTCAACGTTGAAACCGACCGGAATGCTTCACCAGCAGAGGAATCGCGACAGTGTCGGTCAGGCCGCGGCCGGGTTGAGGAGGTGCCAGTGGCCCTCGGAGTGCACCTCGACGGCGCCGTCGACGACCGAGATCGCGGTCTGGTCGTCGATCGCGTACGCCGGACCGGAGATCCTCTCCGCCCAGCGGCGAGCGCTGTCCAGTGAGTTGTCCGGCCAGCCTGGGTAGTCCAGGTGCGGGAAGATCGAGAAGTCGACCAGGCCGAGGGTCTCCTCCCCGCCGCTCGGCGACGTCCAGTTGAAGAACTCCTTGCCGATCCGCGGGGTCAGCGCCATGCTGCCGGCGCTCATGCCGACCCAGACCAGCTCGGGCAGCGAGGGGAGCAGGTCGGCCAACCCGGACTCCTTCAGCCAGTAGCCCAGGTACGTCGCGTCGCCGCCGTCGACCAGGAGCACATCGGTCTCCCGGATCCAGGGCAGCCAGCGATCGGCGCCGATGGTGGGCAGCGCGGTGAGTTCGAGGACGCCGATCGACATCCAGCCCGCCTCGCACATCAGGTTGGGAGGCTGATACTCACCGGCGATGAACCGCCTGACCGACTCGGGATCGCAGCCGGGATGCCCGTACTTGGCGGTCGGGATGGCGAGAGCCCGGCACTCCTCGATCGGCTTGCCGAGCAGGCCGACGAGAGCGGCCCGGATGGTCGGATTGCTGATGCCACCGGAGGTGAGAAGCAGCTTCATGACGCGCCACCGATCTGATTGCAAAACGGAATCAGTCTGCAATCTAGCACGGCTGGATGATCATGAACCAGGCTCCAGGGTGAAGTGCCAGACCACGATGGCCGGTCCGTCGCCGGCAGCGCCGGCCGCGGCCGGGACCAGGCTCATCAGCGACCATGGCCAGTCCGCCCACGGGCCGGGACGGAGGTCGTCCCGCAGCGGGTCGTGCGGTGCGGGTTGATCGGCCTGCGTCGACGGACCGGGCGCCTCCTCGCAGTGGCGGAGCCGGAACCCGTGCGGCAGTGCGGCGCGGAGCAAGTCGCCGGCCGAGTGCCGATAGGTGGGTACCAGCCCGGGCTCTCCGTCGGGGCCCAGCGACTTCACGACCGAGCCAAGGAAGATCAACTGAGGGTGGACATCCGAGATGATCACGTGTCCGCCCGGTCGGAGTGCCCGCGCGAACTCGCGCAGCACCGGACCGAGATCGGGTACGTGGGACAAGGCCAACGCGGACGTGACGAGGTCGACGCTGCCGTCCGGCACCGGAAGTTGATCAAGAGTGCCGAGCCGGAAGTCGCCGGCCGGAACCCGAGCTCGGGCCCGTTCCAGCATTTCGGGCGACCCGTCGATGCCGATCACCTGGTGCCGGCAGGCCAGCAGTTCGGCGAACCGGCCGGTGCCGCAGGCCGCGTCGAGCGCGACGCCGGGTGCCACCGCATCGAACAGGGGTCGCACGATCGGCTCGTCGAGGTCGAACAGGCCGTTGCGCGGCTCGTCGTAACTCGCTGCCCACTGCGCGTAGCCGGTCGGACTGTCGCCGCGACCGACCCGTACGCCGGGATGCTCGGTCAGCGCCTTCTCGTCGAGCAGCCGCCGGACCTCCGCGAGCCTGGCCTCGACGAACTCCTGGTCGAAGTCCCCGGCCCAGCCGCGGAGCAGGGCGAGCCCTTCCAGTCCGAGCAGGTAGGCGAGCGGGTGCTGATAGATCACCTCGCCGAGGCTAAGGACGCCCGCGCTCTCGGCCAACCGATTATCGTCGGCCCATGGCAGCGGGGTGGGAGGTGCGGCGGCCGGTCCGGCGGGTGGAGCGGGCTCCGGGCCTGGAGGTGACGCCGGCGGTCTGGCCCGCGACGCTGGCTCCGGTCGCTCAGCTGCTCCGGGACGGACTTGATCTTGATCCGGCGACGATCCTGGTCGGCGAGAACGGGACCGGGAAGTCGACGCTGATCGAGGCGATCGCGGTCGCGTACGGGCTCTCGCCGGAGGGCGGCTCGACCGGTGCCCGGCACAGCACCCGGGTCTCCGAGTCCGGACTGTCGGGTCAGCTCCGGCTGGTCCGCGGCGCCGGGGCGACCCGGTGGGGCTACTTCCTCCGCGCCGAGACGATGCACGGCCTGTTCACGTACCTGGAGGACAACCCGGCCCAACTGCCCGAGCAACCCTTCCACGAGTTGAGCCATGGCGAGTCGTTCCTGTCCATGATCATGACCACGCGGTTCAGCGGCGGCGGCTTCTTCGTCCTGGACGAACCCGAAGCGGGACTGTCGTTCACGGCGCAGCTGACCCTGCTCGGTGTCCTCGCCGACCTGGTCGCCCACGACGACGCCCAGCTGCTGCTGGCCACCCACTCGCCGGTGATCGCCGCACTGCCGGGTGCGACGATCATGGAACTCGACGGGTCCGGGATGCACCGGCGATCTTGGTCGGAACTGGACGTGGTTGATCACTACCGCCGGTTCGTCGACCGGCCGGAGGCCTACCTGCGCCGCGTGATCGACCCTTGATCAAACTCCGGGCCGGGCCCGCGGCTCAGCAGTCGGCCCAGATCCCGTTGCTCGGGAAGTAGCCCGGGTTGCCCTCGATCGTGTGTACGGTCCCGGCGACGCCGATCTGGTACGCCAGCAACTCGGTCGTGTAGAGGCCGCGGCAGACGACCGGCTGCCACTCGCCGTCGCTGACGATCCTGCCGTCGTCGGCGGAGGTGACCTCGGCCCAGCTCTCGACCACGGTGGACTGGTCCCGGATCAGCCGCTGACCGAAGTTGGCCGTGCACGGGTGCGGCTGCCAGGCGCCGTTGTAGCCCCTGACCTGACAGCGGATCTCGATCGAGCTCCGGTAGTGCGTCGGCCGACCCTCGGTGGACCTGACGTCCACCCCGACGGTGGCCTCGACCTTGCGCCGCTCGCTGCTCCAGAGCGAGATCGTACGGACCCCGTCGGAGATGTGGTCGGGCTGGCCGAAGTCCGGCTGAGTCGCGGCACCGCGGAACTCAGATGAACCGGCGAGCAGTCCACCGAAGGCCGCCAGAACGGCGACGACGAGCAGACCGAAGAACAACTTGCGCATGCTTCCCCCAGGCGAATCCCCCGGATCGCACAGCTGCGACCCAACACCCCCCGGTGGACACAGATTAAGGCCTGATCAGGTTTTCGGCTAGATTCGCTCAGCCTTTGAGCCGATCAGGCTGCTGATCAGGCTCGGACCGACCCGGCAGCAGCCGCCGACGACCCGGGCGCCTGCCTCGATCCAGTCCCGCGCTGCCGCCGCGGTGAAGCGGATCGGACCGGTCCAGCGGCCCTCCCAGTGTTCACCGCTGTTGGGGTAGACGATCACCGGCCGGTCGGTCACCGAGCGGGCGATCGCGATCGCGCCCGGCACGTCGGCGGGGTCGCAGCAGTTGACCCCGACGGCGGCGATGCCAGGAGCCTCGGCCAGCGCGAAGGCCTCGGCCAGCGGCTGGCCGGCGCGTGTGCGCGCCCCGTCGATCGTGTACGAGAGCCAGGCCCGGACGCCGGTCTCGCCGACCAGCCCGACCAGCGCCGCCGCCTCGTCCAGGTCCGGCACGGTCTCCAGCGCGATCACATCGGCGCCGGAGTCGGCCAGCACCTCCAGCCGCGGCCGGTGCCAGGCGGTCAGCCTGGCCGTGGAGAGCCCGTAGCGGCCGCGATACTCGGATCCGTCGGCCAGCGCCGCTCCGTACGGCCCGATCGAGGCGGCGACCCAGCGTCCGGTCGGCTCGGGCAACGCGTCCCGCGCCTCGACGGCCAACCGCACGCTGCGCCGGAGCAGGTCGACCGCCTCGGCGCGATCCCGGCCGTGGCCGACGAAGCCGTCGATCGAGGCCTGGTAGCTCGCCGTGGTGGCGATCCGCGCCCCGGCCGCGAAGTAGGCGGCGTGCACGGACCGGATCGCGTCCGGGTCGTCGGCCAGCAGTCGGGCCGACCAGAGCCCGCCGCCGAGGTCGTACCCGCGGCTCTCGAGTTCGGTGGCCAGCCCGCCGTCACTGATCACGATCCCGTCCGGAGGAAACTCCACGTACGAAACCTAGTCCGTCAACCAGGGTTGACCCTCCGGAATCGTCAACCTAGGATGACGGCATGAGCAGCACTGCTGACCTCAACACGGCCATCGAGAGCGCCGACCCCGGCGAGGGTCTGCGTGCCGTGCGCAGCCTCCGGCTGCTGGCCGACCAGCTGGAACGCCTGCACGTGGAGCGAGCCCGCGGCCTGGGCTGGTCCTGGCAGGACATCGCCACCGTGCTCGGCGTGTCCAAGCAGGCGGTCCACAAGAAGCACGGCCGGCGCTGACCAGGAAGGGATGATCATGTTCGAACGCTTCTCGCTCTCGGCTCGGGAGAGCGTGCTGCACGCGCAGACGGTGGCCCGCGAGTTGCACCATCCGATGATCGGCAGCGAGCACGTCCTGCTCGGGGTGCTGTGGCACGACACCGGTGAGGCCCGCCAAGCGCTGGTCGCGGCCGGGGTCGACTATCCCGCGGCCCGGGAACGGCTGGCCACGCTGGCCGGTGATCAACTCGACGCGCAGGCCCTGGCCTCGCTGGGCATCGATCTCGAGCAGGTACGGGAGCGGATCGAGCGCGCCTTCGGCGAGGGGGCACTGGAGGACCGGGAGCGCCGGAAGGCGGTCCGCGGCCATCTGCCGTTCGGCAAGGGCGCCAAGAAGTCGCTCGAACTGGCGCTCCGGGAGGCGATCAACCTCGGCCACAACCGGATCGGCGCCGAGCATGTCCTGCTCGGCATCCTCGGCGACGTCGGCAGCCTGTCCCACCGGCTGCTCGAGTCCTTCGTCATCGACCCGATCCAGTTCCGCAACGATCTCCGCGGCCGGCTCCGCGCCTCCGCCTGATCGGCGACGTGAACGCGACCCGCGCGGCGCTGCGGCGCGGCTGGACGCCGCGGCCGGTCAGTCGAGACCGGACTGCTGCCGCGCCTGCCAGAGTTGCCGCAGCACCTCGTCGGACGGGGTCAGATCCTCCGGGACCGCGGACGCGACCGGCGCGACGTCGGCCCGGTGGATCTCCTCGTGCAGCCGCTGCATCGTCCCGTCCAGCCGGTGGGCGGTCTCGGCGGCCTGCTGCAGGTCGCGGAGCAGCTCGGTCGGCACCTGCTTGCGGTACTTGTAATAGATCTTGTGCTCGAGGCTCGCCCAGAAGTCCATCGCGATGGTGCGCAGCTGCACCTCGACGGTCACCGGCACCACGCCGTCGGACAGGAAGACCGGCACCTCGACGATCCCGTGCAGACTGCGGTAGCCGTTCGGCTTCGGTTCGGCGATGTAGTCGCGGACGTCGAGCACCTTGACGTCCGACTGGCCGGCCAGCAGGTCGAACACCCGGTAGACGTCGGAGACGAAGCTGCAGGTGACCCGGACGCCCGCGATGTCGGTGATGGTCTCCCTGATCGAGGAGAAAGTCGGTTCGCAGCCCTTCCGGATGATCTTGTCCAGGATGCTGTCCGGAGCCTTGAGCCGGGAGGAGACGTGCTCGATCGGGTTGTAGTCGTGCAGCTGGCTGAATTCGTCCTGCAGGATCTTGATCTTGGTCGACATCTCGTCGATGCCGAACTTGTACTCCATCATGAACCGGGTGAATTCCTCCCGCAGCTGGCGGAGGTCACCGAAGCTGTGTGGCAGCAGGGGTTCGGGGCCGGAGGAGGTCTCAATCACCCGGCCAAGGGTATGCCCGTTACCTGACCCGTCCCTGTGCATTTCTCAGGCAATCCGAACCGGGCCGGACTCCGCCAGCGCGCCGGCCAGCAGCCGCAACGTCTGCTCCCGGGCGGGAGCCCGGTCGGCCGCAGTGCCCGCGAACGCCCCGGCGATCGGGTTGATCATCACCTCGTCCACCCCGTAGGTGTGGGCAAGATCACGAATCGCCTTGGCTGCGGCGGGCGGGTCGCCGATCACCCAGCGAGTGCTCATCGCTTCGGCCAGCTCGCGGTGCGCGGCCGGCAGTTCGACCTGCTCGGCCTCCTCGACGGTCGGAGCCGGTTTCAGCTCGCCACCGGTCCGCAGTGCGACCATCGCCAACTGCTGCGGTACGGTCAGCCGCCGCGCCTCCGCCTCGGTCGGCGCGACGGCGGCGTTCACGGTCAGGAACGTCCGCGGCTCGGCGAGCAGATCGGACGGCCGGAAGTTGGACCGGTAGACGCGGAGGGCCTCCTGGGTCCCCTCGCCGGAGAAGTGGTGCGCGAAGACGTACGGCAGCCCGCGCGCCGCCGCCAGCTCGGCCGAGTAGAGCGACGATCCGAGCAGCCAGACCACCGGGGTAGCCGTCGCCTGCGGCGTGGCCCGCAGCGGGTACCGCCGGCCCTGCAGGTCGAGGTCGACTCCGTCGGTGTCCATCAGCGCGATCACATCGGACACGTAGTCCGGGAACCGCTCCACCTCGTTGTCGCCGCGCCCGGAAGCCGTCCGCAGGACGTAGTTGGTCACCGGGTCGCTGCCCGGCGCGCGGCCGATCCCCAGATCGATCCGCCCGGGGAAGGCGGCCTCGAGCAGCGCGAACTGCTCGGCCACCACCAGTGGCGCGTGGTTCGGCAGCATCACGCCGCCGGAACCGACTCGGATCCGCTGGGTGGCTGCGGCGATGATGCCGATCAGGACCGGAGGGTTGGTCGCGGCCACGGCCGGCATGTTGTGGTGCTCGGCCACCCAGTAGCGCCGGAACCCGAGCTCGTCCGCGGTCTCCGCGAGCCGCAGCGACGCCCGGATCGCGTCGGTCGTGGTCTGGTCGGTGCGCACCGGCACCAGGTCGAGTACGGACAGCGCGAGGTCGGCAGCGGTGTGGTCGGTCACGACCAGGCACAACTCAGGTCAGGGCCGGCGATATTCCCCACCGGCTCGGATCAGCGGTAGGCGTGGGTCTGCAACCGGTAGAGCTCGCTGTACCGTCCGCCCCGGCCGATCAGGGTGTCGTGATCACCGGACTCGACGATCCGCCCCCGTTCCATCACGAGGATCAGGTCGGCGTCCTGGGTGGTGGAGAGCCGGTGCGAGATGATCAAGGCGATGCTGCCGTGCTCGGCGGCAGCCCGGCGGGCGCTGCGGAAGAACGCGTCGAACAGCCGGTGCTCCACCTCCGGGTCGAGGGCGGAGGTCGGTTCGTCGAGGATCAGCAGCAGCGGCTCCGGCCGGGTCAGGCCGCGGGCCAGGGCGAGCCGCTGCCACTGGCCGTGGGACAGGTCCCGGGTGCCGTACGCGAGCCCGAGCTCGGTGTCCAGGCCGCGCGGCAGCCCGTCGACGATGCTCCGGGCATGCGCCTCGTCCACCGCCCGGTCGAGGTCGGCCCGGGACGGCGGCCGGAGGGCTCCGGCGCCGACCGCCTCGCGGACCGGACCCTGCAGCTTGCCGAAGTCCTGCAGGAGCCCGCTGCACCGGCGCGCCCAGTCGGCCGGGTCCACCCGGGACAGGTCGACATCGTCCAGCCGGATGGCGCCGGCGTCGGGCAGGTATTGGCCGAGCAGCAGCTTCGCCAGGGTGGTCTTGCCCGCGCCGTTCTCGCCGAGCAGGGCCACCACCTGACCGGCCGCGAGTTCCACGCTGACCCCGTCGACCGCCGGATGATCTTGACCCGGGTATCGGAAGCTCAGCTCCTCGACCGTGATGCCGCGGTCCAGCCGGACCGGTGGCGGCACGGGGGAGGCCGCGGTCCGGCGGGTCTGCCGGAACTGCTCGCGCAGCCAGTCGTAGTGCCCGGCCGCGTGGCCGCCGTCGGCGACCTCGGAGATTCCGAACACGACGCTGATCACCTGCCAGCGCAACTGCTGGCCGAGGGAGATCACCAGCACCAGGTCACCGAGACTGGCCTGCCGCTCGGTGACCAGCCAGATCGTGAAGCCCACCGCGCCCAGGTAGCCGACGGCGAAGATCAACCATCCCGCATACCCGTGCAGGGCCGACTTCAGGTGGGCCGCCCGGATCGTCCGCCGGGTCCGGTCCCACAACGTCGCGCAGTGATCATCGATGATCGGCTGGCTCCGGTTGACCCGGACCTCCTTGGCCGGCTCCGGCTGGCTGGCGTAGCCGTGCAGCGTGGCCTCCTGGCGTTCCCAGGGCGCCGTGACGTCGCGCGCCCTCCGCAGGAACCGGCCGCTGCGGCCGTTCAGCAGGAACGGCGGTACGGCGAGCCCGGCCATGATCATCAACCACGGGTTGATCCGGGCCAGCAGCACCAGGCTGGCGGCCAGACCGAGCACGACGCAGACCGTGTTGACCAGGTTCCAGGAGATGCCGGCCAGTTTCGCGGTGCCGGTCCGGACCAGGTGCAGCCGGTCCAGGAAGTCCGGCCGGTCGTACTGGTCGGTCCGCGGTGTCTGGGTGGCCCAGCGCAGCACGTTGCCGCTCAGGTCGATGTCCAGCTTCTCGGCGATCACGCCGCGCAGGTTGCCCTGGATCCGGTTGCCCGCGGCGCCGGCGGCGTACGCGACGGCGAGTCCGAGGCCGATCGCCACCACCGCCGTCAGTGCCGTGGGCCGGCCGGTCTGATCGACGAGCTGCCGTTGGATCGCGGCGGTCAGGGCGGCCGAGGCCGATTGGGCGATGATCACCACGGTGATCACCAGCGAGGAGAGCGGTGCCACCACCCAGCTGCGGCGGAGCAGCTCCAGCAGCAGCCTGGCCTTGGTGATCATCGGTCCTCCTCGGCCCGGAACCGGGACGCCTGGAGCCGGAACAGTCGCGCATACTCCCCGTCGAGATCGATCAGCTCCTGGTGGCTGCCCTGCTCGCTGATCCTGCCGTCCGCGAGCAGCACGATCCGGTCGGCGTTGCGTACCGTCGACAACCGGTGCGAGATCAGGACCACGGTCGCTTCCGGCAGCGTCTCGACCACCGTTGCGTAGAAGGCGGTCTCGGCCCGGACATCGAGGTTCGCGGTCGGCTCGTCCAAGATCACCAATCGCCGGCCGGCGTGCACGGCATACACCGCGCGGGCGATCGCGACCCGCTGCCACTGGCCGCCGGACAGATCGGTGCCGCCGGCAAGATCACGGTGCAGCACCGTGTCCAGCCCGGCCGGCAGCCGGTCCGGAAGGTCCCCGGCGCCGGCTGCGCGCAACGCCGCGAGCACGGCCGCGTCGCCGCCGTCCGCCTCGGGTGCGGCCAGGGCGACGTTGTCCCGCAGCGACAGGGGATAGTGCAGCAGATCCTGGAAGACGGCCGTGACGCCGACGGTGCCGTCGTCGCCGACCCGGATCTCGCCGTGGGTCGGGTCGAGCAGTCCGGCGATCATCTTGACCAGCGTCGTCTTGCCGGCACCGTTGACGCCGACCACGCCGAGCACCTCGCCGGTCCGGATCGCCAGGTCGCAGCCGTCCAGCACCGGCGCCTGCTGTCCCGGGTAGCGAAAGCCGACGCCGTCCAGTTCGACCAGCGCACCGGCGCGGGCCGGCGGGCGCGGCCGCGGCGTCGCGGCGGCACCGGTCAGCAGCCGGTCCAGGGCCCGGACCGTGCTGCGCCCGTACTCGATGTCGAATGCCTCGTGACCCATCGCGGACAGCACACCGAGGACCCCGAGTACCGCGGTCAGGTAGGTGACCAGTTCGGCAGCGGTGATCGAGCCCCCGGCGGCGGCGAACGCGAGCGGCAGGATGCCGACCGAGGCGGCCAGCACGGTCAGCCCGATGATCAAGGTCTGCTGCCGCATCACCGTCATCCGGTTGCGCAGCACCGGACCCCGTTCGGCGATCAGGGCGCGGCGGTGCCGCAGGGTGATCCAGGGGCCCAGTCCGAACAGCCGGATCTCGCCGGCCAGTCGCGGCTCCTGACCGAGCCCTGCCCAGTAGTCGGTCCGGCGTCTGATCGCCGCCTGTCCGTCGTCGACGTTCGCCAGATGCATCCACTGCCGTCGCAGCACCGCGCGGTTGAGCAGCGCCAGGACCGGGACGACGATCGCCAGCAGGACGGAGAACTGGGCCAGCACGACCGCCGCCAGGACGCCGCCGATCAGCCGCGCCGTCAACAGGGCCTGCCCGACGGCGGCACCGCCCGGGGACCGGACCCGGCCGCCGCGCCGGCCGAGGTCGGCGGTCCGGTTGGCGTCCTCCTGGAACTGCGGGTCGGCCAGCTCGACCAGCGTCGGCCGTGCTGCGGCCGCGGTGCGCGCCTGCTGACGTACCCAACCGTCCACGCGGAGCCGGACGTCGGTGGCCAGTCCGTCGGTCGTGTTCAGTACCGCCTGGGTGAGCAGGAAGACGACGCCGAGGACGACCAGCCCGGGGACGGCCGGGCCCAGGTCACCGCTGCCGAGCGCCACCTCGGCACCGTGGGTGGCCAGGCCTGCCGCCAGGGCGGTGGCTGCCGGGCCGAGGTTGGCGATCAGTTGGGTGACGGCCATCGCGACCGTCGCGGGGCCGCCCTCACGGAGCAGGCTCAGCAGCCGGAACCGTTCGGCGAGAAGCTGCCGCAGGGTCGTGTCCCGGCGGCCGACGAGGGACCCCCAGGACCACGACACAAGCGGTGAGTCTAGTGCCGAAACCCGCTCCCTGAGCTCGTCGAAGGGCCAGGTCCGATCTGGCTTGGCGCTTCGACAGTCTCAGCGCGCGTGGGCCCGCAGGCTAATTGAGCGTCACCATGGACGGCTCGAGCTCCTCGATCGAGCGGGCGCCGAGCAGCTTCATGGTGCGCGCGATCTGGCTGGTCAGGATCTCGATCATCCGGTCGACGCCGGCCTCCCCGCCCGCCATCAGCCCGTACAGGTAGGCGCGGCCGACCAGGGTGAACTTCGCCCCGAGGGCCATCGCGGTGACGATGTCGGTGCCGGACATGATGCCGGTGTCGACCATGACGTCCAGGTCGTTGCCGACCTCCCGTACCACCTCGGGCAGGATCCGCAGCGGGATCGGCGCCCGGTCCAGCTGGCGGCCGCCGTGGTTGGACAGGACGATCCCGTCGACGCCCAGCGAGGCCACCTTCTTGGCGTCCTCGACGTTCTGGATTCCCTTCACCACCAGGGATCCGGGCCACTGATCCTTGATCCAGGCCAGGTCGTCGAAGTCCACCGTCGGGTCGAACATCACGTCGAGCAGCTCGGCGACGGTGCCCGACCAGCGGTCCAGCGTCGCGAACGACAGGGGCTCGGTGGTCAGGAAGTCGAACCACCACCAGGGCCGCGGGATCGCGTCGACGATCGTCTTCGGGGTCAGCGTCGGCGGGATGGTCAGCCCGTTCCGGGTGTCCCGCAGCCGGGCTCCGGCGACCGGCACGTCGACCGTCACCAGCAGCGTGTCGAAGCCGTTGTCGGCCGCCCGCTGGACCAGGTTCATCGACCGGTCGCGGTCCTTCCACATGTACAGCTGGAACCACTTCCGGGTGTCCGGCCCGGCCGCCCGGACGTCCTCGATCGAGGTGGTGCCCATCGTGGACAGGGAGTACGGGATCCCGGCGCGACCGGCCGCGCGGACGCCGGCCACCTCACCTTCCGTGTGCATCATCCGGGTGAATCCGGTCGGCGCGATGCCGAACGGCCAGGCCGACTTCTTGCCGAGCACCTGAACGGAGGTGTCGATCGACGACACGTCGCGCAGGATCCGCGGATGGAGCGTCACGTCCCGGAACGTCTGCCGGGCCCGGGACAGCGAGAACTCGTCCTCCGCCGCGCCGTCGGTGTAGTCGAACGCGGCCCGCGGTGTGCGTCGCTTGGCGATCCGGCGCAGGTCCTCGACCGTCAGCGCGTTCGCCAGCCGGCGCTTCTTGGGGTTGAGCTCCGGCCGCTTCAGCCGCATCAGCGGAGCGAGATCCTTCGGGCTGGGCAGGCGGCGTTCGACCATGACTTCCTCGACGTTCGATCCGGGTGGGGCGGCTGTCATTGTCCCGTATCCGTACCGCGCGGGCGCGACAGGGCCAGCGCAGCGCGTGATCCCGACTGGCACGGGAGTGCGGGGCGACGCCGTACTCCATGATCGAAATCGGCCAGCAGCAGGCGCCCGGAACGCGATGCGGTGCCACCTAACCGGAGTGACGGATCTCCTCCGCGGGCCGGACGGCGGCCCGAGCGGCCGCGGCCAGGTCTTCGGACGTCACCGGCCGGTTCAGGATCAAGCGCCGGTAGTAGAGGGGTGCGACGAGTCGCTCGATCAGCGCAGCCGGTGCCGTGTCGGGCGGCAGGTCGCCGCGCTCGATCGCGTCCGTGACCACGACCGCGGCGCGGTTGTTCTGATCGTCCAGGAAGTCGGTCAGGGCCGAGGCCGCGGCTTCTGAGGCGAAGGCGGCGGCGATGCAGGCGCGGGAGATCGGGCCGATCACCGGATCGTCCAGGCCGTCCAGCACGGCCCGGCCGACGCCGACCAGGTCCTTGATCAACTCGCCGGAGCGGTCCGGCGCCCAGTTGTTGCGCGGATGCTCGGCGAGCGCGGCGGCGAGCAGCAGGTCGGTCGTCGGCCAGCGCCGGTACAGGGTCGACTTGTGGACGCCGGCCCGGGTCGCGATCGCCTCCATGGTGAGGCCGCCGTGTCCGCGCTCGACCAGTTCCGCGAAGAGCGCGTCGAAGATCGCCCGGGTGTTGCGCGCGGTCCGGCCGCCGGGGCGGGAGGTCGTCATGCCGGCGGCCGGTCGTCGATCCGGAGCCGATCATGGTCGCGGGCCAGGTGCCAGCGCCGGGTGACCCCGATCCTGGCGAACAGGTCGTGATCATGGCCCACGACGACCAGGGCGCCGCGAAAGCCGGCCAGCGCCGTGACCAACTGGTCGACGCTGGTCAGATCGAGGTTGTTGGTCGGCTCGTCCATGATCAGCAATTGTGGCGGAGGCTCGCGGAGCAGCAGCAGGGCCAGGGTGCCGCGGAACCGTTCGCCGCCGGACAGCGCGCCGGCCGGGCGGTCGACGGTGTCGCCGCGGAAGCCGAACCGGGCCAGCCGGGCCCGGATCTCGTTGTCGGTCGCCCTACCGCGGTCGGCCAGATTCTCCAGCAGGGTACGGCGATCGTCGAGCAGATCGAGCCGCTGCGGCAGCCGGCCGACCCGGGCCGCGGGTGTCGCGGCGGCCAGGGCGTGCAGCAGCGTGGTCTTGCCGACGCCGTTCGCCCCGGTGACGGCGATCCGCTCCGGGCCGCGGATGATCATGGTTCGATCCGGCAGTGCGAGCTCGGTGATCACCTTGCGTTCCGGCACCTCGGTCCCGGGCAGGTCGATCCGGATCGCCGGGTCGGCCCGGACCTGGTCCTCGGCCCGGCGCAGTTCGGTCGCCGCCTCGTCCAGCTTGCCCTCGTGCAGCAACCGGTACTTGCCGGCGGACACCTGGGCCTCCCGGGCGCGCTGTCGCATGATCACCTTCGGCCGCCGCTTGTTGACGTAGTCCGTGTGGGCGTACCGCTGCCGGCGGGCCAGCGCGACGTGCGCATCGGCGAGCTGGCGGCGTTCCTTGCGCAGGGTGGACCGGGCGTCGCGGACCTCGCGCTCGGCGGCCTGCTGCTCGGCGTCCAGGGTCGCCCGATAGCTGCCGTACGGTCCGCCGAACAGGCGCAGCGTGCCGCCGTACAGCTCGGCGATCGCGTCGACCAGCTCCAACAGTTCCCGATCATGACTGACGATGATCAACAGGCCAGGCCAGCCGTCGGCGACCAGCCGGTAGAGCCGGTCCCGGGCCGTCCGGTCCAGGTTGTTCGTCGGCTCGTCCCAGACCGTGACCGGTGCTCGGCGGAGCAGGGTCGCCGCGATCCCGATCATGGTCGCCTCGCCGCCGGACAGTGACGCGAGGGAGCGGTCGAGCCAGTCCGGCCCGGCCGCGATGCCGACCCGGGCCAGGCTGGCCAGGGCACGATCCTCGACCTGCCAGTCGTCGGGCGACAGGGCGAGGTCGCCGGTTGTCGGGGTGCCGGCCAGCACCCGCGCCATGGCGGTCCGGAGGTCGGTGATCGCCAGCAGGTCGGAGACGGTACGCCGATCGCGGGTGGCGATCGTCTGCGGCAGCACCGCCACCGGGCCGGAGGCGCGGACGGTGCCCGCGGTCGGCACGAGCTCGCCGGTGATCAGGCGCAGCAGGGTGGACTTGCCGCTGCCGTTGTCACCGACCAGGCCGATCCGCTGATCCGTCCAGGTCGCATCGATCCCGGTGAACAGCAGGTCGCCGTCCGGCCAGCCGAAGCCGACCGAGGACAGGCGCAGATTCCCGGACATGACGCCCAGGCTAGCACATTAATGCGACGATCGTTGCGTTTGTTAGGAGAGGGGTAGGCAGGCCAGCCGTCCGCCGGCCATCCCGGCGTGGTCGGTCGGGTGCTCGTGTACGACCACCGAACCGATGCCGTCCCCGGCGGTCGGGAGACCGAACGGCACGACGGTCGACGCGTGAGCGCGGCCGTGCCGATCCACCGTGATGTCGAGCCACACTTCGGTCGAGGCCGAGATCCGGGCCGGCTCGCGACCGACGGCCTTGTCGTGGTTGTAGTGCGGGCCGGCGGCCTCGCCGTCGCCGGCGACGCATGCTCCGGTGTGTACGTGCACGCCGTAGCGGTGACCGGCCGCGGCCGGATCCAGCCCGGAGACCTCGAGCCTCGCGACGCTGGCGACCACGCCGCGGACGACCAGCAGCCGCGCCGACGCTCCGTCGGTCGGGTCCGCGTCCGGCCGCAGATCCGCCAGCGGGCCGGCGTCGACCGTGACCGTGCCGTCCAGCAGACCGGCGGTGGTGCCGCCGTCGTCGGCGTACGCGGGGGAGAGCAGCAGGCCCGGCAGCAACGCTCCGAGCGCCGCGGCAGCGATGATCATGGAACGTCGGACGGGGCTGGAACGCATGGTCTACTCCTGGCAGGCGTACGGTCCCCGAACGAGCCCAGTCTGGCGCATCGTCGCCGTTGACTCCGCACCGGCCCCGCGACCATGATCATCCGGTGACCGCAGACCTGTTCGACCTGTCCGGCCGGATCGCCCTGATCACGGGCTCGAGTCGTGGGATCGGTCGGGCGATCGCGGCCGGTCTGGCACGCTCCGGTGCAACGGTCGTGCTGAACGGCCTCGATCCGGACCGGCTGGAGCGGGCCAGGTCCGCGCTGGCGGCGGAGGGCCTGGCCGTGCACGCGTACGCCTTCGACGTGACGCAGCCGGAGGCGGTCGAGAGCGCGGTCGACCGGATCGAGGCCGAGGTCGGGCCGATCATGATCTTGGTCAACAACGCCGGCGTGCAGCACCGGCAGCCGATGCTCGACGTCGCGTTGGCGGACTGGCAACGGGTGCTGACGACGAACCTGACCAGCGCCTTCCTGGTCGGCCGGGCGGCGGCCCGCCGGATGATTCCGCGTGGAGCCGGGAAGATCGTCAACATCTGTTCGGTGCAGACGGAGTTGGCCCGGCCGACCATCGCGGCGTACACGGCGGCCAAGGGCGGGCTGCGCAACCTGACCAGGGCGATGGCCGCGGAGTGGGCCGGTGCCGGATTGCAGATCAATGGACTCGCGCCCGGCTACATCCACACCGAGATGACGCAGCCGTTGGTCGACGACGCCGAGTTCAACGGCTGGATCCTCGGCCGGACCCCGGCGGCGCGGTGGGGAACGGTCGGTGACCTGCTGGGCCCGGCGGTGTTCCTGGCGTCGCCGGCTTCGGACTACGTGAACGGCCAGGTGATCTTCGTCGACGGCGGGATGACCGCCGTCGTCTGACTCTCTGCGAAGATCGGGTCATGGCCGAATCTCCTTCAACAGGAACGCTTCCCGTGTCCGCCGGCGATGTCCGGGCCGCGGCCGAGCGACTGCGCGGCGTCGCCCACCGGACGCCCGTGCTGCGCTCCCGCACCCTGGACGAGATGGTCGGCGCACCGGTGCTGCTCAAATGCGAGAACCTGCAGCGGGTCGGCGCGTTCAAGTTCCGCGGCGCGTACAACGCGATCGCCCGGCTGACCCCGGACCAGCGCAGTCGCGGTGTGGTCGCCCACTCGTCCGGCAACCACGCCCAGGCGGTCGCCCTGGCCGCCCGCGAGCTCGGGGCGTCCGCGGTGATCGTGATGCCGAAGGACACGCCGCGGCTCAAGCTGGACGCGACGGCCGGCTACGGCGCGGAGATCGTCCACTACGACCGCTACACCGAGGACCGGGACGCGATCAGTGCCGCACTGGCGGAGGAACGCGGCTTGATCATGATCCCGCCGTTCGACCACCCGGACGTGATCGCCGGCCAGGGCACCGCGGCGCTGGAACTGATCGAGGAGACCGGCCCGCTGGAGACGTTGGTGGTCCCGGTCGGTGGCGGCGGCCTGGCCGCCGGCTGCTCGGTGATCGCGACCGACCTGTCACCAGGCGTACGGGTGATCGGCATCGAGCCCGAGGCCGGCGACGACACGTACCGCTCATTGGCGGCCGGCGAGCGGATCGCCGTACCGGTTCCGCGCACGCTGGCGGACGGCCAGGCGGTACCACAGCCGGGCGAGCTGACCTTCGCGATCAACCGGCGGCTGCTCGACTCGATCGTCCTGGTCAGCGACGCGGAACTGGTCGAAGCGGCGCGCTGGGCGTACGAGCGGCTCAAGCTCGTCCTCGAACCGAGCGGCGCCAGCCCGCTGTCCGCCCTGCTGACCGGCAAGATCAACTCCACCGGCCCGATCGGGGTGATCCTGTCCGGCGGCAACATCGGCGCCGAGCAGTTCGCCCGTCTGATCACGGAGAGTTGATCACCGGCCGCAGCCTGATCGGGTCGTCCCCTCAGGACCTGGCGGCCAGCCAGGCGACGGTGCGCAGACTCAGCTGGTAGCGGCCGAGTCATCCTCCCGGACGCGGGACCGCCAGTCGGCCATCCCGATCGCGACGGTGAGCATCATCGGTGCAACCGCGGCGAACTCGCGGTCCGTGATCGCGCACTCGGTCCGGAACCCTGCGAGGTAGTGCGGCAGTACGGCCGCCAGCGCCGCCGGCTCGCCGTGGTCCAGGTGCGCGGAGAGCCGACTGGTCAGGTAGTAACTCAGGTCCCGGATCCGCGGTCCCGACGGAAGATGATCAAGATCGATGAAGCCGGTCACGACTCCGTCGTGCACCAGCAGGTTGCCGACGTTGCAGTCGCCGTGCGTGACGCGTTGGGTGGGCAGCCCGACGATGGCCTCGTACGATCGCCGGCGCTGCGGCAGCGCGAGTTCACGCAGGGACTCCGGCATGGCGTCGAACCGTTCCCCCAGGATCTCCCCGGCCGGGTCGTCGGTGAACGAGGTCACCGGCCACGGACAGCCGGCCAGCGCCCGTTCCAGCCGGCCGATCGCCGCTCCGATGGCGTGCGCGAGTTCCGGTGACTCGGTCAACCGCGGGTCGCTGGGCAGCGCCGGAATCAGGACGTAGGCGTGGGTTCCGGTGGGCAGCTTGTCGTCCGGGCCGGTGCCGAGCCGGTCGGCGTTGTGCGCGATCAGCCCGTCATCGGTGATCATGGGAACCGCGACCGGCACGCGGCTGCGCTGGAGGTGCAGCAGCACCCGGTACTCGTCGACCGGCCCGGCCCCGGGCGCCCACTCCGGCAGTCTCTTGAGCACCCACTCCCGCCCGTCCTCGGCGATCACCCGCCACAGCTGGTTGCTCACGGTCACCATCGGTTCCAACCGAGCCGCCCCGACGATCCTGCTCCAGGCCTTGACGGCCTCGTGCTCATCCATCAGTTCAGGCTAAACACACGAGCCCGATCGCGCACGACTGAAACCGGCATCAATTTCGCTCGGCCTTCGAGCCCTGAGTCGATCACACCGAGTCCCGCCACTCGGTCCAGAGGGCGCGGGCGGTGGCGGGGTCGGTGCCGGCGATGACCGGCTCGCCGGGGTGTGGGATCCGCGCTTCGCCGGCCGGGTCGAGCACGGTGCCGCCGGCTTCGAGGATGATCAACACCGCGGCGGCATGGTCGATCGGGCTGTAGCGGTGGATGATCGCGGCGGAGCCCCGGCCGGCGGCGATCCCGGACAGGGTCGCGGTGCCGGAGCCGGGGATGCGCAAGGTGCAGTGCCGCGCGGCCAGCCGCTCCATCAGGGTGGTCAGGCCGGGCCAGGGCCGGGCTCCGGCCAGCTCGGTGATCACGACGGCGCCGGCCAGCGGTTCGGGTCCGGGCCGGGCGGCGGTCTGCAGCCGTCGGCCGGCCTGCCAGGCGCCGCGACCCTCGGCGGCGGCGATCGGTTCCAGCGACACCGGATCGATCACGGCGCCGACCACGGGTCGGCCGTCCTCGACCAAGGCGAGGGAGAAGCTGGTCCAGGGCACGCCGTTGGCCAGGTTGGCGGTGCCGTCGATCGGGTCCACGTACCAGCAGGGCCGGCCGTCGGCGACGCCGCCGTACTCCTCACCGACCAGACCATGATCAGGAAACTGCGCCCCGATCACCTCGCGGACCCGGCGCTCGATCATGCGGTCGATCTCGGTGACATGATCGGCGGGCCCGGTCTTCGTCTCGACCGGTCCGACTCCGTTCCGCCGGACGTGGTGGGTGATCTCGGCGGCGTGGCCGGCCAGTTCGGTGACGATCGCCATCTGGCGGCTGCGCTCGTCCGTCGCCGTAGCGGCGGCGGCCCGGACCTCCCGGACCCGGTTGGTCGTGATCGAATCGACGCCGATCGCGGTCAGATGTGCTGCCTGAGCCGGGTCGTCCACGGTCCAACAGGACGCCGCGGCACCAAGATCATGGACCGCCTCGACCCAGGTGCGTCCGACCAGAAGATGGTTGGCGTTCACGACGGCCGGCCGGAGTTCGGCCAGGTCGGTCGCGGTCGGCGGCTCGCTGGAATACCAGGGCTGCCAGATCTCGGCGTCCGGCAGCGCGGCCCGGATGGTCCGCATCGCCTCCGGATGGCCGCACCAGGCCGAGCAACCTTCCGCCGCCGTCTCCCGTACGACCTCGGCCGCCGGACCCGCCGGGCCCGGCACGTCCATGTCGATCAGCAAGATCGCCCCGGTGCTGCGGATCAGCTCCAACGCCTCGGCCAGCAAGGGAATCCGGCGATCACCACCGCCCAGCGTACGAACCTCGGCCAGGTCGACGTCACCGATCGCGCGCGGATCGCCCCAGAGCCGTTCCAACGTGTCGTCGTGCAGGAGGACGACGGCTCCGTCCCGGGTCACCCGGACGTCGATCTCGATCATCCGTACGCCCTCGTCGAGCGCCGCCCGCAGTGCCGCCAGCGTGTTCTCCCAGGGTCCAGTCCCGGAATGGACTCCGCGGTGGGCGACGATGCGCGCCGTCTCGTTCGGCCGTCTGCTCATGATCGGAAACGTACGGCACCCCGGTAACGACGTGATCATCGGGAGGACGGGCGGCCCGACGGTGGCTGGCCGCCGCCGTTCGGGGGAGCACCGCCGCCGCTCGGCTCGGTGCTGGTGTCGACGCCGATCTTCAGGGTCACCTGGTAGCCGGTCGCCGCGCTGCCGGTGGTGGTGCCGAGCTGGCTGACGCCGCCGTCGTCGCCGAACACGTTGTCCGAGTCCAGACTCACCCGAGCCAGGTTGCCGACCGACTGCTCGTAGCCCTCCGTCGCGTAGACGGCCTCGCAGGCGTCCTGGGGCAGCGCAACCTGTGAGGTCGCGATCGCCTTCGTCGCGTCGGCGATGCCGGCCTGATCGGGGTAGACCTCGAAGTGGATGTGCGGCCACCGCCCCGAGTAGCAGGCCGGAAAGATGCTGGTGAAGGTGACCGTGCCGTCGGAGTCGGCGAGCTGCACGCCGCGCAGGTAGTTCTCGTTCTCGATACCCTCGGAATACATGGAGTAGCGCCCCTCGCGATCACAGTGCCAGACGTAGACGGCGACGCCCTCGAACGGGACGTCGCCGCCGGCCAGGTCGATGATCGACAACGTCAGCTCCAGCGGTACGCCCTCGGCGGTGGCGCTCCCGGTGCCGAAACTCGTCCGGAGGTCGCTGCGGACGATGCCGGACTGCTCCAGCACGTCGGGGCCGTTGGATCCGTCGCCCGGATACGGTCCCGCGGTCTCGTCCGGGATCTCGGTCAGGTCGTTCGTCCCGGCCGCTTCGGTGGTCTCGGTGGCGGCGCCGGGGACGCTACAGGCGGTGAGGCCGGCGGCGGCCGCACCGATCCCCAGGGTGGCCAGCACGGAGCGACGGCTGAACAACGTACCAAGATCAAATCCGAGTCCCTGGTCGACCACCTCCTCATCCGGTCGGGGCAGGGGTCGTCCCTGGTAGTCGCCGTCGCTCTGCTGCATCGGATCCTCCTCGTCGGATCGCCGTTCGGGTACGGCAGCCAGCCTGGTCGAGCGGCGTTGGCTGAGGCTGTGCTGTTGCTGTACGTCGCCCATGAACGGCCGCCCATAGGAGGCTCGGTCAAGCGGCATGCCGGTGATTCGAGCCCAGAACCTTTGTGAACAAGCCGTGAGAGCGGCTCTTGACGCTTGTGAATGGCGCAACTTAGCATGTGGCATACCACCGGCATGCAAGCCGTGGGCCGCGACGTCCGGGGCGTCGCGAACTTCTGTGCACCGTCTGACCAAAGGAGTGTCCGGTGACCGAAGCACATCCGAAACGACCGATCCGCGGCTTCGGCCGCCGAGGCTTCCTGGTGGGGGCCGCCCTGACCACACCGGCGATCATGGTCGCCCAGCAGGTCCAGTCGGCGCCGGCGGCACGCGCCGAGCCCGATCTGCCGGCCGACAGCAAGCTCGACACCGGCAAGATCAGCAAGCGCAAGGCGCCGGCGCAACAGCCGGCCGTCGTCGGCAACACCGTGCCTGCGTTTCCTGGGGCCGAGGGCGCCGGGAAGTTCACCACCGGCGGCCGCGGACACCCGGTCTACGAGGTCACCACGCTGGCCGACTCCGGTCCGGGTTCGCTGCGCGATGCCGTGTCGCAGAGCAACCGCATGATCGTCTTCCGGGTCGGTGGCACCATCGAACTCGAGGGCGGCCTGGACATCACCGGCTCGAACCTGACCATCGCCGGCCAGACCGCGCCGGGCGACGGGATCGCGGTGATCAACAACGAGTTCACCGTCGACGGCGACAACATCATCATCCGCTACCTGCGGGTCCGCGGCGGCGACACGATGGGCACGCCGATCGACACGTTCAAGGGCGAGGGCCGGCGCAACCTGGTGATCGACCACTGCTCGGTCAGTTGGGGTGTCGACGAGTGCTTCTCGCTGTACGGCAACTACGACGTCACGGTGTCGCACTGCCTGATCGCCGAGGGGCTGACCATGTCGGCGCACGAGAAGGGCCGGCACGGGTACGGCGGCCTGTGGGGCGGCCAGAACGTCACGTACCACCACAATCTGCTGGTCCACCAGGGCGGCCGCAACCCCAGGTTCAGCTTCGTCGAGCACCTTGATCAACTCGTGGACCACCGCAACAACGTGATCTACGACTACGGCTTCACCTCCTGCTACGGCGGCGAGTGGTGCGAGGGCATCAACCTGGTCGCCAACTACTACAAGCCCGGACCGGCCACACTGGCTGCAACGGCTCCGGAGATCGTGGCCCCCGGTCGCGGCGGTCGCTGGCACGTGTCGGAGAACGAGATCGAGGGCCATCCGGAGATCACCGAGGACAACCTGGCCGGGATCACGGTGCCGGTCGGTGGCATCACGCACGCGACCGACCCGATCTCGTTCCCCAACGAGATCAAGACCCAGACCGCGCAGGAGGCCTACCAGGCGGTGCTCGCCGACGTCGGCGCCAACCTGCCCCGGCTCGATGCGGCGGACGCCCGGCTACTGGCCGACGTCCGCAACGGGACCGGCCGGTTGATCAACTCCCAGACCGAGGTCGGCGGATTTCCCAAGCTGGCGTCGGCCGCACCGCCGGACGACCGTGATCACGACGGCATCCCGGACGACTGGGAGAAGGCGCACGGCCTGGACCCGAAGGACCCGGCCGACGGCGCCGCGATCGGCCAGGACGGTTACAGCAACCTGGAGCTCTACCTGAACTCGCTGCAGTCGAACAGTGCGGCCAATCCCGAGGTGGCGATCACGTCACCGACACTGGATCAGGTCTTCGCCGGCACCGCGGCGGAACGGGAGTTGGTGATCACCGCGGAGGCGACGGCCGACGGCGACGCGACGATCGCCGCGGTCGAGTTCTTCGCCGGCGACAAGTCGCTCGGCACCGTCAAGACGGCGCCGTACAAGATCACCTGGCCCGGTGTCACCGACGGCACCTGGTACCTGACGGCCCTGGCGACCGACAGCCGGGGCCTGAAGACCCAGTCGACCGGGACCCCGGTGCACGTCAACCGGACCAGCGAGCTCGGCGCCTGGACTTCGACCGACGTCGGCGACGTGCCGATCGCGGGCTCCGCGCTGCTGAAGGGCGACGATGCGTTCACGATCAAGGGGTCGGGCAAGATCTGGGCGAAGCAGGACGCGTTCCAGTTCGTCCATCGGGAGATCGAGGCCGGGCCGTCGTCGGTGGTGGAGATCATCGCACGGATCGACCGGCTCAGCCGGGTGTACGAGGGCGTCTATGCCGGCCTCATGATCAGGGAGACCCTGGAACCGGACTCGCCGTACTTCACCGGCGGGATCGTCTGGTCCGCCGGCGGACTGAAGGGCCACGTGTCGCGCTTCGCCCGGTTCGGCGACGAGCCGAGCATCAGCCCGTACCCGTGGGACGACGAGGAGCTCGACGACAAGCCGTACTGGATCCGGTTGATCAAGCGCGGCAGTGAGTTCGAGGCCCACCTGAGCACCGACTCGCTGCAGTGGACCCGGATCGGTTACGAACGGATCCCGATGGCCGAGCGCGTGTACATCGGGCTGGCGGTCGACTCGAACAAGGAGTCGAACAAGATCAACAACTACGCCTCGGCCGATTTCGCCGAGGTTCGGGTCAATTCCTGATCGAGGAGGACGACGATGTCATCAACGAAGCTGCGGGCGCGATCCGGCCTGCGAAGTCTGCTGATCAGGCTCGGTGCGGTGTTGGCCGGGCTGACTCTGGTCGGCGTACCCGGCGCGGTCGCGGACGAGGGCGCTGCGGCGGAGCGCGACTGCTCCGATCCCGGCGCGACCCTGGTGCCGAACAAGTACGACGAGGAGTTCTGCGTCTTCGACGACGAGCTGTTCATCTTCGCCGCGAACTACAAGCCCTTCGAGTACTCGCCGACCGAGGACCGGCAGTCGACCCGCGTCTTCGACGAGGTGATCGGCAACAAGCTGCGCGCTGCGTTCCCGGACCTCAAGATCAAGTACGCGACGTGGGACATGCCGATCCGGTACGAGGATCTGAAGGCGGCCGGCGTGGTGCCGGACATCGTGATCGACAATCCACGGAACCGGATCGACCGTGATCTTGAACCGCTGGGCTGGGTGGAGGACATGACGCCCGGCCTGGAGGCGGCCGGGGTGGACCTCGATCCGCTCAACCAGGCGGCGGTCGAGCAGGTCCGGTCCCGGTCCGACGGCGGCCTCTACGGCGTGCCGGTCTTCCTCGATGAACACCTGCTGTTCTACAACAAGGCGATCTTCGACCGGTTCGGCCGTTCCCATCCCAAGGCGGGCTGGACCTACGACGATGCCTACAAGGCGGCCAAGCAGCTGACCCGGCAGGATGGATTGGCCGCCTACAAGGGATATCTGCAGCATCCGGACAACTACCTCGAGTTCAACCAGTACGGGGTCTATCCGTTCACCGACACCGGCAGCGAGCAACCGGCGCCCGAAGACGTCGAGGTCGACCTGACGACTGAGGAGTGGGCCGAACTCGGCGCCAACCTGGAGCGGTTCCTGCTGATCCCGCGCAACGGCTTCACCACCGTGGACGACCTGGTCAAGGGCGACATGAGCCGGCCGGGCCGGGTGGCGATGGCGGTCGACGCCCTGCGCAAGCTGCCGATCTACGCCGGCAACGAATTGATGACCGAGGACGGCGACGAGGAGGCGTACGCCGAGTGGATGAAATCGGTCGACCTCGGCGTCGCACCGGTCCCGGTGCTGGATCAGGGGTCGACGACGATCTACCAGCCGAACACCCTGGCCGCCTTCGTCACCAAGCAGTCGACGAGGAAGGAGACGGCCTATCAGGTGATCAAGTGGCTGGTGTCGGAGGAGGCACAGACCGAGCTCTCCCGGCACGCGCTCAAGGCCGTGCTCGCGACCGATCCCGTCGTGGCGTCGTTCGGTGAGGCGATCCCGGAGCTGGCGAGGATCGACACGTCCGCCGTCTATTGGGGTGAGAACGCCACCGTGACCGGCTACCGCAACACGGAGTACTGGGACATCCCGCTCTACATGGTGTTCCGCCAGCACGTCCTCAAGGACGCGATGACGGTCGGCTCCGCCCTGATCGTCGCCGACCAGGAGGACATCCCCGCCTACATCAAGTCCCGCGCCGAGGGCGGCTTCGACTACTGATCACGGTCCGCCGACCGGTCACAACAGCAGCGGTTTCTGCGGCGTGTCGCTGCACAAGTGACCGGTCGGTGGGGTTCGTCGTCCGGCGGGCGGGATCGTCACCCAGGTTGGGCTAGCGTGCCGCTGTGAAAGTGGGCTTCTATGTCGACGGATTCAACCTCTACTACGGTGCGGTAGCTCAGCTCGGGAGCGTCGCAGGGTGGAAGTGGCTCGATCTGCGTGCTCTGGCTGAGCGGTACGCCTCCTGGCGCGGTGCTGTCGTTGGCCGTGTCGTCTACTGCACCGCCCGTGTGAACGACCCGAGCGACCCTGGCCAGACTCAGCGCCAGGGCTTCTATCTGGAAGCCCTTCGGCGCAGCGTCTCCGTCGACACCCTGGAAGAGGGCTACTACTCCTCCTGGGCCAAGGAGTCGGTGATGACGGTCGAGCCGGCAGGTACCAGAGCCCCGACCGCGATGACGGATCCATCTGGTCGGCTTTCCTGGTCGCCCGTGCTCCGGGTTCGACGCAACAGCACCGGCGTTCTGCTCGCCACCGTGCGCAAGCGTGAGGAGAAAGGATCGGACGTCAACGTGGCGACGCATCTGCTCGCCGATGTGCTCCGGGGCCGGGTGGACGCGGCGGTGGTTGTCTCCAATGACTCAGATCTTGGCCTGCCGATCCGTATCGCGCGCGACCACGTACCAACCGGGGTGATCAACCCGGGTGTCAGGCCGCTCGCCGGCGCTTTGAAGGGCCTCCCGACCGATGGCGTCGGACAACATTGGTGGAGGCGGCTGAATCCACTTGACCTCCTGCAGTGCCAACTGCCGGATCCGGTCTCGGGAATCTCCAAGCCTGCGTCCTGGTAGGCGTCGGTCGTCGTGGTAGCCTGAGCTCATCAACCCGCTCCTCCACGTGAGGGCGGGTCTTTCTTTTCACAGATGCCTCGGTTCACCGATCCCGAAGAAGGGGGACGCCACCGGGGCCGTGTTGTGCCAGACGTGCTTGAGCTCGCAGTATTCGTCGAGGCCGGTCGGGCCGAGTTCCCGGCCGATTCCGGATTGTTTGTAGCCGCCCCACTCGGCGCCCGGCAGGTACGGGTGGTAGTCGTTGATCCAGACCGTGCCGAGGCGCAGGAGGCCCGCCATCCGGTGGGCACGTGCCTCGTTGCCGGTCCAGACGGCTCCGGCCAGACCGTAGATCGAGTCGTTGGCGAGACCGGCGGCGTTCCGCTCCGACTCTGTCGCAGAGTCGCCGCCGAACCTTTCGATCGTGATCACCGGTCCGAACGACTCCTCCCGGACCACGGTCATCCCGGCGCGGCACCGGTCCAGGATCGTCGGCAAGTAGAAGAACCCGGACTTCAGGCCGGGGTCGTCGGGAGCGGCTCCGCCACAGCGCAGTTCGGCGCCCTCGGCCAGGCCGGTCGCGACGTAGGCGGCGACCTTGTCCCGGTGGCCGGCGCTGATCAGCGGGCCGGCCTCGGCCAGGGGATCGAACGGTCCGCCGAGCCTGATCCGTTCGGCGCGTTCGACGAGCCGGTCGGTGAACTCGGCGGCGATCGGCTCCTCCAGGAGCAGCCGGGTGCCGGCTGAGCAGACCTGCCCGGCATGCAGGAAGGCGGCCGCGAGGGCGAACTCCAGCGCGGTGTCCAGGTCGGCGTCCGCGAAGACGGCGTTCGGGTTCTTGCCGCCGAGTTCCAGGGTCACCCGTTTCACGGTTCCGGCGGCCGCCGCCATCAGTCGCCGCCCGGTGACCAGGCCGCCGGTGAAGCTGATCAGATCGACGGCCGGATGCTCGGCCAGGACCGCCCCGACCTCGGGCCCGGCGCCGAGCACGAGGTTGGCGACGCCGGCCGGCAGTCCGGCTTCGGCCAGCGCGGCCGTCAGCAGGATCGCCGTGGACGGCGTGAGCTCGCTCGGCTTGAACACCAGCGAGTTTCCGGCGGCCAGGCACGGCGCGATCTTCCAGGCGGCCTGCAGCAGCGGGTAGTTCCACGGAGTGATCAAGCCACAGACACCGACCGGTTCCTTGATCACCTTGCTCCTCACCGTGGCCGGCCCTGAATCGACGACCCGGACCGGCTCCGCGGTGCTGATCATCGCGGCGTAGTAGCGGAACACCGCGATCACGTCGTCGATGTCCTGCCGGCTCTCCACCAACCGCTTCCCGGTGTCCAGGCTCTCTGCCGTGGCGAAACGATCATGGTCGCGCTTCAGCAGGTCGGCGACCGCGGCCAGCACGGCGCCGCGTTCCGCACTCGACCTCGACCGCCACCGCCCGTCGTCGAAGGCACGGCGGGCCGCCTCGATGGCGGCGACCGTGTCCTCGCGCCGGCCCTCGGAGACTTCGGCGACGACGCGGCCGTCGGCCGGACAGGAGATGGTACGGACTGCGCCGCCGGTCGCGTCGCGCCAACGCCCGTCGATGAACAACTCAGCCATGATCCTCCTCGTCGTGATCTTCAGGCCGGGCGCCGTGGTGTGACAGGGTGATTCCGTGTCCGAGCCACGCCTTCCGCTCGAGGCCGACTGGATCCGCCAGGACCACGTCGACCTCGAAGGCCTCTGGGACCGTGCCGTGTTCCGCCTGCATGAGGCGTACGACGTCGCGGTACGGCCCGGCTGGCGGCTCGAGCTGACCGAGCAGCCCTGGGCCGAGGTCTGGCTGGTCGAGCGTGGCCGCTGCCACCTGGCCCTCGGTGATCAAGAGGCGGTCGCCGCCCCCGGGCAACTGGCGATCCTGCGGCCGGGCCGGACCCGGCGCTCGTGGAACGGAGCGGACGGTGAGCTCGCCCTGCGCGGCTTCGGCTGCAGCGTGATCTTCGCTGGCGCCGTCGATCTGCTGGGCGAGCTCGAACTCCCCCTGGTGCTGGCCGATCCCGGTGAGGAGCTCCGGTCGTTGGTGCGCGCCACCGTCGAAGCCGCTCGCAGGCAGGGGGCCGACCGGGCGTTCGGTGCGCCGGCGTCGGCCCAGCTCGCCCTGGCCAAGATCGTCAACGCGGCCGGTGTCGACCTGACCGAGGCCAGCACGGGCGCGGTCAGCGGGACGATTCCCCGGCAGCTGACGCTGCGGCCGGAACTGCGCGCGGTGCTGGACCTGATCGCCGCGCGGTTCGCCGAGCCGCTCGACCTGCGCAGGCTGGCCGAAGCCGCTCACCTGTCGCCGAAGCACCTGGCGCGGACGTTCCGGGACACCCTGGGAGCGACACCGATGGCCTACCTCAGGCGCTACCGGCTGCTCCGGTCCAGCGAGTTGTTGATCACGACGGCCCGGCCGATCACCCGGATCGCCCACGACTGCGGCTTCGCCGACTCGGCGCACTTCTCGCGGGCCTTCCGGGCCCAGTTCGGCGTCAGCGCCAGCGGCTTCCGCGATCATGCTCGCTCCTTCCGGTCAACTGATCGGCACTCCGGGACAAGTCCGGCCGGTCCCGGAAACCTACGCTCGTGATCATGACGACAGAACAAACCGCCGTTCGGCTCGACGCCGACCAGATCGCGGCCTTCCACCGGGACGGGTTCCTCCGGCTCGACGCCCTCACCACGGCGGCCGAGGTGGCCGCCCTGCGCACTGTTTATGATCAACTGTTCGCCCGCGGCAGTGCGGCGTTCGACCAAGGTGATCATCTGGAGCTCGGCAAGCTCGACGACGACGGTCAGGAGACCCTGCCGCAGATCCTCAACCCGCAGAAGTACGCACCGGAGCTGGTCCAGATCCAGGCCCGCGCGAACGCGCTCGCGGTGGCCCGGCAGCTGCTCGGCGACGAGGCGTCCCCTGCTGGTGATCATGCGATCAGCAAGCCGCCGGGACACGGCGCGCCCACGCCCTGGCACCAGGACGAGGCCTACTGGGACCCGGCGTTCGACCACACCGCGCTGAGCATCTGGATGCCGTTGCAGGAGGCCACGGTGCAGAACGGCTGCATGCAGTTCGTGCCCGGCAGCCACCGCGCCGGAGTGGTGCCGCACGCCCTGGTCGACCCGGAGGCGCACGCGCTCCAGCTCGCCGATCCGCTGGCCGACGACGTCGAGCGGGTGGCCGTGCCGCTGCCGGCCGGCGGGTGCACGATCCATCACTGCCGGACCCTGCACTACGCCGGACCGAACACGTCGCAGGGCACCCGCCGCGCCTACATCATGGGCTTCGCGGCGCCGCCGACCCGGCTCGAGACGCCGCACGCGTACCCCTGGCAGAGAGCCGAGTGGTCCGGTCAGTGACTCGGATCGTGGACCAGATGGGCGTCGGCGGCGTCGGCGTCCTCGGCGAACGTAGGAGGGGTGAACGTGCTCTCGATGTCGAGCGTCCGCCCCTCCCTCGCGGACTCGATCGCCTTGATCATGATCTCCAGCACGTGGTACGCGTGCTCCGGCCGGATGAGCGGCTGCTGATCATGGCGGATGCAGTCGACCAGATGGCGCAGGCCGTCCGTCCACGGCCAGTGCGGATCCTGCTCCCGATGCAGCTGCCAGGCCCCGACGTCGTTGCGCCACAACTCGTAGCCCTCCGGAGCCCAGTCGTCGCCCATCATCTGGATGGTGCCGGCGCCGCCGTACAATTCGACGGCCGGGCCGCGGTACGACTGCATGGAGAAGCCGGTGGTCACCGTGCCGAAGCAGGCATTGCCGAAGTCGACGGTGATCTGGAAGTTGTCCTCGACCTCGACCTTGATCAACTCGCCGTCGACCCGGCGCTCCGGGATGGCGGTGCCGGCCATCGCGGTCACCCGCCGGGCCGGACCGATCAGCCCGGTCAGGGTGGTCAGGTTGTAGACGCCGAGGTCGAACAGCGGGCCGCCGCCGGACCGGTAGAACCACTGGCCCCACCAGGGTCCGGCCCAGCCGTAGCGGGCCCGGGCCAGATGGATCTTGCCGACGTCCCCGCGATGGACGTGCCGCCAGATCGCCTGGTACGTGGGACTGAGCACGACATGCGGAGCGCAGATCAGGTGACCCGGGCTGCGCTCGGCCACGGCCAGCAACTCCTGGGCCTCCGCGAGCGTGGTCGCCATCGGCTTCTCCACCAGGACGTGCTTGCCGGCCTCCAGCGCGGCCTTGGCGATCGCCCCGTGCTCCGGCATCGAGGTCAGCACCAGGACGGCATCGACGTCGTCGGCCGTGATGATCTCCCGGTAGTCGGTGGCGAACCGTTCGATGCCGAGCTCGTCCCGGACGAACGCCGCGCGGTCGGGCACCACGTCACAGGCGGCCACCAGCGACACCTCGCCCCGTTCCCGGAGCTGCCGGGCCAGCCTCGTGTACGGGCCGGACATCACGCTGCCACAGCCGACGAAGGCGATTCCAACCGGACGGTCCATGATGCTCTCTCTTTCTCGGTCGTTGATCAGGAAGGGGAGGGTCAGCCCTGGATCCCGCTGAGCGAGATCCCACGCAGGAAGTAGCGCTGGGTGAAGGCGAACAGGACGATCAGCGGCAACGTGACCAGGACCGAGGCGGCCATCAGCAGGCCCCACTCGGTGCTCCGCTGCGACTGGAAGGCGAACAGGCCCATGCTCAAGGGATACAGGTCGGGGTCGGACAGATACACCAGCGGGCCGAAGAAGTCGTTCCAGGTGCCGAGCCAGGTGAACACGGCCACGACGGCCAGCGCCGGCTTGACCAGCGGCAACATGATCTGCCAGAAGATCCGGAACTCGCCGGCGCCGTCCACCCGGGCCGCATCGGACAGTTCGCCGGGCACGGTCAGGAAGAACTGCCGCATCAGGAAGATGAAGAACGCGCTGCCGAGGAACTGCGGTGCGATCAGTGGCGCCCAGGTGCCGATCATGCCGAGCGTCTTGAACAGGACGTAGGTCGGGATGAAGATGATCAAGCTCGGGATCATCATCGTCGCCATCGTCACGGCGAACAGCAGGTTCCTGCCCGGGAAGCGCATCCTGGCGAATCCGTACCCGACGAGGGCCGAGGACAGTACGGTCCCGATCGTCACGGCGCCCGAGTAGAAGACGCTGTTGCCGAGCATCTGCAAGAACGGGAAACCGGGATGGCTGAGCACCGCGGGCAGGTTGTCCCAGGTGATCGGATCCGGGAACCACTGCAGGTCCGGGCTGAGGATCTGCGTGTTCGACTTCAGCGCCGAGATCACCATCCAGTAGAACGGCAGGAACAGCAGCAGCGACATCGCGATCAGCACCAGGTGCCGGCCGAGCCCGACCGCCGCGCGCCGGCCGTGCCGCTTGCCGCGGACGGTCGGTCGAGATGCCGGGACCTGGAGTTCGGCATCCGCCTCGCGTGTCCGTACGCCGGAGCTCATCGGTCCACCCCCGCATAGAAGATCCAGCGGCGCGAGGCGACGAAGATCAACGCGGTCAGCGCGGCCAGGGCGAGGAAGAGCACCACCGACAGCGCCGAGGCGTAGCCCATGTCGAAGTACCGGAAGGCGCTGCGGTAGATGAGCACCACGAACATCAGCGTCGAGTCGAGCGGTCCGCCTTCGGTGCCGCCCGCGATGAACGCTGACGTGAAGACCTGGAACGAACCGATCACCCCCATCACCAGGTTGAACAAGATCACCGGGCTGAGCAGCGGCAGGGTGACGTGGCGGAACCGGGCCAGCACGCCGGCTCCGTCCAGGTGGGCCGCCTCGATCAGCGACTGCGGGATGTCCTTCAGCCCGGCCAGGAAGATCAACGCCGACGCGCCGAGACCCCAGAGCCCCATGATGATCAACGTCGGCTTCGACCAGGCCGGATCGCTGAGCCAGCCCGGCGTCGGCAGGCCGAGCCCGCGGAGCACCTCGTTGACCAGCCCGTTGGCCGGGCTGAACATCAGCATGAAGACGATCACGCCGACCACGGGCGGCGCCAGCGTGGGCAGGTAGAAGATCGTCCGGTAGACGCCGATGCCCTTGGCGCCGAGGTTGAGCAGCAGCGCCAGCCCGAGCGAGGCGGCCAGCCCGACCGGGACCGAGATGAGGGAATAGTAGGCGCTGTTCCGCACCGCGACCCAGACCGCCGGATCGTTGATCATGGTCTCGTAGTTCTGCAGGCCGATCCACTCCGGCGGCTGGATCACGTTGTATTCGGTGAAGGAGAAATACATCGAGGCGAGCACGGGATAGGCGGTGAAGATCAACAAACTCAGGATCCAGGGGCCGGTGAAGAGCAGACCGGCCCGGGCCTCCCGGCGTCGCATCGCTCCCCGGCGTTCCGTCGAGCGGGCCGTGGCGCCCACGATCACCCCACCTTGTCCAGCTCGGCCTGGCAGTTGCGCTGGGCGTCGGCCAACTCCTGGGCCGGGGTGCCGGTCTTGGTCGAGATCCGCTCGATCGCCCGGGTCAGTTGATCCGACGCGTACGTGTGCACGGGCGACTCCCACATCGGCACCGCCGCTTCGAGCTGCTGCCGGAAGAAGGCCACCGCGTCCTTGGCGAACTTCTCGCCGCGTCGCTCGACCAACGCCTTCGGCACCACGGCCGGATCGATCTTGGCGTTCGTCGGCAGGTCGGGGAAGATCTCGAACTGGGCCTGCGCCCCGGTCACCGCCAGGAAGTCCAGGTAGCCGAACGCGGCCTCGGTGTCGTTGGACGCCTGCGGAATGGCGAGCCAGTTGGGCCAGTAGCCGGAGACCGACGTCGTCCCGCTGGGTCCGGTCGGGAACGGTGCGACCTCCCAGCGTTCGAACTCGGCCTCGACGCTGTAGAACGAGCCCATCATCCAGGTTCCGTCGTCGATCATGGCCAGCCGCTGTTGCTGGAAGATCGGCGGTGCGTCGCCGAGCGAGGTCCACGACTCGTTCACCTTGTTGATGTCGCCGTGGTACTCCTCGTCCAACCAGGACAGGAAGAACTCGAACAGTTCGACGTTCTGCTCGGAGTCGATCTCGTACCGCCGATTGGCCGCGTCGTAGATCCGGCCGCCGTTGAGGCCGCTCCAGATCGGCAGCCGTACGGCGTCGAAGGGGATCAGGAACCCGGCGTGTTCGAGGACGTCGCCCTTCCAGCGGGTGAACTCGGCCGACAGCTCACGCAGCTCGACCAGCGTCTTCGGGAAGCTGGCCCGGTCGGACGGGATGCCCTTCTCCTCGAACCATTCCTGGTTGTAGAACATCGCGTACGAGCCGGCGGTGAACGGCAGCCCGTACGTCTTGTCCTCGAAGCGGCAGCTCGCCAGCACCGACTCGGGCCAATGGTCGGCCGCCGAGTTCTGCGACGACGCCATCAGGTCGTCCAGCGCGACCAGTGCGCCGCGGGCGCCGAAGGATACCGGCGGATCCCAGATGATCGTCGCGCTCGGCGGGTTGCCGCCGGCGATCCGGGCCAGCAGGACCTCGTTGAAGTTCTGGTTCCCGGTCAGCCGGGTGACCTCGACGGTGGTGCCGGGATGGGCGCCGCCGTAGTCCTGGGCGAGCTTCTCGTGCAGCTCGAGGTAGCCGTCCTCGCCACCGGGTAGCCAGAACGTCAGCTCGGCCGGCCCGCCGCCACCGCCGCCCCCGCCGTCGTTGGAGCAGCCGGCCAGCCAGGGCGCGCCGAGGCCGGCGGCGCCCAGTGCTCCGGCCAGGCCGAGGGCCCGGCGGCGGCTGATCGGCGTCCGGCCGGGCGTGCGACCGGACCCGGCCAGGGGAATACGACTCATCTCGACTCCTTCGGCGAAGGCGATCCACCCGTTCATCCAGGAGGTTACCAGTTCCAGACCAGACTGGACCAGGTCTGGATCAGTATTCTGGGACGGTGTGCCGGACTGCCGAGGTCGGTCCGGACCAGTAACATCCCAGCCATGGACGTCGACACGCCGACCTCGCGGGCGGTCTACCGTGCTCGCGAACAGGTTCGCCAACTCGTGCAACGCGGCGTCTACGCCCCCGGCACGAGGCTGCCGGGCGAGCGAGAACTGGCCGCCGCCACCGCCGTCAGCCGTTCGACACTGCGGCTGGCACTCGAGCAACTCGAGGAGGAGGGCATCCTGGACCGGCAGCCGCAGCGCGGCTGGTTCGTCACCCGGCACGGCCTGATCGGTGATCGCTCGAGTTCGCTGCAGAGCTTCTCCGACATCGTGCGGCGCAAGGGTTTCACGCCGACGGCGACCGTGTTGCGGCACGAGGTCCGCGGAGCAACGGTCGAGGAGGCCAGCAGGCTTGGGATTCCGCCGGCCGCGTCGATCATCGAACTGCGCCGGCTCCGTGGCATGAACGGCAATCCGATCTGCATCGACCGGTCGTTGTTGATCGAGCAGCGGACGCCACAGCTCGTCGATGTCGATCTTGCCGACAGTTCCCTGTACGCGACGCTGGAACGCGACTGCGGGATCGTCATCGTGCACGCGTCCTGTGAACTCCAGGCCGAGGCTGCGGAACCGGCGGATGCCGAACTGCTCCGGATCGCCGTCGGGGCGCCGGTGCTGCACTACCGCGACGTCAGCCGGGACCAGAACGAGGAGATCGTGATGACCTCGGAACTGCTCTATCGCGGTGATGCGTACCGGTTCGAATCGGATCTCTACCGCCAGATGCCGCCGCCGCTGTGATCACCACAGGCAAGGCCTAGCTGGTCTAGAACTGGTCTGTTACGCTGAGCGCATGCAGAACGCCAAGGGCGCGCTGTTCGAGAAGCGCCGAGCCACCCCCCGCCCCGAGTTCGACGCGCCGAAGATCATCCGCCGCGAGGACGCCGCGCATCACGTCTGGGGCGATGTGGAGGCCGGGTTCGTCACCGACCGGGTGTACGTCTCGACCGGACAGCTGCACGTCCTGGAGTACGAACTCCCGCCGCGCGGCGAGTTCCGGCACAGCGAGCTGAACCAGACGATCTTCGGGGGCGACGTTCTCTACTTCGTCCTGGACGGCACGCTGCTCCTGGTCGACCCGTCGACCGGCGAGCTGAAGCGAGCCACGGCCGGCAGCGGCCTGCTGATCCCGCGCGGCACCTGGCACAACGGGTTCAACCCGGAGGCGGAGCGGCTGCGGGTGATCGAATTCTTCTCGCCCCCACCGGCCCGAGGCGCCGGCTCGGAGTTCGCCCGCCGCCAGCCGCCGCTGGCCACGACCTCGTACCAAGATCATCGCTGGGACGGCCGCTGGCCGGCGGCCCACGCCGAGGCGGCTGCCGGGGCGCGGCTGACCCTGACCGATGACTCCACCGCGCTGTGGGGCTTTCGTGATCACCTCGCCTCGCACACCGTCGGCACCCTGGTCGACACGGAGTTCCTCACCGTCCGGCACGGTCTGGTGATGCCCGGGCACGCCGAGGACTTCGACGCGGTGGTGGACGAGACCGTGATCGTCTGCACCGAGGGCGAACTGTGGGTCGACGTCTTCACGCCGGGCGGAGGCTACGCACCGGCCTGCCTTCAGCCCGGCGACGCGGTCTTCCTGCCGGCGGGCAGCCAGGAGCGCATCCTGGTCCGATCGTCGAACCGGGCCAGGTATCTCCGTGGATCGGGCCGGGTACCCGACGGCTGGACCGCGTGACCGGCCGCTCCCGAGAGGTCGTCGCCGCCCTCGACATCGGCGGGACCAAGATCGTCGGTGCCCTGATCGATCCGGCCGGCTGGCGGGTCCTGCACCGGGTGATCACCGCAACGCCGGGTACGCCCGGTGCCGCGGATCCCGGGCTGGTCGCGACCGCCGCCGTCGCGCGTGATCTGGCCGGGCGGGCAGCGGCCGTTGATCATCAGGTGCGTTCGGTCGGCGCCGGGTTCCCCGAGTACGTCGCGGACGGACGGCTGACCAGCCGCGAGGTGATCGGCCCGTCCGCCGCGCCCGATCAGGTGCTGGCCGGCGAGTTCGGCGCCGAGGCCGTGATCATGATCGACTCCGACGTACGGCTCGGCGCAACGGCCGAGGCCCGGCTCGGCGCCGGCCGCGGCGTCGGCAGCTTCCTCTACGTCTCCTGGGGTACGGGCCTGTCGTCGACCCTGGTGATCGACGGCCAGGCCTGGGCCGGCGCCCACGGCGAGGCGATCGCGCTGGGCGAGTTCCCGGTGCCGGCCGGCATCGCCGACGGGCCCCCGGTCGGTCTGGAGACGTTCGCGTCCGGCGCCGGCATCGCTCACCGTGACGCTCGTTCCGGGGCCGGCGTGACCGACGGGGCGCGTGGCGTCCTGGCTCGGGCCGCAGCAGGCGACCCGGCCGCGGCCGCCGTGCTGGACTCCGCGTCCCGGGCGCTGGGCGCGGCCCTGGCAGCCGCGGTGCGACTGCTCGATCCGGCGGCGGTGATCTTCGGCGGCGGTCTCGGCTCGGTGGCCGACCTGACCGGCCGGGTGATCACCGAGGCACGGACCCGATTGCCGTCCCGGTCCGGCTGTCGCTGGCTGCCGGCCCAGCTCGGTGCGGACTCGGGTCTGTTCGGCGCCGCGATCCTCGCGGCCGACGCGATCAGCGGGTCGGCAGCCAGACCCGCATCGGCAGTCGGTCCCGGTTGGCCCACTGGAAGTAGGGGATCGCGGTCGCGGTGACCGGACGCTCCGCGAGTTCCGGCCGCCGCGCGAAGTACGGCAGCCCGCCCGGCGCGTCGTCGAGCTCCGTCGCGGTGATGTCGAGCAGGACGGTGCGGCCGATCCCGGGATGATCATCGACCGGCCGGACCGTGATCACCGGATCGGCCGCGAGCCGGAGCCGTTCAAGATCAACACCGGCCGGCTGATCCGCCTGCTCGAAGCAGTAGACCAGCGGGCCGCGCTCGAAGGCGACCGAGCCGCGGACGGAGTCGATCTTGGGATGCGGCATGATCATCCGCGGCGTCAGGTCCAGATCGAGCCGGACCGTGTCGCCGGCCCGCCACCCTCGGCGCAGCACCAGGTAGCCACGGTTGTCCGGCTGCACCTGGACCGGCTCGTCGTGCACCGAGAGCGTGGTCCGTTCGCTCCAGGGCGGCAGCCGCAGCGCAAGGCCGCACTCCGCCTCGGGTGCCCGGTCGACCGTGATCATGACCTCGCCCTGCCAGGGCAGGTCGGTGCGGACGGTCAGCCCCAGCGTGCCGGCGGCCAGGTCGGCCGACAGCTCGGAATCCGTGTACTGCTGGAGATACAGGGTCTCGTCGTCGACGGTCGCGACGTAGTGCCCGAGCGAGGCCATCAGCCGGGTCACGTTCGGCGGGCAGCAGGCCGACCAGAACCAGCCGCCGCGATACCGGGGATCGCCGATCACCTGTTCATGATCATGCCGCCGCTGCAGCGGGTTGCCCTTGAAGAACTCCAGCCCGTCCAGCGAGACGGAGGCGGCGAACACGTTGTAGACCGTTCGCTCGATCAGGTCCGCGAACCGGGCCGCACCGGTGGCCAGCAGCAGTCGCCAGCTCCAGTGGATGCTCGCCACGGCCGCGCAGGTCTCGTTGTAGGCCTGGTCCGACGGGAGTTCGTACCCCTCGCCGAAGGCCTCCTTGAGTTGCCGGGCGCCGTGCCCGCCGGTGATCGCGGTCTTGGTCGCGACCGCATCCTCCCACCGCCGGAGCGAGCTCTCGAGCAGCGTCCGGTCGCCGGTCTCGAGGGCGACGTCGACGATGCCGGCCTCGAGATACATGGCTCGCACGGCGTGCCCGGTGAGGATCGGCATCTCCCGTACCGGAAGGGCGTCCTGGAAGTACGCCGAGCCGACCGGACTGTGGCCGACCAGGCCGCGGCCGCGGTCCTCGACCAGTCGCGCGGCCAGGTCGAGATAGGCGGTCGTCCCGGTCAGCCGGTAGAGCTCGACCAGAGCGGTCTCGGCCTCGGGATGCCCGTCCAGCCGGGGCTTCCGCTCGGTCAGGAACACCTGCACCAGGTGATCGGCCAGCCGTTGCGCCACCGGCAGCAATTGATCATCGCCGGCCCGGGCCAGCGCCACGGCTGCCTGGATCAGGTGGCCGGCTGTGTAGAGCTCGTGGCTGTTCTCCAGCCTGGCGTAGCGCTGATCGGGTGCCACCACCTGGTAGTACGAGTTCAGGTAGCCGTCCTCCCGCTGCGCCCGGGCGATCAAGGCGACGGCCTCGGTCACGAAGGTCCGCAGCGCTGGATCATCGCCGTTCCCGAGCTCGAACCCGGCCGACTCGAGCATCTTGTAGACGTCGGAGTCCATGTAGACCGGTCCGTGGTACTCCGCGTCCAATCGATCACCGGCGGCCAGCCGGAGATCGTCGAAGTTGCCGGCTTCGTCGAGCTTGCCGATGCCGAGCGGGATGCTGGCCTCCCGGTTCACCCGCTGCCACTGCTGCCAGAGCCCACCGGTGACCGTCGCGGGCGGGGTCGGCCGCTGGGCCGCGATGGCGGCGGCGGTCGGCGCGATCGGCCCGGACACGATGCCTGTCGTGATCATGGAATCGGTCACCTTGATCACCGCCGCCCGGGGCCGCCGGGGTTCATCCGCGGCTGGGTCAGGAAGACGATGGTCTGGTCGCGGACCCGGAGGATGTGGGACTCCAGCCGCTCCCGGGCCAGGTCGGTGTCGCCGGCGACCAGGGCCGCGACGATCTCGCGGTGCTCGTCGACGGCGGTGTCCAGCCGCTTGTGGGTCAGCGGTGCCTCCATCCCGGCCCGGGTGACGTGGATGCTCAGGTGCAGGTCGTCGTAGAGCGACACCAGCCGGGGCAGTTCGGCGAGCGCGACGATCGAGCGGTGGAACCGGCTGTCGTTCTCCCGGAACGCGATGTAGGCGGCCTGGTCGTCGATCGCGTGCTCGGCCAGCTTGGCGGCTTCGGCGACCGACTCCTCCAGCTCGGGCAGCGGACCCTCGGGCTGGCGTTCGCAGAACCGGCGGATGCTGTGCGATTCGATCATGACCCGGAGCTCGAACAGCTCGTACAGCGAGCTGAGCGACGGCACCGCGACGGTGAACCCGGCGATCGGGTCGTACGAGAGCAGCCCGCGCTCGTACAACCGGCCGACCGCACTGCGGACCGGCGTCCGGCTCATCCCGAGGTTGCGGGCGAACTCGCGGATCGGCACCGGTTGCCCGGGTGCCGGGTGCTCCTCGGTGAGCCAGGTGACCAGCGCCTGGTGGGCCCGGCTCTCCAGGCTTTCGGAGTCGACCGGTGCTGCAGTTCGAGCCATCGATGATCCTTCCCGTGCCCTGCACACTACTCAGCTCGCTCATGGTATGCCGGATCGGCGCTCTCCGTTGCCAGTCGGCGACGTGCGCCGCCCGTTGTTCGGAAAGCGCTTCAACTTCTCGGCGTGAATCCCTTGACACCATGATCGAACGACTCACATCATACTGGTATGCCACCGGCATTCATTGATGAATCGATACCCACCGGCGACCGACCGCGGGGTGTCTTCCCGCCGATCGTGCTGCCGCTGACCGACGAGGGGACGCTGGACTCCGCGTCCCTGGAGCGCCTGGTCGGGGAGCTGCTCGATGGAGGGGTGGCCGGCCTCTGGGTGAACGGCACCACCGGCGAGTTCTACGCGCTCGGCGTCGAGGGTCGTGCCCGGGTCGTCCGGGAGTGCGTCAAGATCGTGGCCGGCGGGGTGCCGGTGATCGCGCACGTCGGCGACACCGGCACCGAGCTCGTCCTCGATCATGCTCGAGCCGCGCTGGACGCCGGTGCGGCAAGGCTTTCGGTGCTCCCGCCGTACGGGGCGGACTTCAGTCAGGCCGAGCTGAAAGATCACTTCCGGGCCGTGGCCCGGCTGGCCGGCCGGCCGGTGTTCGCGTACAACCTGCCCCGGCTCGCCGGACCCGGCCTCGGCATCGACGCGATCGTCGAATTGGCCGCCGAGGGAGTGTTCGACGGCGCGAAGGACAGCAGCTCCGACCTGGTCTGGTTCCGCCAACTGCTCGGCAGCGCTCGTCGGGCCGGGGTCGAGTTCGACTGCTTCACCGGCGGTTCGGCGGTGCCCGACCTCGGCTACTTCGTCGGCGCACAAGGCACCATGAGCTCGCTGGCGAACCTGGTGCCGCACCACCTCGTGGCGCAGTACGAGGCCTTCGGCCGGGGCGACTGGACCGCCGTTCGTGATCTTCAGGACGGTTCGGACGAGTTGTTGCGGGCGCTCCGGCTGCCGCGCGCCTCGACGATCTCGGCGACGGCGGCGCTCTACAAGCACCTGCTGAAGCGTCGCGGCTGGATCGCCACCGACCGTTCCGCGGCCCCGCTGACCCCGCTGACCGAGGACGAGCGTCGGCACCTGGACCGGACCGCACTGCCACTGATCGAGCAACTGGAGGCCGCCGCGGTCGGCGAGCACTCCGGCGTCCGTCGCCGCTGACGGTCGCCGCCCACTCAGCAAGGAGGAGTACAACGATGTCTCAGTCCAAGATCACGGACCGGCCGGTGCTGCCGTACCGTCGGATCACCCTCTCCCGGCGCGGCTTGCTCGGCACCGGCTCCGGCATGATCGCCGGCGCCGCGCTGACCGGCTGCAGTCTGCTGGAGACGGCGCCGGTGCAACGTGAGGGCGACGGCGCCCCGAACCCGGACGGCCCGAAGGGTGCCGAGGCGCCCAGCCTGGCCGCGCAGGTGGAGGCCGGAAAGCTGCCGCCGGTCAAGGAACGGCTGCCGGAGCAGCCGCTGGTCGTCGAGCCGATCGAGAGCGTCGGGCGCTACGGTGGCACCTGGCATTCGGCCATGATCACGCAGGAGGACGCGAGCTGGCTCGGCACGATCATCGGGTACGAGCCGCTGGTGCGCTGGGCCCGGGACTGGACGGACTCGCCCGGCACCGACGAGATCCTGCCCAACATCTGCGAGTTCGCCGAGCTCGAGGGCGGCAAGGTGTTCGAGTTCACGCTGCGCAAGGGCTTGCGCTGGTCCGACGGCGAGCCGTGCACGGTCGAGGACTTCCGGTTCACCTACGAGGACATCAACGTCTACCCGGACATGCACCCGGGCGGCCTGTACGGACTCTGGCTGAGCCCCGACACCGAGCGGCCGGCCGAGTTCACGGTCGTCGACGACTCCAAGATCAGGTTCACCTTCACCGCGCCGAAGCCCGGCTTCCTCAACGAGATCGCCAGCGGCGTGAAGATGGTGCGGCCGAAGCACTACTTCGAGCAGTTCCATCCCAAGTACAACAAGAACGTCGACGACCTGGTCAAGAAGGCCCGGTTGAGCGACTGGATCCAGCTCTTCGAGAACAAGGCCGAGGACTGGATGAACGCCGACGCGCCGACGCTCAATCCCTGGAAGTTGATCACCCCGCTCGGTGAGGGCACCTCGGTCGTGGCGGAGCGGAACCCCTACTACTGGAAGACCGATCCCGAGGGCAGCCAGCTGCCGTACATCGACAAGATCCAGTGCGAGGTCCTGCTCGACGTCGAGGTCGAACTGCTGAAGATCGTCAACGGCGAGCTGGACCTGCAGATGCGCAACTTCAGCACGGTCCGGAACAAGCCGGTCGTCGCGCGCGGCCAGGAACAAGGCGACTATCGGATCTTCCCGATCGGCGCCACCGGCACCAACACCATGGTGATCGCCTTCAACCAGACGTTGAAGGACAAGGCGAAGGCGCAGCTGTACGCCAACAAGGACTTCCGGGTCGGGTTGTCGTACGCGATCAACCGGCAGCGGATCATCGACACCGTGTACGCCGGCCAGGGCAAGCCCTGGCAGGGCGCGCCGCTTGAGGGCGATCCCGTCTACGACGAGGAGTTCGGCACCCAGTTCACCGAGCACTCCAAGGACAAGGCGAACGCGTCGCTGGACGCGGCCGGGGTGACCGAGCGGGACGGTGACGGCTACCGGCTGCACGACGGCAAGCGGGTGATCATCCCCGTCGTGGTCAACTCCGCGATGCCCGATCACGTCGACGCGTTCGAGTTGATCAAGGAGGACTGGAAGGCGGTCGGCGTCGAGCTGCAGCAGCAGCGGGTGTCGGAGACGCTGTACTGGGAGCGGGTCGAGGCCAACCAGGCCGAGTGCTCCAGCTGGACCGGCGGCGATTTCGAGATCCGGGCCACCCAGGGGTCGAACCACTACTTCCTGCCGACCAACCCCCGCGGCTCGTCCCGGTACGGGCACACCTGGGCGCTCTGGTACTCCACCGACGGCAAGGAGGGCGAGGAGCCGCCGGCCCCGGTCAAGAAGCAGCTCGAGCTGTTCGACCGGATGCGGACGACCTATGACGCGGACGAGGCGACGAAGCTGGGCAAGGAGATCATCTCGCTGGCCAAGGACCTGTTCGTCTACATCGGCATCTGCACGCCGCCGGAGGCGTACGGGATCGTCAAGAACACGATGAAGAACGTGCCGGAATCGGTACCGGGCGCGGTCGGCTACATGGCTCCCGGCCCGAGCAATCCCGAGCACTTCTACTTCAGCGCCTGATCTTGGGCGAGGAAGGCTGACATGCTGCGCTACATCCTGCGTCGGGTCGGGTTGATGATCATCACCCTGGCGGCGATCTCCTTCGCCACCTTCTGGATCATCAACCTGCCGCCGGGCGACTACGTGTCGACGCTCCAGGCGGCGGCCGAGACCCGCGGCGAGGAGATCAGCCAGGAGCGGCTGGCGGCCCTTCGGGCCCGGTACTCCCTGGACGATCCCTTCCTGCTGCAGTACTTCAACTGGATCGGCAACATCATCTTCCACGGTGACTTCGGCGAGTCGTTCGCCTGGAACCGGCCGGTGTCGACGCTGATCTGGGACCGGGTCGCGCTGTCGTTCTTCCTCTCGATGAGCACGATGCTGATGGTCTGGGCGATCGCGTTCCCGATCGGCATCTACTCGGCGGTCAAGCAGTACTCGCCGGGAGACTATGCCGGAACGATCTTCGGCTTCGTCGGGATGGCGGTGCCGGAGTTCATGCTGGCCCTGGTGTTCATGTATCTGGGAGTCAGACATTTCGGTCAGAGTGTCGGGGGGCTGTTCTCGCCCGAGTACGCCGACGCCGTCTGGAACCTGGGCAAGTTACTCGACCTCGCCTCCCATCTCTGGTTACCGGTGTTGATCATCGGCATCTCCGGGACGGCGAGCCTGATCAGGGTGACCAGGGCGAATCTGCTGGACGAGCTGTACAAGCCGTATGTCGTGACCGCCCGGGCCAAGGGGATGCCGGAGTGGAAGCTGCTGCTCAAGTATCCGGTCCGGATGTCGCTGAGCCCGTTCTTCAGCACGGTGGGCTGGCTGCTGCCGGGCCTGATCAGCGGCGAGACGATCATCTCGATCGTGCTCAGCCTGCCGACCACCGGGCCGCTGCTGTTCGGCGCCGTGGAGAGCCAGGACATGTACCTGGTCGGCAGCTTCGTGTTGATCTTGAGCGCGTTGACGGTGATCGGGACCCTGCTCAGCGACATCGCCCTGGCCTGGTGGGATCCACGGATCCGGCACCGCTACGAGGGAGGCTGAGATGGCCGAGAACACGATCGAGGTCGCGGCCAGGACCGACCCGTCGCCGGGCGGGCCGCAGCCCGACCAGATCACGATCCGGGGCGGCACCGCGTCGCAGTGGCGGCTGATCTGGCGGAAGTTCCGCAAGCACCACCTGGCCAGGATCGGTGCGGTCGCGGTGATCATCATCTATCTGGTGGTGGCGCTGGCCGAGTTCCTCTCGCCGACCACGACCGACGCGCAGAACGAGCAGTACGCCTACGCGCCGCCGCAGCAACTGCACGTCTACCATCCCGATCATGGTGTCGGGCTCTACGTGTACGGCTACCAGATGCAGCAGAACGCGGAGACGTACGAGCGGACCTTCACCGTCGACGAGGGCAACCGGATCCCGGTCGGGCTGTTCGTCCGCGGCGCCGAGTACCGCTTCTGGGGCCTGATCCCGGCCGACGTCCACCTGATCGGTCCGACCGAGCCGGGGCAGCCGTTCTATCTCTGGGGTGCGGACCGGGCCGGCCGGGACATGCTCAGCCGGATCGTCTACGGCTCCCGGATCTCGTTGTCGATCGGCCTGGTCGGCGTGGCGGTCAGCTTCGTCCTCGGCCTGCTGCTCGGCGGCATCTCCGGCTACTACGGCGGCAAGCCGGACACCCTGATCCAGCGGGTGATCGAGTTCCTGATGGCGATCCCGACGCTGCCGCTGTGGTTGTCGCTGTCGGCGGCAGTGCCATCGAGTTGGGGCCCGTTGACCCGCTACTTCGCGATCAGCGTGATCTTGTCGGTGATCGGCTGGACCGGGATGGCCCGGGTCATCCGCGGAAGGTTCCTGTCGCTGCGCGAGGAGGACTTCATCACGGCCGCACGGCTGGACGGCTGCAGTCAGCCACGGATCATCTTCCGGCACATGTTGCCGTCCTTCAGCAGCCACATGATCGCGTCGCTGACCATGAGTGTCCCGGCGATGATCCTGGGCGAGACGTCGCTCAGCTTCCTCGGGCTCGGCCTGCAGTCCCCGGCGGTCAGCTGGGGTGTGCTGCTGCAGGACGCGCAGAACATCAGGGCGATCGAGACCGCGCCCTGGCTGATGCTGCCCGGGGCGGCGATCTTCGTCACCGTCCTGTCCATGAACTTCGTCGGAGATGGATTGCGCGATGCTGCCGACCCGTACAAGTGAGGCGCCGAAGGCGGCGGAGCCGGTCCTCCGGCTGCGCGGCCTGAGGACCCAGTTCCAGTTGGAGGACGGCGTCGTCGACGCCGTCGAGGAGGTCGATCTGGAGATCGGCCGCGGCGAGACACTGGCCGTGGTGGGCGAGTCCGGGTGCGGCAAGAGCGTGATGGCTCGCTCCGTGCTCGGCCTGGTGGACCGGCCCGGCAAGATCATGGCCGGCCAGGTCTGGGTGCCGGCCCCGCCGGAATCCTCAACGCGCCCTGAGCCTGTCGAAGGGCTGCGACGGCTCCGGGCGCGCCGCGATCGGGCTCGGCGGGCGAAGGTGCTGCCCGACGCGCCACCCGGCATGATCGATCTGGTCACGGCGGAACCGGAGCTGGTCCGAGGCGTCCGGGGCAAGCGGATCGCCATGGTGTTCCAGGAACCGATGACGTCGCTGTCGATGATGCACACGATCGGAAACCAGATCATCGAGGCGATCACGCTGCACGAGAACCTGACCAAGAGCCAGGCCCGGCAGCGGGCGATCGACCTGCTCGGGCGGGTCGGCATCCCGTCGCCGGAGCAGCGGATCGACGCCTACCCGTTCCAGTTGAGCGGCGGGATGCGGCAGCGGTCCATGATCGCGATGGCGCTCTCCTGCGGCCCGGAGCTGCTGATCGCCGACGAGCCGACCACCGCACTCGACGTCACCACGCAGGCGCAGATCCTGGAGCTGCTCACCTCGCTGCAGGACGAGTTCGAGATGTCGATCATGCTGATCACCCACGACCTCGGCGTCGCCGCCCAGCTGGCCGACCGGGTGGCCGTCATGTATCTGGGCCGGGTCGTCGAGCAGGGCGACCTGCGCCGGCTGTTCGCGGAGCCGCGGCATCCGTACACCCAGGCCTTGTTGCGGTCGGTGCCCAAGCTGGGCCGGGATCGCAACGTGCGGCTGGCGCCGGTACGGGGGATCGTGCCACACCCGTACCACCGGCCGTCCGGCTGCCCGTTCCATGATCGCTGCGACTCGTTCATCCCGGGGCGCTGTGACACCGCACCGCCGCCGGTGATCACCACCGACGACGGCCACCAGGTCCGCTGCGTGCTCTATCAGGAGGACTCCGATGACGGTGATCGATGAACCCGACACGCGGACCGACCAGGTCCTGCTGGAGACCCGTGACCTCACCATGCATTTCCCGATCCGCAAGGGAATGCTGGGCCGGACGGTCGGTCACGTCAAGGCGGTCGACGGCGTCGACCTGACCATCGCGGCCGGCCGCACGGTCGGCCTGGTCGGCGAGTCCGGCTGCGGGAAGAGCACACTGGGCCGGTGCATCCTGCGGGCCAACACGCCGACCGCCGGCACGATCAACTACCGGACGGCGGACGGCCGGGTGGTCGACCTCGCGGCCATGAAGGAACGGGACCTGAAGCCGTACCGGCGGGAGATCAGGATGGTCTTCCAGGATCCCTTCTCCGCCTTGAATCCGCGGTTCACGCTGAACCAGATCGTCGGCGAGGCGCTGCGGGTGAATCACGTGCTGCCGGCGAGCGAGATCGAGGACCGGGTGGCGGCCCTGCTGCAGCGGGTCGGGCTGCGCGCCGAATACCGGCACCGCTACCCGAACGCCTTCTCCGGCGGCGAGCGGCAGCGGGTCGGCATCGCCCGGGCGCTCGCCCTGGATCCGCGACTGGTGGTCGCCGACGAGGCGGTCAGTGCTCTCGACGTGTCGGTCCGGGCCCAGATCCTCAACCTGCTCAGGGATCTGCAGGACGACAGCAACCTCACCTACCTGTTCATCTCGCACGATCTCGGCACGGTGGAGTACATGGCCGACGAGGTCGTCGTGATGTACGTCGGCAAGGTCGTCGAGTCCGGTCCGACCGCGGAGCTGTACGGGAAGCCGCAGCACCCGTACACCGAGGCACTGCTGTCCGCGGTGCCGGATCCGGACCCGAACGTCGCGGACCGGGCCAAGGCCGACGGCCGCGGCCGGATCGTCTTGCGCGGCGAGGTCGCGGATCCGTCCAAGGTGCCCGCCGGCTGTCCGTTCCATCCGCGCTGCTTCTACGCTCAAGATCGTTGCCGGACCGAGGTGCCCGCCCTTCGGGAGGTACGCCCCGGCCGCCGCGCCGCCTGCCACTTCGCCGAGGAGCTGGAGCTCCGCGGCATCGAACCGAACGCACACTGAGCCGACCACGAACGCGCCCTGAGCCTGTCGAAGTGCCAAGCAGGATCGAGCCCGGCCTTTCGACAGGCTCAGGGAGCGATGACGACGAAAGGTCAGAGGATGGAACTGGATTCCCGCTTCGACGGACACCTCCGCCCCGGTGCCGATCCGGCGCTGACCGAGGCGCTGCTGCCGGTGCTGCACTCCGGCGACAGCCATGCCGTGACCCTGGCCGAGGCAGCGAACGGCGACCTCGTCTGCGCCTGGTTCAACGGTCCGGGCGAAGGTGAGCCGGGCACGAACATCGTGGTGTCGCGGCTGATCAAGGGCGCCGACGCCTGGTCGGAGCCGGACCTGGTGGCCGCCGATCCGGACCGGTCCGAGCAGAATCCGGTGTTGTTCACCGCCCCCGGCGGCACGATCTGGCTGCTGCACACCTCGAACGAGCCGCATGATCAGAAATCGGCGCACGTGCTGGCCCGGACCTCCGATGATCATGGAGCGACCTGGTCCGCACCGCGGATCCTGTTCCCGGGACCGGGCTTCTTCCTGCGCAACCCGCCGCTGATCTTCGACGACGGCACCTGGCTGCTGCCGTCCTACCTGTGCACGCCGGCCGGGGAGCACAGCCTGGTCGTGATCAGCGTCGACGGCGGCGAGACCTGGTCCGAGCACGAGGTGCCGGAGAGCCTGGGCCGGGTCCAGCCGAGCGTCGTCGAACGGGCGGACGGCAGCCTGTCGGCGCTGTTCCGGTCCCGGGCCGCGGACCGCCTCTACGCCTCGGTCTCGACCGACCGCGGTCTCAGCTGGACGGTTCCGGAACGGACCGAACTGCCCAACAACAACTCGGCCGTGCACCAGCTCCGGCTGGCCGACGGCCGACTGCTGCTGATCTTCAACGACGCGTCGCTGGAACGTGATCAGTTCCGCTGGGTCGGCGATCCGGAGAATCCGCGGAAGAAAGCGGTACGGACGCCGCTGACGCTCGCGCTGTCCGAGGACGACGGCGCCACCTGGCCGCACCGGCGCAACCTGCAACTGGCCGACCTGGAATACCGGGACGCGCCGATGGGCTACTCGTACCCGACGCTGTTGCAGACCTCGGACGGCCGCGTCCATGCCGCGTATTCGTACCTGCGCAAGGCGATCAAGCACGTCAGCTTCGATGTCGACTGGGTGCGCGGATGACGGTGGAGCGGTGGGGAATCTTCGAACTGACCCTGTCCGGACCCGCCGACGGCAACCCGTTCACCGACGTCGAGCTGGCGGCCGAGTTCCAGTACCGGAACCGGACCGTCACGGTGGACGGCTTCTACGACGGCGACGGGACGTACAAGATCAGGTTCTCGCCCGATCGGGAGGGGACCTGGTGGTACCGGACGTCCAGCAACGCCGCCGACCTGGACGGCCGGGCCGGCGAGTTCCTGGTCGGTCCGCCGGGGGAGGGCAATCACGGCCCGGTGCGAGCGGTCGGCGGCTGGCGGTTCGAGTACGCCGACGGGACGCGGCACGAGTCGTACGGCACCACCTGCTACCACTGGACCCACACCGGCGACGAAGATCATGAGCGGCGGACCCTGGAGTCGCTGGCCGCCTCGCCGTTCAACAAGCTCAGAATGTGCCTGCTGCCGACGGCGGCGATGACGCCGCACCGGCTCGCGTTTGCCGGCGACACCCCGGGTGAGCTCGATCCGACCCGGTTCGACCCGGACTTCTTCCGGCACTTCGAGGCCCGGATCGCCGACCTGCTCCGGCTCGGCATCGAGGCCGATGTGATCATCTTCCATCCGTACGACAAGGGGCATTGGGGCGTCGACAACCTGACGCCGGAGCAGGACCGGTTCCTGGTCCGTTACGTGGTGGCCCGGCTGGCAGCCTTCCGCAACGTCTGGTGGTCGATGTCCAACGAGTTCGACTTCAACAAGGCGAAGACCATGATCGACTGGGACCGGCTGTTGCAGTACCTGCAGCGGATCGACCCGTACCGGCGGCTGGCCTCGATCCACAACGGCACCGCGATGTTCGAGCACGCGTCGATCTACGATTTCGGCAAACCGTGGACGACCCATCAGAGCATCCAGCATTGGGACGCGGGGCTCACCGCCGAGTGGCGGACGCAGCATCCGAAACCGGTGGTGCTGGACGAGCTCGGCTACGAGGGTGACATCGACCGGCGCTGGGGCAACCTGACCGGCCTGGAGATCACCCGCCGGTTCTGGGAGGGAATGACCGCCGGCGGCTTCGTCGGGCACGGCGAATGCTACATCGACACCGAGCACCGTTGGATCTCCAGCGGCGGCACCTTGATCGGCGAGAGCCCACAGCGGATCGCCTTCCTGCGCAAGATCATCGACGAAGGCCCGGCCGACTGGATCGCGGCGCGCGAGCACGGCTATCGGCTGGACTACTTCGGTGATCGCCGGCCGGCGTACTACGACGTCGAGCTGAGCGAGGACGATCACCGGGTCGAGCTCATCGACACCTGGGCGATGACCGTCGAACCGCTGCCCGGCGCGCATCGGGGTCGGTGCCGGATCCCGCTCGGCCGGACCGATCTCGCGGTGAGGATCAGCCGATGAAGGTCCGTCGTTGGGAGGTCGCCGAACTCGACCTGACCGGGACCGCCGCGGACGAGGTGAACTTCGTTCATGATCAGGTCCGGGCCGTAGCCGTGGCCGAGCCGTTCCGCACCGGTGACCGGCGGCTGGTCCGCTTCGCGCCGGACGTGGTCGGGCGCTGGACGTACACGATCCTGGACGGGGCCGGCCAGGCGATCGGCGAGGGCACCCTGGACTGCGAGCCGGAGCCTGAGGGTGATCATGGTCCGGTCGGCGTCCGCGGCACCCGGTTCGCCCATGCCGACGGAACTCCGCACCTGCCGCTGCCGACCACGCTCCTGGATTGGCACCGGAAGCCGGACGCCGAGCGGACCCTCGAAGCGCTGCGGGAGTCGCCGATCACGGCGGTCCGGTTGTCGGTGCTGGACCCGGAGTGGTCGGACTGGCCGGACGACGCCGACCTGGATCGGGTCGAGTGGGCCGTGACCGCGCTGGCCGGAATCGGCCGCCAGGCGGAACTGGTGATCTTCGGCGACGGTCGTTCGCTGACCCGGAGCGACTGGTCGGAACAGCTGCGTCGGGTGGTGTCCCGGTTCGCCGGCTTTCGTACCGTCTCGTGGTGCCTGGCCGTGGATGCCGATCGTGCCGGCATCGAGCCGTCCGTCTGGCGGGAGGCGCTGGACCGACTCGCCGAGCATGATCACGGACACCGGCTGTGCACCGTTCATGCCGGGCTCGGCTTCGACTTCGGCGATCCGCGGATCAGCCACGCCAGTGTCCGGACCGATCATGCCCGCTCGAGCTCGACGCTGACCGACGACTTCGCCAAGCCGGCCGTGCTCGACGGCCTGGTGGAGGGCGACGCGCCGACGCCGGACGGGAGCCGGACCGCCGAGGACGTGGTGCTCTACGCCTGGGAGACGGCGGTGCGCGGCGGGTTCCCGACGCACGCCGAGCAATGGGTCGGCGGCGGTGAGCCGCGCGGCGATGCCCTGCCCCGGTTGAGATTCCTGCGCGAGATCTTGAACGGGATGCCCGAGGAGGTGAGCTATCTGCGGCTCCGTCCGGACGCGTCGACGCTCGGGGTGCCGGGATCGGTGTACCTGCAGTATCTCGGCGCGCATCGGTTCCGCAGCCGCTCCTTCGACCTGCCCGACGGACCGTACCGGGTGGAGGTGATCGACACCTGGTCGATGACCGTCGAGGAGGTGTTGCGGACGGACTCGGGTTCGTTCACGGTCGAGCTGCAGCCGCGGCTCTACCACGCCCTTCGGGTGACGCGATGCTGAACGGCTTGATCGACCTCGTACCGGATCGGGACGGCGTCGGGCTGCGACTTCTCGGGGACGACGGCCGAGCGGTCTGGGACGGGGCGGTCGGCGAGTTGTTGATCATGTCGACCGGACGGCCGTGGCGCAGGACCCGCCCGGGGCTGGCCGAGGCCGAGGTGCGCGGCGACGGAGATCGCGTCGTGATCACCGGCCGGCTGGCCCGGCTCGCGGTCGAGGTCGACCTGCGGCGGGCCGGCGATCGTCTGGCCGTGGAGCTGCGGTGGACGAACGACGGTGTCGAGCCGGTGGACGATCTGGTCGTCGGCATCCAGTGGCCGGCCGGGCCGCCGGGGTCCAGGATCACCATTCCGCAGGTGATCCAGCACGACAACCCGTCCGCGGACGCGGATCGGACCGTGCCGCACGTGAGTCGGGGCGGCTACGTCACCGGCGTCGACCGGCTGCCGATCCCGGCCGTCTGCGTCGAGCCGTCCGACGGGCGGTATCTGATGATCATCGATCGCCCGGACGCGGAGCGTGATCCCGACGGTCGGGTCGGCTACGGCACGCTGGGGGCGATTGCGGGTACGGAGCCGGCGGCGATCATCGCCGTGTCCGGCGCGATCATGTTCGACGGCATCCCTGATCTGGACTATGTCCACAAGGCGACGACGGCCCCGAACCCGCGCGGCTACCGTAGCCTCGCTCCGGGCGGGACGATCACCAGGAACCTGTTGCTGGAGTGGGGAGACCTGCCTCGTCCGGGCCGTGGCTTCGTGGCCCTGGCTCGGGCCGGCCGCTCGCTGGGTCCGGCTCCGGCCTCCGATCCTTCGGGCCGAGCCGCCATGATCGACTTGAAGGCGGCCGCCATCGAGGCGCGCGTCTACGAGGACGGACCGGTCGCCGGCTATCTGAAGTTCCCGGCCTGGGGCGAACCGCGCCGGGAGCGCCCCGGCGGCAAGCCTCGACCGGCCCACGACTTCAGCTACGGCTGGACCGGGCAGTGCCTCCGGCTCGCCTGGTGCGACGCCGCTCTCGGGCTCCGTGACGGCCGGCCGGACCGGATCGAGCGGGCTCGGCGGGTGATCGACTTCTACGTCGACGGCTCGGCCGCGGCGGCGCCGGGACTCCGCTACACGGGCTACGTTCACGACGACCGGGCCTGGATCGGTGCCCACCGCCGCGGCGCCGAGATGATCTTCGCGCGCGCGTACGGCGAGAGCCTGGGTGACATCGCGGACACCGTACGGCTCTTCGATGATCATGGCCTGGCGGTCCCGGCATCGTGGCGGGCGGCGGTGATCACGGGTGCCGAGTTCGCGGCCGGTCATCTGTCCGACGGCCTGGTGCCGCTGGGCTGGACGCCGGAGGGCGCGCCGGTGTCCGCAGAGCCCTGTGCGGCAGGGATCCCGGCGGCACAGACGGTCGCCGCGGGCTTCCGGCTGAGCGGCCGGGCCGAGTTCCTGGAACTCGCTCGTGATCTTGGTGAGGCCTATCAGGCGCTGCCGGGGCCCGCCTTCGAACGACCGTACTCGCACTCGACCCTGGACGCCGCCTGCGAGGACAAGGAGGCCGGTCTCTATCTGCTCCGGTTCTGGCTGGAACTGTTCGACCTGACCGGTGACCGGCACTATCTGGAACGGTCCGAGGAGGTGGCGGAGTGGCTGCTCACCTGGGTCTACCACTGGTCGCCCCGGTACGACACCGGCTCCGTCCTGGACACGCGCCGGTTCACGGCGCTGGGATGGCCCGGGGTGAGCGTGCAGAACCACCACCTGGACGTGTTCTTCCCGACCTACGAGCTGTGGCGGCTCGGCCGGCTGTCCGGCCATGATCATTTCCGGGTCTGGGCCGAGGGAGTCGACACGGCACTCCGGCAGGGCATCTGCGAACGGCCCGGTGACTGGGGCTTCGACGTGGTGGGGGAACAGGGTGAGGCTTTCTTCGTCACCGACTGGCAGCAGCGCGGGGCCAGCAACACCTGGAACCCGTCCTGGGTGATCGCGCTGCCGCTCTGGAACGCGCTGCGCCTCGAGCAGGAGCAGAGTGTCGGCGCCGGCGGCTAGAGTGCGCGAATGGAGATCTCGAGCGTAGAGGCTCGCCGGATTGCCCTTGCCGCACAGGGATTCGGCCGCACCCGACCGGTCAAGCCGACGCTGGACGGCGTGCGCAAGATCGCCAACCGCGTGCTCGCGCTGCAGCTCGATTCCGTCAATGTGCTGGTGCGGTCCCACTACCTGCCGGTCTACTCCCGCCTCGGGCCGTATCCGGCCTCGTCGCTGGACCGGCTCGCGTACCGGCGCCATGAGCTGTTCGAGTGCTGGAGTCATGCCGCCTGTCTGTTGCCGGTCGAGCTGTTCCCGCTGATGCGGCACCGGATGATCATCATGCAGACCGGCCGGACCTACGCGCTGGGTGCTCCGGTGGACGGTCAAGATCACGTGCGGGCGGTGTACGACGAGATCGCGGAACGTGGCCCGTTGGCTGCCGGCGATCTGGCCGACGGCGGAGGCCGTACCGGGAAATGGTGGGGGTGGAGCAAGGGCAAGCAGGCCCTGGAGGCCTTGCTGGAATGCGGGCAGTTGGCGGTGGCCGGCCGGCGCGGCTTCACCCGGGTGTACGACCTGGTCGAGCGGGTCATCCCCCGCGAGTTCGTCGATGCCCCCGCGCCGCCGGCCGACGAGGCCCAGAAAGAACTGCTCTACCGTTCGGCAGCGGCCGTTGGCATCGCGACGGGCCGCGGGCTGCGGGACTATCTCGGCCTGACCAGCTTCCGGATCCGGGAGCCGGACGGCAAGATCATCAAGGTGCCGCTGGCCACACTGCTCGGCGAACTCGTCGAGGAAGGGCGGCTCACCGAGGTGCGCGTGGAGGGTTGGCGGGATCCCGGCTACCTCGTCGACGGCGTACGGGTGCCGAAGACGATCAACGCACGCGCCCTGTTGTCCCCGTTCGACTCCTTCATGCGAGCCTCGGCGCAGCAGCTCTGCGGCTTCACCAACCCGATCGCCAAGCAGCTGTACGTTCCGGCCGAGCAACGGCTCTACGGCTACTACGTCCTCCCCTTCCTGTTGGGCGACACCCTGGTCGGCCGGTGCGACCTGAAGGCCGATCGGCAGAGCGGCACACTGCTGGTGCAGAGCGCGTACGTCGAGCCCGGGCACGATGCCGGCCGGGTCGCCGCCGCGTTGGTGGAAGAGCTCGACCTCCTGCGTACCTGGCTGGAACTCGACAAGATCAAGATCGCGGGGCGCGGCAATCTCGCCGCCACTCTTCGCCGAGCAGCCCGAAAGTCGGTTGTGGCCGGGAAGGCTGATGCCTAACGTGGTGATCCCACAGTTCGCCTGGTGCCGGGGCTGATCCGCTTCGGCGTGGAACGAGGTGGCCATGACCGATCAGCGAGGTTCAAGATCGTTGTTGTTGGCCGGAGGTCCCGGTGTCGGCAAATCCACGGTCTCGTATGCCCTTCGCGATCAAGGACTGAACTCCGTCGACCTGGGACTACGGTTTCGCTCGTTGGGAAGATCGCGCCGGGAGACCCGTCGGGATGCCGGAGGAACCCAACTGGGACTGGCTGATGTCCCACTCCTGGCAGTGGCGTCCCGAATTGATCGACGCGGCCCTGACCGAGGCGACCGGTCCGATCGTGCTGGCCGGCACCGCACGCAACATGTTCGACCTGCTGGACCGCTTCGATCAGCTCGTGCTGCTGATCATGGACGATGCCACCCAGGAAGCGCGCCTCGCAGATCCTTGACGGACCAACAGCTTCGGCAGGATCGGTGACTCGGCCCGTTGGTGTCGGTGGTGGCACGCAGTCGTGGAGTCCGAGCTGACAGCGCGAGGCGCCGTGATCATCGACGCAACCCAACCGCTCGATGCCGTTGTCGCCGAAGTCCGTGGCCAGCTCAGCAGGCACACATGATGCGCGGGACATGCGTCCTCGCCTCTGGATGGGCCGCAAGTAGGTAGGAGCCAGTGGTTGTCCACAGATTCCTTGTTTTGTTGGGTTTCTGTCAGTTCGCTGGACTAGAATGGCTTGTATGTTCGAATCGTTGGAGGCGAAGGCTGCCGGGTACGGCACCGCCGACATCCTCAAAGTCGCAGGCGGGTTGCGGCGTGCCCGGATCGCGGCAGCGAACGAACTGTTGGTCTGGACCGCGGCGTGGGCGGATGCGCATCCGATGGAGTCGATCATGGAGTCCGGGCCGGGGCTGGCGCAGGCGGTCAGGCCCGGTGGTGAAGGCACGCCGGCGGTCAACGATCTCGCGATGATCGAGTTCCTGGCCAAGATCGGCAAGGGGCACACCGCGGGGATGTTGTTCATCGGTGATGTGTTGGATCTGCGCCATCGCCTGCCTCTGTTGTGGGCTAGGACGATGCGCTGTGAGGTGGAGGAGTGGCAGGCCTGCAAGATCGCCCGGCTCACCCATCACCTGACTCAGGAGCAGGCAGCACAGGTGGACCGGGCCGTGGCGTGGTTCGCCGGGACGCAGCCCTACGGCAAACTCCGGGACGCGGCGGAGGCGGAGATGCTGCGGGTCGATGGTGAGCGGGCGCGGGCCGATTACGAGCAGCGCCGGAAGCAGCGCGGGGTGTGGTTGTCGCAGACCGACGGCAACGGGCACAAGGCGGTGTTCGGGCGGTTGGAGCCGTTGGCAGCGTTGCGGCTGTATGCCCAGGTCCAGGAGCTGGCCGACTGTCTGACTGAGGGCAGTGCGGATGAGCGGCGCGCTGAGGCGTTCGGCATGCTGGGTGATGTCGCCGCGATGACCAGGTTGAGGGCGCGGCGGCGACAGCCGGAGTTGTTCGACGACGAGCTCGCTGAGGCTGTCGCGGCGCTGACGCCGGAGGCTGAACCGGATCTCGCGATTGAGGAATCCGAGGTCCATCCGGCCCTGCGGGACCGTCCGGGCCAGGTGGACGTGGAGTCGGCGATCTTCGAGGCAGCGGTGGAACGGCTGGTAGCCAAGCTCGACCCGAAGGTCCTGGTGCCGACCTCGACGGTGGTGGTGCACATCGCGGCCGAAGACCTAACGGAAACGGAGGGCGTGTGCCGGGTGCCAGGGGTCGGGCCCGCCTTGAAGAGCGTCGTGGGTGAGTGGCTGGGTCATGATCGGATCGTGGTGCGGCCGGTGATCGACTTGAACGATGCTCCGCCGCCGGTCGACGCCTACGAGACCCCCGACCGCCACCGTGAACACGCGTTCCTGCGGCAACCGGCCAGTGCGTTCCCGTGGTCGACCGCGATCCGCAGGCTGGATCTTGATCACACGGATCCGTACCAGCCGAACGGGCCGCCTGGCCAGACGCGAGTGGAGAAGCTGGTCCCGCTGGCCCGGATCGAGCATCGCGCCGTGACCCACGGCGGTTGGTGGCGGCGAAGGCCGGATCCGACGACGATGGTCTTCCGGTCACCGCACGGGAATGTGTATCTGACGAATCGTTCCGGCACTCATGATCTTGGTACCGGACCGGTCGCCCATGCCCTCTGGGCGGCGCTCACCCGCTGAGTCGGCCCTTTCAAGCCGGTGGACGCCTACGAGATCCCCGACCGCCATCGTGAGCACACCTTCTCGCGTCAACCGGCGAGCGCATTCTAGTGGTCGAGCGCGACCCGCAAGCTCGATCTTGATCACACCGACCTGCACCAGCCGAACGGACCCGCCCGGCCAGACGCGAGTCCTGAAGCTGGCCCCGTTGGCGCGGGTGGAGCATCGCGCGGTGACGCATGGTGGTTGGCGGCGGCTAAGACCTGATCCTTCGACGATGGTCTTCCGGTCACCGCACGGGAATGTGTTTCTGACGAATCGTTCCGGCACTCATGATCTTGGTACCGGACCGGTCGCGCACGCCCTCTGGGCTGGGCTCACCCGCTGAGTCGCCCTTTTCAAACGGACGCGGGGCATCCGTCCGACAGCGCTGCGCCATGCCGAGTGCGGGGTGATCCGGCGGCAGCTCGGATGGCGGCTCGCTTCGCGCCGGGACATTTGGGTGGGTCCGTACCTCCTGCCTCCGGCGGGCGGACGCTCCTCAGCTCCACGCAGGCGCGTGCAACTGGAGAACGGTCCGGAATCGCAATGCTGATACCGGATCAGATCGCTTCCTTGGAACGCGCTCCCTCGTGAGTCGGACCACCGACGGATGCTGGGAGACCCCGGCTTGCTGGCCGCGCTGTGCCTTGGCGCGTGGCCGGTAGCGAAACCTCGCGATCTCGCGTCCTCAGCCTGTTGACGGTTCCTCTGGTTCGGCATGCCAGGTCCGCCAGAGTTTGCCGTACGTACCTCCGGCGCTGACGAGCTCGTCGTGCGTTCCGAGTTCGACCAGCTCACCGTTCTCCATCACGGCGATTCGGTCCGAGTCGTGGGCGGTCTGCAGCCGGTGCGCGATCGCGATCACCGTACGACCGTGCAGCACCGCCGCCAACGACTGTTCGGTTCGCCTTGCTGTCCTGGGATCCAGGAGTGCGGTGGCCTCGTCCAGGATCACGGTGTGCGGATCGGCGAGCACGACCCGGGCCAGCGACAGCTGCTGGGCGCCGGCATCGTCGAGTTCGAGGTCACGGCCCAGTTCGGTGTCCAGGCCGTTCGGCAGGTCGACCGCCCAGTCGGCTCCGACGGCCGCCAGAGCGGCTCGCAGTTCGTTGTCCGTGGCCTCTGGATTCGCGATGCGCAGGTTGTCCCGCACGGTGTCGTGGAAGACATGATGATCTTGGGTGATCAACACGACGTGTTCCCGCAGTTCCTCGGGCGGCAGATCGGCGACCGGCGTTCCGTCGATGGTCACGGACCCGACGTGCGGTCGGTCGAGACCGGCGAGCAGGCGTGCGAGGGTGGACTTGCCGGCGCCGGACGTCCCGACGATCGCCAGCCGTTCGCCCGGCTGCACGGTGAGGTCGATCCCGCGCAGCACCTCCCGGACCCCGGTGTAGCTGTAGTGGGCGTTGTTCACCCGGAGTCGATCACCGCGCGACTCGGCGCCGATGATCTTGGCCGCACCGTTCGGCCGGACCTCGACACCAGCCACGTTGGTCAGGCCCTCGACCCGCGCGTACGATGCGCCGGATCCCTGTAGCTGTTCGATCCAGAGCATCAGAGTGTCCAGCGGGCCGACGAGCTGGCGCAGGAAGACCGTGGCCGTGACGACCGTGCCGAGGCTGACCTGGCCGCTCAGCTGGAGCGCGCCGCCGACGAGCAGGACGCCGACCACGGGCAACGCCAGCGACACGTCCGACCAGGGAAACAACACCGAGCGCAGCCGCAGGGCCCACAAGCGCGCCGACCGGGCGTCCGCGATCGCCGCCTCGGCCGACTCCGCCCGGCGCTGCTGCAAACCCAGCAGTTCGACGGTACGGGAGCCCTTCGCCGTGCTCGCGACGACGTCGGCCAGCTCCGCGCCGGTGGCCGCGACGGCCAGGTAGGCCGGCCGGGCCCGGCGCAGGTACCAGCGCACGGCGGTTCCGACCCCGGTCAGGCAGACCAGCCCGCACAAACCGAGCAGCGGATTCAGGATGATCACCGCAACGATCAGGAACACGGCGTGCACCACGGCCACCAGCACCTCCGGCACCGCGAACCGCAAGGTGGAGGCGACCAGGGAAGCATCGGTACTGCCACGGGCGATCAGATCGCCGAGTGGCACCTGGTCGGCCACCCGCGCCGGCAAGGCCAGGGAGCGTCTCAGGAAGCGCTCGCGGATCCGGGCGGCGGTACGTTCGCCGAACCGGTAACCGATCTTGAGTGCGCACCAGGCCAGCAGCAGTTGCACGACGGTGAACAGCAGGGCCGCCAACGCGAGCCGGTCGACGGTGCCCAGCACGTCGCTCCCGCCCGCCTGGATCGTGTCGATGATCCGGCCGAGCAGCCACGGGCCGATCAGTCCGGCCGCGGCCGCCAGACCGTTGATCACGACGATGATCACCACCGCCCGGCGGTCGGCGCTCAGGTCACGGATCGCGGCGGTACGGACCTCGGCCGGCGACGCCACCGGCAGCTGCCTACCCATCGTCCGACCTATGATCATCATCGCCTTGGGCCCGGGACACCAGGTCCCGGTAGACGGCATCGCTCCGCAGCAGGTCCGCGTGCCGGCCGACCGACGTCACCCGGCCGTCGACCAGGACGACGACCTCGTCCGACCGATCCAGCACCAGCGGGGACGTCGTCGTGATCACCGTGGTGGCCGTACCCCTGACGTCGCGCAGCCTTTCGATCATCACGGCCTCGGTGTTCGCGTCGACGGCCGAGGTCGGGTCGACGGCGATCAGGATCTCGGGTGCGGCATAGAGCGCGCGGGCCAGCCGGAGCCGCTGCCGCTGGCCGCCGGAAAGATCAATTCCGCCTGCTGCGATCATCGTGTCCAGGCCGTCGGGCAAGGCTTCCACGATGTCCTCGGCCACGGCGGCGCGCAGGGCGGCGTGCAGCCGCCGGTCATCGGGGTCGAGGCGGCCGGCGACGAGGTCGCGCACGGTGCCCGCGAAGAGTTCGGCATCGTTGTCGGCAATGATCATCCGGGACCGGAACTCCTCCCGATCGATCGCGCCGATCGGCACGCCGGCCCAACGCACACCATCGGCTGATCCCGGGCTCAGCCGACCCAGCCGCTCGACCACTGCGGCCGCGTCGGCCGGCCTGGCCGCGACCAACGAGGTCAGCCGGCCGGGCCGGATGATCACGCCCGATGCGGCGTCGACCAGTGGACCGCCGCCGGGTGGGATCCGCGCCGGTACGTCGCCGCCCGCCGACGGGACCGGAAGGTTGAGCAGCTCGATGACGCGGCGACCGGCCACCCGGGCCCGGGCAAGATCACCGCCGCTCTCGATCAAGGACGACACCGGGATGACCAGCATCGCGACGTAGCCGTGGACGGCGACCACCTCGCCGAGGCTGATCTCTCCGCCGGCGGCCAGTCGAGCGGACAGCCAGACGACGGCGGCCAGGAAGAGTGCCGGCAGTCCCACGGACAACGCACCGACCCAGCTCGTCGGCCCGGCGACCCGATAGCCGTGCCGGATCAGATCCTGCGACTGCTGCTCGTACCGCTGCGCAACGAAGGTCTTGCCGCCCAGCCCGTTGAGGACCCGGAGCCCGCCGAGCACGTCGACCAGGCGGGTGGTGAGGTGTCCCTGGTGTCCCCGGTACTCGCCGCCGGTGTGCTCGATCCGCCGCAGCAGGGGACCGACGGCGATCGCGAGCAGCGGCACGCCGCCGAGGACCACGGCCGCCAGCAGGGGCGAGGTACTGAACAGCACCACCGCGACCAGCGCGTATGCGACGACGGCGCCGACTCCGGGCCCGGTGATCGTCAACGCCTGCGCGACGACCTGGACGTCGGCGATGCCGACGGTCACCACCTCGCCGGCGCTCACTCTGCGGGCCAGGGACGCGCCGAGTCGGGAGGTGTGCCAGACCGTGGCCCGGACGCAGCGGAACGAGGCATCCATCCTGATCTTGGTCATCGTGCGATGGCGGGCGATCGAGAGCAGGGCGATCAGAACGGTCGCGGCCACCAGAATCAGGGCCCACCTGATCAGCGCGTCGGGATCGCGGGCGACCAGCCCTTGATCAACCGCCTGGGACAGCAGCCACGGCGGCACCGCGAGGCCGGCCATCCAGGTGATCCCGAACAGTCCGGCCAGCGCGATCCGCCGGGCCTGTGACCGGGCGAGCCAGGTCAGGAAGTGGAACGGGCCGGCCAGGTCCCCGGCGGCCGGCGGGGCCCAGGTCATGGCAGGACCTTACGGGCCTTCCGGATCCTCGTACAGCCAGTCCAGCGAGTCCTGGCTCGACTCGTTGTGTTCCACCTGCCGCGGAACGAGTTCTTGATCGGCGGCGACCACGCCGGCGACGACGTAGGCACCGCGGCCCAGTGCCAGCGTGTGCCGGCCGGCCTCGTAGCGGAAGGCATGAACGTTGATCTTGGGCAGGAAGTCCACGCCGATCCCGTTGCGCAGTACGGGTTCCAGGCCGCCGCGAGCGTCGGCATGGGTGTCGGTCTCGAGGTTCGGCACCTGCAGCCAGACCGGTTCCGGGTCCATGAAGTAGCCGATCAGGAGCGTCGCCGGCTCGGGCAGCGTCAGTTCCACGGCGACCTCGCCGGCGTACCCCGCGCGCCGCGGGATCCTGATGCCGCGGACGCCGTCGAGTTCGTCGGCGAGCTGGCGGATGTTGCCGTCGCTGTCGGAGAAGACCGACGTCCCCTTGCTGAGCGTGAAGATCTCGGCCTCGGGCGTGTGCAGCTCGAACTCCGCCGTCCGGTACGGATCCGGCAGCACTTCGGCCGCGCGCAGGGCGGCCGGCAGCTCGCCCCGGTCCAGCAGGTCGACGTTGCGGCGCAGGTGATCGAGCTCGGTCTCGTACTCGGGCAGGCACTGCCGCCAGTGTCCGTAGGTCTCCCCGTTCGGGAACGGGATCTTCCGTTGCGGGGTCTGCATGCTGTTCGCGTAGTGGTACGTCCGGTCGGTGAGCTGCACCAGTTCCCGGTACGCCAGCACGCTGTCGGCCACCTTGTTCACGGCGATCTTGAGCCGACCGACGTCGCCATGATCACCGCCGTGCGTCTCCCGGTAACTCATGATGTCGATCGCCGCGGACACCCGCAGCGCATAGAACCGGGCCAGCAGCGCCAGTGCCGCGACGTCGCTGCCCAACCGGCCGTACTCGTCCGCGGCGGTGATCACGGACGACGCGCCCCGGGCGACCGCGGCTTCGGCTTCGCCGGCCAGCCGCTGCACGTCCTCGATCACGCTCGGCGGCGTCTCGCCGACATGCGGCTCACCGGCGACCTCGCGGGCGACGTAGCGATCGAGCCGCTCGCCCTGCGGGGCATGGGAATCCCAGAGATCGGCCCAGGGCCGGAACCGCGCCGCATTGGTCAGTTGGCTCATGGTCATGCCGAGGCTCAGGGTCTGCCGGTTGCCTTCGGTGATCCCGAAGCGGCGCACCAGTTGCGGGGCGATCCGGCCGATCGCCTCGTAGGCCTCCAGCGCGGCGCTCCCGGCCTCCCTGCTGCCGAACTGCCCGGCCAGCCTCCCGATCCAGTGCTCCCGTTCGGCCTCCGGGTCCCGGTCGGCCCGCCAGGCGTAGCGGTGCCACGCCTCGTACCAGACCCAGTCCCGGTCCAGCTGTCGCAGCCGCGGCTCGGTCCGGTCCGGCGAGTGCGGCCATTCCCAGTAGAACAAGGGATACAGGTGCAGCCCGCCGGCGTCGAGCCGGTGCTTCATCGCCTGCACGCAGCGCTGGATGAAGGAGACGGCGCCGTACCGGAACGGCTCCAGGTTGGCCAGGATGTGCACGTTGACGATGTGGATGCTGCCCAGCGAGGCCAGGTAGCGGTGCCGCTCCTGCCAGGCGCCGCGCGGGCTCCGGGTGGTCAGCGACTCGCCGTTGTACTTCGCCTCGGTGAACAGGCGGGGATAGAGCGGAAGTGCCTTCTCCAGTACGGGCTTCAGGTCGATCGCGTGGTTGCGCACGATCACCGGCGGCGGCTCGACCGTCGGATCGACGGCCTGCCGGGCGGCCACCGCGTCGTTGACGCCGGCCAAGATCACGTCGGTGAACCACTCGGCGCCGTAGATGTCGCCCTGCAACACCTCGCCCAGGCAGACGTACAGGCCGATGCCGGTGTACTCGGAGGCGAACGCCGCGATCGCCGCCCGGGTGTAGCCGGCCACCAGCGGCGTCGGCTTCGGCTGCCGCAACGGGATGCCGTGGTGCTCGGCGAACGGCAGCGGGATGTGGATGTTGTAGAACTTCAGCACGACCCAGATGCCGCGCCGGTCGGCCTCGGTGGTGAGCCAATGCAGCAGGTCCCGGTTCAGCGCCAGTTCCTCGTCGGTGACCTCCTGCGCCTCGGGGTAGTCCGGCAGCCGGACGAACGACGAGAACGGGTGCCCGCTCCACAGGTAGATCACGTTGGATCGCTGTGCACACAGGGTTTCCAGCACCTCGAGCCAGTGCTCGCGATCGTAGAACCACCCGAATCGGTCCGGCGTGATCGGATACTCGTACGTCTGCCGCGGCGGCTCCAGCGTCGTCTTCTGCAGGCCGATCGCCGGACCGCGCAACACCAGGTCCGGGTTCTCGCCATGATCGAGATCGCGCGGCAGCCCACCGTCCCGGCGGATCACCCGGGCCAGTTCCTGGCAGCCGTAGAGAACGCCGGTGTCGTTGCCGCCGGTGATCACCGTGAGGTCACCGGGCAGCGAGGTCAGGTAGAAGCCGTCGTCGCGCGGCTCCGGCGTGGTGTACAGCAGGACGTCGTCCCGCTCCAGCTCCGTGATCACGGAGCTGGAGCGGTTGCCGACGAAGATCATCCGCTCCTCGCCCGTCCGTTCCCTGAGCCTGTCGAAGGGCGCCGGGCCTTGCCCTTCGACAAGCTCGGGGAGCGTTCCTGCGTCGCGGAGGGCCGCCACAAGCAGGTCGAGGCCGTACCGCAATCGAGGGGACGGGTCGGGCTCATGGGCGATGCGGATGATCACGGTGCTCCTCAGGGAATCCGGTCGAGCCGGAGGGCGGGTTCGGGGCGATGCACGCCGCGCGGCCGGTAGCCGACCGCGTCGCTCATGCCGGACAGATCGGCCAGCAGCCAGATGATCGCCAGCCACATCTCGGTGCCCTGCAGACCGGGTACGGCCTTGGGCAGGCCCGCGTTCTCCGGCCGGGCGGCGAGGAAGGCGAAGCCTTGATCATCCACCCAGGCGCCGAGGGCGTCGCCCAGCAGGGTCCGGGCCACCGAAGCGATCTCGTCGGAGCGATGGCTGGTCTGCCGAGCAGCGAGCCAGAGCGGGTGGGCGACGTCGAGCACGTTGCAGGCGTTCTGCCGTTCCGGGGCGAACAGGCTGCGGTCCCGGACGTGCTGCAGCACGGTGTCGATCACCCGTTCCGGGTACGCCACCGGCAGCCCGAACTGGGCGAACGTGCCGCGGGACGCGCGGTAGAACCCGTTGACCACCAGTAGCAGGCTGGACGTGTCGGCCCGGCCCCACATCCCGGTCGCCGGGTCGGCGTTGCGCACCATCCAGCCGATCACCGTGTCCAGCAGGAGCTTCGCGCGATCATGATCGGCCTCGGGGTGCCGCAGGTCCCAGAGCAGCGCGGTGCCGATCCCGTCGATCATGTGGCCCGAGCCCCAGGGGTTGCCGGTCCAGTTCAGCCCGTCCAGCAGCGCGGTGAGCCGGTCCGGGGCGAGTTCGGACACGGCCTTGATCGGATGCGGGAAGGCCGAGCCGAGCACGTCGAGCGCGTACCCGACGCAGAGGATCTCGTAGCTCCCACCGGAGGTGATGTCAGCCGGTGCCGGCAGCGGTGTGCCGTCCGCGTCGAGATCGGGAACCAATCCGGCCCCGGCATCCTGCAGCCGCGTGAGCCGCTCGACGGCCTGCTCCGTAGTCCACGGCGGGGGAGTGCGGCCGGTCAGGTACTGCGCGATCTCGATCGCATCGCAGTCGGCCCGGACGGTGAGCCGGCCGGCCATCGGATCGACATAACGCTGCCGCTCGTCGTCCCAGTAGGACGCCAGTACGGCCGGGCCCTGCTCCTTCGCCCGCGCGACGAACGCGGTCAGGGCCGTACCGAGATCATCCTTCGGGGCCTGGGCCAGCGCCGGAACCCGCCACTTGATCACCTTGGCCGGGTTGCCGCCGACCACCGCTCCGGCCGGTACGTCGCGGGTCACCACGGCTCCGGCCGCGATCATGGCCCGGTCGCCGATCGTCACGCCGTCGACGATCACGACATGCGACCCGATCCAGACGTCGGTGCCGATCGTGATCCCCTTGGACGTGGTCGGCTGCCTGAACACCCAGGTGTCCGGATCCGCCATCGTGTGATTGAAGCCGAGGATCGAGGTGTGCGCACCGATCCGTACCGCGTCGCCCATCGTGATCTTGCCGCGGACCACGGTGAAGGCGTTCACGGTGCAGAAGTCGCCCAGGGTGACCTCGTGCGAGAGGTAGGCGTGAGCGGCCACGTAGCTCCGCTTGCCCATCCGCAGCGTCTCGCACTGGACCGCGGCGAGTGGGCTGAGGAAGACCTCCTCGCCCAGCTGCCAGTCCGGATGCTGCTCGAGCAGTTGCTGCTGGTGTTCGAACTGGAGTTTCTTCTCCTCGTCGGTCGCCCGGCCGTAGAAACTCCAGGGTGAGTAGTCGTGGGTGAGATCGGCGGTGGTCATCCTTGCTCCTCCTGCGTCGGATGGGAGTCGTTCACTTCAGGCCCGTCGTCGCGATGCCCCGTACCAGATATCTTTGCCCGGCGATGAAGAAACCGATCACCGGGGCCAGCGAAACGACCGACATCGCGAACATCTGACCCCACGAGCTCTGCCCCTCGGTGTCCATGAACTGCCGCAGGGCGAGCGGCACCGTGTACAGCTCCGCGTCGGTCAGATAGAGCAGCGGCGAGAAGAACTCGTTCCAGGTCGAGATGAAGGTGAAGATCGCCGTGGTGGCGAACGCGGGCGTGCAGAGCGGAACCGTGATCCGCAGGAAGATCCGGAACGGGCCGCAGCCGTCCATCCGGGCCGCGTCGTCCAGTTCCCGGGGCAGGGCGCGCATGAACTGCACCATGAGGAAGATGAAGAACGCGTTCGTGGCCAGGAAGTTCGGCACGATCAGCGGCAGGTACGTGTTCAGCCAGCCCAACTGGGAGAACAGGATGTACTGCGGGATCAGCAGGACGTGGCCGGGCAGCATCAGCGTGCCGAGGGTCAGCGCGAAGAACAGCTTCCGGCCGCGGAACTCCAATCGGGAGAAGGCGTAGGCCGCCATCGAGCAGGAGATCAGGTTGCCGGCGATGCTGAGCACGACGATCAGGGCCGAGTTGAACAGGTAGTTCTCGAACCCGTACTCCAGCGCGGTCCAGCCCTCGGCGTAGTGCGAGAAGTCGAACTCCGCCGGCCAGAGTGACAGGTCGGTGAAGATCAGCGTGTCCGGCTTGATCGAGCTGGAGATCAGCCAGAGCAGCGGGTAGAGCAGTACGGCGCCGATCGCGCAGAGCAGCAGGTGCCGGGCGAACCGCGACCAGGCGGCCGAGCGGGGCTTGCGGGCGCGGCCGGGGATCGGGTCGGGCCGGCCGGCCAGCACGGCCCGCGGCTTCGGGGGATTGAGCGTCACCATGATCGACGATCACTTGTCCTCGTAGAAGACCCAGTACCGCTGGGCCAGGAAGTTCACCGCGGTGAACGCCGCGACGATGATCAACAACAGCCAGGCCATCGCGGAGGCGTAGCCCATGTTGAACTGGTTGAACCCCTGGATGTAGAGGTACAGGTTGTAGAACAGGGTGGAGTTGGCCGGCCCGCCGGAGCCGTTGCTCATCACGTAACCCTGGGTGAAGGTCTGCAGTGAACCGATCAGCGACAGCACCAGGTTGAAGAAGATCACCGGACTGATCAGCGGTACGGTCACGGACCAGAACTGCCGCCACCGTGAGGCGCCGTCGACCGCCGCGGCCTCGTAGTACATCGCCGGCACCTGGCGCAGCGCGGCCAGGAAGATCACCATCGGCGCGCCGAACGTCCACACGTTCAAGGTGATCAACACGCTGAGCGCGTAGTCCGGATCGGTCACCCAGGCCGGGCCGGCGATGCCGACGAAGCCGAGCACCTGGTTGATCACGCCGTCCCGGCCGAAGATCGCCCGCCACAGCATCACGACGGCGACGCTGCTGCCGAGCAGCGACGGCAGGTAGTAGACGGCCCGGTAGATCGGCAGTCCGGCCAGGCCCTGGTTGAGCAGCAGGGCGACGGCGAGCGCGGCCGCCAGCGACAGCGGCACCGAGGTGAACGTGTAGACGAACGTGACGGTCAAGGAGTGGTGCAGTCGCTCGTCCACCGCCAGCTGCTGGAAGTTGGCCAGGCCCACCCATTGGGGCGCGTTGAGCAGGTTGTAGTCGGTGAACGCGAGATACAGCGAGGCACCGAACGGGATGATCGTGAGCAGCATCCCGCCGAACCAGGGGATCAGGAAGACATAACCGGCCCAGTCCTGCCGGCGCCGGCGCGCCGGACGTACCGGGTGCGGCGGCGGAACGGCCAGTTCGGCGGGAGCTGTCATGATCAGCGCTTCCCGAGGATCTCGGCGCCCTTGCTGGTGAACTCGGTGCCGGCGTCCTTGGGCGTCGTCTTGCCAAAGCTCACCTCGTCGGCGAGCGTGGACAGCAGATCGCCCAGCTCCGAGGTGCCGAGCGGGTCCGGCACCGGGTCGACCAGCTTCTCCTTGGCCAGCTCGACCACGTAGTCGTTCGCGAACTGATCATCCGGCTCCAGCACGCCACTGACCGCGGCGGCGACCTTGGTGCTGGCTGGATTGCCCCGGGTGACGCCCATGGTCTTGTTGGCCTCGACGTCGTTGATCAGGAAGTCCAGCAGGGCCACGGTCTGGTCCGACGCCTTCGACTGCGCGGTGACCGACCAGAACAGGCCGGGGATGATCGCCATGCCGCGCCGGGTGGCCTGGGACTCGCCGGGGAACCACACCATGTCCAGCGTCTGCTTGGCGGCCCGGTTGAAGGTGGCGAAGCTGTTCGACGGGATCGCCTGGGTCGCGACCAGCCCGCGGGCGATCGGCGACTGGTCGGCCGACGGGCCGAGCGACTCGGCCCAGCCGGGCGGCGGCATCGCGCCCTTGGCCCGAAGATCAACGGCCTGCTGGAACCAGGCTGTCACGATCTCGGCCGGGACCGCGAGCTTGCTGTCGGCCGTCCACAGATCCTCGCCGTGCTGCCGGACGAAGATCCCGAACGTGAGCAGGTCGTCCAGCGGGTAGTCCGCGCCGTAGGCCTTCTTGTCGCTGGCCTTGGCGAATTCCGCCGCCAGCTCGGCGAAGTCGTCCCAGCTCCACGACTTCCCGTCCGGCAGGTCGATCCCGTACTTGTCGAAGACCGCCTTGTTCAGCGCCCAGCCCATCGAGGTGACACCGCCCGGCACGCCGTACAGGGAGTCGCCGACCTTGCCCGCGTTCAGCACGCCGCCCGGGATGTCGGCGGTCTTGATCAAGTCCTGCTTGGTGGCGAGATCCAGCAGCGAGCCGCGGTCGGCGAAGTCACGTAGGGATTCGCGGCGGACCGCGAGCAGGTCGGGCGGGTTGCCGCCGCCGAACCGTACCGCCAGCTTGTCGTCGTAGGCACTGCCGGACTGGAACTCGGTGGTGATCTTGAGCCCTGGGTTCGCCTTGCGGTACAGCTCGAGCGCGGCCTCGGTGACCTCGGCGCGCTGCGCGTCGCCCCACCAGACCATGTTCACGGTCGAGCCGTCCGCGGTGGCGGAACCGCCGCCGAACCGGTTGCAGCCGGCGGCCGCGGTCAGGGTTCCGGCACCGAGCAACAGGGCGGCGCGCCGGGTCAGGTTTGTTGTCATCGTCGACCTCGTCTTCCTTGGGGTCTTGCTAGGGGATGGGTACGGCGACGCCGAGGGACCGGAGCCGGTCCGGGGTCCAGGCGTGCCAGGCGTCCTGCAGGCGCTTCCGGGCCGCGTCGCCCAGCGGCGCGTGCGGCGGCCGGACGTCGCCGGCCGGAAGGCCGTCGAGCCGGAGCAGTTCCTTGAGTACGGAGACGTTGCACCGGTTGTTGCCGGCCGCGCGCAGCACCTCGACCGGGCGGACCAGGTCGAGCAGCGCGTACAGCAGGGGCAGATCGTTCTTGATCACCGCGTCGCGGACGGCGATGCAGAGTTCCGGCCGGACGTTGCCGATGCCGGTGGTGAAGCCGGTGATCCCGAGCGCGGCGAACGCCGGCACCCGCGACTCGGCCAGCCCGTTGACCCAGACGCAGTCGGCGCCGGTCGGCCCGCTCAGCAGCGTGGACAGGCCGAGCAGGTCGTCCCGGGCGTACTTCACGGCCGCGATGCCGGGATGCCCGGCCAGCCGGCCGAGATCACCGATGGTGAGCCGGGGCGAGCGGAGATAGAGCACCGCCGGCAGCGGCGACCGGTCGGCGATCCGCTCGTAGTAGCCGGCCACGTCGGCGCTGTCGCCGAACGGGTCGGCCGGCTCGTGCACCATGATCGCGTGGTAGCCGAGGTCGGCCGCCTCGGCCGCGGTGGTGATCACGTCGCCGACGCTGCCGATCACCCCGGCCAGGAGCTGCGCCTGCTGCCGACCGTCGGCCACGGCGCGGAGCATGATCGATCGCTCACCCGCGTCCAGCTGCTGCATCTCCGCCGTGTTGCCGAGCGCGGCGATCACGTCGATGCCGGCCGCGTCGACCCGCCGGGCGAGTTCGGTCGCGACCTCCGGGGCCACCCTCCCGTCCTCGGCGTACGGGGTGATGATCATGGTCGTGATGCCGGCGAACGCCTGCAGGTTCACGGCTGTGCCTCCTCGGACGGTTGCCTGGCCTGGATGCCGAGCCCGCCGTCCACGGCGAGGACGTGCCCGGTGATGTAGTCGGCGTCGTCCGACGCCAGGAAGCTCACGGCGGCGGCGATGTCGGCCCCGGTGGCCGCCCGGCCGAGCGGGATCTGAGCCCGGTGCCGGTCCCGCAGCGCCGCCTCCCGGTCCCGGTTCATGTCGGTGATCACCGCGCCCGGTGCGACCGCGTTGACCCGGATGCCCTGCGGCGCGAGCTCCAGCGCGGCGGCCCGGGTGAACGCCTCGATGGCGCCCTTCGTGCTGTCGTACGCCAGCGCCCTTCGATGCGCCTTGGTCGCACCGATCGAGGACACGTTGATCACCGAGGAGCCGGGCCGCATGATCCTGGCCGCGGCCGCGGTGCAGAGGAACGTGCCGCGGGCGTTGACCGTGAAGGTCGCGTCCCAGTCGGCCAGGCTGAGTTCGGCGAACGGGACCCGGCCGACGTACTGCACGGCCGCGTTGTTGATCAACACGTCCAGTCCGCCGAGCCGGGCGACCACCGAGTCGATCATGGACTCGACGGCGTCCGGGTCGGCGACGTCGGCCGGCACGGCCAGCACGGTGCCGCCGTCGGCCAGTTGCTCGACGGCCGCCCGTACGTCGTCGGCCTCGCGGTCGTTGATCGCGACCGCGGCGCCGTCGGCGAGGAACCGCCGGGCGATGTCCAGGCCGATGTTGCGGGCGGCTCCGGTGACCAGGACGCGGCGTCCGGTGAACCTCATGATCGTCCTCCGCGATCGGCACGGCCCTTGCCGGTCCGGTCCACCACGTCGGTGACCGCCGTGTCGGTCCAGCGCAGCGGGCCGCGGGAGGCGGCCAGCCGCTCCGGGTCGAGTTCCACGCCGAGTCCGGGTCCGACCGGCGGGTGCAGCAGGCCGCCGGAGTAGTCGACGTCGCCGGCGACGACATCGCGGGTGTAGAGCAGCGGGCCGACCGGGTCGGCGGGCTCGTCGGCGATCATGGTCGCGACGCCGAAGTGGGCCGCGGCCGCGGTGCCGATCACCAGCTCCTGGGTCGTTCCGATCAGGGCGCGCAGCCCGGCCGCCTCGGCGATCGCGGCCATCGACCGGGCGGGGGTGATCCCGCCCAGTGTGAACAGGCCGAGGTTGAACACGTCGACCGCCCGGGTCGCGGCGAGCTCGATGGCCCACCGGCGATCATGGACGTGCTCGCTGACCGGGACCAGGGTGCGGCTGCGGACGAAGGCCAGTCCCTCGGTGTCGCGTTCGTACGCCGGCGCCTCGACCAGCTGGTAGCCGATCTCCCGGGTGCGCTCGATGAACCGGGCGGCGACCCGGGCATCGAGCAGGTTGGAGAAGTCCAGCGACTTCACCGCCACCCGATCACCGAACCGATCCCGGAGCCTTCGCAGGAACGACTCGTCCAGGTCCAGTCGGCGGCCGACGTAGACCCGGAACAGGGTGAAGCCCTGGTCCAGCCGGTCGGCCACAAGATCAAGATTGGCGTCCACGTCCTGTGGCGTCTGCTGCCGGAAGATCGGGTACGCCACCGGCAACGACTCGCGGACCGCGCCGCCGAGCAGGTCGCTGACGGAAAGCCCGGCCAGCTTGCCGCGGACGTCCCAGAGGGCAAGATCGACACCGCAGCGGATCACCGACGTCTTGTCGTACAGCGAACCCGCCAGCGGGAACGAATCGGCCAGCCGCCGCTCCGCCTCGTTCGCGCCCTCGACGCCGACCGGCAGCCCGGCCAGCAGCTCGGTCAGGGTGCGTTCCAGTTCGGGAACGTCGACGTGGAAGCGGGGCAGATGCTGGAAGTCCGACATCTCGCCGAGTCCGGTGACCCCGTCGGTGGTGTCCAGTTCGACGATCACGTGGCCGCAGACCAGCCCGGTCGAGCGGGGGATCGCGACCGGGGTCAGCCGGACTCCGGTGATCTTGGTCATGACGGTTCGCTCTGTTCCAGTGAACGGAGTACGCCGGCCGCGGACCGCTCGATGTGATCACGGAGCAGTCCGGCCGCCTGATCGGCGTCGCCCGCCTCGAAGGCGTCCAGGACGGCGGTGTGCTCGTCCCACTCCGAGTCCGACGGTGTCGCCTCCGCCCGCCAGCCCGCGGTGGCGATGAAGGCGTTGAGCCCCTGCAACTTGTCCAGGAAGTCGATCATGAGCTCGTTGCCGCAGGCGGCGTAGAGATCACGGTGGAACCTGCGGTTGATCAAGCCGAGCTGGGCCGGCTGATCGTCCGCCAGCAGGGCACGGGCTTCGGCCAGGGCACGCCGGGCGGCCGGATGCGGCCCGGGCTCGCGCAACTCGACGGCCATCCGGACCGCGGCCGGCTCGACCGCCGCTCGGGCACCGGAGACGTCGCGCACGGTGGCGGCGTCGAGGGTCCGCACGCTCATCCCCTGGTACGAGTTCGCGACCACCAGGCCGCTCGACCGGAGCTGCTTGAGCGCCTCCCGGATCGGAGTCTTGGACACCCCGAGGCGGGCCGACAGGTCGCGTTCGACCAGGGGCGAGCCCTGCTTGAGGGTGCCGTTCAGGATCGCCTCCTGCAGCGCGTCCCGGACCCGGTCCCCGCGCGAGATCGGCTGCTCCAGCGACAACCGTGCTCCGTCATCGGTGACTGACATGAGCGCGATCTTAGTATCGTGCGATACCAACGGGCAAGCCCTTTCCCGAATGGGAGATGGACGGCATTGGGGCGGGGCGGGGTGGGCGGCGGGGCCGCGCGGCGAAGAGGGCGGGGCGGTGAAGCGGGCGGGGCGGTGAAGCGGGCGGGGCGGTGAAGAGGGCGGGGCAGCGAAGCGGGCGGGGCAGCGAAGCGGGCGGGCGGTGAGGCGGGCGGGCGGTGAGGCGGGCGGGCGGTGAAGCCGGGCGGGGCGGTGAAGCCGGGCGGGGCGGTGAAGCCGGGCGGGGCGGTGAAGCGGGCGGGGCGGTGAAGCCGGGCGGGGCGGTGAAGCGGGCGGGGTGGTGAAGAGAGCGGGGCGGTGAAGAGGGCGGGGGCGAAGAGAGGTGACGGCGGCCGGCCGAGGTCAGCCGAGTTGGTGGAGGCGGCGAGTCCGGTCGGGATCCTCGACCAGCAGCCGCGTCCGGTCACCGCCGGCGGCGTCGATCAGCCGGCCGGGCGGGCCCGTGACCGGCTCCGCGCCCGGGCCGATCACGGTCGTGGTTGCGCCGTCGCCGACCGCGATCCGCCAGCCCTCCGCGACCCGGAACACGCGCAGAACGGCGGCGCGGGGGTCGGCGGGGAGGTCGGGCAGTTCGATCCGCTGCCAGGCCGCGCCGTCGCCGAGCCAGCCGGCCACCTTGCCGTCGACGATGCCGGCGACCAGGCAGTCGTTCGCGCAGTCGACGTCGAGGGCGGTGCTCGCCGTACCGGCGGACGGAAGATCGACCCGCCGCCAGTCCGCTCCGGCGGAGTCCTGGATCCAGGTCGCGGCGTGGCTGAGCAGGCTCTCGTCGAGTTGCAGGGCGCTGCCGGCGATGATCGCCCGTTCGCCCAGCACGGCCGCCCCGCGCTCGGACAGCAGCTCCTCCGCCGTGCTGGCCAGGGCGGTCCCCTTCGAGTCGATCCTGGTCCAGGTGTTCTTCCGGGCCGTCCAGACCGTGATGTCCAGCCCGCGCGGTGAACCCCAGTTGCCGATGATCAGCGGGCCGTCGGGCCGGGCCACCATCGCGGTCAGGGAGCCGGCGTCCTGGCCGCCGAAGGTCCAGAAGATCTGCTCGTGTTCCCGAACTCCGCCCGGAGTGCCGGACCACACGCTCCACCGGACGTTGGCGTGCGCGCCGCCGCGGTCGCCGCCGAACGCGTACACCTGCTGACCGGCGATCGCGATCGACAACAGTGCTGCCGTGTGACCGTAGCCGGACTCGGGCGTCAAGGGGACTTCGCGGACGCCATCGGCCTGTTCGACCAGCAGCATCGGCCGGGCCGGATCGGCTCCGCGACCACCGATGATCAGGCCGTCCGGGCTCGGCGTGAGGGTCTCGGCCGCGAAGCCGGCCGGCAGCGTGTCGACGGTCGTCCAGACCGGAGCCGGCTCTGTCGCCGTACAGGCGGCCGGGAGGAGGAGCAGCAGGCCGGCCAGCAGGGAGCCGAGTCGTTGCCGCTGAGCCATGCCGTCCAGTCTGGCCCATGACGCGGTGGCGTCGGGGATGCAGCAAGATGGTGGGTCGACGACGTACGGCTGAGGAGGCAGGTAGATGAGGATCGAGGAACCGGCGGCGACCGCGCTGCTGGCCGGGGCGACCGAGGCCGTGGCCCGGCCCGAGTACGACCGCTCGGAGCTGGTGGCGGGCATCGTGCACATCGGCGTCGGCGGGTTCCACCGGGCGCACCAGGCGCTGGTGATCGATCGGCTGCTGCGCCAGGGCCTGGCCAAGGAGTACGCGATCTGCGGCATCGGGCTGCTGCCCGGCGATCGCCGGATGCGCGACGTGCTGACCGAGCAGAGCGGCCTCTACACCCTGGTCGAGAAGCATCCCGACGGGCGCCGCGAGGCCCGGGTGATCGGTTCGATCATCGACTACTTGTACGCGCCGGACGATCCGGAGGCGGTGATCGAGCGGCTGGCCCACCCGGACACCAAGATCATCTCGCTGACCGTGACGGAGGGCGGCTACAACATCTCGCCGGTCACCGGCGACTTCGATCTCGCGACGCCCGCGGTCGTCGCCGATCTTGCTCCGGACACGGTGCCGCAGACGACCTTCGGCTTGATCACCGAGGCGTTGCGCCGCCGCCGGGACCGCGGTACGGGTCCGCTGACGATCATGTCCTGCGACAACATCCAGGGCAACGGCCACGTCGCCCGGGATGCGTACACGACGTTCGCCCGCGCCAAGGACCCGGAGCTGGCCGAGTGGATCGCTGCCGAGGTGCGGTTCCCGAACTCGATGGTGGACCGGATCACGCCGGTCACCACCGACGCCGACCGGGCCGAGATCACCGACCAGTTCGGCGTCCGGGACGGCTGGCCGGTCGTCGCGGAACCCTTCTTCCAGTGGGTTCTGGAAGATCATTTCGCCGCCGGCCGACCGGACTACGACCGCGGCGAGGTGCAGCTGGTCGACGACGTGGAGCCGTACGAGCTGATGAAGCTGCGGCTGCTCAATGCCAGCCACCAGGGCATCGCCTACTTCGGTCACCTGGCCGGCTACACCTACGCGCACGAGGCGGCACAGGACCCGGTGTTCGCCACGTTCCTGCTCAACTACATGAACTCCGAGGCGATCCCGACGCTGCGGCCGGTGCCCGGCATCGATCTCGACGACTACACGAGGACTTTGATCGAACGGTTCTCCAACGCCGAGGTCAAGGACACCATCGCCCGGCTCGCGGCCGAGTCCTCGGACCGGATCCCGAAGTGGCTGGTCCCGGTGATCAAGGCCAACCTGAAGTCCGGCGGGCCGGTCCGGCTGTCGGCGGCGATCGTGGCGAGCTGGGCCCGCTACGCCGAGGGGACCGACGAGCAGGGCCAGCCGATCACCGTGGTGGACCGGCTGGCCGACCAGTTGACCGCGACCGCGAAGACCCAGCGCGAGGACAGGACGGCGTTCATCGCCGACCGCGAGCTGTTCGGCGACCTGATCGACGACGCGCGGTTCGTCGCCGCCTACACCGAGGCGCTCGATTCCTTGATCGACAACGGTGCCTACGTGACGCTGGAACGGTTGATCGCGGACCAAGCCTGATCGCGGACTAGGTTGGGGCGGTGAGCGTGGCGAACGGCTGGCAGGGGGCGTTGACGAACGACGCCGTCATCGCCATGGCCGGCCACGAGACGTACGCGCGGGGGATGGTGTACGCCCGCCGCGGGAACGTGTCCGGGGTGGAGTTCGACTCGGCCACCAAGACGCTGACGGCGTCGGTCCGGGGCAGCGGCGGTCACACGTACCGGACCGTGGTCGGGCTGAACGACTCGGATCCGCGGCGCGGCACGATCCCGTTCGGCCGCTGCTCCTGCCCCGTCGCCCGGGACTGCAAGCACGCGGTCGCTGTGTTGATCACCGCCCGCGGCCTGGACGGGCTGGTCCGCAGCCTGGACCGGCCGGAGTGGGAGCAGGTGCTGACCCGGCTCAGCACGGCTCCCGATCCGACCCCCTCCGACGTCGGAACCGCGCTCGGGATCGAGTTCGAGGTGCACCATCGGACCACGTACCGCGGCCAGGGCAACATCAGCGGCACCGAGACGCCCAGCCTGCGGGCCCGGCCGGTCCGGCGCACGGCCAACGGCGGCTGGGTCCGCGGCGGCATCTCCTGGGACGACCTGGACGCGCGGCACCTCGGCTACCCGCAGCAGCAGCAGGACCTGCTGCTGCAGTTCCGGTTCGCCTGCGGCCCGATGGCACGCTACGTGTACGGACGCTCGCCCTGGATCTCGTTCGACACGGTGGCGCCGCGGGTCTGGTCGTTGCTGGAGGCGGCGCCGGAACTCGGGCTCGGCCTGATCGAGGGCCGGAACCCGATCGAGGTCGGAGTCGATCATGCCGCGGTGCGCCTGGACGCGCGGCGGCTGCTGGACGGTTCGATCCTGCTCGGCCCGGTGATCATGATCGGCGGCCGGACGCTGCAGCCCGAGCAGATCGGGCTGCTCGGCGAGCCGGCCCACGGGTTGTTCAGCCACGACGGCGGGATCAGGTTGTACCGGCTGGCCGAGCCGCTGCCGCGGGAGCTGCGCCAGTTGATCATCGAGCGACGCAGCGTCGACATCCCGGCCGCGGACGAGCCACGGTTCACGGGCGAGTTCTATCCGCAGGTGCGGCGCAAGGCCCAGATCGTCTCCAGCGACGGCTCGGTCGAACTGCCCGAGGTCGCACCGCCGACGCCCGAGCTGATCGTCCGCTACCTGCCCGGGCACCGGCTCCAGTTGCAGTGGCGTTGGGCCTACCGAGTGACCGGCGCGGAGCAGCGGTTCGACCTCGACGAGCCGGTACGCACGCCCACCGTGCGCGACCCGGCCGCGGAGGCGCGGATCGCCGGCGCGCTGCCGCTGCCGTACGAGCGGATCCCGGAACTCGCCCTGCGCAAGGGGAAGCAGGTGCCGGCGCCGGCGGTGGAGCTGACCGGGATGGCGGCCGCGATCTTCTCGGCCGAGGTGATCGAGGAACTGGAGCAGGCCGGCGTCACCGTGATCATCGAGGGCGAGCGACTGGACTACCGGCCGTCCGAGACGGATCCGCTGGTCAAGCTGGAGACCACGTCGGAGACCTCGGACTGGTTCGACCTCAGGATCGACGTCTCGATCGACGGCGAACAGGTCCCGTTCGAGGAGCTGTTCGCCGGGCTGGCCCGCGGCGACGAGTACCTGATCTTGGAGACCGGCGTCTACGTCGAGCTGAACCGGCCCGAGTTCACCCGGCTGGCCGAGTTGATCGACGAGGCGCGGGCGATCATCGATGCCGACGACGAGCCGGGCACGATCCGGGTCAGCCGGCTCGCCGTGAGTGTCTGGGAGGAGCTGGTCGGGCTCGGTGTCGTGCTCGACCAGTCCGACCGGTGGGCCACCGCCGTGCGCTCGCTGACCACCGTGGCGGAGGGGGACAGCGAGCCGCCGCCCGAACTCGAGGCCACCATGAGGCCGTACCAGCTGGAGGGCTATCGGTGGCTGACCACCCTGTGGCGCAACGGGCTCGGCGGGATCCTGGCCGACGACATGGGTCTCGGCAAGACGATGCAGGCGCTGGCCCTGATCTGCCGGGCGCGGCAACAGCAGGAAGATCGTGATCATGGTCCGTGGCTGGTGGTGGCACCGACCAGCGTGGTCGGCAACTGGGCCCGCGAGGCGGCCACCTTCGCGCCGGGGCTGCGGGTGGTCGCGGTGGAGAAGACCGAGGGCAAGAGCAGGACGCCGCTCGCCGAGACGATCGCGGGCGCCGACCTGGTGATCACCAGCTACACCCTGCTGCGGATCGACGCCGAGGCGTACGCCGACGCCGGCTGGTCCGGCATGATCCTGGACGAGGCGCAGTTCGTGAAGAACCATCGGGCCCGGACCTATGCCGCGGCGCGGCGGGTCCGCTGCGCGGTGAAGCTGGCGATCACCGGCACCCCGCTGGAGAACAGCCTGATGGACCTGTGGTCCCTGCTGTCGATCGTGGCGCCCGGCATGTTCCCGCACCCGGACCGGTTCGCCGAGTACTACCGGCGGCCGATCGAACGGGGCGAGGACCCGGAGCGGTTGAGCCGGCTGCGTCGGCGGATCCGTCCGCTGATGCTGCGCCGGACCAAGGAGTCGGTGGCGCTGGACCTGCCGCCGAAGACCGAGCAGGTGCTCGATGTCGTCCTGCAGCCGAAGCAGCTGCGGCTCTACCAGACCCATCTGCAGCGGGAACGGCAGAAGGTGCTCGGCCTGGTCGACGACCTCGACTCCAACCGGTTCACGATCTTGAGCTCGATCACCAAGCTGCGCCAGCTCAGCCTGGACCCGGGCCTGGTCGATCCCGAGTACGCCGGCGTCGGCTCGAGCAAGATCGAGTTGTTGGTCGAGCAGCTGTCCGAGGTGATCGCCGAGGGACATCGGGCGCTGGTGTTCAGCCAGTTCACCGGCTTCCTGAAGTTGATCAAGGAACGGCTGGACGCCGACAAGATCGGGTACGGCTACCTGGACGGCAGCACCCGGAAGCGTGACGCCGAGATCGAGCGGTTCACCTCGGGCGACGTGCCGGTCTTCCTGATCAGCCTGAAGGCAGGCGGCTTCGGTCTCAACCTGACTCAGGCCGACTACTGCTTCGTGCTCGACCCGTGGTGGAACCCGGCTGCCGAGGCGCAGGCGGTCGACCGGGCGCACCGGATCGGCCAGACCCGGAACGTCATGGTGTACCGGATGGTGGCCCGGGACACCATCGAGGAGAAGGTGATGGCGCTCAAGGAGCGCAAGGCCGAACTGTTCGACGCCGTGTTGGGCGGCGACACCATGTCCGCGGCCGGCCTGACGGCCGACGACATCCGGGATCTGTTCGCGGGATAGCGTTCCGGTCATGGCCGACCTGTCCGACCTGACCGCCCGCCAGCTGGCCGCCGCCGTGCGTTCCGGCGACGTGAACCCGACCGACGTGGTGACCGAGGCCCTCGAGCGGGCCGAACGGCTCGGCCCCGAGGTCGGCGCCTTCGTGACCCTGACACCGGAACGTGCGCTGGGCCAGGCGGCCGAGCTGGAGCGTCGTCTCCGGGCCGGGGCGGAACTTCCTGCGCTGGCCGGGGTTCCCTGCCCGATCAAGGATCTGACCCAGGTGGCCGGGGTGCCGATCCGGCGGGGCAGCGCGGCACTCGATCCGGTGCCGGCGCCGGTGGACGACGGGGTGGTCACGCTGCTCCGCGAGGCCGGAACGATCATGGTCGGCAAGACCAACACGCCGGAGTTCGGGCTGCCGCCCTACACCGAGCCGGACGTCGCGCCACCGGCCCGTACCCCTTGGGATCTGAGTCGTTCGGCCGGCGGTTCCAGCGGCGGCGCGGCGGCCGCGGTGGCCGCCGGGCTGGTGCCGATCGCGCACGCCAGCGACGGCGGCGGCTCGATCCGGATCCCGGCCTCCTGCTGCGGGCTGGTCGGGCTGAAGCCGTCCCGGGGGCGGATCAGCCCGGGACCGTACGGCGCGGAGTCGGCCGGGCTGAGCACCCACGGCGTGGTGACCCGGGACGTCCGCGATACCGCGCTGGCGCTCGATGTGCTCGCCCACAACTGGCCGGGCGACGCCTTCGTCGCACCGCCCGGCGGTCCGTTCCTCGCCGCGGCCGGGGCCGACCCGGGATCACTGCGGATCGGATTGGTGCTGGAACCCTTCTACGGAACGCCGGGCGGGGTCGACCCGGTCTGCCGGGCCGCGGCCGAGCAGACCGCCGAACTGCTCGCCGAGCTCGGCCACCGGGTGGACGTCGGGCCCGCACCGCTGACGGCCGAAGCTCAACAGCGGGGGCTGGACGCGTTCGAGGCGCTCTGGGCGATCAGCGCGCTCGATGCTCCGGTGCCGGCCGAGGCGGAACGGCGGGTGACGCCGCTGACCCGGCACTTGCGCGAGGTCGGTCGCGGCGTCAGCGGGCTGCGCTACGCCCAGGCGGTGCAGACGGCGCAGTTGATCACCCGCGAGGTGGCCGATCGCTGGCAGGCGTACGACCTCATCCTGACCCCGACCCTGGCCCGGCCGCCGATGCCGATCGGGGGCTTGAGGAATGATCATGATCCGGTGGCCGAGTTCGCCGCCCAGTACGCGTACACGCCGTGGACCAACCTGGCCAACGTGACCGGCCGGCCGTCGATCAGCCTGCCGCTGCACCGGGCCGAGGTCGACGGCGTCACACTGCCGATCGGGGTGATGCTGACCGGCCAGTACGGTGCCGACGCCATGATCATCTCCGTCGCCGCCCAGCTGGAACAGGCCCGGCCGTGGCCGAGTGGGCCACGGCCGGTCCGATCCTGATCAGAGGCAGTCCCGGACTGCGTCGGCCAGGCTCGACGCCCGCGGCTCGCCGATCCGGAACGACCACAGGTTGGGCAGATAGCAGAACCCGATCGCGGAGTCCGGGTCGGCGAACCCGACCGATCCGCCCGAACCCGGATGCCCGAACGCCTTCGGGCCGGTCAGCGGCATCGGCGGGCAGGAGCGCCAGAATCCGAGCGACATGTAGAAGGAGCGGTTGGCCGGGATGTCCAGATCCGCCGGCAGCCCGTGCATCCGAGTCTTGTCGGTCTGCACCTCGATCGCCCGCTCGACCGTCGCCGGGTCGAGCAGCCTGATGCCGTCGACCTCGCTCACCGTCGCGGCGTACATCCGGGCTACCGAGCGGGCGTCCGTGTGCATGTTCGCCGCTGGGAACTCCGCCGCCCGGTATGCACGGGTCTCGAACACGGACTGGTCGGCGAGCGCACCGCCGACCGCTGCGGCCTTGGCCTGCACGGAATCCTCGCTCCAGAGCGCCTGGATCCACCGAGTCACCGTCTCGGCGTCCAGTCCCATGGTCGCGATCATCCCCTCGGTCATCTCCTCCAGGGTGAACGGCTTCGAGTACTCGATCCTGGCAACCTTCGGCTCCTGCGTCTCCGGCAGGCCGATCCAGGAGTTCAGACCCAGCGGGCCCGCGACCTCGTCGGCGAAGAAGGTGCCGAGCGACTTGCCGGTGATCCGGCGCACCACCTCGCCGACCAGATAACCGAAGGTCATGCTGTGATAGACGTGCTCGGTGCCCGGCTGCCACAGCGGCCGCTGCGCCTCGAGGGCCTTGATCACCGGATCCCAGGCGCAGGCGTCCGCGAAGGTCAGCGGACCGTCGACGACCGGCAGCCCGGCCTGGTGCGAGAGCAGCCAGCGGACCGGGATCTCCTCCTTGCCTGCGGCGCCGAACTCGGGCCAGTACTTGATCACCGGCGCGTCCAGATCCAGCTCGCCGCGCTGGGCCAGCAGGTGGGCGCAGATCGCCGTTGCGCCCTTGGTTGTCGACGCAACGAGGGCGATGGTGTCCTGCTGCCAGGGCTGCTGCGTCGCGCTGTCCCTGAGCCCGCCCCACAGATCGACCACACGTCGTCCGTCGTGGTAGACGGCACAGGCCGCGCCCACCTCGCCGGGATCGCCGCTGAAGTTCGCCCGGAACGCGTCAGCGACCTTCCCCCAGCCGTCCTCGACCTGCCCGTGCACCGTGATCTCGTTCGTATTCATGATGGTGTACGTCCCTCTCGCTCGACTTCGGATCTCGTCAGTGGAACCACCATCCGGGGCAGGGCTGTCACCGCCCTGACACGCACCTGACACTAGGAGAACCGCGGACTGGCCGAGCTCCATCCGGGGCCACCTGTCCTCAGCGATTCAGCCCGGCGATGACACTAGGATCGCAACCATGGTTGACGATCCGGGCGACGAGATGGCGATCGGGATCCTGTTCGACGTGCTGGTCGCGCACGAGCGGGTGGGTGCGCTGCTCCGGCTGGTCCTGCAACCGCTCGGGCTGACGCCGAGCGAGTATGCGGTGACCAGCCTGTTGATCACCGCCGGACCCATGACCCATGGGGCGATCGGCCAGCGACTCGGGATCACGCGGTCGACGCTGTCCGGACTGCTGGCCTCCCTGGAACGCAAGGACCTGATCGAACGGCGCCCGGTCGAGGACGGCCGGAGTGCGTTGATCATGATGACGACGACCGGCCGGCGGCTGCACCGGCGGGCCGAGCGGGCGGTGCAGCGGCACTGGACGGACCGGCAGGACCCGAAATCGATCAAGGAGACCCAGCGTCGGCTGACCTGGCTGATCGGGCGGCTGGAGGAGGCAGCGGACGAGGTCCGTTGATCAGGACCGCGGATCGGGGAACGCCGTCACCGTGTACGGCGGCGTGCCCGGAGCATGATCGAGTTGGCTGTTGACGACGAGGATCCGGCCCTGGTCGAGTGCGAGCGTCGTCGGCGAGTCCAGGCCGGTGTCCAGGATCTGCGGGAGTTGCCGGCCGGCCGTCAGATCCCGGTTCAGCTCCACGAAGTAGACGCCTTGCCGGCCGCCGGGCGCCTGGTAGTTGAGCACGGCGGCGAGTCGGCGGCCGGACAGCCGCATCCCGTCCGGCCCGAAGAAGTCGTTCGCCGCGCCCTCGACGCCGACGAACGCCGCGGCGCCGGTGCCGGGGTCGATCCGGATCAGGCTGCCCAGGCCCTGGCTGGACACCAGCAGCACTTCGGGGTCGCGGCCGACGACGATCCCGTTCAGGAACCACCAGCCGGTCTGGAACTCCGGATGCCAGTCGGTCGCGACGAACCACGGCCGCAGTTCGCCGCAGCCCGCGCCACGGAGCGGAGCGCGGTGCACCACAGCGTTGGCGTCGTCGGTGACGTAGACCGCGTCGCGGGTGAAGGCCAGGTCGTTGAGCGAGGGCGTACCGTCCGGCACCTCGACCTGCTGGACCAGCCGGCCGCGGAGGTCGTACAGGTCGAGGCCGTCGGGCCGGGTCACCCAGAGCCGGCCGCGGTGCCAGGACAGGCCGAGCGCGCGGCTTCGGCCCGCTTCCGCGCCGTTCGCGAACGGCCTCATCGTCGGTTGCCGGCGGTCGCCCACGACGACGTCGCCGGTGGTCAGACTGCCCACCCAGAAGCGGCCGCCGGGCCCGCCGACGATGCCCTCGGGCTGGAAGCCGGGCGCCGTGCTGATCACGTACTCGCGCGGCAGTCGTGGTGGTCCGGCGTGGGCCGGCTCGGCGCCCAGTGCCACCGCTGTCGCGGCACCGAGGCCGCCGGTGATCAAGGTCCGTCGCGTCAGCATGATCAACTCCCCGAGATCGTACGGATCCGAACTATCTCCGGATCCTACGGGAAAGGAGGGCGCTCCGGGGTAGGTTTGCGGAATGACGACCGAGAGTGCCCGCTACTTCGACTCCTGGTACGCCAACATGGCCGAATCGCCGCTGGTGGACGAGATCCAGCGCAAGCACCTGGGCCTGCCGCCGGAGCTGCCCTCGACCAGCCTGCTCACCTGGGACGGACTGGCGGAGGTGACCGCGGAACTGCGGCTGACGCCGGGGCGGACGCTGCTCGACCTGGCCTGCGGCCGCGGCGGCTACGGACTGGAGATCGCTTCGCGTACCGGAGCGAGGCACGTCGGCGTCGATCACTCGGCGGTCGCGATCGAGCAGGCCCGCCGGCTGGCCGATGATCTTGGCCGGGAGGCCGACTTCCGGGTCGGCGAGTTCGGCGCGACCGGCCTGGAGGACGATGCGGTGGACGGCATCGTCTGCGTCGACTCGATCCAGTTCGCGGATCCGCAGGCGGCAGCCTTCGCCGAGCTGCGGCGCGTCCTCGCCCCGGGCGGTCGGGTGGTGCTCACCTGCTGGGAGCCGCGCGGCGAGGCGTCGACGGAGCGGCAGGCCCGCCTCGCTCGGGTCGACCTCGCGGCCGGGCTGGGCCAGGCCGGCTTCGGCGACGTCTCCGTGGTCGATCGCCCCGAGTGGCAGGCCGCCGAGCGGGCGATGTGGGAGGAGGCCGTCGCCCTCGATCCGGGCGAGGACCCCGCCCTGCGTTCCTTCCACGACGAGGGCGTGGAGGCCGTTCAGCGTTGGGGCAGCCTGCGCCGTGTGCTGGCGACCGCCACCGCGCCCTAGTCCGAACGGCTCAGGCCCGCTCGACCGCCTGGGAGTCCGCCACCGAGCGCCGGGCGACGGGCGGAGTGACCCGTTCCGCGATCTTGGTCAGGCCGGTGGTCAACGGGTCCAGGTCCTCCGGATCGAGGGCGTCGAAGACCAGCCGCCGGACCTGCCGGACATGCTCGGGAGCCGCTGCCTGGATGGTGGCCAGCCCGTCGTCGGTCAGGCTGGCGAGCGTTCCGCGGCCGTCCACCTCGGACGGTGATCGGCGTACCCAGCCGCGCGCCTCGAGCCGCTTCACGACATGCGACATCCGGGACGGCGAGGAGTTGCTGCGCGCGGCGAGCTCGCCCATGGTCAACGTCAGGTCCCGGCTCTCGGAGAGCATCGCGAGCACGTAGTAGTCGACCATCCGCAGCCCGGAATCCTTGCTGAGCTGGGAATCCAGCGTGCTCTCCAGTCGCATCGCGATGTTGACCAGAGCGATCCAGCAGTCGTGCTCACGCTGGTCCAGCCAGGGTACGTCGTCCATGATCACGACCCCAGTGCGCGATGGCCGGCGGACAGGTCGAGGTAGTGCTTGGCGTTCTCGATCACCTTGCTCACCTCGGCATCGGTCAGTTCGCGGCGTACCTTTCCGGGCACGCCGGCGACCAGCGACCGGGGCGGGATCACCGTGCCCTCCAGCACCACCGTGCCGGCCGCCACCAGCGAGTTGCGGCCGACCACGGCACCGTTGAGGACCGTCGCGTGCATCCCGATCAGCGTGTCGTCCTCGATCAGGCAACCGTGTACCACCGCCGCGTGGCCGACGCTGACCCCGGACCCGATGATCGACGGATGCCCGGTGTCCGTGTGCACCACCACGTTGTCCTGCAGGTTGCTCCCCGCGCCGAGCCGGATCTCGGCCATGTCGCCACGCACCACGGCACCGTAGAAGACGCTGGCCGTCGCCGCGATCGTCACCTCGCCGACGATCGTCGCGTTCGGCGCGATCCAGGCCTCCGGATCGATGACCGGTGCGGTGTCGCCGTACGGAAGAATGAGCGGATTCGCCATGCAGGTCACCCTACTTGGGCGGCAATCGATCAGTCCGCGGAACGCCGGATCCACCCGCCCGCCCCGAGCCCGCGCCCACCGACAAGATCGCCGAGTGTGACCTTACGTACCGCCGAAATCGATTTCTCAGGTCCGCAAGGTCACACTCGGCGAGGTCCGGACATGTTCAGGCGGCGCAGGGCGGCCGGCGCCGGGAGACCGAAGTCAACGACAGTCGGTGGGATGTCGCGGAATCACTTGAGGTGGAGCGCCGGAAGCCGGAATCGGCCTGCAGCGCTCCACCTCAAGAGCCATGGCGACAGTGGGTCGCTCAGACCTGGATCACCGGGGCGATGGTCTTGGTCCGGGCACCCTCGTAGGCGGCCAGGATGATGCCGAGCGCCTCGATGCCTTCCTTCTCGGTGTGCAGCGGGCGGGTCTTGTTGATCAAGGAGTCGGCGAAGTGGCCGATCTCCGCGGTGAAGGTGTCGACCTCCTCGAACTCCTCGGTCTTCGACTCGCCCGACCGCAGGGTGTACGACAGCTCCGACTTGGTCCCGTACAGGGAGCCGAGCTCGCCGACGACCGAGAACCGCTCGGTGATCGACGCCGGGGTGTAGGCCCAGCTGGTCACCAGCTGACCGACCACACCGTTGTCGAACCTGATCAACACCTGGGCCGAGTCCTCGCCCTCGGCGAAGGTCAACCGGTGCGTGGACAGCATCGCGGTCGCCTCGACCGGGACGCCGCCGGCCAGGTGCAGCATCAGGTAGGTCGGGTGGTAGCCGGTGTCGATCAGCTCGCCGCCGCCGCTGGTCTTGCTGCTGGCCCGCCAGCCCATGTTGGCCGGGTCGAAGTTGTTGTAGAAGCTGTCGGTGGTCCGGACCTCGTACACCTTGCCGAGGGCGCCGGACTCGATCAGTTCCTTCGCCTTGGCCACGGCGGGCATGAAGAGCTGGTTGTGGCCGCTCATCAGGGTGACCCCGGCCGAGCTGACCGCGTCCAGCACCTGGCGCGCCTCGTCGGCGTTCAGGCAGAGCGGCTTCTCGCACAGGATGTGCTTGCCGGCCTTGGCCGCGGTGAGGATCGCGTCGGCGTGCAGGTGGTGCGGCAGACAGATGTCCACCGCGTCGATGTCGGCCGAGTTGATCATGTCGTGGTAGTCGGCGTACGACTCCGCGGACAGCTCCTCGGCCCGCTTCGCCAACGTCTCCGGCACGGCGTCGGCGACCGCCGTGATGGTGATCTTGTCGCTGTGGGTGGCGTAACCGCGGATGTGCGCGGAGGCGATGCCGCCGGCCCCGATCAGGCCGACCTTGATCTTGCTCATGCTGGAAGGCTCCTCAGTGAGATCAGTGAGAGTAGGAAACGGACTGGCCGGTGCCGGCTGCCTCGTTGGCCGCGACGACCAGGCGGGTCAGCTCGACGGCGCGGGCCAGGTTGTCGTCGGCCCGGGTGCCGTTCTTGATGTGGTCGACCCACTGCCCGTAGGCGTCCTGGCCGTGCTCGGGCACCTCGTGGCTGGTCCAGTCCCGGTCGGCGCCGGAGACCCGGACGACGTTCTCGACGTCGTTGTAGACCAGGGCGCCTTCGGTGCCGAACAACTCGATGCTGAACGGGTTCCGGCTGGCGAAGCCGGCCTCGATCACACCGATCCGCTGGTTCGGGTAGCCGATGGTGACCACGGCGTGATCATCGACCGGCCGCTTGGTGATCGACCGGTACGTGGCACTGACCGTGTCCGGGTCGTCGCCGAGGAACAGCTGGGTCAGGTAGACCGGGTGGCAGCCGAGATCGGTCAGCGCACCGCCGATCGCGGTCTCCGGATCGTAGAACCGCTCCGGCAGCCAGTTCTTGACCGCGCCGTCGTGGGACAGCCGGACCCGGCCGTAGGTGAGCTCGCCGAGCGCACCCGAGGCCAGGATCTCGTTGATCTTGGCCGTGTAGCCGTGGTAGAGCCGAGGCAGCGAGACGATCAACTTCACGCCGTTGTCGTCGGCGGCGGCGATGATCTCCTCGGCCTCGGCGACCGTCGGTGCCAGCAGCTTCTCGGTGAAGATGTGCTTGCCGGCGCGCGCCGCGGCGACCATCACGTCACGGTGCCGGCTGGTCTCGGTGGTGACGGTGACGGCGTCGATGTCGTCCCGGGCCAGCAGGGCGTCCAGGTCGTCGGTGAACTCGACACCGAAGTCCTTCGCGCCGGCCGCGCCGCGTTCGGCGTCGTCGTCGTAGACCGCGACGAGCTCGGTGCCGGGGTGAGCCTGGGTGGAACGGGAGTAGTCGCCGGCGTGCACATGCCAGAAGCTCAGCACCGCGACTCTGAGGGGGTTGGACACGATCTGTTGACCTCGTCTCTGTCGGTCTTGTCAGGACATTGTGTCGACAAACTCCAAGTGATGGAGTAATTTCACGCTATCGGTCGTTGCTGCGGAACGCACGCCCGTGATCAGGAAGTGGACTCTCTTCGGCCACACCCGTCCCAGGAGAGGAATTCGATGTCGAATCCGACAGATGTTGCCATGCCCACGGCCGGGCCCGAGGCCGGGGGTGAAGCACCACGGGACCGCCCGGCGGCGCGGTCTCGAAGACCGTGGAGCGCGCGGGACAAGCGCAACCTGCGGCTGGGCCTGCTGTTCATCTCGCCCTGGCTGATCGGGGTGACCGTCTTCGTTGCGTACCCACTCGTCTATTCGATCATCATCAGCCTGACCCGCTACTCCGGGATGCTGGCGCCGACGTTCGTCGGGCTGGGCAACTACCTGACGATCTTGACCGATCCGTTGATCAGGACGTCCTCGTTCAACACGCTCTTCTACGCCGGGCTGGCGGTGCCGATCGGCCTGGTGGTGGCGATCCTGCTCGCCCTGGCGATGAACCGGAACGTCCGCGAGGTGGCCGTCTACCGGACCGCGCTCTACATCCCGTCGCTGGTGCCGGCGTTCGCGTTGAGCTTCATCTTCGTGGTCTTCGTGAACCCGCAGTTCGGCCTGTTCAGCCTGCTCAACAACGCACTCGGGCGGGAGAGCGTGAACCTGCTCGGGGAGCCGATCTCGGCCAAGGTCGTGATCGTGCTGATGCTGCAGCTCGGCGCCGGCAACGCGGCGTTGATCTTCCTGGCCGGGCTGAACAACATCCCGAAGACCTTGTACGAGGCGGCGCGCGTGGACGGGGCCGGGCCGCTGCGGCAGTTCTGGTCGATCACGCTGCCGCTGCTCAGCCCGGCGATCCTGTTCAACTTGATCACCGGGATCTCGGGTGCGCTGCAGGTGTTCACCGAGGCGTACGTGCTGACCAACGGCACCGGCGCTCCGGACAACGGAACCTTGTTCTACATGATGTACCTCTACCAGAACGCCTTCAAATACGCCTCGCTCGGCTACGCGTCGGCGATGGCGGTGGTGCTCTTCATCGTCGGGATGCTGCTGGCCGGCCTGGTCTACTGGCTGTCCCGGCGTTTCGTGAACTACGACACGGCCTCAGGCTGAGGAGGCGATCATGACGCTGACGACTCAGGCCGGCCCCGGCTACGACGAGGGGCGGGAGATCGACAACGGCCGCCGACAGACCGGGCTGGCCAAGGACGGCAGCCGGCAACGCTGGTACAGCTCGCTGATCGCGCGGGTGCTGATGATCGGGTTGAGCTGCCTGTTCCTGCTGCCGCTCTACTGGATGATCATCTCGGCGCTGAAGGGCGAGGCGGAGCTGGCCCAGTATCCGCCGACGTTCTTCCCGGCCGAGCTGCGCTGGCAGAACTTCGTGGACGCGGTCAACGCTATGCCGTTCGCCCGGTTCTTCGTCAACACTGCGGCGATCACGATCATGTCGGTCGTCTTCTCGGTGGTGTCCAGCTTCGTCGTCGCGTACGGCTTCGGCTGCTTGGAGTGGCGTGGCCGGGACAAGGTCTTCTACATCGTGATCGCGACGATGTTCCTGCCGTTCCCGGTGACCCTGATACCGATGTTCGACCTCTACGCCAACCTCGGCTGGGTCAACACCTGGGCGCCGCTGGTCGTACCGCATCTGTTCGCGGGCGCCTTCTACACCTTCCTGCTGCGGCAGTTCCTGTTGCAGATCCCGCGGGACATGCTCAATGCGGCCCGGGTGGACGGAGCGGGGGAGTGGAAGATCGCCTGGCGGCTGGTCTTCCCGAACGCGCTGCCGGCACTGACCGCGGTCGCGATCTTCGCCGCCGTCGGTGCCTGGAACGACTTCATGGGTCCGCTGATCTATCTGCAGGACGAGAGCGTGCAGACGCTGTCGATCGGCATGCAGAGCTTCCGGCAGACCGAGTCCGAGGACATCCAGTTCAACCAGCTGATGGCGGCCTCGGTCCTGGTGATCCTGCCGTTGGTGATCTTGTTCTTCGTGTTCCAGCGGTACTTCATCCGCGGAATCTCCCTGGGAGGCTTCAAATGATGAATCGGCGAGGATTCCTGACCGGGGCAGCAGCGGCGGGTCTTGCGGTCGGTGGTGGGAGCGTCCTGTCCGGCTGCACCCGACCGGAGCGCGGGGAGAACGAGGTCCTGGTCTGGGGCGTCGGCGGCAGCACCCGGCAGTACGAGACCCAGGTCGTCGACGCGTTCCGGCAGGAACACCCGGAGATCAAGATCACGGTGAACAACGTGCCGTCCTCCGGGACCGGCGACGCGACCCAGGTGATCACCGCGGTCCGGGCCGGCACCGCGCCCGACCTGTGGTGGATGGACCGCTTCAGTGGCGCCCAGTACGCGGCGCTCGGCCTGTTGGAGCCGATCGACGACCTGATCGAGCAGTACGAGGACGACGACCTGCGGGACCAGTACCTGCCGTTCGCGATGAACGAGCTGAAGCTGAACGGGAAGACGTACGGACTGCCGACGTCCACCGACACCCGGGTCCTCTATTACAACAAGAAGGTGCTCCGTGAGTCCGGCATCGACCTGGACGAACTGGATCCGGCCAACGGTGCGCCCACGGTGGCCCGGCTGGACGAGCTGAGCGACCAGTTGATCAAGACCGACAGCCGGGGCAACTACGCCCAGCTGGGCCTGATCCCGTGGGCCGACCAGGGCTCCGGCTATCTCTACGCGCTGGGTAACGGGGCGAGCTTCTTCGACGACGAGACCTGTGGCATCGACCTGACCGCGCAACCGATCCTGGACGCGTACGTCTACCTTGATCAATGGACCCGGGAGAAGGACTACAACCGGGTGGACGCATTCAAGGCGACCTACGAGCCGCCGAACCATCCGCCGGCGCAGACCTCCTTCCTCGGTCAGCAGCAGGGTTTCGTGATCCAGACGAACAACTACCGGACCTCGGTGAAGAAGTACTCGCCGGACCTCGAGCTCGGCTACACCAACCTGCCGGTGTTCGATCCGAACGACCCGATCTACACCTGGTCCGGCGGATTCTCACTGGTGATGCCGAAGGGATCGTCGAAATCCAAGGCGGCCTGGGACTTCATGAAGTTCTACGCCGGCCGCCAGGGCCAGTCGATCATGATCCCGCAGACCGGCGAGCTGCCGACCTATCGGGACCTGCTCGGTGATCAAGCGTTCGCCGACGCGAAGTTCTTCATCGACCAACTGTCCTATTCGACGTCGCGGCCGCCCTTCCCGGTCAGTCAGGTCTGGTGGGAGGCGATGTTCGCCGCGCAGGAGAGCATCAAGCTCGGTTCGGCATCGCCGATCGAGGCGCTCCGGGTGGCGCAGGCCAGGGTGGCGCCACAGATGCAGCTCTACTGCCCGTTCCGGATGCCCGAGGGATACGGGAAGACGGGGATCTGAGCCCGCCGGGAATAATCCGGGCGGCGTGCGCCCTGAGCCTGTCGAAGGGCCAACAGAAAGGATGATCATGCGCGCCGTCACGTACTCGGCCTACAGCAACGACAACTCGACCCTCGAGGTCCGCGAGGTGGACCCGCCGAAGGTGGCGCCGAGTTCGGTGTTGATCAAGGTGCACGCCGCGGGCGTGAACCCGGTCGACTGGAAGGTCCTCGCCGGCGGCCTGGATCCCTTGCTGGACACGGTTTTCCCGGTCATCCCGGGCTGGGATGTCGCGGGTACGGTGATCGCGGTCGGACCGGACACACCGGACTTCGCTCCGGGCGACGAGGTCCTGGCGTACGCACGGAAGGATGTCGTGCACGCCGGGACCTTCGCCGAACAGGTGGCGGTCCCGGCCGTGCACGTGGCGCGGAAGCCCGCCGCGCTGTCCTGGGAGCAGGCAGCCGGCCTGCCGCTCGCCGGCGGTACGGCGTTGCGGGCGCTGGACCGGATCGAGCTCAAGGCCGGCGAGACCGTGCTGGTCCACGGCGCGGCAGGCGGCGTCGGCAGCCTCGGGGTCCAGATCGCTGTCGCGCGCGGGGCCCGGGTGATCGGCACCGCGTCGGCCCGCAACCACGATTTCCTGACCGGCCTCGGTGCGGACGCGGTGGAATACGGCGACGGGCTGGCCGACCGGGTGCGGGCGCTGGCCCCGGACGGTGTCGACGCCGTGGCGGACTTCGTCGGCGGCCAGCTCGAGGCGACCCTGGCCGTGCTGCGTGAGGGCGGTCGGCATGTCTCGATCGCCGACGGTTCCGTGCTGGAGCACGGCGGTTCGGTGGTCTGGGTCCGGCCGGACGGTGCCGAGACCGCGCGGCTCGCAGCGTTGGCAGAGGCAGGAAAGCTGACCGTCGAGATCGCCGGGACCTTCGGGCTGGACCAGGTCGGCGAGGCCTTCGACCTCAGCCGCGCCGGGCACACCCGGGGCAAGTTGATCATCACCCCCTGATCGGACGTACGTGATAGCATCGAGTACGTACGAGGAGGAGCTATGGCGGTCAGCGCATCGGAACTTCGGCAGAACGTTTACCGGCTGCTCGATGAGGTGCTCGATACGGGCACGCCCCTCGAGATCGAGCGAGGCGGTCGGCGATTGCGGATCGTGGTCGCCGACAACGTGAGCAAGCTGTCGCGACTCACGCCGCACCCCGGTGCCATCGACGGCGACCCCGACGATCTGGTGCACGTCGACTGGTCGGCGGAGTGGCGTCCGTGACGTTGCTCGACACACACGTCGTGGTGTGGCTCTACGAGGACCCCGAACGACTGCTCCCGGTCAAGGTTCGCCGCAGGCTCGAATCCGACGCGCTCGTTCTTTCGCCGTTCGTCAGCCTGGAACTCCAATACCTCTACGAGGTCGGGAGGATCAAGGTTCCAGGCAAGACAGTGATCGACGAGCTCGTACCCAAGCTCGAGATGATCGTCAGCGATCCGCCGGCCGCGCTCATCTGTGCCGTCGCGGCGACCCTCGACTGGACCCGAGATCCGTTCGATCGGCTGATCTCAGCGCAAGCTGCCGCAACGGACATTCCCTTGATCACCAAGGACCGGACGATCAGGAAGCAACTTCCTCAGGCCTGGTGGCCCTGATCGTTCCCCGTCACGGCTGCGCGGTGCCATGATGGTGCCGCGGGGATCGGATCGACGGAGGGTGGGTCATGACGGCGGCGATCTCTGAGTCCGGCCGGGTGGCCGACGGCGGCCGGGACACCTGGTTGCGGCGGCTTGCGTGGGTGCTCGTCCTCGCGGCCGGTGTGCTGGCGTACCTGTTGCTGTTGCGGACCATGCTGGACACCGAGAATCTCAACTTCTTTCCGTCGCTGGTGCTGGTCGGTGCCGTGACCGTGCCGATCACCGTGCTGGTGTTCGCCTGGGGTGCCGGACCGCGGACCGGAGTCGCGCCCGGCCTCGTGGTCTTCACCGCTCTGACCGGCGGGATCCTCGGCACGGTGACCGCGGGCACGCTCGAGTACGACGCGATGCGGGCGCTGGGCGGGTTGCCGATGATCATGGTCGGGCTGATCGAGGAGGCCGCGAAGCTGATCGTGCCCGTGATCATCCTGCTCGTGCTGGCGGCGCGCCGGCAGTTGGTCCCCGGTGCCGGCGTGGTGATCGGGATCGCCTCCGGCATGGGCTTCGCGACCTTGGAGACGATGGGGTACGGGCTGAACGCCCTGCTGTCGGAGAAGAGCATCGCGGCGGTCGATCAGACCCTGCTGCTGCGCGGCCTGCTGGCACCGGCCGGTCACGTCGCCTGGACCGGGCTCACTGTCGCCGCGCTGTGGCACGTGCCCCTGGCCCGGCACAAGGGCCGAGCGGTGTTGCTCGCGATCGGGGCGTTCGTTCTGGCGGTGATCCTGCACGCCTGCTGGGACGGCCTCGGCACCGTCGTCGCCCACGTGATCATCGGCCTGATCAGCCTCGCCCTGCTGCTGATCCTGATCGCCCGGTCACGACCGCGCCGACAGCACTCGGCCGAAGCGCCGAGCCCCGGCTTCTGATTCAGGCCGGCGCGAACGGCGGTCGCGGGTCGAAGCGGGAGGACACCCGGCCGGCCTGCCGCCAGAGGCGGGCGACCAGGTCGTGATCTTCGTCGGTGATCAGGTTGCCCATCACCCGCAGCGCGATCGTCATCAGGAACCGGGACCGCATCCCGATCGGCCCGAGCCGGGCCAGCAGCCCTGGCACGGTGATCAAGCCGGCCAACCGGCGGGCGATCGAGAACGGCTTCCCGTAATGATCACGGAGCAGGGCCGGCCACGCCTCGGCAAGATCAGCTTCGGACGCCAGCAGGTCGGCCACCAACCGCCCGGTCTCGAGGCCGTAGTCGATGCCCTCGCCGTTCAGCGGATTGACGCAGGCAGCGGCGTCGCCGATCAGAGCCCAGTTGGTCCCGGCGACGCCGGACACGGCGCCGCCCATCGGCAGCATGGCCGACTTCGGCTCGGCCAGCCGGTCGCCCAGCTGCCACTCGTCCCGCCGCTGCCGGGCGTAGAACTCCATCAGCGGCCGGAGCTGGAGGTTGGCCGGGTGCTTCGCGGTGGCCAGAGTGCCGACGCCGAGGTTCACCCGCCCGCCGCCGAGCGGGAAGATCCAGCCGTAGCCGGAGAGCAGTTCGCCGCGTTCGCCGCGGAGCTCGAGGTGGGAGGAGATCCATTCGTCGTCGCGGCCGCTGTCCACGTAGCTGCGGCCGGCGACGCCGTAGGCGGTCTCGCGGTGCCAGGTCCGGCCGAGCACCCGGCCGAGCGGGGAGCGGACGCCGTCCGCGACGACCAGCCTGCGGCAGCGGACCGTCCAGGTGGACTGGTCGGCCCGGGTGAAGATCACGTCCGAGACGCGGCTGCCGTTCCGGGTGACGTCAACAGCGCGGGCTCCGTCGACGGGAACCGCGCCGGCGTCCACTGCGGCCTGCCGGATCCGGTCGTCCAGCTCGGTCCGGGGCACGGCCGACCCGAAACCGGGCAGCGAGCCGCCGGGCCAGGGCAGCTCCAGCACCTGCCCGAAACCGTGCGCCCGCAGGCCCCGGTTCGTGACGTGGCCGCGAGCCCAGTCGCCGAGCCCGAGCTTGTCCAGCTCGGCCATCGCGCGAGGGGTGAGACCGTCGCCGCAGGCCTTGTCCCGCGGGAAGACCGCCGCATCGGCGAGAACCACCTCGAGCCCCTGCCGGGCGGCCCACGCGGCGGCCGCCGAGCCGGCCGGACCGGCGCCGACGACGAGGACGTCGGTCTCGCTCGGTTCGGTCACGTACCGATTGTGCCAGCCGCCGGGAACCGGCCCGAATCCAGATCGGAACTTCCGGCGGTTTAGGATCACCCATCATGGCGATGCGTGCGTTCTCGACGCTTGGTTGTTCCGGGGCGACCCTGCCGGAGGTGATCACGCTGGCGACGGAGTCGGGCTGCACCGGGGTCGAACTGCGGTCCGCGATCGACGAGGTCGTCCACACCGGACTCGACGATGATCATCGCGCCGCGATGCGGAACGAGTTGACGGCGGCCGGGCTGCACGTACTGTGCGTGGCCTCGTACGTGCGGATCTGCGGGCTGGAGGACGTCGACGATGATCTTGCCGCGCACCTCCGGCTGGCTGCCGATCTCGGTGCCGACGGGGTACGGGTGTTCCCCGGCGACCCGGACCGGGAGGGAGCCGCGGAGCTGACCGCGGGCGAGCTGGCCGCGCTGGACCGGCTCGAGCCGGCCGCCGCGCTGGCCCGGGAACTCGGTGTGTCGATCTTCGTCGAGCTGCACGACTCGCACTCCGCGGGTGCCCGGCTGGCCCGGCTGATGCAGGCGGTGGACGACCGGCTCGGTGATCATCCGATCCGGGTGATCTGGGACGCCGCTCACTCCTGGCGGGCGGGCGAGACACCGGCCGAGACGATCGAGCTGCTGCGGCCCTGGATCGCTTACGTACAGGTGAAGGACACGGATTCGCGGCAGGAGTTCCGGCCCGTGTTCCCGGGCACCGGCGACTACCCGATCGCCCAGTTGATGGACGTGATCGACCCGGATTGGGCGCAGTCGCTGGAGTGGGAACGGAAGTGGCACCCGGACCTGGCTCCGCTGGCCGAGGCGCTGCCGGCCACCTGGCAATGGCTGGACGCACCGCGATGACCGTCCCGGGCGAGTTCACCAGCGCCGCGGCGGACCTGGCGGCGCCACGGACCTTCCGCTGGCTGGCCGACGGGCTCGGCTACGGCGGCGACTACAACCCCGAGCAGTGGCCCGAGGAGGTCTGGGCCGAGGACCTGCGCCTGATGACCGAGGCCGGCGTCTCGGTGGTCAGCGTCGGCATCTTCGCCTGGAGCCTGCTCGAGGTCGACCAGGACACGTTCGGGTTCGGCTGGCTGGACCGGGTGCTGGACGGGCTGGCCGGCGCCGGGATCGGCGCCGCGCTGGCGACGCCGACCGCCGGTCCGCCACCGTGGTTGCTGCGCCGCTACCCGGAGGTCCTGACCGTCGACGCGAACGGGCGCCGCAACGGCCCGGGCGCCCGGCTCGGCTGGTGCCCGAGCTCGGCGATCTTCCGGGAGCGCGCGACCAAGATCGTCGAGGCGCTGGCGAACCGTTACGGCGATCATCCGGCACTGCGGCTGTGGCACGTCAGCAACGAGATCGGCAACGAGAACGGGCGCTGCTACTGCGACGCCTGCGCGGCCGGGTTCGGGCGCTGGCTGGAGCAGCGCTACGGCGACATCGAGGCCCTCAACCAGGCGTGGGGTACGGCGTTCTGGGGCCACCACTACCTGCAGTTCTCCGACGTACCGCCGCCGCGGGCGATCAGCGGCAACCACAACCCGGCCCTGGTGCTGGACTACCACCGGTTCTCCTCGGACGTGCTCCTTGATCATTACCGGCATGAGCGCGGCCTGCTGCGCCGGCTGACGCCCGACGTCCCGATCACCACCAACTTCATGGTGAAGCCGACCCTGGCGCCGGTCGACTACGCGGCCTGGGCCGACGAGGTGGACCTGGTCGCGAACGACCACTACACGACGGCGGACGACCCGCACCGGCACTGGTCGCTGGCTCTGTCGGCGGACCAGGCCCGCGGCGTCAGCCGGGGCCGGCCATGGCTGCTGATGGAGCACTCCACCAGCGCGGTGAACTGGCAGCCGCGGAACCGGGCGAAGGCGCCGGGCGAGCTGATCCGGGACAGCCTGACCCATGTCGCCCGCGGCGCCGACGGCGCGATGTTCTTCCAGTGGCGGCAGTCGACCGCCGGGGCCGAGCAGTACCACTCGGCGATGGTGCCGCACGCCGGCACCGACACCAAGGTGTGGCGCGAGGCGGTCCGGCTCGGTGATCATCTGCGGTCCCTGGCCGAACTGCGCGGCAGCACGGTGGATCAACCCGGGGTCGCGATGATCATGGACTACGCGTCGCAGTGGGCGCTGCGGTCCTGGGGCAAGCCGACCGTCGAACTCGACCCGCTCGACCTGCCGTCGGTGCTGCACCGGTCCTGCACCCGGCGGCACCGGGTGGTCGACGTGGTCCGGCCGGACGCCCCGCTGGACGGCTACCGGTTGATCATCCTGCCGATGCTGCACCTCGCCTACGACGGCCTCGCGGAGCGTCTCGCCGCCGCCGTCGAGTCCGGCGCGGAGGTCCTGATCACGTACTTCTCCGGGATCGCGGACCAGACCGGCCGCGTGATCACCGGCGGCTATCCGGGTGGCTATCGCGACCTGCTCGGCGTCCGTGGCGAGGAGTTCTTCCCTTTGCTGGAAGGCGAAACCCGCGCCCTGGACAACGGCTGGACGGCCGAATCGTGGACCGAGCTGCTGCAGCCGACCACGGCCACCGGGATCGCGCACTACACCGACGGCCCGTTGGCCGGTACGCCCGCGTACACCCGCCGGGAGGTCGGCAGCGGTGCCGCCAGTTACCTGGCGACCCGGCCGACCGACGACGACCTTCAGGCTCTGATCGACGACCTGCTCGAGCGGGCCGACGTGCCGGTGGTCGCGACGGCCGACGACGGACTCCAGCTGGTCCGTCGCCGGCACGGCGACCAGGGCTACCTGTTCGGGATCAACCACGACGACGCCCCGCGCAACCTCACTGCAACCGGCACCGACCTGCTCACCGGTCGCGCCCACCCCGGCACCGTTCCGGCCGGCGGCGTCGTGGTGATCAGAGAAGGTGCCTGACTTCACAAGGTTTCCTGGCGCTTTGCCAAGGAAGTTTCCGTGGCAAAGCGCCAGTTTTTCACGTTAACGTGAAAAACCGACGGGCGCGCCTGGGCCGGGTCAGACGGTCTTCACCAGGCCGCCGTCGATCACCAGTTCCGCGCCGATCGTGCTGCCGGAGCGGGGCGAGGCGAGCAGGGCGATGGCGTCGGCGATCTCCTCGGCGTGGGCCAGCCGGCCGGTGGTGAGGGACATCGACTCCGGCGCGAGCTCGGTGATCACGGCGTCCCGGGTTCGCCCGGTCTGCTCGGCCAGTACGTCAGCGGCGCCGCCCGGATCGGTCCACCACGGGGTGAGCACCGGACCCGGCGTCACGGTGTTGACCCGGATGCCCTGCGGACCGAACTCCTCGGCCAGCGCCTGGGTCAGGTTGCGCAGGGCGGCCTTCGCGGCGCCGTAGTCGACGTTGATCGCCGACGGGACCAGGGCATGGGTCGAGCTCACGTTGACGATCGCACCGCCACCGTTGTCGATCATGACCGGGATCGCGGCGCGGCAGAGCCGGACCACGGACAGCAGGTTGAAGTCGATCATGGACTGCCAGTCCCCGTCGGTCCGGCCCAGGAAGCCGAACACCGGCATCCGGGTGCCCGGCGGCGGTCCGCCGGCGTTGTTGATCACCGCGTCGATCCGGCCGTGCTCGCGGACCACGGCCTGGACCAGTTCGGCCGGTCCGTCCGGTGACGCCAGGTCGACGGCGACGTGCTGCACGCGCGGACCCAGCTCGGCCAGTTCGGTGCTCGGCGTCCGGGAGACGGCGATCACGCGGGCGCCCTCGTCGGCCAACCGGCGCGTTGTGGCCAGCCCGATGCCCTTCGAGGCGCCGGTCACGATGATGATCTTGTCGTTCAGTTGGAGATCCATGCCCGGTAGACGCTCCCGTACCCCGAAATGTGAGCCGCTCTCCCAGGAACCTTGACGAAATCGATTTCAGCTGCTTCGATGGCTGAAGTTGATCAAGGACCAGCGAGTGTTCCGAAGGGGTGGTCTGCGGTGTCCTCGCCGAGCGCGAGTCGCACGACCCTGACCCGCCGTCGGGCCCTGGGTCTGCTCGGGGGCGCGGCGGCCGGTGCCGGTCTGGCCGGGTGCTCGCCCGGCGGCCCGGGCGGCGACGAGGTCAAGTTCATGTATTACGGCGACGCGCAGTCGCTGCCGCGCTACCAGAAGCTGTTCGCGGACTTCAACCGGCTGCATCCGGAGATCAAGCTCAAGGCGTCCAACGTGCCGGCCGACAACTGGGCCACGTTCGCCAACGCGATCACCACCCGGATCGCCGGCGGGCTGTCGCCGGACATCGTCGACATCGCCACCGAGGGCCAGCGGATCTTCGCCAGCAAGGGATTGCTGGAGCCGCTCGACCCGTGGATGGAGCGGGACCGGACCGAGATCGACGAGTTCTACGCCGACCTGAATCCCACGCTCAAGGACTACAACCTGCGGTACGGCTCGGCCGAGGGCACCACGACGTTCTTCCTGCCGGGCGGGTTCAACACCATGGCGCTCTACGTCAACGTCGACACCTTCCGCAAGGCGGGCATCGAGCCGCCGGAGCGGGACTGGACCTGGGCGGAGTTCCGGGCCGCCGGCATCGCCCTGCGGGACCGGCTCGGCGCGTTCCTGGTGCCGGTGTCGGAGGCGTACTTCGTCTGTGTCATGCCGTGGCTGACCACCAACGGCGCCTCGACGTTCAACGCCGACTGGACCGTCCCGACCTTCGACAGCGAGCCGGCGATCGAGGCGGCGCACTTCGCCAAGAGCCTGGTCGACGAGGGCCTGAGCCCGAAGCCCGGCGGAGAGTTCGAGGCCGAGACGCAGCTGGCCCGGGGCAAGCTTGGCTGCTTGCCGGCCGGTCGGTGGGTGCTCAGCGAACTGCAGGAGCTCGGTCTCGTCGATCGACTGCGGGTGCTGCCCTGGCCGACCAAGGTCGGTCCGGGCACGCCGGTCGGCTGGAATGCCTTCCCGATCTTGAAGGAGTCCCGGAAGAAGGAGGAGGCCTGGACCTTCCTCAAGTATCTGGTCTCGCGTGAGTGCAACAGCTTCTTCGCCACCGGCTCCAGCGTCCCGCCGCGGCGGTCCGGCGCGAACAGTCCGGAGTTCCTGCAGAACGCGCCGGAGGGCAGCAAGCTGTTCTTCGATTCCATGGAGTACGCGACGCCGATCCCGTCCCCGGACCGGGGCCCCGAGGCGCAGACGATCATCGAGGAGGCCTGGCTCAGCGTGATCACCGGCAATCGCGAGGTGGTCGACGGTCTGCGGAACGCCAACGAACGACTGCGAGCCCTGCTGTGACCGCGATCGCCGGCGCCGCCACCGAGACCACGACCCGCCGAACACCCGCCGGCCGTGGCCGGCGCCTGGAGCGCTGGCTCGGCTGGGTCTTCGTCAGCCCGGCGCTGCTCTGGTTCCTGATCTTCGTGGCCGGGCCGTTCCTGGTCGCGATCGGCTACAGCTTCCTGCACTGGGACCTGATCACGCCGGCCCGGTTCGCCGGCGTCGACAACTACGCCCGGCTGGTCGCGGATCCCATGATCGGCAAGGTTTTCGGGACCACGTTCCTGTTCGCGTTCGCCTCGGTGGTGACCCATGTGGTCGGTGGGCTGCTCCTGGCCCTGCTGGCCAATCGGCAGATGAACCGGATCGTCTCCGGTTTCTTCCGGACCGCGATCTTCTTCCCGTTCCTGATCTCCTGGGCCGCGGTGTCGCTGCTCTGGCGGTACGTGCTCGACCCGGAGTTCGGCTTCGTGTCGTACTACCTGAAGCAGGTCGGGATGCTGATCCACATCGAAGTCGAGGCGCCGCTCTGGTTCGTCGATCCGGCCTGGGCGCTGCCGGGGATCATCGGGATCGACTTCTGGCACACCATCGGCTACACCTTCGTGATCATGCTGGCCGGCCTGCAAACCGTACCGCCGCAGCTGACCGAGGCGGCCCGGGTGGACGGCGCCAGCCGCTGGCAGGTGTTCTGGAACATCACCGTACCGATGATGTCGCCGACCCTGTTCTTCGCGACCGTGATCACGTTCATCGGCGCGTTTCAGATCTTCGACCCGATGAAGATCATCACCAACGGCGGCCCGGACAACTCGACCAAGTCGATCGTGATGTACCTCTACGAGCAGGGCTTCCAGGCGTTCCAGGTCGGCTACGCCTCGGCGATCGCGCTGGTCGTCTTCGTCGTGATCATGGCCGTCACGGCGCTCCAGTTCTGGCTGTCCCGGCGATGGGTGTACGAGTCATGAGTCGCCGCACGCTCGGCCGTACGCTCGGCAGCCTGGTCCTGGTCGTGATCGGTCTGATCATGATCGCGCCGCTGATCTGGCTCGTCGTGACCAGCCTGACGGAGCCGTCGTACGCGTTCACGGTGCCGCCGAACTGGCTGCCGATCCCGTTCTCGACGGCCAACTACGCGGCGATCGACGACCTGGTGCCGCTCGGCCGGATGGCGCTGAACTCGATCCTGGTCGCGGCCGCCAGCATCTCCTTCTCGCTGCTCTTCTCGGTGCTCGCCGCGTACGGCTTCTCCCGGCTTCCGTTCCGCGGCAGCCGGGGCCTGATGATCGTGCTGCTGAGCGCCCTGATGGTGCCGGTCCAGCTGACGATCATCCCGGTCTTCGTGCTGATGCGCGGCCTGGCCCTGGTCGACGACATCGCCGCGCTCTGGTTGCCGACCTTGATCAACGTGTTCCAGATCTTCTTCCTGCGCCAGTACTTCAACTCGATCCCGCGGGAGCTGGACGAGGCGGCACGGGTGGACGGGGCGGGGCACCTGTGGATCCTGTTCCGGATGATCGTCCCGCTGTCCGCGCCGGCGATCGCGGCGCTGGCGATCCTGGCCTTCGAAGCATCCTGGAACAACTTCTTCGGTGCCTTGATCTTCCTCTCCTCGCCGGAGAACATGACGTTGCCCGTCGGGCTGGTGCTGCTCTCCGACGTCCGCGGCGGCGTCTCCGCGGCCGTGATCTTCGCCGCGATCACCCTGGTCACGCTGCCCGTGCTGATCTTCTTCGTGATCTTCCAGAACAAGTTCGTCTCGTCGATCGCGACCGTCGGGCTGCGCGGCTGAGTTCATGATCGACCGGGACACGCGGGCGCTCGTGCTGCTGCGGCGAGCCGTGTTCCAGGGCTGGCGGAACCTGCCGGCGCTCGCCGTCGGCACCGCACTGGTGGGGCTGGGGCTGGCGCTGCTGGCCGTTCTGGCGCCCGGTCTCACCCCGCTCACGCTGGCCGGGATCGTCGTCCTGGTCGCTCCGCCCGCAGCCCTGCTGACCAGGACGGCGGTGCGGACCGTCGCCGGGTCGGAGGCGACGATCGCCGGCTCGTTCCGGCGGCTGCCGCCCGCGATCCTGCGCGGGATCGCGGTGACGGCCGTCCCGGTCGGCTTCCTGGGCCTGCTGATGGCCGCCGGCGAGGTCTGGCGGCTGACCGGGCAGCCGCTCGTCGTCGTCCCGTACGGACTCTGCGGCGCGGGGGTGCTGATCAGCGCGCTGACCCTGGTCACCGCGCTGCCGCTGAGCCTCGGCCGGCCGGAGCTGCCGTTGCGCCGGGTCTGGCCGGCGGCGCTCACCGCGACCGCGCGGCAACCCCTGCCGCCGCTCGGCACGCTGGCCGTCGCGGTGGTGGGGCAGTGGCTCTCGGCCACCCTGTACGGCCCGCTGCTGTGGCTGGTCCCGCTGCCGTTGTGCCTGGTCGCGGGCGTGTCGGCGGCGCTGCTCACGGAAACCGAGGCGATCCCGGAGGGGGTTTCGCCGACGCGCCCGACGCCGTAACCTTGTGTGACACGGCTCACACCGAGGAGGCTGGCATGCGCGTAGCCGACATTCTGCGCGGCAAGGGATCCGCGGTCGCCACGATCGGTCCGTCCGCGACCGTGGCCGAACTGCTCGCTCGGCTCGCCGAGCACAACATCGGGGCCATGGTCGTGCTGTCACCCGGAGGGATCGCCGGCATCGTGTCCGAACGGGACGTGGTGCGTCGGCTGCACGACGTCGGCGGCGGGCTGCTGGAGCGCCCGGTCGCCGAGATCATGTCCACCGACGTCGCCACCTGTGCGCCGGACGATGCGGTCGACCGGCTGAACGCCGTCATGACCGACCGACGGATCCGCCACCTGCCGGTGGTCCAGGACGACCGGCTGGTGGGGATCGTCAGCATCGGCGACGTGGTGAAGGTGCGGATGCGGGAACTCCAGGACAGCACCGAGCAACTGGAGGCCTACATCAGCCACGGCTGACGCGGCGCCGCCGGCTCAGTGCAGCAGCTTGAGCCCGATCACGCACGCCACGATGCCCAGGATGAAGATCAACTTCAGCACCGAGAACGGCTCGGTGCCGGTGATCATGGCGTACGCGACGGTGAGCGAGGCGCCGATCCCGACCCAGACCGCATAGGCGGTGCCGGTCGGCAGGTCGCGCATGGCGAAGGCCAGGCCGGCCATCGACAGGAGCAGCCCGACCGCGAACGTGACGGTAGGGATCGGTTTGGAGAATCCTTCGGACTTACCGAGGGCGGTGGCCCAGACGGCTTCCAGGACTCCCGAGATGATCAAGATGACCCATGACATGACAGGCTTTCTTGCGTCGTCTTGTCGCTGGCCGGGTACGACGCACCTCGTCCGGTGCCAGTCAGGCACCTTCAGAGTCTCACATCCCTTGCAGGCGGGCAAATCAGCCGGTCTCGCCCGGTTCGCGCAGTAGCACCACGGCGGATGCGGCGGCTGCCGTACCCTCGCCTTCCGGACCGATCCCGTCGTTGGACCTGGCCTTCACCGAGACCCGGTCCGGGTCCAGGCCCAGGGCGCCGGCGATGTTGATCTTCATCCGATCCAGGTACGGCCGCAGCCGGATCGTGCCGAGCACGACGAAGCTGTCCACCGACTCCACCCGGTAGCCCGCGGCGGCCACCCGCTGCGCGAACTCGATCACGAAGTCGAGACTGCGGGCGTCGTCGGCGGCCGGGTCGTCCTCCGGGTAGTGGGTGCCGAGGTCACCGTCGGCCACCGCCCCGGCCAGCGCGTCCACCAGGGCGTGGCACAGCACGTCGCCGTCGGAATGGGTGTCGAAGCCCACCTCCGCCTCGATCGGCACGCCGCCGAGCACCAGCGGGCGACCCGGGACGAGCCGGTGGATGTCGTGGCCGAGACCGATTCTCACCGGCACGACCCTAATCCGGCGAGTCTTCTCCGCCGCCCCGGCTCGTCTACTGTGGCCGGCATGTCGCTGGTGGGCAGGGGGTCGGAGCAGGCGCGGGTGGAGCGTCTGCTCGCGGAGGCACGCGAGGAACGCAGCGGTGCGCTGGGGCTGCGGGGTACGGCCGGGATGGGGAAGTCGGCGCTGCTCGATCATGCGGTGTCGACGGCCCGGGCGACCGGCATGCAGGTGGTCCGGGCGACCGGTGTCGAGTCCGACTCCGAGCTGGCCTACGGCGGACTGCACCAGCTCCTGTTCCCGCACTTCGATCGGCTGGACGCCCTTCCGGCGCCTCAGGCGGCGGCACTGCGCTGCGCCTTCGGGCTGGCCGAGGGCGAGGACACGAACCGGTTCCTGATCGCCGCCGGAACCTTGTCGTTGCTCGCCGAGGTGGCCGACGGCGCCCCGCTGCTGTGCGTGATCGACGATCTGCAGTGGCTCGACCAGGGTTCGGCAGAGGCCCTGTTGTTCGCGGCCCGTCGCTTCGTGGCCGACCCGATCGCCCTGCTGTTCGCGATGCGCGAGACGCCGATGCCGTTCGAAACAACGGGTGTCGAGGTCGTGGAGCTGCCCGGTCTGACCGCGCCCGAGGCCGCCCGGCTGCTCGATGATCATGCGCCGGGGCTCGCCGAACCGGTCCGGAGCCGGGTGCTTGCCGAGTCCGCCGGCAATCCGTTGGCGATCATCGAGCTCGGCTCGTCGTGGCAGGCGGCCGGTGCCGTCGACGGATCCGACCCGGTCGAGCAGGTCGGTCCGCTGCCGGTACCGCGCCGGGTCCAGGACGCGTTCCGCCGTCAGATCGTCGAGCTTCCCGAACCGACCCAACGCGCCCTGCTGGTGGCGGCGACCGACACCGCCGCACCCCTCGCCACGATCCTGTACGTGATCGAGGCGCTCGGCGGAGCCGCCGACGACCTGGCTCCCGCCGAACGCAGCCGGATGATCAAGATCAACGGCAGGATCACGTTCCGCCATCCGCTGGTCCGGGCGGCCGCCTATCAGGACGCACCGCTGCACCGGCGGATCGAGGTGCACCGGGCCTACGCCGATGGGCTGCGCGCCGATGCCGACGCGGATCGCCGGGCCTGGCATCTGGCCGCCGCCACGACCTCGCCCGACGAGGCGGTGGCGGTCGAGCTCGAACGGGTGGCGGAACGGGCCCTGCACCGGGGCGGCGCGATCGCGGTGTCCGCCGCGTACGACCGGGCCGGGCGGCTCAGCGCCGACCGGGAGCTGAAGGCCAGTCGGCTCGCCCGGGCCAGCCAGGCCGCGTTCGATGCCGGCCGGGCCGACCTCGCCGCCCGGCTGGCGGCCGAGGCCCTGGCGCTCACGGCCGATCCCGGCGTCCGGGCGGCGGCCAGCTACACCCGGGGCGCGGTGGAGTACGAGCGCACCGATCCGCGGGTCGACGCGGAACTGACGCTCGAGGCCGCGGCACTCGTCCGCGACACCGATCCGGAACGGGCCGCCCTCAACCTGTACGAGGCCGTGCACGCGGCCCGGCACGCCGCGGCCCACGACCTGCTGCGGCGGGCGGCGGAGCTGATGCGCGAGTTCGCCGCGCCGCCGGGTTGGGCCCCCGTCGTCGCGGCTCTGCTCGGGTGGGTGGAGCTGTACGACGGCCGGCCGCAACAGGCCGCCGAACGGATCCGGGATCTCTACCCGGCGGCACCCGGCGGCACTCACGACCTGATGTGGCGGATCACCGCCGGCATCGGCGGGCTCATGATCGCCGACGACGAGCTGGTCGTCGGCCAGGTCGAGGACATGCTCGCCGAGGTGCGCGCGACCGGGGCCGCCGCGTGGATTCCGTACACCTTGAATCTCCTGGCCGTGGCCCGGCTGTACCGCGGCGAGTTCACCGACGCACGCGCCAGCGTCGTTGAAGGGGCGGCGGTCAGCGAGGAGCTCGGGAACGTGACCGAGCGGCTGGCCCATCGTTCGCTCGAGGTGTGGTTGCACGCCGTGGCCGGTGACGAGGAAGGGGCCCGCGGGCTCGCGGAGCAGGTGCTGCCGGCCGCCCGTACCCGGCACCGGGTCAACGCCGCGATCGCCGAGTGGGGGCTCGCCATGCTCGATCTCTCCGCCCGGCGGTTCCCGGAGGCCCTCGACGGGCTCGAGCGCGTCGCGGGCAGCCCCGGCGGCCAGGACCCGTTCCTGATCCGGGCCTTGCCGGACCTGGTGGAGGCAGCCGTACGCAGCGGTCGGCCCGATCGAGCCGAGGAGCCCCTGGCCCGGCTGCGGCACTGGGCGGAGCACGTCGACCGGCCGGTGGCCACGGCACTGCTGCTGCGCTGCCGGGCCCTGCTCGCCGACGACGACCACGCCTGGCCGCTGTACGCCGAGGCGGCACGGATCCACGAGCGCGCCGGCGGCCCGTACGAGCGGGCCCGGACCCAGCTCGTCTACGGCGAATGGCTGCGCCGCCGGCGCCGCCGTACCGAGGCCAAGGCCCAGCTCGGGGCGGCGGTGGCGGCATTCGACCGGCTCGGCGCGAAGCTGTGGGCCGAGCGGGCGCGCGGTGAGCTGGCCGCCTTCGGTCAGCGGGACGGCGAGGCCGTGAGCAACGGGCCGCTCGACCTGCTGACCGCGCAGGAACTGCAGGTCGTCCGGCTGGCCGCGGCCGGCCGCACCAACAAGGAGATCGCCGCGCAGCTGTTCCTCAGCCCGCGGACCGTGGGCCACCATCTCTACAAGGCGTACCCGAAGCTCGGCGTCACCGGTCGCGCCGAACTGACCGGTCTGATCCAAGTCGAGGGTCGGTCAGTCGCCGTCGGACACCAGTCATGATGACTGATGCGACGCCGATCCGTCCCCGCCTAACGTTTCCGTCATCGGAGGTCGCGTCGATCGGACGCGAAGCTCACAGCCGTTGGAAACAAGGAGAACGATCATGACGAAGTACTTCCTGAGCCTGCCGCACGACTCCGAGGAGGAGCCGACGATGGCCGACATCGACCCCGCGGAGCTGGAGCAGCTGTTCGCCGAGGTCGGCGCGTTCAACACCGCGCTCGAGGAGGCGGGGGCGTTCGTGACCGCCGGCGGCTTGCAGCCGCCGTCGACCGCCACCACGGTGGACTACTCCGGCGACAGCCCCGTGCTCACGCCGGGCCCGTTCGTCGAGGCCAAGGAGTACCTCGGCGGGTTCTGGATCATCGAGGCCGAGAACGACGACGTGGCGATCGAGTGGACCAAGCAGGCCTCGAAGGCGCTGCGCAGCCGGGTCGAGGTCCGTGCCCTCCAGGAAGCACCGGCTGCCTGAGCCCGAGTGGTGCGGTGTCGAAGATCACTCGCGGCCGGATCGACGCAGGCTCTACGGTTGCGCCATGGCAGAGGCCGATGCGGGTGAGGAGGCCGGTGCGTCCACCGGACTGACTGGAGCGGTTCGCCGGCTTCCGCGGTGGCTCGAGGTCGTGATCTACCTCGGGCTGACGGTCGTGCTGGTGAATCTGCTCGGGATCCCGATGATCACCGGGCTGCTGCCGGCCGACCTGCTCAACGTCGTCGTACCGCTGCTCCAGTTCACGCCGCTCCTCGTCGCGGTGATCATGTTCGGGGTCGTTCGCCCTGGCCGGTTCCGGGATGTCTTCGCCGTTCGCCGGTCCGGGGTTCTGCGTTGGGGACTGATCGGGATCGGGACCATCGCCGCTGTCGCGGCCGTCCAGTTGATCATCGCGCTCGTCACCGGGGCGTCGCAGCCGGCGCCGGCGGGTCAGAGCCTCGGCCTGCTGCCGGTGCTGGTTCTGGTGTTCGCGATGCAGTCCGTCTTCGCGATCGGTGAGGAGTTCGGCTGGCGCGGTTGGCTGGTCGACCGCGCCGCCCACTGGGGCTTCTGGCGACTCTCGCTGGCGTTCATCCCGGTCTGGATGATCTGGCACCTGCCCGTCCTCGGGACGCTCACCGACCTGACCGTCGGCGAGAAGGTGATCTACTTCCTGGGCATGGGGGCGTGGGCGCCGTTGCTGTTCGCGTTGCGGCTGCGCTCCGGCTCCGTCTGGCCGGCGGTACTGACCCACGGCGCGATCAACAGCGTTCGGGTCTATCTGCTGCAGTCGGTGCCGTCGAGTCCGGTCGATCAGCTCGCGGGCGAGATCATCGGCTGGGTGCTGCTGATCGCCGTTGCCGCGTGGCTGATGCGGCCGTCGGTCCGCGGCACGATTCCGGAGCTCGCGCCTGTGGCCCGGCGGGTGCCTTAACGGTTCGCCGGGTGTCGGTGCTGCGTACCAGAATGGGCGGATGCCTGAACTGATCGCGCCACTGATACGGGTCCATCGTTCGTTCCTCGAAGCCATGGCCGAGTTCCAGGCCGAGGGTCGCGGTGCAGCCGACGACAACTCCATGGTGGGCAGCGAGATCCGTACCTACTCGGACCGTTGGGAAACCCCCGAGGCGTTCGAGCAGTACGTCACCGAGCTCCGCGCCGACGCCGAGGAGGATTCGCCGCGGCCGGTCGGCTATGTGCCCGGCACCACCCTCTGGTACGTCGATGGTGATCACTACCTGGGCCGGCTGTCGATCCGGCACCGGCTCACCCCGAGGCTGCTCGAGTGGGGCGGCCACATCGGCTACGACGTCCGGCCGAGCGCCCGGCGGCGGGGACACGCCACGGCGATGCTGCTGGCCGCGCTGCCGCTGGCGTACGAGCTCGGCATCGATCCGGTGTTGATCACCTGCGACGAGGACAACATCGCCTCGGAGAAGGTGATCAGGAAGGGCGGCGGGGTCTACGAGGACACGAGGAAGGGCAAGAAGCGGTTCTGGGCGCCGACCCGGCCGCGACCATGATCACCACGCTGGCCGTCGAGGGCTACCGGTCGCTCCGTGACGTGGTGGTCGAGCTGGGCCGGCTGACCGTGATCACCGGGGCCAACGGGACCGGGAAATCCAATCTGTACCGGGCGATCCGGCTGCTCGCCGATGCCGGGCACGGCCAGCTGATCGGCAGCCTGGCCCGGTCCGGCGGTCTCGACTCGGTGCGCTGGGCCGGGCCGGAGAAGATCTCGAAGGAGATGAGGTCCGGCGAGGTGGCGGTCCAGGGCACCGTCCGCACCGGGCCGGTCCGGCTGCGGCTCGGCGTCGCCGGCGACAGCTTCGGGTACGGAATCGATCTTGGTCTGCCGACACCGGCCGAGGCGGGTGCGTTCCCGTACGACCCGAGGATCAAGGCCGAGGCGATCTGGTCCGGTCCGATCCTGCGGCCGGCGGCGACCTTGATCGACCGGGCCGGACCGCTGGTCCGGACGCGGGAAGGCCGTTCCTGGGCCGAACTGAGCCGGACCCTGGCCGGATCGGAATCGCTGCTCACCGAATACGCGGGCGCCTCGCCCGAGATCGCCGCGGTACGGGAGCGGCTGCGCGGCTGGCGCTGCTACGACCAGCTGCGGACCGATCCGGACGCGCCGGCCCGGGCGGCCCGGATCCCGACCCGTACGCCGGTGCTGGGCCATGACGGTGGCGACGTCGCGGCGGCGTTGGCGACGATCCAGGAGGTCGGCGACTCCCGACTGCTGGCCGCGACGATCGCCGAGGCGTTCGACGGGTCGAGTCTGGAATTCGGCGGTGCCGACCTGGCGCTCGCGCTGCGGCAGCCGGGCATGCTCCGGCCGATCGGGGTGGCCGAACTGTCCGACGGCACGCTGCGCTACCTGATGCTTGTCGCGGCGCTGCTGTCGCCGCGGCCGCCGGAACTGCTGGTGCTGAACGAGCCCGAGGTCAGCCTGCACCCGGACCTCTACGGGAGCCTGGCCCGGCTGGTCGTGGCCGCCGCCGAGCGGTCGCAGGTGATCATCGTCAGCCATGCGCCGGGACTGGTCGACAAGATCATCGCGGAGCACGCGGACGACCTGGTCCGGATCGAGTTGATCAAGGAACTCGGCGAGACCATGATCAACGGCCAGGGCCGCTTCGACCGGCCGTCGTGGCAGTGGCCGAGCCGCTAGCGTTTCCGGCCGACCGCCATCCGGAACAGGTTGGCCTTGATCACCCGGCCGTCGTAACGGCCGTCGATCAGGTCACGGATGCAGCCGAGCAGACCGTCCAATCGCTCCGCGGGCAGGGCCAGGTGGCCGGAGAAGGTCTGCAGCAGATCGAGATAGCCCTCGGTGTCGTACGGGACTTCGACCACCTCGCGCGCCGTGCCGACTCGCTCGAAGAGGCCGCCCGGCGTGACGTCGAAATCGTCCTGGACCGACTCCGCCTTCGCCAGCCGGAGATCGGGTCTGGTGTGCTCGGGATCCCAACGCTCGTAGCACTTCTGGACGTCGGCGAAGAACTGACTGCTGCCACCGTCGACGTGCGCCGTGCCGATGATCGCCAGCGCGCCGACCGGCCGCAGCGCCGCCGCCGTCTTGGTGAACTGGACTGCCGGGTCGATCCAGTGAAACGAGGTCGCGGCGGCCACCGCGGCGAACGGCTCGTCCGGCAGCGGCCACTGCTCGAAGTCGCCGGTGATCACCTCGGCCTCGGGCACGTTGCGCCGCGCCACCGTGGCCAACTCCTCGGACAGCTCGACCGCCGTCACCCGGTAACCGCGCGCCACCAGCGACCGGGTCAGTTGGCCGGTCCCGCAGCCGATCTCCAGCACCCGGTCCCGGCCACCAACCCGCCCAACTCGGCCAGCCGGTCCAAGATCAGGTCGGGATAGCGGGGCCGGGTCCGGTCGTACCGCTCGGCTGCGGTGCCGAAGGTCTGCCGAAGCCGCTCGCGCTCGTCGTCGGATCGCATATCCCGACCTAACCACGCCCGCCCCCACCACCCCCAAGACTCGCCGACCGGTCACCAAAGCAGGCGTTTCTGCGGCGTGTCGCTGCAGAAGTGACCGGTCGGTTGGGGTGCGGGGGTGGTGCGATCCTCGGCACGGGCAGCGGGCCCGACCCTGACCCGACATCCTGCCGAGCAGCGCAGCGACACATCGTGGCAGCCCGTGACTGCAGCAAGGTGGATCGTCTGGTCGACCGTTGCTGTTGGTGATCTTCGGCGAGGACTTGCGGTCGGCCCGTGGCGCGAATGACGCTGACGTGCGACCCGCTGGTGGCCGGACAACGGCGGTGACCCGCCCGATCTTGCGGACCGCCGGGCCGCGGGCGACGTCGCCGGTGCGGAGCCCGCGCGCCGGCGTGGCATCGTCGAGGCTGGCCGGGCTTCGGTGTCGCGATCCCTCTTCAACTCGGACGGTTCAACGTTGAAATCGGCCCAAGCGCTTCGTCAGCAGTGATTCCGCGACAACCGCCGGAGCGCGTGGACGACAGGTGCGGCGTGGGCAAGCCCTCGCGGACGCTGGCAGCGGGCGAGGCGGTCCGGTGATGGTCGCCGTCGCGCGCGGCGCGGTCGGATCCGCCGGCTCCACGCCCGGTCTGGTACGGACGCCTCGGCTGCGGCGATTCCCGGCGCAGGCGTCGCCGACTCCGGCGATCAGCTCACGCTCGGTGATCATGGACGCCGCGGCGTTCCGGTGCCCGGGGATCGCCGTGGCGGCGTACCTGGACAGTGACGATCGGTCCTGGTCGTACTCCCGATCGGCCGAAACCCGACCCACCACTCCGCACACCGACCGGTCACCAACGCAGCGACACGCCGCCAGAACGCCTGCTTTTGTGACCGGTCAGCGCTCTCTTTGTTGGGGAGGGTCAGCGGGCGAAGGGGAAGATGGCGGGGGTCCAGCCGAGGTAGCGCCCTAGGGTGTCGTGGGCGACGACGCCGATCCGGCCCTCGACGCCAGGGCCGATCACCTGGCCGTCGCCGAGGCTGCCGCGGACGGTGACCTTGCCGCCGATCTCGAACCAGGCGAGGGCGCCGCGCGGGGGCGTGCCGTCGGAGACGAGATCATGGTCGGTGAACCAGGCGAGGCCCTCGGCGCAGCGGCGCCAGCCGGCCTCGGAGGCGTAGCCGAAGGCCAACCGCTGGAACCGGAGGGCCCAGCCCTCCCAGGCCGAGCTGCCGATCCGGCGCAGCTGCCAGCGCAGGGCCTCTTCGGCCGAGCGTGGTGTGGCATCGGTGATCATCACCGCAACCCCCGACGTGTGCTGTGAGTCCTGACGTGGAAGGTCCGTGGACTGCTCGGCACGTGCTGCACCCGATGGTTCCCCCTGGATCTCCCGCATGGGCTCAATCTGGACCGGCCTCGTACATTTCTGGCACATCCCGCGCTACTGCACCACCTCGTACTCGCCCGATGCGATGTCCTGGCCCCGCCGCTGCGCCCGGTCGGCCTCGTTCTGGAGGCCGCAGACCTGCCATTGGCGGGCCGCCCGGCGATACAGCCGGATCGCCTCGTTGCGCCGCCCGGCGAGCAGGCTGACCTCACCGAGCGACTCGAGGATGAGCGCTTGATCGTCCAGCTCGCCGGCTCGCTCGGCCGAACCCAGGGCCCGGTTCAGCTCCCGCCGGGCCGTGGCCAGGTCGCCGGTCCTGGTCAGCACGATGCCGAACGTGACCCGCGTCTGGGTGGCGCACCGGTCGTCGCTCAGCGCGTCGAAGATCGCCAGCGCCTCGGTCATCGCGGCCCGCCCGGCCGGGTAGTCCTCCCGTGCGTGGTGCAGGGCGGCGAGCCGGCGGAGCACCGTCGCGACGCGGTGTTGATCACCGATCCGGGCGGCCAGGTCGCGCGCCCGGAGCAGCCAGGTTTCGGCGTCATCCTTGCGATTCGCGGCGATGTGGATCGCGGCGATCGCGCTCATCGCGGTGGCCTTGAGATGATTCTCCGCGGGCGTACGGAAGCAGTCGAGAGCCGCCTTGGCGTGCTGTTCGGCGATGTCGAACCGCAGCATCATCCGGTGCGTGGTGGCCAGGCCGATCTCGGTCACGCCGACCCCGGGCAGGTGCTCCAGCTGCTGGAACAGGGCCCGGCTGCGCCGGAACTTGTCGGCGGCCAGATCAAGATCAGCACGGTACAGATCGATCTGGGCCAGGTCGCGCAGCACGGTCGCCTCGCCCAGCGGATCGTCCAGGCCGTTCGACGACGGCAGCACCGCCGTCAGCGCGTGGTGCCAGAGCTGGGTGTGCCCGCGCAGGTCGAAGTACGCCGACCAGGTGCAGACCAGCCGCCAGGCCAGGTCATCGGCCCCGTACCGCCGGGCGGTGGCGATCAGGTCGAGCAGCCTGCCCTGTTCGCCGGCGAACCAGTCCTCGGCGGTCGCGTCGGGCGGCGGGTCCGGGGCCTCGTCCGGCATCGGGAACGCGACCCCGAGGAACTCGAACGGCAGCGCGGCCGCGGCCTCGCGGGCCCGGACCAGCCAGCCGAGCAGCACCCGCCGGACGCCCTCGACGGTCTCGGCCCGATGCTCCGCGCCCCACTCCCGGGCGTGCCAGCGGAGCAGGTCGTGCATCCGGAAATCGGCTGTCCCGGCCTGGCCGCGGCTGACCAGTTGGAGCAGGTTCTCCTCGAGCAGGTTGTCCGCGGTACGGGACGAGCCGCTGGCCAATTCGACCACCCAGCCCGGGAACTCGGGCGCCTCGAGCGCGCCGAGCACCCGGTAGGCCGTGGCGTCGGCCGCACCGAGGGAGCGGGCGCTGAGGTCGGCGCTGGACCGGAAGGCGGTCTCGCCGAGGGTGAGCTCGTTCAGGGCCTGGTCGGGATCGGAGAGCCGGCGGACCAGCTCCGCGACGCTCAGGTCCGGCCGCCGGCTGAGCCGGGCGGCCGCGATCCGCAGCGCCAGCGGGTGCCGGCCACAGGCGGTGGCCAGCCGGCGCCGGTCCGCCGCGTCTCGGCCGGGCGCGATCTCCTCGATCAGCGCCTCCGCCTCGGCCGGCTCCAGTTCGCCGAGCTCGAGCGTGCGGATGCCGGCGATCTCGGTGAGCCGGCGCCGGCTGGTCAGCAGGGTCACCGTGTCGCCGGTGCCGGGCAGCAGCTCCTCCACCTGGCTCGCCGTACCGACGTCGTCGATGATCAACAACACCCGGCGGCTGGCCAGTTCGGACCGGAGCAGGGCCGCGGCCCGGTCCAGCCGCTCCGGCACGGTCTGCACGCCGAGCGCGGTGAGCGCCTCCGCCACGGCATAGGTCGGGTCGACGTGCCGGTCGCCGTGCAGGCTGAGGAAGATCTGGCCGTCCACGAACGAGTCGCGGACCAGATGGCCGATCCGGATCGCCAGCGCCGACTTGCCGATCCCCGGCGGACCGGAGATGGCGACGACCAACGGCCGGTCCGCGGTCCGGGTCCGCAACGATTCGACCAGCTCGGTCAGATGCATCTCGCGGCCGGTGAAGTCGGCCACGTCCATCGGCAGCTGGGTCGGCACCTCACGCCGGAACGGCGGATCGCCCGTGTCACCGCGGTCGGAGACCGGCGGCTCCGCGGGCCGGTCCGGCTTGGCCGGCTCGTGGGGTGGCCGGCGGGGGACAGCGGTCAGGGTGCGCCGGGCCGGCATGGCGCGAGCCTCGGCCGCCAGCGCGGCGAAGTCCGGGCCTGGCGCTACGCCGAGCTCCTCGGCGAACAGCTTCTCGCCCTCGTCCGCGGCCTGCCGGGCGAAGGCGGGCTGGTCGGCGGCCAGGAAGCAGCGCAGCAGCAGGCACCAGAGGTCTTCGTTGTACGGGTCCCGGTCCAGCGCCTCCCGGACCAGCTGGGCCGCGCGGCGCGGATCGCCGTGCTCGATCTGCAGGCCGATCGCGTCGTCGAGCATCTCGGCGCGGGCCAGGTCCCACCGGGTCAGCTGCGGCTGCCAGGCCAGGCACACCGGTACGTCCTCCAGCAGCGAGCCGCGCCACAGGTCCAGCGCCGTGTCCAGCAGCACCAGGGCGCTGGCGTAGTCGCCGACGGTGGTCAGGTGCCGGACCTCGGACCGCATCGCCTCGACCCGGGAGGTGTCGACGTCGTCGGTGCCCACCATCAGCGCGTAGCCGCCGGGCCGGGTCTCGATGGCGGCGCTGACGCCGCGCTCCTGCAGCGTGGTCCGCAACTTGCGGATGTAACTGCGCAGGTTGGCGCCGGCCGAGCCCGGCGGCTCGCCGTCCCACAGGCTGTCGGCCATGTGATCGGTGGAGACGAACCGGTTGGCGTGCAGCAGCAGCAGACCGAGAAGTTGGCGCGGCTTCGTGCCCGGAATGAAGCGCGCTGCCGCCTCACCGGTGATCAGCATCGGTCCCAGGATCTGGAAGATCACGCCGTATCGGTCCTTGGTCGGGTTCCGGACTCCTGAGTCCGGCATGCACATTGTGCCCCGGAAGGGGCGGAACGGCGGCAGATTAGCCGGGCATATCGCATGCCGAGGGTCGGATGTACGACGGATGTACACCTGCCTGGAATGGTTCAACACGGCAGCCGCAACGGACCCGATGCTGGGGGGCTCCTCGGGATCCGGGCGGCGCCGAAGTGATGGAGGAACGGCCATCCGCAACGGCGGTCGGTCCTCGCAAGACTTCCGCGGTCGGGGAATGCGGGCCCCGACCGCGGTATTTTTGTCCGGCCCACTGGACCTTTCGTGCGGTCCTAAATTCTGTGGGCGCGTTGACATCCCCGTGACCCCAACCTACGGTGGGGTCTGATCAAACCGGCATGCGGGGACCGATGCCAGCTGGATCACTCGGGGAGATGGCTTTGCCACGCCCCGGGCCGACTCGACAGGACGGGGTATGAACCAGGCGCTCTCAGGCGGCAACGCCCGCCTCGCGCTGACGCGAACCCTCCGGCGAGGCTCACTCGCAGTGTTGGCCTCCACCATCCTCTGCTGCGGCGCCACCGCCGCGCTGCCGGCCGCCGCCGATCCGGGTGGTGCGGCCGTGATCAAGGGGTACGTGTACGCGGACGCCGGCAACGACGGCTATTTCGACGTCAACGACACACCGCTCGCCGGAGTCGGGATCACGCTGGAGTCTGGCGGCGTCGAGGTCGCCACGATGACCACCGACGAGTCCGGGCTGTTCTCGTTCGAAGGGCTCGCGTCGGGCACGTACCGACTGCTGGAGCACCAGCCGAAGGAGTACCGGGACGGCGTCGAGGTGGCCGGCAACGGCGCGGCGCTGGTCGACAACGACACGATCGAGGTCGTCGTCGCCAAGGACGAGGTCTCCAGTGGCAACCTGTTCGCCGAGGTTCCGGCCGAGCCCGGCGTGACGAACCCCGACTTCCCGGTCGCGGTCTCCGGCCAGACGCTGGTCTTCGACCCGTTGGCCAACGACGGCGTCGTGGACGCCGACTCGGGCTTCGATCCGGCCTCGGTGCGGCTGCTCGACCCGATGACCGGTCTGCCGGTGTCGGAGCTGATCGTGCCCGGGCAGGCGAGCTATCGGGTCATCGAGGACGGCCGGGTCGAGGTCGTACCGGCTCCCGGGTTCGTCGGTTGGGTGACCGAGATCGGGTACGAGGCGAAGACGTTCGACGGCCGGCACTCGACGTCGGTGATCGGTCTCGAGGTACGCCAGCGGCTGACCGCAGCGCCCAGCGGCCGGCAGCCCGGCCCCGCCTGAGCCTCCCGCGAACCGGTTCACCGGTTCTTGATCGAATCTTGAGACGCTGCTGAGCCAAAACGAGTCGGCCACTGAATCCTCTGGTCCAAGATGATTGATGTCGGGCCGGGTGTGGCCGGCGTCGTAGACCCGCAGCTATGACGTGCCTGTTGCCGCCCCGGCCTGACCATGTCTTTCAAGGTCGGATGCCTGATCTTCATGGTCAGCGGTTCAGCGAGGGAGAAGGTGTCCCAGACCCCATCGTCACCGCACCCAGCCGGCCGTCACGAACGGGCCGGACTTCAGGACGCGACGGGACCATGGCAAGCCGCAGACTACGGGCAACGGGCGAGTCGGCCATGAGCAGCGCTCTCGAACCGGAAGCCAACGTGCCCTACTCGGTGCCGTCCGTTCCGTCGAATCCGGCCGAGCCGCGGCGGGCCAGCAAGGGTCGCGCCGCCGAGGCCGCCGTACCGGGTCCGGCCAAGCCGCGCCGGGCCAAGGCCGACGCGGGCTCCGGACCGGCCCTGCTCGAGCTGACCGCCGAGGTCGGCGGTGACACCGCCGTCGTGTGGCAGTTCGTCAGCGACTATCTCGATCTGCTCGAGCACCGGGTCAAGGCCGTGACCACGGCCGTCTCGGCGGGCAACGCCGAGCGGGCCGAGGTGGCCCTGCTCAGCCTGGAGAGCACCAGTCTGATGGTCGGTGCCGACGCGATCGTCCGGGCGGTGCGGCCGATCCGGGCCGCCGTCAGCGGGGTCGACTTCGGTGCCGCCCGCTCGAAGCTGCCGGCGCTGCGCCGTGCCGAGTCGGCCGACCGGGGGAGGCTGGAACGGGCCCGGGCCGCGCACGACCGGGAGAGCTGAGCGTTACTGCGGCTGACGGGTCGCCAGGCGATAGCCGACGCCGCGGACGGTCTCGATGAACCGCGGCGCGTTGACCGGGTCGTTGAGCTTGCGCCGGACGTTGGCCAGATGCACCTCGACGGCGCGCCGGTCGGACTCGCTGACGTACCCGCCGGTGCTGTGGTCGCCGCGCAGTTCCAGGGACAGCGTGTCCTTCGAGACCACCCGGCGCTTGCCGTTCATGATCGCCTGGAGCAGGTCGAACTCGCTCCTGGTCAGCGTCACGGGCGAGCCGTCCAACTCGCACAACCGCATCTCCGGATGGATCCGCAGGCCGTTGTGGCTCAGCCAGCCGTCGCCGTCGCCGTCCCCGGTCGGCTCGGCCGAGTCCGGCGAGCCGGGATCCGCGGCCGTGCGTTCGCCGGCTCCGGTCCCGTCACCGGCGAAGGCGTTGCGGCGCCGCCGCATCATCGCCTCGACCCGGGCCCGCAGCTCGCGCGGCCGGAACGGCTTGGTCAGGTAGTCGTCCGCTCCCGCGTCGAGCCCCATCAACGTGTCCACCTCTTCGGTGCGGGCGGACAGGATGATGATGTAGGTGTCGCTGAAGTGTCGGATCTGGCGTGCGACCTCGAACCCGTCGATCCCGGGCAGGCTGATGTCCAGGGTCGTCAGAATCGGCTGATGTTCCCGTACCGCAGCGACGCCGTCCGCTCCTTCCGACACGGCATGCGTCGTAAATCCCGCCTGGGCGAGGATGGCCTCCAGCAGGTTCCGGATATCGGCGTCGTCCTCGATGATCACCGCCACGCGATCTGGCATGGCGGTAGCGTACCGAACCGGTTCGGCGCTGGTGCGGCGCCTGACCGTCAACCCTGGTCGAGGTTGGCCAGGTAGTAGGTCTGCTCGTCGATGACTTCGACCTCGGCGGGCGACCTGCGCTTGATGAACCTGGCCAGATTGTCGGCGTAATTCATCTCGTCCCGGTGGTACGCGCTGACGTCGTACCCGCAGATCCCGCGGGCCTCGGCGATCGTGGAGATCGCGGCGGAGATCATCGCCACGTAGGCACCGGACTGCCGCCGTCCAGGCACCGTCAGGGTGAACCCGAGATAGAAGATCGCGTTCCGTGCCGCGTGCTCCGGGAACCTGGCCGCGAAGTAGTGCGGACTGATCCAGGGCACGGTCTCGAGGTGCCGGGTCAGGGTGCTCAACCCGATCACCTCGTCGCCGTCCCACGCGACGTACTTGTCGACCCGGGGATCCGCGACCTCGGATCGGAACTCCTCGGCGGTCAGCACTTGCCGGGCCGCCGATCGGGTCAGCAGTGGTTCGAACGCGATCTGGTACAAATCCCAGAACCGGTCGACGGTCGCCTCCGAAAGCTCGGCCTCGACGGTCACTCGGACGGAATCGGCCATCTCATGCCTCCGCTACGGCTGGGTCAGGGTCTGGATGGAGTAGCTCGCGACGACAATGGCGCAGACCGGGTGGTCCACGCAACGTGCCGAGCTCAGTACCCGCCCCTGGCGTGGGAAGTCACCGACCCGGTTCCGGGTCAGGTCGGCCAGACTGGCCCTCAGGTCGCGTTCGACCAACGCCTGGGAGATTCCGCTGTGCTCGACGAAGACCCCGGAGCCGGAGAGTTCGTTCTCGGCCTCCACACCCGGCACGAGTTCGACCTCGTCCCGCTGGGCCCAGGCCACGCCGGCCCAGGCCTCCTCGCCGGGCGTGCTGGCGTAGGAGTCCGCGTACACGCAGTAGAGCACGTCCCCGATCCGGCCTTTCAGCTGCTCCGGACCCGGGACCTCGCGGATGACTCCCCTCGGCGGGATGACCGAGGAGAGCCGAACTAAGTTGAAGTCGGCGACGCCGGCGTCGCGTAACGCCGCGTCGAAAGCGGAGAGTCGAGTCAAGCCAATCCCCCGGCCGGCGCTGACCCGGATCTCGAGCGCGCCGACATTGCCCTGCGTCATGTCGTCCCTTCGCGGTTCCGCACGGCCGACTGCTTTCCCTGCGCAGGACGGCCTGTGAGCGTGCGGTGTTTTCCGGCCACATTCTCCCCTAGACAGTCGTCAAGTACCGCATCGGGAGATCATGATTGGTCACGGATTTGTGGTCGTAACATCAAGCGCCCGGCGCGGGCGCGGCGCCTCCACCTCCTCACCGTCGTCTCGGTCCAGGTCGGACGGGTCCATCGGCGCCGCCCGGGCGGGCGTACCGCTGCCGGCGTCCAACAACTCGATGACGGAATCCTCGAGTTGTTGCGCCGAAACCGGAGCCGTGGTCAGGAAGACGGCCCGGCCGCCGGGCAGGGCGGCGTGACCGTTGAGCTCGCTCGCGGTCGTGCCGTAGCCGACCACGGAGAGGCCCTGAGCGCCTCGCTGCCGCAGCACGGTCAGCAGGTCGCCGCCGGCTCCGTCCTGCAGCTTGAGGTCGATCACGACGATCGAAGGACTGGCGCGCTCGAAGTAGCCGAGTCCGTCGGAGACCGACGGCGCCTGGTGCACGGTCAGCCCGCGCCGCTCCAGCAGGTTGGTGACGTCGGACGCCAGGTCGTCGTCGTCCTCGACGACCAGCACGGTGTTCTCCGCAGGCTTGTCGGCCAAGACGGTCCGGACCGTATGGGCGAGCCGCTCCTCGTCGATCGGCTTCACCAGCCAGCCGGCGACGCGCGCGGCGAGTTCCGGGCTGCCGGCCGGGCTGAGGCCGGAGACGACGACGATCGGCAGGTTGCGGGTGGCGCTGTGCCGGCCGAGCGCGGCGATCACGTCGGCACCGGAGGTGCCGGGCATCGCCAGGTCGACGACGACCACGTCCGGAGCGTCGGTCAGGGCGCGCTCGATCGCGGCCTGCCCGTCGGTCACGCCGACCGCGCGATAGCCACGCGCCTCCAGCAGCCGGCTCATCACCTCGACGGCGTAATCGTCGTCGTCGCAGACCAGGACGGTCGGATGGTCGTCCTGGCCGGCCGCGACGGAACGCTCGGCGCGGGGGAGGGTGAAGGTGAAGACGGTGCCGCGGTCCGGGTCGCTGCGGGCCCAGATCCGGCCGCCGAGCCGCTCGACGATGCTGCGGCTGATGGCGAGCCCGAGGCCGCTGCCACCCTTCTCCCGGGAGTCGGACGAGTCGACCTGCTCGAACCGGTTGAAGATGCTGTCCAGCTTGTCCGGCGGGATCCCGCGGCCGTGATCGGTGATGCTGAACTCGACGAAACCGCCGCGCGGCACCGCGGCGATCAGGACGTCGTCGCCGGCCTTGGAGAACTTCACGGCGTTGCTGATCAGGTTGATCAGAGCCTGCAGCACTCGGTCGGCGTCGGCGACGACGGTGCCGTCGGCCCGTCCGATCCGCAGCCTGACCTCGGCCTCCGAGGCGACCAGGTCGACCTGCCGGATGGCGGAGGCGATCAGCTCCGGGGCCTGGTGCTCGCCGATCTCCATCGGGATGGTGCCGGACTCGAACCGTTCGATGTCCAGGATGTCGTTGATCAGCCGGGTCAGTCGTTCACAACTCTGCTGGGCGATGGTGATCAGCTGGCCGGCCCGATCCGGCAGGTCGCCGAGCGCGCCGCCGGCCAACAGGCCGAGGGATCCGCGGATCGAGGTCAGCGGGGTGCGCAGCTCGTGGCTCACCATGGAGACGAACTCGTTCTTGATCCGGTCCACCTCGCGCCGCTGGGTGATGTCGCGGAACACGACCACGGCGCCGCGGGTGGACGCGGCCTGCCCGTTCGGTGAGGCGCCGCCGACGGTGAGCGGGGTCGCGGTCACCTCCACCGGAATGTGCCGGCCGTCGGCCCGGACGTAGGTGTCCTCCTCCGCCATCGCGGCGAAGCCGTCCCGGACCGCCTCGGTGACGTAACACTGGCTCTCCGAGGTCCGGGTGCCGTCGGGATGAGGCGCATGGAAGGTACGGTGCGCGCTGCGGCCGATCAGTTCGGCGGGCGGGTAGCCGAGCACCCGCGCGGCCGCCGGGTTCAGGAAGGTGATCCGCCCACTGGTGTCGACGCCGTAGATGCCGTCGCCCACCGATTTCAACAGCAGTTCGCTCTGTTCGGTCAGCCGTCGCAGATCCCGTGTTCGTTCGGCGACCCGCCGTTCCAGATCTCGGCGCAGTGCGTGGTTGTCGATGATCAGCAGAATCTGCCGCGCTGCGACAGCGACCAGGACGACCAGCCAGAGCGCGTTGGTCACCGGATTGACCGGTCCGAGCTGCCCGACGAACGCGGCCGCGATGAAGATCGCGAACATGATCACCGTGCCGGCGACCGGGGAGGCTTCACGCGGCGTGGTGTGGGCCGTCGGCAGCGCCGCACCGGGGTGCCGAGCGGCGAGCGCGATCAACGCGTACCCACTGATCCAGCCGAGATCGACAATCGATCCGAATGTGAAGGTCTGTTGGGCGCTGAGCAGGGCGAAGGCGAGGTCTGACGTTGCGTACAAGGCGAAGCCGAGACCGACCAAGATCAGCGACGGACGGTCCGTCCCGCTGCTTCGCATGATCAACAAGACGGCCAGGGTGGCGACGATCACGTCACCGATCGGCATCACGAGGACGCCGACATCGGTCGGCATCGCCAGCGAGCGGGTGCTCAGCAACGGCGGGTAGACCACGACGGCGGTGAAGAACAGAATCGAGCCGCCGACCACGACACCGTCCAGCACCATGCGCGCCAGGTCGGTGCCGCGACGGCGGGAGGGTGGGAAACTGATCATGGCCAGGATGCCGAACACCACACCGATCGCCAGGCCGATGGTGCCGATCTCCGTGGTGGTCCGGGTGCTGTTGAGTGACTCGACCAACTCGTAGAGATTGGCCGCTGCACAGATCACGCCGGCCAGCGCGAGCAACAGCCAGGCGCGCGACCGGCGTTCCCGGATGGTGCGGACGCGATGCCCGGCGCTCAGCCCGACGACCAGACCGCCGGTGGTCAGAAGAAGCTGGCCGCTGAATTCGCGGGTCGATTGCGGCAACGGGCTGGTGAGCACCGCAAGTTCGGCAAGCAGGCAGACGGCGGCCAGAACGCACCAAGCGGTGAACCGCCGGTAAGCTCGGGTGCGGGACTGCCGGGAGTTCGATCCGGGGTCCCCAGCCGACTCCGTCATGCAGAGGACGCTATCACCGCAAGCCGTCCCTCACCCCTGTGTATCAGGCTCGGTAGACGCTCTCCCGGAGGCTGTGGTGACGGTGCAGACTCGGCCCCGGCCCCGCGCGCCCGGCTTGATAACGCTACGATGACGACCGACTGTGAATCTGCGGGCAGGTCATTCGGTCGTGCGTCCCGGGGCTGGGGAGGTGCGGCCGTCGGGGGATGGCGCGCGCTCGCGCATCGACTCCCGGCAGTTGGGCGACTGAACGGGGCGGTTGGAGGCGGACCTGATGACTGAGGCGGATGTTCCGAGCGGGTCTGCGTACCGGCGTCGCCTTGAAGGCTGATCTATGACGGACCGTCACATTCTGGTCGTCGACGACGACAGCTCCATTCGTGAGGTCGCCCATCTCGCGCTCGAGCTCGTCGGTGGGTGGAAGGTCACCACGGCCAGCTCCGGTGCGGAAGGCTGGCAACTCGCCGTCGCCGAGCGTCCGGACGCGATGCTGCTGGACGTCATGATGCCGGGCATGGACGGCCCGGCCGCGTTGCGCCGGCTCCGCGAGCACGAGGAGACCCGGGAGCTCCCGGTCATCTTCCTCACGGCGAAGCTCGGCGGATTCGATGCCCGGCTACCCGACGAAGGCCGCCCGGCCGGTGTGATCTCGAAGCCCTTCGACCCGATGACGCTGGCCGATGAGGTTGCGGCGCTGCTGGGATGGGCTCGATGACGGATTTCTCCGATCGCTCGTCGCCATCGCCCGAAGCGGTGTTCGACTCGATCAGCGCCCAGGCGCAGGAGACCAACCGGATCCGGGTCGAGGCGCTGGCCGAGGTGATCGCGGGGTCCGACCCGGCCGGACTCAGCGAGGACGGCCGTCGGCAAGCCAAGGACCTGGCGCACCAGATCGCCGGGTCGGCGGGCACCTTCGGGTTCGATCTCGCCTCCGAGGTGGCCCGGCAGGTGGAGCAGTTGCTGCTCCGCGAGCCCGACCCGGCCCAGCTCGCCGAGCTGGAACAGCGGGTCGCCGAACTCCGGTCCGCGTTGGCCTGAGTCAGGCCTGATCGACCCAATCCAGCCGCAGGCTGGCCAGTCCGGCGGCCATCACGTACCGGATCCGGAGTGCGGTGGTCGCACTCGGCGGCGGATCGAGCGGAATGATCTTGGGGCCGTTCAGGGACGGGAAATCGGCGTGCACGGACCCATCCGGCAGTTGCAGTTCTCCGGTGAGGCGAAGCGCGCCGATGCCGTCGGCTCCGGTGGGCAGACCGTCCGGGAATCGCAGCACGGTGTCGACCTCCGGCTCGATCACGCCGGGGCCGAAGCTGCCGCTCCAGATCGGCTGCCGTTCGGTCAGCGGCTCGATGGCTCGGGTACCCCAGCGCTGCGGCGAGTCGTCGTAGAAGGACCACTCGTGACCGACCGCGTCGATCACGAAGCCGTGGAAGTTCCGATCGGTCCGTACCAGTTCGCCGTACGTCGTGTAGGCGGACGGGAAGATCCGGGTCTGCGGGCCGAGCACCCCGCGGCGGAGCAGTTCGTTGTGCACCTCGACCACGGACTCGTCGAGCAGCGCGGTCTCGATCAACTCGATCAGGGCGACGTCGACCGGCCGATCGAAGGCCCGTACGTCACCGCCGATCACCTCGATCACATCGGAGTAGCCGTTGAGCCGGACGGTCCGTTCAAGGTTGCGGGCCAGGACCGGCTCCGCCTCGATGGCGTACACCCTGCCGGCGCCGGCGCGGGCCGCGAAGAGGGACAGGATCCCGGTCCCGGCGCCCGCGTCGAGGACGACGTCGCCCGGCTGCACCACCTTCTCGATCATGGCCCCAAGCGCCGCGGTACGGACCTCGTCCCGCAGACACATGTACGGAAAGTCCGTCCCCGACCAGAACTCTGCCGAACCGCCCTCAGTCATGCCGCCAAGTCTCTCAGGACCGGCTCCGCCGCACTCGCCCCGTCTCAGTCGGAGCCGCGGGGAACGACGAAGTCCGAGAGCTCGGCGGTGCCGGGGTGGACGTCGGCCCAGTCGTGGTCGCTGTGCAGGATGGCCAGGCCGCTGGTCGGGAACTTGGCCTCCAGCCGGGTCCAGGCCTTCTTCTTGCCGCGGCGGCCGGCGAGCAGGCGGACCAGGTCGGGGATGCCGGGGGAGTGGCCGATCAGCAGGACGGTCGCGGCGTCCTCGGGCAGCCGGCGGACGAGTTTGACCAGGGCGCCGGACCAGGCCTCGTAGATCCGGTCGTCGTAGCGGACGTCCCGGGCGACGGCGCCCCCGGCGACGGCTCGTTCCCAGGTCTGCCGGGCCCGGGTCGCGGTCGAGCTGATCACGACGTCGGGCTTGTAGCCGTTGCCGGTCAGGAACTCGCCGATCGCGAGGCCGTCACGCCGGCCGCGCCCGGACAGCGGCCGGTCGTGGTCGTCGACATCGAGGCCCCATTTGGACTTCGCGTGCCGGGCCAGCAGCAGGGTGCGCCGAGGCGGGTCGTTCGGCGAGGTCATGATTCGAGACTAGGTGCGAAAAGCGAGCCGAAGGTTACGCGGAGACATCCGGCAGGTGGCCGCTGGCTCAGCGTACGCGCAGCATCATCGCCAGCCATCCGGCAGTTCGGCGGCGGTCGGGACCCAGCCGCCCTCGGCCAGCCGGCGCCGTTCCCGGTCCCGCCGCTCGGCGATCACGGCGGCCAGGAAGTCCTTGGCCGGCAGCGGCACGGGCGGCGCCGGGGCGGTCCGGGCGGCCACCTGACGGGCGAGTTCCTGGGCCAACTGCTCCTTCGGGTACGGAAGCAGGCCGTCATGCCGCTGCACCAGTTGCCGCGACGCCGTGACCAGTTCGTCGGAGAGTCCGCTCAGCTGCAGTTGCGACGTCCAGCCCGCCAGCTCCGGCGGCACCGGCGGGATCGGCCGCGGCCGCCGTGGCGACCGGACCCGGACCATCAGGGTGCCGGCGACGAGGTCGCCGATCCGCTTCGACTGCGGATGGATCGAGGCGCAGATCAGGCCGCCGCAGAACCCGGTCCAGGGCGCGAAGTCCGCGAACCAGAACCCCATCCCGCGCAGCAGCGCCTGCCGGAACCTGATCGCGCCGCCGTCGTCGCGCACCACCCGCAGGCCGAGCGCCCAGCTGCCGAGGGTACGGCCGCGGGTCGCGGTCTCGCTGCCGATCGGATAGCCGAAGCCGAACAGGATCCCGCCGATCATGGTCATGGTCTGCTCGCGGTACTCGTACCCGCCGGCGATGACCGAGATCACGTACCCGAACAGCGAGGTGGCCAGCGAGATCACCGCCAGATCGACGACGGCGGCGAGCAGCATGCTCGGCACCCGGGCCGGGCGCAGATCGAGGACCACCGCGTCTCCGGTCACGATCTGGCTCACCCGGTCAGTCTGGCACGGCCGGGGCGCGCCGACACGGCTCGCCCATAGGCTGAGCCGCATGGACCTGGACTCCTACATCGTGCGGCACAGTCCGCAGTGGGACCGGTTGACCGAGCTGACCGAGCGTCCCAGCCGGCTGACCGGTGCGGAGGCCGACGAGCTGGTCGACCTGTACCAGCGGGTGTCCACGCACCTCTCGGTGGTCCGCAGTACGGCCTCGGACGCGGTCCTGGAAGCCAGGCTGTCGGCGCTGGTGGCTCGGGCCCGGGCCGTCGTCACCGGGACGACGACGCCGCTGTGGCACTCCATCGGGCGGTTCTTCACGACCGTCTTCCCGGCCGCGGTCTACCGGGCCCGCTGGTGGTGGGGGATCACCGCGGTGATCAATCTGATCGTCGGGACCGTCGTCGCGTGGCGCGTGATCAACGTCCCCGGTCTCGGCGAGTCACTGCTCAGCGACGAGGCGGTCAAACAACTCGTCGAGTACGACTTCGCCCAGTACTACTTCGAGAATCCGGCGTTCGACTTCTTCCTGCACGTCTGGGTCAACAACGCCCGGGTGTCGGCGAGCTGTCTGCTGCTCGGGATCTTGATCGTTCCGGTGTTGATCCTGCTCTGGCAGAACATCTTCAACGTCGGCGCGATCGCCGGCTACATGATCGACGCGGGACGCTCCGACATCTTCTGGGGGCTGCTGCTGCCGCACGGGATGCTCGAGCTGACCGTGGTGTTCGTCGCTGCCGGCGCCGGGCTCCGGCTCGGCTGGTGCTGGATCGCGCCGGGTCGCCGCAGCCGGGCCCAGGCGCTCGCCGAGGAGGGCCGGGCGGCCGGCGCGATCGCGCTCGGGCTCGCCCTGTGGCTGTTGATCTCCGGTCTGCTGGAGGGCTTCATCACGCCGTCGATGCTGCCGCCGTGGGCCCGTCTTCTGATCGGCGGCCTGGCGCTCGCGGCGTTCTTCGCGTACGTCTTCACGCTCGGCCGCTGGGCGGCGAACGCGGGCGAGACCGGCGACGTCGGCGGCGAGGAACTCATCGCCGAGGTGCCGGCCGAAGTGCCCTGACCGGCCGCCTCAGTCGTCGCCGGCGGGGCCGTCGTCGCGCAGACTCTCCCAGATCTCCTTGCATTCCGGGCAGACCGGGAACCGCTGCGGGTCGCGGCTCGGCACCCAGACCTTGCCGCAGAGGGCCACCACCGGCGTGCCCATGACCATCGCCTCGGTCAGCTTGTCCTTCGGTACGTAATGCGAGAAGCGTTCGTGATCGCCTTCGTCGGGCCGGAAGTCGGTCCGTTCATCGACGATCGTCTCCGCTCCGGGACTCAGTTGCTGGCTCACCCGGGTCAGTCTAGTGACCTGTTCACCAAGCCGGGATAACCCGATTGACCTCAACCGGGGTCGAGGTGATGGGGTGTCCGGGTGAATCCTCCGGTGTCTCGTCGTGCCCTGGCCATCGGGCTGTGCACGGTGGTGGTGGCCGTGGCCTTCGAGTCGATCGCGGTCGCGACGGCGATGCCGGTGGCGGCCCAGGACCTGAACGGGCTGGCGGTCTACGCGTGGGCGTTCTCGCTGTTCCTGATCGGGATGCTGCTGGCGACCGTGGTCGCGGGCCGGTTGTGCGACCGGATCGGCCCGGTCCGGCCGTTCCTGGCCGGCGTGGCGATCTTCGCGACCGGCCTGGTGGTCGCGGCCACTGCGGAGACCATGGCGCAGCTGGTCGCGGCCAGGCTGGTGCAGGGGCTCGGTGGTGGGGTGATGAACGTCGCGACGTTCGTCTGCATCGCCCAGGCGTTCGACGAGCGGTCCCGGCCTCGGATGTTCTCCTACATCTCGACCGCCTGGGTGGTGCCGTCGTTCGTCGGTCCGCCGGTGTCGGCGTGGCTGACCCATCAACTGAGCTGGCACTGGGTGTTCTGGAGCGTGCTGCCGCTGGTCGGCATCGGTACGGCCTTCGTGCTGCCGTCGTTGATCCGGCTGCATCGGTCGCGGGCGACCGAACCGCGCCCTGAGCCCGTCGAAGGGCGGGAGGCGACCCGGCCGGCACCGCTGTGGGCGGCCGTCGTGGTCGCGGCCTCGGCAGCGGCGATCCAACTGGCCGGGCAGCGGCTCGACCTGGTCGCGATCGGGCTCGCCGTTGCCGGTCTGGCCGGGCTGGCGATCGCGCTGCCGCCGCTGATGCCGCCCGGCTTCCTCCGGCTGCGCCGCGGGCTGCCGATGGTGATCATGAGCCGGGCCCTGCTGCCGGGCGCGTTCTTCGGTGCCGAGGTGTTCGTACCGCTGATGCTGGTGGAGCAGCGCGGCATCCCGCTGATTCTGGCCGGCGCCGTGCTGACCTGCGGTGCTGTCGGCTGGACCACCGGCGCCTGGATCCAGTCCCGGGACTGGATCGAGCTGCCCCGGTCCCGGCTGATCCTGGCCGGTACCGGCTGCGTGGCCGCCGGGCTGGTGCTGGTGGCGGCGACCGCGCTGCTGCCATGGCTCTGGGTCGGGCTGGTCGCGGTCGGCTGGATCATCGGCGGGTTCGGGATGGGGCTCGGCATCGCGTCCACCTCGATCGCCGCGATGTCGCTCGCTCCGGACGACCAGCAGGGCCGGATCGCGTCGTCGCTGCAGCTGGGCGATTCCCTCGGCGCGGCCCTGTTCGCCGGGGTCAGCGGGTCGATCTTCGCGGCGCTGCGCGGCACCGGCGATCACGCGCTGACGTTCGGCACCGTGATGGCGGCCATGGTCGTGGTCGGCCTGCTCGGCGTCGGTGCGGCCGCCCGCATCCCACTCAGCCGACACCCCGCGTCCCGTCGCTGAGCCGTCACCGGGAGTCACTACAATCTCGCCAGTGACTGCCGGACAACCCGATATCAAGACCACTGGTCTTCCACCGGCGTTCCCGGATCGGGCGGCATGGGGCACGGCGACCAAGCTGCGGGCCTGGCAGGCGGCGGCGCTGACGCAGTATTTCGACACCCATCCCCGGGACTTCCTGGCGACGGCCACACCGGGCGCCGGCAAGACGTCGTTCGCTCTCACCCTGGCCGCCAACCTGCTGGACCGCCGGATCGTCGACCGGATCATCATCGTCGCGCCCACCGAGCACCTGAAGACGCAGTGGGCCGAGGCCGCGGCCAAGATCAACATCGGCATCGACCCGAACTTCGGGATCAAGCAGGGCAAGACCAGCCGTGACTTCGTCGGCATCGCGCTCACCTACGCCGGCGTGGCGCAGAGCACGCTGGGCCTGCGGATCCGTACCGAGGGCTTCAAGACGTTGGTGATCTTGGACGAGGTGCACCATGCCGGCGACGCGCTGAGCTGGGGCGACGCGGTCCGGGAGGCGTTCGAGCCGGCCACCCGGCGGCTGATGCTGACCGGGACGCCGTTCCGCTCCGACGCCAACCCGATCCCGTTCGTCACCTACGAGCCGGAGGCGGGCGGCGGGATGCGGTCCCGGCCCGACTACTCCTACGGGTACGGGCAGGCGCTGGCCGACTCGATCGTCCGGCCGGTGCTCTTCCTGGCGTACTCGGGCGACCTGCACTGGCGGACCAGCGCGGGCGACGAGGTCGCGGCCCGGCTCGGCGAGCCGATGACCCGGGACCTGGCCGGCCAGGCGCTGCGGACCGCGCTGGACCCGCAGGGTGCCTGGATCCCGGCAGTGCTCAAGGCGGCCGACACCCGGCTCACCGAGGTCCGCGGCCACGTGCCCGACGCCGGTGGGCTGGTGATCGCGACGGACCAGAACTCGGCCCGGGCGTACGCCGAGCTGCTGCACGCGATCACCAAGCGCAAACCGACGCTGGTGCTCAGCGACGACCCGCAGGCCAGCAAGAAGATCACGAAGTTCTCCGAGAGCGACGACCGCTGGATGGTCGCGGTGCGGATGGTGTCGGAGGGCGTCGACGTGCCGCGACTCGCGGTCGGGGTGTACGCGACGTCCACCGCGACGCCGCTCTTCTTCGCCCAGGCGGTCGGCCGGTTCGTCCGGGCCCGGGCCCGCGGCGAGACCGCCTCGGTGTTCCTGCCCAGCGTGCCGAACCTGCTCGGCTTCGCCGCTGAGCTGGAACGGGAACGTGATCACGTCCTGAAAGCGCCGTCGACGCCGGACGAGGCACAACTGCTGGCGGAGGCCGAACGGACCGAGACCGAGCCGGACGGCGAGGACGAGGAGCGCGGTGGGTTCGCGGCGCTGGAGAGCAACGCCGACTTCGACCGGGTGGTCTTCGACGGCGCCGACTTCGGGCTGGCCGCGCAGGTCGGCAGCGACGAGGAACAGGACTATCTCGGGCTGCCGGGGTTGCTCGAACCCGATCAGGTACGCGAGCTGCTGCGGCGCCGGCAGGCCGAGCAGGTGGCCCGCGGACCCCGGGTGGTCGCGCCGGAACAGAGCGCGCATGCCAAGCTGCGGGAACTGCGCAAGGAGTTGAACGGCCTGGTCGCCGCCTGGCACCACCGGACCAACCGGCCGCACGGCGTGATCCACACCGAGCTGCGCAACGCCTGCGGCGGACCCCCGAGTGCGATCGCCAGCGCCGACGAACTGCAGCAGCGGATCGACCTGATCCGGGACTGGGCGATCACCGGCCGGACGTGATCACGGACTCGTTGATCAAGGAGTCGGCCAGCCGAACATCGGCGCCAGGATGATGCTGTAGATCGCGTAGCCGATCACGATCGCGGCGAGGATCGCCGCCGTACCCCAACCGCTGCGCCGGAGCCGCCGCCCGCCCTCGGCGACCCGGTTGGTGGCGGCCGCCGGTCCGCCGGTGCCGTCATGGGCGAACACCGGACCATGATCACCGTGCGGGATGCCCTGCAGCCCGACCCGGTCGTCGGAGTAGCGCTCGGTCCGCCGCACGGTCCGGGTGATCACGGTGGCAACGAGTTCCTGCAGCCAGTCGTAGGTGCGCGGGTCGAGCAGGTCGAACCGGCTGCCGTACACGAACATCGTGTCGTCGATGATCTCCACGTCGTAGGTCCCGAGCCGGTCGACGAACAGCGCCATCAGGTCCGGCGCGAAGATGTAGAAGGCGTCCCGGCCGTAGTCGCTCGGCGCGTACAGGGTGAACCTGTCGTCGAACTCGCCGCCGAGCGAGAGCCGCTGGTCGCGGGCCAGCCCGACCGGGAGGTTGGAGGTCCTGATCCCGAAGACGCTGCGGTCGTCGTTGCCCTTGGCGTCCAGCAGCAGGTGCGGCAGCCGCCGGTCCAGGGTGATCGCGACGTAGCCCCAATGGAAGACCTCGGCGCTCCGCTCGTGCCGGACCGTGTAGCGGTAGTTGCCGATCTCGATCCGTCGGCCGGTGGTCGTGGTCAGCCGGCGTTCCGCGACCCGGTCGCTGCCCGTACCGAAGATCAGGCCGGGGTGGCCGACCGGGTCGTCGTGCCCGTAGCGGAGACCGTTCGCGCGGGCGAACCGGACCAGTCGGAACGCCGCCTCCCACCACCAGCGCGGGATGATCAGGGACAAGATCATCCGGATCAGTGCGACGGCCGCCGCCAGCACACCGAGCAAGATCACGACGACGAACGCGATGATCACCAGGTTGAGCGGGAACGGCGCCTCGAGGGTGAAGCGGCCCACCGCTTCGATCAGTGACCAGCCTCCCGTCGTCAGCACGAAGCCGAGCCCGGCGAGTGGGATGACCACCGGCACCAGCTGCCCGATCAGGTCGCTCACCCGGGCCGGCGCAGGCCGGTGGTCATCCGGCGCCAGGGCTGGTCGTTCGCCTTCGACTCGGCGACGAACGCGGCCAGGGCGGCCCGGTCGATCGGCTCGGTCAGCGCGGTCCGGTCGGGCACGCTGTAGGGCAGGTCCTGCGAGCTGGGTGCGGTCACGGCCATCTCCGTCTGCGCGTCGTCGCCGCCATTGTGACCCAGGTTCGGTGGCCCTAGGGTCGAAACATGGATGATCTGCAGCTGACCAAAGCACAACTCGTTGATCATTTCGGCCGGATCCGCGAACTCGTCGAAGGCCTCACCGACGGGCTGACGGAGCAGGTCGCGACTCACCGGATCGACCCCGGTGCCAACACCATCGCCTGGCTGCTCTGGCACCAGTCCCGCGTTCACGATGATCATGTCGCGGACCTGGCCGGCGTCGAGCAGATCTGGCCGCGCTGGCGGGACCGGTTCGGGCTCCCGTTCGAGCCGGACGCGACCGGCTATGCCCAGAGCAGCGCCGACGTCGAAGCGGTACGGGTGCCGGCCGACCTCCTGGCCGGCTACGACGAGGAGGTGCACGCCGCGACCGCCGACTACCTGGACCGCCTGACCGGAGCCGAGCTCGACCGGGTCGTCGACACCCACTGGGATCCGCCGGTCACGGTCGCGGTGCGCCTGGTCAGCGTGATCGGCGACTGCCTGCAGCACCTCGGCCAGGCCGCCCTGATCCGCGGCTCGGCCGAGCGCGCCGGCCAGTCCTGACCGCCGCCGGCTCAGCGCAGCCGGAGCAGGTGGCCGTCGGCGAAGTTGATCTTGTGGTCGCTGCCGCCCCAGGCCAAGATCGCGCCCGCGCCGCCGATCACGGTCGCCCCGGCCCGATCGACGACCGGTGACTCCGGAACCCGGGTCCAGCCGAGCCCCGCCGGCTCCAGCAGGTGACCGCCGACGGTGATCATGTCGTCCAGGGCGAGCAGAACTCCGCCGAGGCCGCGGCCGGCTGGCGGAGCGGGCAGCGCGGTCCAGCGGCCGGTACCCGGGTCGAGAATGCCGCCGTACGGATAGTGACGGCCCCAGTTGTTGACCTCGCCGCCGTCCGCCATGCCGGTCATCGGCCAGACCACCCGATCGCCCACCCAGACCGCGCCGCCGCCGATCAGCTCCGTGTCCGGGCCGCGCGTCCAGCGGTCCGAGGCCGGGTCCCAGATGGCCAGCCGGACCAGCGACGGTCGTTCCGAGCCCGGGGAACGGACCAAGTCCATCGCGGCCAGCAGCAGTCGGTCACCGAGCCAGACCCCGGTCCGGTCGAAGCTCGGACCGAGCGGATCGTCTGGCAAACGGATCCACCGCTGCGACTCCGGATCGAACCGGTGATCCGCGGTTGTGCCCTGCTCGTCGGACCAGCCGATCACGATCAGCCCGCTCGACACGGTGCCGACCAGGCCGACGTCGGTCTCAGGCGGCAGCGGCAGCCGTGACCAGAGGTTCGTTCGGGCGTCGTAGCCGAGCAGAGCGTCGGGACTGTCCGGCTGCCCGTTGTTCAGCGTCAGCACGTAGAGGTGATCACCGACCAGCGCCGACCGATACGGGCCCGCGATCGGCGTCGGTGCCTCCGACAGCCGCTCCCATCTGGCTGTCTCCGGATCGAACGCGGCCCCGTCGCGCAGTGCGGGCACCTTCGGAGGCGCACAACTGGCGCCGGGCGGGCAGGGCAGCGTCGACTGCCCTCCGGTGATCACGAACCGCCCGCCCAGCCAGGCGCTGACGGCGTCGTATCGCGGCGTCAACGGAGCGTCCGCGACCGGGACCCAGGCGCCGACCCGGGGCTCGCGGCCCGGCGTGACCTCGGTCGCCCGGGTACAGCCGGCCAGCAACGCGGCACCGACCAGCGCCGAACCGAACTGACGCCGAGTCACCATGACTCATTGTGCGGCCGATCGTCGCCGCTGTCCGACGAACCTCAGCCAGTCCGGTTCATGATCACCGTGCGAGGCCTCCCGGTGTCGCCATTTCTCCATGGTTCGCGCCTCCTCGGCGATTTCCACGTGGCAACGGCCGAGCCGTGGAGGAATCGCGACACCGGCCGGCGGGCTAGGAGCGACCGATCTGGAAGCGGAAGGTCGCCGGGTACGGCCGCCGGTCGTCGCTGATCATGGCGGTGCCGGTCCGGGTGCCGGAGGGGATCCGGATCACGGCCTTGAAACCGAGGTCGGGGCCGCCCGGCGAGTGGCGACCGAGGCTCTGGGTCTTGCCGCCGGGCAGCGTCAGGGTCAGTTCGACGTCCGGCAGCGGCTCCAGCGGATCGTGGCCCCCGGTGTCGTTGCAGGTGCTGGTGTACCCGTGACCGTAGATCTCGATCGTCGTTCCGGGCCGTACGGTCGGGGGTGGCGCATCGTGGCGTCCATCGGGCGGCTGATCGCTCAGCGATGGTCCCTCACATGCGGCGTTGCCATCCCGGCCAACGGGGCCCGCCTTGTCCTCGAGCCCGACGCACGCCACGAGGAGTGGTACCAGGACGAGCAACCAGCACGCGCGCTTCCTGCATCGATTGTTGTCGAGCCGGACTCATCGAGCCGGGGAATCCCCACAACGCAAGCGGATCGTGACGGACTCAGCAGTCGATCACGCGGGTCGGGGTGACGATCCGGCGGACCGGGCGGTCCCAGTCCTGGGCCGGCAACTGGTCGAGCAGCTCATCGTCGTTGATCATGGTCCAGACCTCGGCGTCGTCCGGGAGGAGGGCCAGGGCGCGGTCGTACCAGCCGCCGCCTCGGCCGAGCCGCTGGCCGGAGGGATCCGCCGCCAGCGACGGGCAGATGATCACCTCCGCCTCGCGTACGGTCTCGGCGGGGAGCACCTCCCCGGTCGGTTCCAGGATCGCCTTGCGGCCGGTGCGGAGCGCGTCCGGACCGGTGTACCAGGCCCAGGCCGGCTCCTTCAGCAACTTCTCGTTGCCGTCGGTGAGCACCGGCAGCAGGACCTCGACGCCCTGGGCGGACAGCCAGGCGACCAGTTGGAGGGTGCCGGGTTCGGAGTCGGAGGAGAGGTAGCAGGCCAGCCGGTCCAGCGGGCCGCGGTCCAGCAGAGCCTGTTGCACCAGGCCGAATCTGGCCTCGTCGAGCGTCCGCCGCTCGTCCTCGGGCCGAGCGTCCCGGCGGAGCAGGACGGCGTTGCGCAATACGGCCTTCGCGCCGTTGAGCGCCTCGACATCACCAGCCTGGGGCATCGCGCCAGTCTATGCACGGCCACCACCACTAGTGTGTCGTCCATGCCTTTGTTCGGTCGGAAGAGGAAGGACGAACCGGAGTTCGTCGCCGAGCCGCCGGCCCCGCTCGCCGAACCGCCCCAGGTCGACGAGAACGGGTTGCGGTCGATGGCGGACCACCGCGACTACCTGCTCAGCCAGGTGGAGGAACTGCCGCCGTTCGGCCAGCAGCTGCTCGACGCGGTCGGGCTCAGCCTGTGCGAGGACATCGTCACCACGATCAGCCTGCCCGGCTTCGACAACTCGGCGATGGACGGCTATGCGGTGATGGCCGAGGACGTCGCCGCCGCGACCGACGACCGGCCGGTGACCCTGCCGGTGGTCGGCGAGGTCGCCGCCGGCGAGGCCGCCCGGCATCCGCTGTCCCCGGGCACCGCGATGAAGATCATGACCGGCGCACCGCTGCCCGAACAGGCCGATGCCGTCGTCCCGTACGAGAGCACCGATCGTGGCGCCGACGATGTCCGGGTGTACGAGCCGACCGCCCGCGGCCGGCACATCCGGCGGACCGGCGAGGACGTCGCCGCCGGCGAGCTCGTGCTGGCCGTCGGTGACCGGCTGGACGCCCGCCGGATCGGGCTGCTCGCGGCGATCGGCAAGGACAAGGTGCTGGTACGACCTCGGCCGCGGGTCGTCGTGCTGGCCACCGGGTCCGAACTGGTCGACCCCGGCCTGGATCTGCCCAGCGAACAGCACATCTACGACTCGAACTCGTTCCTGCTCGCCGCGGCCGCCAAATCGGCCGGCGCGCAGGTGTTCCGGGTCGGCCTGGTCGGCGACGACCCGGCCCAGGTCCGGCAGGTGATCTCCGACCAGCTGATCCGGGCCGACCTGCTGCTCACCTCGGGCGGGGTCAGTCAGGGTGATCACGACGTGGTCAAGCAGGTGATGCCGGAGCTCGGCTCCTGCGACTTCTCCCAGGTCGCGATGCAGCCCGGGAAGCCGCAGGGCTTCGGCCTGATCGGCGACGACCGGACCCCGATGATCATGGTCCCGGGCAACCCGGTCAGCGCCTTCGTGTCGTTCGAGACGTTCGTCCGGCCGGTGATCCGCAAGCTGATGGGCGTGACGCCGTACACCCGGCCGGTGCTGCGCTGCCGCGCCGCCAAGCCGATCCACGGCAGCTTCGGCCGGATGAACTTCGCCCGCGGCGTCGTCAGCATCGACGTCGACGGCGGCTACCAGGTCGAGTTGGCCGGCGGGCACGGCTCGCACCTGATCGGCGACCTGTCCCGGGCGAACGCGCTGGTGATCATTCCGCGGGAGGTCGAGGAGATCCCGGCCGGTCATGAGGTCGACGTCTGGTTGCTCGACGATGACCAGTGAGTCGCCGTCGGGGCTGACCCACCTGAACGCGGCCGGCGAGGCCCGGATGGTGGACGTGTCGGACAAGGCGGTCACCGCGCGGACCGCGACCGCGGCCGGGCTGGTCCGGCTCAGCCCGACCGCCGTCGCCACGCTGCGGGACGGCACCGTGCCCAAGGGCGATGCGCTCGCAGTGGCCCGGATCGCCGGAATCCAGGGCGCCAAGCGGACCCCGGACCTGATCCCGCTCTGCCATCCGCTGGCGATCAGCGGCGTCGACGTGGACTGCGTGATCGTCGACGAGGGCGTACGGATCACCGCGACGGTCCGCACCACCGACCGTACCGGCGTCGAGATGGAGGCGCTCACCGCCGTCGCGGTCGCCGGGCTCACCATGATCGACATGATCAAGGCGATCGACCGGGACGCCGTGATCACCGACGTCGCGGTGCAGGCCAAGGAAGGCGGCCGCAGCGGGAGCTACGTCCGGACCGAGCCGGACCGGCCATGACGACGGAGGCGCCGACGGCGGCGGTGATCACGGTGTCCACCCGGGCCGCGGCCGGGGTGTACGAGGACCGGTCCGGGCCCGTGATCGCGGACGCGCTCCGGGAGCTGGGCTTCGAGGTCGCCGGGCCGTACCTGGTGCCGGACGGCGATCCGGTCGGCGCCATGCTGCGCGACCTGCTGGACGGTACGGCGCTCGACGTGGTGATCACCACCGGCGGCACCGGGCTCAGCCCGACCGACCGGACCCCGGAACAGACCCGGCCGCTGCTCACCGCGGAGCTTCCGCACCTCGCCGCCGCGATCGCCCGCTACGGCGTCGATCACGGCGTACCGTCCGCCGTGCTGAGCCGCGGGCTGGCCGGCGTCGCGGACCGTACCATGATCATCAATCTGCCGGGATCCAGCGGCGGGGCGCGGGACGGAATGGCTGTCCTGAAGGAGGTGCTGCCGCATGCCGTCAGCCAATTACGGGGTTCCGACCACGGCAGGACCGGCTGAGGTGTCCGGCGACCCGGGCGCGCCCGGAGACCAGGGCGGTGGTCCCGAGACCGGCCCGCCGGGCCCGGCACTGGAATGGCCCCAGCCCGCCGGACCGTCCATCCTGCAGCGGCACCGCTGGCCGGTGTCGCTGAGCCACGGCCCCGTGCTGCTGCGGCCGATGCGGCTGCGCGACCAGGCCGCCTGGGACCGGGTCCGGCGCGCCAATCAGGCCTGGCTGAAGCCGTGGGACGCGACCCGGCCACCGGGCGCGGAGGACCGGCCGACGTCGTACGGGGCGCTGGTCCGGATGCTGCAGCGGCAGGCCCGCCAGGGCCGGATGCTGCCCTGGTTCGTCTGCTACGACTTCTCCGCCGAACGGGTGGCGGAGGGCCGCCGGCCGACCGGCGGTCCGCAACTGGCCGGACAGTTGACCGTCAGCGGCATCGTCGGCGGCTCCGCGTCGTGCGGCCAGATCGGCTACTGGATCGATCAGCGGCTGGCCGGCCGGGGCATCATCCCGACCGCGGTGGCCCTGGCCACCGACTACTGCTTCTCGGTGATGCGGCTGCACCGGATCGAGATCGCGATCCGGCCGGAGAACGAACGCAGCCTGCGGGTGGTGCAGAAACTGGGGTTCCGGCCGGAGGGTCTGCGCCCGCGTTACCTCCACATCGACGGGGATTGGCGTGATCATCTGGTGTTCGCGCTGAACGCCGAGGAGGTGCCGGAGGGCATGCTCAACCGCTGGCAGGCCAGCCGGAAATGATCTTGATCACGTACCCGCTCGGCACGATACTTCGCGACACACCGGTGCAGGTCGGACCCCGAGCAGGCTTCTGACCGTAACGTCACCTTGTGGGTACGACCGGGATCATCTTCGGCGCCATCGCGGTGGCGTGGTTGATCTACCTCGTCCCCATGTTCGTCCGCCGCGACGACGCGCCCGAGGTCGACGAGGAGGACCCGGCGAACCGGTTCTCGGATTCGATCCGGATCATCCGGCAGGGGATGGCCCCGCTGCTCGACCAGGACCTGGCCGAGATCGCGTCCGTCGAGGTCTCCACGCCGCTGACCCGTCGCGCGGCGATCGCCGACCTGCGCCGCCTGGAGCGGCTGGCCGCACGCCGCCGGCTCCGGATGCTGGTGCTGCTGATGATGATCACGTCCGCGGTCGTCTCCGTCTGCGCGTTCGGCTTGATCCCGTGGTGGTCGATCGCGATCCCGGGCGGCCTGCTGGTCGGCTTCGTCGTCGTCGCCCGGATCAGCGTCCGCGGCATGCGGCGCGACCTGGACTCCCGGTTCCAGTCGATCCGCCGCGGCAGCGACGAGAACACGATCTTCCTCAGCCCGAAGCAGCAGCGGACCCCGGACGAGAAGACCGGCTCGCTCGCGCTCGGCGAGACCGCACCGACCGGCAAGCCCGGCGGGCTGTGGGACCCGGTCCCGATCACGATGCCGACGTACGTGTCGAAGCCGCTCGCGCCGCGCACCGTACGCACGATCGACCTGTCCAGCCCCGACGTCACCAGCTCGGGGCGTCAGTCCGTACCGGTCACGGCCGATGCGCCGACGACGAAGAAGAAGGACAAGGAAGCCGACGGCGACGCCGACCGTCGCGCAGCCTCCGCCTAGCGTCCTAGGCCGGGATCAGCACGAACCGGGTGCTGTCCGGGTTGCGGAAGACGATCTCGAGGACGTCGGCCGAGAGGCTGCCCGGCTCCTTCGGAATCAGCTCGATCACCCGCGCTCCGACCACGGGCAGCACGCCGTCCTCCTGCCGCGGGGACGGGCGCCAGATCGTGTCCGCCGACGGTACGCCGCCCCGGGTGACGACCTGGCGATCATCCGGGGTGGTCAGCACGAACTCCACGCTGATCACCGGAGACGGACCGTGCTGCCGCGCCTTCGCCAGCGTGTCGAACCTCGCCGGCCCCGCATACTTGTCCGGCGTGCTCCACCACCACACCTTCGACAGCACCGACCCGATCGGCAGCAGCTCCATGCTCGCGGAGCCTAGTGCGGGACCTGCGTGGTGCTAGACCACGGTGACGGTGATCGTCGAGTTCTCGCAGCCGCCGGCCAGGTCCTCCAGAGCCGACTTCTCGGCGGAGTCGACGGCGAGGCTCCAGCGGATCTTCACCGCGACGAACTCGCGCAGATAGCGGCACCGCTGCTCGTCGGGCAGCCACTCCGCCGGATCCTGATCACCCTTCGCCTGGTTCACCGAGTCCGTCACGCCGACCAGCGTCCGATGATCACCGAGGTCGTTCGCGTACGACTCGCGCCGGCTCGCCGACCAGTCGTACGCGCCCGAGTCCCAGGCCTCCGCCAGCGGCACCATGTGGTCGATGTCGATGTCCGATGTCTCCGTGTGCGAGACGCCGTCGTAGTAGGAGTACCAGCGGCCGCCGCTCAGCGAGCAGCCCGAGCCCACCGTCGGCGGATCGTCCGCCTCCTCGATCAACACCTCGTCCCGGGCGTCGCAGCCGTCGCCGTCGGCGTCGACCCAGTGATTGAACTTGTCCCGGTCGTAGCCGTCCCGGTGCTCCGTGGCGACGTCGAGATGCTCGATCGCCTCCGTGAGCGGCGCCGAATAGCTCGCCGCGGCCGACGCCGGGCCGGCGGTCAGGAAGGTCGTCGCGGCCAGCGTGAGCAGGGCGGCGACGGCGGAGATCAGGGTACGAACGCGGGTCTGGCGCATGGCAGACACCTCTCGTGCGGGGTCACGGACACGTCCTTTCCGTCCACCCAACCCCACGGCCGTGAGTTGGCGCAACGAACGTGGAGCGACGCGGACGTGAACCGGTTCGGAGCACGGCGCGGCTGATGATAAAGTCTGCGTGCTGGTTGCGGCCCGAGGCCGTACCCGGGGCTATAGCTCAGTTGGTAGAGCGTCGCGTTCGCAATGCGAAGGTCAGGGGTTCGAATCCCCTTAGCTCCACCGGACTCCGGACGACTCTGCTCAGTGCCTGCGGCACTTTCGCGGGTCGTCCGGTTTGTTTTCTGGGGGTGCAACCCCCAGGCCCCGCCCGGAGGGTTTCGCCCCCGGAGCCCGAGCTGTGGTCCGGCCTGTTCGCGCTTCTCGATCCCGGTCAGGGGCGATCGACGGAGGTGGGCTGGGCCTCCGAATGGCGGCGGGGTCGGAAGACCGTCGCGAGGGCGAGGATGAGCAGGAACGTGCTGATCAGGTGGAGCGCGGACTCGCTGAGGTCGAGCAGGCCGTAGGCCAGGGTGAGCATCTCGTCGGGTTCGCCTCGGAGGATGTCCAGGCCAAGGAACACCCGGGAGGCGATGGCGCGCACGAACGGGAGCAGGCAGGCGATCAGGACGAGGGCCCGCACTCGCCGGTCGGCCGGTTTCGGCGAACAGGGCGACGAGGACGAAGGCCCAGCCGACGACTCCGGCGAGGTCGGCGACCTGATCGAGGCCCGGCCCGGCCGAGGTCCAGGGCCTGCCGCTGTTCGAGGGACGGACCGTCGAAGTGGCCCGGAGCGGGACCGGGCCGCGACGAGAACCAGACGACGGCTGTGCCGAGGAGCGTGTCCGCGAGGACGCACAGGAGGCCGGCGGCGGCCAACGGTGCCGCAGCAGGCCGGGCTCTCCGGAGCAGGAACACCATCACCAGTCCGGCCAGGACGACCACCCGTACAGCGTCCAGTTCGCCGCCTGGAATGCTTCGTACACCCGCGCTCTCCTCCCACCGGCCTTCGACGGCAGCGGCCGGCGTGCCAGGCCGCTGCGAGGACGAGGTCGCCGGTTGGTGATGGGCCCATTCGTCTGCGGACGTCCAGGTCCGGCCGGGAGCAGGGTCAGCCGACGCGGTTCCGATCGTTCATGAGCGGAGATCCAGGGTCGCCGGATGGGCGTGGCCGAAGTACTCGCGGAGGTGGAGGGGATCGGGGAGCTGGCGCCAGGTGTCGGGGCCGAGGGCGTACTCCGCGGCGGTGAGTTCGCAGTCGGCGAGGATGGCGTCGATCCGGGCCGGGCGCAGGTGCTCGCCGGTGAAGGCCAGCCAGCAGCCGCGGTCGCCGAGCTCGGGATCCCAGTTCAGGATGCCCTCCGTGTCCATGGTGCCGGAGGAGCGCTCCGGACGGTCGGCCAGCCAGGGGCCGCCGTTGCACAGGCTGATCTGCGGGCCGACGCTGGTCCAGGCGACCTTCCGGTCGGGGACCGAGGAGACCCAGGCCCGGCCGCGGGTCCAACTGCAGTCCTGGATGATCGCGCCGAGTGCTCGCTTCAGCCGGCCGGGGTGCAGTGGGCGGCGGGTGTGCGCCAGATGGGTACGGATCCGGCCGCGGCCGTCGTCGAGGGCGACCGCCACCGATCCGGGTGACGTACGCCAGCCGACCTCGACCGGGTCGTAACCGTCCCGCCTCGGGTCCGGTGGGGGCAGGATGGCCGGTCCGTCGCCGAGCATGGTGGCCCGGGCGTGCGGCGCGAGATGCCGGGCCAGATCGGCCCCGAGCCGGTAGTCGGCGGTCGAGCCCTGGCCGCCGACGAGGACGTAGCAGTCGCTGAACAGCAGGTCCTCGATCAGGAAACCGCCGCAGGCCTGGTCGCCGTGCCCGATCCGGATCCCGCGGTCGGACAACGGTTCCGCGGATTCCAGGTCGGACGGCAACGTGATCGGGTCGAGGGCGGTGATCAACGAGCCGAGCTCGAGCCGTTCCTGGACCAGCGGAGGCAGCGAGCCGAGGGCGTCCAGCACCACCCAGCCCGGGATCGCCGGCGGCAGCACGATCACGAGGCCCTCACTCCAGCCCGCTGCCGAGTACTCACCCAGGAAGTGGGTCAGATCGGTCAGCACCGTGCACGGGACGCAGCGTTGCCCGCAGTGCAGCGTCGTCGAGTCGAGCCCGCCCCGGCCGTCGCCGAGCGAGCGGACCAACCGGTCCTGACCGTCGGTCCGGTAGTCCAGCGTCAACAGCCCGTGCCCGGTCAGGTGCTCCCGGGCCACGGCCACCGGACCTACGTCCAGGCCGGTCAGGACGACGATCCGCACGGTCGACCCTCTCTCTCGATCAGTTAGGTTACCCTAATCTAACTGATCATGACGTCGAGTGAGTGATCAGGACTGCCCGGAAATCTTGCGGTCGGCTTCGGTCCCGACAACCAGTTCTTCGGGCTGGCCCGGCTCTGGGTAGGGTGGGGATGGTGGCTGCGGCAGTGAAGACTTCGGGGTGGGCCACCGCTCGGCGTGGGGTTCGGGTGGTGGCCTCGCTGATCATGTTCGTGTTGGTGAGCGTCCTGGCCGGAGCCCTCGTCGCCGGGCTGTTCATCCCGGTCGCCGGGTTGGCCGGCGTGACCGGTCAGGCGGCCGCCGAAGAGGTGGCGGACCTACCGGCCGAGTTGGACACGCCGCCGCAGGCGGAGCGGTCGAAGGTCCTGCTCGGCAACGGCGAGGTGCTGACGTACTTCTATGCGCAGAACCGGGTCTACGTGCCGCTGGACAAGATCGCTCCGGTGATGATCCAGGCCCAGCTGGCGATCGAAGATCACCGTTTCTACGAACACGGTGCGATGGACCTGACCGGCACCCTGCGCGCCTTCCTGCGGACCTCCAGCGGTGACACCCAGGGCGGCTCCTCGATCAGCCAGCAGTACGTGAAGATGGTGCTGGTCGACTCCTGTGATCTTGATCAGGCCTGCATCGCCCAGGTGACCCAGGCCAGCGGCACCGCCGGCTTCCAGCGCAAGATCCGCGAGCTCCGGTACGCGATCGCGCTGGAGGAGAAGTTCACCAAGGACCAGATCCTCGAGCGCTACCTCAACATCGCCTACTACGGCCAGGGGGCGTACGGCGTCCAGGCGGCGGCCCGGCACTACTTCGGTACGACGGCGGACAAGCTGACCCTGCCGCAGGCGGCGATGCTGGCCGGCCTGGTGCAGAACCCGAACCAGGTCAACCCGGTCACCGCACCCGACGCGGCGAACGAGCGGCGCGACTTCGTGATCAACCGGATGGCCGAGCTGCGGATGATCAACGACAAGCAGGTCCGGCAGGCCAAGGCCACCAAGTTCGACGAGGGCAAGGTGCAGAAGACGCGCAACGGCTGCGTCGGCTCCCGGTACCCGTTCATCTGCGACTACGTACGGCGGACGCTGCTGCAGTCGCCGAGCCTCGGCAAGACCGAGAAGGAGCGCGAGCACACGCTGCTGCGCGGCGGCCTGACGATCGAGACCGCGATCGACCCGGACGTGCAGGACATGGCGCAGCGGCGGCTCAGCAAGGTCGTCTCGCCCAAGGATCCGATCATCTCGACGATGAACATGATCCAGCCGGGCACCGGATTGATCTTGGCGATGGCGCAGAGTCGGCCGGTGATGGGGGACAACCCCAAGGAGGGCGAGACCTACTACAACTACTCGGTGTCGCCGTCGCTCGGCGGCGCGGAGGGGTACCAGGCGGGCTCGACGTTCAAGGCCTTCACGGCCGCGGCGGCGTTGGAGAAGGGCATTCCGATGTCGAAGACGTACGACGCCAAGAAGACGATCAACCTCAAGGGCCGCAGCTTCCGGACCTGCGAGGGGCGCTCCAAGCTGGGCAAGTGGAAGGTGTCGAACTCCACCAAGGCCAACGGCAAGATGGACATGAACAAGGCCATCCAGATGTCGGTGAACACCTACTTCGCCCAGCTGGTGCTGCAGGTCGGCCTCTGCCGGACCACCGAGATGGCGGAGAAGCTCGGCATCGAGAGCACCGGCAAGGACGAGCGCGAGGGCCACGAGGGCGAGATCCGCGACCTGGTCGACTACTACCAGTACAACCCGTCCTTCACGCTCGGCTCGGTCGAGATCTCGCCGATCTCGATGGCCGAGGCGTACGCGACGTTCGCCGCCCGTGGCATCCACTGCGACCCGACGATCATCAAGAAGGTCACCAACCCGGCCGGCAAGGAGCTGGAGGTGCCGGACGGGAACTGCAAGCGGGTGATGGACAAGGACGTCGCCGACGGGATGAACCGTCTGTTGTCCAGCGTGATCAGCAAGGGCACCGGGCAGCGGGCCGCGATCAAGGACGGCCGTCCGCAGGCCGGCAAGACCGGCACCATCGACAGCAACGAGGCGGTCTGGTTCGCCGGCTACACCCCGGAGGCCGCCGGCGTCGCGATGATCGCGATCGACAAGCGGCAGAAGCCGTTCATCCGGGGCAAGAAGGGATTCCGGTCCCGCGGTGTGAAGGGCTTCAAGCTGGACAGCGGTGAGCGGCTGGAGGGCTCCGGCAGCGGCGACGCGGGCCAGGAGATCTGGAAGCCGACCATGGAGCGCTACCTCAAGGACGAGCCGAGGACCAAGTTCAAGCAGCCGCCGAAGAAGCTGATCGGGGAGTCGAAGAAGCCGAAGTCGGACCAGAAGGAGAAGAAGCCGGACCGGGATTGAGGTTTGGGCACGATTCGGGACACAGGCTGGGCAACCGTACGTTCCCTGTGAGAGGTTTGTCCTCTGAGAAAGTGTCGTGGCAAAACAAACTCGCACCCTGCAAGTCCTCGGACAGGCTCGTGAGTCCCAGACAGGCACGTGAACCTCAGGCAGACCGGTACTCCGATGGAAGGGCCAAGGATGGATGCCTCCCAGATCTCCCGACGTGCGTTTCTCTATGGTTCGGCGGCCGTGGCCGGCGGCGCCGTGCTCAGCGCCTGCAGTGGCGGTGGCAGCGGCGGCGATCCCGGCGGTAACGAGAGTTCGGGCGCAGGCTCGACCGCGAAGGGGTCGGTGACCGAGCCGCTGCCCAAGCCGGCGAAGTTCCAGCAGGCGCCGGGCCTGGAGGGCCTGCCGCCGGTCGAGGAGCGGTTGCCGGAGAACCCGTACGTCGTTCCGCACCGCTGGATCGAGGCGGGCAACTACGGCGGCCGGCTCAACATGAACGTGTTCGGCACCACAGGCGCCGGCAAGGCCGGCTCCGACCGGGAGTTCTTCTACGGCCACTCGATCCTGCGCTACCTCAACGACGGCCAGGACGTCGGCCCCGGCCTCGCCGAGAAGTGGGAGACCAACGACGACGCGTCCGAGTGGACGTTCTACTTCCGCAAGGGCCTCAAGTGGTCCGACGGCGAGCCGTGGACCACCGAGAACATCATCTGGTGGTGGGAGAAGTTCATCCTGGAGCAGAAGATGGCCCAGGTCCCGCCCGACGACGCCCGGTCCGGCAACGGCAATCTGGCCAAGTTCGAGGCGGTCGACGACCTCACCCTGAAGCTCACCTTCGACACCCCGGCGCCGCTGACGGCGGACAAGATCGCGGCCTGGGTGAACGGCAACATCGGCGGCAACGGCCCGATCTGGATGATGCCGAGCCACTACCTGAAGCAGTTCCACCCCGAGACCGGCAAGAACGTCCCGGACAACTGGGACACGGTCGGCGGGCTGATGGAGCAGAAGGCCGACTGGCACCGCAACCCGGACTGCCCGACCATGATCGGCTACAAGTGCAAGTCGTTCGACAACGCCAAGGGCGTGGTGCTGGAGCGCAATCCGTACTACTGGTGCGTGATGCCGAACGGTGATCAACTTCCCTACATCGACGAGATCCAGTTCTCCATCGTCTCCGACGCCGAGGCCGGCAAGCTGCAGATCCAGCAGGGTTCGGTGGACTACTGCCACGGCTGGTTCAACCAGGTCACGCTGCAGGACGTGCAGGGGATCCGGGATTCCAGCGAGGCCGCGGGCACCGAGATCATCTTGTGGGACAGCGGTTCCGGCACCGGGTCGATCATGTTCCTCAACTACGACTACATCGAGCCCGAGCTCCGGGAATTGATCCGGAAGCCGAAGTTCCGGCAGGCGATCTCGCACGCGTTCAACCGTGAGGCGGTCCGCAAGTCGGTCTACTTCAACACCGGCGAGGCGACCACCGGCACGCTCAGCCCGAAGGCGGTCGAGTTCAACGTCGACGAGGCCAGTAAGAAGCTCTACACCGACTGGCGGGACGCCTACGTCACGTACGACCCGGAGAAGGCGAAGGCGCTGCTGGACGAACTGGGCGTCAAGGACACCGACGGCGACGGGGTCCGGGAACTGCCGAGCGGCAAGCCGCTCAAGCTCCGGCTGGACTACCACGCCGACGAGTCCGCCGAGCACCGCGGCAAGGACGCGCAGCTGGTCGCCGACCTCAAGGCGGTCGGGCTGACCATGATCCAGAACCCGATCCCGCCGCAGTCGTACGACGACCAGTGGAAGACCGGCAAGCTCATGTCGCGGACCAACTGGGAGGTCGGCGACGGCCACCCGTTGATCTACGCCGGCTGGGTGGTGCCGGTGCAGGCCTCGCACTGGGCGCCGCTGCAGGGCCAGTGGTTCCAGCTGCTCGGCACCGGCACCAACGAGAAGGAACTCGACGTCGATCCGTACAAGCGGCACCCGCCGCGGATGGAGCCCGAGGACGGCAGCCCGGTCAAGAAGCTCTGGGACCTCTACAACGCGGCCAAGGTCGAGCCGGACGAGATGAAGCGGCACGGCCTGGTCTGGGACATCTTCAAGCTGCACATCTCCGACGGCCCGTTCTTCATGGGCTGTGTGGCGAACTACCCGCAGGTGATGGTGATCAAGAAGGGCCTGCGCAACGTGCCGCGCAACGAGAACCTGGCCCTCGGCGGCTGGGTGAATCCGTGGATCCACCCGACGCCGGCCGTGTACGACCCCGAGTGCTACTTCTGGGACAAGCCGGACGAGCACAAGAGCTGATGCCCTGGGCGATCCGGAGCCCGGTCGGCTGATTCAGCCGGCCGGGTCCCGGTCCGGCAACAGCCGCAGGATCTCGGCCACCACGAGCTCGGGCTCGGTGAACATCACGTGATGGCCCGACCCCGCTGCTGGGACGAAGCGGCCGCGGTCCAGGCGTTCGGCGGTGATCCGGTGCGCCCGGTTGATCGCAGGGCGCTGCTTCCGTTCGGCCCGGGTGATCTTGGTCCCGCTGATCACCGAGACCTCGATCCCGTCCAGTGTCGGCTGGTTCCGGCCGAGGTCGCGCAGGTCGTCCAGGAAGCCGTCCAGCTCGGCGATCATGGTCCGGGCGGCCGGCACGGTGAAGTCGTACCGGAGATGATCATGGACCACATCGGCGGGCTGGTCGCGGCCCAGCCGGCCGCCGAGCCGCCGGTACAGGCCGGTCCGGGCCAGCGGCACCATCAGCCGTCGGGACAGCGCGAACTGCCGCCGGGCCGCCGGCGAGAAGAACTCGGGCGCGTTCTCGTCGCTCTGGTCGACCAGGACCAGGCCGGTGATCGGGAACTCCCCGGTCGCGGCCAGGCTCCGGATGATCGGCCCGCCCCAGCTGGCACCGACCAGCAGGTACGGGCCGGCGTCCAGATCGCGCACCAGGTGGGCCAGATCCTCGACCAGCCGGTCCAGCGTGCGTGGGCCCGGCGCGGGATCGCTGCGGCCGAAGCCGGCGCGGTCGTACACGACGGTCGTCGTCCGCGCCGCGACCGCCGGCTGGACGAGACCCCAGATCGACCCCGACATCCCCATCCCCGACTCGAACACGACCGTCGGGCGGCCGGTGCCGCGGCGGCGGTAGTGCAGCCGACGACCGTCGGGCAGCGTGCTGAAGCCCGACGGACCGTAGGTGTGGTCCGGTGCCTCGATCATGGCCTGCTCAACCTTCCGCCGTTCTGAGTCCTAGGTACCCTAATCGGCGCCGGTCGGACCATCGCTCGGCCCTTCCCGCGTAAAGTACTCAGCATGCTGAGTAACGTCCGCCCGGTTCCGCTGCAGGTCGGCTCGGTCGCGGTGTGCGGGGCGCTGACCGGGCTGATCTGGGTGCTCGGCGGCCGGCTGGACGGGGTCGCGCTGCTGCCCGATCAGGGCGCGTCCTGGTACTACTGGAAGCTGCCCGAGCCGACCGTGCTGAGCCGGGCGACCGCGTGGGGCGGCTATGTCCTGCACCAGCTCACCCTCTGGTTGCTGATCTTCTACGCCCAGACCAGGGTCCGCCGCTACAGCTCCGGCCTGCACCCGGTCAACGTCGTCGCCCTCGCGGCGAATCTCGGCTTCGTCGGCCTGCACCTGCTGCAGACCCACCTGTTCTACGACGGGCTGGCGCAGGACGTGTCGATCTTCAGCTCGCAGGGATCCGTGGTGCTGCTGCTCGTCGTCGTCCTGTTGATGGAGAACCGTCGCCGTGGGCTGTTCCTCGGCCGCAAGGTCCCGTTCCGCGCCGCGGTGATCGACTTCGTCCGGCGCTACCACGGCTATCTGTTCAGTTGGGCCGCGGTGTACACGTTCTGGTACCACCCGGCGGTCAACACCAGCGGCCACCTGATCGGCTTCTTCTACCTGTTTCTGCTGCTGGTGCAGGGAAGCCTCTTCCTCACCCGCGCGCACACCAACCGGATCTGGACCCTGTCGCTGGAGATCATGGTCGCGGTGCACGGCACGCTGGTCGCGGTGATGAACTCGGGCCCGGACGGGATGTGGCCGATGTTCCTGTTCGGCTTCCTCGGTGTCTTCGTGATCACCCAGCTGCACGGTCTCGGACTGAGCCGCACGATCAGGGCCGTGGTGATCATCGGGTACCTGGCCGCGGCGCTCGCCGTCTACGCGGCCCGCGGCCGACTGCTCGACATCCACGAGATCGTCCGGATCCCCTTGATCGAATACGGTCTCGTGTTCGTGGTGGCGGGGCTGGTCTGGCTCGGTCTCCGGGTACGGGACCGGCGCCGGCCCCGTACGGCGGAGCCGGCGGTCAGTTCGGACGGTCGAACTCGGCGATCAGCCGGACCAGTTCGGCCCGGAACGCCGCCGGATCGGTGAGCGGACCGGCGACCAGCCGATCAGCCACGTCGGACTCGGCGAGGTCGGCTGTCGCGGCCTCGCCCGCGGTGGTCCGGGTGACCAGGCGGCGGCGCCGATCGGACGGGTCGGGGGCGCGGGTGACGTGGCCGGTCCGCTCCAGCCGCTCCAGCACCCGGGCCATCGTCTGCTCCTCGACCCGACTGGCCCGCGCCAGCTCGCGCTGGGTGGCCGGCCCGGCCGAGAGCGCCTGCAGCACCACCAGCCCGGCGTGGGTCAGGTCGCGCTCGGCCAGCGTCCGGTTCCAGGCGTGCTCGACCCGGCGCGCCGCCGTGGAGAGCAGCCGCCCGAGCGACCAGTCCGCGAGGTCGTCGGCCATGGTCAGGGCAGGATCGAGTCGACGTAGCCGCCGTCCACCCGGAGCGCCCCGCCGGTGGTGGCCGACGCCAGGGGCGACGCGAGATAGACGACCAGGTTGGCGATCTCCTCGGGCTCGATCAGTCGCTGCAACAGGGATTGCGGACGGTGTTCCCGCATGAACGCGCGTTGCGCCTCGGGCCAGGGCAGGTCCCGGTCGACGAGCTCGTACACGAAATCCTCGACGCCGCCGGTGTGCGTCGGCCCGGCGATCACCGAGTTCACGGTGACCCCGGTGCCGGCGGCCGCCTTGGCGAAGCCGCGGGTGACCGCGAGCAGCGAGGTCTTGGTCATGCCGTAGTGGATCATCTCGGCCGGGATCACCACCGCGGAGTCGCTGGCGATCGTGATCACCCGGCCCCAGCCGTTGTCGATCATGGTCGGCAGGCTGGCCCGGGTCAGCCGGACCGCGGTCATCACGTTCACCTCGAAGTAGCGCCGCCACTCCTCGTCGTCGATCTCCAGCGGCGGCCGGGCACCGAAGATGCCGAGGTTGTTGATCACGATGTCCGGCGCCGCTACCGCGTCCAGGACCGTCCGCAGCCCGTCGTCCGTCGCCAGGTCGCCCGGCGCCGCGACGAACCGGCCGTCCGGGACCTCGGCGCCGAGTTCCTCGATCGCCCGCCCGACCGAGTCCGCACTCCGGCCGTTCACCGCGACCGTCGCGCCGGCCCGGGCCAACCCGGCCGCGATGGCGCGGCCGATGCCCTGGGTCGATCCGGTGACGAGCGCCTTCTTCCCGCTGAGCTCGATGCTGATCACGAACCGACCCTAGCCCCGGCCCGGCGCGCGGTCGAGTCTGCCTGGTCTCGCGAGCCGAGACGGGCGTGACGTTGCGGCCGCGGGTCCCGAGCCGGCGTGGTAACGCTGGATTCATGATCAACACGCTCAGCGAGGAGCAGCGGTTGCTGTTGCCGACGGACTCCGATCTCGCCTCCTATCGCGAACTGGGGTTCTGGATCTCCCCGGTGATCATCCCGGCGGAGACCCTGGACGCCGCCGAGGAGGGGATGCGGCGGCTCTATGCGGGGGAGTGGGACCGTTCGCTGCCGTACGACGTCGGCGGCTGGAGCCCGGCCGACGGGAACGTGCTGCGGAAGAACGACTACGCCTCGCTGCGGGTGGACCAACTGCGCGATCTGGTCGCCTCCCCGCTGATCGGCGCCACCGCGGCGCGATTGTCCGGTGCCGGGGAGATCCGGCTCTGGCATGATCAACTTCTGCACAAGCCGGCCGACGGCCCCGGTGTGCCGGGCAACGTCGGCTGGCACACCGACCGGCAGTACTGGCAGACCTGTTCCTCGGCCGAGATGCTGACGGCCTGGGTCGGCTTCCACGACGTCGACGAGGTCGGTGGCTCGGTCGCGTTCGTGGCCGGCTCGCACCGCTGGGACATCGACGGCCTCGACTTCTTCTCGCAGGACCTGGCCGGCCTGCAACGCCGAGCCGAGCAGGCCGGCTTCGAGTTCGACATCCGGCCGACCCGGATGCGCCGCGGCCAGGTCAGCTTCCACCACTGCCGGACCGTGCACGGCAGCGGCCCGAACCGCACCGCGGCACCCCGCCGCTCGATCGCCATCCACCTGCAGCCCGGCGACAACCACTTCGTCGAGACCGTCCTGCCGGACGGCTCGCTCGCGCGGCACGGCAACGACCGGCTGGCCGCCGGCGCCGACGGCCGGCCCGACTACGCGCACCCGGAGTTCTGCCCGACGTTGTTCGCGTCCTGACCCAACCGGGGCCCGGGGGACTGGACTGACGGGATCGCGTCGGGCGGACCGGGCCCTCTGTCGGTCCCGATCGGCGGGGACCGGTCCGATCGGGCTTCCTCCCCGACCGGGACCGGTACGGAGCCGCCTTCATGTCCACGCCGAAGGTCGCTCGGCCGGCGGTTCAGGCGGTGAGTTTCTCGGCCAGCAGCGGAGAGACGGTGTCGATGGCGTACTTGATCGACAGGGGCGAGTTGAGGCTGAAGGCGGAGCGGACGTCGGCGGAGTCCAAGATCAGGTAGCGGCCGTCGCGGACGGCCGGGATGCTCTTGAAGGTGCTGATCTTCTCCACGTCGGCGGCCGTCTTGCCGATCGGCTGCACGATCAGCAGGTCGCCGTCGAGCAGGTCGAGGCGCTCGTCGGAGACCCGGACGGAGAAGCGTTCCGGTTTCTCCTTCTCGATCGCGGGGTTGGGCACGAATCCCAACCGGTACAGGAACTTCGGCCGGTCCGCGGCCGAGATGTAGGCGCCCCAGCCCTCGCTGGTGTACGCGGCGACGGTGATCGTCTTCCCGGCGAACTCGGGGTGCGCGGCGGCCGCGTCGGCGAAGGCCCGGTCGATGTCGGCGAGCAGGGCGGTGCCCTGGTCCGGCACGCCGAGCGCGGCGGCGATCATGGTGATCTGCCGGTCCACGTTGGTCAGGTAGTTGTCCCCGCCCTCGGGTACGCCGACGGTCGGCGCGATCTTGCTCAACCGGTCGTAGCGGCCCTGGTCGCCGGAGCTCTTGACGTCCAGGATCAGGTCAGGGGCCAGCTGGGCGATCTCCTCGTACGACGGCTCCAGGGTGCCGATGATCTTGGGCGGTGCGTCGTAGCGGCCCTTCGCCCAGGGCCCGACGCCCTCGCCGCCGAAGGCGAGCCAGTCGCTGGCGCCGACCGGCTGCACGCCGAGGGCGAGCGCGGTCTCCGCGTCGCCCCAGCCGAGCGCGACGACCCGCTGCGGCTTCGCCGGGATCACGGTGTCGCCGAACTTGGTCGGCACCGTCACCGGGAAGCCGGCCCCGGACGCCTCGCCCCCTGGCTCCGGCGCTGCGGTGCCCTGGCAGGCTGCGGTGAGCAGCAGCGCCAGCCCGGCCATGATCACGAACAGTCGGCGCACGCCGCCCCCTCCGAAAGACAATTCGACTTAGGTGATCCTAACCTAGGCCTTGGCGGCGGTACCGGGCCGGGGTGGTCCCGGTCGCCGCCCGGAACGCGGCGTGGAACCGGCTCAGCGAACCGAAACCCGCGTCGAGGGCGATCCTGGCGATCGCCTGGTCACCGGTCAGCAGCAGTCGTTGCGCCTCGGCGATCCGGCACTGCAGCAGGTAGCCGCCGATGGTCAGCCCGATGGTGGCGTGGAACAGTTCCATGGCGTGCTGCGGGCTCAGGTGGGCGGCCGCGGCGACGTCGGCGACCCGGATCGGTTCCCGGTACGTCCGCGAGATGAACCCCGCCATGATCGCCACCGGGCTGCCGGCGAACGATGCCGGGCCGGAATGATCACGGTCGGCGGCCGGGTCCAGGCCGAGCGCGATCCGCTGGCAGACGGCCCGGGCTTCCAGCGCGACCAGCTCGGTGTGCGCCGCCGACCGCCCGAACTCGGCGGCCCAGCGCAGCATGATCGCGCGGTCCAGGTCCGGCTCGCCCGCCGCATGGACGATCTCACCGCGGAACAGCGCCGCCAGCAACGTGTCCGGCAGTCGCCAGGACAGGAAGCGGTCCAGCGGCACGGTCATCCAGATCAGGCGAGTCTGCGGGCTGACCTCGATCAGCTGGTGCGGCGTGCTGGCCCAGAACAGGCCGGGACGGCCGGTCGGCAACCGCTGCGTGCGGCCGCCGATCAGGTAGTGCAGCGGACCGGCGTCGGACAGGTTGAGCTCGATCTCGTCGTGCGCGTGGGCGGTCTCCATCGCGCGGGCCCGGCCGGTCCAGCAGGCGAAGCCGTACCGCTCTCGGGCCGTCTGCAGGGAGCGCTGCATCATCCGAGGATCCAGGATTTTTCCGCGGTTGACCAGGACGACCTGGCGTCGGCTCGGATCCTAGCCTGAGGTCATGACTGCGACAGCGATGTCTTCCCACCTGCTCGACGACGACCAGATCGAGTTCTTCGACCACAACGGCTACCTGATCCTGCGCAACAGGATCCCGGCCGGCCTGGTGGCGGATCTGCGCCGGGCCACCGACCAGTGGATGGAACAGGGCCGGCTCGGCCAGGGTCCGGCCGGTCAGGAGGCCGACTTCAAGTTCGCCGACCGGGACGGCCACGAGGTGATGTTCCGGGTCGACTACGTGCACGGCAAGGGCTCGGCGGTCTCGCTGCAGCTGCTCGGCTCGCCGCACGTGCTCGGCATCGCGGAGAGCCTGGCCGGCCCCAATTTCGTTCCCACCTACGAGTCGCTGGTGTTCAAGGCCGAAGGCGACGGCGCCCCGATCGAGTGGCACCAGGACGCCGTCCACCCGCGGAACCACCGGATCTTCAACATCGATGTCTACCTCGACGACTCGTTGTCCGGCCGCGGCGCGCTGCGGGTGGTCCCCGGTTCCCAGCGGTCCAAGGCCGACATCTGCGCCCTGGCCGACGCGTCCGGCTGGGACGTGCCGGGCGCGATCGAGGTCGAGTTGCACCCGGGCGATGTGCTGGTGCACGACACGATGATCGTGCACGGCTCGCCGGCGACTCGCGGCGAGGCGCTGCGCCGCACGATCTACTACGAGTTCCGGCCGGCCGAGCAGATCCTCAGCGAGGGGCCGTGGGACCCGGACTGGGTCGATGCCCGGCTCCGCCTGGTGCCGCTCGGCCTCAGCGCGTACGCCCAGCGCCCAGACGCCGCGGAATCCTATGAGTGGCGGATCGACGAGGCGCTCAGACCGGTGCCGGCCGGCGATCCGGAGGCAGAGTTGCGGATCGTGCACGAGAAGCACACACCGGGCGCGTTCTGCAGTGCCGGCAGCGTCTGAGCCGCGTGGTGTGGGCGCGCACTGAGCCCGTCGAAGGGCCGACCGGGCCGGGGCCGTCCCTTCGACAGGCTCAGGGAACGTTCTCGCGTTGGCTAGCAGCCGGTGCCGGCGGACAGTCGGTCGAACGCCCGCCGGGTGTGGTCGTCGGCGGGCAGGCAGACCACCAGGTACTGCTGCTCGACGATCGACAGATCCAGCAACTCGTACGCCAGCCGCAGGGTCCCCGCGGTCGAGTGCTGGAACGGGATCTCTCCGAACGGCTGGCCGTCGGCGTCGAACGCGGCCAGCCGTTCGCCGAACTCGGGCGACTCCGCCGACAGCGACGCGACGAACGCCTCGGTGTGCGGGCAGGTGGAGCGGCGCAGCTGGCGCAGGGCGATCTCGGCGGCCAGCTCCCAGTCCGGGAAGGTCTCGTGGGCGCGCGGATCGGCGAAGATGTAACGGTTGGTGTTGGGCGGCGACCCGTCGAGCAGGCCGGACGGGCCGAACAGCAACCGGCCCCCGTTGTTCCAGGCGATCACGTCGCCGATCTGGTTGATCACCAATGCGGGTGTCGGCTCCAGTCGGGTCAGCACCGCCCGCACCGTCGGGCGCAGCGTGTCGCGATTGTCCGCCACGCGGCTGATTCTAGGGGTCTACTCCCTGGTTCGGCAGACTTGTGGCCCGGACAAAACTCTGATATCAGAGGATAACAATTTGATCATGGAGGCGGCTCGCCGACTTCTTCCAACGAATTGATCATCAGGATCGCGGCAGCCGGCTGAGCAGCTCGGTCAGCTGACCGTCGGTGATCTCGCTGCCCGGGAACGAGGCCAGCCGCCGGACCGGCATCGAACCGATCATGGCCGAGGTCGCCGGATCGTCGAGCATGGCGGCCAGCGGATGGTGGGCCAGCAGCTTCAGCAGCGCGGCGCGCGCCGCCGGCACGGCCATCACCTCGGCCAGCGAGGACGACGGCGTCAGCCGGGTGATCTCGGCGTCGCCGGACACCTCGACCATGATCATTCCGCGGATGTCGCGGCTGGAGCTGCCGACCTCGATCCGGTACCGGCCGCCCTCGACCAGCCAGCGGCTCTGGACCGGGTGATAGTAGGCCAACTCCGAGCGCGGGATGATCAACTCGACCTGGCGGGACTCGCCGGCGGCCAGCTCGACGATGGTGAAGCCGATCAGCTGGCGCGGCGGCCGGCTGACCTTGGACCCGGGCAGCCCGGCGTAGACCTGGACCACCTCGCGGCCGCTGCGCTGCCCGGTGTTGGTGATCCGGACCCGCAGCCGCAGCCCGTCGCCGTTCTGCTGGGCGCTGGCGCCGGAATACTCGAACGTCGTGTACGAGAGCCCGTGCCCGAACGGGAAGGACACCGGGAGATCCCGGGCGTCGAAGTACCGGTAGCCGACGAAGATCCCCTCGCTGTAGTTGATCTTGCCGAACTGGCCCGGGAAGTCGAGGTAGGCCGGGGTGTCGGACAGCTTGAACGGGATCGTCTCGGCCAGCCGGCCCGACGGGTTCACCGCGCCGAACAGGACGTCGGCCAGGGCCGCGCCGCTGGCCTGGCCGAGCAGCCAGCCCTCGATCAGACCCGGCACCAGGTGCTGCCAGCCGGACACCCGGACCACGCCGCCGTTGGACAGCACGACGATCACCCGCGAGTTCACCGCCAGCACCGCGTCCAGCAGGGTGGTCTGGTCCGCGGGCAGTTCGAGGTGCTGCCGGTCGAAGCCCTCCGACTCCTCCTCGGCCGGCAGCCCGAGGAAGATGATCACGACGTCGGACCGTTCGGCCAGCGCGGTCGCCTCGTCCCGCAGCGATTCCAGGTCTCCGTCGGGACCCGGCCCGATCCGGTAGCCCTGGGCGAAGGTCACCCGGTCCTGGCCGGCGTACCCGACGATCTCGCCCAGCGCCCGGTCCAGCCGGGTCGGATTGATCATGGAACTGCCGGCGCCCTGATAGCGCGGCTCGCGGGCCAGTTCGCCGATCACCGCGATCGACTCGCTGCCGGCCGGGTCGAGCGGCAGGATGTCGTCGACGTTGCGCAGCAGCACGATGCTCTTGCCGGCCGCCTCCCGGGCCAGCGCGTGATGGCTGTCCCGGTCGAACCGGGCAGCCGGGCCGGCCGCACCCGCGGTGACCCGCTCGGCCAGCTCGGCGACCCGGCCGGCCGCCCGGTCCACCGCGGCCTCGGCCAGGGCACCCCGCTCGACCGCGTCGATGATCACCTTGTCGGACCGGCCGCCGGTCGAGGGCATGATCAGGTCCAGGCCGGCGCCGATCGCCGACACCGGGTCGTCGACGGCACCCCAGTCCGAGACGACCAGGCCGGTGAAGCCCCATTCGCCGCGCAGCAGGGCGGTGAGCAGCCACGGGTGCTCCGTCGCGTACACACCGTTGATCTTGTTGTAGGCGGCCATCACGGTCCACGGCTGCTGCTCGGTGATGATCCGGTGGAACGCACGCAGGTACAGCTCGCGCAGGGTACGCGGGTCGACCTCGGAGCTGCTCCGGAAACGATCATGCTCGGCGTTGTTGGCGGCGAAGTGCTTCACCGACGCGCCCACGCCCTGGCTCTGGATGCCGGCCACCATCGCCGAGCCCAGCACACCGGTGATCAACGGATCCTCGGAGAGGTACTCGAAGTTGCGGCCGCAGAGCGGTGATCGCTTCAGGTTGATCCCGGGACCCAGCACCACTCCGACGCCGGCGGCACGGGCCTCGGCGCCGAGCGCGCCGCCGACCCGGCGCACCAGATCGGCGTCCCAGCTGGACCCCAACGCGACCGCGGGTGGGAAGCAGGTCGCCGGCAGGCTGCCGCTGAGCCCGAACTCGTCGGCGCCCTCGGCCGGTCGGCGCAACCCGTGCGGACCGTCGGAGACCACCACGGAGGGTATGCCGCGCACACTCTTCGTCGTCCAGGCGGTCGCGCCACTGGTCAGCGACGCCTTCTCCCGCAACGACAGTTCACGGACCAGTTCGGGTCCCGCCATGGCCCCACCCTTCGCTCGTGCCAGGTCGGGGGTCATTCAACTTGCTGCGGCCAGGATGATCAAGAGAGGCACGACGCGTTCGACCGGGACCTCGTGAACTCCGCGGGCACCGCTGCGCAGCCAGCCGGCCGCGATCAGCTGACGCAGGTGGTGGTAGACCTGTCCGGTGGTGCCCAGACCTTCGGTGCGGGCCAGCTCGGCGGCCGTCGTCGCGGTCCGGCGCAGCACCAGCTGCAGGATCCGCAGCCGGACCGGGTGCCCGAGGGCCGCGATCCGCGGCGCCAGGTCGACCCAGTCCCGTTCCAGCACCTCGGCCGGATCGTGGCCCATCTGCCAGGCGACCGGCCCGTACGGCAGCTGCAGCAGCCCCGCGTAGGTCAGCGCGGACCCGCCGCTGCGCTCGCGCAGCTCCTCGAGCAACCAGAACCGATCCGCAGCTCCCGGTTCCGGCTCCACCGGTGTGGAATCGGGCTCCAGGCGCCGTTCCAACCGCTCGATCCGGGCGGTCAGCTCGGCGTACTCCTCGCTGGGCATCGGTCCTCCCGTCCCACTCCTGTTCACCCGGCCGATCTGCCGGCAGCACGACAGTATTACGTCCGCAACGACTGCGGAGCCGGTACCGCAAACCCGTCCCGCCGATCGCGGCGCTGTCCTGCCGCGGCGCCGTGCCGTGGACCATGATCACTTCCACCGCCGGCGAAGGCCGAAGGGCCGGTGGCGATCGACGCCACCGGCCCTCCGTCTCGGTCCAGCTGTCCCCGGCTCAGCGCGAGCCGAGGACCATGATCACTTCTGCCAGCCGATGTCCTGCGGCTTCTGGACCCCGAAGATGTCGGCGCCGTAGTTGGCGAGACCCTTCTTGGTCGCGATGATCGTCGGCCCGTTCAGCAGCGGCATGATGCCCCACGTCTGGGCGAAGATCTCGGCCTCGAGCTTGTTGCCCGCCTCGATCTGCGCCGCCGGGTCGCCGATCTTGGCCACCTCTTCGATCTTCTTGTTGAGCTCCTCGGAGCCGGTGCCGGAGGCGTTCAGCGAACTGGGCAGGCAGTACACCTGGCAGAAGTACGCGAAGCCGTACGGATCGGAGGACGCGAAGCCCATCGCGAACATCCCGAACTGCTTGCCGGTGAAGACCTTGGAGAAGTCGCTCGACGGGTGCTGCTCGAGCTTCAGGTCGACGCCGATCTCCTTCAGCATGGCGTTCAGGGCGTTGGCCCGGGCCTTGATGTTCTCGTCGTCACCCAGCAGGGGGTAGACGATGGAGAGCTTCTTGCCGTCCTTCTCCCGGATGCCGTCGGCGCCCTTGACCCAACCGGCCTGTTCGAGCAGCTGCTCGGCGGCGGCCTTGTCGTACTTGTAGCCGGCCGCGGTCAGGTTGTCCTGGTAGCCCTTCTGGAAGCCGTACAGGTTGAACGAGCCGCCCGGCTCCTCGGTGTAGTCGAGGCCCTGGAAGGCGATGTCGGCGATGATCTTGCGATCGATGCCCTGGAAGATCGCCTTGCGGACGTTCAGGTCACCCAGCAGCGGATCCTTGCTGTTCAGCACGACCAGCGACTGCGACGGGGTGGCGCTGCGACGGATGTCGATGTCGGGCATGTCCTTGACCTGCGCCAGCTTGTCCTTGGTGCCGACCGCGGTCGCGTCGACCTGGCCGTTCTTGAACGCGTTGATGGCGGCGGAGTCCTCCAGCGCCTTGAACACGCGGCTGTCCAGCTTGCCCGGATCGCCCCACCACTTGTCGTTGCGCTTGAAGCTGATGGTCCCGTTCTGCTGGTCGAACTTGTCGACCGTGTACGGGCCGGCGCCGAGCTCGGCGTGCGGGTTGTTCACGTACCCCTTGTTGTAGAGGTCGTAGTCAACCGCCTTCGGGTGGATCAGCTGGTTGAACAGGCCGTCGACCCAGGCGTAGATGCCGTCGAAGGTCACCACGGCCTGCTTGTCGTCGGTGCCCTTGGTGACGGACTTGATCCGCGAGTAGCCGTCGGTCGAGCTGACCAGGTACTTCTCGTCCTTGCCGCTGCTGGTCTTCCAGGCCGCCTCGAAGGACTTCCAGTCGATCGGCGTGCCGTCGTTGTAGGTCGCCTTCGGGTTGATCGTGTAGGTGACGACCGTGTTGCCGTCCTTCTCCTCCTTCTTCACGTCCGTCAGGTAGTCCGGGTTGGCGGACCAGGTGCCGTCGGGCGTGAAGAGGGCGAGTACGGGGTTGTACCAGCGCCACAGATCAAGGGTGTAGCGGGTGCCATCGGCCTGCCACGTGTTGAACTGAGGCGAGATCTCCGTCGTGGGGGTGGTCAGCGTGCCCCCGTCCTTGACGTTGTCCCGCGGCTGTTCGTTGAACTGTGCCTCGGTGGCGAGCTGGCTCGCGCCTACGGTCGGCTGGTTCGAGGGTGTGCCCCCGCCACCGCAAGCCGCTAGTGAAAGCGCGAGCGCCGCGATAGCGGCGACCGCTGCCTTTCTTCCGATTGCCATGGTGATGGTCCTTCCTGACCGCGCGGGCGCGCGGACATTCTTCGCATGATCGGTAGCTGATCCGGCAGATCCAACCCCCTGGACATGCCGTCGAACAGAATAGGACCGGGGTTGCCGGTGGTATGGGCGACGCGTCGAATCGTCACCCATCCGAGACTCCCGAACCCATCTGTCACTCCTTCCCCTACCGGTAGTGGCAGGCATTGGTGTGCTTCCCCGCCACTCCGGTCAACTCTGGTGTCTCCGACACGCAGCGCAGCTGCTGCTGCTCCGGCAACGTCGCCCGCAGCTGGCACCGCGTGGCGAAGCGGCAGCCGGGGGAGTTGTCGATCGGGCTCGGCAGGTCGCCGCCGAGCAGGATCCGTTCCCGGGTCCGTTCCTTCACCGGATCCGGGACCGGGATCGCCGACAACAGCGCCTGCGTGTACGGATGCTGCGGATTGTCGAACACCGCATCGATGTCGCCGTACTCGACGAACTTGCCGAGATACATCACACCCACCCGGTCGGCAATGTGCCGGACCACGGACAGGTCGTGCGCGACGAACAGGTAGGACAGGCCGAGCTTGACCTTCAACTCGTCCAGCAGATTGATCACGCCGGCCTGGATCGACACGTCGAGAGCCGAGACCGGCTCGTCCAGCACGACGACCTTGGGATTGGTCGCCAGCGCCCGGGCGATCCCGATCCGCTGTCGCTGACCGCCCGAGAACGCCGCCGGGAAGCGGTCGCTGTGGCTCGGGTCCAGCCCGACCAGCTCCATCAGCTCCCCGACCCGCTCGGTGATCGCCTTGCCGGAGAAGTTCAGCGCCTTCATCGGCTCGCCGATGATGTCGAAGACGGTGAACCGCGGATCGAGCGCACCCATCGGGTCCTGGAACACGATCTGCAGATCCCGGCGCAGCTTGCGGCTGTCCGTCGCGGACAGCCCGGCCACGCTGGTGCCGCCGACCCGGAGCTCGCCGTCGGGCTGCTCGGAGAGATTCATGATCTCCAGCAGGGTGGTCGTCTTGCCACAGCCGGACTCGCCGACGATGGCCATCGTCTCGCCCTCGCGGATGTCGAAGCTGATCCCGTTGACCGCGTACACGCTGCCGATCCGGCGCTTCAGCAGCGCCCCCTTGAGCAGCGGGAACGTCTTGGTCAGGTTGGTCACCTCGAGCATCGGCTTCCGCTCCGCGCGCGGCGTCTCGGTGAGTTCGCTCTCCGGCAGCTCGGGCACCGGGTAGATCGGCTTGCCGTCGATCATGCCCTCGCGGATCTCGCCGGAGCGGATGCAGGCGGCCCGGTGCCGGCCCCAGCCGCTCGCCGGAGCCTCCGAGTCGACCAGGCCGAGCGGTGCCACCTCGCCGAGTTCCGGTTCGGCCTCGCGGCACCGGTCGATCGCGATCGGGCAGCGCGGCGCGAACGGGCAGCCGGGCGGCAGGTTGATCAACAACGGCGGGTTGCCCTTGACCGGGATCAGCGGCGTCTTCTCCGCCACGTCGACCCGGGGGATCGCGGCCAGCAGCCCGATCGAGTACGGCATCCGCGTCTCGTAGAACAGTTCGTTCACCGGGGCCTGCTCGACCGGCTTGCCCGCGTACATGACGATCACGTCGTCGGCATTGCCGGCGATCACCCCGAGGTCATGGGTGATCATGATCACCGCGGCGCCGGTCTCCTCCTGGGCCACCTCGAGCACGTCGAGGATCTGCGCCTGGATGGTGACGTCGAGGGCCGTGGTCGGCTCGTCGGCGATGATCAGGTTCGGGTCGTTGGCCATCGCGATCGCGATCACCACCCGCTGCCGCATACCGCCGGAGAACTCGTGCGGGAACGACCGGACCCGCGCCTTCGGATTCGGGATGCCGACCAGTTGCAGCAGGTCGACCGCGCGATTCCAGGCATCCTTCTTGGACACCTGGTTGTGGGTCGTGATCGCCTCCACCAACTGCTGACCGACCGAGTAGACCGGGGTCAGCGAGGACAGCGGATCCTGGAAGATCATCGACATCTCTTTGCCGCGGAGCTTCGACATCTGGTTGTCGTTGAGGGTCAGCAACTCGCGGCCGTTGAGCTTGACCGAGCCGCCGGTCCGGGCCGAGTCCGCGAGCAGGCCCATGATCGCCAGCGAGGTGACCGACTTGCCGGAGCCGGACTCGCCGACGATGCCGAGGGTCTGGCCGCGGCGCAGGTCGAACGAGACCCCACGGACGGCGTCGACCCGCCCCGCCTCGGACGGGAAGCTGACCTTGAGGTCGCGGACCGAGAGCAACGGGGCGTCCGGATCGGGGCGCCCGCCCGTCGCGTCGGTGATGATGCCGGTCGACGGAGTCGTCATGCGTGGCCTCCCGCGGCGGAAGTCGGGTCGAAGGCGTCCCGGAGACCGTCGGCGACCAACGCCATCGACACGGTGAGCAGGGTCAGCGCGGCGGCCGGGAAGTAGAACAGCCAGGGTGCGCTGGAGATCGTGTTCGCCCCGGAGCCGATCAGCGCGCCGAGCGAGACGTCCGGCGCCTTGATGCCGAAGCCGATGAACGACAGGCTCGTCTCGGTCAGCACGGCCCCGACCACGCCGAGGGTGAACTGGACGACCAACAGCGAACCGATGTTGGGGATGATGTGCCGGATCACGATGAAGAAGCCTCGGACCCCCATGAAGCGGGCCGCCGTGACGTACTCCCGCTCCCGCAGGGACAGGGCCAGCGTCCAGATCACCCGGGCCTGGAAGAACCAGCCGGTGAGCACCAGGATGCCTGAGACCACGAGCCAGTTGCCGCCGGAGCTGTTGGAGATCATCGCGATCAACAGGAAGGTCGGCACGACCATCAGGAAGTGGATCACCGTCAGCGCGCCGCGCTCGTAGAGCCCGCCGAAGTAGGCCGCCGAGGCGCCGACGACGGCCGAGATCACGGTGGTCCCGACCGCGACGATCAGGGCGATCAACAGGGACCGCTGCAGGCCGTGCACGGTCTGGGCGTAGAGGTCGTTGCCGCCGGCGTTGGTGCCGAACCAGTGCTCGGCGTCCGGTTCCGCCGTCAGCGCGGTGAAGTCGGGAGCCAGGTAGTCGTGCTGGGCGAAGAATCCGCCGAAGAGCGAGAACAGGATGATCACGATCAAGATCACCACCCCGCCGACCGCCGGCTTGTTGCGCAGGAAGCGGCGGAAGTAGAGCATCCGCCGGGACAGCCGGCGGCGCGGTTGTGCGCCCTGCAGCATCTCCGCCGTCGGATCATGATCGGGATCGCCCGACTGGCCCGGCAGGTTCATCACTTCGGTCGACATGATCAGCTCACCCGCACTCTCGGATCCAGGACCACGATGGTCAGGTCGGACAGGACGGCTCCGATCGCCGTCATGAAGGCACCGAAGGCGGCCGTGGCGACCACCCCGTGCACGTCATTGGTGGCGATGGTCTTGATGAAGTAGCGGCCCATGCCTTCCCAGGCGAAGATCTGCTCGGTCAGGATCGCTCCGGTGAAGAGGCCCGGGATCGAGAACGCGACCTGGGTGGCGACCGGGATCAGCGAGGTCCGCAACGCGTGGCGGCGGACCGCCTGCGCCTTGGTCAGTCCCTTGGCCCGCGCCGTCCGTACGTAATCGGCGTTGATGTTGTCCAACAGCAGGGAGCGCTGCAGGAAGTGGGTGCCGGCATAGGTGGTGATCACCAGCACGATGGTCGGCAGGATCAGGTGCTGAGCCTTGTCGACGATGATCGGGCCGATCCCCGTGACACCGTCGTTCTGGGCACCGACCACGTAGAAGATCGTTCGCCCGACCGCCTGGTTGAACTGGATCGCCAGCAGCACGATGCCGAGCGCGGCGACCACCACCGGGATGTTCAGGGTGATGATCGAGACGCCCTGGCCGATCCGGTCGGCCAGCTTGTACTGCCGCGAGGCCGTGTAGACGCCGAGCGCGATGCCCAGCGCGGTCGCGATGATCACACCGGCGAAGACCAGCTGCGCGCTGACCCAGATCCGGAACTCGATCTGCTGATTGACCGATTCGCCGACCGGGCTCATGCCCCAGTCCCAGCGGGTGACGATGCCGGTGATCCAGCCCCACCACCGCTCGACGACGTTGACCTTGTCGTTCAGGTTGTACTGGTTGAGCAACCCGTCGACCGTGTGCTCCGGCACCGGTGGCTGCCGACCCACGTAATTGGATCGAGGATGCAGATAGAAATTGGCCAGGAAGTAGGTGAGGTTCGTGGCGACGAGGATCATCAGCAGCCAGCCCGCAATGCGCCGCACCAGATATCTGATCACCGAATTGGTCCTCCATGATCCGCGCTCGCAGGCCCGCTGAGTACGGCAACGGACTCTAGCGTCCTGCGGCACGCATGCCGAGCCAACACCGGTCGGGCGATGCCCGGAGCCCGGATTTTCCGGGCGCGGCTCACTGACCGATCCTGTCCAACAATGCGTGTCCTCCCCAGGGCACAACAGGCGCCGACGCCTGACTCTGGCGAGACTCTAGTCCTTGAGGCGCCTTTTTGCCGCATCCTGACGGTCTTGTCACACAGTCGCAACAGGACTTCCGGTCTCGGCGTTACGGGGTCGTTATCAGATCCAGCCGCGGATCCACATCCTCGCCCGCCACTGCTGATAGGTCAGCACGCCGTCGGTGAGGATCGGATAGATGAAGGCGAAGTTCGCGCCGACGAGCGCGATGAAGGCGCCGATGCCGATAGCGGCCAGGGCGCGCCGGTCCAGCGGCAGCGAGCCCGCGCTGAACAGCCCGGCCAGGCTCCGTGCCGGGGCGCCGCGGGCGTGTTCCGGCCGCGCCCGGGCGGGGACCGGTGGCGATTCGGGCTGGTCCGCAGTGCCGGCTCGGCTGCGCGCGTCTGCCGCCGTACCGAGCAAGCGGCCCAGGACCAGGGCCACAGCGGTGACCGAGAACGGCAGGATCGTGATGGCGTAGAAGAGGAACTGCGGCCGGTCGGTGTACTGGAACCAGGGCAGCCAGTTGCTCAGTACGCCGACCACCGGGATGCCGAACCGCCAGTCCCGGCCGCCGACCCAGAGGACCAGGGCGGCGACCAGCGCGATCACCGCGGCCCACCACAGGGCCGGGGTGCCGATCCCGGAGATCACCCGGTAGCACTTCTCGGCAGTGGCCGGGCAGCCGTCGGTGCCGGCCGGGATGTCCAGCACGGCGTCGATCCCGATCACCCGGGCCAGCACCAGCCAGCCGGACGGGTTCGCGTCGTACGGGTGGGTCGCCTGGGCGATGCCCTCGCCGGTGTGGAAGTTCCAGATCGCCTGGTTGTACGCCAGCAGCGAGGCCAAGGGGTCGCCGAGCAGCCGTACCGAGAGGGCGTCGGGGTGGTTCTGCCCCCAGTCCCGCATGTAGCCCTCGCTGCCGGCCAGCCAACTGGCCCAGCTCGCCACGTAGATGATCACGCTCAGCACGACCAGGGAGACGAAGGCCGGGATGCCGTCCCGGATGATCGCCAGACTGGACCGGACCCCGGCGCCGGCGACCCGGCGGGCACCGACGTCCCAGGCCAGCGACAGCAGCGCGAAGGCGGCCAGCGGATAGAGCGCGTTCCACTTGGTGCCGAGGGCCAGGCCGAAGCACACGCCGGCCGCGATCCGCCACGGCCTGATGATCAACGCCGGGCCGAACCTGCCGCCGAGATCGGCCAGCCCGTTGCCGGTCAGATGATCAGCGAGCTTGTTCCGGAACCAGTCCCGGTCGGCGATCAGGCAGGCCACCGCCGCGACCACGAAGACCGCCAGAAAGATGTCCAGCAAGGCGATCCGGGACATCACGAAGGCCAGCCCGTCGAACGCCAGCAGCAGCCCGGCCAGCCCGCCGATCAAGGTCGACCGGGAGATCCGGCGGACCATCCTGATCACCACGAAGATCAACAACGCGCCGAAGACGAGCGAGGAGAACCGCCAGCCGAACGAGTTCATCCCGAACAGGTATTCCCCGAACGCGATCAGCCATTTGCCGATCTGCGGATGCACGATGAAGGCAGCGCTGTCCTTCATCACGTCGAGATTGCCGGCCACGATCGCGTCGTTGGCGTTGTCCGGCCATTCCCGTTCGTAACCGAACCGGAGCAGCGAATACGCGTCCTTGGCGTAGTAGGTCTCGTCGAAGACGAGCTTGTTGGGATAGGCCAGATTGACCGACCTGATCACGAACCCGATCAAGGTGATCAACGCCGTGATCGCCCAACTGAAAGCGCGGTCGGTCGGCTGCTCGACCCGCAACCGTTCCACCACGGTCAGTCCGTCCGCTCGCGCCACCCGGACATACTAGTGTCGCGAACTGGCAGGCGGGACGGAGGCGATGTGGGTCGAGTGGTGCTGGTCGGTACGCCGATCGGCGACCTGGGCGACGCCTCGCCGAGGGTTTCCGAGACGCTGGCCGCCGCCGACGTGATCGCGGCCGAGGACACCCGGCGGCTGCGCCGGCTGCTGGACCGGCTCGGGGTGACGACGACGGCCCGGGTGGTCTCCTACTTCGACGGCAACGAGGCGGCTCGGGCGGCCGAACTGATCGAGGCCCTGCAGGGCGGAGCGACGGTGGCCGTGGTCAGCGACGCCGGCATGCCCTCGGTCTCCGATCCGGGGTTCCGGCTGGTCGCGGCGGCGGTCGAGGCCGGGATCGAGGTGACCGCGGTGCCCGGGCCGTCGGCGGTGCTCACCGCGCTGGCGCTGTCCGGACTGCCGACCGACCGGTTCTGCTTCGAGGGCTTCCTGCCGCGCAAGGCGGGGGAGCGGTCGCGCCGGCTGGCCGGGCTGGCCGGCGAGCCCCGTACCGCCGTGTTCTTCGAGGCTCCGCACCGGACCGAGGAGACGCTGCGGGCGATGGCCGAGGCCCTGGGTGCCGACCGTCGGGCCGCCGTCTGCCGCGAGCTGACGAAGACGTACGAGGAGGTCCGGCGGGGCAGCCTCGCCGAGCTGGCCGACTGGGCCGCCGAGGGCGTCCGCGGCGAGGTCACCATCGTGGTCGCCGGCGCGGAGGCCGAGCGGGGCGACACCGAGGACGCGGTGGCGATCGTGCAGCGACTGGTGGCGGACGGGTCCAAGCTGAAACCGGCCGTGGCCGAGGTCGCGGCGGCGCGCGGGCTGGCGAAGAACGAGTTGTATGCGGCCGTCCTGGCCGCGCGGGAGGGGAGCTAGATGGAACTGCGTGAGCAGCGGGCCGCCACGACCGAACAGGGCCAGCGACGCAACCTGGACCGGCCCGAGGTGCCGGAGCCGCTGCCGTACCCGGTGGTGGACAGTCACTGCCACCTCGACGTGGCCGACGGCAAGACGGCGCTCTCGCCGGAGGAGGCGATCGAACTGGCCGCCTCGGTCGGGGTCCGGCGGCTCGTCCAGGTCGGCTGCGACGTCGCCGGCTCGCGCTGGGCGGTCGAGGCGGCCGGCCGGTTCCCGAGCGTCGTCGCCGCGGTCGCGATCCACCCCAACGACGCGGCCCGGCTGACCACCACCGAGCTGGCGGCGGGCATCGGTGAGATCGCCCGGCTGGCCGCCGATCCGTTGGTACGGGCGGTGGGCGAGACCGGGATGGACACGTTCCGGACCCGGGACGAGGACGGGCTGGCGATCCAGCGGGAGGCGTTCGCGGCCCACATCGCCCTGGCCAAGCAGCACCGCAAGGCGCTGATGATCCACGACCGGGAGGCGCACCAGCCGATCCTCGACGTGCTGGATGCCGAGGGCGCGCCGGAGCGGATCATCATGCACTGCTTCTCCGGCGACGCCGAGTTCGCCCGGGCCTGCCTGGACCGCGGCGGCTACCTCTCCTTCGCCGGTACGGTGACGTTCAAGAACGCCGGGCCGCTGCGGGAGGCACTGGCGATCACGCCGCTGGACCGGATCCTGGTCGAGACCGACGCGCCGTACCTGACGCCCGAGCCGTACCGCGGCCGGCCCAACGCCTCGTACCTGATCCCGCACACCGCGCGGACCATCGCCGACGTGCTCGACCGCGACCTCGAGGAGGTCTGCCGGGCCTTGTCCGGGAACGCCGACACGGCCTTCGGCGGAACCTGGGCGGAGGCCTGAATGGACCTGTCCGACGTGCTGCGCCGGCGCCGGATGATCCGCGCCTACCGGCCGGACCCGGTGCCCGCCGACGTGATCACCCGGCTGACCGACGCCGGCCGCCGCTCGCCGACCGCCGGCTTCACCCAGGGCGTCTCCTTCCTGGTCCTGGACCAGCCGGCCGACGTCGCCGACTTCTGGACCGCCACCGGTTCGGCCGACGACGAGAACTCCTGGCTGGCCGGGATGCGCTCCGCGCCGGTGTTGATCTTGGTCTGGACCTCGGAGGCGGCCTACCTGGACCGCTACGCCGAGCCCGACAAGGGCTGGACCGACCGGGACCCGTCCCGCTGGGCCGCCCCGTACTGGTGGGTCGACGCCGGCATGGCCGCCCAGACCATCCTGCTCGCCGCCGTCGACGCCGGCCTCGGCGGCTGCTTCTTCGGCGTCCCGCCCGAGCACCAGGACGCCGTCCGGGCCCGCTTCGGCGTTCCCCAGGACCAACTCTCGGCCGGCGTGATCAGCCTCGGCCATCCGGCCGCGGCAGGCGCCCCCGGCTCACCCAGCCGCCGTCCCCGCCGTCCCGTCCAAGATCAGGTTCGCCACGGCCGCTGGTCCTGAGTGGCACGGTTTCGCTGCGAAACCCGTTCGCGGGCGCGTTATCCGGAGATGAAGTCGCGTTCCGCGTCGAAACTGTGCCACTCGCGGGTGGAGGTGGTCGTTGCTGGGCGGATGGCACGAATTCGACGCGAAACATCTTCCCGAGCGCGTTATACGGAGATGAAGTCGGGTTCCGCGTCGAATCTGTGCCACTTGCGGTTAGAAGGGCCGGCGGCGGGCGTTGGTGAGTGCCTTGCGGACCGAGGCGAGGACCCAGTCGGGATCGTCGACCAGATGCGGCCAGGTGAAGTGCAGGACGGTCCAGCCGGCGGTGGCGAGGTCAGTCCACTTGCGGCGGTCCCGGTGGAATTGATCTTGGCGTTCGGCTCGGTGGAACTCGTAGCCGTCCACCTCGATCGCGACGCGCGCGTCCGGAAACACGATGTCGACGACGTAACGGACTCGGCCGACGCGGATCGCGTGATTGCCGATCCAGCCGCCGATCCGCGCGTCGTCGAGCAGTTCGTGCAGCCGGCGTTCGGATGCCGACCATGGACGGCGCCGCGACCTGGTCAACCACTGGCGGCGGAGCTCGTTGTCACGGCGGTACGGCGTCTCGGCGAGAGCAGCTTCGAGATCAGCGATGGTGACCAGGCCGGTGCGCAGGACTCGCTCGATCGCAGCTCCCTGGTCGGACTGCGCCAGATCGAGGGCGGTCAGTGCCGGCGCCGTGACCTGCAGCCCGTTGACGGTCCGGATCAGCGGTCGCGGGATGGTCTCCCGGACCAGGGCGAAACCGGCGGGAACGGCACGCGGCCGCGGCCGTGCGGCGGTGATCACCGGTACGTCCAGGTCCGGCCAGAAGGTCAGCCGGGCCGCCGCCGACCGGGTCAGCACCAGATCGCCGGCCCAGGATCCGAACGCACGGATCCGGACGTCGAGTCGGTCCGCTGCCTCGGGTGGCGCCAGGATGCCGGGCAGGACGAAGGTCAGCAGCCCGCGCTCGACGAGTCGGTAAAGGCTGCGCCGGTGCTCCGGATGGCGGCGCACCACGATCACGCCGCCGCCCTCGGCGAGCAGCGCAGCGAGCGGGATCCGCATCGGCATCCGATGATCATGCGTCGGCCGCGCCGATCCGGCCAGCGTCCGGCTCCACGCCTGTGGACAAGCCTCGAATCGGGTCGGTTGTGGACAAGTCCGGTGTCACATGCCGAGGGCGTACCTCGTCAGTGTTGGCATGAACCTCAACGAGAAATGTGAACTCCTGCGTTCGCTGCACGTACCGGGAGAACCGCTGGTCCTGCCGAACGCCTGGGACGTCGCCTCGGCCAAGGTCGTCGTCGAGGCGGGCTTCCCGGTCGTGGCGACGACGAGTGCCGGCGTCGCCGCCAGTCTCGGGTACGAAGATCACGAGGGGGCTCCTGGCGACGAGATGCTGGCGGCGGCCGGGCGGATCAGCGCCCGGGTGGAGGTGCCGGTGACGGTGGACGCCGAAGCGGGGTACGGGCTCGACGCGGCGGCCCTGGTCGCCGAGCTGAAGCGGATCGGGGTGGCCGGCTGCAACCTGGAGGACACCGATCACGCGACCGGGCGGCAGCGGGACGCGGCCGAGCAGGCGGCCTGGATCTCCGCCGTGCACACGGCCGCGGAGGCCGCGGACTACCCACTGGTGATCAACGCGCGGATCGACAACTACATCGGTGAGTTCGTGGCACGGCTCACCTCGGGCGACACCACGCCGAGTCCGCAGGACCGCCACCTTCCCGACGCCGTCGACCGGGCTCACCGCTACCTCGAGGCGGGCGCGGTCTGCGTCTACCCGATCGCGCTGCACCAGCCGGACCAGATCGCCGCACTGGCCGGGGAGACCGGCGGCATGATCAACATTGCCCGGATGCCGCAGGCCGGCGGGGTGGCCGAGCTGGCGGACCTCGGGGTCGCGCGGATCAGCTACGGCGGCGGGCTGTTCATGGAGACGATGCGTGCCTTCGCCGAGAAGGTCGCGGCCGTGGCCTAACCGAGCCGGGCGGCGGACTCCTCGGTGAATCGGTCGGCGTAGCGGCGGCTCTGGTCATCGGCCATCACGATGAACTCGCCCTGCGCGGCGAGACTGGACAGGTCCGCCGGCGGGATCAGGCCGACGTGGTCGAAGACGGCCTTCAGCGCGTCGGTCGGATCGTCCTTGAAGTCCTCGTACACCAGACGCAGCGGGGCCAGCCCCTGTTGGGCGATGAACCGCTCGATCTGGCCCTGCTTGCGCTGGATCAGGTCGACCTGCTTCTCGATCCCGGCGTAGTCGTACGGCGGCATCGGCGGCTTGCCGGCCAGCTTGCCGACCGTGTGCCAGACGCCGGTGGCCTTGGCCCGGAACAGCGAGACGGCCTGCGCCACGATGTCGCGGCGGTGCACGGTGATCCAGGACCACTGCGCGGCGTTGTCGGGGAGCTCGCCGACCTGGGCCAGCGGCAGCAGCGCCTCGGCCGTGCCCTTGAACCCGAACACGCCCTCCTTCGACGCATAGGTCCGTACGGTCTCGGTCAGGAAGTCGGCCATCGACGCCGACTTCCACTTCTTCGCCCCGGTCTTCTGCCGGTACGGATTCAGGTGCTCACGGATGTCGCCGAACGCTCCGGAGCGGTTCAGCACGTCCACGAAGAAGGTGGTGCCGGACCGGGAGGTGAAGAGCATCCCGACCTTGTGCCGGACCGGAGCGAAGATCGCGGCCGGGTCGCCGCCGGTGCCGCGCAGCCGGGACGGCGACGACTCGAGCAGCCGCCTGGCCTCGGCAGGAGTCAGGCCCAATTGCAGGACGCGGTCGGTGAACGAGGTCCCGGACACGACGATTCCTTCCACTCGATGCCACGGACTTCCGCGGAACCCTACCGGTTCCGCGTTATCCTCACCCGTGGCCTCCGACCATGATCAACGCCTGCTCGACCCGACCGCCGTCCGCGGCCTGGTCGCCGAGCTGGGCCTGCGGCCGACGAAACAGCGCGGGCAGAACTTCGTCACCGACGCCAACACGGTGCGCCGGATCGTCTCGCTGGCCGAGGTGGGGCCGGAGGACGTGGTGGTCGAGGTCGGGCCCGGGCTGGGGTCGCTGACCCTCGGGCTGCTGCACCGGGCCCGCCGGGTGATCGCGATCGAGATCGACGAGCTGCTCGCCGGGGCGCTGCCGGCCACGATCGAGCGGCTGGCCCCGGACCGCGCCGACGCGCTGACCGTGCTGACGGCCGACGCGCTGAAGGTGGACGAGCTGCCGGAGCAGCCGACGAAGGTGGTCGCCAACCTTCCGTACAACGTGTCGGTGCCGGTGCTGCTGCACCTGCTGGCCACCTTCGACAGCTGGCGGTACGGGCTGGTGATGGTGCAGTCCGAGGTGGCCGACCGCCTGGTCGCCGGTCCCGGCAGCAAGACGTACGGCATCCCGTCGCTCAAGCTGGCCTGGTACGCCGCCGCGCGCCGGGTCGGCAGCGTCGCCCCGAGCGTGTTCTGGCCGGTGCCCAACGTCGACTCCGGCCTGGTCGCGCTGGACCGGCGGGACCCGGTGCCGACGACGGCGACCCGGGAGCAGGTGTTCGCCGTGATCGACGCCGCGTTCGCCCAGCGGCGCAAGATGCTGCGGTCCGCGCTCGCCGGGACGGCCGGGTCGTCGGCCGCCGCGAGCGCCGTACTCGAAACGGCGGGGGTCGACCCGCAGACCCGCGGCGAGCAGCTCGGGATCGCCGACTTCGCGCGGATCGCCGAGGCGCTGGCCCAGCGGTAGCAGCGGGTCGAGCGTCGGACCGGTCCGGACGGGCATTAGCCTCGCAGTGTGGTTGCCGCCCTGCCCCCGACCGGTGTTCGTGTTCGCGTCCCGGCCAAGATCAACCTCGCGCTCAAGGTAGGGCCGCCCCGGGAGGACGGGTTTCATCCGCTGGCGACGGTCTTCCACGCCGTTTCGCTGTACGACGAGCTGGTCGCCGAGCCCGCCCCGGCCGGCGAGTTCAGCGTCGAGGTCACCGGCGACGACGCCGAACTGGTGCCGACCGACGACACCAACCTGGCGGTCCGGGCGGCCCGGCTGCTGGCCGAGACGTACGCGCCGGCCGAGGGGGCCCGGCTGTCGATCAAGAAGTCGATCCCGGTCGCCGGCGGCCTGGCCGGCGGCTCGGCGAACGGCGCGGCGGCCCTGGTCGCCTGCGCCGAACTGTGGGCGCTCGACCTGGAGCACGAGGAACTGACCGCGCTGGCCGCGGAACTCGGCAGCGACGTCCCGTTCGCCCTGGTCGGCGGCACCGCGATCGGCAGCGGCCGCGGCGAGCGGTTGGTGCCGGCCCTGGCCCGCGGCTGCTACCACTGGGTGCTCGCCTTCAGCGACGAGGGCCTGTCCACGCCGAAGGTGTACGGGCTCTACGACGACCTCGGCGGCCTGACCGCGCCGCAGCCGACCGTCTCCGACGAACTGATGAACGCGCTCCGGGCCGGCGACGCCGCCGCGCTCGGCTCGGCCCTGGACAACGACCTGCAGCCGGCCGCGCTGACCTTGCGCCCCAGGCTGCAACGGGTGATCGACGCGGGCCTCGACCTGGGCGCCCTCGGCGCCGTGGTGTCCGGGTCCGGACCGACGGTCGCCTTCCTGGCCGGCTCCGAGTCGGCCGCGATCGAACTGTCCGTCCGGCTCAGTTCGGAGGGCATCTGCCGCACCGTCCGGCGCGCCGTCGGCCCCGTGCACGGCGCCCGCATCGTCGGCTGAGCACCACCCGGGGCCGAGGTCAGAAGGACGGCGGACTGAAGTAGTTGCTCGACGGCCCGTGCCAGGTGTTCGTCGGCGGCCGGTTGCGGATCTCCTCGAGTTCCTCCGGGGTCAACGGGTGCGGGTCGATCTTGACCCCGCTCACCCGCAGCCACTGCGCCTCCAGCAGCTGCTCCTCGGTCCACTCGACGAGCTTCTCCCGGGTCGCGGGGTCGAGATGGACGACGAGGTACGGATCGTCGGCGCGCAACCGCTCGATCGCCTCGTTGACCCGGGCCGCCGTCAGCCCACTGACCGGATCGCCCAGCGTCGGGTTCGGCTGCTGCTCCAGCAGTTGCAGGGTGATCACCAGCCGTTGCCGGCGCGGGTCGGTCGAGCCGTGGTTCGGGCCGACCTGGTACGACCACACGGGCGCTTCGCTGATCTCGGCGAGCGCGCGTCCCCGGGCGGCCTGCCGCTGCTGCCGCTCCCGGGCGTACTCCTCGCGGCGTCTCGCCTGGTCGGCGTCGATCCGGTCGGTCAGGTCGGCGGCCCGATCGCGGAAGGCCAGGTACGCCGCCAGCACCTCGGACCGGAGCCGCTCCACCGTGGCCTCCACTTCCTGCCGCACACGATCTGTACGCCCGCCGCGGGCCCGCCAGGCCAGCCACCTGCCCGCCGAGGAGGGTGGCCGCAGCCGCGCCTCCGCCCGGTTCTGTTCGGTCCACGCCTGCTCGGTGGCCCCAACCAGGTCGGCCGTGGCCCGGAACCACCGGTCCGCGTCGGCCTCGGGCGCTTCCAGGGTCAGGTTCGCGAAGCTGCCGAAGCCGTCCCGCACCGCGCCGTACAGCTCGCGGATCTGCTCGACCTCGGTCCCGTCGAGCCGGAAGTGGTCCCACCTGATCACGCTGCTCAGCCGGGCGCACCGCACGCTGACGCGGGGTCGGTCGGCTTCCGTCATGGCGTCCTCCCGCTGCTGTGCCGTGGACCGGTTTCAGGCTATCCAGCCGCGCGGAGGTGCGGGGCGTTACTGTCGTCGCCGCCCGATCTACGGAACGATGACCTGCTGTGGAGAACGTACGAGGAGCCATGCCGATCATCCGTGCGCTGCGGCCGCGGGACCCGGCCGACCCGCACCGCGCCGCTACGCCGCTGGAGTTGCTGACCGATCTCTGCTTCGTGGTGGCGATCGCCCAGGCCGCCGCCGAGCTGCACCATCACATCTCCGACCACCACGAGCTGCAAGGCCTGGTCGGCTTCATGATGGCGTTCTTCGCGATCTTCCTGACCTGGCTCAACTTCACCTGGTTCGCGTCCGCGTACGACAACGACGACGTGATCTACCGGCTGCTGACGATCCTGCAGATCCTGGGCTCACTCGTGCTCGCCGCCGGCATCCCCGCTCTGTTCGAGGGGAACCTGGTGCTCGGCGTCGCCGGCTACGTGATCATGCGCATCGCTCTGGTGGCGCAATGGCTGCGCGCCGCGTACCACGATCCGGAACGAAGGCAGACCTGCATCCGCTACGCGGTCGGCATCGTGATCGTGCAGATCTGCTGGATCGCCTGGCTGCCGATCACCGCAGCCGCGCCGTTCCTGGTCACGCCCCTGTTCGTGCTGCTCGGAATCCTGGAACTCGCCGTGCCGCTGTTCGCCGAGCGGACCGGCGGGACCACCTGGCATCCGCACCACATCGCCGAGCGGTACGGCCTGTTCTTCATCATCGTGCTCGGCGAGACCGTGCTGTCGACGACCCTGGCGATCCAGGGTGCCCTCTCGGATGATCAACTCTGGACCTCCTCGGTGCTGATCGTGGTGGGCTCCGGGATCTTGATCGTCTTCAGCGCCTGGTGGCTCTACTTCTCCCGGTCGGTCGGCGATGTCTTGTCCACGGTGGACCGGGCGCACCAGGCCCGGGCGTTCCTGTGGGGCTGGGGCCACTACTTCATCCTGGGTGCCGCGGCCGCCGTCGGTGCAGGGCTCGCGGCCCGGGTGGACTTCTGGTCCGGGTCGGAGCACCACGGCAGTGCGCTGGTCACCGGCCTGGCCGTGACCGTGCCGGTGGCGGTGTTGTTGATCATGCTCTGGGCACTCCACCTGCGCCATCACGACGGGTCGCCGCGGACCTGGGCGCCGTTCCTCGGGGCGGTGGTGTTGATCTTGGCCTCGACCGCGACGCCGGTGCCGGAGTTGATCACCGGTCTGGTGCTGGCCGTCCTGGTCGCGGTCGAGATCAGGGTGGCGCGACTCGTCTGAGCCTCTCGGGTCTATCCCCGGCCGGAATTATCGCTTACGCTTAACCGCAATTTGAGCCATCCGGAACTAGGGGTGACCGTATGCGTGCTCTCGGCCGTACCGCAACAGCTCTGCTCGTCCTCGCCCTCGGCCTGGCGATCGCCGGTCCGACCGCGGCCCAGGGCGAACCCGCGGCGAAACTCCAGACGCCGCCGCCACCGGCCGGCGAACTGCGCGACCTGGGCCCGACGATCAGCTCGCTGACCGTCGTCGAGGGCGCGTACGGGACGCTGCCGGACGGCACCTTCGCCGCGTACGCACCGGTGATGGGGGAGAACGCCGAGCTCAACGTGACCACGTCGGTGAACGGCACCAACACCCTGCTCGGCAAGTACCCGATGCCGGGCGCCTCCGGCGGGCCGACGATCGCGGTCGGGCCGGACGGGGTGGTCTACGTCGGGACCTATTACCAGGGCCACCTCTACGCCTGGGATCCGGCGACGAAGGAGATGTCCGACCTGGGCCAGCCGGTGGCCGGCGAGACGTACCTGTTCGGGCTGTCGATCGCTCCGGACGGAACCGTCTTCGGCGGCTCGTACCCGAATGCCCACGTGTGGTCCTACCACCCGGACAAGGGCTTCACCGACTACGGCAAGCCGGTCGACAACGACGAGATCAAGTATCTCAAGTCGACCGTGTACGACCCGGACCAGAACGCGCTGTTCGTCGGCACCCAGCCGATCCCGAAGCTGTTCAAGCTCGACCTGACCAGCAAGACCTTCTCCGAGACCAGCCTGGCCGCGCCGTTCCCGGGCGCCTCGGTGATCGATCTCGACTACGCCGAGGGTCGGGTGATCGCCAACGTCAACAACACCCTGCGGGTCTTCGATTCCGTGGCGAACAAGGAGGTTCCGGTCACCGACGCGTCCACCGGGCAGCCGGTGACCGGGCTGCCGATGGTGGCCCGTGGCGTCTCCGAGCCGCGTGATCACAAGGTCTACTTCAGCCGGCTCGTCAACGCCGTCTCGCACCTCGCGTCCTACGACCTGACCACCGACACGGTGACCACGACCGACAAGCCGTCCACCCGCGGGGCCTTGATCGGCTACGGCTGGACGACCGAAGGTGATCATGAAGTGCTGTACGCCCTGGCCGGCAACTACTCCGGCGGCGGGTTCCGTTACGACCCGACGACCGGGGCGGCGGGCAGCCTGTCGTACCCGTTCGCGCCGGCGCCGGCCGGCCTCCAGCACGTGCTGCCGACCCGGGACGGTTCGGAGATCTTCTTCGACGCATTCCTCAACGGGAGCACCTCGAAGCTGGACGTCGCGTCCGGCGTGATCACGCCGGTGACCCGGCTCGGCCAGGTCGAGGACTGGACGCTCGGTCCGGAGGAGGAGACGACGATCTATGCCGGTACGTATCCGAACGGCAGCCTGATCGCGTACCGCCCCGACCAACCGGCCGGCGCCGACAATCCGAAGATCTTCGCCAACCTCAAGGAGAACGGCGCGCAGATCCGGCCGCTCGACGTCCAGGTCCACGACGGCACGCTCTACGCCGCGACGGAGCCGGACTACGGCCTGCGCGGCGGCGCGATCGCGACCGTCGACCTGGCCTCCGGCGAGGTGAAGGTGACCCGGAACGTCGTCCAGGATCACACGATGGCCTCGCTCGCCTTCCTCGGCGGCAAGGTCTACGCCGGCAGCAGCACCCAGGGCGGCACCGGCACCGACCCGATCGCGGGCACCGCCGAGCTGGTCGAGTGGGACCCGGCGACCCGCGAGGTGGTCCGGTCGATCGAGCCGGTCGCCGGCGCGCAGAGCATCAACGCGCTGACCGTCCACAACGGCCGCCTGTACGGGCTCGCCGACTCGACCGTCTTCGAGTTCGATCCCGTGGCCTGGAAGGTGATCCGGGCCGTTCCGCTGGACGGCGTCGGCGCGATCAAGGCCGCCTCCAGGGGCGAGTTGATCTTCCACCCGAACGGCTACCTGTACGCCAGCGTCGGCGAGTCGATCCTCGCGCTCGACCCGTTCACCCTGACCGGCGAGCGGCAGGCCGAGAAGGCGTACCGCCTTGAGCCTTCGGCCGACCGTGACCTGCTCACCCTGGTCTGGCCGGAGGGCTTCGAGAACCCGATCCACTACGGCCGCTTCACCCCGGCCGAGACCCAGTGCGCCACCCCGGACACCCGCGACTTCGTCACCGTACGCGGCGTCGTGACCCCGGTCCGGAACCGCTTCGTGATCACCGGCTGCACGCTGCAGGACATCGTGGACAAACTGATCAAGTCCCGCAGCAGCAGCGCCACCGCGGCCCGCGAACTGGACCGCTACGTCGCCAACCGCACCATCACCGAACGGGAACGCGGCGAACTGATCCGCGCCCTCGGGTGAACCTGGGGCCCGGCAGTTTTTCACGTTAACGTGAAAAACTGGCGCAATACCACAGAAGCTTCCTGTGTAAAGCGCCAGGAAGGTGTGTACGGACGGGTCAGCCGGCGCGGTAGGGGATCAGCAGGGAGCGCAGCGAGCGAGCGAGTTGATCATGCTCGTCGGCCGGCAGGCCGGCCAGGATCTCCCGCTCCGCGCTCAGCAGGTCGGCCAGGGCCGCGTCGACGGCGGTCCGGCCGGCGTCGGTCAGGGTGACCAGGACGCCGCGCCGGTCGCCCGGGTGACTCTCCCGTCCGACCAGCCCGCGGCCGACCAGCCGGTCCACCCGGTTCGTCATGGTGCCCGAGGTGACCATGGTCTCCCGGAGCAACTGCCCCGGCGACAGCCGGTACGGGGCGCCGGCCCGCCGCAGCGCCGCCAGCACGTCGAACTCCCAGGACTCCAGCCCGTGAGCGGCGAACGCCGAGCGGCGCAGCCGGTCCAGGTGCCGGGCCAGCCGGGTCACCCGGGACAGCACCTCCATCGGCCCGGTGTCCAGGTCGGGTCGCTCACGCTGCCAGGCCTGGACGACCAGGTCGACCTCGTCCCGCGGTTCACCCGCGTCAGCCGGAAGCGGTTGCGCCATGGCTGAAGTGTAGATGTCAAGACTCTTGACGCGGATTGATGCCGTCGTCGGTCTTCGGCAGGACCACCGCGAGCGCGATGATCACCAGGCAGAGCACGCCCGGCAGGATCATCGCGTGCTGGACGCCGAGCTGGCGGACCAGGAAGCCGGTGACGGCCGGGCCCATCAGGAAGGTCGCGTAGCCGAAGGTCACCACAAGGGCCAGCACCCGGCCGCCGCCCAGGTGCCCGGCGACCGCGTACACCTGCGGGGCGATCATGCCCACGCCGAACCCGACCAGCGCCCAGCCGAGCACCAGCAGCGGCAGCGGGGTGGTGGTGATGACGATCAGATAGCCGGCCGCGGCACAGATGCCACCGAACCGGACCACGGCGCGGCGGCCGAACCGGACCACCAGCCGGTCGCCGAGCAGCCGGATCAGGGTCATGAACGCGCTCACCGAGATCAGGCCGATCGCGCCGACCGCCGGGTCGACGTGGGCCACGTCGGTGACATGGATCGAGGCCCAGTCGACCGCGGTGCCCTCCGCGAGCCCGTACCCGATCGCCATCAGGCCGAGCAGCCAGGCGATCACGGGGATCCTCGACCGCACCCCGTCGACCGTGTGGTGCACCGGGGTCGCCCGCGGCGTGTGCCGGACCAGCGGCAGCAGCGAGGCGAGCGCGATCACCGCCATCGTGATCATGAGCGGCAGGACGACGGCACCGCCGCCGAGCCCGAAGACGCCCGAGATCAGCAGGATCAGGCCGGCCCCGACGAAGTTGCCGATCGAGAAGAAGGCGTGGAACCGGCTCATGATCGGCTGCCGCCGGGCTCGTTCGACCTGAACGCCGGCCGCGTTCATCGCGACGTCCATCGCGCCGTTGCCGAGCCCGATCATGATCGCGCCGGCGACCGCGATGCCGTACAGCGGTGCGAATCCGACCATCAGACAGCCCGCGATGATCACCGGCAGGCCGAGCAGCGCCACCGGTCGCGCGCCGAGCCGGTCGGCCAGCCGGCCGCCGACCTGCATGGTGAGAATGGCGGCCAGGCCGGCCAGGAAGAGCAGCAGGGCGATCGCGGTCGAGTCCAAGCCGAGCTTGGCGCGCAGGGCCGGCAGCGAGCCGCCGTACCCGCCGAGCAGCATGCCGTTGACCGCGAACAATCCGGCGACCGCGAACGCGGCGGCCCGCGAGTCCAGCCGCGCACCGGGCGCGTCGTCGACGACGCGGGTCATCGACGGCTCGCCAGCGTGGGCCGGGGCTCCAGCCCGCGCAGGCCGTTCCAGGCGAGATTCACCAGATGGGCCGCAACTTCGGGCTTGCGGCCCCAGCGACTGTTGTCCAACCACCACTGACCGGTCATGGCCACCATCCCCACGAGTGCTTGTGCGTACGGTTGCGCGGTCCTCGGGTCGAGGTCGCGTCGTTGGAACTCGGTCCGGAGCACCCGCTCCACCCGGCTGGCCACATCTCCGAGCAGCGTCGCGTACTCGCCGGCGGCCGAGCCGCGGGCCAGGATGCGGAACCCCTCGGTGTGCCCCTCGACGTAGTCGAGGAACGCCAGCGTCGCCTGCTCGAGCACCTCGCGGGACCGGCCTTCGGTGCTCAGCGCGGCGCCGATCCCGTCCAGCAGCGTGGTCACCTCGCGGTCCACGACGACCGCGTAGAGGGCGTCCTTGCCACCGAAGTGCTCGTACACGACCGGCTTGCTGACCTCCGCTGCCGCCGCGATCTCCTCGACCGACGTACCGTCGATGCCCTTGTCCGCGAACAGCCCGCGCGCCACCGTGATCAACTGTTCACGGCGCTCGGCGCCGGTCATCCGGACCCGGCGTGCCCGGCGCGGCGCAGATCGGGACGGCATTGTCCTAGTCTCCCCAACCGCAAGCCGATGGAGAAATCCATTCCACGCCTCGTCCGTGCCGATCCGGGCGGACCTCCGGGAACCGAGATGCGCGGCGGGCGGGACGATGCGTACTCTTGTCCCTGGCCGACCGCTCGGCCGTTCCCCGGTTGGTCTGCCGGCAGGGCCCGCCTGACTTTGAATCAGGATTAGCGACGAAGGTTCGACTCCTTCCCGGGGAGCAAGGAAGTCCGGTTGACTAGGCAGAATGGCGCATTTCTGTCGTGTAAGTCCGGCAGGATTGCCGGCCGTGCACACAACCCGCGCTCACAAACCGCGAATCCGAGCCCCTTCGTTAGCCAGTTCGCGCCGATAGCGCTTCGATCGGCGGCAGTCCCAGGGGCGGGTCGCCGAGACCCTTCCAGGCCCAGCGGAGCGTGGCTGTAGCGCCCTCAGCGAACAACCGATCCGCGGCGTCGGCCTGCAATCGGATGGCCCACCGCTCGGCCGCCTGGAATTCCCGGTCCAGCAGCTTCGTGAGCCCGCCGGGTGGTGTGGGTGATCGGAGCCGGTGCCGGAGCCCGCTGCCCGTTGAAGACGGTAGTTCCGCAGGCCATCCAGCGGCAGGCCCACGCTACGCCGACCGCGTATTTGTCAGACCGTGCGAGCCGCTCAGCTTCGCGCCACAAGGCGACGAAAGCTGCGCGCGGCACTCGGAGGTTTCCCGCGGGATCCCCTCGATGTCCTCGGTGCGCACGTCCACGTCTTCCACCATCGCACGGATGTCTGACACTTCCTGGAGTCCGGCAAATGCATTCGCCGCAGGCCGCCTGCGAGGGCCCGTCGCGACCGAGCTGTCACGAAGCCCAGATTGACTGCTTAGTCCCGAAGCACCTCGGGTGCACAAGGTCATCGGGCTGCTGGTCGGGCTGAGATGGGTCGGCGACGGCCGGTGCCGTACGGGGTCTGTGCGCTACCGATGTCGGACAGTCTGTCGGACACGGCCCACACCAGCCGCGTCTGCCTACGAGGGGGACGAGACGGAACCAACCCAGTTCGGTTCACGGGAAACCCGGCGGACGCGATCGACCCGTGAGAGAATTGGATGCCATGGGGGGAATAGCGTGGCTTGACGCGCTCGACGTTAGCCGGGGCGCACAGAATTTACATTCCGAATTTATCGGTGACTGGTACGTCGATCCATGGGATTGGCCGGAACTCGAATTTCTCCAGAAGACCGGCACGGACGTGCTGCTTGCCCACCTACAGGCAACTAGTGCATCCCGAGTGGCTGCAATAGATGTACCCAAAGAGAACTGGGGAACCAGGCCAGCCGTCGTACTTGACATTGTTGATCGACTGATCTATCAAATGCTGATCGATAGATTGAGCGTGGACTTAATCGGTGACCTGCCCGCGAACGTCTACGGCTGGCGTCTACCATTCGTCGACGCATCTCGTGGCTTGTACTCACGGCAAGATATCCAATGGAACTCATATCGGGGCCACCTCACGGAGGGTGCCATGAGGTTCCCGGTAGGGATTACCACGGATATCGTTTCCTGCTTCGCCAATATTCCGCTAGAACACGTCTATGCTGCAATTGAGGACAAATGCGCCAAGGGTGATGTCGCAAATCGGCTAATAACACTTCTTCAAAAGGTTTCGGAAGTATCGCCACGAAGCGGGCTTCCGCAGCGTTCGCTGGCGTCTGCCGTTCTTGCGAATCGCATGCTTAACGCCCTGGACGTAGTACTCGAAAGCTATTCGCAGCCTATGGCCGGTCTTATCCTGCAAGGAAGGAAGGTCAGGAAGGTCCAGCGACACTCCTACGCCCGCTGGATGGATGATATGTGGCTGTTCGGCTCAGATGAAGGTCAGCTACGGCGAGCCCAGGTCGACCTCCAAACTGCCGCAAGGTCGGCGGGAATGGACCTAAACACTGCCAAAACCGACCTATACACAGATGATGAGCTGTACCAGAAGGCGGGCGAGATTGAACATAGCGCCGTGGATGGTGCGCTACAGGAAGATCCACCAGAACACACTCCACTCGAGGAGCTAATTGACCGACTGCTAGATGAAGTGGAGAAGGCAGGGAGAACGAGTGTTAAGTTCGCAGCGCTGAGGATGCTTGAGCATCGTGTTCAATACCGACTGGAGGACCTGGTCGAAGCTTCAACGAAAATGCCGCACTGCGCCGACTCTCTTTCACGACTGTTCTCCACGTCCTTTACTGCTCCAAGACTGGCCGAATGGTTTGTCGCTGGGACACGCGATCCGTGGTGGAAGTTTGATTGGAGCACATCCTTCTACCTGCGAATGTTTGACTCCGGTCAGAAGGCACCCAAGGAGCTCACAGCGTATGCGAGCGAGGTAGTCGCGGACGGTAGTTCAAACATTCAACTACTTGCGGCGTGCGCACAGCGGTTGAGTCAGTGGGACAAGAACTCGGCCCGCGAGGCCGTTAGATCAGGCATGGAGCGCACGAACAATCCGCACAATCGACGGATACTAGCCCTGTCTGCGCTCGGTGCGGGCGAGCCGAGCACGCAGGTCAAGAAATGGCTCAGGCAGGAGCAGGAGAATTCTGTGACCCTCGCCATGCTTCAGAGTCGCAGTTTCCGCGCGCCGAAGGTTGGCACCCTGTACGCTGCGGCGGTCCATTAGGCGGAGGCGGCCCGCAGCGAGGCGAGGACATGCGCCGCCGCGCTGCGCTTGCGCGGCGCCCTGATCGGAGTTGGAGGCGAACCCAGCAGACTCGTCTGGCGCTAGTCACCCTTCTGCACGGGTGCGGCTTCGTCTGGTCGGTCCGATCGCGGCGTCATTAGTGACCGGTCGCACGGTGCGCGCAGGCTGCCAGTCAACGAGTACACTTCCGGCCTGGATGTTGACGATAGCCATCTGCAGGCTGATGGTGTCGCTGACCACGCGGCGGCGGCACTTCTCGGTCACGATGTAGATACCTATCGGCGCTTCTACCTGGTGACCGACGACGACGCGGCGGCTACCGCGGCTATCGCAGCCGGCCGGTTGTTCGGAGATGCCGCTCTGACTCCGTGAACGGCGGTAGACAAGAGGTAACGAAGCCATGCCGGTCCACAGTCGGGTCCATCCTTGCGCAGCGAGCGCAACCAGCCAAGCAGACCCGGCTCGACTGTTCGGCCGAGTTGGGTCGTTGGCGGTTGGTGATAGTCCGGAGATGGGACGCGGGCGCGGCACCTTCCGGCTAATCTCCTCTGGAGGAATCTAGTCACGGCACGATCTTGGGGGCAGGTGCGCATGGTCCATGGGGACGCGTTGATCGGAGAGCGTGAGGTCTTCGTCCTGTCACGCGCGGTGATTACTACGGTCGCACAGTTGGAATCCGGTCCATTGCAGGCGGAGTCGCGAGAGCAGGGAAACTACCTCAACGGGTGGTGGACGGCGATTCGGAGGCAGGCTCAGGCTGTCCTGATGCTGGCTGAAGCTGAGTTGGACTATGAGGCGTCCGGTCTGTTGCGCGGGATGATCGAGCATGCTGTCTTGATCAAGGTCTTGCTAGCGGATCCGGGTGCTTGGAGAGTAACCGAGCGGGCTCGGGCGTATGAGTACAGGAAGTTCGAGACCTGGTTGATCGATTCGGGTTATCAAACGTGGGAATCGCTGTCTTCGGCTCGGTCAGATGTCGAACGACCGAACGCGATTGATGAGCCGAGGAAAGACTACCTCGCTGCCTTCGCGGCTCAGTGCAAGTCGCTTGGTTACGTCGGTGACGTGTACTACGCGCGGTTCCTTTATCTTTCCCATCAGACCCACGCATCCCCGGAAACGGCGATGCGGTTCATTACGCGAGATGGGTGCGCCTGCGAAGGCTGTAGCGGACGGCCACCAATGAAGTCTCCGACCCCGCAGGCACTCGGGGCCCTGGTGTTACTCGAAGCTGCGACGTCGATCAACACGATCGCTCCGGGGAACCCTTGGAGTCGGGACCTCGCAGACATGGAGCAGGTGTGCGCGCCGATCCGAGACAGCTTCGCTGGTCCGCCGTTTCACGTCGACAGAAGTGCCAGGGCGTAAGGGCGGCGCGGACCGCAGTGAAGCGAGACGCGCGACGCCTTGAGCAAGGAGAGGTCTACACAGCAGATCGTCCCGCAGTGGCCTGCGGGTGGCTGCTCACAATCTCGCTCACAAACGGCGGTCGACAGGAGTAAACGAAGCCATACGGCAGTGCATGAGTGCCGCTTTGTGCGGCCTCGCGCGGCTGATTGGTCGCGACTTTGAATCAGGATTAGCGACGAAGGTTCGACTCCTTCCCGGGAGCAAGAATCGCTGATTGACTAGGCTAGACGCTCGATTTTCGGGGTGTCAGATCCGGGTGTCGGAGACAACTGGTCACAAATACTGGTCACCAACGGCGAAACGGGCGGACCTCCAGCCCGCTCGCGGAGACCCTTCCATGCCCAGCGGAGCGTTGCTGTCGCGCCCTCTGTGAACAACCGATCCGGCTCGACGGCTCGTCCTCATGCCTTTGCAGTTCCGAGCAGGCGGGGCAGGGCGACGCCTAGCAGCAGCATCGGTATTGCCATCGAGGCCACAGCGGTGGAGATCGGAAGGCCCACTGACAGGCCGGCGATCAAGCCGTAGGTGATCAGGGCGGCGCACTCCCTTCCGAGCCCGGCCACCGATGTCACCGTGGCACGGGCTTGGCCGGTGATCGCGTGCTGCAGCCGGATCTGCGTACACACCGTGACAAAGGTGGTCGCGGTCAGCGCCGCCGCCAGGCCGACGAATCCGACCGGATGCATGATCAGCGCGCCCCCCGCAAGAGCCACCGCGCCGATGATCAACGCGACTGCCGGGACAAGTGATCGAGTTGTCGACCAGCGCCCAGCCGCCCAGCTCGCCGCCGCGGTCATCACCGCCTGAGCGGCCAACAAGACCGGGATAATCACGGTCGGGACGCCGTCATTGCGCAGCAGCAGCGGCACGTATTCGTCGATGGCACCGAGGTTCAGGCACACCAGCACAATCAACACGAAAAACACGGCCCGATTCCGCCGCGTTTCCACCAGCCCGTCCCGCAGCGTGCCCAGGTAGCCACGGACGCCACCGTCGATGTGCCGAACCTGCGGCCGCTCCGGAAGTGTCCAGGACACCACGGCGGCGGCCATGCTGACTGCAGCGCTGATCCAGCCGACCAGCGGATACCCGCCCAGGGCCAGCAAGGGAGCGGCAGCGAGGGTCGCACCGACACCGGCCAGCGGCCCGATCGTCCCCGCGGTCCCAATCAACCTGCCATAGAACCGCTCGCTGCCGGTCGCGGCCAACTCGTCGTACACCAGTGCCTGGAAGGTGCCCGATCGCAGCGCGCCCGCGACACCCCACAACACGAACCCGATCGCGAAGATCGGATACGACGGCACCGTGACCAACAATGCACAGCCGGCCGCTCGGAGCAGGCTCTCGATGATCAACAGCCGACGCCGCGAAACCCGGTCGGCCAAGGCACCGGAAGGCACCTCCAGCGCAAAGGCAACAGCAGCCCAGACGAAAAACAAGGATGAGATCTGCGCGGCCGACAATCCGCTATCAGCGAAGATCAGCGCGTACACCGCAAACAGCGGGAGGGCCTCGCCAAGCGCCGACAGCGCGTAGACCTTGATCCGCAAGCCTCCCTGAAGCCAAGCACTCGTCACGCCCGCCAGCGTCGTCAACACCGACTGACCGTGTCCACCGAATTGAGCGATCGCGCGACACCACGCCGCGGCCACCTGATGACCGCTTCCGACCGAGACCCTTGAGTGACTACCCACCCTCCTGAACGGTCCTGCTCGGGTTCGTTGGGCCGCTGCTGTGTCGTCAGTGACCGGGCGAACGGCGCGGACCGTCTGCCAGTGGACGAGAACACTTCCGGGCAGGAGCGCGGCACGTGGGCGGGTAATCTCGGTTCGCTGGCGGCCGGTCGTGTCCTCTGGCCTTGGGCATCGAAGTTCAGTTTCGCCGGAAGGCATTGCATCCGTGAAGGATGAGCCGGAACCGTGCTCGCTGACCTTCGATGAGGGCACACAGTGGCCCCGAAATGGTCCCGAGTGCCCGGCAGCAGCCCGGGCAAAAGTCAGCCCAAGGGATTAGCGCAGGCCACGGTGTGCACGCCTGGCAAGGTTCAGGCGAGGCCGGCGATTTTCGACACGAGGTCGGCGGGCTTCGGCAGCGTCGCGATCTCGTCGGCCACCTCGGAGGCGGCCAGGGCCAGCCCCGGGTCGGTGAGCAGGCGGTCGATCAGCTCCGCGTCCACCTGATCCGGCTCCGAACGCAGACCGAGCCCGCGCCGCGCCACGGCGTCCGCGTTCACGTACTGGTCGGCGCCGTGCGGCAGCACGAGCTGCGTGACGCCGGCGTCGATCGCGGTCAGCGTCGAGCCGGCCCCGCCGTGGTGCACCAGCGCCGCGCAGGTCGGCAGCAGCGCGGACAGCGGCACCCACCCGGCCGCCCGCACGTTGTCCGGCAGGTCTCCCAGTGGCGACGGGTCCGCGTCGCCGAGGGCGAGTACGAACTCGGCGTCCAGATCCCGTGCCACGTCGACGAGTTTGGTCAACGACGTGAGGGCGCCGACCTGGGTCAGCACCGAGCCGAGTGTCACCGCGACACGCGGGCGCGCGGGCCGTTCGAGTACCCACTCGGGCAGCACGCCGCCTCCGTTGTACGGCACGTACCGCATCGGCCAGCCGCGCACCGGCCGGTCGACCATGCTCGGCGGTGCCACGTCGATCGACTCGTGCACCTCGGGAAACCCTTGCACGCCATGCCGTTCGCGTTCCTCGACCATCTTCTTGAAGATCGCCTCGGTCATCGGCGCCTCGTCGGCGAACCCGAAGCCGTGCGACACGGCCGGCACGCCGAGCTTCGCGGCGACCAGCGGCCCGGTGCCCTCCATCGACGAGTACACGACCACGTCCGGCCGCCACGATTCGGCCGCCGACACGGCGAGGTCCACCGACACGCCGGACAACTTGGCGAAGATCGCGCCGACGTACTCCAACCCCTTTTCGGTGTCGACGTCCGTGCTGTAGTCGAACGCCTCGGGTTGCTCGCTGGCCGCCTGATGGAACACCGCGCCGATGTCGACACCCGGCGCGGTGTCAACGACATGCAGGCCGGCGTTCGCGGCCTCCTCGCCGCCCGCGGTCGCCATCAGCACCTCGTGGCCGGCGGCACGCAGCGCGTGTGCCAGGGAGATCGTCGGGAACACATGGCCAAGACCGGGGGAGGTCGCGAAAAGTGCGCGCACGATTGCCATATAACACGCGAATCGGCGATCTTGTCGAACGTGATGGAATGGTCGCCGAGCGTCAGGTTCAGCAGCGCATTCCGATCAACTCCGGCATCGCCGGGTGAATCCAGTACTGGCCGCACGCCCTTGCTTCGTGCGTCCAGACCGAAGCTCATCGCCTGAATCGTGAACGGGCAGGACCAGACCTCTCACACAGCCGCGAGAGCTTCCCGCCGCAGCGGCCATGTGCCACCACACTGCCGGTGAACTCAGCTAGCGGCTGGGGCTCGCGCTGCTGGGTGAGTTTCGGTCCTTGGTGGCGGGTTTGCGTTCGACGAAGTGGCCGTTGCGCCAGATCGCGCTGATGTCGTACGAGCCGGCGACCTTGTCGATCGAGGTGACGTTCATCAGCACCAGGTCTGCACGTTGGCCGGGAGCGATCCGGCCGCGGTCGGCGAGGGCGAGCAGGTCCGCGCCGCGGGAGGTGGCGGCGGCGAGCATGTCGAGGTCGGACAGCCCCGCGTGCTTCAGCAGCTCGATCTCGTGCAGCAGGCTGACGCCGGCGACGGTCCCGGGATTGACCATGTCGGTTCCGGCCAGGATCGGCACTCCTGCCTGGTACAGGGCGGTCACGCCGGCCGTTGCGTCGTCGTACCAGGTCGGCCGGAGCAGGTCCCCGCTGGTTCGCTGAGCGGCCGATCTCTGATCCTGATCAAGGTACGGCCCGACGTGGGGATGGTCGAGGAAGGTGCGGCTGTCGTGTTGGCCGCTGGCTGCCGCGTAGAGGGCCAGGGTGGGTACCACGGGGATCGATCGATCAGCCAGCTGCGAGACCACGCGGTCGTCGATCGGGGCGTTGCGTGGTGCGTGCACGAGTGCATCGATGCCGGCGTCGACGGCCACCGCTGCGTCAGCCCAGGTGCCGACGTGCGCCACGGCCAAGCGGTCCTTGTCGTGTGCTGCGTCCACCACGGCCTCGACCTGTCGCGGCGTCAGCGTCTTGAGCATCCCCTCGCCCTCATCGATGACCAGCTTGATGAAGTCGGATCCCTCGCCGAGGCGCTCGTCGATGAAGGCGGCGACGTCGGCGCCTGCCTTGAGCACCGGAAGATCACCACCCCACTGAGTGCCGTGTCCGCCAGGCACCGTGACCATGGCTCCGGCCGTCCACACATCGGCGGCGTCAGCCCGCGCAACATCCTTCCGTGCTGCCACCTCGTCCGGGGATGGCCCGCCGGCCATCTCCAGCAGCGTCGTTACACCGAACCGCAGCGACGCGTTCGCGAACCAGATCGCCCCGTGGGCGTGCGCGTCGATGAGACCGGGCAGCAGCAGCCGGCCCTGACCATCCCGCGTCGGAAGATCTTCGGGCACGCTCAGCGACGCGCCGACCTCGGTGATCAGACCGTCACGCACCACCACGGTGTCGGCGTCGGTGACCTTCTCCCCGTCGAAGACGACCACATCGGTCAGCGCGAACGAGGCCCCGCCGGTGCGGTAGTCCACCATCGGATCGTCAGGCGAGCATCCGGCCACGGCGGAACCCGAGACCACACCAACGGCAGTACCGAGCAAACGACGACGGCTGAGGGAAGGCCCACCCATGGATGGAGGCTACCAATGGGGTGACGACCTGGCCTGAGGATGAATGGGCCTGGTCTGGTCAGGTGTCCCGCGAGCCAGCACAGTCCCGTTGGCCGCGGAGGAAGTCCGCTGTCGGTGCCGAGGGCCAGAATCTCGGCATGGTGAGTTTTGAGGATCAGGATCTGACCGAGGCCGAGTTCCGTGAGTGCGATCTGACCAGGAGCCGGTTCATCGGGGTGGTGATGCAGGACGTCGTGATCGACGGTCTGGTCAGCAACCTGGTGGTGAACGGGGTCGAGGTCACGGCCTACGTCGAGGCCGAGCTCGATCGGCGGCATCCGGTCCGGCTGCTGATGCGCTCGGCCGACCCAGTCGAGTTGCGGGAGGCCCACCGGCTGTTGAGGGACGACTGGGGGAGAACGGTCGAGCGGCTCCGGGCCATGCCCGCGGGCTCGGAGCATGAGAGTGTCGGCGGCGAGTGGTCGGCCGTGCAGACGCTCCGGCACCTGGTGTTCGTGTACGACTCGTGGTTCCGTCGCTGCTGCCTGGGATCGACCGAACTCTTCACCGGGATCGGGCTCGGGCCGGTCTTCGTCCCCGATCAGGAGGAACAGGGCCTCGATCCGGCCGCGTCCCCGAGCCTGGACGAGGTCCTGGCTGTGCGAGCCGAGCAGTCGGCCGAGTTGGATCGTTGGCTGGCCGGCGTCACGGCCGACGAACTGACCGCGCCTGCTCCGGTTCCGGCCGGCCCGGGTTGGCCGCCGTACGCCAGGGGCAAGTCGGTGCTGGAGTGCCTCCGGGTGGTGCTCAACGAGGAGTGGGCCCACCACGGGTTCTGCGTACGGGATCTCGACGCCCTCGACGGTCGCGAGGGCGAGGGCGACTCGGGGCCTTGATCAACAGGCGGTCCCTTCATCTCCGGACGAACGCTGGGCGGGAGCCCGGCGCGGGCGCCAGGATGGGTCACGTGATCCGGTTCCGGCTGAGCCCCGACGTCCTGGGTACGGTACGGCTTGCTCTGTCGCCGCTGGTCGAGGTGGGAGCGAGCCTGCGGCTGCTGACCAGCCCGCGGCCGGCCGCCGTGCATCGGGGCTGGCTGCGCCGGGTTTCGGCCGAGCTGGACCGGATCGACCTGGACCTGCTGCTGGCGACGGTGCCGGCCGGCGGCGCGCCACTGGCGGTGCTGTTCCCGTCGGCGCTGGGGCGGGCGACGACCATCCAGCAGCAGTTGATCACGCTCGCGGCGACGCCGGCCGAGTCGATCCTGGACGACCTGGTCCGGATCTGGTCCGGCCGGGCTCGGCCACGCTCGGTGCAGCGGCTCATCGAGGCCGGGCCGGCGGCGCCTCGGCTGCTGGCGGACGCGATCGCCGGGTACTGGGCGATCGCGATCGCGCCCTACTGGGATCGGATGCGAGCGGTGCTGGAGGACGATCTCGCCTACCGCAGCGACCGGTCCGCGAGCGGCGGGCTGTTCTCCTTGCTGCAGGATCTGCATCCGGAGGTGTCGCTGGACGGGGCGATGCTCAAGATCGACAAGCCGCACTATCCCGACGCGACGTACGACGGGAACCACATGACCCTGGTCCCGTCGATCTTCCTCTGGCCGGCGTTGGTCCTCGATCATGAGGCGGACGCGTTCGAGCTCACCTATCCGGCACGCGGCGTCGGCCGGGTCTGGGAGGAACTGGCGGACCAGCCGGCGGCGGAGGATCCGCTCGGTGCGCTGATCGGGGCGAGCCGGTCGGCCATCCTGCACCAGTTGATGATTCCGCTGTCCACCACCCAACTCGCGCGGAGGCTCGAGCAGAGTCCGGCGACCGTCAGCCGACACCTGGCCATCCTGCGGGACAGCGGCATGGTGGTCAGCTGGCGGTCCGGGCGGAGCATGCTCTACCGGCGCACCGCTCTGGCCGGTTCGCTGATCGGCGGGCCGCGGCGGCCGGTGGCCGAACCGGTCGGGCCCGCGACGTCGCTGCACGTCGTCGCCGACGAGAACCGTACGGCTGAAACGTAAGGAGCCGCCGGAAATTCTTCACTGATCATGGAGTCCAAGGCCCCTCCACGGGAGATCTTGTGCTGTTCCGTGAATCCGCTGCCGAGGCACTCCGGGCGGCGGATGCTATTCCGGAACAGCCTCAACCCCCTGGAGGTAGCCAGTCATGGTGTCCCGCATGCCTCGGGCGAGGGCGCGCGCGGCGGTCGCCGTCACCGCCTCACTCGCCGTCACCCTCACCGGCCTGATCGGCCTTTCCACCACCACCGCTTCGGCCGACCCCGGTTCGGGGCAGGCCGCTCGCCTGTCCTCCGACACCCGGGAGGCGCCGGCCGAGGTCCGGCAGAAGACCAAGATCGATCTGAGCCGGTCCGAGCAGAAGTCGTTCCGCGACGACGCCCCGGCGGTACGCCGGCTCCGGTCTGCACCCGCGACGGAGGACACGGCGACCGGCACCCCGGTCGGCGGCAGCAAGAACTGGCTCGTCTACGGCGTCGACGGCTACGGCGCGGCTCCGTACACGCTGCGTGGCGTCGGCGACAAGATCGAGATCTGGGTGCAGGGCGACCTGAACTATCCGGCCGGCGACTGCCGCAACGACGGCATCCGCAACGTGATCACCGACGCGCAGGTGCAGTCCATGATCACCGAGTTCGACGGTAACATCCTGCCCAAGGAGTCGGGGATCTTCTCGGTCGCGCCCGAGCGGGACGGTACGCAGTCGATCGACGTCGGCTTCGGCGCGCCGCTGTGGCAGATCATCGGCGGCGGTGATCAGAACTACTACAAGGGCGACGGCGACAAGACGGTCGTCCTGGTCAGCAATGTCCGCGACGAGAACTTCTACGATCCGACCAGCCCGGCCGGTTCCACGTTCATCGCCGGCTTCTTCTCTCCCTTGTACAACGAGGGATTCGACCGCAACGTCATGACGATCGACTCCTACGACTGGCTGCACCGCACCGGCGCCAACCCGCCGGACGAGACCCCGGGCGGACTGTGCAGCCCGAAGCAGGCGGCCCGGCCGCACGACTACGAGGGCACCTTCGCCCATGAATATCAGCATCTGCTGGAGTATTACGCCGGACCGGGCGAGACGACCTGGCTCAACGAGGGCCTGTCCGACTACGCGATGACTGTGGTCGGCTACGTCGACACCACGGTTCCGTACGGCGAACCGGACGCGGACAGCCACCTGACCTGCTTCCAGGGCTTCCTCGGTTCGGACGCGTTCCCGTACTGCGGAGCGGAGAATTCACTGACCCGCTGGGAGGATCAGCCGAACGAGACGCTGGCCGACTACGGCGCGGCGTACAGCTTCGTCAGCTATCTGGCGAGCCAGTTCGGCCGCGGCGTGATCACGTACCTGCACAACGACGACGCACCCGGCCTGCAGTCCGTACAGCGCTATCTCGATGATCATGCACCAGGACTGAAGTCGACCGACGTGGTGCACGACTGGGCGGCGCAGATGGCCCTGGACCGGCTGGTCGACCAGAAGGCCCGTGGGCTCGACCGGGACGAGCGGCGCCGGTTCACGGCGTCCGAACTGAACTCGGCGATCGACTGGGCTTGGACCGGTTCGTACGATTCGCCCGGCGCGCCGGCCAACGGTTCGGACTATGTGCTGGGGATCGCCGACCGCCCGGTGAACGGCGACACGATCAAGTCACTCAGCTTCGCCGGTGCCGGGACCTATCGCCCCGATCCGCTGCAGTGGGTGATCAACGACTCCGCGCTCTGGGCCGGCGAGGGAGATGATCTTGACCGCGCGATCGTCTACCCGGTCTCGGTGCCGGCCGGTGGCCAGTTGACCTTCTCCAGCCGGTTCGACATCGAGGCGAACTGGGACTTCGGCGTGGTCCAGGTGTCCACCGACGGCGGCAAGACGTACACCACGGTCGGCAACGAGAACACCACCAGCGAGCACGCCGACGGTGCCGAGCCGTCGATCGTCGCGCAACTGCCCGGACTGACCGGGCTGAGCGACGGCTACCAGCCGCAGAGCTACGACCTGTCCGACTACGCGGGCCAGGACGTCCTGGTCGCGTTCCGGTACCTGACCGACGGCGCCGCCAACGGCAACGGCAGCGGCGAGCCGTCCGGCTGGTGGATCCGCGACGTCAAGGTCGGTGACACCGTGATCACCGACGGCACCACCCTCGCCGGCGGCCAGTCGCCGACCCAGGTGTCGCCGATGAAGGTCGCCGACTGGCGGGTCCAGCTGATCGGTTGGACGCTGGACGGTAAGACGGTCCGGTACGCCGACGTGGCGCTGACGAAGGCCCACAAGGCGTCGCTGAACCGGAACCAGCTGCGCCGGATCCTCGGCCGGGTGGACCGGATCGGCGTGATCGTGACGGTCGACGACCCGCAGGAACTGGCCAACAAGAACGCCAACTACACGCTCAAGATCAACGGCGTGCTGCAACCCGGCGGGCAGGGCAACACGGTCCCGCTGGCCGGAAGCGCGTTGGACCGGAGGGCGCCGGTCTCGAAACGGCTCAACGTCACCTACTGATTCGGCTAGCCTGACCGCATCCTGGGTCCCCCTCGGCGTTGCCCGGGGGGGTCGGAGCGGAGGAGGTGAACGTCGTGGGGTGGTATCGCCGGTACGCAGCCCTCGCCGTCCTGACCTTGATCATGACGGCGACGGGCTGCGGCCTGCTGCCGGGAATCCCGCAACGATCCCCGACACCCACTCCGGCCGGGCTCTCCGAGCCGCTGGCGTTCCACCAGGTCACCGAACTCCGGCCGGCGCCGTGCGCGTCGGCCGGAACGGATCGGACCTATCCTGAGCCGGACAACCCGCAGTCCTGCCTGCGGCTGGGCCCGAGCCGGCTCACCGTCGAACGGCTCGAGCAGGTGAAGGCGGAGGCCGACCAGAGCGGCCACTGGATGATCTTGATCACCCTGCCCGCCGACGCCGCCGACACGCTGGCCGAGGTGACCGCCGAACTGGCCGCGGAGCAGGATCCGAAGAACCGGATGGCCATGATCATCGGCGCGGAGTTGATCTCCGCGCCGATGGTGCAGCAGGAGATCCCGGGCGGTCAGCTGCAGTTGGCCGGCAACTTCACCCGGGACCAGGCCGACGCCCTGGTTCGACGCCTCGGCGGCTGATCGGATCCGCAACGTACGTCACCAGTCGCAGAGGCTGCCGTCGGGGAGGCGGGTGGAGAGTTGGACCTCGGTCTCGGTGCCGGGGTGGGCGGCGGCGACGGCCTCGTCGACCGCGGTGCCGAGACCGGGCCCGGGCGGCGGGACGGCGTAGCCGGCGGCGAACTCCAACGGGGTGGTGAGGATGTCGTCCCAGATCGGGGCGGCGGCGCGCATCTGCTCCTGGATCAGCCAGTTCGAGGTGGCCATCGCGAAGTGCAGGTTGTGCGCGGTGGCGATCGGGCCGAGCGGGTTGTGCGGGGCGAGGGTGACGCCGAAGGCCTCGGCCAGGCCGGCGATCCGGCGCAACTCGGACAGTCCGCCGCAGTGGCAGACGTCCGGCTGGAGGACGGCGACGGCGCCCGTCCGCAGCACCCGGAGGAACTCGCCGCGGCCGGACAGCCGCTCACCGAGGGCGATCGGGATCCCTGCCCCGGCAGCGATCCCGGGCAGTTCCTCGACCAGCTCCGGCTGGCACGGCTCCTCCAGGAACCACGGCCGGTACGGGCGCAGCACGCCGGCGAACGCGACCGCCGCGGCCGGCGTACACCGGCCGTGCAGGTCGATCATGATCTCCACCTCGTCGCCGACGGCGTCCCGCACCGCGGCCATCACCCGGTCTGTTGTCCGCAGCGCCGCACCGGACGGCAGGCCGGCGCCCATCGGCACCGCGAGCACCTTGACCGCGTCGAAGCCCGCCTCGACGCTGCGCCGCGCACTGTCGGCGAACCGTTCGGCGGACAACGTGCCGTAGACCGCGTCGGGATCGCCGCCGCCGAGATGGTCGTACAGCCTGATCCGGTCCCGGACCCGGCCGCCGAGCAGCTCGTACAGCGGGACGCCGAGCGCCTGCGCCTTCAGGTCGTGCAGCGCCTGATCGATGCCGGACAGCGCGCTCATGGTGATCACGCCGCCCTTCCAGAACTGTTGCCGGAACAGCTTCTGCCACAGGTGTTCGATCCGGTACGGATCCTCGCCGATCAACAACGGCACGAAGTCACGCACGGCCCCGACGATCGAATGGGTCCGCCACTCCGTGCTCGCCTCACCCCAGCCGACCAACCCCTGATCGGTCCGGATCCGGACGAACACCCAGTTCCGCATGCCGGCGTCGCAGACGACCGTGTCGACATCGGTGATCTTCATCGTGTGCACGGTCGTTGACAGTACGCTATCGTACTAGTGAAAGACACTGTCACTGAATGGAACATGATCAACTATGGCGACCCCCGACGGACTGCAGAGCGTCGAGCGGCTGACCGGCCTGCTCGAGGCCGTGGCGGAGCAGCCCGGCCCGCTCGCCACGATCGCCGGCCGGGCCGGCCTCAGTGAGCCGACCGCGCTGCGCTACCTGAACAGCGTGATCCGCAACGGCTGGGTGGAACGCGACCCGCGGACCCGGCACTACCGGATCGGGATGCGGCTGTTCGCGCTGGGCCGCAGCGCACTCGGTCGGCAGGGCCTGATGGGGCTGGCCGGCACGGCGATGGCGACCGTGGTCGACGAGTGCGAGGAGACCGCGACGCTCGGCGTCCGCACCGGTGATCAACTCGTGATCGCGCACGCCGTGGAGAGCCGACACCCGATCCGCAAGGGCGCGGCGATCGGCGAGACCGATGCCTGGCACTCGACCGGCCTCGGCAAGGCGATCCTGTCCACCCTGACCGAGGACGAGGTCCGGGAATCCCTGCGACGGTACGAATTCCAGGCCAGCACCCCGCGGACGTTGACCTCGCTGCGGGCCCTGCTGGCCGATCTTGCCGAGGTGCGCCGGCGCGGCTATGCCGTGGACGACGAGGAGTCGGTCACGGGGCTGCGCTGCGTCGCCGTACCGGTGCGTGATCACAGTGGCACCGCCCGCTACGCCCTCAGCGTCAGTGGGCCGAGTGCTCGCGTCCCGGCGACCCGGTTCGACGCCCTGGCCGCCCTGCTGCAGAAGCAAGTTGATCATCTCGAGCTCTTCCTGGGCTACGACCCGGACCCATCGATCGAAGGAGACAGACAGTGAATGCAGTTGGTGCCGGTGTGCCGCTCGCCGAGCGGGCCCGGGCGGCCATTCCGGGCGGGGTGAACAGCGGGCAGCGGAGTGTCCCGGGGATCACCGATCTGGTCGTGGCCCGCGCGGAGGGTTCCCGGTTCTTCGACACCGAGGGCCGGGCCTACACCGACTACCACGCAGCGTTCGGCCCGCAGCTGCTCGGGCACAACGATCCCGATGTCGGCGCCGCGGTGGCGGCGGTGACCCGCGAGGTCGACCTGTGCGGTGTCGGGGTGACGCCGGGCGAGATCGAACTCGCCGAGCGGTTGATCGAACTGGTGCCGAGCTTCGAGCAGGTGCTGCTGACCAGCACCGGCAGCGAGGCAACGTTCCATGCGCTGCGACTGTCCCGGGCCGTCACGGGTCGGCGGTTGGTGGTCAAGTTCCAGGGCTGCTACCACGGCTGGCACGACGCGGTCAGCCTCAACGTGATCTCCGCCGAGGAGGCGTTGAACCGGCCCGATCCGATCTCGGCCGGGATCCTGCCCGAGGTGCTCGAATCGACCGTGGTGCTGCCGTTCAACGACGCCGAGGCGGTCCGCCGGCTGTTCGCCGATCATGGTGATCAGATCGCCGGCGTGATCGTCGAGCCGGTGCCGCACAACATCGGCTGCGTGCTGCCGACCGACGAGTTCTTGATCACCTTGCGCGAGCAGACCAGCAAGCATGGCGCGATCTTGATCTTCGACGAGGTGATCACCGGCTTCCGCCACGCGCTCGGCGGTTGGCAGGAGATCAGCGGGATCACCCCGGACCTGACCACGCTGGGCAAGGCGTTCGCGAACGGCTTCCCGCTCGGCGCGATCGGCGGCCGGGCCGATCTGATGCAGGAGTTCAGCTCACGGCCGGGCGGGTCGGCCTTCTTCGCGGGTACGTACAACGGAGCGCCGGTCGTCGTCGCCGCGGCGTTGGCGACCCTGGCCAAACTGACCGAGCAGCCGGTGCACGAGCACACCTTCCGGCTCGGCGAGCTGGCTCGGACCGGTCTGCGCGAGGTGTTCGCCGAGCTGGACGTGCCCGCCGTCGTCACGGGCTACGGTTCGATCTTCGTCAGCTACTTCATGCCCGGCCCGGCGCCGCGTACGTACAGTGATCTGCTGGCCAACCGGGCCGACCTGTTCGTCGGCTACCGGCGCCGGCTGATCGAGCGCGGGATCTTCGAGCTGCCGCTGAACCTCAAGCGCAGCCACGTCTCGTACGCCCACACGGAGGCCGACATCGATCAGCTGATCACGGGCACCAAGGAGGCGGTCCAGGAGGCCCTGCGCGAGACCGGCAGCGAAGACCTGGCGGTCGGTTCCTCGACGATGGGCGGGCTGGCCGCCGAGTCGCGATGAACCTGCCCGACGAGTCCCGGATGATCAAGGTCTGGACGCCGCCGGCCGCGGCCGGCCGGGTCGGCGTCGCCGTCCGCGACATCACCCCGCCGGCCGGCATCCTGGCCCGCAACTGGGGTGCCGCCGACACCGATCGTGCGGCCGGCGTGCACCGGCCGCTGCGAGCCACGGCGCTCGCGATCAGTGACGGCGAGGGCCCGGTGCGCTATCTGGTGTCGACCGATCTCGGCTGGTGGCGCAACACGGCCGAGGAGTGGGGCGTACGGTCCCGGGTGCTCGACGCGCTCGGTGCCGACCCGGCCGACCTGCTGATCCACCTCGTCCACACCCACTCCGGCCCGACCCTGACCGCGACCTCGCCCGAGCTGCAGGGTGCCGACCTGGTGCCGGCCTACTTCGACCTGCTCGCGGAACGGATCACCGAGGCCTGCCAGGAGGCGGCCGCGGCTGCCGTCGAGGCCACCGCGACCTTCGCCACCGCCCGCTGCGACGTGGCGGTCGATCGGGCCCTGGTCGCCGACGGGCGGGACCTGGTCGCCTTCAACCCGGGCGTACCAGCCGACGACACGCTGCTGGTCGGCCGGATCACCGCACGGGGCGGCCGCTCACTGGCGACCATGATCAACTACGCCTGCCATCCGACCACACTCGGCTGGCAGCCGCCGCTGATCTCGCCGGACTGGATCGGCGCCGCGCGGGAAGAGGTGGAGCAGGCGACCGGGGCGCCCTGCCTGGTGCTGCAGGGGGCCTCCGGCGAACTGAGCCCGCGCGAGCAGTACGGCGACGGCGAACTCACCGACCGGGTCGGCCGGGCGATCGGCTACGCCGCGCTGTCCGGGCTCACCGCGATGCCGCCGCCCGGCAGCCGGCTCGGCCTGGCGGAGGTCGTCGAGTCCGGCACCGCCCTCGGGATCTGGCGGCCCCAGCCCGCCGAAGCGTCCCGTACGCTGCGGACCCGGCGGTCGGTGGCGGCGCTCCGAGCTCGGCCGCAACCGACCCCGGAGGAACTGGCCCGCCGCCACGCCGGGATCAACCCGACCGCAGCCGCCGAGCGGCTGCGCCGGGCCGGCCAGTTGCGAGCCGGCTATGTCGACGGCGACACCGCCGCGCATCCGCTCTGGGTCTGGCGCTGGGGCGACGCGATCATGGTCGCCCAGGCCGGCGAACCGTACTCCTGGCTTCAGGTCGAACTCCGCCGCCGCCACCCGGACCTGGCGATCTTCGTCCTCAACTGCACCAACGGGCCCGGCTTCGTCTACCTGCCGCCGGTTTCCGTGTACGAACGGGATGTCTACCAGGTCTGGCAATCCGAGGTCGTGGCCGGCAGCCTGGAGCAGCTCGCTGATCTTGCGTCGGCGTCGATCCTTGATCTGCTGAGGTAGCGCATCGGGACTGCCGGGGAGATCTGTGCGCGCGTCCGGCCGCCCCCGCGCTCCGTGCCCCATCGGTGTCGCAAAGGTGCCTGGAGTGGAGCGAAAAGTGCAGCTGGAGCGTCGATCGGGTCGCAGCGAGGGACTCTTGCGACAACCTACGCAGCCCGCCGATCCGATCTCGCCCAGTGTGGAGTCTCGCACCGGCGAGAACGATTTCATCCGGTCACGTCGTCACCCTTGCCGAAGGCGTGCCCGGTGGGTGCCGCGAACGCTCGCTCCGTCGTCCGCGCCCGAGGTTGGCGAGGATCGGGCCGGCGACGGTGGCGAGCATTAGGTTGGGCGGATGGAGCGGTCGGTGTTGGAGTGTCTCTGCGTTGATGCGCGGGACCCGGTGCGGTTGGGGCGGTTCTGGGCAGGGCTGCTCGGGGCCGAGGTGGCCGAGGAATCGGCCGACGGGACCCGGGTCGAGTATCCGGGGCTGGACGGGTTCTATCTCGACTTCCTGCCGGTGCCGGACCGGGAGGAGCGGCCGCATCGGCTGCATCTCGATCTGTACGGGGGCGACCGGCGGGACGCGATGGTCGAGCGGGCGCTCGGGCTCGGCGCCGTCCACCTGGACGTCGGGCAGGGAGAGGTGCCATGGGTGGTGCTGGGGGATCCCGAGGACTACGCGTTCTGTGTGATGCCGGATCGCCGGCTGCACGACAGCGACGAGCCGATGTATCCCGACACCGGGCCGATCGGCGGCATCCCGATCGACGCCGACGACATCGAGGCGGCGGCGACGTTCTGGCGGGAGGCCTCGGACTGGCAGCCGTGGCCGAAGCTGCCGGCGACGTTCCGCCATCCGTCCGGCGCCGGGCCGCTGATCGCGTTCACCGAGCCGGTCGAACCGAAGCGCGGCAAGAACCCGCTCCACCTCGATCTCCGGGTCCCGCCGGGCGGCGACTACGACGTCGAGCTGACCCGGCTGCTGGACCTCGGCGCCACCCGGCTCGACCACGACTGGGGCGACCTGCCCTGGACCGTCCTGCTCGATCCGGGCAACAACGAGTTCTGCCTGCTCCGGCCCCGGAAGCTGCCGGAGTCCGATGAGACATCGCCGGGCCCTGCAGACTAAGGTGACCCGGCGGAGAACACCGCCCGAACGAGAGCTCTAGGAGCCCGTGTGAATTCAGCCACCGATGCCCCCGCCGAGGCCACGCTGGCGGCCGTGATCATCCTCGCCGCAGGCGGCGGTACGCGGATGAAGTCGGCCCGGCCCAAGTTCCTGCACGAGGTCGGCGGACGGTCGATCCTGCACCGGGTGCTGGACGCGGCGACGGCGTTGGAGCCGGAGCACGTCGCGGTCGTGGTCGGCCACGGGCGGGATCAGGTGGAGGCCCATCTCGACGAGGTCGCTCCGCACGCGGTACGGGTGCCGCAGGGCGACGAGGCGTACGGCACCGGCTACGCGGCCCAGTGCGCGATCGCGGGCCTGCCGGAGTTGCACGGCGACGTCGTGATCACGGTCGGCGACGCACCGCTGCAGACCGGCGAGGCCCTGGCCGCCCTGGTGGCCGAGCACCGTGCGGCCGGTGCGGTGGCGACCGTGCTGACGGCGACCGCCCCGGACCCGACCGGATACGGCCGGATCGTTCGCGGGGCCGACGGCGCGGTGGTGGCGATCGTCGAGCACAAGGACGCCACCGAGGAGCAGCGGGCGATCGACGAGATCAACTCCGGGATCTTCGTCTTCGACGCGGACACGCTGCGGGACGGGCTGGCCAAGATCAGCACCGACAACGCGCAGGGTGAGCTGATGCTGACCGACGTGGTCAAGATCGCCACCGACAACCACCAGCAGGTCGCGGCGCACCGGGTCGAGGACTTCTGGCTGACCGAGGGCGTCAACGACCGGGTCCAGTTGGGCCGGCTCAACGCCGAGCTGAACCGCCGCATCTGCGAGCGGTGGATGCGGGCCGGCGTCACCATCGTCGACCCGGCGACCACCTGGATCCACGACACGGTTGATCTTCAGCCGGACGCCACCCTGCTGCCGGGTACGTCGCTCGAGGGCGCCACCTCGATCGGCGCCGGCGCCACCATCGGCCCGGACACCACGCTGGTCGACGTCGAGGTCGGCCCGGGCGCGACCGTGATCAGGACGCACGGTTCGCTCGCCGTGATCGGCGCCGAGGCGAGCGTCGGTCCGTTCGCGTACCTGCGACCGGGCACCGAGCTCGGCGCGAAGGGCAAGATCGGCACCTTCGTCGAGACCAAGAACGCGATCATCGGCGCCGGCGCCAAGGTGCCGCACCTGACCTACGCCGGCGACACCACGATCGGCGAGGGTGCCAACATCGGTGCCGGGACGATCTTCGCCAACTACGACGGCGTCAACAAGACCAGCAGCTCGGTCGGCCGGAACTCGTTCGTCGGCAGCGGCACGGTGCTGGTCCACCCGGTGACGATCGCCGACGGGGTCTACACCGCGGCCGGGTCGACGCTCATCAGCGACGTCGCGCCGGGCGAGCTGGCGGTCGCACGGGGCCGGCAGCGCAACATCCCGGGCTGGGTCGCGCGGAAGCGAGCCGGGACCAAGACCGCCGAGGCCGCCGAGCAGGCCGGAAGCACGGAGCAGGGGGAGGGCGAACGATGACGGGGGTCAAGAAGCCCAACGAGAAGCACCTGATGCTGTTCTCGGGGCGGGCCTATCCGGCGCTGGCCGACGAGGTCGCGCAGCTGATGAACGTCGACATCGTGCCGACCCGGTCGCTGAACTACGCCAACTCCGAGATCTACGTCCGGTTCGAGGAATCGGTCCGCGGCTGCGACGCGTACGTGATCCAGAGCCACGCGGCGCCGGTCAACGAGTGGGTGATGGAGCAGTTGATCATGGTCGACGCCCTGAAGCGGGCCTCGGCCAAGCGGATCACGGTGGTCGCGCCGTTCTATCCGTACGCGCGGCAGGACAAGAAGCACGCCGGCCGGGAGCCGATCTCGGCCCGGCTGATCGCCGACCTCTACAAGACGGCGGGCGCCGACCGGTTGATGTCGGTGGACCTGCACGCCGCGCAGATCCAGGGGTTCTTCGACGGTCCCGTTGATCATCTCTGGGCGCTGCCGGTGCTGTCGGACTACGTCGAGTCGAAGTACGACACGTCGGAGATGACCGTCGTCTCGCCGGACGCCGGCCGGGTCCGGCTGGCCGACATGTGGACCGACAAGCTCAACTGCGCGCTGGCGATCATCCACAAGCGGCGCGATCCCAACGTGGCCAACACGGTCGCGGTGCACGAGGTCGTCGGCGAGGTCGAGGGCCGGGTCTGCCTGCTCGTCGACGACATGATCGACACCGCCGGCACGATCTGCCAGGCCGCCGAGGCGCTGATGGAACGCGGTGCGAAGTCGGTGATCGCGGCGGCCACCCACCCGGTGCTGTCCGGCCCGGCCGTGGACCGGCTGACCGCCTCGGCCTTCGAAGAGGTCATCGTCACCAACACGCTGCCGATCCCCGAGGAACGGCACTTCGACCGGCTCACGGTGCTCTCCATCGCCCCGCTGATCGCCCGCGCGATCACCGAGGTGTTCGAGGACGGCTCGGTCACCTCGCTGTTCAACGGCCAGTCCTGACTCCTCGGCTACCGGGCGAGCCGGGCCGCCAGACCGTCCAGAACCACCGTGAGGCCGTACGTCAGCCCGGCGGCCGGTTCGTTCGCGCCGGCCTCCAGCCGCAGCCGCAACCGCGGATAGCCGCTCGCGATCTCGATGATCCTGGCCAGCTCACGGGCGTCGGCGTCCGGGTCGGCTGACCGGCGCACCCGGCGCTGCCGGGCCTGTTCGGCCGACTCGGTCAGGGCCCGTCCGATGACGTACACCATCACGGTGGCGTAGGCGTCGTCCGCCTCCGTACCCGGGAACCCGGCGCTCTCGAAGATCGCCAGAGCGTGATCATCACGCCGTGCCTTCTTCGGGCCGTAGACCAGATGGGTGCTCATCGTCGTGGCCAGCCACGGATGCCGGGTCAGCATGGCGTGCAGCCCCGTCGCCATCGCCTCAGCCGCCGGCCGCCAGCCGAGCTCGGCCGGATCGGGCAGCGGGACCTCGTCCCACACGTCGTCCGCGGCGAGCACGATCAGATCGTCCTTGCGCTTGACGTGCCAGTAGACGGCCGTCGGCACGACCCCGAGCCGGGCTCCGAGCGCGCGCATGTTCAGCCCCTCGACGCCCTCCTCGTCGAGCAGGGCGACGGCGGCGCCGACGATCTGGTCCAGGCTCAGCGGCATGGCATGAGCCTACTTGAACTTAGTTCAGGAGTGGGTCTACCCTTGGATTGAACTAAGTGCAATTCGAGAGGAACCGTCATGCGTGGTCCCACGGTCGTGCTGGTGGCCGCCCTGCTCCAACTCCTGCTGGCGGCCACGTTCCTGATCTCCGTCGGGTCGGCGCTCCTCTTCGGGGCGGCGGCCCAGCGGGCGGCCGAGGCGGAGTTGGCTCGGCAGGGCTTCCCGGCCTCGTTGTTGACCGCGGAGAACCTGCGGTTCGACGAGGGGCCGGCCGGTGTGCTGCCGGCGATGATCATCGCGGCGGTGCTGATCATGCTGGCGATCCTGAACCTGCGCGGCCATCGGGCCGGTCGGTTGATCAGCTGGATCTTCCAACCGCTGCTCGTCGTCGCCGGTCTGATCCTCGTCAGTGGGCAGGTCTTCCTGGAGGCGGGACTGGAACAGGCGCTGGCGCGATCAGGGGTCACCGGCGTCGACGTCCCCGCGCTGGTGGCCGCGGCCCGGGCGGCGTTCCCGTGGTGGTACCCGGCCGAGGCGTGGCTCAAGTTGATCTTCGTGACGGTCGGGCAACTGGTCACGGTGGTGCTGCTCGCTCTGCCGTCGGCCCGTGCCTACGTGCGGGCGGTGCACAGTTCCCCGGTCGCGCGGGGTTGACTTCTCGCCCGGCTTGTAAAACGATTCAATTCCGGGCTGGAGTCGACTCGCTGTGGAGGAACGATGGCGGACGCTGGAGAGCGCGATCCCGCGGAACTGCTGATCCCGCATCGGCGGCGCCGGACCAGGATCGGCCTGGTCTCCGGCGGGCTCGGGGCCTACTGGCCACAGTTCCCGGGGCTGCTGGAACAGCTCCAGGACTCGGCCCGGTACGTCACCGAGCGGTTCGAAGGCATGGACGCCGATGTGATCGACGCCGGGTTCGTCTCCGACGCCACGGATGCCGGGAAGGCCGGCGAGAAGCTGCGGGTCGCCGACTGCGATCTGGTGGTGATCTTCGTCGCTACGTACCTCACCTCCTCGATGGTGCTGCCGATCGCGCAGAAGGCGAACGCGCCGGTGTTGATCATCGACCTGCAGCCGTCCGAGAAGATGGACCACGCGTCGTTCGACACCGGGCAGTGGCTGGCCTACTGCGGCCAGTGCCCGATCCCGGAGATCGCCAACGTGTTCCGCCGCGCCGGGATCGGGTTCCGGTCCGTGTCCGGCCACCTGCGGCAGGAGAGCGCCTGGACCAGGATCGGTCACTGGATCGCCGCGGCCGGCGTCCGGGCCCGGCTGCGGGAGGCCCGGCACGGGCTGATGGGGCACCTCTATCCGGGCATGCTGGACGTGTCGACGGACCTGACCACGGTGTCCACGACGTTCGGCTCGCACATCGAGGTGCTGGAGTTCGATGATCTTCGGGTACGGGTCGCCGAGGTCACCGACGCCGAGACCTCGGAGCGGGTGGCGCTGGCCCGCAAGCTGTTCCAGCTCGACCGGACGGTAGAGTCCGATGATCTTGAATGGGCGGCCCAGGTGTCGGTCGGGCTGGACCGGCTGGTGGCCGACTTCGATCTCGACTCGGTCGCCTACTACCACCGCGGCCTGGCCGGCGAGCTGCACGAACGCCTGGGTGCGGCGATGATCCTGGGCTCGTCGCTGCTGACGGCGCGCGGGATCCCGATGGCCGGCGAGTACGAGTTGCGGACGTCGATCGCGATGCTGATCGCCCAGGCCCTCGGTGCGGGCGGCTCGTTCACCGAGATCCAGGCGCTCAACTTCTCCGACGGCGTCGTCGAGATGGGTCACGACGGGCCGGCGCACCTGGCGATCAGCGCCCGGGATCCGTTGCTGCGCGGGCTCGGCGTCTATCACGGCAAGCGCGGCTGGGGCGTCTCGGTGGAGTTCGATGTCCGGCACGGGCCGGTCACCACGATCGGTCTCGGCCAGGACCCGGACGGCAGCTACGTGCTGGTCACGTCCGAGGGGACCGTGGTCGACGGTCCGCTGCTGCAGATCGGCAACACCACCTCGCGGGTGGACTTCGGCGTCGACCCGGGCGAATGGGTGGACGCCTGGAGCCTGACCGGCATCGGGCACCACTGGGCCCTCGCGGTGGGCCACCGGTCCGCCGAGATCCGGGCCGCCGCCGAGCTGCTCGGCCTCGATCACCGCACGGTCTCCCACTGAGCCTCCGGAGGACTTGATCATGATCCCAGCGGAACTGGTCCGCCTGTTCGAGGAACCGCCGCGCGACTTCGGCCCGACCCCGCTGTGGTGGTGGAGCGGTGGCAAGGTGACCCGGGAACGGCTGGACTGGCAGTTGCGCCGGTTCGCCGACGGCGGCATCCACAACCTGGTCGTGATCAATCTCGCGCCGGCCGGCCCGACCTTCGGCGCCATGACCGACGACCCGGCCTGGTTCAGCGAGGAGTGGTGGGACCGGTTCACCGACGCCTGCACGATCGCCCGCGAGATCGGTACCAAGATCTGGTTCTACGACCAGATCGGCTTCTCCGGGGCCAACATCCAGGGCCGGATCACTCTTGATCATCCGGAGCTGACCGGCCAGTCCCTGCGGCGCACCGAGGTCACCGCGGCGGGCGGCCGGATTCCCTTGCGAGGTACGGAAACCCTGCTGGTCTGCTACGACGGGGCCGGGCGGCGGGTCGAGACCACCGCGGGCGGCCTGGTCGGTGCGCCGGACGGCACCGAGCTGACCGCGATCACCGTCGTACCGACCGCGTTCGACTACCTCGACCCGGCCGCGGTCGAGCTCCTGATCGACTCCGTCCACGGCGAGTTCGAGCGGCGACTGCCCGACTTCCTGGGCAGTGTCATCCCGGGCAGCTTCCAGGACGAGCTGCCCGGTACCAATCCGTGGAGCCAGCGGTTCGCCGAGGAGTTCGAGCGCCGGGCCGGGTACGACCTCCGTGATCATCTCGGGGCGCTGTTCCTGGCCACCGCCGACGGGCTGGATCCGCGGGACGCGAGCAAGATCAGGACCGACTACTACGCGGTCCGGGCCGCGCTCACGGAGGAGGCGCTGTTCCGGCCGCTGGGGGAGTGGCACAGCAAGCGCGGGCTGCTGCTCGGCGTCGACCAGAGCCACCCGGCCCGGGCCGGCTTCCCGACCCAGGCGACCCAGCTCTACACCGACTACTTCCGCACCCATCGCTGGTACAACGCGCCCGGCAGTGATCATGACGGCGACTCCAAGGTGCACAGTTCGATGGCGCACCTCTACGGCCATGATCGGGTCTGGCTGGAGGCCTTCCACTCCAGCGGCTGGGGCGGCACTCTGGAGGACACCTACGACTGGCTGCTTCCCTTCCTGCGCAGCGGTGCGACGCTCTACGATCCGCACGCCAGCTACTTCGACACGGCGGCCGGCTGGTTCGAGTGGGCGCCGCCGTCGACCGACTGGCGGCAGCCGTACTGGAAGCAGTACGGGGCGTTCTCCGCCGCGGTGGCCCGGCTCTGTTCGATCTTGACCTGGGGTGATTACGACGCCGGGGTCGCCGTGCTGCACCCGACGACCACCGCGCAGGCGGGCCTGCCGATCGACCTGCCCGTGCAGCACTTCGGGGACGGCCTGCTCGGCGACGGCCATGCGGAGGTCGACCGCGCCCAGCAGACCTATCTGGCGCTGAGCGGCGTGAACAACTGGCGGCGCTGGCAGGGCGGCCTGCTGGACGCGGCCGGGATCGCGTTCGACGTGATCGACGACGCGTCGATCCAGCGGGCCGGCATCGACCGGGCCCGGCTCACCGTCCGGTCGCTGAGCTATCACACGGTGATCATGCCCGCGACGACCGTGCTCGAGCCCGCGACCGCGACCGCGCTCGCCGAACTGCTCGATGCCGGTGGGCGGGTGATCGCGGTCGGCGAACCGCCGTCGGTCGCGGCCGGACTGGGCAACGACGACGCGGCGGTACGGCGGCTGGCCGAGCATCCGGGTCTGGTGGTGGTCGCGGACCCGGCGGCCGCGGTCGCGGAGCTCGATCCGTCGGATCAGCACGTCGTCGCCGACCTGCCGCTGCTGGTCCGGCGCTCGGGGCCGTACGGGGTCGCGTTGATCACCGGAGCCCACCCGAACGCGAGCCAGGATCCCGACGGCGAGCCGGTGAGGTGGACCGACGGGTTCGACCGGACCCGCTACGCCGACGCCCGGACCGTGCGGATCCGGGCCAGGGTTGCCGAAGCGGAACTCTGGGATCCCGCCTCCGGGGAGCGCCGTCCCGCGGTGATCAACTCCGGCGCCGACGGGACGACCATGATCGAGATCGACCAGGCCGGAGCGCCCGCGTTGCTGCTGGTCTGGCGGGAGGGTACGGACCCGGCGCCGGTCCCGGCCCCGCGAAGGGCTCCGGCGGCAACCGGCCGATCCCTCGCCGACGGCTGGACCGGCTCCCTCGTGCACACGCTGGACAACACCTGGGGCGACCTGGCCCGACCGGCTGGCCGGAAGCTCGACCGGCTCGAGCTGTGGCACGTCGAGACCTCCGACGGCGACGCCGACTGGCAGCCGTCCCGGGCCGGCTACGGGCAGCGGGTCATGATCACCGGCGAAGCCGATCAAGCTCTGCTGACGGTCGAGGAGTGCGACCGGATCGCAGCCGGGGAACGGGACCTGGCCGGTGCCGGCTGGCAGCCGTACACCTTCTCGGCCAGCCGCGCGATCGACCGGGACGCGATCAGCCCGCTCGGCAGCAAGGGCCTGGTGCCTGCCGAGTACGTCCTCGCGCCGAACCCCGAACCGGGCCGGCAGACCCGGGTGCGGGCCGTGCTCCGTACCGATCATCGTGGACCCGCCGACCTGGTTGTGTCGGCCAGCTCGGTCAAGCAGGTCAACTGGAACGGTGTGGCCCTGGCGGCTCCTGATCACTACGCGGCCGTGCACCGGATCGACGTCGAGCGGGAGATCAACATCCTCGAGTACGTCCTGGGGCCGTCGCGGACCGCGGGAGACCCGAAGGTGGTCGGCTCCGGGTTCACGATCACCGCGCCGGGCGGTTACGGGGAACGCCCGGAGCACATGGCGTTCGGCGACCCGGCGGTCACCAGCGACGGCATGATCACGTTCTCCACGACGGTCACCCTGGCCGAGCCGGCGACCTCGGCGGCCCTGGTCGTCGGCGCGGCCGGTGCCGCGACCGTGCTGATCGACGGGACCATCGTCGGCCGTCAGGAGAAGGTCGAGTACTACGACTGGGGCAGCCGCCCGATGTATTTCCGGCACGATGTCACAGAGCTGCTCGGTGCCGGTGATCATGTGCTGGCGGTGCGGCTGGAGACCGCCGACATCACCGATGTGATCTTCGTCGACCTGGTCGCGCACACCCCGGCCGGCCCGGTCGTCGCGGTCAGCGGGCCCGGCTGGACCTGCACCACCGACAACCATTCGGCGCCGTCGGTGGTCCGGCCGGAGCAGTGGAACGCGATCGAGACCATGCACGCCGCGCACCGGCCGCACCCGCTCCGGCGGGCCTCCTGGCTGCGCGGCGAGGCCGAGCTCGGCGTACCGCCGGCGGAGTTCGACATCGCCGACTCCGCCGTACCGCGGCGACGCCGGATCCGGACCACCCTGCCGGCCGGCGCGGCACGGCTCCGGGCCCCGCTGCGGGTGCCGGCAACGATCATGATCAACGGTGCCGAACAACGCTCCGGCGCCGATGGCTGGGTCGCCCTGGCCCAGCCGCTGACCGAGCCCGGAACGCTGGAGTTGATCATCGAGGCGTCGGCCTTCCTGCCCGGCGCCTCCGCGCTGGACGGGCCGATCGAGGTCGAGCACGTACCGGCTCCGATCGCGCTGGGCGACTGGCGCGGCCTCGGGCTCGGCGACTTCAGCGGCGCTGTCAGCTATCGGCGCACCATCGAACCGGCCGGCCCCGGATCCCAGGTCCTCGATCTCGGCGACCTCCGCGGCAGCGTCGACGTGCTGCTGGACGGCCGCCGGATCGGCTCCGCCTTCTGCGCCCCGTTCCGGTTCGCCCTGCCGCCGCTCGACGGCCCGGCCGAGTTGGAGATCGTCGTCTACAACACCCTGGGCCCGTACCTCCATGCCGCCACCCCGACCAACTTCGTCTTCCCCGCCCAACGATCTTCGGGCCTCTACGGCCCGGTCACTCTGACCTGACCTGACCGCCAACAACCGCTGACCGGTCACAAGAGCAGCGGTTTTGACGGCGTGTCGCTGCGTTGGTGACCGGTCGGTGGTGGGGTGAGGCGGATCGTGCCCCACTGCGACCTGCCACCGCCCGGCCGCCCGGTTCGCCCCTGCGACCGCGGACCGATCCGATGCCTGGCACCGGACTTGCCGTCGTCCCCGTCGGGCTGGTCCGGTGCCGGGGTGTCGGGCTTGCCGTCGTCACGGTCGGGGTGCGGGCCGGTCCGGTGCGGGGGAGTGTCGGGTTGGTGGCGTGGCGGTTTGGGGTGCGGGCCGGTCCGGTACCGGGCGCTGGGCTTGCTCTCGTCGTTCGGGCCGATCCGATGACCGGGCGCCGGACTCCCGTTCGGCTCGGCTCCGAAGCGATTCGGTGTCGGGGCGCCGGACTTCGGCTCGGGCTGCGGAGCGACAGGTTGCCGGGGCGTCGGGCTTGGGGGCGTTGTGGTCGGGGTGCGGAGCGATTCGGTCCGGGGCGTCGGACTCGCCTTCGTTCGGCTCGGGCTGCGGAGCGATTCGGTGCCGGGGCGTCGGGCTTGCTCCTGTTCGGCTCCGGCCGCGGAGCGATCCGCTGCCCGGGGCCCGGACCTGCCTACCCACCCACCGAACGATCGACCGGTCACAAGTGCAGCGACACGCCGTCAGAACCGCTGCTTTTGTGACCGGTCGGCGGAAATTGGTGGTGGGGGGAGGGTTCGGCTAGGGTGATGCGGTTGCCTCGGCGAGGGTGGCCCCGATGACGGTCGGTGGCGACCGTGATCGACAAGGGCCACGGGTTCCGGCGTTCGTCGGACCGCGGATCTCGGCGGTCGCTCGCTGCGGAAACAGACCACATTCCCGCCAGTCAGTTCGAGGAGATTCGTTCGTGCCCGAGGTCAAGCTCACCGCCGAAACGCGTACCGAATTCGGCAAGGGCGCTGCCCGCCGGATCCGCCGTGCCGACAAGGTTCCCGCCGTCCTGTACGGGCACGGGGCCGAGCCGGTCCACATCACCCTGCCCGGTCACGAGACCCTGCTCGCGCTGCGCGTGGCCAACGCGCTGCTGTCGATCGACATCGAGGGCAAGTCCCAGCTGGCGCTGCCGAAGCAGGTCCAGCGCGACCCGATCAAGGGTCTGATCGAGCACGTCGACCTGCTGCTCGTCCGTCGCGGCGAGAAGGTCACCGTCGACATCCCGCTGCACGTCGAGGGCGAAGCCGGCCCCGACACCCTGGTCGTCGTCGAGAACTCCACCATCAGCATCGAGGCCGAGGCGACCCACCTGCCGCAGCAGATCGTGGTCTCCATCGAGGGCCTCGAGGCCGGCTCGCAGATCCTGGCCAGCGACCTCGAGCTGCCGTCCGGCTCCGCGTTGGCGGTCGAGCCCGACCAGCTGATCGTCAACATCACCAACGCGCCGACCCAGGCCGAGCCGGAGACCGCCGACGAGGAGGCCGCCGAGGAGGCGTCCGCCGACGCCGAGGCCGAGGGTTCGTCCGAGGAGAGCTGAGCCGCTCCGAACGAGGCGAGCCGAGTCATGCAGCCGTGGCTGGTGGTCGGCCTGGGCAACCCCGGGCCGACCTATGCGAAGCATCGCCACAATGTCGGCCACCTCGTGGTCGATCGCCTGGTCGAGCGTTCCTCGGCCAGGCTCAAGGCTCCGTTCGGGATGCGGGCCGAGCTCGCCGAGCTGCGGGTCGGCCCGCCCGGCGGCGAGGCACCGCGGATGGTGGTCGCCAAGTCCCGGACGTACATGAACGAGACCGGCGGGCCGGTCTCGAAGTTGATCAAGTACTACAAGACGTCGGCGGCGCAGTTGATCGTCGTGCACGACGAGCTGGACATCGACCCGGGCCAGCTGCGGATCAAGTTCGGCGGCGGCGACAACGGGCACAACGGGCTCAAGTCGATCCGGGCCTCGATCGGCACCGGTGACTTCTACCGGGTACGGATCGGAGTCGGCCGCCCGCCCGGTCGCCAGGAGCCGGCCGACTACCTGCTCAGCAACATCCCCGCGTCGCAGCGTGCCGACGTCGAGGTCGAGGTGGAACGTGCCGCCGACGCCATCGAGTCGTTGATCCTGGTCGGCCTGGACCGCACTCAGAGCGCGTACAACTCCTAGGGGCGTTCAGCCGCGGGCCTTCAGCCCGTCGACCAGCAGGTCCAGCCCGAAGGCGAACTGATCGGGTGACCCGGCCGGCGGCAGCTGCGCGGTGGGCAGCAGGTCGTCACCGACCGAGCGCAGCGCCTGCGCGGCCTCGGCCCAGCGGTCGTCGCGCTGTTCCCGCGTCGCGACCGCCATGGCGATCGAGCTGGAGAGATAGGCGACCAGCACCTGGCTGCCGGCCACGATGTCGTGATCGCTGAGCCCGGCCTCCCGCAGCGCCTCGACGAGAGCGCGGCCGATCCGGCGACCGTGCGGTCCGAGGGGCGGCCGGGCCGCGATGTGCGGTGCGATGCCCGGATGGGCCAGTGCGACTCGGCGGGCCTCGATCAGCGTCTCCCGCAACCGGACCGGCCAGGGCTTGCGGGCCTCCGGCAGCGCGATGTCGGCCAGGGCGAGTTCCGCGACGGCGTCGAGCAGAGCGACCCGGTTGGCGAAGTGGCGGTAGAGCGCCATCGGATCGCAGCCGAGGTGCGCCGCGATGCGGCGCACCGTCATGGCCGCAGGGCCCTCCCTGTCGCCGAAGGCCAAGGCACTCGCCGCGATCGACTCAGGTGACAACGTGCCGCGGACCGTTCCGGGGCGCTGGGGCCGAACCATGGCGGGAGTCTACGCCGTAGACAATGGTGACGAGCCATGTCTACGATGTAGACATGGCTCGCCTGAACCTCGTCATCGCCCGGAGCGTGGCCGGCTTGCTGGCCCTGTTCATGGCCGCGTACTTCGTGACCGACAACTTCGGCGGCAGCTCCGTGCGGAGTCTGGGCAACCCGTTCCTGGTGCCCGACCTGCTGATCGTGGTGCTGCTGGGGATCGCGGCGGTGCTGCCGCGGCGCCTCGCCGTCCCGGCCCTGATCTTCGCCCTCGCCTGGGCGGCCGCGGTGTGGGCGGTGTCGCTGTCGCACTGGCTGGTGGACGGCGAGTTGGCGCGCGGACTCGGCCACCTGACCTTGATCATTCCGGCGGTCGTCGCGGCGGTGCTCGTGGTCGCCGGCACGGGGAAGGCGTCGGAGTCCCGAGCGCCTGGAGCGCGCTCCTAGGTTCGGCCGCGGATCGCCGAGGCTCGGGCCGACACGGAGAATGCTCCGGTGGGGGCCCCGAGCTCGACGTACAGGGCAGCCCGCAGGGCCGCCTGCCGCTCCGGGTCCAGGGAGCGGCAGTAGCCGCCCGCCGGACCGATGCCGTACGTCAGCGGCTGCCACAACGCGTCGAAGTCGGCGTACGTCGTCGTGACGACCAGCGGCTCGGTCTCGATCCGGTCCAGGCCGGCCCGGCGCCACAGGTCGATCAGGCTGTCGGCGGTCCGCAACGGCATCGCGGCCTCGTCCGGCGCGTCCGGATCCAACGACAGCGCGGCGCGCCAGAAGGCGTCCAGCATCCCCATCCCGTGGCCGTACTCCCAGGTGCACGCGGCGATCAGCCCGCCGGCCCGGACCACCCGGTTCAGCTCGGTCATCCCCGCGACCGGATCCGGTACGAAGTTGAGCACCAGCTGGGAGAGCGCCGCGTCGAACGTGTCGTCCGGCCAGGGCAGCCGGTCGATCCCCGCCTGGCGGACGACGGCGCCGGGCACTCGGGCCCGGCAGGCCTCGACGAACGAGGCGGACGGGTCGACGGCGGCGACGTGCGCCGCGCCGACCCGCTCGGCCAGTCGGACGGTGAGGGCACCCGGCCCGCACCCGACGTCCAGCACCCGATCCCCGAATCCGACCTCGGCGAAGTCGATCATGAGCGGCGCCAACTCAACGGAGTAGCGGCCCATGAACTCGTCGTAGGCGTCGCCGGCCACTGCAAAGCTCACCCGTCCATTGACGCCCCGCGCCGGCGACCTGTCAACGAGATCGGCCGATCCCGCGGTCCGGGCCGGGATCGCCCCGACCTCAGCCGGCGGCCGAGACCAGTTCCGGCTGCACCGGAGCGTCCCAGTCGATCCGGTACCGCTGCTCGACCCCGAGGGTCTTCTCCGGATCCATCTTCTTGATCATCATCGGCATCAGGACCGACATCATCCGCCGCGCCAGCGGGCCCGGAGTCTTGCTGTGGTTGAGCTTCCGGGCTCGCGCCGCGACGCTCTCCACCCGGGTCCGGCGCAGCTCCTCGTACGCGGCGAAGGCCGACCCGTGGTCGGGCAGGTCGCGCAGGCACCGGGCCAGCTGAATGGCGCTCTCGACCGCGAGCGAGGCGCCCTGGCCCGAGCTGTTCGACGGTGCGTGGACCGCGTCGCCGACCAGCACCAACCGACCCCGATGCCAGCGCGGCACCGACGGCATGATGTGCAGGGCGCCGGTGATCTCCAGGTTCTCCGGCGTGGTCCGCCGGGCGAACTCGCCGCCGGGGGAGTCCGCGCCGTACGTCTCGCGCAGCAGCTTCAGCCAGTGCTCGGCCGGCAGGGCCCGCGCCTCGGTCAGCGACAGGTATTCCTTGTGCGGCAGGTTCGCGCCCCACATGATCGTCTTCTCGTCCAGCGTGCCGTACAGGTAGTAGGCCTGCTGGCCGAAGGCGAAGACCATCGAGCCCGGCGCCAGGCCCAGGTCGTTGTCGATCAAGGCACCGAAGCCGAGCATGCCGGTGTATTCGGGACCGGGGTTGGCCGGGTCGATCAGGCCGCGGACGGTGGACCGGACGCCGTCGGCGCCGATCAGGACATCGGCGGTCGCGCTGCTGCCGTCCGCGAAGTACGCGGTGACGCCCGACTCGCCCTCGGCGACGCGGACCAGCCGCTTGTCGTACTCGAACGGCACGCCGGCGGCGAGCGCGTGATCATGAAGGACGCGGTGCAGCTCGTTGCGGTCGACCATCTGCAGCGGCGGCAGCCCGGCGGGGGCCGGGGTCTGCAGGGTCCTGCCGCCGACCGACAGCTCCATCCGCGAGATGGGCTTGGCGATCGCCCGGACCGGGTCGCCGGCTCCGACGAGGTCGAGCGCGGCGACGCCGTTCGGGGCGAGGGCGAGACCGCTGCCGATGCCGAACGTCGGGCCCGAGTAGGCCTCGTAGACGCGGGCCGAGATGCCGGCCTTGAGCAGGGCGGTCGCGGTGACCGGGCCGGCGATGCCGCCGCCGATCACGAGGGCGGATTCCGTGGTGGACATGGGTGTGCTCCAGTTCTGTGCGATGAAGGTTCTCGCTCGAACCGGCCGCAACCCACCCCGATATCCTGTGGTTGCCAGCCTTGGCCGGGTGCGCGGAAGCGGACGCGGTTCGAGACTGTTCCATCGGGCCCGACGGTGGTGTTGCCGCACCGCTGTCGGGCCCGAGTCCTACTCGGGGGCCCTCCTCTCGAAGAGGGCGACGGCCTCCGCGGGATCGAACCGGGAGGTGTGGGCGCGCCGCCAGAGTTCGACGTCCGGGAAGTCGCCGCCGGCGATCTCGGCCTGCAGCGCCCGAGTCCAGGCCGCCTCCGCCTCCAGCATCGCGAGGTCGTACTCGGACTCGACGACGAACAGCCGGGGCAGTCCCGTCGCCGCGATCTCCGCGAGCTCGCGGCGCGCCGTCTCGACGGCCCGATCCAGGGCGTCGGCGCGGCGGCCGAGCAGGTCGGCGGCCTCGTCCGGCGGCAGCGCGGTCATCACCGAGAGTCCGGCCGTGAACCGCCGGTGCTCGGGCTCCGGCTCGGCGATCAGTTCCCGGGTCCAGTCGACCATCTCGGCGCGGCCGGTCTCGGTGATCGCGTAGATCGTGCGTTCCGGCCGGGCGCCGTCCCGCTCGTTGCCGACGACCTCGAGGAAACCGGCCTTGGCCAGGTTGTTGACCACCGTGTAGAGCGACCCCCACTTGACGTCCATGTCACGGTCCTTGCCGCGCTCCCGCATCGTCGTGACCATCTCGTACCGGTGCATGGGGCGCTCGACCAGCACGGCGAGCACGGCCAGGGCCAGCAGGTTGTTCACCTTGCGCTTGGTGGCCATCTCGCTCCCTTCTCGATTACTCGTCTACGAATATACGCGTACGAGTATCGGGACGCAAGTGGACTGTCGGACCGTCCCTCTTACGTCGGCGCCGTGACGAGGAAGGACAACTACGATGGCTTCCATGACAGCCGAAGCGGAGGCGTGGCGATTGCCGTTGAGCCGGCCGCTGACCCGTGCTGATCTTGCGGCGGCGCCCGATGACGGGCATCGCTACGAACTCATCGACGGGACGCTGATCGTGTCTCCGGCGCCGAGCCAGCGGCATCAACGGGCTGCGTTCCTGTTGGGCATCGAGCTCGAGCAGGCATGCCCACCTGAGCTTCGCGTGCTCCCTGCGCCGTTCGATGTGGTGCTGGCGGCCGACACCGTCATGCAGCCGGACCTCCTGGTGGCTCGGGTCGCGGAGCTCACCGATGCTGACCTTCCGGCGGCTCCGGTGCTGGCGGTCGAGGTCCTTTCGCCCTCCACTCGCCGGTTCGATCTCATGCTGAAGCGATCCCGCTTCGAGGCCGCCGGCGTCCTGCACTACTGGGTCGTGGACGCGTACGAACCGTCGATCGCGGCCTGGGCCCTCGTCGACGGCGCGTACGGGGATCCGCTGCGCGTGACCGGCGACGAGGAGCTCGTCATCGAGCGGCCGTTCCCGCTCCGGATCGCCCCGAGCGAACTCGTCGACTGATTGTCGGCAGGTGGTTGTAGGTTGTCTCGGTGACCCTTTCGGGACTCGTCAACCTTTTCACTCAAGAACCCACCGTTGCCGAATCCATCGGCGACGCACGCGCGCGTACCGTCAGCGCGCTCGACCTGACCGCGCCGGCGCCGATGCGACCGTTGATCGCCGCCGCACTGGCCGCCGCTCCCGAGGACGGCGGTGCCGGACGTCCGGTGCTGCTGGTCAGCTCCACGTACCGCGAGGCCGAGGAGCTCACCGCCGCGCTGCAGTCGCTGCTGGCCGAGGACGAGGTCGTCTACTACCCGGCCTGGGAGACGCTGCCGCACGAACGGCTCAGCCCGCGCTCCGACACGGTCGGCCGGCGGCTGGCGGTGCTGCGCCGGCTGGCCGGTGCCGACGGCGAGACGGCGCCCAAGATCATCGTCGCCCCGGTCCGCAGCGTGCTGCAGCCACAGGTGAAGGGCCTGGCCGACCTGCGTCCGGTCCGGATCCAGGCCGGCCACGACTACGACCTCGACTCGTTGGCGCACGACCTGGTCGGCGCAGCCTACGTCCGGGTGGACCTGGTCGAGCGGCGCGGCGAGTTCGCCGTCCGTGGCGGCATCGTCGACGTCTTCCCGCCGACCGAGGAGCACCCGGTCCGGGTCGACTTCTTCGGCGACACGGTCGAGGAGATCCGGCACTTCTCGGTGGCCGATCAGCGGTCCGACGAGGAGACCCTCGAATCCATCGTCGCCTCGCCCTGCCGGGAGCTGCTGCTCACCGACGAGGTCAAGGCCCGGGCGAAGGCCCTGGCCGAGGAGCATCCCGAGTTGATCGAGATGCTCGACAAGATCGCCGCCGGGCACGCAGTGGACGGGATGGAGTCGCTGTCGCCGGCCCTGGTCGACGGCATGGAGCTGCTGGTCGAGCTGCTGCCGACCGACACCCACGTGCTGCTCTGCGACCCCGAGCTGGTCCGCGGCCGGGCCCAGGACCTGGTCGCCACCAGCCAGGAGTTCCTGCAGGCCTCCTGGGCGGCGGCGGCCGGCGGCGGCAAGGCGCCGATCGACCTCGGGGCGTCCGCCTACCGCGGCCTGGCCGACGTGCGCCAGGCCGCCCTCGACCGCGGCCTGGCCTGGTGGACGCTGTCCCCGTTCAGCGCCGGGCCGGCGACCGGCGAGGAGCCGGTGCGGACCGAGGACGGCGAGCTGATCGATTTCAGCACTCAGGTCAGCACGGTCGGCGTGGAGTCCCGGACGATCAGCGGCCAGGTCGGTGAGACGTACCGCGGGGACACCGAGGCGGCCGTTCGTGATCTTGCCGCCCGGGTGCACGACAACTGGCGGCTCGCGGTGATCGCGGAGGGTCAGGGCCTGGCCCAGCGGATGGTCGAGGTGCTGTCCGAACATGATCTTCCGGTCCGGCTCGGCGACGGCACCGAGCCGCCGGGCGCCGGCGCGATCACGGTCAGCACGGGGGAGCTGCGGCACGGCTTCGTCGCCGACGCGCTGCGGCTCGCCGTCCTCACGGCCGGTGATCTCTCCGGCCGCGGAGCCGTTGCGGACAAGGCTTCCCGGTCGATGCCGAGCCGGCGCCGGAACCAGATCAACCCGCTGGAACTGGTCCCGGGCGACGCGGTCGTGCACGAGCACCACGGCGTCGGCCGCTACCTCGAGATGGTGCAGCGGACGGCCGCCGGGACCACCCGGGAATACCTGGTGGTGGAGTACGCGGCCTCCAAGCGCGGCCAGCCGGGCGACCGGCTCTACGTACCGATGGATCAGCTCGATCTGCTCACCCGCTATGTCGGCGGCGAGCACCCGAGCCTGGACCGGATGGGCGGCGCCGACTGGAACAAGCGGAAGGGCCGGGCCCGGCGCGCGGTGCGCGAGATCGCCGCCGAGTTGATCAAGCTCTACGCGGCCCGCCAGGCCAGCCGTGGCCACGCCTTCGAGCCGGACACCACCTGGCAGCGCGAGCTCGAGGACGCGTTCGGGTACGTCGAGACGCCGGACCAGCTGGCCGCGATCGACGAGGTCAAGCGGGACATGGAGCAGATCGTTCCGATGGACCGGCTGATCTGTGGCGACGTCGGCTACGGCAAGACCGAGATCGCCGTCCGGGCGGCGTTCAAGGCGGTCCAGGACGGCAAGCAGGTGGCCGTCCTGGTGCCGACGACGCTGCTGGTGCAGCAGCACCACGCCACCTTCGCCGACCGCTACGCCGGGTTCCCGGTCCGGGTCGCACCGCTGAGCCGGTTCCAGTCCGACGCCGAGGCCACCGCCACGAAGGAAGGCGTCCAGGACGGCAGCGTCGACGTGGTGATCGGCACCCACCGGCTGCTCAGCGGCGAGGTGAAGTTCAAGGACCTCGGCCTGGTGATCATCGACGAGGAGCAGCGGTTCGGCGTCGAGCACAAGGAACAGCTGAAGAAGCTGCGGATGGACGTCGACGTGCTCGCCATGTCGGCGACCCCGATCCCGCGCACCCTGGAGATGGCGATCACCGGCATCCGCGAGATGAGCACGATCGCCACGCCGCCGGAGGAACGGCACCCGGTGCTCACCTTCGCCGGCCCGTACGAGGAGGCCCAGGTCACCGCGGCGATCCGACGTGAGCTGCTCCGCGAGGGCCAGGTCTTCTTCATCCACAACCGGGTGCAGAGCATCGAGAAGGTGGCCAAGCGGATCCAGGAACTGGTGCCCGAGGCCCGGGTGGTCACGGCGCACGGCCAGATGAGCGAACAGCGCCTGGAACAGGTCATGGTCGACTTCTGGGAGCGCCGGGCCGACGTGCTCGTCTGCACGACGATCGTCGAGGCCGGTCTGGACATCTCCACCGCCAACACCCTGCTGATCGAGCGGGCCGACCTGCTCGGCCTGTCCCAGCTGCACCAGTTGCGGGGCCGGGTCGGCCGGGGCCGGGAGCGCGGCTACGCGTACTTCCTCTACCCGCCGGAGAAGCCGCTCACCGAGACCGCCCATGATCGACTGGCGACGATCGCCGCGCACACCGATCTCGGGGCCGGCATGGCCGTGGCGATGAAGGACCTGGAGATCCGCGGCGCCGGCAACCTGCTCGGCGGCGAGCAGTCCGGCCACATCGCCGACGTCGGCTTCGACCTCTACATCCGGCTGGTCGGCGAGGCGGTCGCGGAGTATCGCGGCCAGGAGTCCGAGGCTCCGGCCGAGGTCCGGATCGAGCTGCCGGTCGACGCCCGGCTGCCGACCGACTACGTGGAGTCGGAGCGGCTCCGGCTGGAGATGTACAAGCGGCTCGCCGAGGTGCGCGGCCTGGACGACCTCGGCGAGGTCAGGGCCGAACTGCAGGACCGGTACGGCGACCTGCCGGCCGAGGTGGACAACCTGCTGGCGATCGCCGAGTTCCGGATCCTGGCCCGGCACGCCGAGCTGACCGAGGTGGTCGGCCAGGGCAACTACATCCGCTTCGGCCCGGCCTCACTGCCCGAGTCGAAGGTGATGCGGCTGAAGCGGCTCTATCCGGGCAGCGTGGTGAAGGAGGCCGCCGGCTTCATCCTGGTCACCCGGCCTCGCTCGCGGACCATCGGCGGGCCGCCGATCGTCGACAAGGAACTGCTCGCCTGGGCGACCGAGGTGATCAACAACATCTTCCTCGCCTGAGCCGGGTGTCTCTTTGTCTCACAAGCTCAACGGACGCGTCGGCGCGGCACTCTTCGACGCACTGCTCGGTCTCCGCGTCACCCGGCCCGCCTACGTCAAGCTCACCGGCCTCGCTGAACGCACGGCAACTCGTGATCTTGTCAACGGAGCGGATGCCGGCCTGCTCGAGGCTCGCGGGGAGCGGCGCGGTCGGCACCATGTCGCAGGGCGAACCACTCCGGTCGATGCGCGCTCCGTGGTGGCACGCTGTCCGGGCCGCGTTCGATGGGTCCGCTCAGGTCCGGCAGGCCACCCGTCTCGAGCCGGTCGAAGAAGGCCAGTCGCTTGCGGTCGAGGCCGAGGCCATCCCTGTTCGCACGGTGGGCCGCGATTCGATTGATCGCCCTGCGGTCGTCGCTTGTAACATGACGCCGGTGAAGATCCTGCACCGTATCGCCGGCCTGATCGCGGCCGCCGCTGTTGTCGTCACGACGGGCTGCGCGGGCAGCGCCCCGGACGTCGCGGCCTATGTCGGCCCGACCCGGATCAGCGACCGGGACCTGCACGAGATCACCGTCGCCGCCGACGAGGTGCTGCGCACGCAGGGGCAGCGGGCGAGTTCGGGCGGCGTCCTCAACGGGCTGGTGCTCGGCGAGATCGCGGAGCAGACGGCGACCGAGCGGGGGATCAGGATCTCCGACTCCGAACGCGACGCGCTGATCTCGCCGTCCAACCTGGGCTCGCTGCTCGGGAACGGCCGGACCCGCGAGCTGGCGTACGCCCTCGCCGATGCGGAACTGGTCCGGATGCGGGTCGGCGACGAGCTGTTCCTCAAGGCCCTCGGCGAGGCCCAGGTGCGGCTCAACCCGCGGTACGGCACCTGGCAACCGGAGGCCTACGCGCAGGGCGGGTCGATGGTCGGGGCGGGTTCCGAGTCGCTGTCCCTGCCGGCCCAGCCCCGGTCATGACCGCCGCGGCCGCCGGCGAGGTCTTCCCCGAACTCAGCCGGCTGGCCGAGGTGATGGCGACGCTGCGCCGCCACTGCCCGTGGGACGCCGAGCAGACCCACCGTTCGCTGGTCCAGTACCTGATCGAGGAGACCGGGGAGCTGGTCGAGGCGATCGAGACCGGCGACCAAGATCATCTTGCCGAGGAGCTCGGGGACCTGCTGCTGCAGGTGTACTTCCACGCCCAGATCGCCTCCGAGTCGCCGGCCGGGTTCGACCTCGACGACGTCGCGGCGGGCGTGGCCGACAAGCTCGTCCGGCGCCACCCGCACGTCTTCGCGGCCGAGACCGCACCCTCGGACCCGAACGCGACCTGGGAACAGCGCAAGGCCGCCGAGAAGGGCCGGACCTCTGTCCTGGAAGGGATTCCGGAGCAACTGTCCGCGCTGGCCCGGGCGAACAAGATCATCAGCCGGGCCCGCTCCCGCAAGGTCGACGTCGCGCTGCCGGAGCAGCCGATCGAGGCGGCCGAGGTCGGTGCGCAGATCCTGGCGTTGGTGGCCCGGGCCCAGTCGGCCGGCATCGATCCGGACCAGGCCGTCCGGGACGCCGTTCGCGATCTTGAAGCCGCGGTACGCGACGCGGAGCGCGACCGGCCATGATCAGCAGCCGGTATGCCGACCGGGCCGACGCCGGCCGGCAACTGGCCGCCCTGCTCGACCTGCCGGAGGAACCGGCCGCCGCGCCGATCGTGCTGGCGCTGCCGCGTGGCGGTGTCCCGGTCGCCGCTCCGATCGCCGAACGGCTCGGGGCCGGCCTCGACATCGTCGCGGTCCGCAAGCTCGGCGTACCGGACCAGCCGGAGCTGGCGATGGGCGCCCTGGCCCGGATCGGGGATCGCGTCGAGCACCTGCGCAACGACCGGGTGGTCGCCATGGCCGGCGTCGCCGAGTCCGACTACCGACGCGCCCTGGAGAGCGAGCGGTCCAGGCTGGACGAGCGGCACCGGGCCCTGCGCGGCGACCGGTCCGCGCTCGACCTGACCGGCCGGCCGGTGATCGTCGTCGACGACGGGCTCGCCACCGGGACGACGATGCTGGTCGCGATCGACGCGGTCCGCCGGGCCGGTGCCGGGTCGGTGATCGCGGTCGTTCCCGTTGCCTCCGAGCAGGCGGCCGGACTGATCGGCGCCCGGGCCGACCGGCTGATCTGCCCGCGGGTCCCGATGATCTTCCGGGCGGTCGGCCAGGCCTACCGCGACTTCGCGCCCGTTCCGGAGGCCGAGGCCCGGCGCATCCTGGACACGCATCAGTAGGATCCCGACGGTGATCAACGAGGACGGCTCCAGGGTGCGCCGGATCATGGTCTACGGGGTCACCGGCTCGGGCAAGACGACGCTGGCCCGCCGCCTCGGCGAACGGACCGGGCTGCCGTGGCACGCGGTGGACGACCTGACCTGGGAACGGCCCTGGATTCCGGTGCCGAAGGACGAGCAGCGCCGCCGGATCGCCGCGATCTGCGCCGGCGACACCTGGATCCTCGACCACGGGTACGGGGCCTGGCTGGACGTGGTGCTGGAGCGGGTCGAGCTGATCATCGCGCTGGACTACCCGCGGCTGCTCTCGCTGGCCCGGCTGGTCCGGCGCTGCCTGGTCAACGTGATCATGAAGGTGCCGACCTGCAACGGCAACATCGAGACCTGGCGCACCACGTTCCGCCGCGACTCGATCATCTGGTGGCACTTCACGTCGTGCGGCCCGAAGAGCGCCCGGATCCGCGGCTGGGCGGCCGATCCGGACGGACCGCGGGTGATCGTCTTCCGCCGCCCGGCCGAGGCCGAACGCTGGCTGTCCGGCCTCGAGCGCGACAGCGTCCGCTAGGCCGGTCCGCGCCGGATGCCGGGATCGTCGCCGGTTCGGCCACCGGCGTTGACCAGTGTCGGTACTGTCTTGAGGGTGACACTTCCCAATCCGGAGACGTACCCGCATCCGGAGCAGCGGCCCAACCCTGCGATGCAGCCCATGCCGCACCCGGGGATGCCCGGCCCGCCGCCGCTGCCGCGGCCGAGCCAGGAGTTGCAGCGCGACGCCGCCGCGGCGATGGCCGCGCGCCGCGAACTCGGACCCGACTTCGACGAGCAAATCGCCGCCGGGCTCGCGGAGCGGATGGAGCAGCTGGCGTACCACCGCGGGGTGGAACTGCAGGAGCAGCACCGGGCGTCCCGGGTCGAGGAGGCGGCGGAGCGTTCGACCCGGACCCAGCGGTTCGCGCTCGGCATCGTCTCGCTCGGCGCCGGTATCCCGATCACCGCGATCAGCGGCGGGCTGGTCGATCCACCGCTGGTCGGCGTCCTGATCTCCTGGGGCGGCATCGTGGCCGTCAACGTGGTGCACGCGTTGAGCGGACGCCGCCGCCGTTGACCAGCCAGGACTGCGAGGTCGCGCCGGTGCCGTCGGTGCGGCTGGTGACCCCCGAGGAACTGCGTACGGCAGCGGCCCGGATCGCCGGCGAGATCGTCGCCACGCCCACCGTGGCCAGCCCCGCCCTGACCGCCCTGCTCGGCGTGCCGGTCACCCTGAAACTCGAACAGCTGCAGCGCTCCGGGTCGTTCAAGTCCCGCGGCGCGCTGGCCAAGCTGCTCACCCTCGACCCGGCCGAGCGGGCCGCCGGGGTGGTCACCGTCAGCGGCGGCAACCACGGCACGGCGCTGGCCGACGCGGCCGGCTCGCTCGGCATCGCGGCCACGGTGGTGATGGCGAAGGCTGCGCCGCAGCGGTCGATCGACGCCTGTCGCGCGTCGGGTGCCGAGGTGCGGCTGACCCCGGACATGGCGGACGCGTTCGCGCTGCTCGACGACCTGGTCGCCGAGGGCCGTACCCTCGTCCATCCGTTCGACGACCCGGTCGTGGTGGCGGGGCAGGGGACCGTCGGCCTGGAGTTCGCTGCGGCGGCCCCGGACCTGACCGACGTGCTGGTCAGCATCGGCGGCGGCGGCCTGATCGCGGGCGTCGCGGTGGCCTTCCGCGAACTCGACCCGCGGGTACGGATCTGGGGGGTCGAGACGACCGGGGCGGACGCGATGAGCCGGGCCCTGGCGGCCGGTGGCCCGGTGGACTTCCGGCCGACCTCGATCGTCACCACCCTCAGCGCTCCGCACGTGTCCCAGCTGACGTACGAGCACGTACGGGCTCTGGTCGAGGACGTCCTCGTGGTCTCCGACGACGAGGCCGTGGCCGGCGCGATCACGTTGGCCGAACGGGCCGGCGTGTGGGCCGAACCGGCGGCCGGCTGCCTGATCCCGGCCGCCCGGACCGTGCTCGACCGGGTCGGCCCGGACGCCAGGCTCGGGCTGGTGATCTGCGGCGGCAACACGACCGTCGACGCGCTGGCCCGGGCCGCCCGCTGAGCCGGGACGAGCACGTGCTCGCGACGGCCACCGCTTGACACCACCCTCCCGGTTGGTCTGCATTTCGTGGGACGCACACGCGCTGTTCGCCGGGCGCGTCCGGGAACGGCCGGAATGTGTCGTTACGCTGGGGACGCAATGCCCCATTCCAGGAAAGGCAGCTAAGTTCGTGGCCAGTATCGAGTTTGTCGGCGCCCGGGAGATCCTCGATTCCCGCGGCAACCCCACGGTCGAGGTCGAGGTCATCCTCGACGACGGCGCGGAGGGCCGCGCTGCGGTCCCGTCCGGTGCGTCGACCGGGGCGTTCGAAGCGGTGGAATTGCGGGACGGCGGTGACCGCTATGGCGGCAAGGGCGTCAGCAAGGCCGTCCTCGGCGTGATCGACCAGATCGGCCCGGAGCTCCTCGGGTACGACGCCAGCGAGCAGCGGCTGATCGACCAGGCGATGCTCGACCTGGACGACAGCGACAACAAGGCGAAGCTCGGCGCCAACGCGATCCTCGGCGTCTCGCTCGCCGTCGCGCACGCCGCCGCCGATTCGGCGGACCTGCCGCTCTACCGCTACGTGGGTGGCGCGAACGCCCGGACGCTGCCGGTGCCGATGATGAACATCCTCAACGGAGGAGCGCACGCCGACTCCGATGTCGACGTGCAGGAGTTCATGATTGCACCGATCGGCGCGGGCACGTTCGCGGACGCGCTGGAGCAGGGCGTGTCGGTCTACCACGCGCTCAAGTCCGTCCTGAAGCAGAAGGGGCTGTCGACCGGCCTCGGCGACGAGGGCGGCTTCGCGCCCAACCTGCCGCAGAACGCGGCGGCGCTGGAGCTGATCGCCACCGCGGTGGAGAAGACCGGCCTGACCCTCGGCACCGACATCGCGATCGCGATCGACGCCGCGGCCACGGAGTTCTTCGACAACGGGACGTACACCTTCGACGGCCAAAAGCTGAGCGCCGACGAGCTGACCGCGATCTACACCACGTGGGCGGCCGACTTCCCGATCGTCTCGATCGAGGACCCGCTGGCCGAGGACGACTGGGCCGGCTGGGCCAACCTGGTCGGGCAGCTCGGCGACAAGCTGCAGATCGTCGGCGACGACCTGTTCGTCACCAACGTCGAGCGGCTGCAGCGCGGCATCGACGAGAAGGCGGCCAACGCGCTGCTGGTCAAGGTGAACCAGATCGGTTCGCTGACCGAGACCCTGGACGCCGTCGAGCTGGCTCACCGGAACGGCTTCAGCTGCATGATGAGCCACCGGTCCGGTGAGACCGAGGACGTCACGATCGCCGATCTGGCCGTCGCGACGAACTGTGGCCAGATCAAGAGCGGCGCCCCGGCCCGGTCCGAGCGCGTGGCCAAGTACAACCAGCTGTTGCGGATCGAGGAGGACCTGGACGACGCGGCGCGCTACGCCGGTGCGGCCGCGTTCCCGCGTTTCACGGCCCGCTAAGGAGACAATGGATCGATGTCAGCCCGGCGCAACCTTCCCCGCCCTGCCGCGGCTCCCGGACGCAAGACGGCCCGACCGAAGGGTTCCCGGCGCACCGCCGGGGACCGGTCGGGCCCGGCCGCGGCCGGACCGATCGACGACACCTCCGACTCCACGGCTGAGGCACGCCCCGTCCCGCGGCGTCGGTCTCTGTTGCGTGGGGGCATCACCACGCGGGCCATCGCGCTCGCGGTGGTGTTGCTGATTCTGACGATCTCGTACGCGAGCAGCCTGCGGATCTACCTCGAGCAGCGGCAGGAGATCGCCGCGACCAAGGCCAAGATCACCGAGCGGGAGGCCGCGATCGGCGGTCTGCAACGGGACCTGGACCGCTGGCAGGACGACGCGTACGTCGAGGCGCAGGCCCGCGACCGGCTCGGCTGGGTGCTGCCCGGCGAGGTCGGCTACCGGGTCGTCGAAGGCGCCCCGACCGACGACCCGACCGACGCACCGCAACAGCAGGAGGACCAGACGCCGTGGTGGGAACGCCTGCTCGGCTCGCTGGCCCGGGCCGACCAGCCGCCGGCCCCCGCACCGGAGCCGACGGAGGAGCCGACGATCACCGCCAGCTCGGCCCCGAAGAACGGCCGATGACCGCCGCCGGGACACCGGAATCTCCGAAGCTGGAACCGATGTCGGCGGCCGACGCCGCGGTGATCGAGGAGCAGCTGGGCCGCCCGCCGCGCGGCGTGGCGGGCATCGCCTATCGCTGCCCGGCCGGCCATCCGGGCGTGGTTGCGACCGAGCCGCGGCTGCCGGACGGCACCCCGTTCCCGACCACGTACTACCTGACCTGCCCGCACGCGGTCGCGGCCTGCTCCCGGCTGGAGTCGACCGGCGTGATGGTCGAACTCGGGCAGCAGTTGGCCGAGGACCCCGAGCTCGCCGCGGCGTACCGGCGGGCGCACGAGGCGTACCTGGCCGACCGGGCGGCGCTCGGCGACGTCCCGGAACTGGCCGGGGTCAGCGCCGGCGGGATGCCGGACCGGGTGAAGTGCCTGCACGCCCTGGTCGGTCACAGCCTGGCTGCCGGGCCGGGCGTGAACCCGATCGGCGACGAGGCCCTCGCCCGGCTCGAGCCTTACTGGCCCCTCGCTCCCTGCCTACCCCAACCCCGCTGACCGACCCGGGAGGATCAGGATCATGACCAGGGTCGCCGCAGTCGACTGCGGTACGAACTCGATCCGGCTGCTGATCGCCGAACGTGGCCCGGACGGCCGGCTGGTCGAGCTGGAACGCCGGACCGACATCGTCCGGCTCGGCCAGGGCGTCGACGCGACCGGCGAGTTCCATCCCGACGCGCTGGCCCGCACCTTCGCCGCCACCGACGGCTACGCCGGGTTGATCAAGGACGCCGGCGTTCCGGTGGACAAGATCGACTTCGTCGCGACGTCGGCGGCCCGGGACGCCGGCAACCGGGAGGCCTTCTTCACGGGCATCGAGGAGCGGCTCGGCGTCCGGCCGGAGGTGATCAGCGGCGACCGGGAGGCCGAGCTGTCCTTCACCGGCGCGTTGAGCGGGATGCCGCCCGGCGTCGGCCCGGGCCCCGTGCTGGTGATGGACATCGGCGGCGGTTCGACCGAGTTGATCCTGGGTGACCGGGACGGCACGATCCTGGCCGCGCGGTCGCTGGACGTCGGTTCGGTCCGGCTCACCGAGCGGTTCCTCGGCGCCGGGCCGCCGCCGCCCGCCGATCTCGACCGCGCGGCCGAGTACGTCGACGGACTGATCGACTCCGCCGGAGTCGATCTCGGTGCGGCCCGGGTCTGGGTCGGCGTCGCCGGTACGGCCACCACGCTGGCCGCGGTCAATCTCGGGCTGGTGGAGTACGACCGCAGCAAGGTGCACGGGTCGGTGATCACCGTCGAGGAACTGACCGACCTGCTGGCCGACCTGTCGGCGAGGACCGTCGAGGAGATCCGGGCCATCTCGTCGATGCACCCGGGCCGCGCCGACGTCATCTGCGGCGGCACCCTGGTCGCGACCCGGGTGTCCCGCCGGGTGAGCACCGACCGGATGATCGTCAGCGAGGCCGACATCCTGGACGGGATCGCCCTTTCCCTCCTGACCTGATTCCGCAAAATACCCAATGCGGTGGTATTGGCCGGTCGGATATGGTCGTATTTGTGTCTGATCAGCTCTATTCGGTACGAGACGTTGCCGCGCGGCTCGGCGTACACGAGCGCACCATCCGCAACTACCTGCGCAGCGGTGCGTTGCGAGGGACCCGGATCGGCAAGCAGTACCGGATCGCGAGGGACGACGTGGAGGCGTTCGCCGGCGGGCCGGTGATGCCGCCCGAGCCGGCGACGGATCCGGTCCGGGCCGAGGTGACCAGCGTCATCGAGCTCGAGCCGATCACCGCCGACCAGCGCGCCCGACTGGAGACCTTGATCATCTCCCTGCCGGGCGAAGCACGGCCGGTGCCGCTGCGCGTGCAGACCATGATCGACGAGGACCGATCCCGGATGAAGGTCATCGCGACCGGCGACCTCGGAACGATCACCCGATTCCTCGACGCGCTGGAAGGAGCGCTGCCATGACCACGATCTATCGCACGGAGGCCGGAGCCCGACGGCTGGAACGGCACTACCGCGACCTGCTCGCTGCCTGGCCGGTCGAGTCCGAGCACCGGTTCGTACCCACCCGGGAGGGCGAGACCTTCGTCTGCGTGTCCGGTCCGGCCGATGCGCCTGCGGTGGTCCTGCTGCACGGGTCCGGTTCGAACAGCGCGATGTGGCTGGGCGACGTTGCGGCGTGGTCGCGCGACTTCCGTACCTATGCGGTCGATCTGGTCGGCGAACCCGGCCTCAGCGCCCGGTCACGGCCTGCGCTCGATTCGTCGGCGCCCGCGGAGTGGCTGGACGACGTGCTGGACGGACTCGGAATTGATCATGCCGCGGTCGTCGGCATCTCGCTGGGCGGTTGGCATGGCTTGGACTACGCGATCCGGCGGCCCGACCGGGTCGACCGGCTGGTCGCGTTGTGCCCCGGCGGGCTCGGCCGGCAGACCATGGGCTGGCTGCCGGCGGTGATCTTGCTCCGCCTGCTGGGGCCATGGGGTGTCCGCCGGTCGGTGGCCATGGTCGCCGGGATCGACCCGAAGACCTCCGGCCCGGAGCTCGAGTACACCGCGGCCAACTTCGGCGAGTTCCTGCCCCGGAAGGAGCGGCTCCCCCTCTTCGCCGACGAGGCGCTCCGCGGACTCGAGATGCCGGTCATGATCATCGTCGGCGAACGGGATGCGATGCTCGACAGCGCGGAGACGGTACGCCGCGCGGCCGCCCTGCCGCACGCCACGGTCCGGTCCCTGCCCGGGGTCGGGCATGCGGTGCTCGGTCAGACCGCACCGATCCTGGACTTCCTGCGCGGCTTTGGCACAATGCCCGGGTGACTCATCTCGCCATCACCGTGCTGGGGCATGACCGGCCCGGCATCATCGCCCGGACGGCCGACCAGCTCGCCGGTCTGCAGATGAACCTCGAGGACTCGTCGATGACGCTGCTCCGCGGTCATTTCGCGATGACCCTGATCTGCACCGGCAGCACGACGGCGGCCGAGGTCGAGGCCAAGCTCGCCGCGATCATCGACGACTCCCTCTCGGTCAGCGTGCGCGAGATCGACCCGGAGGCGGACCAGGCGCCGGTGGGGGAGTCGTACCTGATCACCGTGCACGGTGCCGACCAGCTCGGCATCGTCGCCCGGCTGACCGGGGTGCTGGCCGAGGCCGGCGGCAACATCACCGACCTGTCCACCCGGCTGTCCGGCGAGCTGTACCTGCTGCTCGCCGAAGTGGATCTTCCACCGGATGCCGTCGAGGCGGTACGGCAGCGGCTGACGGACGTGGCCGCCGAGTTGGGCGTCGGGGCCAACCTGCGACCGGTGGAGCGCGACGAACTGTGAGCTTCGAGCTTCCGGCGCTGCCCACCGGGCACGTCCGCGACGTGGTGCGCGCGCCGGCCCCGGTGCTGTCCACCGCCTCCCCCGAGATCGACCCGACCAGCGCCGAGGCGGCCCAGTTGTGTGCCGACCTGGTGGCCACGATGCGAGTGTCGCCCGGCTGCGTCGGCCTGGCCGCGCCGCAGATCGGCGTCGCGGCGCGGGCGTTCTGCGTCGACGTGACCGAACACCCGAAGACGAAGACCTGCCACGGCCTGATCGTGTTGATCAACGCCGAGGTGATCGCCTCGAGCCGGAACGAGAAGTCCCGCGAGGGCTGCATGTCGGTGCCGGACTTCACCGGCGACGTGAAGCGGGCCAACCGGGTGACCGTGGCCGGCGTGCTGCCGGTGACCGGCGAGCGGATCGAGATCGTCACCGACGCCTTCGAGGCTCGCGCGCTGCAGCACGAGATCGATCACTGCGCCGGGTTGTTGTTCCTGGACCGGGTCGCCGGTGCCCACGCGGTCTTTCCCCGCAAGGTCTACCAGGACCCGCGCGCCTGACTCAGCGCGCGTCGGGGACTAGCCGACCGGAGCTCCGAGCTGGGCGGTCAGGGCCGGAGCGAGTCGTTCGGCGAGGTCGGCGGACTCGGCGAGGGTGGCCGACGGGATCGCCGTGAGCACCACCTGGTCGGCACCGGCGGCGAGATGATCTTGGACCCGGGCTGCGATCGCCGCCGGGGTGCCGAGGGCGAACCGGGCGTCCACCAACGCGTCGCTGTTCTGGTCGGCCAGGTCGGCGTCGGTGTAGCCGAGACCGCGGAGCGCGTTCGCGTAGCCGGACGTGGTGTCGTCCAGCAGCCCGGTCCCGCGCACCGCTGCGCGTGCCTTCGTGAGGTCGGGCTCGTCGACGGCGAGCAGGATGGTGATCAACAACGGCTCCGGGCCGAGCAGCTGCCGGGTCCGCCGGGTGTGCTCGACCGGCATCGCCGCGGGCAGCGCGCCGTCGGAATGATCACGGGCGAGCTCGGTCATCTTCGGGCCGAGGGCGGCGACGACGCGGGGGAACGGGACCGTCGGCCGCGGCGCCCAGCCGGCCGAGGCGTCCATCTGTTCCAGGTAGGTCCGGGTCCGCTCGAGCGGCCGGGTCCAGGTCTGGCCGCTGGCCTCCACGTACTGTGGACCGCTGACGCCGATGCCGAGCACGAACCGGCCCGGGTACGCGTCCGCGAGCACGGCCGCTCCGCCCTGCATCGCGGCCGGATGCCTGGCCCACAGGTTCGCCACCGACGAGCCGACGGCGATCCGGTCGGTCGCCGCCAGCAGGACGCCGAGCTGGGCGAACACGTCCCGTCCGCCGATGCCCTCGTTGATCCAGATCGTGCCGTAGCCGGCCCGGTCGATCCGCTGCGCCGCGTCCCGCCACTGCTCGGCCGGCGCGACCGGCGCCATCAACCCGAAGCCGACCCGGCCGATCCTCGACCGGGTCTCGGCGCCGCTGGGTGCTGTCATGGTGTCTCCTCTAGAATCGGAACGGTGAGCCCGGTTAACCACCGTACCGGAACGCTCAGCCCGTTTCCACGACCGGAGAGGTGAGATGGCCGAAGCGCTGCGCGCCGATGCCCGGCGCAACCGCGACCGAGTGCTGGCCGCCGCCCAGGAGGCGTTCGCCGAGTCCGGGTCGCTGGTGCCGCTGGACGACATCGCCCGCCGGGCCGGTGTCGGCGCGGGCACCGTCTACCGGCACTTCCCGACCAAGGAGGCGCTGTTCGCCGAGGTGGTGGTGGGCCGGCTCGAGGCGATCGTCGCCGAGGGGAGAGCGCTCGCGGACGTGGCCGATCCCGGCGCGGCGTTCTACGACTACTTCGCCCTGGTGGTCGAGCGGGCGACCTTCAATCGCGCCGTCTGCGAGGCCATCGAGCACGGTGGTTCCCAGTGCTCGATCCAGATCGACGCCGACTTCGGCGCCGTCTTCGGTGTGCTGTTGCGGCGAGCCCAGGAGGTCGGCTCGGTCCGGGCCGACGTCGACCTCGCCGACGTCCGCTCGCTGCTGGCCGGCTGTCTGGCGACGGAGCGGGGCCGTCGGCAGCCCGGGCGGATGGCGGCCTTGGTCAGCGACGCTTTGCGACCTCAAAGCGTAACGAAATCTGGGTTACGTAACGTAACGTGCGAGGTGTGCGGCAAGCCGCTGGAGTCGTCCGGCTCCGGCCGCCCGGCCCGTTACTGCAGCGCCGCCTGCCGCCAGAAGGCCCATCGGCAGCGCCTCCGTCATCAACGCGCCGAGCGGGCCGTGGCTACCAGGTGACCGGCAGTTCGTGGACGCCGTAGATCGCCATGTCCTCGCGGAGTGGGATCTCGGCCGGGTCGGCGGCGAGTCGCAGGTTCGGGAATCGGTCCAGCAGCGCCGGAAAGCCGATCCGAAGCTCGATCCGGGCGAGTTGCTGGCCGAGGCATTGATGGATGCCGTGGCCGAAGGCGAGGTGGCCACCGGCGTTGCGGGTGACCTCGAGCCGGTCCGGATCGGGATAGCGCTCGGGATCGCGGTTGGCCGCGGGCAGCGAGACGGTGACGGTCTGTCCGGCCTTGATCAACTGCCCGTCGACTTCGACATCCTCCAGGGCCGTGCGCAGGGTGCCGAGGTGCAGGATCGTCAAGTAGCGCAGGAGTTCTTCGACCGCACCGTCGATGAGTTCGGGCTCGGCTCGGATCGCCTCCGCCTGCTCGGCGTGGCTCAGCAGGGCGAAGGTGCCGAGGGCGAGCATGTTGGCGGTGGTGTCGTGACCGGCGACCAGGAGCAGCAGTGAGACGCCCACCAGTTCATCGTCGGCGAGCTTCCCCTCGGCCACGAGGCCGCTGAGCAGGTCGTCGGCCGGGTCGCTGCGCTTCGTTCGCACGAGGTCGGCCAGGTAACCGGCGAGGTCCTGCTGGGCCTCGAGCTTCTGCTCGTCGGTCGCACGGAGGTCGAAGAACGTGTGGGCGTTTCGGTGGAAACGCTCCTGCTCGCTGTGCGGCACGCCGAGCAGCTCGCTGATCACCCGTAAGGGGATCGGCAGTGCGAACGAGGCGACCAGGTCCGTCGGCGGGCCGGACGCCTGCATCGCGTCGAGCTGTCGATGGGTGATCTCCGTGATCTTCGGCTTGAGGAGATTCATCCGGCGCGCCGTGAACTGGGCCGTGAGCGAGCGGCGGAGTCGGGTGTGGTCCGGCGGGTCCATCAGGATGAACGAACCGGGCAGCTTTCGGGCGCCCGCTCCGGGCAGCCGCAGTCCGGCCACGGGCAGGTGGTGCAGCTCCGAGCGCGAGCTGAACCGGCGGTCGGACAGCACGGCCCGTCCAGCCTGGTAGCCGGTGACCAGCCAGCCGACATGGCCGTCGGGATAGCGCAGTGGACGGACCGGTTCGGCTCGGAGCGACTTCAGTTCCGCGGGCGGGTCGAAGGGACATTCCCGGCCGACCGGCAGCGAGGTGGGTTCGGATGTCATCGGCAAGCCTTTCTTGAACAAGTGTTGAAGAAAGCGTAGACGCCGAGCCGGTCAAACTTCAACAACCGCTGAGTTTTGCTGCGGTAGGGTGCCTACGATCGCGATGCCGAACACCGAACCGAAGGATCAACCCGCCCGGCGGGCCGGGCGCTGGCGGACCGGGCAGGAGAGCCGGCTCCGCATCCTCGATGCCGCCCGGACCTTGTTCATGACCGGCGGCTACGACGGGACGAGCGTGCGCAGCATCGCCGCGCAGGCGGGCGTCGACGTCGCGATGGTCTACTACTTCTTCGGTAAGAAGGAGAGCCTGTTCGCCCAGGTGCTCGCCGGCGCCGAGCATCCGGTCCGGCTGCTGGTTCCGCTTCTTGATCAAGGCCTACAGGGCATCGGCGCCCGCTTGGTACGGACCTGCCTGGAGCACTGGGACGCCGCCGGCTTCCAGCCCAGCCTGGCCCTGTTGCGCGCGGCCGACCATCTGCCGTCGATCAAGGCAGCGGTACGAGACGAGATCCAGGGTCCGGTGGCCGACCGGCTGGCCCGCGACTTCGGGATCAGCGATGCCGCCATCCGGCTGGAGTTGATCACCGTGCAGTTGCTCGGCCTCGCGACCGCGCGCTACCAGCTCGGGCTGCCCGAGATCTCCGCCGCCGAGCCGGAGTCCCTGGTCGCCTGGATCGGACCCACCCTTCAGGGTTGGCTGACCGACCCCTCGCGGGAACCGGACGCGGGCTGAGGCGAGCCGTCGGCCGGGAGGGTCCAGGTGTCGGTGCGGTCGGGCAGCCGGATCGAGACGACCAGCTCCGGACCCTGCTGCCAGTCGACGGCGTCGATCCGGCCGGGGCCGCGGGAGGTCTCGATCACGGCGGCGAACAGGGCGGACCGGCCGTGGGCTCGGCGCAGGAAGGTGCTCTGCGGTTCGGCCGGCGGGTTGCCGGGCGTGGTCGCGGTGATCACCTCCGTTTCCTCCGGATCGTGCGCCCAGAGGCGGGTCGTGACACCTTCGGCCTCCCACTGTGCCTGCCAGCTGCGGTCCTGGTGGGGCAGCCGGTGCACGTCGCTCAGGATCGCGTACGTCTCGTCCGGCGGCTGCCAGTCGACAGGCTGAAGATCAGCCGGCGCGATCAAGGCGCCGCGGTGGTGCCAGGCCAGGTCGATCGGCACCTCGTACGGCGCCGTCACCCGGACCAGGTCGACGAGGTAGTCGGCGGTCCAGAGCACCGACCGCCGCAACTCGGCCCCGGCGTAGGCGGGCACGTGGGTCCGCCGCGGTTCGCGCAGCCAGGAGCCCTGGCGGCCGACGAGGGCGTCCGGGTCCTCCGGCCAGGCCACCGACGCCTCGGCCAACCCGTACGGATGCTCGGCCGGGTCCCGGAAGTTGATCAAGGTGCCTTCGGCCTCGGGCTGGGAGGTCTGGTCGAGCAGCACTGTGTTGTGCGACAGGGTCTGCCGGATCCACGGCCCCTGCAGCGGCGAGATGTAGGCCGGCGAGCCGGCGTCCGGGGCGAGCCGGACACCGTCGGCCCAGAGATCGAGCTGCAGCTTGTCCGGGTGCCCGTGCCCGCCGCCGTGCGGCCCGTACTTGAGCAGCAGGTAGCGATGATCATCGGCGAGGATGGCGTAGCCGCTGGTCGGATGCACGGTCTTCAGCGGCCATCCCGCGGGTGCGGTCACGTCGGTCAGGTCCGGCCCGAGGGCCAGCGCCGCCTCGCCGGTCCGCGGCGTGCCCTGCCCGTAGCAGGCGGCCAGCACCTCGGCGAACCGCGGGTCCGGCCACAGCCCGTAACCCTGCTCGTAGTGCCCGGCGTACTGCGCGAGCCCGTACGGGTAGGCGATCGAGTTCCAGCCGTCGTTCGTCGCGGGCAGGCTGAAGTCCGACCTGATCATGGTCAGCGGGGTGAGCAGCATGTCCCGCAGCCCGCGGGTCTCGAGAAACGCGGGCCGCCGCTCCCGCAGCGCGGCGGCCGCGGCCAGGGCCCCGGACAGCATGTAGTAGTGGTACGTCGGCGAGCCCTCGGCCCACCAGCCGTCGTCGAGGATGCCTTCGGCGAGCTGGGCGGTCAGCCCGGTCTCGCCGTCCACCGCCAGCGCGACCAGGTCGTCGTCGTCCAAGATCACGCCGAGGTGCGCCAGCGCGGACAGCTGCCAGCACTCGATGTTGTGGATCTTGTGGAACAGCTGATCGGTGACGTGCGCCGCCAGGCCGCGCAGCAGCCCGGTCTCGATCTTGGTTCGGTCCCCCTCGGAGAGTTGATCACGGATCGCGTCGTAGACCTTGGTGGCGCCGATGGCCCAGACGGCTTCCTCGAGGCCCTGCCCGGTGATCTTGCCCTGGCCGGCCCAGCGGCCGGACGGCGGCAGGTCGGGATAGCGCTCCGCGTAGTCGAGCAGGATCTCCCGCGGGTACGCCAGCCAGCGGGCACCGTCCTCCGGTCCGACGGCGGCGACCACCGTCGCGCAGGCCTGGATGCCGCCCATGATCCGGCCGTTCAGCGCGCAGCGCCAGCCGCCGTCGAAATCCTCTCCCTGCCAGAGCTTCCCGTCCACCGGGCAGCGGTGCTGCGGCGGGCCGGACGGGTCGAACTCGAGCGGCACCACATGATCAGGACAGTGGAACGCGTGGCCCCAACCGCCCGCCTCGCCGACCGGGCGCAGGTCGGCCGCGAGCGCCGTCTCGGCCTGCTCCAACAGGGAATCGCGGGCGGCGGCGAAGGCCGGATCGGTCCAGCGCTCGCGGAGTCGTTTCAGTTCGTCGTCGGTACGCAGCCGGGACATCGGCAAGATCACATCCTGGGTATGGGGTCGGTCACTGCTCGGCGAGGGCCTGCTCGTACTCCTGGCGGACATCGTCGCCGCCGTTCTTCTTCCAGCGTTCCCGCAGCTCGGCAAGATCACTGATCGGCTTGCGGCCGGTGACGATCCCGTTGACGAAGTCCTGCACCAGGGCGGACAACGCATCTCCCTTGGAGTACGAGGATTCCGAGTCCAGGCCGGCGGTCGGGTCCGGCACGAAGCACTCGGTCATCTCCTCCGCGTACTTCTGGCAGGTCGCCGATTCCTCGGCCGGCGCACCGGGGAAGAAGAAGCCGTAGTTGAAGGCGCTCAGCTGGTTCAGGAAGCCCTCGGCGACGACCTTCTCGTCCGTCGAGCCGACCGGCAGCCCGTCCTTGACGGTGTAGTTGTGGCCCTCGACGCCGTAGTGCACCAGGTTGTACTCCAGGCTGCCGGCCGGTGCCGCGAGATAGTCGATCACCCGGAGCAGCTCGTCGATCCGCGCCTCGTCGGTGACCGAGGCCGGAATGCTGAGCATGCAGTAGAACCCGAGGTCCGGCGCGATCACGCCGCGGCCGCCGTCGCGGCCCGGCGGCACCAGCACGTCGCACTGCGCGTCCGGCTCCCGCTGCCGCACCTGGGCGAACTGGCCGACGACACCGAAGTAGGCGTCGATGCTGCCGTTGCAGATGCCGACCCGGCCGCTGGTGAAGTAGCCGGTGTACTCGGCGGAGTTCGGCGTCAGCGTCAGCACGTCGGGATGGACCAGTTCCTCCGTCCAGAGCTTGTTGGCGAAGACCAGCGCGGCCTCGTACTCGTCGGTCTCGAGGTCCTTGGTGAGCTTGCCGCCCTCCTCGCGCCAGCCGCTCGGCACGCCCTGCACCTGGCCGCCGCAGAAGTTGAACGTCTGGTCGATCGTGGCGAGCGGGTAGGTGCCCTCACCGCCGCCGGCCTTCATCGCCTTCAGCCACTCGAACAGCTCGTCCGCGTTGGCCGGCTTGCCGTCGAAGCCACCCTTGGCCACCCAGTCCGAGCGGTACGAGATCGTGCCGCCGATGGTCCGGTTCCGATAGCAGGGGACGCCGTAGATCGCGCCGTTGATCCGCGAGTTCTGCCAGGCGTAGGCCGGCACCAGGGCCAGGTTCGGATACTTCTTGACCTTGTCGCCGCCGAGGAACTGCCGAAGATCATGGAAGACCCCCTGCGGCAGGTACTTCCGGGCGGCGCGGCCGCGGTAGCTCGGCTCGTTCGTCGTGATGTCGGGGATGTCGCCGCTGGCGATCGTGGTGACCAGCTTGTCGCCGAACGACTGGGCCGGCGTCACCACCGGCTTCAGCGTCACGCCGAGCGCCTCGTTGAGCTTCTCGTACCAGACGTTGCCGTCCAGCTTGGCCGGCACGCCCCAGGTGATCGTGAACGTGGAGACCTCGCCGCCGCGGCCCGGCTTCTCCTTCACGGACTGGAATCCCGGCATCGGCAGCTTGCTGTACGCGGGCGGGACGTCGGGCACCTTGCTCAGCGTGGTGCCCTCCAACTCCGGCCGCTCCAGGCTGATCGGCAGCTGCAGGTCCTCCCCGCCGGGTGCGTTCTGCACCCCACGGCCCTCGTTGGAACAGCCGACCGCCGCGGCCCCCACCACACCGATACCGAGGCCGAGCGCGGACCGCCGGCTGAACGAGTTGATCATGGCATCGTCGCGCATGATGATCTTCCTTTCTCTCCGCTAGCCCTTGATCGCGCCGGTCAGCACGCCCTTGGTGAAGAACCGCTGCAGGAACGGGTAGACGATCAGGATCGGGACCGTGGCCAGCACCAGCACGGTCATCTGGATGGTCTCCGGGGTGAGCTGCACCTGGGTGTTCTCGATCACCGACCCGGGCAGCGGCTCGGCCTGCAGGACGTACTGCCGCAGGACCAGCTGGACCGGCCACATCGACGGATTGTTGAGGTAGAGCATCGCGCCGAAGAAGGCGTTCCAGTAGCCGACGCCGTAGAACAGCGCGATCACCGCGAGCACGGCCTTGGAGAGCGGGAGCACCACGCTGCCGAGGATCCGCAGTTCGCCCGCGCCGTCGATCCGGGCCGCGTCGAGCAGCTCCTCGGGGATGCTCATGAAGAAGTTCCGGACCACGACGAGATTGAAGGCACTGATCGCACCGGGCAAGATCAACGCCAGGTAGTTGTCCAGCAGCCCGAGGCCGCGGACCACCAGGTAGTTCGGGATGATGCCGGCCGAGAACAGCATGCTGAACAGCACCAGCAGCAGGACGAACCGGGAGCCCGGCACCCGGCGGGTCTGGGTCAGCGCGTACGCCATCGTCACGGTCATCACCATGCTGATCAAGGTGCCGAGCAGCGTGACACCGATGCTGACCAGCAGCGCCCGCGGTACGACCTCGCCGCCGAGCACGAGTTCGTACGCGGCGGTGGTGAAGCCCTTCGGCCAGAGCAGCAGATCACCCGGCGTGTAGACCTCGGGATCGGAGAAGCTGACCGAGATCACGTGCACGAACGGGTAGAGCATGACGATCACGCTGAACGCGAGCACGATCACCTTGAGCGCCTGGGTGATCACGCTCGGCTTCTCCTGCCAGGCCGGCCGGGTGGTCTTGATCCGCGTCGCCATCAGAACACCCCTTCGCCGCCGAACATCTTGGCCAGCTTGTTCGCTCCCAGCACGAGCATGGTGCCGATCAGTCCCTTGACCAGGCCGGCTGCGGTGGCCAGGCCCCAGTCGCCGCCGTTGATGCCGCGGAAGTAGACGAACGTGTCCAGGGTCTGGGCGGCCTCGGCCCCGAAGATCGGCTGCTGCAGCAGGATCTGCTCGAACCCGACCGAGAGCACGCTGCCCAGCCGCAGGATCAGCAGCAGTACGATGATCGACGCCATTCCGGGCAGGGTGATGTGCCAGATCCGGCGCCACGGCCCGGCCCGGTCCAGCGCGGCCGACTCGTACCGCTCCTGGGGGATGTTCAAGATCGCGGCGAGGAAGATGATCGTGCCCCAGCCGACCTCCTTCCAGATCACCTGGAGCGTCACCAACGCCGGGAACCAGTCCGGGTTGCCGATGATGTCGAGCTTGGGCAGGCCGACCGTCGTGATCATGCTGTTCAGGACGCCGAGCGGACCGAGCATCTCGTTCCAGATCGACACCACGATCACCCAGCCGATGAAGTGCGGCAGGTAGACGATCATCTGGATCGACCGCTTCACCCGGTCGGACAGGATGCTGGTCAGCAGCAGGGCGAGCGCGATCGGGGCCGGGAACGCGAACACGATCTGCAGCGCGCTGAGCAGCAGCGTGTTCCACAGGGAGTCGATCAGTTCGGGATCGATGAAGATCCGTTCGAAGTTCTCCCAGCCCACCCAGAGGCTCCGGCTCAGCCCGAGGAACGGCGAATAGTCCTGCCAGGCGGCGACATTCCCGCCCAGTGGCAGGTACTGGAACACGACGAAGAAGACGAAGCCGGGCAGCATCAGCAGATACATCCAGCGTTCCCGCCAGATCCGCTTGATCAACGGGACCCGGCGCACGGTCCGGCCGTCCAGGGCCTCGGTGATCTTGGTCCGGCGGCGCCGGCGCCGGACCGGTGGCGTCGTCGTGGCCATGGCTCCGGGACGAGGATCGGGCGCGGAATCAGCGGCTCCGGATGCAGCTCGCGCGGAGGTCGTGTCGTTGAGCGGCAGCGGCCGGGCGGGATTCGCCATGATCGTTCCGGGTCAGCCGCGAGGGGCACCCGGGTCCTCGGCAACGCGTGCGATGAGTCGGCGGCAGGACACGTGATCACCCCGATCGTCAGTGAGGGAGGCGGTGCCGGAATGCGACACGCTCAGGTGAACATATGCGGGCCAATTCGAGCCTGTCAACGATCTTGATCATCGACCGGCGCGTCGGGTTTTCGGTCCAGAATTCGGCCGTCTGGGGCCATGGCCGACGGTGTCGCCGGCCGACTAAAATGCGTCGCCGACGGTCCTTGATGGCCTACCGTCGAGACCATGGACGAGTCGGTCGACTACCGCGATCCGGACAGCTGGTCGCGCATCGAGGAGCTGCTGGTCCGGACGCCGCCGGTCCCGTCGGGCAGCGCTGACGTACACCATTGTGGGCCGGACTGGTCCTGGCGGCCGCGGATCCCGGATTTCGATCTCTGGCTGGTCTTCGACGGCGTCGGCCGTGGCCGGCTCAACGACGGCATCGACCTGCGGCTGGAGCCGGGCTCGTTGCTGGTGCTGCGGCCCGGTGATCATGGAACGATCGGCCACGATCCGGCCCGTCCGCTGTCCGTCCTCTCCTGCCACTTCTCGTTCCTCGACCCGGCCGACGGCGCCGTCGCGGTGCCCGAGCCGGGCGTGCTGCCGCGCCGGGTCATCCAGGTCGGCGCTCCTGGGCAGCTGACCGGTGCGTTCCGGCACCTGGTCCGCGCCGTGCACGACCCGTCGCCGCTGCGTACCGTCGAGGCCCGGGCCCGGTTGCTCGAGGTGCTCGCCGAGATCTACCGGCAGGACGCGTCCGCGCAAGGCGTCGCCGCGGCGACCCTCAATCCTCAACTGGCCGACGCGATCGACCTGATCCGGGCCTCGCCGGCGAAGCGGCATTCGCTGGCCGGCACCGCGGCCGCGGTCGGGCTCTCGACCCGTCAGCTGAGCACGCTGTTCAGCCGGCAACTGCACACGACGTTCCGCGACTACCTGGTCGAATCCCGGTTGGACCGGGCCCGGATGCTGCTCACCGAGACCACGATGGCCATCCACCAGATCTCCCGCTCCCTCGGCTACGGCGACCCGTTCCTGTTCAGCCGCCAGTTCCGTTCCCGGTACGGGATCCCGCCCTCGCACTACCGCGACCGCGGCTGACACCCGGGGGACAAGCCCGTGGACCGACTCACGGCCGCTGCTTCGGGTAACGGGGGGTGTAGAAGCAGCGGCCGTTCGTCGGTCCGGATTCGGGCGGGCGCTCGCCGGGGGGTGGAGCGCCGTTCCTGGGCTGAGCCTAGGAGTCGTCGGCGGCGTGTGGCAGTGGTCGGATTTCAGATACTGAACTGGCCGAGGCCGAGTTGACGGGAGAGTCCGGCGGCCGAGTCCCGCAAGCAACCGGCCAGTACGTCGTCGGCGGTCGGGCGGTCGGCCGGGAGCGAGATGGCGAGCGAGCCGACCAGAGCCGGAGTCCGTACCGGGACAGCGATGCAGCGCTGGCCGAGGACGTACTCCTGACGGTCGATCACGGCGTCGGCCGGCCGGCTCAGCCGGCGCAGCAGTTCCCGCCGGTCGGTGACCGTGTACGGCGTCAGCTCCGGCAGCGGGTGCCGATGCAGATAGTCGATCCGGTCTTCCGACGGCAGCTCGGCCAGGATCTGCTTGCCGAAGGCGGTCGCGTGCCCGCTGTCCTGGATGCCGACCCAGAGTTCGACCCGGGGCGACTCCGGGGTGTCGACGACGTCGACCAGCCGGATCTCGCCGTCCTGGTACACGGTCAGGTAGGCGGCCACCTTGAGATCGCGGCAGACCTGGTTGAGCACGGCCCGGCCGCGGGCGACCAGCACCCCTTCGGGCCGGTCGGCCATCCCCGGGAACCGGCTGCCGAGCACCAGCCCGTCCCGATCGGCGATCAGATAGTTCTCGTGCACCAGGGTCCGGATCAGGTTGTACGTCGTGCCGAGGCTGAGTCCGGTCTTCCGGCTGATCGCCTTGGCGGTCAGCGGCCGGGACGATGCGGCGACGAGTTCGACCACCGCGAGGGCACGCTGGACCGACGTGATGAGAGTTGGCTGTGTCTCGGTCATCGCATCGCCCCCGCCGCCGCAGTCATGGTGGCCTTTCCGGCAGGTCCGGCCTAGTCAGAAGCCTAACGCCTGGGAAAGCCGGTGCGGCTCAGGCCAGCACCAGACTGAGGCCGGCGTCGACCCAGACCTCGCTGCCGGTGATCAGTCGTGCCTCGTCGGAGAGCAGGAAGGTGATCACCTGGGCCAGCTCGACCGGCTCGGCGCCCCGGCCGGTGAGCACGTTGAGGCCCTTCGGGTACGTCACCGGCCAACGGATCCGGTCCAGGTCCCGCGGGTGGGTCGCCTCGCCGATGTTGGTCCGGACCTCGCCGGGGCAGACGACGTTGATCCGGATGCCCTGCTGGGCCAGCTCGACGGCGACCATCTTGGCGAAGATCGCCTGGCCGCCCTTGCTGGTCGAGTACGCGACCGCTCCCGGGTAGTTGAACACCCGGGTGCCGTTGACCGACGAGATGATCACGATCGAGCCGCCATTGCGGCGCAGCAACGGCAGCGCGGCCCTCGTGGTCAGGAAGGTGCTGGTCAGGTTGGTCGCCAGGGTGTCGTTCCACTCGTCCAGGGTCAGTTCGTCCAGCGGCGCGAACACGCCGTTCTTCCCGGCGCTGATCACCAGATGATCAAGCCGGCCCCAGGTCCGCTCGACCCGGCCGAACGCCTGGCTGATGTCGGCCTCGGAGCGGACGTCGCCGGTGATCACCAGGCACTCGGCGCCGAGCTCGGTGAGCTCCGCGCGGACCTCATCGTTCCGGGTCTGGTCGAAGGACAGGACGGCGACCGCAGCGCCACGCCGGGCCAGTTCGACGGCCGCGCCGCGGCCGATCCCGGAACTGCCGCCGGTGACCAGTGCGACCCGGCCGGTGAAGTCGTCGTTGCGTGACGGGCTGCTCATGATCAGGAGGGTACGGGAGCGCCGCCGGTGCGTAGGAGCGTGGTGTCAGTCGAGCGTGATCATCACCGAGTAGCGGGCCGGGAGCAGCGGCAGCCGGTAGCGGTCCGGCAGCGGGGGACCGCAGGAGGCGCTGCCCAGCCCCTGCTGGCCATGATCGAGATTGAGCCAGACCCGCCCCGAGTCCTCGAGCTGGAAGGGATGATCGGCGTCGGCCAACGCCTCGCTGGTCCAGCGCCGCGCGGTGAAGTCGAGGTACGGCTCGCCGGCGAACCGGAGCGCGGGTACTCCGTCACCGGTCAGCCGGAGCCACCGGGTGTCGACGTGATTCCCGTTCTCCTGCGGTACCGGATAGGGAGTCTGCAGCGCGTCGATCGAGCGGCTGAACCGGCCCACCCGGGCGGCCGCGCGGCTGTCGGCGTACGACTCCTCGGGCCCGTGGCCGAACCAGGTCACCTCCCGGTAGCCGCCGGGCAGGCCGAGCCGGAGCCCGAGCCGCGGCGGTGTCATCGAGTGCCGGCCGTACGGCGTCTCGTGCCAGGGCCCGACCGGCTCGGCGTCGACGGCCAGCCGGAGCCCGTCGCCGTCCCAGCTCCAGGCGTACCGGGTGCGGACGCCGAACGGCTGGGTGGCCGGCGCACTCCGCCCGGTGATCACGAGCGCGCCGTCGAGGATCTGTACGGCGTCGGTCCGGTGCAGGATGCGGTCCAGCCCGACTGCCTGCCAGGTCGCGGCGAGCCGGTTCCGGTCACCCTGCCCGCGGTCGTTCTCGGTCGGCGCCCGCCACAGGTCGAGAGTCGGGCCGGTGACCGAGAGCCCGCCGAGTTCGATCAGGCGGCCGGTGCGGCGGTCGAAGGTCGCGGGGCCGAGGGCGATCGTGGTCTGCCCTTCGACAGGCTCAGGGATCGTTGTGGCGTCCGCCTCCAAGGCCGGCCGACCGCGTCCTGAGCCGGTCGAAGGACCAAGGAGCCGTGCCTGCGACCAGGCCACTTCGTGACCGGCCGCCGCCCAGAGTTGATCATGGGCCAGCTCGGCGGTGACGGTCAGCCAGGTCTCGCCTGCCTCGGCCGGAGTCACTCGGGGCAGGGCCGTCTCGATCCTCCGGCCGGGCGCGCACTCGGGCAGGTCCAGCCACCCGGACTCGGCCGGGACTCCGTCCACCTCGGTGTGCCAGCGGAACCGCAGCTGCTCCAGGCCTGCCGTGTGCTGGCGGTTCCGTACGGTGATCGTTCCGGCCGCCGGATCGATCATGATCGTCACCGGCTCGATCGCCCTCTTCAGCTCGCCGAGCCCGGGCGACGGCGTCCGGTCGGCGAACAGCAGCCCGTCCAGGCAGTAGCTGCCGCCGTTGGGCCGGTAGTCGATGTCGCCGCCGTGCCGGACGTACGGTTCGCCAGCGTCGGTGTAGCCGGTCAGACCATGATCGATCCACTCCCAGACGAAGGCCCCGGCGAACCGGTCCGAGGACTCCAGCACCTCCTGGTAGTCGCTCAGCCCGCCCGGCCCGTTGCCCATCGCGTGGGCGTACTCGCAGAGCAGGAAGGGCAGCCCGCGCCGCCGTTGATCATCCTCGGACCCGGCCTCGACTCCGTCCGGTGCCGCTTCGGCGCGATCGGCGATCAGCCGCAGCTCGTCGAGATCGAGGTACATCTTGCTGAAGAAGTCGGAGTGCCGGTAGCTGGCGTCGCGCTCGTAGTGCAGCGGCCGACTCGGGTCGCGCCGCCGGATCAGGTCCTCGATCGCGGCCAGGTTGCGGCCGGTCCAGCTCTCGTTGCCGAGCGACCAGGTGATCACGCTCGGCCGGTTCTTGTCGCGTTCGATCATCCGGTCGATCCGGTCCAGCAGCGCGTCCCGCCAGGCCGGCTCATCGATCGGGTTGCCCTGCCAGCCGGCGTAGATGAAACCGTGCGTCTCGATGTCGCACTCCTCGACCACCCACAGGCCGTACTCGTCACAGAGCCGGAGGAACTCCGGGTGCGGCGGGTAGTGCGCGGTGCGGACCGCGTTGACGTTGTGCCGCTTCATCAGCACGATGTCGTCGATCATGGTCCGGCGGTCCAGCGACCGGCCGTGTTCCGGATGGTGCTCGTGCCGGTTCACGCCGCGCAGCTTGACCGGGCGCCCGTTGATCAACAAGACGCCGTCGGCGATCTCGACCCGGCGGAAGCCGACCGCGAGCTCGATCCGCTCGCCGCCGGCGGTCAGCGCGCCGCGGTAGAGGCGGGGGCGCTCGGCACTCCATGGCTCCACCCGCTCCAGCCGTACGGTCTCGCCGGTGGCGACCCGGATCCCCAGCTCCGGCAGTTCGACCAGCCCGGCGACGTCGGCATCGATCCGGAGCTCCCCGACACCGGTGCCGGACTCGAAGTCGGCGTGCACGAAGTAGTCGTCGATCGAGCCCTCGGGCCGGGCCAGCAGGTCGACGTCACGGAAGATGCCGGGCAGCCACCACATGTCCTGATCCTCGAGATAGCTGCCGGAGGACCACCGGTGGACCCGGACCGCGAGCAGATTGCCGGTCGGCCGGACGGTCTCGGTGACGTCGAACTCGAACGGCAGCCGGCTGCCCTTCGCATGGCCGAGCAACCGCCCGTTGAGCCAGACGGTGCCGCAGGAGTCGACCCCCTGGAAGCGCAGCACGGTGCGGCCCGCCGGCCAGTCCGTCGGCAGGTCGAAGGTGCGCCGGTAGTCGCCGGTCGGGTTCTGCTCGGGCAGGTGGGGCGGATCGATCGGGAACGGGAACGCCGTGTTCGTGTAGAGCGGGCGGTCGTGGCCCTCGAGCACCCAGTGCGCCGGCACCTTGATCGTGTCCCACCCGGCGCTGTCCGGGTCGAGAAGTTGATCACCGGTCCCGGCGGCGGTCTCGGCGAGCCGGAACTCCCAGCGGCCGTTCAGGGACAGTCGCGGTGCGTCGGAGTCGAAGTCGGCCCGGGGCCGCCGGCGGCCGCTGCCCGGTGCCGGGTCCGCGGCGAACTCGATCATGCTCGGTCCTCGATCATGAGGGGATCGACGATTGACAACGTACGCGCTCCTCGCCTACCGTGGAGTTGAATCGCTTCAATATGCATCCTTGCCTAGATATGCGATCAAGGCAAGTGCAGCGCGGGAGGGCGCGTGACGACGACGCACGGCGGTTACCGGCCGACCTGGGAATCCTTGCGCGGGCACGCGATCCCGGACTGGTTCGGGACGGCGAAGTTCGGCATCTGGTCGCACTGGGGACCGCAGTCGGTCGGCCGCTCGGGCGACTGGTACGCCCGGCACCTGTACGGTCCGCAGGCCGGCTCGGGCCCGTGGGAACGGCGCCGGTCGCTGCGGCAGCATGCCCACCACAAGAGGGAGTTCGGTCCGCCGGCGGAGTTCGGCGCGGCCGACCTGGCCCGGCGTTGGCGGGCGGAGCGGTTCGACCCGGACGAGCTGATCGACCTGTACCGCCGCAGCGGCGCCCGCTACTTCGTCACCCTGGCCGCCCACTGCGACAACGTCGATCTCTGGGACTCGCCGCACCCGTGGAACACCACCCGGGTCGGCCCCGGCCGCGACATCGTGGGGGCCTGGGAGCGGTCCGCCCGCGCGGCCGGGCTGCCGTTCGGGCTGAGCTTCCACAACAACTGGACCTGGCGTTGGCTGGACGTCGCCCATGGCGTCGACCCGGAGACCGGCGAGCCGCACGACGGTGCCCGCCCCAGCCCGGGTACCGATCCCGATCCGGCCGCGCTCTACCCGCCGGCCCACGAGCCCGGCACCGCTCCGCCGCCGGAGCAGGCGGCAGCCTTCTACCGCCGGGTCCGGGCGGCCCTTGATCGTTACCGGCCCGACCTGGTCTATCTCGACGACATGCGGCTGCCCTTCGACGAGGGGAGCGTGGTGCAGTCCGACCCGCCGAGCGTGCTCGGACTGGACCTGCTCGCCGACTACTACGGCAGCTGCCCGAGCGGTGGCATCGTGACGATCAAGGACGTGCCGCCGGCCGACCGGACCGCGGTCCTGCTCGACTGCGAACGCCGCCAGCTGGACGCGATCCAAGATCAACCGTGGCAGTTCGACACCAGCGACGGCGAGTGGTTCCACTGCGAGGGCACCGAGGACTTCTTCCATCCCCGCAAGACGTCCCGGCAGGTGATCCATACGCTGGTCGACGTGGTGAGCAAGAACGGGACGCTGCTGCTCAACATCCCGCAGCGCGCCGACGGCACGCTCGATGATCATGCCCGGACGCTGCTCACCGAGATCGGCGGCTGGCTCGCCGTGTGCGGCGAGGGGATCTACGACACGGTGCCCTGGCGGCGGTTCGGCGAGGGCAGCACCGGCCTCGGCGTGACCCGCGGCTACGAGGGCTACAACGAGGGCGACCGGGCCTACCGGTCCGACGACCTGCGGTTCACCGCCCGCGGTTCGGACCTCTACGTGACGCTGCTCGACTGGCCCACCGACGGCCGCACCATGATCACGAGCCTCGGCACCGACCAGGCCCCGGGAGATCCGGAGCCGGACCGGGTGACGCTGCTCGGCCACGGCCCGGTCGGCTGGCAGCAGACGCCGGCCGGCCTGGTGGTCGACCTGCCCGACCATGCGCCGACGCCGTCCGCTGCCATGATCAGGATCAGCCGACCCGGTTGACCGCCCGCTCTCGTACCGGAGGACCGATGCCCGACCAGCCCACCCAAGATCCGCGCCCTGAGCCTGTCGACGGGCCGCTCGACCTGCGGACCCTGGGGATGACCGACCCGCTCGGCATCGGCGACCCGCGGCCACCGTTCGGTTGGCGGCTGCCCGGGTCCGTACCGGTTCAGTCCGGCTACCAGGTCCAGGTTGCCGGCAGCGCCGAGGCGCTCGCCGCCGGCCGGCCCGAGCTGTGGGACAGCGGCGAGATCGGCGGCGATGATCAACACGCCCGCTACGACGGCGTGGCGCTGGACTCGCGGGCGGCCGCCTGCTGGCGGGTCCGGGTCCGCGGCATCGACGGGACCTGGTCCGCGTGGAGCTCCGTCGCCCGGTTCGAGCTCGGCCTGCTGCGGCCGGCCGACTGGACCGGCAGCTGGATCAGCCATCCCGACTGGTACGCCGACGACGCCGACCCGCGGGTCGGCGAGGGACTCCCACTTCCCTTGTTGGCCGGGGAGATCTCGCTCACCGGGCAGCCGGTCAAGGCCCGGTTGCACGTCGCCGGCGCCGGCGTCTACTACGCGTCGATCAACGGCGCTCCGGTGTCTGACGCGGTACTGGAACCGGCCTACACCGACTTCCCCCGCCGGGTCGCCGCGGCCAGCCACGACGTCACCGGCCTGCTGCAGCCGGGCGCCAACGTGATCGGGATCGAGCTCGGGCCGGGCATCGCCCACGTCTACCCGCACCAGGACCGTTACATGAAGTTCTACGGCTCCAAGCTGTCGCCGCGGGCGATCGCCGAGCTCGAGGTGCACTACGCCGACGGCACCACGGCGCGCTTCGGCACCGACGCGTCCTGGCGTGCCGCGGCGGGCGCGACGCTGCGGTCGCACTGGTTCGGCGGCGAGGACTACGACGCCCGGCGCGAGCTGCCGGGCTGGAACGAGCCCGGCACCGACCGGTCCGGCTGGGTGCCGGCCGTGATCATCTCCGGTGACGGCCCCGCGCCGGTCGCGCGCACCTGCCCGCCATTGCGGGTGGTGGAGCGGCTCCCGGCCCTGACCAAGACGATCGCCGCCGACGGCACGCCCGTGTTCGACGTCGGTGTGGTCCAGGCCGGGCTGGTCGAGCTCTCGGTCGACCTGCCGGGCGGGACCCACCTGCGGCTGGTGCCCGGTGATCAACTGGACGACTTCGGACGGGTGGTGCAGTCCAAGCCGACCACCGGCTCGCCGATCTTCAACACGGTGATCACCGGTGACGGCCCGCTGCGCTGGCATCCGCGGTTCCGCTACGACGGCTTCCGCTACGTCGAGGTGCAGGGCCTGCCGGACCACGTCGGCGCCGAAGCGGTCACCGCCCTGGTGGTGCGCGCCGACAACGAACCGGTCGGCGCCTTCGCGACGTCGGTACCGTTGATCAACAGCATCCACACGATCATCGACCGGGCCGTCCAGGGCAACATGTACAGCGTCCTCACCGACTGCCCGCACCGGGAGAAACTGGGCTGGCTGGAGCAGGTGCACCTGCTCTTCGACGTGGTCGCCTACAACTACGACGTCGCTGCCTACTACCGGGAGCTGCTCGCCACGATCGCCGAGGCGCAGACCGAGGACGGCCTGGTGCCCGACATCGCCCCGGAATACGTGGTGTTCGCCGACGGCTTCCGGGACGACCCGAACTGGGGCGGCGTGATCATCTCGGTGCCGTGGCAGCTCTATCGCTGGTACGGCGACCTGGCGGTGCTGGAAGATCACTACCCGGCGATGGTCCGGTATCTCGACTACCTGACCGGCCGGTCCGAGGACGGCCTGCTCCCGTACGGGCTGGGGGACTGGATCGGCCTGGACAAGACCACTCCGGTGCCGCTGGTCGGCACCTGGGGCTACTGGCGGGCCGCCGACGCCATGATCAACATCGCGACCGCGCTCGGCCGGACCGAGGACGCCGAGCGCTACCGGGAACTGACCGGGAAGATCGTCGCCGCCTTCCGGACCACGTTCCACGACCCCGGCACCGGCCGGTACGGCGGCGGCGGTCAGGCGGCCGAACTGTTCGCGCTCGACGTCGGCGCCGTCCCGGAAGCGGACCGCGAGGTTGTGCTGGACCGGATCAGTGCTTCGGTCGACGAGGCTGGGATCACGGTCGGCGAGATCGCGCTGCCGGTGCTGTTCCGGGTGCTCGGCGAGGCCGGCCGGCACGACGTGCTGTGGCGTTTCGCGAACCGCACCGAGCATCCCGGCTACGGCTATCAGGTCGAGCACGGCGCCACCGCGCTGACCGAGGCCTGGGACGGGCCGACCCGCGGGCTGTCCCAGAACCACTTCATGCTCGGCGCCATCGACAGCTGGTTCTACCGGCACCTGGCCGGCATCGGCCAGGCCGCCGACTCGCTCGGCTGGCGCGAACTCGATCTTGCTCCGGTCGTCGTCGACGGGCTGGACGAGGTGACGGCGCGCACCCGCGGCGCCCGCGGCGACGTCGCGGTCTCCTGGCGCCGCGACGGCGGGACGTTCCGGCTCGCGGCGGCCGTCCCGGCCGGCTCGGTGGCGACCGTCCGGCTGCCGTCCTGGCCGGGCGCGAAGGCTGCCGTACCCGAAGCTGCCGAGGCCGTCCCGCCCGGCGCCGACGGGCGGCCGGCCTGGCGGGTGCCGGCCGGAATCTGGTCGTTCGAGCTGACCGGATCATGATCAGGAACGGGATCATGATCAGGAACGGGTGAGCCCGCCCCCGGTAGCGTGGTCGCCGACGCCAGCGAGCAGGAGGTCGGATGCGGTACGGATTCGTCGGCACCGGGGAGCTCACGGCGGCCGTCGTCACCGGCCTGTGCGACGGCGCCGCCGAGCCGCCGGAGGTGTTCCTGTCGCCGCGCGGACGGGAGGTCGGCGCGGCCCTGGCGGCCCGGTTCCCGCGTGTGGAGGTCTGCGACGACAACACCGCGGTGGTGGCCCGGGCGGACGTGATCATGCTGGCGGTGCGGCCGCCGCTGGCCCGGGAGGTGCTGGCCGAGCTGACGTTCCGGCCGGACCAGGTGGTGATCAGCGCCCTGGCCGGCGTCCCGCTGAGCCGGCTCCGCGAGCTGGTGCCGACGGCCGGTGACCTAGTCCGGGCCGTTCCGCTGCCGCAGGCCGCGCAGCGGCAGAGCCTGACCGCCCTGCACCCGGACCAGCCCGCCGCCCGGGCGCTGTTCGAGCGGGTCGGCGACGTGATCATCGCGGACACCGAGTCGGCACTGGACGCGATGAGCGCGGCCACCGCCACGTTCGCGGCTCACCTCGATCAACTCGCGACGATCGCCGGCTGGCTGACCGAGCACGGCCTCGCCGCCGACCAGTCGGCCGGCTATCTGAAGTACCTCTACGGCGCGGTCGGCCGGACCCTGCAGCAGAGCCCGGACACGTTCGAAACGCTGACCGTACGGCACATGACGCCGGGCGGGATCAACGAGCAGGTGCTGGGCGACCTGCGCCGGGCCGGCCAGCCAGAGGCGATGCGGCAGGCGCTGGACCGGGTCCTGACCCGGCTGCGCGGGCCGGCGGAGTGATCACCGCTCAGTAGCCGCGTTGTTTCAGGTCGGCGACGATCCTGATGTAGGCGTCCAGGACGTTGAAGCCGGCGTAGTCCTCGCGATGCATGTCCACCAGGTCGCCGTGTGAGACGCCTCGCCTCGTCGTGCTGCGCAGGACGCCGCGGAACTCGCCCCATTTCGCCGAGTCGACCGAGACCAGCCCGTCGTTCTCCTCGCCGAGCGCCTTGATCACCTGGAACGGAACGGCGAGCACCCGGTCGCTCGAGGGACGGGTCATGATCGACGTGTAGCTCTGGTAGTGGACCCGCGGGTCGTCGGGAGTCGCCCGATTGAACTCGGCGGACACCTCGGTCCGGAACGCCATCGTCGAGGCCAGGAAGTCCGGCGTCTCGTCGCCGGCCAGGCCGAACACCCAGTTGACCGCCCCGGCGAGCCGCCGGTAGACCGGCTGCCTCAACTTGGTGGCCGTGTCGGCGAACCGGACGCCGTGGTGCGGCGTGTTCATCGTGGTCAGGCTGGCCACCCGGCAGCCCTCGCCGAGCGTGCTGATCGCGTAGCGGGAGTCGATGCCGCCGCGGCTGTGCGCGATGATATTGATCTTGGGGGCGCCGGTCAGTTCAGTCACCTCGCGGATCCGCCGGGCCACCTGTTCGCCGTTCTGGGCGATGGTGCCCCAGGCCTCCTGCTCGCCGTAGAAGAGGTCGGCGCCGTGCCGCTTCAGGTACTGCGGGATCCGGCCCCAGGCGTTGAACCTGACCCGGTCCCGCCAGCCGACTCCGTGCACCAGCAGGATCGGGTACCGGGTCGCGCAACGGTTGTCCTGCGGCACCGCCCGCTCCCACTCCACCCGGTCGACCGCGGCGCGATACTCCCGCCGGACGCCGCGGGCCGCCCCGATCCCGATCAGCCAGCCGATCGCCGGCACCCAGACCGCGGTCGCGATCAGCCACCGGCTCAGCACGCCGAGGCTCTTGGACAGCAGGATCGCCCGCAGGCTGCCGTTCAGGTAGAGCACCAGGCAGCAACCGAGGGCGTACGCCAGGTTGCCGATCAGCAGTTCGGTCGGCACCCGGCCGGCGAGGAGGACGAAGGAGAGCGGCAGCAGCACGGCCTCGACGACGATCGCGTACCCGAGCGAGTAGAGGATCGGAGCGGCACCGCCGAGCGCCTTCAGCCGGAACCCGACCGGCACGCCGTCCATGATCGGGAAGACGTTGAGATGGATCCAGACATAGAGCAGGGCCAGGCCGGTGATGATCATGGCCGGCAACCAGGCCAGGCCCAGCTCGGCGAAGATCAGGTACGCCAGCAGCGGCACGTTCATCGCGACCGGCAGATAGAGCGCCAGCAGGACCGGCTGGATCATGGGCACCTTCCGCACCAGGTCGAGCACACCCAGCACGATGATGATCACCGCGGTGCAGATCAGCCCCACAGCCAGGCCCGGCATCCGCCCTCCGTCGTCTCGTCCCGATTCCGGCGAAACGCTACCGCGGGCCCCGGTCCGTCCCGGCGGACATGGCCGTGGCCCGGGTCAGGAGCGCAGGTCGAACAGCTTCACGGCGTTGCGACCGAGGATCTTGGCCCGATCGGAACGCCGCACGCCGGCCTCCGCGAGGCTGGAAAGAATGACGTCCGGCTGCACCCAGGGGTGATCGCTGGCATAGAGCAGTCGGTCCGGGCCGGAGAATTCGACCGCGAAGCGAATGGCCTCCGGCAGCGGCGAGACGATGTCCATGACGATGCTGCGCAGATAATCGCTCGGTTTCCGTTCGAGATTCTGATTACTGCGTTTGAGGACGAGCACCTGATGGTCGAAACGTCCCGCGATATAGGGCAGGGCGCCGCCGAGATGCGGGCAGACGAATTTCAGGTCCGGATATTCGTCGAAGATGCCGGCGGCGACGATGCGGGCGAGCGAGATCGTGTTCTCGAACATGTTGCCGAGCAGGCCGGTCAGGTCGTGCCCCTTGGTCTGCGCCAGCGTGGTCGGTAGCGCCGGGTGCAGCACGATCGGCAGGCCCAGCTCCTCGGCCCGGGCGAACAGCCAGCGGAACTGCGGTTCGTCGGGCCACCGGCCGGCCAGGTTGCTGTACAGAAGAATTCCTTTGAATTGAAGGGACTTGACGCACCGGTCGAGCTCCCGGTCGGCCGCCGCGGAGTCCTGCAGCGGCAGCAGGCAGAGGCCGGCGAAACGGCCCTTGTGCTTCCGGGTGGCGTTGTGGATGTTGTCGTTCAGCAGCTGCGCCACGGCCGGTCCGTCGGCACCGAACCATTCCGGGCCGGGGTCGTTGCTGGTCAGCAGGGTGGTGTCGATGCCGTTCTCGTCCATGGCGGCGAGCTTGAGTTCGAGATCGAGATATTCCGGCGGAATCTTACGGACCCAGTCGCCCATTTTCAGCAGCGTCACACCGTCCTTGTCGAAGACGCGCGGGTCCTCGGAGCGGCGCCGCATGAGTTCGACATGATCGCGGAAGAAGAGATGACTCTGGACGTCGACGACGACGGAGCGGCCCTTTTCCGGAGGTGTTGCCGCTGCGGCGGGCTGGGCACCGAATGCGGCGGCCGTGGCCACGGGTGCGGTGGCGGCGATGAATTGGCGACGATCGATATTCCTCATGAATCGGCACGCTATGCACGCCGGAAGGCGACGGCAACGATTTGATAACGATGACCGACGTCGGTGCCGGGTTCCTGGCCGGGAGTGCCACCGATCCCGCCCCGGGTTGCGACCGTGGGGCTATTGTCCGGGGTGGGTCGGCGACCTACGGCTCAGGTGACGGCGCCGAGCTGCCAGGGCACGAACTCGTCCTGGCCGATGTCCAGCTCCTCGCTCGCGGTCTTGTGGCCGGAGGCCACCGCGAGCAGCGTGGCGAAGATCGTCCGTCCGACCTCGCCTACCGTCTCGGTGCCGTCCACGATGGTGCCGGCGTTGATGTCGATGTCGTCGGGCATGGAGCGGGCCAGTTCCGAGTTGGTGCCGATCTTGATGCTCGGTACGGGCTTGCAGCCGAAGACCGACCCGCGGCCGGTGGTGAAGCAGACGATGTTCGCTCCGCCGGCGACCAGGCCGGTCACCGAGACCGGGTCGTAGCCGGGGGTGTCCATGAAGCCGAAGCCGGGCCGGTCGATCCGGTCGGCGTACTCGTACACGCCGGTCAGTTCGGCCCGGCCACCCTTGGCGACCGCGCCGAGCGACTTCTCCAGGATCGTGGTGAGGCCGCCGCGCTTGTTGCCGGGGGACGGGTTGTTGTCCAGGGTTCCGCCGACCGCGGCCACGTAGTCACGCCACCAGTCGATCCGGTCCAGCAGTCGCCGGCCGACCTCGGGCGAGGTGGCCCGCCGGGTCAGCAGGTGCTCGGCGCCGAAGATCTCCGGTGTCTCGGCCAGCACCGACCGGCCGCCGAGCCCGACCAGCAGGTCGGAGGCCACGCCGAGGGCCGGATTCGCGGTGATGCCGGAGTAGCCGTCCGATCCGCCGCAGTTCAGGCCGAGGATCAGCTCGCTCGCGTCGATCGGGGTCCGCTGCCAGTGGTCGAGCCGGGGCAGCATCTCCTTGATCCGGCGTACCCCTTCGGTGATCGTGGCCCGGACGCCGCCGGACTCCTGGATCGTCATCCGCTCCACCAGCAGGTCGCTGGAGAGCTCCAGCTCGGCGGTGATCAGGTCGAGTTCCATCATCTCGCAGCCCAACCCGAGGATCAGCAGGCCCGCGAAGTTCGGGTGCGCCGCATAGCCGCGCAGGGTGCGCAGCAGGACGCCGGCACCCTCGGAGCCGTCGACCAGACCGCAACCGCTGTTGTGGGTCAGCGCCATCACGCCGTCGACCGCCGGATGATCATCGAGCACCGGGCCGCGGAACTGGTCGGCGATCAACCGGGCGGCGGTGGCGGAGCAGTTCACCGAGGTGAGCACGCCGATGTAGTTGCGGGTGCCCACCCGGCCGTCGGCCCGACGATAGCCCTGGAACGTCGGCCGGTCGCCCGCCGGTGGTTCCGGGATGACCCGGGCCGTGGCGAACTCGTACTCCCGGTGCAGATCGCCCATGCCGAGGTTGTGCGTGTGGACGTGATCACCGGCGGCGATGTCGGTCAGGGCCACCCCGATGGCCTGGCCGTACTTGATCACCGGCTGTCCGGTGCCGACCGGCCGGACCGCGAGCTTGTGGCCGCGGGGGACCTCGGCGGCGGCCGTGACCGTACCGACCCCGGGCACCGTGACGTCCTGTCCGGCCGCGAGGTCGCCCAGGGAGACGGCGATCGTGTCGCCCGGATCCAGGTGCAGCACGGCTGTCGTCCGTTCGGCCATCGTCGGGTTCCTCTCGACGTCGATGAATGGTGTTTCTGCAAAAAGGTGAATATGCTGAATGCGCTTGCAATGGCTAAGACTAGAGGAGATGCAGTGTCCCTGCCGACCACGACCATCATCGACCGCCTCGCTGTCGAGGTCCATCCCGACGAGGCCGCCATGGGAACCGCGGCCGCGGAACGCGCGGCGGCGGTGATCAACTCCGCCCTCGCCGAACGCGGAGCGGCCCGGGTCGTGATCGCGACCGGCAACTCCCAGTACGCCTTCACCGATGCCCTGGTGGGCCAGGACATCGACTGGTCGCGGGTGACCGTCTTCCACATGGACGAGTACGTCGGGATCGACGCCGACCACCCGGCCAGCTTCCAGCGCTGGATCATGGAACGGATCGAGGACAAGCTGAACCCGGCCCGGGTGGAGTACATCCGCGGCCAGGGCGATGCCGCCGCCGAGGCCGACCGTTACGAGGCGCTGCTCCGGGAGGCGCCGCTCGACCTGGTCTGCATGGGGATCGGGGAGAACGGGCACCTCGCGTTCAACGAGCCGCACCAGGCGGACTTCGACGACGAGCGGTGGGTCCGGATCATCACGCTGACCGACGAATCGCGCCGGCAGCAGGTCGGCGAGGGCCACTTCCCGGACTTCGACAGCGTGCCGGCCACCGCGATCTCGCTGACCATCCCGGCCCTGCTGGCCGCCACCGCGGTGCAGATCTGTGCCCCGGAATCGCGCAAGGCCGACGCCGTCCACGCGACCCTCACGGCGCCGATCTCCAACGCCTGCCCGGCCACCATCCTGCGCCGGACGCCGCAGGCGACGCTCTTCCTCGAGCCCGCCTCAGCGGCCAAGTCCGCCGACCGACTCGGCTGAAGCCGAAGTCACGACGTTCCCTGAGCCTGTCGAAGGGCGAGCCGGGTCGGGCCTTGCCCTTCGACAAGCTCAGGGAACGATGTGGATCGCCCCTTGGTGGGCCGCGCGACTCAGGACGGCGCGGGGCCGGTCGAACTGCGGACGACCAGCCGGGTCTCCAGGTTGATCACCTCACCCGGCTCGGCGCCGTCGATCAGGGCAAGCAAGGCGTCGACGGCCGCGATGCCGGCTTCGGAGCCGGGCACGTGGACGGTCGTCAAGGTCGGGTACGCCATCGCGGACATCGGGCTGTCGTCGACGCCGATCACGCTGACGTCCTCGCCGGTACGGATGCCGCGCTCGGTCAGCCGGGCGATCACCCCGAGCGCGATCAGGTCGTCGTAGGCGATCACCGCGGTCGCCTCACTGGCATGGACCAGGTCGGCGGCGTGCACGCCGGACTGCACCTGCGGCTCGAACGGCCCGAACTCGTGCAGCGTGATCGAACGACGCCGGCACGCGTGCTTGATCGCCTTCTGTCGCTGGGTGTTCGACCATGATCGGCGCGGTCCGTTGAGGTAGGCGATCGACCGGTGCCCGAGGGCGGCGAGATGATCAACGGCCTGGTCCATGCCATCGGCCGAATCGATGATCACGCTGGTGCCGCCGGGCACCTCGCGATTCAGGAAGACCACCGGCTGCAGGGCGACGAGCTCGGCGAGCTGGTCCTGCGGCGTCCGGGGCGAGGCGATCAACAGGCCGTCCGAGCGCTTGCGCATGACCCGGGCCCGCTGCAGTTCGTCACCCGGCCGCTCGTCGATGTCGGCGATCAAGATCGTCTTGCCCTTGTCGTTCGCCCGGGCCTGGACCGACTTGATGATCGGCGGGAAGAACGGGTTGGCGATGTCGGGCACCAGCATGCCGATCAGGTCGGTCCGGCCGGCGGTCAGTGACCGCGCCGACTGATTCGGCACGTAGCCCATCTCCTGGGCGATCTTGAGCACCCGCTCCCGGGTGGCCGGGTTCACCTTGTCCGGGTCCGACAGTGCACGCGACACCGTGGAGCCGGACAGCCCCACTGCCGCGGCGACATCCGCGAGCCTCACTGCCATGGTGTTCCTCCTGCCATCCCGTGCTACCGCGTCCAGTCTGCTGCACGGGCCCGCGTTCTTGTCGTGTTTCGGTCGTGTTGCAAGGCTGGCGGAAATCGTACCTGACATTGCAGCAAGCGCTTGCAGCATCTACGCTGGCCGATCATGGAACGGTCCACCGGAAGCAGCGAACGCGAAGCCGACTGGCTCCGGCTCGGCGTGATCGGGTACGGAAATCGAGGCGTGATCGCCCCGCGGGCGGCCGAGCAGGACGGCCGGGCCGAGGTCACGGTGGTGATCGAACCGCACCCGGCCGGTCAGCAGCGGGCGGCTCGCGACTTCGCTCCGGACCGGACTCGGATGATCGACTCGGTCGACCAGCTCGGCGAGGGCGAGGTCGACGCGGTCTTCGTCACCAGTCCTGATCATCTGCACGCCGAGCAGGCCATCGCGCTGCTGGAGCGCGGCATCGCGGTCTTCGTCGACAAACCGCTGGCGATCACGCTGCCGGACGCGGACCGGATCCTGGCCACCGCGCACCGGACCGGCAGCAGGCTCTATGTCGGTCACAACATGCGGCACATGCCGGTGATCAGATTGCTCAAGTCCCTGATCGAGGACGGGATGATCGGCGAGGTCAAGGCGGTCTGGTGTCGCTACTTCGTCGGCGACGGTGGTGACCGCTTCTTCAAGGACTGGCACGCCGATCGGAGCAAGGTCAACTCTTTGCTGCTGCAGAAGGCTTCTCACGATCTCGACGTGATCAACTGGCTGGCCGGCGGCTATCCGCGGCGGGTGGTCGGAACCGGTGCGCAGACCCTCTATGCCGGCATCGCGGATCGCCAGGACCGGTCCGGGCAGCTGGTCACCGACTGGTTGTCCCGGAAGGACAACTGGCCGCCGTTGGCCCAGCGTGGGCTGAACCCCGTGATCGACGTCGAGGACCTGAGCATGGTGCAGCTGCAGCTCGACAACGGTGTCCTGGCCAGCTATCAGGAGTGCCACTACACGCCCGACTACTGGCGCAACTACACCGTGATCGGCACCGAAGGTCGGCTGGAGAACTTCGGGCTTGATCATTCGGGCGTGGTCCGGCTCTGGAACCGGCGCAGCGAGTACCTGCCGAACGGAGACCGGGAGTTCCCGATCCCGAACGTCGAGGGTGGGCACCACGGTGCCGACCCGGCGCTGTTCCGGGAGTTCCTCGCCTTCGTCCGGACCGGTGCGCCGACCGAGACCTCACCGATCGCCGCCCGGCAGGCGGTCGCCGCGGCGGCCCTGGCGACCGAGTCGATGCGGGACGGGTCGACGCCGCGGGACGTACCGCCGCTGGCGCCGGAGCTGGTGGCCTACTTCGACGGCGGGCAGGTTGCAGATCCCGGTCGTGTTGCAAAGAATGGGCTGCACTTGCAACAATCGTTTGCAGAGACCGACCATTGATCGCCGACGACGCCGTCCGCGCCGGTGATCTCGCATCCCGCCCCGGCAGCGCCGGGCCGGGTTCAGGAGGAGCCATGATCACTGGAAAACCCCGTTCTCCGTTCGCCGGGCAGTCCCGCCGCGGATTCCTCGGCACGGCGGGGATCGCGCTGGGGGCGCTGGCGGCGGGCTGCACCCAGCGGGAGCCGCTGCCGCCGACCGAGGGTGGTGGCACGGCGGCGCTGGAGTCGCCGGTGCTGGCCGAGCAGGTGCAGGCCGGGAAGCTGCCGGCGCTCGCCGAGCGGCTGCCGAAGGTGCCGCAGATCGTCCCGCCGGTCGCCGGCGAGGGTACGTTCGGCGGCACCCTGCACCGGGCCCAGACCGAGCCGACCGACACCGCGTCGATCACCGCGTTCGCCGCGGCGGGGTTGATCGAATGGAACTTCGAGGCGACGGCACCGCAGCCCTCGATCGCCGAGCAGTACACCAAGAGCGAGGACAACAAGGTCTTCACGTTCGTCCTGCGGGAGGGCCTCAAGTGGTCCGACGGCGAGCCCTTCGGCATCGACGACCTGCTCTTCGCCTTCGAGGACTGGCTCGGCAACCCCACCCTGATCCCGGCCGTTCCGGTCTGGTTCGCCGATGCCGACCTGAAGCTGCCGAAGTTCACGAAGCAGGACGAGCGGACACTGGTGGTGACGTTCACCCAGTCGTTCGCGCTGTTCGAGAAGTACCTCTGCCACCCCGGCGTCAGCATCCAGCTGTTGAAGCCGAAGCACTACCTGCAACAGTTCCACGCGAAGTACGCCAAGCAGAGCGAGCTCCAGGCGGCGACGAAGAAGGCCGGCTTCGACTCCTGGGACCAGTACTTCGCCGACCGGGCCGACCTGTGGTCCAACCCCGACCTGCCGGTGATGGGGGCCTACCGGCTCACCTCGGCGGCCGGATCGGGCGGCACCGCGTCGCTGGAGCGGAACCCGTACTACTTCAAGACCGATCCGTCCGGGCGGCAGCTGCCCTACATCGACAAGCTGCAGGTGCAGGTGCTCGACCAGGCGGCGCTCGACCTGCGCGCCTCCAACGGTGATCTTGACTTCCAGGGACACTTCCTCGGCTACAACACAACCCAGGTCTACCTGCAGAACGCCGAGAGCAAGGGCTTCCAGGTGCTGCGCTGGAAGCCGACCGCGAGCCTGTTGGCGTTGGCGCCGAACCTGTCCCACGCCGACCCGGTCTGGCGGGAACTGTTCGCCAGCAAGGATTTCCGGTTCGCGCTGTCGCACGCCATCGACCGGGACGAGATCAACCAGACCCTGCTCGGCGGCCTCGGGATCATCCGGCAGCCGGTGTCCACCGACGGCAGCCCGTACGGCATCGAGGGCGGCGGCACCACGGCGCTCGAGCACGACCCGGAGAAGGCCAACCAGCTGCTCGACGGCCTCGGCCTGGAGCGCAAGGGCGAGCTGCGCCGGTTCCAGGGCAAGCCGCTGGAGTTCACGCTCACCTACCTGGACAGCAACTTCGAGATTCCGCGGGCCGACGCGTTCAACCTGGTCCGCAAGCACTGGGCGGCGATCGGGGTCAAGATCAACCTGCGCCCGGTCGACGACACGCTCTACGCGCAGCTGCGGATGTCGAACGACTTCGACATCGACGGGACCACGACTCCGGAGGACGACTGGGACCTGGAGCCGGTCTGGTTCATCCCGATCTCACCGAACAGTCACACCGCTCCCGGCTACGGCGTCTGGTACAGCACCGGCGGCAAGGACGGCATCGAGCCGACCCAGGAGTTCAAGCAGCTGTTCACGAACTGGGAGCGACTGCGCACGGCCGCCTCGGACGAGGACCGGATCGCCGCCGGCAAGGCGATCACGCAGCAACACCACGACAACCTCTACGTGATCGGCCTGATGAACCTGCCGTTCAAGCCGGTGATCGTGAACCGTTCGCTCAAGGGCGTTCGGGACGACGAGCCGAAGCTCTCCTTCTACTACGGCCGGGAGGGCATCACCAAGCCCGAGCAGATCTACTACGCCGACTGATGCTCCGCTTCATCGCCTTTCGCGTCCTGCACGCGATCCCGACCTTGATCGCGATCTCGATCGTCGCGTTCTTCATCATCCAGTTGCCGCCCGGTGACTTCCTGACCACCCAGATCCAGGCGCTCGAGGCGCAGGGTGAGAGTCTCGACCCCGCGTTCGTCGACGCACTCCGAGCCCGCTACGGGATCGGTGACCCGTTCTGGGTGCAGTACTGGAAGTGGATCAGCGGTGCCGTGTTCTACGGTGACTTCGGCCTGTCCTTCCAGTTCCAGCGGCCGGTCGCGGACCTGATCATGGAACGGCTGCCGCTGACGTTGATCCTGGGCGTGGCGACGCTGCTGATGACCTGGCTGATCGCGTTGCCGGCCGGCATCTTCTCGGCGATCAAGCAGCGCAGGACGCCGGACTACGTGATCTCCGGGATCGGGTTCGTCGCACTGGCGACACCCAACTTCCTGGCCGCGCTGCTGCTGGCGTTCATCGGTTTCCACTTCTTCGGCCAGAGTGTCGGCGGCCTGTTCTCGCCGGAGTACGTGGACGCGCCGTGGTCCCTGGCCAAGGTCGGAGACCTGCTGGTGCACCTGTGGATCCCGGTCGTCGTGCTCGCCCTGGCCGGCACCGCCGGGATCATCCGGACCATGCGGGCCAACCTGCTCGACGAGCTGCACAAGCCGTACGTGACGACGGCTCGGGCGAAAGGGCTGCCGGAGGCGACCGTGATCGGCCGCTACCCGGTCCGGATCTCGCTCAACCCGTTCGTCTCCACGGCCGGCTGGCATCTGCCGCAGCTGTTCGACGGCGAGGTGATCGTCGCGGTGGTGTTGTCCCTCGGCACGGTCGGGCCACTGCTGCTCGGCGCTCTCAAGTCGCAGGACATGTACCTGGCCGGCGGCATCATCCTCATCGTGGCGGTGCTGACCGTGATCGGCACCCTGCTGTCCGACATCCTGCTCGCCGTGGTCGATCCGCGGGTCCGGTTCGGGAAGGCGTGATCATGAGCAGCACCGAACCCTTGATCGAAGATCCGGCGACCGTGCTCGCGGACGAGACCGGCCGGAGCGCCGGCCAGGTGGAGACCGCGTCGCAGTGGCGGTTGATCTGGTGGCGGTTCCGCAAGCACAAGCTGGCGATGACCGGGGCAGTGGTCCTGATCATCCTGTACGTGGTCGCGATCCTCGCCGGCTTCTTCGCTCCATACGCGAGCGGCACGACCACCGCGACCAGCGCCTACCAGCCGCCGCAGCTGCCCAGCTTCTCGCCGGCGGACGGCTTCTACGTCCACCCCAGCGTCGGCCGGACCGACCTGCAGACGCTGCAGCGGGTGTTCGACGTGGACACCAGCCGCAAGATCAGACTCGGCTTCTTCGTGCAGGGCGACGAGTACCGGATCCTGGGTGTGATCCCGGGCGACCGGCACCTGTTCGGCCCGGTCGACGGCAGCCAGGGCTGGTACCCGCTCGGCGCCGACCGGACCGGGGCGGATCTGCTCTCCAAGATCATCTACGGATCGCAGGTGTCGCTGTCGATCGGCCTGATCGGCGTGGCCGTCTCGCTGCTGCTGGGGCTGTTGCTGGGCGGGGTGTCCGGCTACTTCGGGGGCTGGGTGGACACGATCATCCAGCGGGTGATCGAGTTCCTGATGTCGGTGCCGACGCTGCCGCTCTGGCTGGGACTGGCGGCGGCCATCCCGCCAGGCATGGGGCCGGTGCAGACGTACCTGTTGATCACCGTGATCCTGTCCCTGTTCGGCTGGACCAGCCTGGCCCGGGTGATCCGCGGCCGGTTCCTGCAGACCCGCGACGAGGACTACGTGCTGGCCGCGAAGCTGGACGGGGTGAGGACCCACCGGATCATCGCCCGGCACATGCTGCCGTCGTTCACCTCGCACGTGATCGCGACGGTCAGCCTGGCCATCCCGGCGATGATCCTGGCCGAGACCTCGCTGTCGTTCCTCGGCCTGGGGCTGCGCGCGCCGGCGGTTTCCTGGGGCGTGCTGCTGCAGGACGCACAGAGTGTCCAGGCCGTGGCGACCACGCCGTGGCTGATGTTTCCGGGCCTGGCGGTGATCCTGGCCGTGGTCGCGTTCAACTTCGTCGGCGACGGGCTCCGGGACAGCGCCGATCCGTACGGGGAGAGTTGATGAAGGAACTGATGCTCCGGGTCCGTGATCTTCGGACGTCCTTCTTCACCGACCGCGGCGAGGTGCGCGCGGTCGACGGGGTGAGCTTCGACGTCCCGCGCGGCAGCACGGTCTGCGTGGTCGGCGAGTCAGGCTCGGGCAAGACGGCGATGGCGCGGTCGGTGCTACAGGTGGTGGACCGGCCGGGCCGGGTGGTGTCCGGCTCGATCGAGTACCGCGCCGAGCCGGAGGCGGCGCCGGTCGAACTGGCCGGGCTGGACCCGCGGGGCAAGGCGATCCGCCGGGTCCGCGGGCGGGAGATCTCGATGATCTTCCAGGAGCCGATGTCGTCGCTCAGCCCGGTGCACACGGTCGGCCGGCAGATCATCGAACTGCTGACCGAGCACGAGGGCCTGAAGCGGCGGGACCCGGCGGCCCGGGATCGGGTGATCGACGCGTTGCGCCGGGTCGGCATCCCACGCGCCGAGGAACGGATCGACGCCTACACGTTCCAGCTGTCCGGCGGCATGCGGCAGCGGGCCATGATCGCGATGGCGTTGATCACCAACCCTCGGCTGGTGATCGCCGACGAGCCGACCACGGCGCTCGACGTGACTACGCAGGCGCAGATCCTCGACCTGCTGGCCGAGCTCAAGGAATCCGCCGGCCTGTCCCTGATGTTCATCACGCACGACCTCGGCGTGGTCGCGGAGATCGCCGACCGGGTGGTCGTGATGCGACACGGCAAGGTCGTCGAGTCCGGACCGGTCGAAGCGATCTTCCACGATCCGCAGCACGACTACACGAAGGAGCTGCTGTCCTCGCTGCCGCAGCGGGGCCGGGGCGCCGGGCGCGCGGTGATCACGCCGCGCACCGCCTCGCGATCCCTGAGCCTGTCGACGGGCCAAGATCAACTCCCACTCCTCGAGGTCGATCAACTCTCGATGGAGTTCACCACCTCGTCCGGCCGCCGCCTCGGCCCGCGCCGGAAGACCGTGGTGAAAGCGGTCGACGGGGTGTCGTTCCAGGTCCGGCCGGGCCGGACGCTCGGCATCGTGGGCGAATCGGGCTGTGGCAAGACCACCCTGGGCCGGACCCTGCTGCGCGCCTACCGGCCGAGTTCGGGCGCGATCCGCTACCGGGCCGAGCCGGACGCCGCGGCCGTTGATCTTGCCGGGCTGCGCGAGCGGGAGCTGCTGCCGTACCGCCGGCAGCTGCGGATGATCTTCCAGGATCCGTACTCGTCGCTGAATCCGCGGATGACCGTCCAGCAGGTCGTGGCGGAGCCGTTGCATGCGGCGGGGGAGACCCGGCGCGACGTGCTGCGGGACCGGGCGGCCGAGGCGTTGCGCCGGGTCGGGCTGCGGCCGGACATGCTGAACCGCTACCCGCACGCCTTCTCCGGCGGGGAACGGCAGCGGATCGGGATCGCCCGCGCGCTGATCACCGGGCCCAAGCTGGTGGTCGCCGACGAGGCGGTGTCCGCGCTCGACGTGTCGGTCCGGACCCAGGTGCTGGAACTGCTGGCCGAACTGCAGCGCGATCTTGGGCTGACCTACGTCTTCGTCTCGCACGACCTGTCCGTGGTGGAGCGGGTCTGCGACGAGGTGGCGGTGATGTACTTCGGCAAGATCGTCGAGCACGGCCCGGCGTCGGCGATCTTCGACGACCCGCAGCACGACTACACCAAGGCGCTGCTGTCGGCGGTGCCGATCGCCGACCCGGACGAGCGCGGCACCCGGCAGCGGATCGAGTACCGGCCGGAGTCGGTCGGATGATCACCGATCCGCTCGCGGCGAGCCTGCGCGGGCTCGGCGGCTACCTGGACGCCGGCTCCCAGTGGCGTGATCACGTCTTCCGGCGTACGGAGAGCGAGTTGCGCCGCTGGCACGCCGTGAACGACCGGCTCGCCAGCCGGGCCGACGTGGCGTCGCGGCAGCAGGCGATCCGGGCCGCGGCGGCGGATCTGCTCGGTGCCCGGGTGCCGGCCGGCCCGCCGCCGGCCCGCACGCTGGGCGTGGTCCGGACGCCCGCGTACCGGATCGAGAAGTTGATCATCGAGGCCGGCCCGGGCCACGCGATCGCCGCGAACCTCTACCGGCCGGACGAGCTGAACGGCCCGGCCGGCGCGGTGTTGATCCTGTGCGGGCATGCCGCGGAGAGCAAGGCGTATCCGCAGTATCAGGCGGTGGCCGCCCGGCTGGCCCGGAACGGCCTGGTGGCGTTGGTGATCGACCCGTTCGGGCAGGGCGAGCGGCGGCAGTTCCCGGACCGTCCGGAGCTGGCCCAGCCGACCGCTGATCATCTGCGGTCCGGCGTCGGCTGCTGGTGGTCCGGCCGGTCCAGCGGCCGGTTCTTCGTCCGCGACGCGGTGCGCGCGGTCGACTATCTGGCCGCCCGCCCCGAGGTCGACCCGGACCGGATCGGCGCTACCGGCAACTCCGGCGGCGGCACCCAGACGGCACTGCTGATGATGATCGACGACCGGATCGCGGCCGCCGCCCCGGCGACGTTCCTGACCAGCCGCGGCCACTACCTGCGGACCGGGCAGGCCCAGGACCCCGAGCAGGTGATCATCGGCGGCACCGCGGCCGGTCTCGATCACGAGGACGCGTTGATCGCGATGGCACCGCGGCCGGTGCTGGTGCTCGCGGCCGACTACGACTTCTTCCCGATCGAGGGGACCGTCGCGACCGTGCGGCGAGCCGGCCGGGCCTACCGGATCCTGGGCGCCGAGGACCGGCTGCGGCTGCACCGGACCCGCGGTGGTCACGCCTATCACCCGGAACTGGCCCGCGCCGCCTGTGCCTTCTTCGTCGAGCACCTCGACGGGGAACGGGACCGGCCGCTCGACGAGACCGAGCCGAAGCCGCTCGATCCGGCCGACCTGGCCTGCACCCGGACCGGTCAGTTGATCACCGACGGCGAGCACACCGCAACGATCGCGGAGCTGAACCGGGCCGAGATCACCGAGCGGGTCCCGGACCGGCAGGCCTGGCTGCTCGAGCAGGTCGAGAACGGCCGCGATCCGGCCGCGGATCCTTACCCACGGTGGTTTCCGGCGGCCGACCACGACCTGGGCGGTACGAAGGCACGGGTCCGTCCGGTCTACTGGTGGTCGGAGCGCGACCTGGTCAACGCCGCGCTGTTGATCACCCCGGCCGACCGGCCGTACCGCTCGCTGACGCTGGCGCTGCTGCCGGACGGCACCGCTGAGGCGGACCGGCACCGGGACCGGTTCGAGACCATGATCGACGAGGACCGGGCGATCCTGGTGCTGGACGTCCGCGGCGTCGGCGCCCTGGCGCCGCACCCGATCGGAGCCCGGTTCCCGGACCCGGAGTCGGGCACCCGCTACCGGTTGACCTGCGATCTGCTCTGGCTCGGTGACAGTCCGGTCGCCGGCCAGGTGTACGACGTCCGGCGCTGCCTGGAGTGGATCGCCGGCGATCCGGAACTCGATCATGGTGACCGGCCGATCGACCTGTGGGGCACCGGTGCGGGCGCGCTGATCGGTGAACTCGCCGCGCGGCTCGAGCCGTCGCGATTCCGCACGGTGGCGGGCAGCGGCCTGATCGCGGCGACGGACCCGGCCGAGTGGCGGACCGTGCTGCCCGGACTCACCGCGGCCTTCGCCCTGCCCTGGGTGAGCGCTTCGTCGAACAAGGAGAAACTGTGACCGACCATCCCCGCTACGCTCTCTGCGGTCTGTCCAACCGGGCCATCGGCACGTTCGTCGGCGCCCTGGTCGACTCCGGCATCCCGGGCCGGCCGGACCTGGAGCGCGCGCCGGGCGAACTGGTCGCGATCCTGGACGCCGACCGGGAGCGGGTCGGCCAGTTCCTCGCGCAGCTGGGGAATCCGGGCGTCCTGGCCTATGGTGCGGACGAGTTCGACCGGATGATCACCGAGGCCCGGCCGGACCGGGTGATCATCGCGACGCCCGACCACAGCCACGCCGACTACGCGGTCGCCGCACTCGGCCGCGGCCTCGACGTGATCACCGAGAAGCCGCTGACCGCGACCGCCGCCGACGCCGCCCGGGTGCTCGCCGCCGAGCGGGACAGCGCCGGCTCGGTGACGGTCACCCACAACGTCCGCTACACGCCACGGCTGCAGCAGGTGAAGCGGCTGATCATGGACGGCGCGATCGGCCGGGTGCTCGGCGCGACCCTGGACTACCACGTGGACACCCGGCACGGGGCCAGCTACTTCCTGCGCTGGAACCGGACCCGGGCCGCCTCCGGCGGGCTGTCGGTGCACAAGAGCTGCCACCACCTGGACCTGATCGACTGGCTGGTCGACGACCTGCCGGCCACCGTGTACGCCCGCGGCGGCCGCGCCTTCTACGGGCCGGACAGCCCGCACCGGCCACGGGACGAGCACGGCCGACCGCTCACCGGCGACGCGTTGCGCGCCGCGGATCCGTACCAGCGGGCGCAGCAGGGCAGCGGGACCTTCCCCGACGATGATCACGGTCGGACCGGCCTGGCCGGCTTGAGCTACCCGGTGCAGTACCCGGACGGGCAGCCGTTCACCCTGTACGACGACGAGATCGACATCGAAGATCACTACACGGCCGTGATCGGCTACCGGGCCGGGGCGACGCTGGCGTACACGATCGACTTCTCGTCGCCGTGGGAGGGCTACCGACTCGGCATCTCCGGCACCCACGGCCGGATCGAACTGGACTACGGCCATGATCGCGACGGCAGCCCGCGGCCCGGCACCGACCACGTGATCCTGGACCCGTTGTTCGGCGAACGGCAGCGGATCGAGGCCGCCGCGACCCAGGGCGGTCACGACGGCGCCGACGCGATCATGCGGCGGGACCTGTTCGTCGGCCCGACCGAGGAGTCCCGCCGGCTCGGCCTGGCCGCCACCACCGAGCAGGCCGCCTACGCGGTCGCCGCCGGTGAGGCGATCTGGCGCTCCGCCGAGAGCGGTTCGGTGATCAGCACCACCGAACTGCTCAGCGAGATCAGTCCCGCGGCCCGGCGTTGACCTCGCCGGCCCGGGCGGACTTCCACAGGTCGATCCCGCCGTCGGCCGCGTACTCGTCGATCGCCTCGAGTTCCTCCGCGGACAGCTCCAGGTTCTCCAGGACGGCGACGTTCTCGTCCAGCTGCTCGACCGACGACGCGCCGATCACCAGCGAGGTGACCCGCGGGTCGCGCAGGGCCCAGGCGAGGGCGAGCTGGGCGAGCGTCTGACCACGCCGGCCGGCAAGATCATTCAGCCCGTTCAGGCGCCGCAGCATCTCGTCCGACAGCCAGTCCGGATTGAACGACTTCCCTTGCTTGGCGCGGGAATCGGCCGGGATCCCGTTCAGGTAGCGGCTGGTCAGCAGGCCCTGCGCCAGGGCGGTGAAGCCGATCACGCCGAAGCCGAGTTCGCCGGCGGCGTCCAGCAGCCCCTCGTTCTCGATCCAGCGGTTCAGCATCGAGTAGGACGGCTGGTGGATCAGCAGCGGGGTGCCCAGCTCGTTCAAGATCGCCACCGCCTCCCGCGACCGTTCCGCGTCGTAGGACGAGATGCCGACATAGAGCGCCTTGCCCTGCCGGACCGCGGTGTCCAGCGCCGTCATCGTCTCCTCGAGCGGCGTCGTCGAGTCCAGCCGGTGCGAGTAGAAGATGTCGACGTAGTCCAGCCCCATCCGGCGCAGCGACTGGTCCAGCGAGGCGAGGACGTACTTCCGGGAACCGCCGCCCTGCCCGTACGGCCCCGGCCACATGTCCCAGCCGGCCTTGGTGGAGATGATCAACTCGTCCCGGTACGGGGCGAAGTCCTCTCGCATCAGCCGCCCGAAGTTGATCTCCGCACTGCCGAAGGGAGGCCCGTAGTTGTTCGCCAGATCATGGTGGGTGATGCCGAGGTCGAAGGCCCGCCGGGCGATCGCCCGCTGCACCTCGAACGGCCGGTCGTCGCCGAAGTTGTGCCAGTAGCCGAGCGACAGCAGCGGCAGGTCGAGCCCGGACCGCCCGGTGCGCCGGTACTTCATCGTTCCGTCGTAGCGTTCCGGCGCGGCGACGTAGTTCATGGCGGCATGCCCTTTCCGTGGGAGACGCGCCCTAAGCTACTCCGGTGACTGATCCGGCTCCGCACCTGACCGGCGCCGAGGTCGCCGACCTCGCCACCGAGCGGCTCCGGCTGCGGCCGGTGACCGCCGATGATCTTGATCCGATCCACGCCTACCTGTCCCGGCCGGACGTCTGCCGCTATCTGCTGCACGCGCCGCGGAGCCGGGACCAGGTCGCCAAGGGACTCACCCTGGCGGAAGGCCGGACCGGACTCCGCGGCGACGGGGACGGGGTCCGGCTCGCGGTGATCCGGACCGAGGACGACCGGCTGCTCGGCGAGCTCGTACTCGGTGTCGAATCGGCCGGGATGGCCTGCGTCGAGATCGGCTGGGTGTTCCATCCCGATCACGGCGGCCGCGGCTACGCCACCGAGGCCGCCCGGGCCGGGCTGCGGTTCGCCTTCGAGACCCTCACCGCGCACCGGGTGATCGCGCAGTTGCATCCCGCCAACGAGGCCTCGGTCCGGCTCTGCCGGCGGCTCGGGATGCGCCAGGAGGCGCACCACGTGGACAACTGGTGGGTGCCGGACCGGGCCCAGTGGGAGGACACCGGCGTCTACGCGATCCTTCGCCGCGAATGGTCAGGCGCCGGCCTCGGTCAAGCGGAGTAGCGCCACGCCGCCGATGATCAGGGCGAGCGCCAGGCCGCGGACCGCGGTGATCGGCTCGTGCAGGGCGATCATGCCGACCAGCACCGTACCCACGGCGCCGATGCCGACGAAGATCGCGTACGCCGTGCCGACCGGCAGCGACCGCATGGCGAAGCTCAGTGTCAGCAGCACAGCGACGGTGAGCACGGCGCAGACGATGATCGGAATCGGCCGGGTGAAGCCCTCGGTCAGCCGGATGCTGTGCGCCCAGGCGATCTCCAGCACGCCCGCGATCAACAACGCGGTCCAGGCGACGGTCATGATCGATTCCCTTCGGTGAGTGCGTTCCGCAGCCGGTCGTCCAGGACGAGGTCGGCAGCGGCGAGGTTCTCGGCCAGGTGGTGGACCGAGGTGGTGCCCGGAATGACGACGAGGTTCGGGCTTTGGTCGAGCAGCCAGGCCAGGGCGAGGGTCGCCGGAGCCAGCCCCTCGGCCTCGGCCAGCCGCTGTAGCGGCCCGCCGGTACGGAGCAGCGCGCCGTTCTCCAGTGGCCGGTACGCCAGGTAGGGGACTGCCGCCTCCGCCGTCCTGGCCAGCACCGGATCCGGCTCCGCGGCACTGAACCGCGCCTGGTTCTCGACCGAGGCGACCGGGGTCAGAGTGGTGGCCTGATCGAACTGCTCGACCGTGACGTGGGAGAGCCCGATCGCGCCGATCAAGCCCTCGCGGCGGAAGTCGATCATGGTGCCCAGCGCGTCCGGGAACGGCGTCGGCCCGCCGGGCAGGTAGCGGAAGTGCACCAGCGGCAGGCAGTCCAGCCGCAGGTCGCGGAGGTTCTGTTCCACCTGCTGGCGCAGGGAATCCGGCGCGGTGTCCGGCCGGAAGCCGCCGTCGGGAGTCCGGGCCGCGCCGATCTTGGTCGCGATCACCAGCTCCTCCGGGTACGGGTGCAGGGCCCGGGCGACCAGCCGGTTGGCGACCGACGGGCCGTAGTACCCGGCGGTGTCGATCAGCCGGACTCCGGAGTCGACGGCCGTGCGCAGCAGCGCCACCAGCTCCTCCGGGCGCTCGGGTTCGCCGAGCGCGTTCGGGCCGGTCAGCCGCATCGTGCCGTAGCCGACCCGGCCGACCGGCCGGCCGGCGAAAGGGACCGTCGTGGGTTGGGTCATCGTGCGCTCCTCAGGATTAACTGGACACTGTGTCCAGTTAGCACGATAGCGCATCCGGACAACGTGTCCGGATAGGGTGGTGGCGTGACCAGACCCGAGCGGGCCGACGCCGCCGCCAACCGGCAGCGGATCCTGCGCGCGGCCGAGCGGTTGTTCGCCGAGCGCGGGCCGGACCTCACCATGGGCGAGCTGGCCGCCGAGGCGGGCGTCGGCCGTGGCACGCTGTACCGGCGCTATCCCGACATCGGTTCGGTGGCCACCGCGCTGCTCGATGATCATGAACGCGAACTCCAGCAGGCGTTGCTGTCGGGGGCGCCGCCGCTGGGTCCGGGCGGCGCCCCGCGGCAGCGGCTGGCCGCGTTCTACGACGCGATGGTGGACCTGCTGGAGCGGCATCTGCCGCTGGTGCTCGGAGCCGAGGTCGGGGCGGCGCGCTTCCGTACCGGGGCCTACGGGTTCTGGCGCACCTTCGTCGCCACCCTGCTCCGTGAGGCCGGGATCCGCGACGACGCCCTGATCGATGCGCTGCTGGCGCCGCTGGCGCCCGAGGTGTACCGATTCCAACGGGAGGAGCGTGGCCGCAGCCCGGCCCAGATCAAGCGGGCGCTGCGCAGCCTCGCCGGCGTGCTCCCGGAATGATCATCAGACGTCGCGGACCGCACCACGATCGGCCGAGGTGACCGTCGCCGCGTAGGCACGAAGGGCCGCGGAGACCGGTCGATCCCGGCCCACCGGGCGGTAGCCGCTGCTGGCCTCCAGCTCGGCCCTCCGCTCGGCCAGAACCTCGTCCGGTACGTCGACCATGATCGTTCGGGCCGCGAGTTCGATCATGATCACGTCGCCGTCGCGGACCAGCGCGATCGGCCCGCCCGCCGCCGCCTCGGGGGACAGGTGCCCGATCGACAGACCTGAGCTGCCGCCGGAGAACCGGCCGTCCGTGACCAGTGCGCACGACTCGGCCAGCCCGCGGCCCTTCAGATACGCGGTCGGGAACAGCATCTCCTGCATGCCGGGTCCGCCGCGTGGCCCCTCGTACCGGACGATGATCACGTCGCCGGCCTTGATCCGGCCGGACAGGATCGCCTCGACCGCGTCCTCCTGCGACTCCACGACGACGGCCGGCCCGCTGAAGCTCGCCATGGTGTCGGGGACGCCGGCGGTCTTGACGACGCAGCCGTCCGGCGCCAGGTTGCCGGTCAGCACAGCCAGCCCGCCGTCCTGTGTGTACGCATGCGCGCGGTCCCTGATACAGCCCGTCGTGGGGTTCAGGTCCAGTTCGGCCCACCGCGCCGACTGCGATCCCGCCGTCGCCGAACGCCTCCGGCCCGGCGCCGCCCGGAACAGCTCGACCGCCTCCGGCGTCGGATCGGGCCCGCGCACATCCCAGTCCGCCAGCCAGGCATCAAGATCATCGGAGTGGACGCTGCGCACGTCACGCCGGAGCAGACCGCTCCGGTCCAGCTCGCCGAGCAGGGCCGGCACGCCGCCGGCCCGGTGCACGTCCTCGATCAGGTACGGCCCGTTCGGCGCGACCTTGCACAGGCAGGGCACCCGGCGGGACAGCGCGTCGATCTCGGCCTGGTCGAAGGCCAGCCCGGCCTCGTGGGCCGCGGCGAGCAGGTGCAGCACGGTGTTGGTGGAGCCGCCCATCGCAAGATCAAGACTCATCGCGTTCTGGAACGCCGCCGCCGACGCGATCCGGCGCGGCAGCACGGAGTCGTCGTCCTTGTCGTAGTAGTGCCGGGCCAGCTCGACGACGGTGGCGCCGGCGCGCTCGTACAGCGTGCGGCGGTCGGTGTGGGTGGCCAGCGTCGTCCCATTGCCGGGCAGGGCCAGGCCGAGCGCCTCGGTCAGGCAGTTCATCGAGTTCGCCGTGAACATGCCGGAACAGGAGCCGCAGGTGGGGCAGGCCTGCTCCTCCAGCCGGGCAAGATCATCGTCGGAGACGGCGTCGGCGGCCGAGTCGGCGATCACGGTGATCAGGTTCAGGCCGTCCCGCTCGGTGCCGTCGGCCAGGGTCGCCGAGCCGCCCTCCATCGGGCCGCCGGAGACGAACACCGTCGGGATGTTCAGCCGCAGTGCGGCCATCAGCATGCCGGGCGTGATCTTGTCGCAGTTGGAAATGCAGACCAGGGCGTCGGCGCGGTGTGCCTCGACCACGTACTCGATCGAATCGGCGATCAGGTCCCGCGACGGCAGCGAGTAGAGCATCCCGGCATGGCCCATGGCGATCCCGTCGTCGACGGCGATCGTGTTGAACTCGCGTGGGATCCCACCCGCCGCGGCGATCGCGTCGCTGACGATCCGGCCGACCGGCTGCAGGTGGGTGTGGCCGGGCACGAACTCGACGAAGCTGTTGGCCACCGCGACGATCGGCTTGCCGAAGTCGGCGGCGGCCACCCCGGCGGCGCGGAGCAGGGCCCGGGCGCCGGCCATCGAGCGGCCACGGGTCACGGTGTCGGAACGAAGGGCTGGCATGCTCCCATTGCCCCACGCCGCGGCCCGGACCGGAAGGCGGCGCCGCTGCTAGCAGTCCCACTGCTACCCAACGCGTGGGTGATACCTTCCGCGCATGGACAGGGCCGGTGATCGACGGCAGGAGTTGGCCGCCCTGCTCCGGCATCGACGGGCCCAGGTGGTGCGAGCCGATCATGGTCTGCCGGACGCCGGCCGCGGCGGCGCGGTCGGGCTGCGTCGGGAGGAGGTCGCGTTCCTCGCCGGGGTCAGCATCACCTGGTACACCTGGCTGGAGCAGGGCCGGGAGATCAATCCGTCCCGGCAGGTGATCGACGCGATCGCGGCGACGTTGCGGTTGTCCGCGGTCGAGCACGCGTACGTGCTGTCACTGGCCGGCCTCACGCCCGACCCGCCGGATCTCGAGACGGTCCCGGCCGAACTGCCGAGCCACTTGCAACGGCTGCTGGACGCGCAGCTGCCGGCGCCCGCGTTCGCCCTGGCGCCGGACTGGACGATCGTCGGCTGGAACCGGGCCTACCTGGTCCTCTATCCGGACGTGGACCGGCTGCCGCCCGATGATCGCAATCTGCTGGTGTTGATCTTCACCGACGACCGGGTCCGGCAGATGCTGCCGGACTGGGCGACGACCAGTCGGCAGTTCCTGGCCGAGTACCGGGCCGAGCACGGAGCCCGGTTCGGGCAGCCGGCCCAGGCCGCGCTGATCGCCCGCCTGCGTCAGGAGAGCCCGGAGTTCGCGGCCGCCTGGGAGCAGCACGAGATCGGCCGGTTCGAGACGCGGGAACGCCGGTTCCGGCCGCCGGGCCTGGGGGAGTTGATCTTCGAACAGCACCGGCTGGTGCCCGCGGACGCGCCCGGTCTGCAGCTGGTGATCTACCTGCCGAGTCCCGGCAGTGACACCGCGGACCGCCTCGCGCGATCCCTGCGGGACTGAAGGACTAGCCGGCCAGCCTCGCCACGGCCGCATCCCGGGCCGTCGCGAAGGCGTCCTTGATCACGCCGATCCCGGACGTCACCAGGGCGCCCTCGTGCAGCACCATCAGCTCCTCACCGATCCGCTCGGGAGCAGCCACGCCGGCGTCCGTCGCGAGATCGGTGAGGAAGCCGAGCATCCAGCGCTTCTGCTCGGTGATCACCGAGTAGGCCGGGTGCTGAGGGTCGCTGATCTCCGCGTGTGCGTTGATCATGCTGCAGCCCTTACCGCCCCGTTCGTCGTGCCAGTCCGAGGAGGCGTCGAACAGTGCGGCCAGCCGAGCCGCTGGGTCGGAGCCGGCCTTCTCGAGCCTTGCGTCGAGGAAGATCCGCCACTCGCGGTCGCGCTCGGTCAGGTAGCTGACCACCAGCCGGTCCTTGGACCCGAAGCGGTCGTACAGCGTCTTCTTGGTCACGCCCGCCCGCTCCGCGATCGCCTCGACGCCGACCGCATGGATGCCCTCGGCATAGAAGAGATCTGAGGCCGCGCGCAGGATCGCCCGTGCCTTGGGGGTCCAGTCGATCACCTCGGTCATGTTGCCCATATTACACCGATCGGTATAGCCAGAGTAAACCGATCGGTATAGCGTGGGCGAGATGACTATACCGATCGGTTTACCCAAGCGGGGTGCCTTGCTGACGGCGGGCCTGAGCCTGACCTTCGTGCTGTGCTGGTCGTCCGGCTTCATCGGCGCCAAGTTCGGCGGCGTGGATGTCTCGCTGTTCACGCTCCTGCTGTGGCGCTTCCTGCCGCTCGGGCTGGTCGCGGCGCCACTGCTGCTGGCGGCGGCCCGGTCGGCTGCCGCCTCCGGCCCGGGCGAGCTGGCTCGGCAGGTGCTGGTCGGTCTGCTGTCCCAGTCCGGCTACGTGCTCACCGTCTATGCCGCCATCGCCCTCGGGGTCAGTACCGGCACGACGGCGCTGGTGGACGGACTGCAGCCGCTGGTGGTGGCGGCGCTGGCGGGGCCGGTGCTGGGGGTCGCTGTCGGTCGGCGGCAGTGGCTCGGGCTGCTGATCGGGCTGGCCGGCGTCGCCGTCGTCACGGTCGCGGATGCCTCCGATCCGAGCACGGCGGCGCCGGCGTGGGCGTACCTGGTGCCGTTCGTGGGCATGCTCTGCCTGGTCGCCGCGACCTTCGTCGACCGCCGGGCCCGGACGTCGATGCCGCCGCTGCGCGCCCTGGCGATCCACCTGATCACCTCGGCGACCGTGTTCACCGTGCTGGCGATCGCGACCGGCAGCGTGGTGCCGCCGGCCACGACGGGCTTCTGGTTCGCGGTCGGCTGGCTGATCCTGCTGCCGACGTTCGGTGGCTATGCCTTGTACTGGGTGCTGCTGCGGCGGCTCGGGGTGACCCGGGTGAACGCGCTGATGTTCCTGGTGCCGCCGGTGACCACCGGGTGGGGCGTCGCGCTGTACGGCGAGCCGTTCACGCTCTTCACCGGGGTGGGGCTGCTGCTCACCGTGGTGGCGACCGCGCTGGTGAACTGGCGCCCGCGGGTGGCGGCGGAGAGTGCCCTGGGTGCCCCCGATGGGATTCGAACCCATACTTGAGCGGGTTTAAGCCGCGTGCCTCTGCCGATTGGGCTACGGGGGCCTTCGCACGACCCACGCTGGCGTGCCGGACCATTCTGCCTGACCTTCCGGCAGTTCCGGTCCTGGCCGGACCGCGATTGTGCTTCGACTGCGGGAATCGGACTTGCGTGAGGCGATTTTGCGCCACTAGGATGGTAAGCGTTTTCCACTCGAACGATGAGGATGCCATGCCGACGCGCAGCTACACAGTGATCATGAACGGGGTGACCGGCCGGATGGGCTACCGGCAGCACCTGCTCCGCTCCATCCTCGCCCTCCGCGACGAGGGCGGCGTGGCGCTGCCGAACGGCGACCGGATCACCGTCGAGCCCGTACTGGTCGGCCGGAACAGCGAGAAGCTCGCCCGGATGGCTCAAGATCACGGCATCGAGCGCTACACCACCGATCTCGACGCCGCGCTGGCCGACCAGGAGGCGACGATCTACTTCGACGCCCAGGTGACCAGCGAGCGGGTGAAGTCGATCTTGAAGGCGATCGAGGCCGGCAAGCACGTCTACACCGAGAAGCCGATCGCCGAGACCGTCGCCGAGGGCGAGGAACTGGCCCGGGCCGCAGCGTCGGCCGGAGTGATCAACGGGGTGGTGCACGACAAGCTCTACCTGCCCGGCCTGCTCAAGCTGAAGCGCTTGATCGACTCCGGCTTCTTCGGCCGGATCCTTTCGGTACGAGGAGAGTTCGGCTACTGGGTCTTCGAGGGAGACCTGATCCCGGCCCAGCGGCCCAGCTGGAACTACCGTGCCGAGGACGGCGGCGGCATGGTGCTGGACATGTTCTGCCACTGGAACTACGTGCTGGAGAACCTCTTCGGCAGCGTGCAGTCGGTGCTGGCCAAGGCCGTCACGCACATCGACCAGCGCTGGGACGAGCAGGGCAAGCCCTATCAGGCCACCGCCGACGACGCCGCGTACGCGATCTTCGAACTGGACGGCGGCATCATCGCGCAGATCAACTCCTCCTGGGCGGTCCGGGTCGACCGCAAGGAACTGGTCGAGTTCCAGGTCGACGGCACCGAGGGCTCGGCCGTCGCCGGTCTGTTCGGCTGCCGGATCCAGCACCGCACCCAGACGCCCAAGCCGGTCTGGAACCCTGACGAGCCGACCGACCAGGACTTCCGCTCCCAGTGGCAGCAGATTCCGGACAACGCCGAGTTCGGCAACGGGTTCCGGGCCCAGTGGGAGGAGTTCTTGATCAACGTCGACGCCCGCCAGCCGCACCGGTACGACTTCGCCGCCGGGGTGCGCGGGCTGCGGCTCGCCGATGCCGGCTACGCCTCCTCCCGTGAGGGTCGTCGGATCGAGCTCGGGTCATGACCCTGCTGAAGGGATCCGCGGTCGCGGTGCCGCTGGCCGACGGGAGTTGGCGAGAGCTGACGCTGCGGACGCCGGGGGAGTGGGTTGATCATCCGGAGCCGTACCGGAGCCGGGTCGCGTTCGCCGCGGCGCACGTGGTCGCGGATCCGCGTGGCGAGAACGTACCGGGGGCGCCGGCGGTGGTCGACTGGGACGCGACGCTGGCGTTCCGCCGGCATCTCTTCCGGTACGGGCTCGGCGTCGCTGAGGCCATGGACACCGCGCAGCGCAACATGGGCATCGACTGGCCGGCCGTCCAGGAGTTGATCACGCGCAGCGCGGCCCAGGCCCGCGAGGTGGGGGCCCGGATCGCCTCCGGTGCCGGCACCGACCACCGGGCCGAGCTGACCACGCTGGACCAGGTGACCGACGCCTACGCGGAGCAGATCGCCTTCGTCGAGGCCGCCGGCTCGCAGGTGATCATCATGGCCTCGCGGCACCTGGCCCGGATCGCGGCCTCGGCCGACGACTACCGGCAGGTGTACGACCGGCTGCTCGGCCAGGTCACCGAACCGGTGATCCTGCACTGGCTGGGGGAGGCCTTCGATCCGAACCTGCGCGGCTACTGGGGATCGACCGACATCCCGACCGCCACCGCCACCTTCCTGGAGTTGATCAAGGACCACGCCGCCAGGATCGACGGCGTGAAGGTGTCGCTGCTGTCCGCCGACCACGAGAAGGGCCTGCGCGCCGCGCTGCCGGAAGGGGTCCGGCTCTATACCGGCGACGACTTCAACTACCCGGAGTTGATCAAGGGCGACGGTGATCATCACTCGGACGCCCTGCTCGGCGCCTTCGCGGCGATCGCCCCGGCCGCCTCGGCCGCGCTGGCAGCGCTCGACAGTGATGATCGTGCCGGCTACGACGCGGCGATGGCCCCGACCCTGGAGCTGAGCCGGCACATCTTCGCGGCGCCCACCTTCTACTACAAGACCGGGATCGCGTTCACGGCGTGGCTGTCCGGGCTGCAGGAGGGCTTCACCATGATCGGCGGGCTGCAGGCCGCCCGGTCGCCGATCCACCTGGGCCGGATCTTCGAGCTGGCCAACGAGGCGGGCCTGCTGCCCGATCCCGAGCTCGCCGCCCACCGGCTGGCCCTGGTGCTCGAGGCCGCCGGAGTCCGCCGATGACGGGCGCGGAACTGGCGCGGCTCTCGCTGAACCAGCGCACCATCGCCAACGCCTCGCTGGCCGAGGCGATCCAGGCCTGCCTGTCCGCCGGCCTGCCGTCGATCGGCGTCTGGCGCGAGCCGGTCGCCGAGGTCGGGCTGGACCGGGCCGTGGAGTTGATCAAGGAATCCGGCCTCCGGGTCTCCTCGCTGTGCCGGGGTGGCTTCTTCACCGCCGCCGCGCCGGCCGAGGTCGAGCAGGCCCACCTGGACAACCGGGCCGCCATCGACGAGACCGCGCGACTGGGTGCGGCAACGCTCTGCCTGGTGCCCGGCGGCCTGCCGGCCGGCGACCGTGATCTGGCCGGCGCCCGGTCCCGGGTGATCAAGGCGATCGAGCGCCTGGTCCCGTACGCGAGCGAACGGGGCGTCAAGCTCGGCATCGAGCCGATGAACCCGATCTACGCGGCGGACCGCGGCGTGATCTCCACCCTCGGCCAGGCTCTCGACATCGCCGAGCGCTTCGACCCGGCCGTGGTCGGCGTCATCGTCGACACCTTCCACCTCTGGTGGGAGCCCGGCGTCGAGGAGCAGATCGCCCGCGCCGCCGACCGGATCGTCAGCTACCAGATCTCGGACTGGATCACCCCGCTGCCGCCGGACACCCTGCTCGCCCGCGGCATGATGGGCGACGGCCACGTCGACTTCGCCTCGTTCACCCGCGCCGTCGCGGCGGCCGGCTACCAGGGCGACGTCGAGGTGGAGATCTTCAACGCCGACCTCTGGGCGCAGCCGTACCAGCAGGTCGTCGACCTCCTCGCCGAGCGTTACCGAGACCTGGTGCAGCCCCACCTCTGAATCGACATGGTGATCTTGTCGCAGATTTGACAATAGCTTCCCGAACAGGCCCCCGGCGGGCCTGTTTTCGAAGCTATCGTCAAATCTGCGACATCGCGCGCCGGACCGTGGCCAGGACCCACCTCGGATCATCGTTCAGTTGGTTCCAGGTCAGGTGGATGATTCGCCAACCATGGGCCGTGAGGTCGCTCCATTTGCGCCGGTCCCGTTCGAACTGCTCGCGGTCGGAGTGGTAGGCGTAGCCATCGATCTCGACCGCCAGTTTCAGACGTCGCCAGCCGATGTCGACGTAGTAGAGGGTCGGACCGCAATGGACCGGAAGGTTGGACCGCCAACCTGAGATCCCGCCGGACCGGAACACCGCGTGACCGAGTCGCTCGGCGGCCGACCACGGCTCGTCCCGTGAATCGTGCAGGAGTCGCCGGCGTGCGACATTGCCCGCGCGGTTCGGGGTGAGACCGAGGGCTCGATGGAGATCCTCGAGGGTCGCCGCTCGCGTCAGCAGGACCCGGTCGATCCCGTCGGCGCCGAGGTCGAGGGCCGTGAGCGCAGGCACGGTGATGGTCAGATCCTGGAACGGGACCGGCGCGGCTCGTCGCAGATCGGACGGGATGTGCTCCCGATGCAGGACCATGCCGCGGATCGCGCGACGCCGGAGCGGTCCGGACAGGGTGATCGTTCCGACCGCGACGTCAGGCCAGAAACTCAGCCGCGCCGCCCCAGCCCCGGTGATCACACCGCCCGGTGCCCACCGTGCGGCGGCGGCGAGCCGGAGGTCGAGGTCGTCCCGTCTGGCGGCGGGCAGGAAGATTCCCGGCGCGACCGAGTGCAGTACTCCCTGCGCCGCCAAGCGCTGCAGCCGCCGAGCCAGCGCCCGGTCGCCATCCGCCGTCAACACACCGCCGCGATCGCGGATCATCGTCTCCAAGGTCTCCACGGCCGGGACTCTGGGCCGCCTCCAGACCCTTCGTTCAGCCGTGCGAAAATCTGTGGACGACACACGCTTGTAACCCGCGGCTGTGGACAACGTGCCGGGCTTGGGCCAAGGATGGTTCTTAGCCGATTCCCAGGGCGGAACAATCGGGCCCACAGGCGGTGTTGCATAGACTGAGGACTCGTTCAGACCGGCACAGTCGGTGCCGGATACAGGAGGAACCCAGGATGTTGCGTAGTTCGAACCCGATCCTGTCTCGGCAGGACGCGTTCACCCCGGGGAGTCAACAGGGCTACGGACAACCGGGCTACGGCTCGGAACCGCAGGGATACTTCGGCGGCGCGCAGCCGCCCACCACCACCGAAGGGCGGATGACGTTCGACGACGTCATCACCAAGTCCGTCATCACCATCGGCCTGGTCATCGCCTCGGCCGCGGTCATGATGTACGGCCTGTTCTCCGGTGTCATCCCGGAGACCATGCTGTTCCCGGCCATGATCGTTTCCGGCCTGGTCGGCTTCGTCACCGTGCTGCTGGTCTCGTTCCGCCGCAAGGTCTCGCCCCCGCTGGTGCTCGCGTACTCCGTGATCGAAGGTGTCTTCGTCGGTGCCCTGAGCTACTGGTTCGAGTGGCTCTACCCCGGCATCGTCGTTCAGGCGGTGCTCGGCACGTTCGCTGCCGCGGGCGTCACCCTGGCGGCGTACAAGATCTTCAACATCCGGGTCACCCCGAAGTTCCAGAAGATCGTCGTCCTGGCCACGATCGGCTTCGCCGTGGCGCTGGGCCTGAACTTCGTGCTCTCCCTGTTCGGCATCAACCTCGGTCTCCGTGACGGCGGCACCGGCCCGGTCAGCCTGCTGGCCGTCGGCGTTTCGCTGCTCGGCGCGGTGCTCGCGGTGCTGAACCTGGTGCTCGATTTCGATCACATCGAACGCGGTGTGGCGATGGGCGCGCCGGCCAGCGAGTCGTGGCGTGGTGCGTTCGGCCTGACCGTTACCATGGTCTGGCTCTACATCGAGATCCTGCGCCTGCTGTCCTATCTGCGACGGTAGTCTCCGCGCAGCGCTCGACCCCCCTACTTGAGGGCCGTTACTCCGACGGGAGTGGCGGCCCTCGCCAACTTTCCGGATAGATTGCGCTCCGTGGAGTACGTGAGCTCGCTGATCGACCTGGTCGGCAACACCCCGCTGCTGAAGCTGTCCACGGTGACCGAGGGGCTGCGGCCGCTGGTTCTGGCCAAGGTGGAATACCTCAATCCGGGCGGCTCGGTGAAGGACCGGATCGCCGTGAAGATGATCGAGGCGGCCGAGCGTGAGGGCAAGCTGAAGCCGGGCGGCACGATCGTCGAGCCGACCAGCGGCAACACCGGCGTCGGCCTGGCCATCGTCGCCCAGTCGAAGGGCTACCGCTGTGTCTTCGTCTGCCCGGACAAGGTGAGCGAGGACAAGCGGAACGTGCTCGCCGCGTACGGGGCGGAGGTCGTCGTCTGCCCGACCGCGGTCGAGCCGGACCACCCCGACTCGTACTACTCGGTGTCGGACCGGCTGGTGCGCGAGATCCCGGGCGCCTGGAAGCCGGACCAGTACAGCAATCCCAACAACCCGGCCAGCCACTACGAGAGCACCGGCCCGGAGCTGTGGCGGCAGACCGAGGGCAGGATCACCCACTTCGTCGCGGGCATCGGCACCGGCGGGACGATCAGCGGCACCGGCCGCTACCTCAAGGAGGTCTCCGGCGGCCGGGTCCAGGTGATCGGCGCCGACCCGGCCGGTTCGGTCTACTCCGGCGGCAGCGGCCGGCCGTACCTGGTCGAGGGCGTGGGCGAGGACTTCTGGCCGGCCAACTACGACCGCGAGATCTGCGACCGGGTGATCGAGGTCTCGGACGGCGACTCGTTCCAGCTGACCCGGCGGCTGGCCCGCGAGGAGGCGCTGCTGGTCGGCGGTTCCTCCGGCATGGCGGCGGCCGCCGCGCTGCGACTGGCCGCCGATCTGGACGACCCGGACGCGGTGATCGTCGTGCTGCTGCCGGACTCGGGCCGCGGCTACCTCACCAAGGTGTTCAGCGACGAATGGCTGACCAGGTACGGGTTCGCGCCGCGGCCCGAGACCGGCCGGGTGGTCGGCGACGTCCTGCGGGAGAAGACCGGCGCGCTGCCGTCGCTGGTGCACACGCACCCGGGCGAGACGATCGCCGAGGCCGTGGCCATCCTGCGGGAGTACAGCGTGTCGCAGATGCCGGTGGTCCGGGCCGAGCCGCCGGTGATGGCGGCCGAGGTGGTCGGCTCGGTGAGCGAGCGTGGCCTGCTGGAGCAGCTGTTCACCCACAAGGCCGGGCCGGCCGACTCCGTCGAGTCCGTCCTGGAGCCGGCGCTGCCGGCGCTCGGTGCCTCCGAGCCGGTCGCCGCGGCGGTCGAGCTGCTGGTCGACCACGACGCACTGCTGGTGCTGGACGACGGCAAGCCCGTCGGCGTGCTGACCCGGCAGGACCTGCTCGGCGACGTCGGCCCGGTGTCGCTGCAGCACTAGGAGGGTCGGGACTACTGGCCGACGCGCCCGTCGATCCGTTCCCGGATCAGGTCGGCGTGGCCCATGTGGCGGCAGTACTCCTCGATCAGGTGGACCAGCACGTCCCGCAGGTTGTTCTCGCCGTCCGGGCCGTTCATGCCCAGATCAGTCGCGGCGGCCACGAACTCCTCGCCGTACGTCACCTCTGCGCGCCAGTTCTGCCAGGCCTCCTCGACCACGGCCGGGTCGGCCACGGCGCCGTCGATGTCCCAGTCGCTCTCGCCCTCCCGCTGATAGAGCTTCGGTACGTCCTCGCCGGCCATCGCCTTCCGGAACCAGTAGCGCTCGACCTCGGTGAGGTGACGGACCAGGCCGAGCAGTGAGAGGTTGGACGGCGGCACCGACCGGCGGGCCAGCTGCTCGGCGTCCAGGCCGGAGCACTTCATCTCGAGCGTGAGCCGGTAGTTGCGCAGGTAGCCGGTCAGGACCGCCCGCTCGCCGACCAACGTGCTGTCGTCCCGGGGGTCCTCCTCCGGACTGACCCACATGTCCCACCAGCCGAAGGATCGTTCGGGCAACTCCTGCGCTTCCTGCGTCGACTCCGTCATGGCCAAAGTCTTCGGTGTGACCGGGGCGGCCGCAACCTGGTTTCGGCTGCGCTTTGCTTTAATCACCCAATGGCGACGGTGTGGTTGGACCCCTCGGAGCCGAGTGAGCCGTTCCAGGGCTGGGGTACGGCGCTGGCCTGGTTCGGGCATGCCACCGGCGGCTGGCCCGAGCCGATCCGCGGCGAACTCGCGGACGCGGTGTTCGGCCGGGACGGGCTCGGCTTCACGATCGCGCGGTACAACATCGGGGGCGGCGACAGCCCCGAGACCGAACCGTACCTGCGCGCCGGCGCGGATGTTCCCGGCTGGTGGCGCCGCCCGGCCGAGATCGGCCCGGTCCCGGAGGCGCCCTGGCCGCGGACCCACGCGCCGCACCAAGGCCTGGCGGCCCCCGCGGCGGACGGTCGGCCGGGACCCGACCAGCGCGACTGGTGGGATCCGGATGATCATGATCACTGGGCCGCGGACCCGGATCCGAACCAGCGCTGGTGGCTCCGCGCGGCCCGTGATCGCGGCGCCGACGTCTTCGAGGCGTTCTCCAACTCGCCGCCGTACTTCATGACGGCCAGCGGGTACGTCTCCGGGCACCAGGACGCCGGCCACGACAACCTGCGACCGGACCAGTACCGCGCCTTCGCCCGCTACCTGGTCGGGGTGACCCGGCGGCTGATCGAGACCGACGGCATCCCGATCCGGACGCTGTCGCCGGTGAACGAGCCGAACACGCCGTACTGGCACGCGTTCAACCGCCAGGAGGGCTGTCACTGGAACGTCCGGGCCCAGTCCAAGATCATCACCGTACTGGCCGAGGAACTGCGCGCAGCCGGGCTGGACCAGGTGATCATCGCCGGTCCGGACGACACCGACCCGGCTCATGTCGTCGAGGACTGGGAGGGCTGGACGGAGGAGGCGAGGGCCGCGGTCGGCCAGCTCAATGTGCACAGTTATGCGGTCGCGCGGAGGCCCGAGGTGCGCCGGATCGCCGTACAGGCAGGAAAACCGCTCTGGATGTCCGAAGTCGATCTTGGTCCCGGCGGGCTGCCGCTGGACTTCGACGACATCCGTCCCGGACTGGCGCTGGCCCGGCAGATCATCGGCGACCTGACCGAGTTGCGGCCGCGCGCCTGGGTGTTCTGGCAGGCGATCGAAGATCACCGGAACATGATCATCGAAGATCAGAACTGGGGCCTGATCCAGGTCGACTTCGCGAGCACCGACCCGGCGCGGGAACCGATCCGACGCAACCTGAAGTACTGGGTGATGGCGCAGTTCTCCCGGTTCATCCGGCCGGGCGCCCAGTTGATCACGACCCGGACCGAGACCGGCGGGATGGACACGGTGGCTGCGCTCGGGCCGGAGCCGGACCGGCTGGTCGTCGTCCACGTCAACGGGCACGCCGATCCGGCGCTGCTCCGGCTCGATCTGTCCGGCTTCCCGCGGCCGGCGTCCGGCGCCGCGATCCGCTGCTGGAGTACGGCGCCCGGCCGGCACCTGGTCGAGCACGCCCCACTGCCGGTCACCGGAGCGGTCGCCGAACTACCGGTCGACGGCTGGTCGGTGACCACGCTCCAACTCGACGGCCTCAGCGACTATCCGCTGAATCGCCGATGAGCCACGGTGCGGAGCGGTGCCGATGAGCTCACGGCGGCCGTCGCTGGCCGATGTGGCGCGGCGGGCCGCGGTGTCCACCCAGACCGTCTCCCGGGTGGCCAACGGCCGGACCAACGTCGACGCCACCACCCGGGAGCGCGTCCAGCAAGCCATGGCCGAGCTGGGCTACCGGCCGAACCGGGCCGCCCGGGCGCTCAAGGCGGGCCGGTTCCACGCGATCGGTGTGATCACGTCGTACCTGACCAGCTTCGGGATGATGCGCACCCTGGACGAGATCGTCCTGGCCGCCTCGGCAGCCCGGTACTCGGTCACCCTGCTCCCGATCACGGCCACCCGCGGCGGTGTGTCGGGCGCCATCGACCGGCTCAGCGAGCAGGCGGTCGACGGCATCGTCGTCACCGTCGAGCCGCACCTGCTGGAGGGTGCCGAGGTGACGCTGCCGGCTGACGTACCGATCGTCGTCGTCAACACCGGCGCCGGCATCGACCTCGACGTGGTCGACTCCGATCAGGAGGGCGGGGCCCGGCTCGCGACCCGGCATCTGCTCGAACTCGGCCACCCCACGGTCTGGCACCTGGGCGGCCCCGAGGAGTCGGCACCAGCCGCGGCCCGGGCGCGCGGCTGGGCGGCAACGCTGCGCGAGGCAGGACTGGAACCGCCGCCGGTGCTGGTCGGCGACTGGACGGCCCGGTCCGGCCACCGGCACGGGCTCGCCCTCGCCGGGCGGGACGACGTGACGGCGGTGTTCGCCGCCAACGACCAGTTGGCGCTCGGGCTGATCCAGGCCCTGCACGAGGCCGGCCGCACCGTGCCGGACGAGGTCAGCGTCGTCGGCTTCGACGACATGCCGGAGTCGGCCTACTTCTGGCCGCCGCTGACCACCGTGCGCCAGGACTTCACCGAGATCGGCCGCAACGCCATCGCCCTGCTGTTGCAGCAGTTGGAGGATCCGGGCCGGCCCGGGCGTGTCGATCAGGTCATCCCGACGCGGCTGATCGAGCGGCAGAGCACGGCCCCGCCGCCGCGTCCCTGATCGGACGTGGGTGCGTCGACACGACTCAGGTGGTGGTGACGCCGAGGATCGCCGGGATCAGCTTGTCCCAGCCGCGCCGCCAGGGCAGTTTCGCGCAGTCGTCGAGCGGGATCCAGCGTGCGTCGGAGGTGGTGCCGTCGACGTCGTGGACGACCGGCTCGCCCGGATCGAGACAGCGCGCCCGGAACACCAGCCGGATCGCATGGAAGTCCTCCAGCCGGCCGTGCGGCGACCGGCCGATCCACTGGGAGCTGTGCACGATGATCATCTCGTCCACCTCGACCCGCTGGCCGGTCTCCTCGAACGCCTCCCGGACCACGGCCTCGGCCGGCTGCTCGTCGTCCTTGATGCCGCCGCCGGGCAGGCCCCAGTCGCCGGCGGAGTTGGTGCGGTGCGAGTACTCGGTCACCAGCAGGCCCCGGTCGGAGGTGATCAGGCCGTAGCCGGCGACGCGCTGCCGGGCCACCGGGTGTTCGCCGTTGCGGGCCAGCTCCGCGAGATCGAGTTCGGGGTCGATCGGCGGCGGGCCGTTCGGCGCGGGTTCGGCCACGGGGGAGCGGGTGACACTGAGGTCGAGTTCGAGCTGTCCGTCGCCGGCCCGCCGGGCGTCCAGCGGTCCGACGGTCGTGTAGCCGTGGGTCAGCCCTGCGGTGAGCGGATCGGCGCCGTGGCCGAGAAGGGTACGGAAGGCGAGCGCGCCGCCGTCGTACCCGAGGATCCGCATGGACCATGAGCCTACCTGGGAAAGCCGGCGGGGTAGCCTGCTGCCGCGAGAGAGGAGACGCCGCGCATGATCCCCGTGCTGGTCGGCATCGTGATCGGACTGGGCCTGCTGTGCACGGTCTGGGGCGTCACGACGCTGGCGCTGAACAAGCCGGTCGGCCGCGCCCAGCTGATTGCCGGCGCCGTGCTCGAGGTCGCCGCGCTGACCCAGACCGTGATCGCGATCGTGCTGCTCGCGCAGGGTCACCAGCCGGTCGAGTTCGGCACCACGGTCGGCTATCTGATCGTCATCGCCCTGATCGTCCCGATCGCCGCCGTCTGGGCCCTGAACGACCGCAGCCGCTATGCGGGCGGGGTGCTGGCGGTCGCCGCGTTCGCCGTCCTGGCCATGACCCTGCGGTTGCTCGACCTGTGGGGTCCCGCTTGACCGAGCCGCAGTCGGGCAGCACCCGGAAGGGCCCGGGCCTGATCCTGGTCGCCGTGTACGGCCTGTTCGCCCTGTCGGCGGGCGCCCGGGCCGGGCTGCAGTTGGCCACCCGGTTCTCGGAGGCGCCGGTGGCGTACCTGCTGTCGGCCCTGGCGGCGCTCATCTACCTGGTCGCGACGATCACCCTCGGGCTGGGGACGCGCGGGTCGCGCCGGATCGCCTGGGTCGCGGTCGGCATCGAACTGGCCGGCGTGCTCACCGTCGGCACCCTGAGCCTGCTCGACCCGGCCGCGTTCCCGCACGCCACGGTCTGGTCCGGCTACGGGATCGGGTACGGCTTCGTACCGCTGATCCTGCCGGTGATCGGCCTGATCTGGCTGTGGCGCACCCGCCCGCGCCACAGCCCGCCCGAGTCCTGAACTCGCCGAGGATCAGCCGGCGTCGCCGCGGCCGAGCAGTTGCTCGAACGGCACCGGATCCTGGAACGGATCGTCGGCCGCCGGCAACCGGGTCCCGGTGATCAACGCGGCGAACTCGTCCGCCGCCCGGTCGATCCGCTGGGTCAGGTGCCGGTCCGAACCGGTGCCGCCGCCGCGGACCTGCCCCCAGTCGTCGGTGGCCGCGAAGACGGCGGTCGGCGCCGTCCGGGCCCGCAGATAGCTGAACAGCGGCCGGACCGCGAACTCCAGGGCGAGCGAGTGCCGGGCGGTGCCGCCGGTCGCGCCGAGCAGCACCGGCTTGCCGGTCAGCAGGTCCGGATCGACGACGTCGAAGAACGACTTGAACAGGCCCGAGTACGAGGCGCTGAAGATCGGCGTGACCGCGATCAGCGCGCTCGCCTCGGCCAGCTCGTCGAGCACCGCCTTGAGATTGGGTCCGGCGAACCCGGTCAGCAGATGATCAGTGATCTCGTGGGCGTACTCGCGCAGGTCGACCGACTCGATCCGTACGTTCCGGTCGGGCAGGGCACGCTTCGTCGCCGCACCGAGCCGGTCGGCCAGCAGCCGCGTGGACGACGGCTGGCTCAGCCCGGCCGAGATGGCCATGATCGTTTCGGTGGAGTTCATGCTCGGCTGGTCTCCGTCTCCGGGGTCGGCTCGGCTTCGGTGTTGGCCTGTTGATCATGCTCGGCCACCAGCGCGGCGTGCGTCGGGCCGTCCGGTACGTGGGACGGACGGAGCGCCGCGAACTCCTTGCGCAGCACCGGAACCACCTGCTCGCCCAGGATGTCCAGCTGCTCCAGGACGGTCTTCAGGGGGAGTCCGGCATGATCGGCGAGGAACAGCTGGCGCTGGTAGTCGCCGAAGTGCTCCCGGAACGTCAGGGTCCGCTCGATCACCTGCTGCGGGCTGCCGACGGTGAGCGGCGTCTGCGCCATGAAGTCCTCCAACGACGGGCCGTGCCCGTACACCGGGGCGTTGTCGAAGTACGGACGGAACTCGCGGACCGCGTCCTGGGAGTTCGGCCGGATGAACACCTGCCCGCCGAGCCCGACGATCGCCTGGTCCGCGGAGCCGTGGCCGTAGTGCTCGTACCGGCGGCGGTAGAGGTTGATCAACCGCTGGAAATGATCAGTCGGCCAGAAGATGTGGTTGGCGAAGAACCCGTCGCCGTAGTAGGCGGCCTGCTCCGCGATCTCCGGGCTGCGGATCGAACCGTGCCAGACGAACGGCGGCACGCCGTCGAGCGGCCGCGGGGTTGCCGTGAAGCTCTGCAGCGGGGTCCGGAACTTGCCCTCCCAGTCGACCACGTCCTCCCGCCACAGCCGGTGCAGCAGGTGGTAGTTCTCGATCGCCAGCTCGATCCCGTTGCGGATGTCCTGGCCGAACCAGGGGTAGACCGGACCGGTGTTGCCGCGACCCATCATCAGGTCGACCCGGCCGTCGGCCAGGTGCTGCAGCATCGCGTAGTCCTCGGCGATCTTGACCGGATCGTTGGTCGTGATCAAGGTCGTCGCGGTGGACAGGATGATCTTGGACGTCCTGGCCGCGATGTAGCCGAGCATCGTGGTCGGCGACGACGGGACGAACGGGGGATTGTGGTGCTCACCGGTCGCGTAGACGTCGAGCCCGACCTCCTCGGCCTTGAGCGCGACCTGCACCATCGCCTTGATCCGTTCCGCCTCCGACGGGGTGCGGCCGTTCGTCGGATCCGTGGTGACGTCCCCGACGCTGAAGATTCCGAACTGCATCATCGTCTCCTCACGACCTTTAGTTTACCATTCAACTACCTACGTGTGGCCCAACGCCCCCAACCGTCGACCTATTCCCGGCCCGCAGCCTGTCCCCGGGTGCCTCGCATCAAGCCCGCATCCGCGACCGTTGCCGCAATCGCGACCGTTGCCTGCATCCGCGACCGTTGCAATGGTCGCGTTTGAGCCGAGCGGTCGCGGTTGCGCGGGTGGGCCGAGTTGTGGTGATCACGCCCGCCGGGTGTCGCGCGAGCCGCCCTCGGCGCGCTCGCGTGCGCGGGCCCGTGTCGTCGGTGGTGCCGGTGTGCGTGGGTCTGTGTCGGTCGGCGCGCTCGCGTGCGCGGGCCCGTGTCGTCGGTGGTGCCGGTGTGCGTGGGTCCGTGTCGTCGGTGGTGCCGGTGTGCGTGGGCCGTGTCGTCGGTGGTGCCGGTGTGCCTGGGTCCGTATCGTCGGTGTGTGCCGGTGTGTGCCGGTGTGTGCCGGTGTGCGTGGGTCGGTGTCGTCAGTGGTGCGTGGGCCCGTGTCCTGGTTGCGCCGGTGTGCGTAGGCCCGTGTCCTCGTTCCGCCTGCGTGCGCCGGCCCGCCTTCTCATGTCGCGCGGCCCTCTTCCCATGGGCCGCCCGGTTCCCGGCCGCCGTCGACGCAGCCGCGACCGTTCCCTTCGAGCGCGACTGTTGCAACGGTCGCGGTGGCGCCGTGAACAGGGATCGCTCGGGTCCGGTGATCCCTGCATCTGCGTCGGGTCGGTCCTCCTGGTAGGGCGGCCGGACTTTGTGATCTTCCTGGTGCGATCCGGTGGCGGCGGTGAGCGGTTCTCGCTCGGTGTGGCGGATGCTGTCTGACCGGAATCGAGCGCACTTCACCGAGATCGGCGTCGGCGAGCGCGGATCGGTGAAAGTGCGCTGGGTTTCGGTCACTGCGGCCGCGCCAGGCTCGAAGCTGCCAGCTCTACCGGCCGTGCCGGCGCACTAGGCTGCCCCTTCATGGCCCTGCGCACCGCCCGGCTCATGACGTCGGTCTTCCTCGTCCGCGGTGATCAGGTGCTCCTGCTCTACCGCCGGAACTCCCGCGCCATCGCGGATTCCTGGGTCGGGATCGGTGGCCATGTCGAGCCGGCCGAACTCGGCGACCCGACTACAGCCGTGCTCCGGGAGTTGCGCGAAGAGGCCGGGCTCGCCGACGCGGATGTCGTGGGTCTCGCGCTGCGGTACGTGGCCCTTCGCGACAACGGAGGTGAACTGCGCATCACCTACTACTTCGAGGCTGCACTCCGGGTCGGTGTGCCGGCGCCGATCGCATGCCCGGAGGGAGAGCTGCGCTGGTTCGACCTCGCCGGCGACCCCGGTCTCGAGATGCCTCCCACCGCGCGCGTTGCGTTCGACCACTGGCGGTCGGTGGGGCGGTTCGATGACGTGATCCGATCCGTGGTGATGACGTCGGCCGGGCCGGTCGTAGCGCCGTTGGCGCACTGAATCGTCGCGGTGTCGGGCCATCGCTCGATTCGCTACGTCACTTGTCGGGAAGGGGGACGGTGGTGATCTTGACGCCGTGGCCGGCGATCCTGGCGAGCGTGTCGGCGGGGGCTCGATCGGTGACGACGAGCTCGTCGATCATGTCCCAGCCGCAGACGCGGTGCAGGGAGGCCTCGGTGAACTTCGTGCTGTCGACGAGCAGCGCTCGGTGCCGGGCCGATCTGAGCATCTCCAGCTTGAGCGCGACGACGGACTCCTCCTGGTGGTAGAGGCCGTCGGCGTCGACGCTGGTGGTGGAGACGAAGAGCGACTCACACCGCAGCGCCCGTACGGCCTCGACGGCGCCGACGCCGAGGAAGGACTCGTGGCTCGGGTCGTACTGGCCGCCGAGGGCGGTGATGATCACGCCCGGCTCGTTGGCCAACTGGTTGATCACGGTCAGGGAGTTGGTGATCACGCGCAACTCCTCGTTCCCGGCGCCGGCCAGCATCTCGGCGATCGGCTCGACGGTCGTGGAGTCGTCCATCATGATCGTCTGGTTGGGCTGGATCCGCTCGACGACGAATCGGCTCAGGGCGAGCTTCTCCTCGACGGCGAGCCGGCGCCGGATCGCGGCGGAGATCTCGTGGCTCCTGGTCCTGGCCACGGTGACGCCGCCGTGGAACTTCCGTACCGCGCCGCGCCGCTCCAACTCGTCAAGATCACGATGGATGGTCATCACCGAGACCTCGAACTCGTCGGCCAGCTCCTTGGCCTGGGCGGTGCCGCGTACGGCGAGGCGGTCGAGGATCTCCTCGAGGCGTCGCTGCCGGTGGTTGGACATGGTGCTCCTTCGCTCGGCAACCATGATCGCGCAGATCGCAGATTCACATAACGAGCTGTGAAGAATAACAGTTTTCGAACAAGTGAACTCTAGGAGACACGGCTCGTCGGGATACCGGGTCAAGCGGGCTCGGGCGGCCCAGATCTCCCGAATTCAAGGATTCTGAGTGCTCGTTGGCCCCGACTAGTGCTGGGGGCCGGGCGCCGGAAGCCGGTTGACCATCTTCACAACCTGATGTGAAGATAGCGCCGTGACAGCCACAGCGCCGCCGCTCGGCCGGAGTCAGGGCTCGCCCGCCGAGCCGTCCCGCATCGCCTCTCGACGGCGGAGCCGGTGGCGGGGATACGGACTGTTCGCCCTGTTCGCGTTCCCGAATCTGATCTTGATCGCCGTGTTCGCGTACGTTCCCGTGCTGGGCAATGTGTATCTCAGCCTGACCAGGTGGGACATGATCTCGCCGGAGCCGACGTTCGTCTGGCTGGAGAACTACACGGACCTGTTCACCGACCCGAACTTCGGCCGGGTGATCACGATCACCGTCATCTGGGTGCTCACGATGGTGCTCGGCTGCGGCGCGATCGGGCTGGCCTTCGCGGTCCTGTTCTCGACGCGCCTGCGCGGCAGCGGAGTCGTGACCACGGTCGCGTTCGCGCCGCACGTGCTCTCCGGCGCCGCCATCGCCGCCGTCTGGCTGTTCATCTTCGACCCGAACTACGGCCTGTCCCGAGCGGCGTTCGAGCTGGTCGGCGCCACCTCGCCGGCCTGGACGACGTCGACCACCTGGGCCTTGCCGGCGCTGCTGATCGTGTCGGTCTGGAAGAGCGTCGGGTTCGTCGCGTTGATCTATCTCGCGGCGCTGCAGGGCATTCCGCACGAGGTGCGGGAGGCGGCGCTGCTGGACGGCGCCGGTCCGTGGCGCGGGTTCTGGCACGTGATCTTCCCGCTGCTGTCGCCGACCACGTTCTTCGTCACGGTGACCACGATCATCAGCGCGTTCCAGTCGTTCGACGTGATCGCGATGATGACCGGCGGCGGCCCCGGCGGTGCCACGACGACGCTGAGCTGGTTCATCTACGACCAGGGCTTTCGCAACTTCGACGCCGGCTACGCGGCCGCCGGAGGCATGGTGATGTTCCTCATCCTGCTGGTCGTCACTGCTGTCCAACTGCGGTTCGTGGAGCGAAGGGTGCACTACTGATGGCCACGGAACTGCAGACCCCGGGTCTCGCCGACCCGACCGCGCCCGCCCCCGACACCGGCGGCGCTCCCGCCGGCCGGCGTCGCCGGGTCACGCCGGGCCAAGTGATCAACTACGTGCTGCTGGTGATCGTCGGGCTGATCTTCCTGATCCCGCTCTACTGGCTGCTGACCGCCGCGCTCAAGCCGAGTGCCGAGATCTACAGCTGGCCGCTGTCGTTCTTCCCGCGCTCCCTGGAGCTGGGCAACTTCGTCCAGGCCTGGGCCTCGGCGCCCTTCGGCCGTTACCTGGTGAACTCCGCGATCATCACGCTCGGCGGCGCGGCCCTCAAGCTGGTGCTGGCCGTGCTCACCGCGTACGCCTTCGCCTACCTCCCGTTCCCCGGCAAGAAGGTGCTCTTCCTGCTGATGCTCGGCGCGCTGATGGTGCCCGGTCACGTCACCTTGTTGATCAACTTCATCACGGTCGGCCGGCTCGGTCTGGTCAACTCCTATCTCGGCATCATCCTGCCCGGCGTCGCCTCCGCGTTCGGCACGTTCCTGCTCCGCCAGCACTTCCTCTCGCTGCCCAGGGAGGTCCTCGAGGCAGCCGACCTGGACGGCGCCGGCCATCTCCGCCGCTTGATCAGCTTCGTGGTGCCGATGGCACGGCCCGCGGTGATCACGGTTGCGCTGCTGGCCCTGATCGACGAGTGGAACGGCTTCATCTGGCCGTTGATCGCCACGAATTCCGACGAGATGCGCACCCTGACGATCGGGCTGCTGTTCCTCAAGGCCAACGAGGGCGTCGACAACTGGGGCGCGATCATGGCGGGCACGATCTTCGTGGTGACGCCGATGCTGGTCCTGTTCCTGATCGCCCGGCGCTACATCGTGTCGGGCCTCGCCGGAGCGTCGATCTCCCGATGAGACTCAGTCGATCGAAGCCTCAAGAAGGCCGCATGTCCTTGCGCGGAGCGAGGCGGGGGTCCAAGGGGGTCGTCCCCCTTGCTTCAAGAAGGAGCGCCATGATCAGTCAACCGTCGTCGGTCAGCCGCCGTGGCTTCCTGGCCGGGGCCGGCGCCCTCGCCGCCGTGCCGCTGGTCGGGTGCACCCAGTTCGGCGTCGGCTACTCCCAACCCAGCGGCAGCATCCCGGGCGAGTTCGCCAACCGGCTCCGGATCGTCTTCTGGAGCGCGTTCACCGGCGACAACCTGCCGATCCTGACCGGCCTGGTCGACCGGTTCAACCGGAGCCAGACCGACATCTACGCCGAGGTGCAGACGTTCGACAGCTACGACGGGGTCGACCAGAAGCTGGCCGCCGGCCTGCAGGCCCGGCAGATCCCGGACCTGGTGGTGCTGTCCGACATCTCCTGGAACCGCTACTTCCTCAACGACACGCTGGAACCGCTGAACGACTACTTCGACGACGCCTTCGGACCGACGGCGTTCCATGATCGACTGCTGGCCGAGGGCATCGTCGACGACCAGATCTACTGGACGCCGTTCGCCCGGTCCACCCCGCTGCTGTACGTCAACCCGGAGATCCTGGCCGCCGCCGGGCTGCCGGAGCGGGCGCCGAAGACCTGGGACGAGTTCCGGGACTGGGGCAAGCAGCTGGCCGGCGTGACCTATCGCGGCGGCACGCCGCGGATGCGGGCCTTCACCGGCGGTGACGACTGGTATTTCCAGGGCCAGGTGTGGAGCTTCGGCGGCGGGATCTCGGACGGCTTCGAGATCATCCTGGACTCGCCGGAGTCGCTGGCGGCGGCCCGGTTCGACCACGACCTGATCCATGTCGACAAGTCCGGCTATCTGGCGCAGAGCCACGTGAACGACTTCACCAGCGGGATGGTGGCCTGCGTCGAGGGCTCGACCGGAACCCTGGCCAAGATCACCAAGGCGTCGCAGTTCCCGGTGCTCGCCGGGTTCCTGCCACAGCAGAAGCAGATCGGCGTGCCCTCCGGCGGCTCCGGCCTGGCGATCATGAAGTACGCCGAGCCGGAGCGGAAGCAGGCTGCCTTCGAGTTGATCAAGTTCATGGCGGCCGAGGAACAGTCCTCGGAGTGGTCGATCGGCACCGGCTACATGCCGGTGACCAAGGCCGCGATGCAGTCGGCGGCGATCTCCAAGATCGTCGCCGAGAACCCGAACTACGCCGTCGCGGTGAAGCAACTGGAGATCGCGACCGGTCCGGACATGGTCCGCAAGTACGTGCAGACGGCGATCCAGAAGATGAAGACGGCGATCCAGCGGATCTACGGCAGCCCCGAGGATCCGGACGCGATCATGAAGGGCACCGCGAACGACCTGCGACGAAGCACCGAGCGTATTCTGAAGCAGTACCCGAACAAGATCTCCCGCTGATCACGAAAGCGAGTACTTCAAGCGTGACTTCGATCATGGTGACCGGCCATCGCGGCGCGATGGCCCACGCCCCCGAGAACACCGCCCCGAGCCTGGCCCTGGCGCACGAGCACGGAGCGGACGAGATCGAGTTGGACATCAGGCTCAGTTCCGACGGCGTTCCGGTGGTGATCCACGACCGGACCGTGAAGCGGGTGACCGGCGGGCGCCGGGAGGACGAGGTGCTGGACCTCAGCTGGGCCGAGCTGAGCGACATCGAGCTGGACGGCGGTGAACGGCTGCTGCGGTTCGAGCAGGTGCTGGAGCAGACCACGCTGCCGCTGCAGGTCGAGCTCAAGGCCGACGGCGCGGCCGAGGCGGTGGCCGAGGTGCTGAACGCCCGTACGGATGATCAGGACCGGTGCACGGTGACCAGCTTCCAGCGGGACTATCTGATCAAGGTCGCCGAGGTGATGCCCTGGGCACGCCGCGGCTTCATCGTCTTCGGGTACGAGGACGACGCGCTGGCCCAGGCGGTCGAGCTCGGCGTGCAGACCCTCTACACGGGGTGGGAAGGGCTGACCGTGGAGACGGTCGCCCGGATCCACGATCGCGGTCTGCGCGCCGCGGGCTGGCTGCTGGACGAGCCGGCCCGGGCGCGCGTGGCGGTGGAGCTCGGCGTCGACGGTGTCACCGCCGACGACCCGCAAGCTGCCCGGCGCTGGCTGGAGCAGGCGGCGGAGGAGTCGGCCGCGTAGCCCGGGTCGCCCTGTGCTCGGCGATCACGACGGCGACGGCCGCGGCGACGAAGACGAGCTGGAACAGGGTCCGCGGCACGGGCTGGCTCAGCGGGTCGGTGGCGATGCCGGCGAACGCTGCGTACAGATTGGCCGGGAACATCACGACCAGCAGGACAGCCAGGCCACCGGCGGCCAGCGGAGCGGTGCGCCGGACCAGCAGCCCGGCCGCTCCTGCCAGTTCGAGCACCCCGGTGATCGTGATCAAGAGCGCCGGTTCGGGCAGTCCCGGCGGCACGTAGCTGATCAACTCCTCGCGCATCCCGACGAAGTGGGAGACGCCGGTCAGGACGAACATCGCGGCGAGGCCGCCGCGCAGCGGGACCGGCCAGCGGCGGAGGGGCCGGACGCCGGCCCGGCCGAGGAGGAGCAGGATCGCCGTGACGGCGACGAGGGCGATGAACGGTTCCATGTCAGGCTCCTAGGTCCGGGGGTTGATCTTGGTGGCGCCGACGGAGAGGCGTTGCCGGGCGACGTCGCCGCGGCGCTCGACCGGCACCAGGCTGGTGGCCCGGGCCAGGCCGAGTTCCGGCGTGTGGCTGTAGACCGACTCGGCCCGCTCGACCAGGTACGTCTCGTGCCAGACCCCGACGGCCCCGGGCGCCTTGCGGGCCAAGCGATTGAACGCGGTCCAGGCCGGCCGGTGCCGCGCATCGGCCGCCGTCGCGTAGGCGTACAGCTTCTCCACCGAATCCCAGTACTGGATCAGGGTCGGGTGGATGCCTTCCAGGGTCAGCCGGTAGCCGAGCAGCCCTGAGTCCGGATCACTGGACAGTTCGCGCAGCATGCCCGGCATCGCCCGGAACACCGGCAGCCAGAGGTCGGGCCGCCACGGCTTGTTGATCGTCATGCCGATCAGGAACACCACCAGTTCGCCGTCGTACGCGTGCGTCGCCCGACCGAGGACGGCCTGCTCCCTTCTGAACCGTGCCATGGCCGGCTCCTTTCGCTAGTATTGGATACTGATGCTCTCCAATATTAGAGAGTGTGACTATCCAATGCAAGAGGTCTGCCATGAAGATGTCCGAGCTGAGCCGGTCCAGCGGGATCCCGGTCGCGACGATCAAGTACTACCTGCGGGAGGGCCTGCTGCACGAGGGCGAGCGAACGTCGGCGACGCAGGCTCAGTACGACGCGTCGCATCTGGCCCGGCTCGGGCTGGTCCGGGCGCTGCTCGGCGCCGGCGGGCTGAGCATCGCGGCCGCGAAGAACGTCCTGGCCGAGATCGATCATCCTCCGGATTCGCTGCACCGGCTGCTCGGCACGCTGTGTGAGCAGTTGGCCCCGGACGCCGAGGAGGACCTCGACCTGACCGAGGCGCGCGAGTTGATCACCCGGCTCGGTTGGTGGCACGAGCCGGAGGAGGATGATCAACTACGACCGTTGGCCGCCGCGCTCGCGGCGATCCGCTCGGCCGGCTTCGAGCTGTCCGACCGTGAGGTGATCAACTACGCGCGGACGATGCGCAGGACGGCCGAGGGCGAGGTGGCGCGGGTGCCCACCGAATCGCGCGAGGCGGCCGTCCGCTACGTGACGCTCGGGGTGGTCCTGGTCGAGCCGCTGCTGCTGGCCCTGCGCCGGCTCGCCCACATCGATGCGTCGGCGAGCCGGTTCGGCGACAAGGCCTAGGCCGCGCCCCGAACAGCACGCGCCCTGAGCCTGTCGAAGGGCAGGGTCCGATCCGGCCGGCACCGCGACAGGCGCAGGGTGCGTCGGGCGTCAGCCCTGGAGGCCGGGGTCGGGCTGGTTGCTCGCCGGGATGATCCGGGCGGACAGGTCGGGCTGGAACGGCTCGGCGTCGAACGGGTACATCGGCCGGGTGATCCGCCGGTGCCCGAGCCGGATCAGATCCTGGTCGACCCCGCCCGGGGTCAGTGCGAGCATCCAGTCCTCGGCCATCGCGAACAGCTCCGGTTCCAGGTAGCCGATCTTGACGATGATCAGATCAGTGGCCCGGGGGTCGATCCCGTTCCGGGTGAAGTCGGCCTCGCGGTGGTACGGCTTGCGGCGCTCCGTGATGATCACGTCCAGCCCGCCGGCGCGGACCACCACCTCGGTGATCGCGTCCGGATCGCCCTCGGCGATGTGGCGCACCACGCCGGTCAGTTCGGCCGGTCCGGCCGGACCGGCGTCCACCCTCGCGCCGACCTGGACGGTCACCGTGGCGCCGACACCGGCCTCGACGCACTGCTGGACGGCCTCGGCGTCCGGGATCGAGGCGTACGCGGCGGTCAGCCGGCCGTCCGCGAGCTCCGGCCGCCGCAGTAGTTGATCAAGGGTCCAGCTGACGTCGCCGGCACCGCCGGCAGTCGGGTTGTCGCCCGAGTCGGAGATGAAGTACGGCCGCCGATCGCTCGCCACCGCCGCGTCGAGACACGTCTCCAGGTCGGCCGCCGGGGCGACGAACGCGAACTCCTCGTGCCGGGCCCAGATCTCGGCGGCCAGGCGTTCCGCCTCGGACGTGATCACGGCCTCGTCGTCGCCGGTGACCATGACGACGCAGCAGTTGCGCGGCTCGTCGGCCCAGGCGTAGCCGATCCAGATCGCGGCGTCCAGCACACCGGCCAGCGCCTCGATCTCCGGGACGCGGGCGTACAGACCCTTGGCCGGCTCGATCCGGGTGCTGGTCTTCTCGCCCGGCAGCAGGATCGGTACCGGGATCCAGGCCTTCAGTGGCCGCCGCTGTTCGGGCGGCAGGGCGAGCCGCGCGAGCAGGTTGCGCACGGCGCGTTCCTTGGTGTCCAGCGCGTCCTCGTGCGGCGCCATCCGGTAGCAGGTGAGCAGATCCAACGTGTGCGCCAGTCGACGGGACACGTTGCCGTGCAGGTCCATCCCGGTACTGATCACGACGTCCGGCCCGACCACCTCGCGGACCGCGACCGCAAGATCGCCTTCGGCATCGTCCATCCCGACCACGCTCATCGCGCCGTGGATGTCGAACACCATGCCGTCCAGCGGACCCGCGGCCCGCAGTCCGGCGAGGATCTCCTCCTTGAGCTGCTGGTAGTCCTGGGCCGGCACCGGCCCGCCCGGGATCGACCGCCCCTGCAGGATCGGCACCCACTCGGCTGCCTCGGCGAGGCTGCCGCCGGGTGACCAGAACGGCCGGGTCGCCAGGATCTCCGCGCCGCGCTTCGGCCGGAAGCTCGCGACCGTCGTCCGGGCCGGCGAGAACGTCGACGACTCCACGGACAGTCCGGCGATGGCGATGCGGGGCAGGCGGCGGGGTGAATCGGTCATCTGGCACTCCTGACGGCTCGACGGCGGGGTGGTCTCATGATTTCATCAGACCTTTCACCGCCCCTCGGCCGGTCGGCGAGGCCCGCGTAGGATCGCGTCGGTGGCGGACTTCACCGGGTTCACGACCGAGGCGCTCGACTTCTACGACGACCTCGAACTGGACAACACCAAGGCGTACTGGACGCGGCACAAGGCGGTCTACGACGACCACGTGCGCGCGCCCATGGTGGCGCTGATGGCCCTGCTGGAGCAGGAGTTCGGGCCCGCGAAGATCTTCCGCCCCTACCGTGATGTACGGTTCGCGGCGGACAAGACGCCGTACAAGACCCATCAGGGTGCCTTCGTTGCGGTCGGCGAGGCCACTGGCTGGTACGCCGACCTGAGCGCCGCCGGGGTCCGGGTCGGTGCCGGGTTCTACCACGCCGATGCCGAGCGGCTGGCCCGCTATCGCCGGGCGGTCGCCGAGGAGGTGCACGGCGTGCCGCTGGAACGCCTGCTGGCGAAGCTGCGCAGGGCTCAGTGGGAGATCGGCGGCGACCGGTTGAAGACCTCGCCGCGCGGCTTCACCGGTGATCATCCTCGGATCGACCTGCTCCGGCACCGTTCGCTGGTGATCAGCAAGCAGTACGGGTTCGAGCCGGTCATCCACACTCCCGAGCTGGCGGACCGGATCCGCAAGGACTGGCAGCAGGCCCGCCCGCTGGTCGACTGGGTCCTGGCCAACGCGACCGGCTGATCATGGCGGAACGGGAATACCGGCATGATCGTGAGCATTTAGCTTGGCATTGAATTACTTCACACCAAGCAGATAGAGGTGAGTGGGAAATGTCCGACTACGACGAGGCCTTTCTCTTCCTGGCGCCGGAGGCGACCGAGGTGCAGTGCAAGGTCCTGCGCCACAGCGGCGGAGTGACGGCGCTGGTCTGGGTCCCCGACGCTGCGGCTGCCGCCCGAGTGGCCGCCGAACTGGCCGAGGCCGGCACCCGGCTGTTCGAGCTCTATCGGGGCTTCGACCTCGCGGCGGCGGCGGGCGTGATCGAAGCGGTCGACGGCCGGGCACCGGTCGGCGTGCCGCTCGGGGCACCGCAGGTCAGGCACTCGGTGACGATCTTCGGCGACGAGGGAGCCGACCCGGCCAAGGATCGCCTGGTCCATCACCATGCGGACGGCGGCACCACGACCGTGGTCGGCGCCCCGAACGACGAGGTGGTGGCGGTGGCCCGGCAGGCGGTGGAGGCCGGCGCCGAGTTGATCCAGGTCTGCGGCGGTGAGCCGTTGACCACGGCGGCCGAGGTTGCGGCTGCGGTCGGCGACCGGGTCCCGGTGACCCTGACCAGCTGGCCCTTCGAGTCGATCACCGGTGCGGCGGCGTACAAGGCGGCCTACGACGAGGCGCATCCGGCCTGACCGTGCGGTCAGTCGGCTTCGAGCGGCAGCAGGATCCGTTTCAGGGCTGCGGCCAGGGCGGTCCGCTGTCGCTCGGAGAGCGGTGCCAGCACCTCGGCGTCGACGGCGAGCACGGCGTCCAGGGCGCGGGTGGCCAGCCGCTCACCCTTCCTGGTCAGCCGGACCCGGATCGCCCGCCGGTCGTCCGGGTCGGCGTCGCGCTGGACCAGTCCGGCAGTGACCAGGCGGTCCAGCCGGGCCGTCATCGCGCCCGAGGTGATCAGGGCGGACCGGGCCAGGTCGCGCGGCTGCGTACCGTCGGGGTCGTTCCGTCGGCGTAGCGTGTTGATCACGTCGAAGTCGGGGTACGAGAGCCCGAGGGGCTCCAGTGCGGCGGCCAGGCGTTGCTCGGTCCGCTCGGCCGTACGCAACAGGCGGCCGATCACCTGCAACACCGACACGTCGAGGCCCGGCGCCGCGGACGCCCACTCGGAGACCATGCGGTCGACCTGATCCTCGGCCATCCTTCGAGGGTAGCGGCTGTGCGTACTCTGGAAACTTCAGGGCTCCTGGTCTGGACTTCAAGCGAGCTTGAAGTTCTACTCTCGACCCATGTCGAACCCGACCATGATCAAGAACCAGGGCAGCTGGCGCGAACTGCTCAGCGGCGCGACCGCTCCGGTGGTCGCCGTCCTGGCCGGCGGCGTGCTGATCGAAGCCGCGAACGTGTATCTCACCACGAGCCTGCTGCCGACCATCGTCGACCAGATCGGCGGCATGGAGTTCTACGCGTGGACCATGACCTCCTTCCTGGTCGCCTCGGTGATCATGGCGATGCTGGTCGGCCGGCTGCTCACCACACAGGGTGCGGTGCGGTCCTACCTGCTCGCACTCGGTCTGTTCGCCGCCGGCTCGCTGATCGGTGCGGCCAGCGTCGCGATGCCGATGCTGCTGGTCGGCCGCGCCGTTCAGGGCCTCGGCGGCGGCCTGCTCGCCGGCCTCGGCTACGCACTGATCCAGCGCACGCTCCCGGACCGGCTGTGGAGCCGGGCGGCCGCGCTGGTGTCGGCGATGTGGGGCGTCGGCAACATCGTCGGGCCGGTGGTGGGTGGGCTGTTCGCACAGTTCGGCGCCTGGCGTGCGGCGTTCATCGCCCTGGCGGTGATCTCGCTGGCACTGGCCGGGCTGGTCGTCCGGTCGATGCCGCGGACGGAGCGGTCGCCGGCGGGGGAGCGGGTGCCGGTCGGATCTCTGGTGCTGCTGACCTCCGCGGTCGCCGCGGTGAGCATCGCCAGCATCCTGCCCAGTCTCGCCGGGACGGTGATCGTCGTCCTGATCGCCGCCGGACTCACCGTCTCCTTCCTGATCTGGGACCGCCGTTCGTCGTCCGGCGTGCTGCCCAAGCTGGCCTTCGCCCCGGGCTCGCCGCTGAAGTGGGTCTACCTTGCGGTCGCCGTACTGGCCTTCGGGATCGGCACCGAGGCGTTCCTGCCGCTGTTCGGCCAGGACATCGGCGGGCTCGATCCGCTGGCGGCTGGTCTGCTCGGTGCGGCCCTGTCCTTCGGCTGGTCGCTGACCCAGATGATCAGTGCCGGGGCCCGCGGCCATCGGGTGCGGCTCCTGATCACCGCCGGGCCGCTGCTGCTGGCCGCCGGCCTGCTGGCGTACGGGATGCTGCAGCAGGAACACCCCGGCCTGTCGGTGATCGCGGCCTGGTTCGTCGCGCTGTTCGCAGCCGGCGCCGGCATCGGCCTGGCCTTCCCGCACCTGACGGTCGCCGCGTTGGGCAGCACCACCGAGGAAGTGCAGGGCGCCAAGGCGGCCGCGGCGATCAACACCGTCTTGATCATCGCCAACGCGTTCAGCGCCGCCCTCGCCGGCGTCCTGGTCAATCTCGGCGCCCCCTCCGTGATCAGGTCGGCCCAGTTGCTGATGATCGTCTTCGCGGTGGTCATCGCGCTCGGTGCCCTCCCGGCCCGGCGGGCCGCCGGTCGCGGCTAGCCTTGGGGTGACAGGGGCGGGTCGATCATGGAGGCGGGCCGGATGACCAGGACGTACCGGACGAACGGCATGCAGCGCGTGATCAACGCGGTCTACCGCTGGCTGACCGAACGGGGACTCGGCGCGGACTTCCGGCAGATCCTGACGGTCCGCGGCCGTCGCTCGGGCGAGCTCCGCTCGGTGCCGGTCGATGTGCTCGAGGTCGACGGATCGCGCTGGCTGGTGGCGCCGTACGGGACGGTGAACTGGGTGCACAACGTCCGCGCGGCCGGCGAGGTCACGCTGAGCCGGGCCGGCACGGAAGCCGCTTGGTTTGCTGAGGAGGTCACCGGGCCGGCCACCGTCGCCGTCCTCCGGGCCTACCTGGCGGCGGTACCGGTGACCCGGCCGTACTTCGACGTCACGGCGGAGTCCAGCGATGCCGAGTTCGCCGCGCAGGCGGCCCGCCATCCGGTGTTCCGGCTGCGCCCGGCCTCCTGATCACCGGGCCGCGGCGCGGTGCCGATCCACCTCGTCCCGGACCGCCGGAGCGATCTCGGCGCCGAAGTACGTGATCAACGGGGCCGAGGTGGCCGGCAGCAGGAAGGTGCTGATGCCCTCGGTGACCGCCAGCCGGACCAGTTGGCCGGCCCAGCCGGCGGGCGGACCGACCGGGAACACACCAGGCTGAAGGTTGTACAGCCGGCGGATCGCGGCCGGGTCCCGGCCGTGCTCGACCGCCGCGGCGTCGATGATCCGCCGGCGACCGGCCAGTTCGGGCGGCGGGACTCGGGTGGCACTGGGCAGCCAGCCGTCGCCGTACCGACCGATCAGGCGCAGCATCCGGGGCCCGAGGGCACCGACCCAGAGCTCGATCGGATGACTGGGCCGCGGGCCCGGCTCGGCGGCCGGAAGCCGGTAGTGCTCGCCCTCCAGCCGGACCACGACCCGGCCGTCGAGCAGGGCCCGAATCATGATCATCGCCTCGGTCAGTGCCGCGACCGCCTGCGCCGGAGTCCGGTCCGGTCCGCCCTCGGCCACCACCGCCGACCGGTAGCCGCCGGTGCCGAGGGCCAGCGCGGCCCGGCCGCCGCTGACCCGGTCCAGGCTGCCGATCGTCCGGGCCAGCAGGGCCGGCGGGCGGAGCGCGAGATTGGCCACGTTGGGGAACACCTGGATGCGTTCGGTCCGGGCCGCGATCGCGGTCAGCACCGTCATCGCCTCCAGGGCCGCCGGGCGGTACGGATGGTCGGGAACACTGACCAGGTCGAGACCGCTGCGCTCGGCCAGGTCGGCCTGGGTGAGCGCCCGGCCCGGCTGGTCGGCGGCCGCGTCGAGGATCAGGCCGAACCGCAGCTCCTGGCCGTAGTCGGTCATCGCGGCTCCCGCTCGACGGTCAGCGCGGTGATCAGGGCCAGGCCCAGCGCCGCCGCGGAGACAACGAAGGCGACCGAGTAGCCGGCTGCGGTCGGACCGTCATCGTCGCCGAGCGAGGCCATGATCAGCCCGGCCGTCTGCGCGCCGATCGCGCCGCCGATGGTGCGCATGATCGCGTTGATCCCGGTCGACTCGCCGACCCGGTCGCGGCCGACCGCCGAGATCACCAGGTTGGCCATCGCCGAGAAGGCGAACCCGATGCCGACGCCCACCACGCCGGAACCGATCAGCACCGCCGGTGCCCAGGGATGGGCCGCCGCGAGCACGACGAAGCCCGCGCCGGCGACGGCACAGGCGGTGATCAGAATCGCCCGGAAGCCCACCCTGGCGCCGAGCCGGCCGGCCAGCGGTCCCGCGATCACCATGGTGATCGCCATCGGGAGCACGAACAGCCCGGCGCCGGTCGCCGAGGCACCGAAGCCGAAGCCGTGCCCGGAGGGGGTCTGCACCAGTTGCGGGACCAACGTGAACGCTCCGTACATCGAGAAGCCGAAGATCAACGCGCTCAGATCGGCTCCGGCCACCGTACGGCTGCGGAGCAGGGACAGGTCGATCATGGGCTGGCTGACCCGGCGCTGAACGGCCCAGAATGCCACCAGGACAGCGATCGCGACGATCAGCAGGACGAGCGCCGGCACCGGGCCCCAGGTCCGGACCTGGCCGATCCCGAGCAGGAGAGCGACCAGCCCCACGGTCAGCAGCGCGCCGCCGAACAGATCGATCCGGCCCGCTGACCGGCCCGCCGACTCGGGCACCAGCAGGGCGACCGCGATCAGGGCGATGATCACCAGCGCCAGGCACAGCCAGAACACCCAGGGCCAGCCGGCCCGGGCCAGGATCGGACCGGGAACGATCAGTCCGATCCCGAACCCGATCCCGAACACCGCGCTGATGCTGCCGACGGTGACCGGCACCCGCTCCGGCGGTAGTTGATCACGGACGATCCCGAACGCCAGCGGAAAGGTCGCGGCGCCGAGCCCCTGGACGGCCCGGCCGGCGATCGCCGTACCGAAGTTCGGTGCCAGCGCCACCAGCAACGTCCCGACGGCCAGAACGGCGAGGCTGATCATGATCAGCCGTCGCTTGCCGAACTGATCGCCGAGGCGGCCGATCAGGACGGTGCCGACCGACGAGGTGAGCAGGAACGCGCTGAGCACCCAGGCGATCTCGGCCGGACCGACACCGAACGCGCGCCGGAGATCCGGGAGTACGGGCACGACGACGGTCTGCAGCACCGAGAACGCGAAGACCGCGATCAGCAGGGCCGCGACCACCCCGGCACCGGATCGCCGAGGCCCGGCGATCAGCTGTGCAGCGGTAGATGATGTCATGATGTAACTATTACATGGCGATGCAACTCCGAGGAATCGGGCTAGGATCGTGCGGTGCCCGAGATCTCGCAGCGGCCGCCGAGCCTGCTCGCACTGCCGTCCTACCTGGCCGGCCATGTGGCGAGGATCGGGCGTCGCGGGCTGGAGGAGGCGTTGCGGCAGCACGGCCTGCGGCCGCCGCATTTCGCGGTGCTGACCGCCCTGGTCGACCTGGGCCCCCTCGCGCAGTACGAACTGGCCGATCGGCTCGGCTTCAATCGCAGTCATCTGGTCGGCTACCTCGATGTCCTGGAGCAGCAGGCCCTGGTGCAGCGGGAGCGTGATGCCGAGGACCGGCGCCGGCACCGGGTGGCGCCGACGCGGGCCGGGCGGGCGCTCCAGGCGCGCCTCTATCGGGTGGCGGAGGAGGCGCAGGAGGACGCTCTCGGTGTCCTGTCGCCGTCCGAACGGCGCCAGCTCACGACACTCCTGCGTCGAGTGGTGGACGCCCGCGACGATTAGTAGTTGCGGAGACTACTACCCATCGTCTAGGCTCGGCGTACGTGATCGAACGTCTCGCCGAGCTCGGCTTCTCCAGCCAGGAGGCTCGGGTCTATCTCGCGCTGCTGCAACATCCGTCGGCCACCGGCTACGAGGTGGCCAAGATCGCCGGCCTGCAGCGGGCCAACGTCTACCAGGTGCTCTCCGGGCTGACCGACCGCGGCGTCGTCGACCGGGTCAGCGACGGCACCCCGGCGCGCTTCGTCGCCCATCCGCCGGCGGCCGTCCTCGGCCGGATCAAGCGGCAGACCGCGGAACGTGCGGACAGCCTGATCGCCGATCTCGCCACGCTCGCCGCGCCGCGCGACCAGGCCGGGTTCTTCAGCCTGCGTGATCGCGAGTCGGTGATCGACCGGGCGGCGTCGCTGGTCGCCGAGGCCCGGACCCGGGTCGCGGTCTGCGCCTGGGCGGATGATCTTGAATGGCTGGCCCCGGGCCTGCGGGCGGCCGCGCAGTCGGGTCGCCAGGTGGTGATCAACGTCTTCGGCGAGACCGAGATCGACGGGGCCGACGTCTACCGGCACGAGGCGCCGTCCCGGACGGTCGGCGGCCAGTTGCTGATGATGGCCGTCGACTTCGGTACGGCCCTCGTCGCCTCACTCGACGAACCGGTCGGCGCCGTCGTCACCGAGCATCCGGCCCTGGTCGGCCTGGTCGAGAAGGTGATCCGGGACGAGGCCTATCTGGCCGCGATCTATCAGCGGTTCGGTGATCAACTCGAGGCCGAGTTCGGCACCCATCTGTTCCGGCTGCGGACCCGGCTGTTGCCGCCGGACCGGGCCGAGGAACTGTTCTCGATCGTCGGGTTCGGTGCGGACGACACCGTCTCGGAAATCCTTTCGGCTGAGGAGGAACAAGGATGAGCGCAACCATCATCGTGGACGCCCTGTGGGGCGACTCGGGCAAGGGCAAGCTGTGTGCGCAACTGGCGATCAAGCACGACGCCGAGCTCGCGGTCCGGGCCGGGGTCGGCACCAACGCCGGCGCCAGCGTCACCACCGACGACGGCCGGTTGATCAAGGCCCGGCAGCTGCCCACCGGCTGGTTGAACCCGCGGACCAGGGTCGCGGTCGGTTCCGGGGTGCTCGTCGATCCCCAGGTCTTCGCCGACGAGCTCGGCCGGTTCGGGCTGTCCGACCGGGCGATGGTCGACCGCCGCTGCGCGGTGATCACGCCGGAACACATCGCCGCCGAGCGGGCTGATGCCCACCTGGCCGACACGGTCGGGTCCACCTGCACCGGCAACGGAGCGGCCCGCGCCGACTTCGTGCTGCGCCGGGCCCGGCAGGCCGGTGATCATCCGGAGTTGCGGTCCTACTCGGGCGATGTCGCGGTCGAGGTCAACCGGGTCGCCGCGAGCGACGGCTTGGTGATCATCGAAGGCTCGCAGGGCACGCTGCTCTCGCTGGCGCTGACCGACGACTACCCGTGCGCCACGTCCGACAACTGCACGGCCGTGGCCGCGATGGACGACGTCGGCCTGAACTGGCGCCTGGTCACCGACGTGATCATGGTGGTCAAGGCCCTCCCGTCGCGGGTCGGCTCCGGCCCGCTGCCGTACGAGATCAGTGCGGCGGAGGCCGACCGGCGGGGGATCGCCGAGCACGGCGTCGTCACCGGCCGGCCGCGGCGCAAGGCCGACCGGCTGGATCCCGACCTGCTCGCGTACGCGGCGATGCTGAACGGTCCGACCGCGATCGCGCTCACGTTCGTCGACCATGTCGACCCGGAGATGCGCGGCGTTCGCGACCGGGACCGGATCACGGCGCCGGTCCGCGAGCTGATCCAGCAGGTGGAGCAGGCCACCGGCGCGCCGGTCACGTCCCTGGACACCGGGCCCCGGCTCGGCGACCTGATCGAACTCGCCGCCTGAGTCCGCTGCCGGGTCCGGGTCCGAGTTCTGAGGTTTGTCGACCGGACCGGCCCGGACCTGGCAGGATCGCAGGGTGCAAGCGATTTTGGTCACCGAGCGGCTGGCCTTGACGCCGATCACGAGAGGTGACATCGACCGTCTGACCGAGTTGGACTCGGATCCGGAAGTGATGCGGTTCATCGACCGGCATCCCACGCCCCGCAAGGCGATGGCGGCCCAGGTCGAGGCGATCATCGCCGAATACGCGCGAACCCCGGGTTTCGGCCAGTGGATCGCGCTCAGCCGTGAGGCGGAGGAGTTCCTCGGCTGGTTCGCGCTGCGGCGCACCGCCGAGCCCGGCCATGCGACGCTCGGCTACCGGCTGCGCCGGGTGGCCTGGGGCCTCGGGCTGGCCTCGGAGGGCGGCCGGGCCCTGGTCGACTACGGCTTCCGGGAGCACGACCTGGACCGGATCACGGCCGACACGATGGCGGTCAACGAACGGTCCCGCCGGGTGATGACCGCGGTCGGGATGAGCTACCTGCGCACGTACCACGAGGAGTTCGTGGACCCCCTGCCCGGCACCGACCAGGGTGAGGTCGAGTACGAGATCACCCGCACCGCGTGGCTGCTCCGCCGGACCCCGAGCCGGTGACCGGAGCCGCGCCGCAGCTCCGCCTTGTTGATCTTGGTACGGGCTCGCCCGCTGCCGTGGCCGTGGACGCGCTGATCGACGAACTCGAGCAACGCCGCTGGGTCGAGCTGACGACCGAGTGGCAGCTGGAGTCCCGGGTGCTCGGCGCGTTCGACGAGGACGGTACGGCGGTCGGCCTGCTCCGGTACGTGATCCAGCCGATCGGTCCGGACCAGGGCTGCCAGCAGTCGATCATCGACGGAGAGGCCCTGACCGAGGCCAAGATCCTGGCGTTCGGCACCCGGCCGGACCGGCGCCGGCAGGGGATCGGGTCCGCCCTGCAGCGGCGTGCGATCGCCGACGCCGCGGCGGCCGGCTGTTGGCAGGTCCGGTCGCACAGCGCCGGCGGGTACCGGGCCAATCACCGGCTCAAGTTCCGGCTCGGCTTCGCCTTCCACCCCGAGGTCCGTGGCGGCGACGACCGCGGCGGCTACTTCATCCTGCCGCTGCGGGCCCGGCCGGCCGGAGCATGATCACGACTTCGTAGGCTGTCCGGATGACCGAGGACTTCCTGGACGAACTGGCCCGGCGGCTCGCGGAGCTGCCCGGGGTGACCGCGGTGGCCCTCGGCGGCTCCCGGGCTCAAGATCAACATCAGCCGGACGCCGACTACGATCTCGGGCTCTACTACCGAGGGGGTTTCGACCCGCAGGACCTGCGCGACTGCGGCTGGCCCGGTGAGGTGTCGGAACTGGGCGGCTGGGGCGGCGGCGTCTTCAACGGCGGCGGCTGGCTCACCGTGGCCGGGCGCCGGGTCGATGTGCACTACCGTGATCTCGACCGGATCGACACGATCATGGCCGAGGCGGAGCAGGGCCGGTTCGTCATCGAGCCGCTGATGTTCCACCTGGCCGGCATCCCGGACTACCTGCTGCTGGCCGAGCTGGCGATCAACCGCACCCTGGTCGGCGAACTGCCGCGGCCCGGCTATCCCGCGGAACTGCGCCGGTCGGCACCGGCGGTCTGGTGGGGCCGGGCCGAGGCGATCTTCGGCTATGCCCTCGACGGCGCCGCCCGCCGGGGCAGAGCCCTGCTGGCCGTCGGGCTGGCAGCGCAGGCGGTCACCAACGCCGCCCATGCGGTCGCCGCCGCGCACGGGCGCTGGGTGACCAACGAGAAGCGGCTGCTGACGATCGCCGGGCTGACCGACTGCGACCGCCTGATCACCGAGGCCGCAGCCGATCCGGACTCGTTGGCCGACCTGGTCGTCCGGCTCCGGGACCGGTGCGCCGCCGAGCTTCCGGACGGCCTCGCGAACCGGTGAGGTTCGAGGAGCTGTTCGACCGGAACGCGCCGCTGATCATGGAGCAGCGGCATCAGCGCGAGACGGCGCCGGTCGAGGGCGGACGCTGGCCGGTGAGCGCCGTGATCATGATCGACGGCGAGCTGGGCGGCCGGCTGGCCGCGCTCACGGCGGAACTGGCCGAGCTGGCCGGGCCCGGGCACTTCCACACCGGGTCGGCCGGGTCGGCGCACCTGACCGTGCGGGCCCTGGAGCGCTACCGGGCGGTCATCCCCGACGACGATCCCGCGGTCGCCCGCTACCGCCGGGCGCTGCGCCGGGCTGCCGTCCGTTCAGAGTCCTTCGCGGTGTCGCTGGTCGGCTTGTCGGTCACGCCACTGGCCGTGGTGGCCCGGGTCGAGGCCGGTGCCGCTGAGGTCACCGAGCTGTCCGCCCGGTACGCCGACGAGCTCGGTCCCGACGCGTGGCTGGAGCGTGACCACGTCGCCCGTACGTTCCGGCACGTGACGCTGCTGCACTTCGGCGCCGACCTGGCCCGGCCGCGGGCGCTGCTGGACTGGGTCGCCGACCGGCGGTCGCTCCGCCTCGGCTCGGCGACGGTCACGGAGATCGAGCTGATCCGCGCGCGGCACCGGCTGCTGCCGTACGGGCAGCTGATGGAGCTGTCGCCGGTGACCCCGCCGGTCCCGCTGGGTCCTTGACCTTCCCGGTTCCGCAATCAGATCGCGGCGGCCTTGCGGAGCAGCGGCTGGGAGGCCAGGACGGCCACCATGACCAGCGTCACCGAGAGGACCAGGCCGCCACCGAACAGCAGTGGGCCGGCCAGGCTGGCGCCGATCAACATGATCCCGAACGGCGCGACGATCACCAGCGAGCAGCAGACCGCGATGGCCAGCGAGGCAGCCAGCGGCAGCCAGGTCTCGCGCAGCCGTGCCGAGGACAGCACCTCAATCGGGGTGCCGGCGAGCCGCAGCATCCGGTATTGATCACGATGGTCGAGCACCTTGGCGGCCTGGTTGACGCCGCTGGAGACCGCCGCCAGCAGGGCGGCGATGATCACCGTGACCAGCGCTCCGGTCAGCAGGTCCTGCGGCAGGTACGCCAGCGACGGCTCCTCGGACGCGTCGACGCCGGCCGCCATCCCCGGCGCGATGCTCAGCAGTCCCGCGACGAACGTCGCCAGCGTCACCCCGGCCACCGAGCGCCAGGCGCTCTTCGGGTCGTCCACCAGTCGGCGCGCCGCCAGCAGGGCCGGCACGTTCTTGGCCCCGTTGGCCGCGATCCGGCCGATCAGGCCGAGCACGAACGGACCGACCAGGTTGACCACGGCGAAACAGATGATCAGGAACGTGATCATCACCGGGATCGCCAGGTCGCCGCCGACGACCCGGGTGATCACCAGCCAGCCGATGAAGGCCAGCACGAAGAACACGGCTCGGATCAGCGAGAGCTTCTTCGGGCTGACCCGGCGGGCGACGCCCAGCGGGCTGATCACGACCGCGGCCAGGCTGAAGGTTGCCGAGGCGATCGCCAGGATGATGATCGCGAGCAGGGTCAGACCCAGCACGGCCGGGCCGACCCACAACTCGGCCAGCCGGAACGGCCGGCCCTGGAAGTGCAGCAGGGCGACCCCTGGCATCGCGATCAGGTAGAGCACCGCACCCGCGAGAGCGCCGACCGCGGCCTGCACGGTGGCGTCGATCACCGCGATCGCGCCGACCTGACCGCTGGTCGCACCGGCCAGCCGAAGCGCGGCGAACCTCTCGTTGCGGCGGGAGATCGACAGCCGGGCCGCCGCTCCGCCGAGCGTGATCACCGGGATGATCAGAATGGCGGTCGCGACCTGGGCGCAGGTCACGTAGATCGCGCTGTCCGGCCGGTTCATGAACGCGCCCAGGCCGCCGAGCACGGTGAGGACGGCGGCGGTCGTCGCGGCGAAGGCGATCACCGCGAGCGCGGTGATCAGGCGTTGGGACTCCTGGCGGCGGGCCAGCCGCCACCAGAGCTTGGCGGCGATCATCAGTGGGCCCCTCCGTAGTTCGCGGCCGGTGCGGGCGGCAGCTGCTGCGGCATCGGCGGCATTGGCTGCGGTGGCACCTGCTGCTGCGCCGCTGGCGGCGCGACCTCCGCCGTGACGTCCCGGCCGTCGCGCATGATCACCGTACGCTGGCAGGACTGGGCCACGAACTGATCATGAGTGACGACGACCAGGGCGGCACCGGCGTGGGCGCTGGCCTCGACGAGGATCTGCATCACCTGCTGGCCGGTCGCCTGATCCAAGGCGCCGGTCGGCTCGTCGGCGAACACCACGCTCGGCTTCGTGATCAGGGCGCGGGCGATGGCGACCCGCTGCGCCTGGCCACCGGACAGCTCACCCGGACGCCGGTTCTCCATCCCGGCCAGCCCGAGCCGGGCCAGCCACTCCCGGGCCGCGCCGATCGCCGTCCTGGCCGGCTGACCGTCGAGCATCAGCGGGAGGGCCACGTTCTCGCTGGCCGGCAGCTCGGCCAGCAGTTGGCCGGACTGGAACAGGAACCCGAAGTCGCTCCGGCGCAGCGCGGTCCGCTGCCGGTCCGACATCGCGGACAGCGCCTGATCGCGGAAGGTCACGGTGCCGCTGGTCGGCCGGACGATCCCGGCCAGGCAGTGCAGCAGGGTCGTCTTGCCGGATCCGGACGGTCCCATGATCGCCAGCGATCCGGGCCAGATGTCAAGATCGACTCCGGCCAGCGCGTGGGTGGCCGAACCGCCACTGCCGTACGTCATGACGAGGTTGCGCGCAGAAATGAGCATGCCGCCGAGTGTTCCGTCGGCCGGCCTGGCCGGCCATCGGGCTCCGGTCGCCGAAACCTCTCGCGACGCTCCGACTCAGGTCCGGCCCGGGCCGGGTCGCGGGTGGCCCGGCGGTTCGATCATGATCGGCGGAGGAAACGGTTCAGCAGCCCGCGCAGCCGCGGTGGCAGGTCCCGTTCGCCGGCCCGGATGTCGATCCCGGCGCCGGGAGCCTGAACGGTGAAGGTGAAACCGTCCGGCACCGGCGGTCCGGGCGTCGCCGGCCGGAATCCCTGCCACACCGTGGGATCCGCCAGCATCTCGCGCCACTCGGCGGCGTCGCCGGCGCTCAGGTCGTCCGGGTCGCCGGTCCGTTCCAGCCGCATCCCGGCGAAGCCGCCGGACCTGGTCACCGTGACCGGACCAGGGCCCGACCCGGGTGCCGCCCCGGTCGTCATCACCCCGACCTGCTGCCAGGCCTCGGCGACGGCCCGGTGCTGCTCCGATCCGTCTCCGTACCGTTGTGCGGCGGCCGCGACGGTCAGTCGGGCGAAGCCGGCGAAGTCGATGCCGGGGGTGATCTCGGGTCCGGTGAGCACGTCGTACCAGACCGGGCCGGCGCCCTCCCAGCTGTGCCCGCCGATCTTGGTCGCGGCGAGTGCGAAGACGCGATTGGGGATGCCCGAGTTCAGATGGACGCCACCGTTGTCCTCGTCGGTGCTGATGTAGTCGTCCAGGTGGGCCGGCTGCGGATCCTTGCCGAGCAGGTCGTCGTCGTACGCCGTGCCCGGCGCGATCATCGACCGCAGGGCCGATCCCTGCACCTGGTCGGTGAACAGCCCGGCGCCGATCAGCCAGTCGGCCTGGTCGGCCGTCTGCCCGGCGGCGTACTGCTTGGCCAGCGCGCCGAAGACGTCCGAGACGCTCTCGTTCAGCGCACCCGACTGTCCGCGGTAGACGAGGTTCGCCGTGTACTGGGTGACGCCGTGGGTCAGTTCGTGCGCGATCACGTCGAGCGCCAACGTGAACCGGTTGAACACCGTGCCGTCACCGTCGCCGAACAGCATCCGCTGCCCGTCCCATTGTGCGTTGTCCCAGTCCTGCAGGTAGTGCACGCTCGCCCGCAGCGGCAGCCCGGCGTCGTCCAGGCTGTCCCGGCCGAAGGCCTCCTGGAAGAGGAGCCAGGTGGTGCCGAGCCCCTCGTACGCCTCGTTGACCGCGGGGTCGTCGACGGCCGGATCCCCTTCGGAACGGACGGTCCGGCCGGGCACGACGTCGCCGCGCTCGGCGTCGCTGATCACCCGGTGCGGGCGCGGTGCGGCGGGCGCAGCCGCTTCGGCCTCCCGCTCGGCCGCCTCGGCCGGCCGGCGGTCGGGAGCCGGCGTGGCCGTCGGGCGGACCCGCCGGACCCCGGTGTCGAGATCGAGCGTCCGGCGGGCCGACTCGGCGACATGCGCGTCGGGATGGTCCCGCAGCCGTGCGATCAGGTACGGCGGGACGATCGAGGGGTACGGTCCCGGTTCACACCTCATTCTTCGACGATAGCCCGCCCGAACCGGTCCGACGCCCCTGTTCGATCAACGATCTGATCGCGGCGACGCCGGGAGCGCGGGCGATCTCGGCGCCCAGCCGGGCCGACGCGGTGGCGTAGCGGCGGTCGGCCAGGACGCGGCGGACGGCCTCGGCGAGCTGCGGCGGGGTCGGCCGGTTGGTGGCCAGGTTGATCCCGACGCCGGTGTAGGCGATCCGGGCGCCGACCTCGACCTTGTCCTCCGTCGTGCCCGCCACGATCAGCGGAACGCCGTGCCGCAGCGCCGCGTGGACGCCGCCGTACCCGCCGTTGGTGATCATGAGATCCGCCTTCGGCAGCAACTGCCCGAACGGCAGGTAGGTCGCCGCGCGGACGTTGTCCGGCAGGGGCTGCGGCAGGGTGTCCAGCGGGCGTCCGCCGGTGGTCACGACGACCAGCGGATCGGTGGCGGCGGCGCCGGGCCGGCCGAGGGCGGTCAGCGCCGGAGCGATCAGCTGGTCGTAGTCCTGGTTGGCCACGGTGCCCTGGTTGACGATGATCACCGGCCGGTCCTGATCAAGGTCGGCCCACCAGTCGGGCAGCACGGTCGGCTCGGTGGTGGGCAGACTGAGCGGGCCGACGAAGTGAACCCGGTCCGGCAGGTCCGAGCGCGGATACTCGAAGCCCGGCACGCTGAACTGGACGATCGCGTCAGCCAGGGCCGGCCAGTCCATGACGAAGCAGGGCAGCGATCGGCCCGTGGTCTCCCGGACGACCCGCTCGGCCGTCCGCTGCACCGAACCGAAGATCATCTTCTCCGCGACGAACTGCAAGGCTGCGTTGCGGAGCCGGCCGACCGGGCCCCTGAGCGGCTGCAACCCGAGTCCGAACGGTGCGGTGTCCCGGCTGGAGATGCTGAGCGGCAGGGTGCCGGCGATGATCACCATCGGATCCGAGGGGTGCGACCGCTGCAGCAGGTAGGCGCCCCCGCCGACGAACAACGGCTCGGCCAGCACGGCGTCGGTCGGTTCGGCGGCGACCGCTTCACGGACGGCACGGAGTTGGGCCGGCACCGGCTTCAGGAACAGCTCGACGAGGTCGAACTTCATCCGCGCGGCGCCGGTCAACCGGGCCCGCTGGGGGAACTGCTCGTCCAGATCATGATCGAGATCGGCCACGTCCGGCAGCGGAAGATGCTCGGCGCCGGTCCGTTCGACGGCGGACCGGAACGCCGTCCCGGTGAGGAAGCGGACCCGGAAGCCGGCGGCGACGAGTTCGGCCGCGATCGGGAGCAGGGGCGCCACATGTCCGTGGGCCGAGGTGCTGCAGATCAACAGGGAGGGCATGGATGTGCCTCGTTTCAAGAATCAGTAGCTTCTTGGAGTATTCATCACCCTGATAGGGTAGTCAATGTGACGAAGCGTACCTATCGATCGGACCTGCGGTCGGCCCAGGCCGCGACCACCCGCCGCCGGATCCTGGCCGCGGCCGGTGCCTGCTTCGCCGGTGAGGGGTACGGGCGGACGACGTTGGGCGCGATCGCCGAACGAGCCGGGGTGTCCGTCGAGTCGGTCAAGGCCCAGGGCGCCAAGCGGGACCTGCTGCTGGCCGCGTTCGAGCAGACGTTCGCCGGCCAGGAGGGGAGTCGGCCGCTGGTGGAGCAGGAGCCGCTGTCGGCGGTGCGAGGGATCGAGGACAACGGCGCCTTTCTCGACGCCGGGCTGGAGTTCCTGGCCACAGCCAACCGGCGTTCGTACGCACTCTGGCGGGCGCTGACCAGCGCGGCCGACGCGGACGCCGAGATCGCTGAGGTCCTGCGGGGGATCATGGAGCGGCGGCTGGCCGACATCGGGCAGGCGATGGGCCTGTTGCAGCAGCGCGGGATGTTGATCAAGGGCCTCCGCGTCCGCCGGCGGGCCGCGGCTCAGGTGTCCTTCCTGCTGTCGCCCGAGGGTTATCAGCAGCTGGTCGCCGAGTCGGGGTGGTCGCATCGGGAGTATCTGGACTGGCTTCGTACCATGGTCCGGGCGACCCTCGAACGGACGGAGTACTGATGAAGATCATCGTCGACGACCTCTCCGGACCTGAGGTCGCCGCACTGCTGGCCGAGCACTTGGACGACATGCGCGCGACCTCGCCGCCCGAGAGCAAGCACGCGCTCGACCTCGATGATCTTCGCCGGCCCGAAGTGACGTTCTGGACCGTGCACGACGACGGCCAGCTGGTCGGCTGTGGCGCGTTGAAGCGGCTGGACGCGACGCACGCCGAGGTGAAGTCGATGCGCACCGCCAGTGCTCGGCGCGGCGGCGGGGTCGCCTCGACGCTGCTGGCGCACATCATCGACGAGGCGCGCCGGCTGGGCTACGCCCGGCTCAGCCTCGAGACCGGATCGGCCGAGTTCTTCGCGCCGGCCCACCGGCTCTACCGCCGGTTCGGCTTCGTGGACTGCGAACCGTTCGGCGACTACCGGACCGACCCGCACAGCATCTTCCTGACTCTCAGGCTCTGACGCCCGCTCAGCGCAGTCGACCGGACAGCTGGGCGGCGGTCGCCAGGGTCGCCGCGTACTGGGTCGCGACCAGCTTGCGGATCTCGATCACCTGGTACGGCAGTGCACCCGCATCCTCGGCCAGCCACTTCTCGTAACGCTCCGCGAGTTGATCATGAGCGGTACGGATCGGCTCCCGGACGTTGCCGACCGCGAGCTCGCCGGCCAGCGCCCGGAGCAGGATCCCGGCGAACCGGAGCCGGAACTGGTGCACCCCGGCGGTCAGCGAGGACACCTCGGCCACCGTCGCCGGCCGGTCCGCCTCGGGATCGCCGGCCCGTCGCGCAGTGGACTCGGCCGCGTGCCCCATCGAGGTCGTGAAGTAGCGGGCGGCTCGCCACAGGGGAGCGTCGGGAGCCAGCAGATTTCCTTCCGTGGCGGCGATCCCGGCCTGCAGCAGCTCGGCCAGCTCGGCCAGTCCCTCGGCCCGGGCGGCGACCGCCTCGCCGTAGCCGATGGCGGCCGGGCTCGCGTCCGCGATGCTCGGATCGACCCAGTACGGCAGCTCGCTGATCAAGGTCTGGGCGCCGTACCGCCCGGCGTAGGAGGCCGTACTGTCGCCGGCGGTGTTGTGCCACGGCTCGCCGCGCGCGACGGTCCGGTCGTAGGCGTCCTTGATCGAGCCGGCCCGGTAGATCCCGTCGGCCAGCCGGACGATCTCGGGCGACTCCGGTTCGCCGCGGTCCAACATCAGCCCGAGTCGCTCCGGCACGTCCTGCAGGATCGGATAGAGCTCCGGTTCGGGCCGGCTCAGGTAGTAGTAGACGCCGCCGATCTCGCTGTTGTGCAAGGAGCAGACGAGGTCCGGCCGGTGCTGGTCGATCAGCCGCATCAGCGTCTGGGTCTCCGGGATCGCGGCGTCGAAGTAGGCATCCTTGTAGTTCAAGGGATACGTCCACTCCACCTGATCATGGCCGGCCGGGCGGTAGAAGTGCCGCGCGTAGTGCTCCCGGGAGAACGGGCCCTTGAGCCAGCCGTGGTTGAGTCGCAGGCCGTCCGGGTCGATGCAGGCCACGATCCGCCAACGGTGGTTCAGCCGGTCCCGCAACTCGGCGTCCTCGGTCAGCCGCCGGGCCAGGTGCAGCGCGGTCAGCCCGCCGATCGGCTCGTTCGGGTGGGGCAGTCCGAAGACCAGGGCCTCGGCCGCGCCCGGCCGGTCCTCGTCGATGATCAAGCAGAGCAATGGCTCGCCCTGCCGCGAGGTGCCGACCCGTTCCACCCGGGCCAGGTCCGGATGATCATCGGCGATCGCCCGCAACCCCGCCGCGAGCTCGTCGACCCCGGCGAACGCCTCGTACGAAGGGACGGTGGTCAGTTCGTCGGCCAGCCAGCCGGGGACGGCGTCGCTCGTGGTCATGGGTCGAGTCTTCCGGGTGCCGGGCTCGGTGGAGGAGGCGGGGCGGCGTCCCGCCGTACCGCGGCGATCTCCTCGTCGGTCAGTCCGGCCTCGCGCAGGACGGTCTCGGTGTCGGCGCCCAGCCGCGGCGGCAGGGCGGGCTCGACCGAGGAATCGGCCAGCCGGACCGGGCTGCGTGGGAACCGGTAGCGGCCGCTGGCGTCGGTCAGTTCGACGAAGAAGCCGACGTCGGTCAGGTGCGGGTCCTGCTCCAGGTCCTCCAGCCGATTGACCGGCGCCGCCGGGATGTCCAGCCGGCGGCAGAGCTCCAGCCAGTGCTCGGTCGGCTCGGTGGCGATGATCTCGGCGAGCAGGCGGTACAGCTCGTCGATGTGCCGGGTCCTGGCGCCAAGATCGACCAGCCGTGGGTCGTCGACGAGCTCCGGGCGGCCGACCTCGGTCAGGAACGCGTGCCAGTGCCGATCCCCGTACGGCATCACACAGACGTGGCCGTCCAGCGTCGGATAGGGCCGCCGCCAGGGTGACAGGATCCGGGTGTAGCCGGCCGCCGCCTGCTCGCCCGGCGGGTCGACCCGATGCCGCGCGTGCAGGTGCTCGGTGAGCAGGAAGGACGCCATCGACTCGAGCATCGGCACCTCGACCAGTTGGCCGCGGCCGGTCCGCTCGCGCTGGAACAGAGCGGCCAGGATCGCGTGCGCCGCGGTCAGGCCGCCGATCTTGTCGGCGATGATCGTCGGCAGGTAGCGGGCCTCACCGGTCTGCCGGCGGAGCAGGTCGGCCGCGCCGGAGAGCCCCTGCACGATGTCGTCGTAGGCGGGCTGCTCGCGGTAGCGACCGCCCGCTCCGAAGCCGGCCAGCTCGGCGAAGATCAACCGCGGGTTCGTGGCGAGCACCGTCTCCGGATCCAGGCCGAGAGCGGCCATCTTGTGCGGCCGCATGCTGTGCATGATCACGTCCGCCCGTTCGGCCAGCCGGAGCAGTGCGGCCCGCCCGGCCGGCCGCTTCAGATCGAGTGCGACGCTGCGCTTGTTCCGGTTGCTGCCCAGGAAGAGTGCGGCATAGCGTTCCTCGGCGCCGGGTCCGGCCGAGCGCACCGGATCCCCGGCCGGCGACTCGACCTTGATCACGTCCGCGCCGTAGTCGGCCAAGATCAACGAGGCATAGGGCCCGAACACGACCGTGGTCAGGTCGAGCACGCGGATGCCGTCGAGTGCCGGGCGCAAGGCGTTCCCCCTCACGATCGCAGCGGACCGTGTTCGTCGTACTCGGCGATCGCCTTCGCCCCCGCCGCTGTGCAGATCGGCCCGAGCAATCCCTGCTCGACATGGACCCGGAGGACGGCGGCCACCGCATCGGCGGCAGCGTGCACCCGGCGGCGAAGGTCGTCGGGTAGCGGCGAGTTCTTCGGGGCTGCCAGCACGCTGCACAGGCGTCCGACCGGCTTCGCCAGCTCGTGCGGATCATCCAGGAGAGTGAAGTCCCGGTAGCCGAAAAGGCTGCCGAGGACGGCGATCGATTCCCGTGCGGCCTGGTCGCGCGTGCGCGGCGGCAGGATCTGGTGCCAGGGCTCGCCGACCAGCCAGCGGGCTGTTCGAAGATCGACCCAGGGATCCGCCGCGAACCGCTCGGCCGGGATGATCTTGAGGTCCAGCGGACCGGGCCAGGGTCTTGCCGCGAGCGCGTCGAAGCATGCCTGCTCGGCGCTGATGCGGTCGTCGTCGTGTTCCGTTGCGGACAGCCCGAGCACATCGACGTCGCTGCGCGGCCCGGCCTCGCCACGGGAATGGCTGCCGTGCAGGAACACACCCAGCCGGATCGACGCGTACCGCTCGGCGACCGGCTGCAGGAGGTCGCGGAGGTCTTCGCTGATGGCGGGCATGGTCCTTGATCGTAGGCCAGTGGCGATCTGATGGACTGTCTCCCATGACGGAGGTGACGCCCGTGCGGGTGCGGCCGGCCGGGCCCGAGGACCGCGAGGCGATCTTCGACCTGCTGACGGGTTCCTGGGGCGGCACCCGTGTGGTCGCGCACGGTGTCGTGTACGACGTCGCGACGTTGCCCGCGTTGATCGCGGAGCGGGGCGGTGGGATCTGCGGACTGCTCACGTACGACGAATCCGAGCAGGGGTTCGAAGTGGTCACGCTCGACGCGGTCGAGCGGCGGTCCGGGGCCGGGACCGCGCTGATCGAGGCGGCCGCCGCGCTGGCTCGGCGCACCGGTTGGTCCCGGCTCTGGCTGGTCACGACCAACGACAACCTTGATGCGCTGCGGTTCTACCAACGGCGCGGGCTGCGGATCGTCGAGGTCAGGCCGGGAGCGGTGGATGCGGCACGGCGGCTCAAGCCGTCGATCCCGGAGACCGGGGATCACGGGATTCCGCTGCACGACGAGCTGGTCCTCGAACTCGTCCTGGACCCCGCGTAGGAGAATTCATCAGACGTAGTACGGTTTCGCGGCTCCGGGCGATGCGACGAGAGGGTTGACGATGAGCACCGATCGGATCGAGGTTCATGCCAGCCCGATCGGCTCGCCGTACGGCGACGGCTCGCGGGGCTATCCGGTCCGTGACCTGCACGCCGCGATCCGGCTGGTCCGGCTCCGTCGAGAGCCCGGCCAGCGCGCCGTGATCTGGCTGGCCGGTGGCGAGTACCGGCAGCGGACCCGGCTCGACCTGACCGGCGCCGATTCCTTCACGTCGTTCGTCGCGGCCGATTCCGAGACAACGCCGGTGATCACCGGAGCGGAGCCGATCATGGGTTGGCGCACCGTGGAGGTCGCCGGTCGTGAGCTGTTCGCGGCGGCCGCGCCGAGTTCGTCCGGCCGTTGTCTGTACGTGAACGGGCAGCGGGCCGACCGGCCGCGGCACCCGCGCGACGGCTACCGCTGGATCGAGGAGGTCGCCGGGCTCGATCCGGCCGGCGACTTCGTCGGGACCCTGTTCGACGGCTCGGACCGGTTCCGGTTCGCCGCCGGGGACGTACCACCGTTGGCGGATCCGAGCCGGGTCGAGGTCGTCGTTCCGCACTACTGGGTCCAGGAACGGATGCCGATCACCGAACTCGATCATGAACGCCGGATGATCATCAGCAACCTGCGCAGCATCTTCGCCCTGCGCGACGACGCGGCGGCGCGGTTCGCCCGCTACTACCTGGACAACGTCGCCGAGGCGCTGGGCGAGGTGCCGGGCGAGTGGTATCTCGATCATGACGGCCGGCTGACCGGCGCGGACGGCCCACAGGTGCTCTACTGTCCGCGTCCGGGTGAGACGGCGGACGGGATCGAGGCCCGGATGCCGATCCTCGACGCCTTCGTCCGGCTCGCCGGCACGGCCGAGGCCCCGGTGCGGGAGGTGCGGTTCGAGGGCATCGCCTTCGAGGAGGCCGACTTCGCGGAGGTGCCGCCGGCCACGCCGCCGTTCGGGGTCCGCGAGGACCCGGTGCTGCCGCCGGACGGCCGATTCGCCGCCGACGTTCAGGCCGCCAGCACGGTTCCGGCCGCGCTGCAGTTCGACCATGCCCGCTCCTGTGCCGTCCTGGACGGCCGGATCGAACGGGTCGGTGGCTACGCGATCAGCCTCGGACCGGGCAGCCGCGGCAACCTGATCAGCGGGACGACTTTTCGTGATCTTGGGGCCGGCGCGGTGCGCAGTGGCGGCGCTCTCGACTCGGGCAGTCCGGAATTCAACGAGGACAACGAGATCAGCGACAACGTGATCGAGCGCGGCGGTCGCAGCTATCCGAGCTGTGTCGCCGTCCTGGTCCAGCACGGGGCGCACCACGTCATCGCGCACAACACGATCAGCGACTTCCGCTACACCGGGATCTCGGTGGGCTGGGTCTGGGACTACGGCCCGAGCCCGTCGGTCGGCAACGTGATCGAGGGCAACCACATCCATGATCTCGGCCAGGGACTGCTGAACGACATGGGCGGGGTCTATCTGCTCGGCATCGCGCCCGGCACGGTCGTCCGCGGCAACCACATCCACGACGTGCGGTGCGCCAACTACGGCGGCTGGGGCATCTATCTCGATGAGGGGTCGTCGCACGTCGTGGTCGAGGGCAATGTCGTGCACGACGTGTCGAGTCAGGCCTATCACCACCATTACGGCCGGGAGTCGATCATCCGCGGCAACGTGTTCGCGTTCGGCGGCCAGGGGCAGGTGTCGATCACCCGGCCGGAGCCGCACGTGTCGTTCACCTTCGAGCGCAACATCGTCGTCGGGCAGGGGTCGCCGGCGTTCGTCGGGTCCGCTGGTGACAAGTCGGTGCAGCGGTACCGGATCGTCAGCGATCTCAACCTGTACTGGGATTTCGACCCGATCGACGGTGCGGTACGGGCAGCGGACGGCGCCCGCCGGCTGGACGAGTCGGGCGTGATGGGGTTCGCCGTCACGGAGCCGCTGGACCGGGCCTGGCGGCAAGCCGGTCATGATCGTCATTCGGTGGACGCGGATCCCGGCTTCCTCGATCCGGCCGGTCGTGATCTTCGGGTCCGGCCCGGGTCGCCGGCGGAGGAGTTGGGGATCACGGTGCCCGATCCGAGCCGGGTCGGGCCACGTCCGGTCGAGCAACGGCTGCACCCGTTGGCGGTAAGGACGCGACCGTAGCGTCGCTGCCCGTACCGTAGGAACCGACAAGGCCGGAGCAGACGAGGACGCCATGAAGATCATCGGATATCGGACCCTGACCACGGTGCACCCCTGGCGCCGGGCGATCGGCGACGCCAACGGGAACCTGCCGGACGCGGTGACCGAGGTGCCGATCGTGATCATCGAGACCGACGAGGGGATCGACGGGATCGGCATCGGCTCGCACACGGACCTGGACCGGTTGTTCCCGGCGATCGAGGGCGAGGACCCGCGGTCGGTCGCGGCGCTGTTCGACCGGATGATCGCGCGCGTCTTCAAGTCGGGGCACGCCGGCGCGACGTACGGCGGGATCGCCACGCTCGACGCCGCACTCTGGGACATCAAGGCCAAGGCGGCCGGCGAACCGCTGTGGCGCCTGCTCGGCGGCCGGGACCGGTTCCTGCCCGGGTACGCGTCCGGCCTCGACATCGCCCTGACCGACGACGAACTGCACGCGTTCTACGCGGAGTTCGCGGAGCGCGGTTTCGTCGCCGGCAAGCTCAAGGGCGGTCTTGATCTTGATGCCGACCTGCGCCGGCTCGGCGTGGTCACCGACGCGCTCGCCACCCACACGGCGCGACCCGGCCTGATGTTCGACGCGAACGAGTCCTGGCAGCTCAAGCAGGCGGTCCGCTACGTGGCGGCGCTGGAGGAGCGGTACGACCTGACCTGGGTCGAGGAACCCTTGCGTCGTTGGGATGCGGCCGGGCACGCGCGGCTGTCGAACGCGATCCGCGCGGCCGTGGCGACCGGCGAGAACCTGACCGGCCTGGACCAGTTCCGGCCGCTGTTCGACGCCGGCACCCCGGACATCGTCCAGGCCGGAGCGGGCTGGGGGATCAGCCACTTCCTCCGCCTCGGGCACGCCGCGGCCTCGCGCGACCTTCCGGTCAGCATCGTCGGCCACGACGCGAACCCCGCCACGGCCGCGGCTGCCGCAGCCTTGCCGAACCATCTGACCACCGAGGTGCAGGACCTCCGCCCGCCCGTCGGCCTGGCGGTCGATCAGGTGATCACCGACGGCGGCATCGTGCTCGGCGACCAACCCGGCGCCGGGATCACCGTCGACGAGGGCGCGATCGCCGCGGCCGCCGACGCCGGCTGGTCCACCCCGACCGGCCCCCACACCCGCCCGCCCCGAGCCGGCCTCCGCCTCATCCTCGACGGCACCGAACGCTGATTCTCCCTCCCTCCCAAATCCGCCGACCGGTCACAAAAGCAGGCGTTTGGGCGGCGTGTCGCCGCTTTGTTGACCTGTCGCTGGGCCTGGGGGGAGGGGCGCGCCGGTGGTCGCGACCGCAGGCCGGTGAGGTAGGTCCAGCCAATGTGGGCGTCGGCATGCGGTGCTGGCACCTGCGTGAGCGTCCCCGGCGCGCCGAACTCGTCATGTGGCTGACCGCGGTCGCTGGGCGCCGCTGCGTTCGGGGTGCCATCCGGGGCCTGTCGTGCGGCACGATCTCCGGAAGCCGCGCGAAGGGCAGACTCCTGGCCGGGCCTCGACGAGCGTTGCGCCGTGTTGAGACAGCCGTGGCTTGGAAGATGCGAAGCCGGCCTCGAGTTGCGACGCGTGCCGGCCAAGGAGGCCCGCGAGCGGACGGCAGATTCGCCCCCAACCCGGACGATGTCGCGCCCGCGCCGTACTCGTCCTGAGCACCCGCCCCACCCCCTGCCGCCCACCAGTCACTTCCGCAGCGACACGCCGCCCAAACGCCTGCTTTTGTGACCGGTCGGCGGGTTTTGAGGGGGGTCAGGTGAGGTTGAGGATGACCTTGAGGCGGGTGGGGGTGGCGCCGGCGCAGAGGGTGTAGGCGTCGTTGACGGCGTCCGGGCCGAGGACGTGGGTGATCATGGTCAACAGTTCGCGGTGCTCGGACAGGTAGGCCGCGGACTGCAGCAGGGCGGCGTTCCATTCCTGGGTGACGCCGAGGTGGAGGGTGATCGCGCGGTCGAAGGCTTCCCGGAACGGCAGCGTGTACTCGAGGTCGTCGGGCACGCCGAACGCGTACAGGTGGCCGAGCTGGGCGGTGCCGCGGATCGCGTGCGGCAGGGTGTCGGTCTGGTGCCCGACGGCCTCGATGCAGATCTCGGCCGGTTCGGCGGCGCTCGTCACCCAGTCCGCGATGCCGCCGACGAACAGGTCGTCCACGCCGAAGGTCTCCGCCACCGACGAGCGGTCGACCGGGTCGATGCCGGTGACCCGCGCGCCGCGCTCGTGCAGGACGTGGCTGAACAGCAGCCCGATCGGGCCGAGTCCGATCACCGCGGCGGTACGGCCTCGCACGTCCGGCAGTCGGTCCAGGGCGTACATGATCGTCGCCAGCGGCTGGACCACGACGGACTCGACCAGGGTGAGCCCGTCGGGGACGGGCACCACGGTGTCGGCGGACACCCGGACCAGTTCGGCGAGGCCGCGCTGACCGGTCATGCAGCCGCAGACGGCGTCCCCGGGCGCGAACCGGGGATCCCGGCTCGCCACGACGGTCCCGGCGATCTCGTGCATCGGGTAGCCGGGCCCGGCCTGGTCGTGCGGCGAGAACCGTTTCCCGGTGAGGAACTTCGGCAGGTCGCTGCCGCAGATCCCGCCCGCCTCGACCCGGACCAGCACCTCACCGGGCTCCGGGTCGGCCTCGACCGGCACCTCCCGGCGAACCAGGTGACCCGGACGGTCCAGTTGGTAGGCCCACATCTGACGCTGCTCGGTGACCGTCATCGAGGAAGTTCGTCTCCTATCACCACGATGGTCCGACCGGTCTCGCAGACCGCGCGCTGGTAGCAGGCGATCATGATGCCGTCGCGGTGCGCGACGATCGGCTCGAACCGGGCCGGATGATGATCGACATCGTACAGACGGCCCAGCAGCTGCCCGGCCCGGACGTCGGCGCCGGGTGTCAGCACCGGTTCCCAGATCCCGCCGCGCGGCGCCGGCACGTAGTCGGCCAGGTCGTCGGCGCGGACGATCCGGGCCGAGCCGGGTTCCCGGCCGAGGATCGGTTCCGGTTCGCCCGGCAGCAGTCCGGTCCGGCGGAGCACGTTGATCACGCCCTGGTGGACGTGGGCGACGCCGGTCGGGCTGACGGTCTCGCCGCCGCCGAACTCGCCGCCGATCGCGATCTTGCCGCGGTCCTCGGCGTGGTCGGTGAGCAGCCCGCTGGCCAGCTGCCGCGAATAGACGAAGACGTACGGAGTCGCGAACACGGACGCCAGGTCCAGCGACTCGGCGAACCGCCGCTCGTCCGGCACCGGATGCAGCGACGTGCACAGGGCGTAGGCCGCCTCGCGACCGCCCGCGTGCAGGTCGAGCACCACGTCGGCCTGCTCGATGATCCTGGTCGAGACGAAGTGCGCGATCCGGTACGAGAGCGAGCCGCCCGGGTCGCCGGGAAAGGCCCGGTTCATGTTGACCCCGTCCTCGACGGCAGCCCGGGTGCCGTGCCGGCAGGCGTCCTCGCTCAGCCGCGGCATGATGATCACCCGGCCGGTCAGCTGGGCGGGATCCAGCTCGGCGCACAGCCTGGTCAGCGCCACCTGGCTCTCGTACTCGTTGCCGTGGGTGCCGCCGAAGACCGCCACCGTCCGCCCGTCGGCGCCCGAGCCGTGGGTCGGGTTGAGCACGGTCAGCGGCACCAGCGACGAGCCCCAGCTGCCGTCCAGGCCGAAGTTGACCCGGTGATGGGTGGCCCCGGGCCGGTCCCACGGCACCTGGTCCGGCTGGATGATCATGACTCCTCCTCGAGGAACCTGGAGAGCACGGTGTTGGTCAGCCGGGTCAGTTGATCATCGAGCAGCAGGCTCGGGATGTAGGTCATCGAACCGGCCGAGAAGACCCGGCCGCCACCCGGCAATCGGCGCAGGATCAACTCGGCGCCGCCGTCGTCGGGGTTGGTCCCCTTGGCGATCAGCTCGACGTCGCCCGGCGCGCTCGGCGTGATCTTGTCGGTCTCGTGCCCGGAGGCGCCGCCGGGGACCCGTTCGCTCAGGCTGGCCAGCCCGATCAGGTCGCCGCGCCGCAGGCCGGAGCCGGCGAACGCCCAATGGTCGGCGTCGAGCACCCGGTACGGCGCTCCGGTGCCCTCACCGGCGTGGGTGAAAGTGCTGCCGAGCAGCTCGGCCTGCGGTCGGTAGGACTTGTGGAACCGGCTCTCCAAGGACGCCTGCGCGGGATCGGACCGATCCGGCTGCTGGGTCAGGTAGGTGGCGGCGCTGCCGGTCTCGTCGTAGACGATCTCGCAGTCGATCCCGTTGCCGCCGAGGTACGCCAGCCGGCCGCCCCGCTCCACCCAGGCCCGCACCCGTTCGTACATCTCCCGGGACCAGTACTCGGGGTGGCATTCCAAGATCAACACCCGGTACTGATCAAGGTCGAGCACGCCCGTGTGCAGCTGGTGATCGGCGTAGACGTCGTGCGACCAGCCCTCCCGTTCCAGCCAGCCGACCAATCGCCAGAATCCCGGCGCCAAGGTGCCGGAGATCCTTCCCGCCAAGGGATCCGTGACCTCCTCGTCCGGACCGACCGCGCATTCCAGGTCGGGCCGGTCGAACGACAGCGGCGGGTACGTGCCGTTCGGCGCGGTCTGGCTGACCGAGTTGCCGATCACGTACCTGGGCAGGTCCTGTCGGGCACTGACCACCGGGGTGGCCGGCAGCCCGGCCTCGTTGATGTAGTTGCTTCGACCGCCGAACCGGTTGTACGCGTTCCAGTTGTTGGTGCCGGCGAGCACCGCGACCTGCGTCGTGGGCGCGGCGGGCGCGACGACCCACGGGAACGAGGTCTGCCGGCCGGACGGGGTCTCGATCCGGACGTAGTAGAGGCCGCTGCGGTCCGGGGCGACCAGCCGGCGGACATGGCCGGGGCTGGTGAAGCCGGTCTGGTTGAAGCCGGCGCCGTCCCGGGCCAGGTCATGATCGGGCAGCACCTGCCGCATGGCCTGCGGGCCGTGCTCGTCGAACCAGCCGAGCAGCTCCACCGGCTCGCGGCGCAGGCCGTACCGCCACAGCGTCGCCCGGTACGGCTCGGGCGAGTGCACCCGCAGCTCGGCGGTGTCGCCGGCCGCCGACCACTTGGGCCAGACGTAGCCGTACAGGGAATCCGAGAGCATTCTGATCATGGCCGGCCGGCCGGTGCTCACCCGGCACCGCTTCGGCCCGTACCCGTCCCGGGCCAGCACCAGCCGGTAGCTGCCCGGGCCGAGGTCGGCGTGCACGGCGCCCGACGCGGTCGACCGGGTGACGGCGAGGAACGTCCCGTCGGCGTCGGTGATCTCCACCGCGACGTCGGCCAGGGCCTGGTAGAGCTCGTTGCTGACATGACCGAGCAGCACTGTTGATCTTCCTTCTCGGGCAGGCGTTGATCACGCCAGGGCGGCCGGCGGCTGCAGCGCGCCGGGGAAATGGCAGGCGACCAGGTGGCCGTCCGGACCGCCGGCCAGCGGCGGATCCTCCACGGCACAGATGTCCTGGACGGCGGGGCAGCGGGTCCGGAACCGGCAACCGGACGGTGGATCGATCGGGCTCGGCACATCTCCGGTGAGAATGATCCGCTCCCGTCGCGGCCCGGTCTTCGGCGTCGGGATGGCCGACATGAGGGCCACCGTGTACGGATGCAGGGCGCCGGCGAACAACTGCTCGGAGGTGGCCAGTTCGACCACCCGGCCGAGATACATGACCGCGATCCGGTCGCTGATGTAGCCGACCACGGCCAGGTTGTGCGCCACGAACACATAGGTCAGCCCGAACTCGGAGCGCAGATCGACCAGCAGGTTGAGCACCTGGGACTGGATCGACACGTCCAGCGCGGAGACCGGCTCGTCCGCGATCACCAGCCGCGGCTTGAGCACCAGTGCACGGGCGATCCCGATCCGCTGCCGCTGGCCGCCGGAGAACTCGTGCGGATAGCGGTTGATCGCATCGGCGCTGAGCCCGACCCGGTCCAGCACGTCCAGGATCGCCTGCCGACGGCCCGCCCGCGGAACGATCCTGTGCACTGCGAGGCCCTCGGCGATGATCTCGCCGACCTTGAGCCGCGGGTTCAGCGACCCGACCGGGTCCTGGAAGATCATCTGCAGGTCGCGCCGGAGCCGTTTCAGCGGCCCGGCGCCGAGCCCGGTCAGGTCGGTCCCGTCGAACGTCACCCTGCCGTCGGTCGGTTCGACCAGCCGGAGCAGGGTCCGGGCCAGTGTCGACTTGCCGCAGCCCGACTCGCCGACCAGCCCGAGCGTCTCACCGGGCCGGATCGCCAGGTCGACACCGTCCACGGCGCGGACGACGGGGCCGCCGCGGGAGCCGAGCCGGCCGCCGACCGGGAAGTGCGTCTTCAGCCCGGTCGCGGTGAGGATCGGCTGCTGGGTCTCGGTCATCGCGCTGCCGCCTTCCGCTCCGCGTACCGGGGATCGTGCAGCCAGCAGGCGACCTGCTGATCACCGGCGAGCCGGAGCCCGGGATACTCCGTGCGGCACGGCTCGAAGACGGCGTCGCAGCGGTCGGCGAAGCGGCAGCCGACCGGCCACTGGCGCGGGTTCGGCACGGTGCCGCGGATCACTGTGAGCCGCTGGTCCGACCGCATTCCGATCACCGGGATGGATTCCAGCAAGGCCTTCGTGTACGGGTGTTTCGGCCGCTCGAACGTGTCGGCGACGCTGCCGTACTCGACGATCCGGCCGGCATACATGACCGCCACGTCGTCGGCCAGTTCGGCCACCACTCCGAGGTCGTGGGTGATCATCAGGATGGCCATCCCGAGCCGCTCCTTGAGCTCGCGCATCAGGTCCAGGATCTGCGCCTGGATCGTCACGTCGAGCGCCGTGGTCGGCTCGTCGGCGATCAGCAGCCTCGGGTCGCAGCTGAGCGCCATCGCGATCATGACCCGCTGTCGTAGTCCGCCGGAGAGCTGGTGCGGGAAGCTCTGCGCGCGCCGGGCCGGATCCGGCACGCCGACCAGGGCCAGCATCTCGATCGCCCGCTCCAGGGCCGCGGCCTTGGATCCCTTGCGGTGCAGCAGGACGGCCTCGGCGATCTGGGCACCGACCCGGTGCGACGGGTTCAGCGACGACATCGGCTCCTGGAAGATCATCGAGATCTCGTTGCCGCGGACCTGCTGCAGCTGATGCTCGGACAGCCCGGTCAGCTCGCGGCCGCCGTAGCGCACCGAGCTGCCTTCGGCGATGTAACCGGGCCGGTCGACCAGTCCCATGATCGACAACGCGGTCTGGCTCTTGCCGGAGCCCGATTCGCCCACCAGGCACAGGGTTCGGCCCGGCTGGATGGTGAGGTCGATGCCGTCGACCACCCGCCGGGTCCCGCTGCGCAACCGGAACTCGGTGGTCAGTCCGCGCACCTCGAGCAGCGGTTCGGTCACGGTGCCGCCACCTCCTCGGTCGGTTCGTCGTCATCGCTGGCCCACCAGTAGCGGTGCGAGGTGATCACGAAGCCCTGCTCCGGATAGAACCGGTGCGCCGCCGCCCGCTCCGGCGTCAGGCCGCAGGTGAGCTCGATGCCGGTGCAGCCGAGCCGGCGGGCCAGATGCTTGGCGGAGTTGATCAAGGCCCGGGCCGCGCCGCGCCGGCGCCGGTCGGAGTCGCTGACCAGGGCGGTGATCCGGAGCAGCGGCTCGGCGTGGCCGAACGGCAGCTCGGACTTGATCGCGACCAGTCCGGTCACCACGCCCTCCTCGTCGACGGCGACCAGCACCCGCTCGTCGCCCCGGGCCAGTCGGCGGCCGGCCTCGGCCTCGTCGACACCGGGTGCGCCGAGTTGGGTGAGCAGTACGGCCACCCGGGCCGCGTCGTCCGACACCGCGTCCCGGACCATGATCGACAGGGCCTCAGTTGGCATCGCGCATCCTCGGGTCGAGTACGTCACGGAGGCCGTCGCCGAGGAAGTTCAGCCCGAGCACGACGAGCATGATCGCCGCGCCGGGGAAGACGGCCAGCCACGGCGCGATCTGCATGTAGGTCATCGAGTCCTTGAGCATGCTGCCCCAGGACGGTTCCGGCGGCTGGGTGCCGAGGCCGAGGAAGCTCAACGCCGCTTCGGTCAGGATCGCCGACGACAGATAGATCGTGCAGAGGACGATCACCGGGCCCAGCACGTTGCGCAGCACATGCCGGGTCATGATGCCGAGGTGGGAGACCCCGAGCGCCCGGGCGGCCTCGACGAACGGCAGTGCCATCACCGACAGGGCCGAGCCCCGGATCACCCGCGCGAACGCCGGGATGTAGACGATCCCGATCGCGATCATGGCGTTGGTCCGGCTCGGCCCCAGCAGGCCGGCGATCAAGATCGCCAGGACCAGGCCGGGGACGGCGAACATGATGTCCGTGATCCGCATCAGGATCAGGTCCAGCGCTCCTGAGAAGTACGCCGAGCTGATCCCGATGACCAAGCCGCCGACCAGGGCGATCGCGACCGAGACCGCGCCGACCTGGAGGGAGACCTGGGCTCCGTGGATCACCCGGGACAGCACGTCGCGGCCGAGCTGGTCGGTGCCCATCGGGGTGGCGCCGCCGGGCGGCAGCAGCCGGCCGGCGTCCTGCGCCGAGTACTCGATCGGCCAGAGCAGCGGACCGGCTACCGCACACAGCACGGTGATCACCAGGATCACGGCCCCGACCATGCCGAGCGGGTTCCGGCTCAGCTCGTCCAGCCGGGCGATCCACTGCGGTGCGGTGATCGTCGCCGGGGCGGGCACGGTGGCCGGTTGATCGGTCGTCGTCATCGTCGCTCGATTCGTGGGTCGAGGATTCCGTACACCAGGTCGACCACCAGGTTCAGCACGACGAACACGGTGGCCAGGAACACGGCGGTCACCTGGACCACCGGGTAGTCGCGGTTGTAGGTGGCCTGGACCAGCGTGTTGCCGACGCCGGGCAGTCCGAAGATCACCTCGATCACCGTCGCGCCGCCCATCAGGTTGCCGACCTGGGCGCCGACCAGCGTGATCACCGGGATCAGGGCGTTCCGGACGGCGTGCCGGGTGATCACCTGCAGCAGCGGCGCGCCCTTGGCCCGGGCGGTCCGGACGTAGTCCTCCCGGAGCACGTCCAGCACGCTGGTCCGGGTCATCCGCATCACCGCGGCGAGCAGGTAGAGCGACACCGCGAACGACGGGATCGCCATCTGTGCAAGGTTTCCGAGCGGATCCTGCCAGATCGGGATCCAGGTCACGGACGGCACCCAGAAGAAGAACGTCGAGGTGATCAACAGCGCGATCAGGGCGATCCAGAAGTTCGGCATGGACAGGCCGATCAGGCCGCCGAGCCGGGTGATCAGGTCCAGCACGCTGTTCCGCCGGACGGCCGAGATCACGCCGAGCGGCACGCCGACGACGACCGCGAAGACCGTCGCGAGCAGGGTGATCTCGAGCGTGATCGGCAGGGCGCGGAGCAGGGTGTCGCTGACCGGCTGGCCGCTCAGGAAGGACTTCCCGAGGTCGCCGGTGAAGAAGCCGGTGAGGAAGTTCCAGTACTGCACCGGGAGTGGGTCGGCGAGCCCGAGCTCGTTCAGCATCGCCTGCTGGCGTTCCGCGCTGGCGCCCGCGTCACCTCCGGTGAGCGTGTTGGACACGTCGCCCGGCAGCAGCCGGACCAGAGCGAAGATCAACACCGACATGCCGAGCAGGGTCGGGATCACCTGCAGCAGCCGGCGAGCCAGGTAGCGGCTCATGAGCCACGCGCCCTGAGCCTGTCGGAGCGTCGTCCTGAGCCTGTCGAAGGGGGGCCAAGGCGATCGGGCCTGCCCTTCGACAGGCTCAGGGGACGTTCGTGACTCATTCGCTGACCCAGGCCTCGGGAAGCCCGCGGAACGAGTCCTCGACGGCCACGTACATCCCCTGGACCCGGGACCGCTGGGCCTGGAACCGCTGGATCGCGACGATCGGCAGGGTCGGCCACTCGGTCAGCACGATCTCCTGCATCCGGGTGTAGATCTCCTTCCGCTTCGCCTCGTCGGTCTCGCCGATGCCCTTGTTGATCAAGTCGGTCAGCTCGTCGTTCTTGTAGCCGCCGGCGAACCAGGCCTTGTAGTTGGAGCCGGCCGGATCGAAGTCACTGAAGTAGCCGCTCGGGTCGCCGCGCATGCCGCGTCCGGTGGACTGCCACTGGAAGTTGCCCTCGGCGTTGTTCTTGGCGAAGGTGCCGATCTCCAGCGGCTGGACGGTGACCTCGATGTTGATCTCGGCCAGCTGCTCCTTCATCATCTGGGCGATCTGGACGTAGTCGTCCGGGGTCGACAAGGCTTCCAGGGTGACCTTGAAGCCGCCCTCGAGGCCGGCCTCGCGCATCAGCGCCTTGGCCTTCTCCAGGTCGTGCTTCTCGTACGTGCTGGCCAGGTCCTCCTGCGGGATCGGCCAGTCGCCGTAGCTCGGCGGGATCTTGGAGGTCAGCTGGGCCTCGCCGGCGTAGATGTTGTTGATCATCTTCTGCCGGTCGATGGCCAGGTTGATCGCCTGCCGGACCCGGACGTCGCCCCACGGCTCGCCCTTGCCCTTGTTGGTGAACTGAACCTCGCGGAACGCCGCGTTGAGGCGCTTCTGCACCACGACGTTCGGGTTGTTGGCCAACGTCCGGGCGATGTCGGCGTTGAGGTTGCAGCCGTCGATCTGGCCGGAGACCAGGTTGGCCAGCCGGGCCTGGATGTCCGGCAGGATCTTCAGCGTGATCCCGTCCAGGTAGGGCCGGCCCTCCTGCCAGTACTGATCGTGCCGGGTCAGCGCGACGTGATCGTTGGGCACGTAGGCGTCGAGCTTGAACGGTCCGGTGCCGTTCGCGGAGTTGCGCGGGTCGAGGTCGTCGTACAGACCCTTCCGCGCGATGAAGGAGTACGTGAGCCAGGCGCAGTAGCCGAGCACGGTGCCGTCGGGCTGGCTCATGTTGAGCTTGATCGTGTGGTCGTCGACGATCTCGACCTCGGCGACCTTGGGATAGAACGACGTGACCGTGCCGGGCGGCGGCGGCGACTTCTGCAGGTCGAACGAGTACTTGACGTCCGCGGCCGTGAAGTCGTCACCGTTGTGGAACTTGACGCCCTTGCGCAGCTTGAAGATGTACGTCCTGTCGTCCGGCACCTCCCAGTCCTCGGCGAGGGCCGGCTGCACCTTCAGGTCCTTGTCCCAGGTGACCAGGGACTCGTAGATGAGGTCCTTGACCTGGACACCGGACTGGTTGGGCGTGCCGAACGGTGCGAGCGAGGCGGGGTCCGCCTCGAGGGCCCAGGTCAGCGACCCGCCGCGGCGCGGCGGGCCGGTGACGGGGGCTTTCGGGGCGGGCTGCTGGCCCGGAGCGCAGCCGGACATGAAGAGCGCGAACGCGGACAGTCCGGCACCGCCGAGCAGCGCCCGGCGGGTGAGGTCGCTGGAAACGAAAGGGTCCATGATCAATTCCTGAGGGCGAGAGGTCCGGCGGGACGGTCTTTCACTGACCGGAGTGGATATTCTCGTATTTTGAATATATCTTCAGCACTCTGAGTGATGAAGATGCTAATCGCGCGCCGACGGGCTGCGCAAGAGATCGCCGAACGATGTCTCAGGTCCGTTACCGGGCGGAAACGACAGCGCGTGCCCGGCCTTCAGGCCGGGCACGCGCTTTGTTGATCTTGTGATTCAGACCGGAAGGTCAGTTTCCGAAGCCGCCGGACTCTCCGTCGCCGCCCTCGGAGTCTCCGCCGCCGTAGCCGCCGCCCGATTCGCCGCCGGAGTCTCCGCCGCCGTAGCCGCCGCCGGAGTCTCCGCCGCCGTAGCCGCCGCCGGACTCGCCGCCGGAGTCTCCGCCGCCGTAGCCGCCGCCGGAGTCTCCGCCGCCGTAGCCGCCGCCGGACTCGCCGCCGGAGTCACCGCCGCCGTAGCCGCCGCCCGATTCGCCGCCGGAGTCTCCGCCGCCGTAGCCGCCGCCCGATTCGCCGCCGGAGTCTCCGCCGCCGTAGCCGCCGCCGGACTCGCCGCCGGAATCTCCGCCGCCGTAGCCGCCGCCCGATTCGCCGCCGGAATCTCCGCCGCCGTAGCCGCCGCCCGATTCGCCGCCGGAGTCACCGCCGCCGTAGCCGCCGCCCGATTCGCCGCCGGAGTCACCACCGCCGTAGCCGCCGGACTCGCCGCCACCCGAATCGCCACCGTAGCTCTCGGATGAACCTCCGGATTGGTTGTCACTCGAGCCGTACTGGTTCTCGTTCTCGTCGCCCGAGCCGAATGTCTCTTCGCTCATGTTTCCTCCGTTGGTCCTGTACCTACGTGGCTGGTCGTATCACGAGCGCCTGGTGGCGTCGTGTTATTACAGTTATCGTGATTTGGAATCCCTGGCTAGGGGGTTCAGCTGATTTTGTGAGAATTTCGCCGAGATGTCGTCCGGTCACACAGGATTCCATGATCATCTTCGTAGATGATCTTGAGTGATGGCTGAGACAATCGTCCGGTGACGACGGTGACGCGAGTCCGCTGCCTGCGGACCAGACACGACGGAAGCTGGACCATTCTCAAGATCGAAACCGACCAGCCGGGTTTGTACGGCCTCGGATCGGCGAGTGATCGCTACAATCCCGCCGCTGTGGTCGCGGTGATCGACCAACTGTACGGACCGATGCTGATCGGCCGGGAGGTCGCCGACATCGCCGACATCTGGCAGACTCTCTATCCGGCCGGCTACTGGCGCAACGGGTCCGTCAGTAACACCGCGCTGGCTGCGATCGACGTTGCGCTGTGGGACATCAAGGGCAAGGAGGCGGGACTCCCGATCCATCAACTGTTGGGCGGGAAGGCACGGTCGGCCGTGCCCTGTTACGCCCACGCGGCCGGCGCGACGTTGCCGGAGTTGATCGAGGACGTCCAGCGCTACGTGGATTCCGGCTGGCCGGTGATCCGTTGCCAGCTCGGGAACTACGGCGGTGGCGGGTTCGTCAGCGGGCCGGCGGCGCGGCTGCCGCGCGACCCGTGGCAGAGCCGCCCGTTCGACGAGGAGGCCTATCTCACGGCGACGCCGGCGATGTTCGCGACGCTCCGGGAGAGATTCGGGCCGGAGATCAAGTTCACCCACGACGTGCATTCACATCTGTCCCCGCAGAACGCGGTGCTGCTGGCCCGTTCCCTGGAACCGTACGGATTGTTCTTCGTCGAGGACATCCTGCCGCCGGAGCACGTCGACTGGTATCGCCAGCTGCGTCAGTCGTCGACGACGCCACAGGCTGTGGGGGAGTTGTTCACGCATCCGCTGGAGTGGCGGCCGTTGATCACCGAACGCTTGATCGACTTCATCCGGACCCGGATCTCGAAGGTCGGTGGGATCACGGCTGCGATCAAGATTGCCCACCTGGCCGAGGCGTTCGGGGTCCGTACCGCCTGGCAGGAGGGCGGGGACAACGACCCGCTGAATTTCGCCGCGGCCGCACAGGTGGATCTGGCCTGTTGGAATTTCGGGATCCAGGAGGAGAACCATTTCCGGCCCGAGGAACTGGAGGTGTTCCCGGGCGCGCCCGTGGTCGAGAACGGCTATCTCTATCCGTCCACCGCTCCCGGCCTCGGCGTCGACCTGGACGAGGCGAAGGCGGCGGCGTTGCTGAGGACCGATCCGGCCGGCTACCACCAGCCGTACGGCACCGACCGGAAGGCCGACGGCACCGCGGTGCGGCCCTGACCCCGGCCTCGGCAGCAGGGCCGAAGGTCCCTCCGTCCGCCGACCTTCGCTCCTGACGGCGGACCGGCTCGGCGGGTGATCGTGTGGACATGATCGAGACCGCCGTCCCGCCGACCATCCCGCACCTGTTGACCGTCGCCGCCGGACCGGAGGATCTCTTCGACGCGCTGGGCGCGATGGTGGGCTCCTTCGTGGAGCACGAGTCGACCGTTCGCACCGTCCTGCTGTCGGACGGGCGCACCGTCGACGGCGTCGTGGAGTCGCAACTCGACCGGAGCCATCGGATCGCGGCCTCCGCGGAGCGCCTCGGCGTGGACGAGGTGGTGCTGCTGGAGCACCGGATCACCGACGTACCGCGGCTCGACGTCCCGGCCCTGGTCCGGGAGTTGTTGATCAATCTGGTCCGGCCCGACGCGATCCTGGTCGCCGATCCGAGCGACCGCCGGGCCCGTACCGCACGGGGTCGGCTCACCACCTACCGGGCGAGCGCCCGGCTGGCCCGGCTGATCGGCGTCCCGCTCTACTGCTGGGCGGCTACGGCACCGGACCGGGTGCGGATCGGTGCGCCCACGTTGGAGGTGCTGGTCTCGCGTTCCCGGCAGCGGTCCGCGATGCTCCGATTCCAAGGGATCCCGGAGGTTCTCGGGCGTGTGGCGCGGCCCTGGCCGGAGCGGGAGTTCCTGACCAGGGAGGGTGCGGCCCCCGCCGTCGCTCGCCGTACGGCGGAACAACTGGGCTCGCCCACCTGAACAGCGGGCCGCACTTTGTGAAGTCCCTTGCAGAACTGATTTCCCTGACTCATGATGGCGTTACCCACTGGGTGAATACGGCATGGGAGGGATCGGGGTGGACCGCCGGCATGTTCTCCCGACCCTTCCGCTGGATCAGTTGCTCAGCGAGTTGCAGAGTCGGCTGACTGCGGTGCTGGCCGCCCGCGACGGCGTGCATGCCCTGCTCGATGCGGTCGTGACGATCGGAGCCGAGCTCGATCTGGAGACGGTCCTGCAGCGGATCGTGGAGGCCGCCCGGACGCTCGCCGACTGCCGGTACGCCGCGCTGGGAGTGATCGGGGAGCAGGGTGAACTCGCCGAGTTCCTGCCGGCCGGGATGACCGACGAGGAGGTCGCGGGCATTCCGGAACTGCCGCACGGGCGTGGCCTGCTCGGGTTGTTGATCAAGAACCCGCAGGTGGTGCGGCTGCCTGATCTGTCGGCTCATCCGGAGTCGTACGGCTTCCCACCAGGCCATCCGCCGATGCGCCGGTTCCTCGGTGTGCCGATCTTGATCCGCGACGAATGCTTCGGAAACCTTTACCTGACAGAGAAATCGGGCGGTCTCGAGTTCGACGAGCAGGACGAGACGATCGTCCAGGCGCTCGCGTCGGTGGCCGGCATCGCGATCAAGAACGCCCGGCTCTACCAGGAGACGAAGGCCCGCGAGGTCTGGCTCGACGCGATCGCGGAGGTGACCCGGATCCTGCTCTCGGGTGCCGATCGGCGGGAGGCGTTCGGCACCGTCGTCGCCCGGGCCCGGGAGATGACGGGCGCCGCTGCGGCCTGGATCATCCAGGCCGAGGACGACCGGCTGCGGGTCGACGTGACGGACGGGATGCCGGAGCTGGCCGGCCGGGAGTTCTCCGCCGAGGGCTCGGTGTCCAGCCAGGTGCTGCGGACCCAGGAGCCGGTCCTGTTGACCGATCTGGAGCAGGTGGCGGCGACGTTCGACCTCGACCTGCCCGGCCCGACGCTGCTGTTGCCGCTCGGGCCGACCTCGCAGGGCATCCTCGCCGTCGCTCGCCGTACCGGGGGGGTGCCGTTCTCGGCCGACTCGATGCGGATGCTGGGATCGTTCGGCCAGCAGGTCGGCGTCGTCATGGAGCTCGCGGACGCCCGCCGGGAGGCGGAGCGGTACGGCCTCATCGACGACCGGGAACGGATCGGCCGGGACCTGCACGATGTGGTGATCCAGCGGCTGTACGGCGTCGCGATCCAATTGGTCGGGGCGGGCCGGATCACCTCGAAGCCCCAGGTCGCGGAGCGGATCCAGTCCGCCGTGGACAACCTCGACGACACCATCCGGCAGATCCGTTCGACCATCTTCGCGCTGCAGGCGAGCGACGGCGTGGTCGCCACCCGGCCGCGGGTACGGATCACCAGGATCGTCGACCAGGCCGCCGAACAGCTCGGCTTCCTGCCGGCGGTCCGGACGTCCGGGCTGCTCGACACGAACCTGCCCGATCCGGTCGCCGACGATCTCTGCGCGGTGCTCAGTGAGGCGCTCTCCAACGTCAGCCGGCACGCGAACGCGACCCAGGTCGACGTCGCGATCGATCTGTCCGACGACGGCCTGCTCGACGTCCGCGTCGTCGACAACGGAGTCGGTCTGGGCGAGGCGGAGCGGCGCAGCGGGCTGGCGAACCTGGAGCGGCGCGCGTCCCGCCGGGGCGGGTTCTTCGAGGCGGGGCCGGGCGACGACGCCGGGACCGTCGTGGTGTGGCGGGTTCCGGTGCGGTGAGCCGGGTCAGTCGCCGCCGCGGTCGCGGTACGCCGCGCGCCGCTGGCCGGCCTTCAGTGTGGCGGCGAGTGCCGCGGCCTGGGTGCGGCGGCGCAGGTCGAGCTTGGCCAACAGGTTCGACACGTAGTTCTTGACCGTCTTCTCGGCCAGGTAGAGGCGTTCGCCGATCTGGCGGTTGGTCAACCCTTCGCCGATCAGCTCGAGGATCTTGCGTTCCTGCGGTGTCAGCACCCGGGTCGGGTCCTCGTCCTCGTCGGTCCGCCGGCGCAACTGTTCCAGCATCCGCGCCGTACTCTCCGGATCCAGCAGCGACTGGCCGGCGGCGAGCGCCTTGACCGCCCCGACCAGATCGGTGCCGCGGACCTGCTTCAGCACGTAGCCGGCGGCACCGGCCATCACAGCGTCGAACAGGGCGTCGTCGTCGGCGAACGAGGTGAGCATCAGGCAGGCCGTCTCGGGGTTGCGGGACCGGACCTCGCGGCACACCGAGACGCCGTCCCCGTCCGGCAGTCGTACGTCCAACACGGCGACCCGCGGGCGCAGGGCCAGGATCCGGGCCACGGCCTGTTCGGCGGACTCGGCCTCGCCGATGATCCGGATCTGCGGGTCTTCGGTGAGCAGGGCACGAACGCCGCGCCGGACCACTTCGTGGTCGTCCACCAGCACGACGGTGATCTCGTCGGACCCTTCCATCAGCCCAGCTAAGCACAGCCGCCGCGACAGGTGGTGCGGTCGAAAGACCCTTGCCCGCTTCGAGCGCCCGATGCTAAGGGTGTTGCGTGCTCAGGGCGCCCGCGATGGTGTTGTCGATGATCGCCTCGAACGTCTGCGGCACCAGCAGCAGCCGGTCGGTGTAGCTGATCTCGCCGAGGCTGCGATAGCCGTCGATGACCGTACGGGCCTCGGCGGGCGGCAGGTGCCAGCGGACCATCGACCGTTGCAGGGTGAGATCCAGCAGCCGCCAGATCTCGGAGTTGTGGCCGGCCCGGCCGAGCAGTTCGTAGACGGTGTGGACGGCGTGACAGAGACCCTCCGGATCACCGTCGTCGTAGACGCTGCCGACCCGGCGAGCGGCCTCGGTGATGGCCGCGAACTCGGCCCGGGACAGGTCCGGCAGGGCATGCTCGCAGAGCCAGCCGAGAAGCAGGCGTCCGACGTCGAGCAGGTCGATCAGGGCCTCGTCGGTGAGGGCGGCGACGCGGCGGACCCGGTGCGGCTGTCCGTCGATCAGCCCGGCCACCATGAGGATCCGGATCGCCTCGCGGACCGGGGTGGAGCTGACCTGGTAGCGGCGGGCGAGTTCGACCTCGCGGACCGGTTCGCCGGTGCGCAGCACACCACTCACGATGTCGGTCCGCAGCCGACGCAGGACGACGTCATGCCGGTTGTCGCTCTCCGGCCGTGCGGGCGGGGCGTCCTCGACGGCGGCGCGACCGTTGCGCAGGGCCCGATCCAGCTTGATCGTGAACTCCTCGAGCGCCTCGGTGGTCTCCCGTTCGGCGCGCTTGAGCTGGCGATCCCGGAACAACTCGGCGATCCAGCGGATCCGCGCCGCCCAAGCCGGCCAGGGCAGCCAGATCTCTTCCGGGAACCTGATCAGGGAACCGGCTCGGGTCAGTGTCCGGTCCAGCGCTCGGGCGAGTTGGGGCTGGCGACAGGCGCGGCCGAGTTCGGTGCCGAAGGTGTGTGCTGCCCGTACGATCTCGGAGCCGTCCTGCCGGTCGAAGCGCCCGGCGATGTCGTCGATCCGCCCGGCGAGCCGCTCGATCTCGGGACCGGGCGCGCGGGCGTCGGCGCGCTCGATCGCGGCGGGGACGAGCAGGCTGAGCAGCTCCATCAGTTCGACCGCGCGGCGCGGGGTGGGCCGGACGATCCGGCGCCTCCGGTTCGCGCCGCCCTCGACGAAGCCCTCGGCGATCAGATGCCAGACGGCTTCCCGTACCGGGGTGGGGCTGACGCCCAGCCGCGCCGCGAGCTGCAGCTCGGTGATCGGCTCGCCTGGCCCCAAGGCGCCGGTGAGGATCTCCCGCCGCAGCCGCCGCAGGACCTCCGGATCGTCCGTCACGCCATTCACCCCCGCATGAAATCTACAGATGATCATCGTAGTCGGATCAGATTCTGTCCGCGTCGATCAGCCAAGGCTGGCCGCTTTGTCGGCCATGCGCCGGTGCATAGGCAAGCGAGACGAGCATTGCCCGGAGTTAAACGTCTCACACTTCTGCACAGAATCTTGCCTTGGATTGTGCAGATTCTATAGATTGACTCCGGTTTTGCGATGGGCTCAGCTGATCGGGGCGTGGGCCCGCCGCAAGCCGTGACGCCCGGGTCCCGACCACATTCGGGGGATCGGTCGAGGCCCGGGCGTTCTTCCCTTCCGGACGGTGCCGGCTCACTCAGGTGGGTCGGCACCGTCGCGTTCCCGGTGTCGGCGTCCTGCTCGGCTTCGTCGGCGGCATCTTCCTGTTCGACGCGATCGACCTGCCGGAGTCGTGGCCGGTCGACGAGCCGGTGCTCGGCTGGATCTTCCTGATCGGCGGCTTGGTCGTGCTGGTGCTGAGCATCGTCCAGCAGGCGCTGCGGACCAGGATCAAGCTGACCGTCGAGCGCCGGACCGACGTTCCGGACGCCTGACCGAACCGGCCACCCCGGCAACCCGCCGGGCCGGCGGTGTCAGGCCGTGGCGGTGAGCCAGGCTCTGTGGAAGGTGGCGTAGTCGGGGAAGCGCGTGGTCGTGGCTTCCTGGAGGACGGCGTAGTGGCGATCGGAGCCGCGGAAGGCCGAGCGGTCCAGCGTGGTGTCGGCGAGCAGGACCAGGGCGGTGCGGGCCATCACGTACGCGGTCGTCCGGGAATCGATCGGGGCACCGAGCGAGAACTGTTCCGGCGCCATGAACCGCGACGAACCGAACATCCGGCCCATGTCGTTGCGGTGCGGCCCGCGACGGTACGTGTCGAGGTCCATCACGGTGAGCCGCCGCCGTGCGAAGTCGTACAGCATCGCCCCGTCGTAGAAGTCACCCTCCACCCACCCCGCGGCATCCAGCTCGGCATGCAGGTCGTACAAGGCGTCGAGCGCGGCCAGAATGTCCGCCACCGGCAGCGCCCGGAACCGTGCCTGAGGACTGTCCGGCCCGCCGCGATTCCCCAGCAGCTCACCCTCCCGCCAGTCGTAGACCAGCAGTGGCCCGCCCGGCGATTCGATCACCGTGTGCAAGGTCGGCAGTGCCGGATGATCAACGGAACGTGCAAGATCAACAGCGTTGCGCAGCAGTGCGACCCGGCCGTCGAAATCCAGATAGGGTTCCGGATTCGCCGGATCACCGGCGGTCTTGACGAAGTAGCGGCCGTCGCCGTTCCGCACTCCGTACGAGACGTTGCCGGAGTCCTGCGCGTCGAAGCGGGCGAAGATCAAACCGAGCTGCTCGAGGTAGCCGACCGGCTGGACCTCGATCTCACGGGGGAACACCCGGCGACGCTACCCGGTCCAGCGCCGGATCGTGCAAGAGTTCGGGCCATGGGCGAGGAATTCGATCATGAGGTCCTGGTTGTCGGTGGCGGCCAGGCCGGCCTTGCGGCCGGGTACTTCCTCGCTCGCGACGGCCTCGACTTCACGATCCTCGATGCTGGTCCAGCGATCGGGCACGTGTGGCGGTCACGGTGGGATTCGTTGCGGCTGTTCACCCCTGCGCAGTATGCGAGTCTGCCGGGCTGGCCGTTTCCGGCGGCGCCGGACACCTATCCGGGGCGCGATCAGGTGGCGGACTATCTGGCCCGGTACGCGGAGCGGTTCGAGCTGCCGGTCCGGTCGAACACGACTGTGACCCGGCTGGGTTCGACCGGTGACGGATACCGGGCGACGACAGCCGACGGTGCGGTGGTGCGGGCCCGGCAGGTGATCGTGGCCACCGGGCCCTTCTCCCGTCCGTTCACGCCGGCGACGGCCGCGGGGCTGGAGCCTGATCTGGTGCAGCTCCACACGGCCGCGTACCGGAACCCCGGCCAGATCCCGGACGGCTCGGTGCTGGTCGTCGGCGGCGGCAACTCGGGGTTCCAGATCGCGGCCGAGCTGGCCGCAGCCGGCCGGCGGGTGATCCTCTCCGAGGGCCGCCGCAACGCCTGCGTGCCGCAGCGGCCGCTGGGGCGGGACATCTTCTGGTGGCAGGACCGGCTCGGTCTCTTGCGCCGGACCGCGGACACCCCGTTCGGCCGGCGGATGAAGGACAACGACGGCACGGTGATCGGTTCCTCGCGCCGCGGACTGGTCCGGCTCGGGGTTCGGCTGCGGCCGCGGTTGGCGCGCGCGGAACGGCGACGGGTCGGTTTCGTGGACGGTACGTCCGCGGAGGTCGACGCGGTGGTCTGGGCGACGGGGTTCGAGACCGACGACTCCTGGATCGATCTGCCGGGAGTCCTGGACGAGCGTGCCCGGCTCGTCCAGCAGCGCGGGGTCGTGACCGGCGCCTCCGGCCTCTACACGCTGGGGCGAGCCTGGCAGCACACCACCGGCTCGGCGCTGCTGGGCTTCGTGCAGCACGATGCCCGATGGCTCAGCGAGCGCATCCGGACCGGCCCTCGCCCGGGGGCGCGGAGTTGATCAAGGATTGCAGGCGACTCAGCTCAGCTGCGCGTCCCGGTCGGCCAGCCAGTGACAGGTGCGGATCAGCCCGGTCACGTACGAGCTGGAGTCGTCACCCTGGCCCAGGCACCACTCGGCGGCACCGAGTTCGTTGATCAACAGGGCCGGCCCCAGCGCGTCCCGTTCCTGCCTGGACAGCCGGCTCACGGCATCGAAGCCGGAGAGCAGAGCGTCGACCAGGTCCACGAAGGCGGGCCAGCGTTCGCGAGGAGCGTCCATTGCGCCGAGCACTCGGTTCCCGAGCCACCGAGTGACGTCGCAGATCCGCGGGGCGGTGGACAGATGATCGAGATCGATGAATCCGACGACGTGGCCCTCACGGATGAGGATGTTGCCGTCGTGGCAGTCACCGTGGGTCAGCTGCCGGGGCAATCCGGCGGTCGCGGCGGCGAGCCGGGGAGACAGGCGGTCGAGTTGGCGGGCGAGGCCCGGGTCGGCTGCGCGTACCAGGGGAAACGCGTCCGGGCCGACGCGCTCCTCGAGGACCACTTCGTACGAGCCGCTGGGGTAGGGGCACTCGGCGAGCGCCAGCAGCATCCGGGCGATGGCTTCGCCGACTCGGCGATAGATCTCCCGGGCGTCCGGCCGCTGTTCCAGAACGTCGGTGTCGAAGGGAATCCGGGGCAGCAGCAGGTAGAACTCGCCGTCGCGTTCGGTGCAGATGCAGCCGTCGTCGGTGATCACCGGTAGTACGACAGGGACCCGTGCTCCCTGCAGCACGGACAGGATCCGGAACTCGCGGGCCAGCCGCAGCCGGGGCGCCTCGGGATCCCACACCATGGGCCGCTTGAGGACGTACTCGCGGCCGTCCTCGGTCGTGACCTGCCGGACCCGGCCGTCCGGCTCGGCCACGATGGGGTCGGATCCGAGCACACTGGCCCATGCTTCGAGCGGCATGCGGGCACTTTACGGTGGCGAGGCCTTTGCGGATCAGATCCCGCCGGATCAGGCTGCAGTCAGGGGTTGCAGGTGACCCCGGTGGCGTGCACGGGGCAGTAGCCGTTCGGGTTCTTGTCCAGGTACTGCTGGTGGTAGTCCTCGGCGAAGTAGAACTCGCGTGCGGGGACGACGGCGGTGGTGATCTTGCCGTACCCGGCGGCGGTGAAGGCGCCCTGGAACTCGGCCAGCACCCGCTCGGCCACGTCCGCCTGCTCCGGGGTCGCGGTGTAGATCGCGGAGCGGTACTGGGTGCCGATGTCGTTGCCCTGCCGCATGCCCTGGGTCGGGTCGTGGTTCTCGAAGAAGATCTTGAGCAGGTCGGCGTAGCTGATCTTGTTCGGGTCGTACGCGACGCGGACCACCTCGGCGTGGCCGGTGCCGCCGCTGCAGACCTCTTCGTACGTCGGGTTGGGGGTGTAGCCGCCCTGGTAGCCGGCGGCGGTGTTGGTCACGCCGGTGGTCTGCCAGAACAGCTTCTCCGCGCCCCAGAAACAACCCAGCGCCAGGTAGGCCACGTCGGAGCCGGCCGGCGTGCTCTGCACCGGGATACCGAAGATCTCGTGAAAGGTCGGATTCTCCAGCACGGTCCGGTCCCGGCCGGGGAGGGCCGAGGCCTGGTCGATCAGGGCGGTCTTCTGGCGCAGGATCATGGTGACAGTCTGCCTCTCACGGCGCGGGACGAGGAATACGCCGGGGCCAACGCCTCCGCAGGGGGCGCTATTCCGGGCGATAGCCTGCCCGGGTGACCACGGACCGAGCCGCCGGAACACCCGGCTTCGCCACTCGCGCGATCCACGCCGGGCAGGAACCCGACCCGACCACCGGAGCGGTGGTGCCGCCGATCTATGCGACGTCCACCTATGCCCAGGACGGCGTCGGCGGGCTGCGCAACGGCTACGAGTACTCGCGCTCGGCCAACCCGACCCGGACCGCGCTGGAGGAGTGTCTGGCGGCGCTGGAGGGCGGCCGGTACGGGTTCGCGTTCGCCAGCGGGCTGGCCGCGGAGGACACGCTGATCCGGTCGGTCTGCCGGCCGGGGGACCACCTGGTCATCCCGCACGACGCGTACGGCGGCACGTTCCGCCTGTTCGACAAGGTGCACAGCCAGTGGGGCCTCACCGCGACCCCGGTCGACCTGACCGACCTGGCCGCGGTCGAGCGGGCGATCCAGCCGGGCCGGACCAGGCTGCTCTGGATCGAGACCCCGACCAACCCGCTGCTGGCCGTCGCCGACATCGCCGCGCTGGCCGATCTGGCCAGGAGCCACGGGGCGGTGACGGCGGTCGACAACACCTTCGCCTCGCCGTACCTGCAGCAGCCGCTCGCTCTGGGGGCCGACGTCGCGCTGCATTCGACGACCAAGTACTGCGGCGGCCACTCCGATGTCGTCGGCGGGGCGATCGTCGTGGCCGACGAGGTCCTGGCGGACAAGGTGCGGTTCCACCAGAACGCGATGGGTGCGGTCGCCGGGCCGTTCGACTCCTGGCTGGTCCTGCGCGGGCTGAAGACCCTCGCCCTGCGGATGGAGAAGCACAGCGACAACGCACAGGCCGTCGCCGAGTTCCTGAACGGGCATCCGGCCGTGGCCGAGACCATCTACCCGGGGCTGTCCCAGCACCCGGGGCACGAACTGGCGGCTCGTCAGATGCGCCGGTTCGGCGGCATGGTGAGCTTCCGGGTGGCGGCGGGGGAGCAGGCCGCGGTCGACCTGTGCGCCCGGACCAGGGTGTTCACGCTCGGCGAGTCGCTCGGCGGCGTCGAGTCGCTGATCGAGCATCCGGGGCGGATGACGCACGCCTCGGTGGCCGGTACGGCGCTCGAGGTCCCGGCCGACCTGGTCCGGCTGAGCGTAGGCATCGAGGATGTTAACGATTTGCTCGAAGATCTGGATCAGGCGGTGCGCGAAGCGGGGTCCGGACGGTAGCGTTCCGCAGGACGGTTGCGGGCGGGTGACGTCCGATCGGTGGACAGAGTGGTCCGCCGGTCGGCGCTGCGGACTTCTTCGACGGCAGGGCGGATGATCATCCGCCCTGCCGACGCCCCACTGATTCAGTACGAGAGCTCAGGCCGGGACCCGGGCCACGGTCCAGTCGACCGGGCTGCCGCCGGCCGCCACCAGTAGTTCGTTCGCCCGGCTGAACGGCCGCGAACCGAAGAACCCGCTCCGCGCCGACAGCGGCGACGGGTGCGCGCTCGCGACGTACGGCACCGGGCCCAGCATCGGGATCAGCGACTGCGCGTCGCGGCCCCACAGGATCGCGACCAGCGGACCGCCGCGGGCGACCAGCGCCTCGATGGCGACCTGCGTGACCCGTTCCCAGCCCTTGCCGCGGTGCGAGGCGGACCGGCCCGGCTGCACGGTGAGCACGCGGTTCAGCAACAGCACGCCCTGCTCGAACCACGGCGTCAGGTCGCCGGTCTGAGCCGGTTCGATGCCGAGGTCGTCGCGCAGTTCGGTGTAGATGTTGATCAAGCTCTTCGGCAGCGGCCGGACGTCCGGTGCGACCGAGAAGCACAGCCCCACCGGATGTCCCGGCGTCGGGTACGGATCCTGGCCGACGATCAGCACCCGGACGTCGGCGAGCGGCCGGGTGAACGCCCGCAGTACGTGCTCGCCGGCCGGAAGATAACCGCGGCCGGCCGCCAGCTCCTCCCGCAGGAACGTGCCCATCGCCGTGATGTCGGGTTCCACCGGGGCCAGGGCCTCGGCCCAGTCGGCGGCGATCAGGTCGGACAGCGGACGTGCCGGCACGGCGCCTCCTTCTCGGTCGTGATCAGGTCGGTCATGATCAACGGGCGCGGTGCGCTCTGGGAGATGCCTCGTCGCCCAGCGGCTACCGTACTAGGCCCGAAACGCCTGCTCCGCTACGGTTGGACTACCCCTGGGGCGGGGGTACGACTGCGGGGGCCGGCGGTGGAGGGTGGCATGGCAATAGGGAAACGGGTCCGGTCAGGTGCAGAGCCGATCGATCCTCCGGGCAAGCGCGCGGCCGGCGACGAGCCGGGTCCGGACTTCGTCGAAGATCATCCGCGCCGGGCGGACCCGGTCTCGGCGGAGCCCGACCAAGATCAGGAACCGGCCGATGATCAGGCCGCGGACCCCGAACTCGTGATGGAGCAGGCCGAGCTCGAGGAGGCCCAGGTCGAGCCGCTGCCGGCCGACGGCGTGCCGCACGGACTGAAGATCGCCGCCGGCTGGGCCTGGCGCGTGCTGCTGGTCGCAGCCCTGGTGCTCGGCCTCGCCTTCCTGTTCCGATTTCTCTCCGAGGTGACGATTCCGCTGGCGATCGCCACCCTGCTGACCGCGTTGCTGTCGCCGGTCGCCTCACGGCTGCGGAAGTGGCGCGTCCCGCGCGCCCTGGCCGCCGCGATCTCCGTGGTCGGCGGCCTGGCCCTGCTGGCCGGGGTGCTCACCTTCATCGTGCAGCAGATCGTCCGGCAGTCCGGCGAGCTGGCGACGAGCGCGATCCAGGGCTACCAGCAGTTGCTGGCCTGGATCGCCGGGCCGCCGCTGAACCTCGACAGCGGGCAGCTGGCCGAGTACGGCAACCAGGTGCTGGCCTGGATCCAGACGATCGACCTGGCCGCCATCCTGCCCGGCTATGCGGCCGGCGTCGGCTCCGGCGTCGGGCACTTCCTGGCCGGCTTCGCGATCTGCCTGTTCGCCCTCTTCTACTTCCTGTACGACGGCCGCGGGGTGTTCACCGCGCTGCTGAAGTTCGTCCCGCGGGCCGCCCGGCCGAGGGCGGACGCGGCCGCGCGGAACGGCTGGAACTCGCTCGTCGCCTACGTGCGGGCGACCATCGCGGTCGCCTTCGTGGACGCGATCGGGGTGCTGATCATCGCGCTGATCCTGCGGGTCCCGTTGGCCATCCCGCTGGCCGCGCTGGTCTTCCTCGCGGCGTTCATCCCGCTCGTCGGCGCGCTGGTCTCCGGGTTCGTCGCGGTGGCCGTCGCGCTGGTCGCGGTCGGGCCGATCCAGGCGTTGATCATGCTGATCGGGATCATCGTCGTGATGCAGGTCGAGAGCCACGTGCTGCAGCCGTTCCTGCTCGGTCGGGCCGTCGCGCTGCACCCGCTGGCGGTGCTGCTCGCGATCGCGATCGGCGTCATCCTCGGCGGGATCGTCGGCGCCCTGCTCGCCGTACCGCTGCTGGCGTTCGCGAAGACGTACATCGCCTCGCTGGCCGCCGGCAGCGAGTCCGCGCCGCCGGTGGTCAAGCGCTAGCTCAGAGCGCGGAGCCCTGCTGGTACTTCGCCCAGGAGACGTCCCAGTCGGTCCAGCCGTTGCCCCACTCGGTCTCGCGGTTGCTGCCGGTGGTGATCACCGGCGAGCCGACCTCGGCACGCTGGAACAGCCAGTAGGCGTCGTCGGTCTTCATCCCGGTGCAGCCGTGGCTGGCGTTCACCTTGCCCATGTTGCCGGCGTTCCACGGGGCGGCATGGACGAACTCGCCGGACTGGGTGATCCGCATGGCGAACTCGACCATCATGTTGTAACCCTCGCTGGAGTTCTCGTTGATGCCGACGGTCTCCGACGCCATCCGGGTCTTGTCCAGCTTCTCCATGATCAACTTGGCCCCGCTGCGGGTGGTGAAGCCCTTCTTGCCGGCGCTGATCGGAATGGTCTTGGCCTTCTTGCCGTCGATCTCGACGACCGCCTTCTTCGCCTTCAGGTCGACCTTGGTGATCACCGACCGGCCCACCGAGTAGCTCTTGGTCGAGGTGTTCTGGCCGTAGATCCCGTTGCCGGCGTTGATCCCGTTCAGGTTGGCGGTGACGGTGATCTTGGTCCCGGACTTCCAGTACGTCTTCGGCCGGAAGTGGACCTCCTTGTCGGAGAACCAGTTCCAGCTGCCCTCCTGGGCCGGCACCGAGGTCACCTTGAGATGCTTCTCGAACTCAGCCTTGTCCTTCACCGGCACGTCGAAGGTGAGCACCGCCGGCATCCCGACGCCGACCTTCTGGCCGTCCTTGGGGTAGATGTTGACGAACGTCTGCTTCGACCGGTCCACCGCCTTGGTGGTGAAGGTGATCTTCTCGGTCTTCTCCTCGCCGGCGGCGTTGGCGCCGGTGATCTTCAGCGTGTACGTCGCCGCGGGATCCAGCCCCGAGCCAGCGGTCCAGGTGGTCTTCTCGTCGTTCAGGGTGCCGGTCACCTTCGGCACGTCCATCTTCGGCGACCCGGTGCCGCCGTGCTCCAGCGTGACCTCCGACAGCTTGCCGTACTTCGCCGTCGCCTTGATCACCGTGTCGACCTTGACGCCGTCGGCATCGTCCTCGACGTTGGCGCTCAGTTCGACCGGTCCACCGGGCGCCTCGGGCTCCGGCTGCTTCGGCGTCTCCGAGTCGGACGGCTTCGCCCCGGGCGATGTCGGCGCCTCCGAGGCGGGCGGCTGACTGGACTGGGCCGGCCCGGTCGACGACGGCGGTACGGTCCCGCAGGCCGCGACGAGACCGGCCAGCAGGACGAGCGCCAACCAGCGGACTCCGGAAACTGCACGCGTGAACATCGAAAACTTCCCCCTTGACAACGCGCGGACCCGCCCGCGCCCGTCCAGCCTCTCATTCGGTTCAACCACTATGCATGGTGACGCGGGCCAGCAACCAAACCGTGACGTGCCGGGAACCGCTGGGTGGGGAACCCCGAAGCAACCCTGATTCCCCAAGGCTCAACCTTCCATTCTGGTAAGTCCCGCTTTAGATTTTTGGCATGACTTCACCCGAGATCACCGAGATCCTGGAGGAACTGGCCGCCGGGCGGATCGACGCCGCCGAGGCCGCCCGCCGGATCGATGCGCTGAAGACCACGCCGGCCGCCCCCGCCGCCGAGCCGACCAACGAGGAGCTGGCCGCCCGGTCGGGCACCTCGCCGAGCGAGGAAGGTGCCTGGGCCGCTGCGACCGACCGCCCGCAGTACGCCTCGTACACCAAGGAAAGGGTCGGGTCCGCCGGATCCGAGACCGAGGCCGAGCAGCCGGCGGAGGAGCCGGAGCCGCCGAAGCGGTCCAAGCCGGTCAACACCCAGGGCGTCGAGCGGCTCTCCGTGCGCGCGATCGGGCGCCGGGTCCGGATCATCGGCGAGACCTCGGTGGCCACCGTGTCGGCCGACGGCCCGCACGTCCTGCGCCGCAACGGCTCCGTCCTCGAGGTGTCCAGCGACGGCGAGATGGGTTCGTCCCTGGACGGGTTCTCGATCCTGCGGGCCCCGCGCAACCTGGACGACATCCGGTCGCTCGGCCTCGGCAAGGAGCTCTTCCTGCGGGTCAACCCGAACCTGATCGTCGACGTCGAGGTGACCGCGGGCAGCCTGAACACCGAACGGGTGCCGCACCTGGGCAAGATCCGGGTCACCGCCGGCGGCGCCAAGCTGCTCGACGTCGCCGAGATCAACGACGCGCTGATCCAGGCCGGCCAGGCGACCATCAAGGGCGCCATCACGACCGGCCGCTCCCGGGTCCGGGCCGAGTCCGGGTCGCTGTCGCTGCACCTGTCCGACGAGTCGAACGTGACCGTCAAGGGCGATGCTCAGCTCGGCAAGGTGAGCTGGACCGGCGGGCACTCCGGGCCGGGCGACGAGGTCGTCATGGGCAACGGCAGCGCCAAGCTGGACATCGAGGTCGTGATGGGCCACGCGATGGTCCGGGTCGGCTCCGACGGCGACACCTGGACGAAGGACTGATGGCGGAGCGGACGCGGTCGCAGGCCCGGATCCCGGGGAGCCGGGCCCACGATCACCGTGCGCCGGACGCCTGTCCGGTCTGCGGTGTGCACCTCGCGGTGACCCGGCTGGGCTGCGGCTCCTGCGGGACCGAGCTGGCCGGCATCTTCCAGCAGTGCGAGTTCTGTGCGCTGAGCGACTCCGAGATCGAGCTGCTCCGAGTCTTCCTCTCCTCCCGGGGCAACCTGCGCGAGGTGGAGCGGTTCCTCGGCGTCTCGTACCCGACCGCCCGGCTGCGCTACGCCGACCTGCTCCGCAAACTCGGCCTGACCGGCGAGCCGGAGTCGACGGAGACCCTCACCCGGGACCAGGTGCTCGCCGAGGTGGCCAGCGGTGCCCTCACCCCCGACGAGGCCGCGCGGCTGATCGCCGATCTCCCCTGACAAACCACAACGTTCCCTGAGCCACGAGGGCGCAGGGAACGTTGTGCTGTACCGGGATCAGCCGACGTACGGCTCGATCGCGACGATGGTGACGTTGACCGACTTCCCGTTCGGGGTCTGGTAGCTCGCCTCGTCGCCCTTCTGCTTGCCGAGGATCGCCGATCCGAGTGGCGACTGCGGACTGTAGACGTTGAGGTCCGCGCTGTCGTCGAGGCCGAGCAACTCGCGGGAGCCGAGCAGGAACGTGTCGGTGTCCGACTCGTCGCCGTCGAAGGCGATCGTCACCTTGCTGCCGGGCCCGACGGTCCCGTCGCCGGCCGGCGCCTCGCCGACCTCGGCCTTCCGCAGCATGTCCTCCAACTGGCGGATCCGGAGCTCCTGCTGGCCCTGCTCCTCGCGGGCGGCGTGATATCCGCCGTTCTCCTTGAGATCGCCCTCCTCGCGCGCGGCGGCGATCCGCGCCGAGACCTCCTGGCGACCTTCGCCCTTCAGGTACTCCAGCTCCTGGGCCAGCTTGTCGCGGGCCTCCGGGGTCAGCCAGATCACCTGTTCCGTGTTCTCAGACATCGGACAAGCCTAGCAAGCTGTGCGGCGTTCAGCCCTGCAAACGGCATCCGTCCACGGATGCGGAACTGGCCCGGCGCAGCGTCTTGATCCGTACGGTGAGGTCGACCAGCTGGTGCTCGCTCGGCGGCACCGCGACCTGCATCTCGCCGACCCGCTCGAAGTCGATCGCCTGGGCGATGGCCAGGCAGGTCACCGGGACCGACGGGTCCTCCCGCTGCACCGTCAGCGTCACCTCGGTCTCGGTGTCGCTGACCACGCGATAGCCGGCCAGCTGTCCGCTGACCGCCGGCTGGGCGTGGATCGTGGCGACCCAGATCAGCCAGCCGAGCCCGACCAGGGCGACGGCACCGACCAGGGCGACGACCAGCTGCCGGGGAACCCGGGATCGCGGGTAGCGGTTCCGGATCCGCTCGGCGGCAGCGGCGTCGAGGCTCGGTTCCGGCTCGGGCACACGGCCAGTATCCAGCACCCGGTCCGGGCCGCGGATCCGGCCCGGCAGGCGGGCCCGATCCGCGCCCACCCGGCTCCAGGTGGCAGCATGTGCGCCATGACTGATCTCGCTTCTGGAGCCGCGGCGGGCCGGCCGGTCCGAGTGGACGCGGCCGGCGAGCCTCTGCGGCTGTTGCATGTCCACGCCCACCCCGATGACGAGTCGAGCAAGGGTGCCGCGAGCACGGCCCGCTACGTCGCCGAAGGCGTCGAGGTGGTGGTCGCCACCTGTACCGGCGGCGAGCGCGGTTCGATCCTCAACCCGGCCATGGACCGGCCGGACGTGCTGGACAACCTGGCCGAGATCCGCCGCCAGGAGATGGACCGGGCCCGGGAGATCCTCGGCATCCGGCAGGTCTGGCTCGGCTTCGTCGACTCCGGGTTGCCGGAGGGCGACCCGCTGCCGCCACTGCCCGAGGGCTGCTTCGCCCTGGTGCCGCCGGCCGAGGCCGCCGAGCCGCTGGTCCGGCTGATCCGCGAGTTCCGGCCGCACGTGATCACCACGTACGACGAGAACGGCGGCTATCCGCACCCGGACCACATCAAGTGCCACGAGATCAGCGTCGCCGCGTACGAGGCGGCGGGCGATCCGGAGGCGTACCCGGACGCGGGCGAGCCGTGGACCCCGCTCAAGCTCTACTACCAGTTCACCTTCCACCGGGACCGGATCGTCGCGCTGGACCAGGCGATGCGCGACCGCGGCCTGGAGTCGCCGTACGCGGAACGGCTCGCCGAGTGGAAGCCGGACCCGGAGCACCAGGCACGGGTGACCACCCGGGTGCCGTGCGCCGACTACTTCGCGGTACGGGACCAGGCGCTGCTCGCCCACGCGACGCAGATCGACCCGCTCGGCCACTGGTTCAGCGTGCCGCTGGAACTGCATCAGTCGGCCTGGCCGACCGAGGACTTCGAACTGGCCCGCAGCCGGGTGACGTCGACGGTGCCCGAGGACGACCTGTTCGCCGGCATCGCGGTGGAACCGGCGGCCGGCCACGGCAGTGGCAAGCAGGAAACGAGGGTCTCGGCATGATCGCGCTCGAACTGGACCCGAACCTGGTCAAGCCGGGCTGGACGGCGTTGATCATCGTGATCGTGCTGGCGGCGATCATGGTCTTCCTGTTCATCAGCATGATGCGCCAGATGCGCAAGATCAAAGTCCCGCGCCCGGGCGACGACGATCAGCCGGCCGACGGCGAGGCCAAGGCCGATGATCACGAGAACCAAGGGCAGCACAACGGCACCTGACGGTCGCCTAGCAAGATCAACTCGGTGAGGAGCGATTTCAGATGACGGTTGACCCCGCGCAGACGTACACGATCGGCATCGATTTCGGGACGCTGTCCGGCCGGGCCCTGGTGGTCCGCGTCTCGGACGGGGCCGAACTCGGCTCGGCGGTCCACGAGTACCCGCACGGGGTCGTCGACGACACCCTGCCGACGACGGGGGAGAAGCTGCCGCCGGAGTGGGCCCTGCAGGTGCCGGAGGACTACCGCGAGGTGCTCCGGAAGGCGGTGCCCGCAGCGATCGAGGCGGCCGGGATCGACCCGTCCCAGGTGATCGGCATCGGCACCGACTTCACCGCCTGCACGATGGTGCCGACCACCGACGACGGCACGCCGCTGAACGAACTGCCGCAGTTCGCCGACCGTAAGCACGCGTACGTGAAGCTGTGGCGGCACCACGCGGCGCAGGGTCAGGCGGACCGGATCAACCAGGTCGCGGCCGAGCGCGGCGAGCCGTGGCTGGCCCGTTACGGCGGCCTGATCTCCTCGGAGTGGGAGTTCGCCAAGGGCCTGCAGGTGCTGGAGGAGGATCCCGAGGTCTACGCCGCGATCGAGCACTGGGTCGAGGGCGCCGACTGGATCGTCTGGCAGCTGACCGGCCGGTACACCCGGAACGCCTGCACCGCCGGCTACAAGGGGATCCGGCAGGACGGCGCGTACCCCTCGAAGGAGTACCTGGCCGCGCTCAACCCGGACTTCGCCGACTTCGTGGAGACCAAGGTCGACTGGCCGATCATCCAGCTCGGCGAGAACGCGGGTGGGCTGTCGGCGCAGGCCGCGGAGTGGACCGGGCTGCCGGAGGGCATCGCGGTGTCGGCCGGCAACGTCGACGCGCACGTGACGAACCCGGCCGGCCAGGCGATCGCGCCCGGCCAGATGGTCGCGATCATGGGCACCTCGACATGCCACATCATGAACTCCGACGAGCTGCGCGAGGTGCCCGGCATGTGCGGCGTCGTCGAGGGCGGCGTCACCAAGGGACTGTACGGCTACGAGGCCGGCCAGTCCGGCGTCGGCGACATCTTCGGCTGGTACGTCCGCAACGGTGTGCCCGCCTCGTACACGGAGGAGGCCGAGAAGCAGGGCGTCAGCGTGCACGAGATCCTCACGGCGAAGGCGGCCGAGCAGGGTGTCGGCGAGCACGGCCTGATCGCGCTGGACTGGCACAGCGGCAACCGCTCGGTGCTCGTCGATCATGATCTTTCCGGTGTGATCGTCGGGCAGACGCTGGCCACGAAGCCGGAGGAGATCTACCGCGCCCTGATCGAGGCGACCGCGTTCGGTGCCCGGACCATCGTCGACGCGTTCAACAACGCCGGCGTGCCGGTCAAGGAGTTCGTGGCGGCCGGCGGGCTGGTCAAGAACCCGCTGCTGATGCAGATCTACGCCGACATCCTGGACCTGCCGATCACCGTGGTGACGTCCGACCAGGCGCCGGCGCTCGGCTCGGCGATCCACGCCGCGGTGGCCGCCGGTGCGTATCCGGACGTCGCCGCCGCGGCCGAGAAGATGGGCCGGTCGGAGAAGGCGAAGTTCAAGCCGATCGCCGAGAACGTCGAGATCTACGCCAAGCTCTACCAGGAGTACACGCTGCTGCACGACTACTTCGGCCGCGGCGAGAACGAGGTCATGCACCGACTGCGCGAGCTGCGCCGGGACGCGGCCGCGCGGCGGAACGGCAACTGATCATGGCCGAGATCGAACCGGACGAGGCACTGTTCCTGATCCGGCAGGAGGTCTCCGACCTGCACGCCGAGCTGCCGAAGAATGATCTTGTGGTGTGGACGGCCGGCAACGTGTCGGCCCGGGTGCCCGGCCGGGACCTGTTGGTGATCAAGCCCTCCGGCGTCCGGTACGAGGATCTCAGCCCGGCCGCCATGGTGGTCTGCGACCTGGACGGCAACCTGGTCGAGGGTGATCATGCTCCGTCGTCGGACACGGCGGCGCATGCGTACGTCTACAAGCACTGGCCCGAGATCAACGGCGTCGTGCACACCCACTCGACGTACGCGACGGCCTGGGCGGCCCGCGGCGAGCCGATCCCTTGTGTGCTGACGATGATGGGCGACGAGTTCGGCGGCGAGGTGCCGGTCGGCCCGTTCGCGCTGATCGGCGACGACTCGATCGGCCGCGGCATCGTCGAGACGCTGCGTGATCATCGTTCGAAGGCCGTACTGATGCAGAACCACGGCGTCTTCACGGTCGGGGCGTCGGCGAAGGCCGCGGTCAAGGCCGCCGTGCTCTGCGAGGAGGTGGCGCGCACCGTGCACGTCGCGCGGCAGCTCGGCGAGCCGATCCCGATCCCGCAGAGCGACATCGACAGCCTCTACGAGCGTTACCAGAACGTGTACGGACAACGACAAGGGTGATCATGACCGAACGAGTTCAGCAGGTGTGGTTCCTCACCGGAAGCCAGGGCCTGTACGGTCCGGAGACTCTTGATCAGGTCGCGGACCAGTCGCGCGCGATCGTTGATCAACTCAACGCCGCCACCGAGCTGCCGCTGGACGTGGTCTGGCAGCCGGTGCTGACCGATTCCGAGGCGATCCACCGGCAGATCCTGGCCGCGAACTCGGATCCGGACTGTGTCGGCGTGATCGCCTGGATGCACACGTTCTCGCCGGCGAAGATGTGGATCACCGGGCTGGACGCGCTGCAGGTGCCGCTGCTGCACCTGCACACCCAGGCCAATGTCGACCTGCCCTGGGCCGAGATCGACATGGACTTCATGAACCTCAACCAGGCCGCGCACGGCGACCGGGAGTTCGGCTACATCCAGACCAGGCTCGCGGTGCCGCGCAAGACCGTGGCCGGACATGTCTCCGATCCCCGGGTCCGGCAGCGGATCGGTGCCTGGCAGCGCGCCGCCCGGGGTGCTGCGGCGCTGCGCACGCTGCGGCTGGTCCGGTTCGGCGACAACATGCGCGACGTCGCGGTGACCGAGGGCGACAAGGTCGAGGCGCAGCTGCGGTTCGGGGTCTCCGTGAACACGTACGGCGTGAATGATCTGGTCGCCGTCGTCGACCAGATCGCCGACACCGAGATCGATTCCTTGATCACCGAGTACGTCGACACGTACGACCTCGCACCCGAACTGGTGCCGGGCGGCGACCGTCACGACGCGCTGCGGTACGGCGCGCGGATCGAGGCCGGGCTGCGGGCCTTCCTGACCGACGGCGGCTACGGCGCGTTCACCACGAACTTCGAGGACCTCGGCGGACTGCAACAACTGCCCGGGCTGGCCGTACAGCGGCTGATGGCTGCCGGGTACGGGTTCGGCGGCGAGGGCGACTGGAAGACCTCGATGATGCTGCACACGGTGAAGGCGATCGGTGCCGGGCAGCCGGGCGGCACCTCGTTCATGGAGGACTACACGTACCACCTGGCGCCCGGCTCGGAGAAGATCCTCGGCGCGCACATGCTCGAGGTCTGCCCGACCATCGCCGGGGCCCGGCCGAGGATCGAGATCCATCCGCTCGGCATCGGCAACCGGTCCGACCCGGTCCGGCTGGTCTTCGACGCGGCCCAGGGGCCGGCCACCGTGCTCGGCATCTGCGACCTCGGCGACCGGTTCCGCCTCGTGCTCAACGAGGTCGACGTGGTGCCGCCGGACCAGCCGCTGCCGAACCTGCCGGTGGCCCGCGCGGTCTGGCAGCCGAAGCCGGACTTCCAGACCTCGACCGAGTCCTGGCTCGCCGCCGGCGGCCCGCACCACACCGTGCTGTCCACCGCCGTCGGCACCGAGGAACTCGAGGACTTCGCCCGGATCGCCGCCGTCGAACTGGCGATCATCGACGCGGACACCACCCGCCGCGGCTTCGCCAACGAGCTCCGCTGGAACCAGGCCGCCCACCGCCTCGGCGTCGCCCTCTGAGCCCAGCGCATCGCGAGTGGATTTTCGCCGGTCAGTAGCGGCGAAAATCCACTCAAGACTCCGGTTTGAGCAAGGTCCGGGTCCGTCAGCTCGAGGGGGAACCGCTCCTATCTCAGGGCGCGGGAGGATCAGCTGGCGCCGTCGACGGGCAGTCGTCGGATCCGCAGTCGATCGGACAGGATGACGACGACGGCACCAGCCGCGAGGTCGTCGGCGACGGCAGGCAGGTTGGCGATGAGCACCGGAGCCTGCGCCTCCGGTGACTTGGCGACCCGGCGCAGGAGAACGAGGCTGGGCTTGGCAGCGCCGGAATTCGCCAGCAGCTCCCCGAAGTCGGTGTCGGCCGAGAGGAGCACCCGGTCTTGCTCGGCGGCCGCTGCCATGACGTCTGCGTCGGGTGCACCGAGCAGTCCAAGATCACGCGCATGGACGACGTCGTACCCGGCTGGCTCGAGGAGTTCGCAGAGTCGGGCGCTGAGACACTCGTCGACGAGCAGCCTCACGAGGCAAGCAGCGGCATCTCCCGCTGGTCGAGGGTCGCAGCGGCGAAGCGGAGTGCGGCGTCGATGTCCTCAGCAGACAGCTGAGGGTAGTCGTCCAGGACGTCCTCGCGGGCGGCACCCTCAGCGAGCCGTCCGATGATCATCGATACCGGGATGCGGGTGCCGCGGACGCAGGGCACGCCTCCCATGATCCGATGATCGACGGCGATTCGATCGAAAGCCATGCTTCAGCGTACCCCCGCGCGGTCGGTCGCGCTCCGCGCCCGAGCCAGACAGAACGCGTGGTGTCCGGCCTGGACGACCGATGGTTAGGCTTCCGGAGTGGCGATCATCGGGAACGCGATCATGCTGGAGTCGGTTGCGCCGGGGCGCGCCGTGGAGCTGGCCGAGTCGGCGGAGCGGCACGGGTTCGGGGCGGTGATGTTCTCGGACCGGTTCGCGCCGTGGACAGCGGGTCAGGGTGAGGCGTCGTTCGTCTGGAATGTGGCCGCGGCCGCCTCGGCGCGGACGACGATCCCGATCAATCCGGGCGTGATCAGCCCGTCCTACCGGATGCATCCGGCGGTGGTGGCGCAGGCGTCGGCGACCTTGGCGGCGCTGTTCCCGGACCGGCACTGGCTCGGCATCGGCGCCGGCGAGTTGATCAACGAGCATGTCACGGGGCAGTACTGGCCCGAGCCGCCGCGGCGGATCAACCGGATGTTCTCGGCGATCGACATCATCCGGAAGCTGTTCACCGGTCGCGAGGCCCGGCACGCCGATCCGGAGTTGATCATGGAACAGGCCCGGCTCTGGACGCTGCCGGAGCGGCTGCCGAAGATCCTCGTCGCGACCGCCGGGCCGGTCACGGCGCGGCGGGCCGGCGGGATGGCCGACGGCATGATCACCGAGGGCGGCAGGCCGGATCAGGTGGCGGGGTTGTTCGAGCAGTTGCGGACCGGCGCGCTGCGGGCCGGCACCGACCCCCGGCGGCTCTACCGGGTGGTCCGGCTGCACCACGCCTGGGCCGAGACCGAGCCCGAGGCGCTGGCGGCGGCCGTCGATCACTGGCCGGTCCCGGCGGTCCGCTACCCGGTCTCCGAGGTCCGCAACACCCGCGACTTCGAGCAGCTGGCCCGGCGCCTCCGCAAGGAGGACTTCGCCGACCGCATGATCATCTCCAGCGACCTGGACGCGCACCGGCAGCGGATCCAGCAGTTCCTCGATCTCGGTGTCGACGAGGTCCAGCTGCACCTGGCCGGGCCGGATCCGGAGCGGACCCAGAAGATCTTCGGCGCCGAGGTGCTGCCCAAGCTGCGCTGATCCGGCTCAGCCGGAGCCGGTGGAGGCCCGGATGATCAACTCCGGCGCCAGCCGCCGCGACTCCACCTCGGCGCCGCCGAGCTTGCGCAGCAGTGTCTGCAAGGCCAGCCGTCCCATCTCGTGCATGGGGGAGCGGATCGTGGTCAGCGGGATCGGCAGCGACGCGGCGAGCGGGGTGTCGTTGTAGCCGACCAGCGCGACGTCGTCCGGGATCTGCAATCCCTTGTCCCGCAGGGCACCCATGGCCCCGATCGCGGCGAAGTCGTTGGTGGCGAAGATCGCGTCCGGGTACGGGCGCCGGGCCAGGATCTGGTCGGCGGCCTCCCGGCCGGCGGCCGCGTCGAAGCCGTTGAACACGATCCGGTGCTCCGGGATCTCCAGCCCGGCCTCGGCGAACCGGTCGATCAGGCCCTGCGAGCGCTCGCGGGCCGTCGAGGCGAACGGCAGCCCGGCCAGGATCGCCACCTCGCGCCGGTCGGTGGCCAGCAGATGCTCGGCGACCAGCCGGCCCCCGGCCGGGTCGTCGCAGGTGACCGAGACATGATCACCGTGACGGCGCGAGGTCAGCACGAACGAGACCTCCTGCGCGGCCAGGTCGTCCAGGAAGTCGTCGTCGAGGTGCGCGTCGCCGAAGATCAGGCCGTCCACCCGGCGGTCCAGCATCTGCTGGGTCCGGACCCGCTGCAGGTCCGGCTTGTCCAGCGAGTTGGTGACGAAGGTGGACACCCCGGCCTCGGTGGCCGCCTCGTCGATGCCCTCGTAGATCGTGGCCAGCACGAAGTCCTGCAGTCGGGGAACGAGCACCCCGACCACGTTGGAGCGCGCCGTCCGCAGGCTGGTCGCGTGCGGGTTGGGCCGGTAGCCGTTGCGTTCGGCGGACCGGAGGATCGCGGCGACGGTCTCGGCCGAGGCCCACCGCTCCGGATGCGGCTCGGTCGGGTTGAGCACCCGCGACACCGTGGTCACGCTGACGCCGACGTCGCTGGCGATCATCCGTTGGGTGAACGGTCGCCGAGTGCCCGCCATTGCTGCTCCTGTCGTCGGTGCCGCCATTATCGCGGTGCCCGGCCTCGGGTCCGTACGGCCCGCAGCAGTGCCCCGCAGAATCCCAGCGTAATTCCACAATCGGTTGACCCAAACGATTGACTCAATCGATTGTGTAGCTCAGACTGAGCCGAACGGCACCGCCACGACCGGCGAGCCGGCGCTCGGCAGGAAGGGAACAGCGTGGCCCACATCGTCGTCCTCGGCACCGGTGGAACGATCTCGTCCCGCACCGGCTCGGACGGTGCGGCCGTGGCCAGTGACTCGGCGGAACTCCTGGTCGGCGCGGTCGGGGCGGAGCCTGGCCTCACGGTCGAGCCGGTCGACCTGCTCCGGGCCAACTCGTTCAACCTCGACCTGGCGGACCTGCGCACGATCTCGGACGCCGTCCGGGACCAGCTGGCCCGCGCGGCCGTGGACGGGGTCGTGATCACCCACGGCACCGACACGATCGAGGAGACCGCCGCGCTGCTCGACCTGGTCCACGAGGACGACCGCCCGGTGGTGCTCACCGGGGCCCAGATCGCACCGGATCAGGACGGCGCGGACGGCGGCCGCAACCTGCGCCAGGCGATCGCGGTCGCCGCGGCCCCGGCGTCCCGTGGCCTCGGCGTCCTGGTCTCGTTCGCCGGCGAGGTCTTCGCCGCCCGAGGCGTACGGAAGCTGCACACGCTGCGCCCGCAGCCGTACGTCGCCCAGGACGCCGGCCCGATCGGCCGGCTGGTCCAGGGCGAACTCCGCTACGCCGCCCGGCCGGTGCGGGGTGAGCCGCTGCCGAGGCCGACGGCCCGGTTCGACGAGACCCGGGTGGAGACCCTGGTGCTCTACCCGGGCGCCCGGCCCGACCTGCTGGACGAGCTGGTCCGGCAGGGCGTTCCCGGCGTGGTGCTGGCCGGCACCGGCGTCGGGAACCTCAACCGGCCCTACGTCGAGGCGGTCCGTGCGGCCGTCGCGGCCGGGACCGTGGTGGCGCTCACCACCCGGGTGCCGCACGGTCCGATCGCTCCGCTGTACGGCTCCGGCGGGGGCGCCGATGCGCTCCGTGCCGGCGCCGTCGCCGTCCGGGGCCTGCCGTACACCCAGGCCCGCATGCTGCTGGCCCTGCTGCTCAGCCACTACCCGCCCGACGAGGCGGCGGCCCGGTTGCAGTGCTTCTGAATCCGTTCCCAGGAAGGAAAACTTTCATGGCCAAGGACATCTACGTCGCGTTCGGAATCGACGTCGACGCCGTCGGTGGCTGGCTCGGGTCGTACGGCGGGGAGGACTCGCCGGGCGACATCTCGCGGGGCATCTTCGCCGGCGAGGTCGGCGTACCCCGGATCAAGAACCTGCTCGCGAAGTACCAGCTTCCGTCCACCTGGTTCTGGCCGGGGCACTCGATCGAGACGTTCCCGGAGCAGTTCGAGGAGGTCGTCGCGACCGGGGCCGAGATCGGCGTGCACGGCTACAGCCACGAGAACCCGATCGCGATGACCCGCGACCAGGAGTCGGAGATCCTCGACTACTGCATCGAGTTGATCAACCGGAAGACCGGCACCAGGCCGACCGGCTATGTCGCTCCCTGGTGGGAGTTCTCGCCGGTCACCAACGAACTGCTGATCGAGCGGAAGATCAGGTACGACCACTCGCTGATGCACCGCGACTTCACGCCCTACTACGTCCGGGTCGGCGACAACTGGAGCAAGATCGACTACGACCAGCCCGCGGCGACCTGGATGAAGCCCCTGGAGCGCGGCCGGGAGACCGACCTGATCGAGATCCCGGCCAGTTGGTACCTCGACGACCTGCCGCCGATGATGTTCATCAAGTCCAGCCCGAACAGCCACGGCTTCGTCAATCCGCGCCACCTCGAGGAGATGTGGCGGGACCAGTTCGACTGGGTGTACCGGGAGCTGGACTACGCCGTGTTCACCTTCACGATCCACCCGGACGTGTCCGGCCGGCCGCAGGTGCTGCTGATGCTGGAGCGCCTGATCGAGCACATCAACGCCCACGAGGGCGTCCACTGGGCGACGTTCGACCAGATCGCCCAGGACTTCCAAGCCCGCTCGCCGCGGGTCGACTGAGCTGCGGTACGGAAAGGAACAGCGCCCATGAGTACCGCCCCAACGGAAGGCCTGCGGACCGTCGGCAAGAAGGAGACCCGGCGCGCGACCAAGATCGCGTTCTTCGCCTGGACGATCGCCGTCTACGACTTCATCCTGTTCGGCACCCTGCTGCCCCGGATCGAGGACAGCTTCGGCTGGGACACCAGCTTCGCCCTGCTCGTCTCGACCCTGGTCAGCGTCGGCACCTTCGTCGTGGTGCTGTTCGTGGGGCCGCTGGTGGACCGGCTCGGTCGCCGCAAGGGCATGATCATCTCCGTCGGCGGTACGGCGGCGTCGTCGGCGATCACCGCCGCGACCACCGGGGCCGCCTCGCTGGTCGGCGTCCGCAGCATCAGCGGGCTCGGGCTGGCCGAGCAGTCGGTGAACGCGACCTACCTCAACGAGCTGTACGCGCTCACCGAGGACACCAAGATCAAACGCAACCAGGGCTTCGTCTACTCGATGGTGCAGACCGGCTGGCCGCTCGGCGCGCTGCTGGCGGCCGGCTTCGTCGCGATCGTCACCAGCGTCTGGGGTCTGGACAGTTGGCGGATCGCCTTCCTGCTGGCGACCGTGCCGGCGATCATCGTCGCGCTGGTCTGCCTGCGGCTGAAGGAGAGCCCGCAGTTCCTGGCCCAGCAAGCCGTGCAGCGGCTGCGCCGGGCCGGCCAGCCGGCCGAGGCGGACGCGCTCGCCCAGCGCACCGGCATCGAGGTCCGCGTGGGCGCGCCGATCAAGCGGATCTTCCAGGGCAAGCACCTGCGCAACACGGTGGTGCTGTCGCTGGCCTGGCTGGTCAACTGGTTCGGCATCCAGACCTTCTCCGTGCTCGGCACGACGGTGCTGGAGAGCGGCAAGGGGATCGACGCCGGCGATGCGTTGATCTTGGTCGTGGTGTCCAACCTGGTCGGTGCGCTCGGCTACCTGACCCACGGCTGGCTGGGCGACCGGATCGGCCGCAAGCGCGTGATCATCATCGGCTGGATCCTCGGTGGCCTCTTCTTCGCGGCGATGCTGCTCGGCCCGAGCAACCAGGGCTACGTCCTGGTCACCTACATGCTCGGCCTGTTCTTCCTGCTCGGCCCGTACGCGGCGATCATGTTCTTCCAGGCCGAGTGCTACGACACCGACTGCCGGGCGACCGGCAGTACGTTCATCGGCGCGATGAGCCAGCCGGGCGCGATCATCGGCGGGTTCCTGCTCACCGGGCTCGCCGCGGCCGCCGTGCCGTTCTCGACGGCCGCGCTCTGGGTCGGTGCGCTGGGCACTCTGGTCTCCGGGTTGATCATGATCGGGGCACGCTCGATCGCGCCCCGGCGCGACGACGGAACGCCCGTCGCCGAACGGGTCGACGAGCCGTTGGCGGAGGGCGCGTGATGAGGGAGCGAGCTGTCTCGATCATCAGCGGAGCGGCGTCCGGGATCGGCCGCGCGGCGGCGGTCCGGCTGGCGGAGCGCGGCGACCGGGTGGTGATCGGCACCTTCCCGGGCGACCCGCACGACCCGGCGACCACCTTGGAGCAGGTGACCGCGGCCGGCGGCACCGGCATGATCATCGAGCTGGACGTCCGCAGCACCGAGTCGGTCGGCGCGTTCGCGGAGGCCGCCCTTGCCGCGTACGGCCGGATCGATCATGTGATCGCCAACGCCGGGATCCTGCGCCGGGCACCGTTCGCGACGATGACCGACCAGGAGTGGGACGAGGTGCTGCAGGTCGACCTGCACGGCGTCATGCGGCTGGCCCGGGCCGCGGCGCCACAGCTCGGCAAAGGCGGGTCGATCGTGGCGATCTCGTCGATCGCCGGCGGCGTGTACGGCTGGCAGGAACACGCCCACTACGCGACGGCCAAGGCGGGTGTGATCGGCCTGATCCGCAGCCTCGCCGTCGAGTACGGGCCGCGCGGGATCCGGGCCAACGCGATCATCCCCGGACTGATCGAGACCCCGCAGTCGCTGGACCCGGTCAACTCGCTCGGCCCGGACGGGCTGGCCCGGGCCGGGCAGACGATTCCGTGGGGCCGGGTCGGCCGCCCGGAGGAGGTGGCCGGTGTGATCGCGTTCCTCACCTCGGCCGACGCCGGGTACGTCAGCGGACAGGCGATCACGGTCGACGGCGCGCTCACCGTGGCGATGAGGGACTGATCATGAACGACGTTCCGCAGGGCGGCGTACTGGCCGGCCGGACCGCGTTGATCACCGGTGCGGCCAGCGGCATCGGGCTGGCCATCGCCCGGCACTTCCGCGACGCCGGCGCGATGATCATGCTCGCCGACCGGTCCGTCGCGGTGACCGAGCGGGCCGCGGAACTCGGGGCCGACGCTCTGGTGCTGGACGCCACCGACGAGGCGGCCGTCAGCGCGGCCGTCGCCGAGACGGTGCGCCGGCTGGGCCGGATCGACACCCTGGTCACCTCGCACGGCATCCTCACCGAGGCGCCGATCACCGAGCTGAGCCTGGCGACCTGGCAGCAGACCGTCGACGTCGACCTGACCAGCGTCTTCCTGCTCAACCGGGCGGTGCTGCCCGGCATGCTGGAGCACGGCGACGGCCGGATCATCAACGTCGCCTCACAACTCGGCCTCAAGGGCGGCACCGGCCTGGCCCACTACGCGGCCGCGAAGGCCGGCGTGATCGCGCTGACGAAGTCGATTGCGCTCGAGGTGTCCGGCCGCGGCGTGCTGGTGAACGCGATCGCGCCCGGCCCGATCGAGACGCCGCTGGTGGCCGGGATCAGCGAGGAGTGGAAACGGGCCAAGCAGGCGGAGCTGCCGCTGGGCCGGTTCGGCACCGTCGACGAGGTCGCGCCGACCGCGGTGCTGCTGGCCTCCGACCCGGGCGGCAACCTCTATGTCGGCCAGACACTCGGACCGAACAGCGGCGACGTGATGCCTTAGCGTCGAACGCTCCCTGAGCCTGTCGAAGCATGTCCTGAGCCTGTCGAAGGGGGCAGACCCGAACCGGCTTGGCACTTCGACAGGCTCAGCGCGCGTTCGGGCACCTGGGTGCGAACGAAGGGAGGATTCCATGTGCGGGGCATGCGGTCGGGAGCGGTCCGGCTGGCTGGCCGGGCTGCTCTCGGCGAGCTACGTCCGCGAGGTTGTCGCCGCGCGGTTGAGCCGGTTGGCACCGCACTCGGTGATCGTCGCCCAGGCGGCCGGCTGGACCTGGACGGAGCGCGGCCGGGCACGGTTCGTTCCGACCCTGGACGCGCTGGTCAGTGCGCTCGGCCGGCCGGCGGACGTGATCGACTGGGTCGCCGGGCTGCCGCCACACCGTCCTCACCCGGTGGCCCGCGAGTCCGTACCGGAGCGGGTCCGCCGGACACCTTCGGGGGCGATGGATCCGTGGCCCGGGGCGGATCCCCGGACCGCGGTCAACCGGCTGCTCGGACTGCTGCTGCTCGGATCCGGCGAGCCGGTGATCACCGAACTCCGCGACGATCAGGGGACCTGGACACTCGCCGTGGACCCGGTCGGCGTCGGTACCCGGTCGAAGATCAACACCGGCCGGTCCGTCTCCGGATCGGCCAGTGTTCGCGGCCGTACCCCGTAGACCTCCTCGATCAGGTCCGGCGTCAGAACCTCGGCCGGAGTTCCGGCAGCGACCAGATGTCCGCCGGAGAGCAGCACGACCCGATCACAGTAGGTCGCGGCCAGGTTGAGATCGTGCACCGCGGCGATGCCGGTGCGGCCGGCGTCGGCCACCTGGGCCATGATCATCAGCTGGGCGGCCAGGTCGAGATGGTTGGTCGGCTCGTCCAGGATCAGCACCTCGGGCTGCTGGGCCAGCGCCCGGGCCAGTTGGACCCGCTGCTGCTCGCCGCCGGACAGGGTGCTCCAGCGGCGCTCGGCGTACTCGATCATGCCGACCGCGACCAGCGCGTCCAGCACCGCGGCCCGGTCCGCCGGGCCCGGCGACTGCCAGCGACCGAGGTGGGGAATCCGGCCCAGCTCGACCACCTGCCGGACCAGCAGCGGCTGCTCGGTGGTGGACTGCTGTTCCAGGTACGCGACACGCCTGGCCCTGGCCCGCCGCGGCAGCCGGTGCAGATCATGATCACCGAGGAGGACCCGGCCGCCGGCCGGCCGAGTCAGGCCCGCGATCAGCCGGAGCAGGGTGGACTTGCCGGCCCCGTTGGGGCCCAGGACCCCGGTCAGCCGGCCGGCCGCCGCGGTCAGCGAAACCCCGTGCAGCAAGGGGGTCCCGTCGATGGCGTACCGGACGTCGTCGACGCGTACGGCGCTGGAACGCTCAGGACGCGGCGCGTTGGTCATGCCGCCCTCCGCTGGCGCCAGAGCAGCACGCAGAACACCGGGGCGCCGATCAGCGCGGTCAGGATCCCGACCGGCACCTCCTCCGGCGCCAGCACGATCCGCGCCGCCGTGTCGGTCCAGATCAGGAAGATCGCTCCGGCCGGAGCGAGCACGGGCAGCAGCCGCGCGTGCGCCGGGCCGGTGACGAACCGGACCGCGTGCGGGAGGGTGAGTCCGAGGAAGCCGATCGCGCCGCTGACGGCCACCGCGGAACCGGTCAGCAGGGCGACCAGGCCGAGCAGGATCATCCGGGTCGGTCCGGTGGCGACGCCGAGCGAGCCGGCCAGTTGATCACCGAACGCGAACGCGTCCAGCGACCGGGCATAGCCGACCAGCACCAGCCCGGCCGCGACGATGATCGGCCCGGCGACCAGCAGGGACGACCAGTCGGCGCCGCCGAGGGAGCCCATCAGCCACGCCAGCACCTCCCGGTACGAGTCGCCCTCGGCGGCGGAGAAGATCACGAACGAGGTCGCCGCGGAACAGATCTGGGCGACCGCGACGCCGGCCAGCACGATCCTGGTCGAGCCGCGGGTGGCGGCCCGGCCGGTCAGCGCCAGCGCCCCCGCGAGGGCCAGCATCGCGCCGAGGAACGCCGCCAGCGGCAGCACCAGGCCGACCCCGAGCAACAGCACCGAGACCGCGCCGAGGGCGGCGCCGGAGGACAGCCCGAGCAGGTACGGATCCGCCAGCGGGTTCTGGGTCAGCGTCTGCATCACCGCCCCGGACAGGGCCAGCGCCGCGCCGACCAGGGCGGCGGTGATCACCCGCGGCAGCCGCAGCTCGAAGATGATCGCGTCGTCCAGCCGCGGCAGCCCGACCGGCGTCAGTCCCAGGTGATGCCCGATCGACTGGGCCACCTGGGCCGGACCCAGGCCGCTGGCGCCGACCGCCGTCGCGGCCAGGATCGACCCGGCCAGCAAGATCATCAGGAAGCCGCCGATGAGCCAGACCGGCAGCCCGGACCGCCGGCTCGGTCGTTGCCGGGGCCCGGGTGGTGCGGCCGGCGGCCGGGTGATCACCGCGGTCACGGCAGGCTCGCCAACTGCTCGGCGAGATCGGTGATCGCCTCCGCCGTGGCCACGCCGCCCTCGCCGGCCGGGAACCGTACCGTCAGGTAACGCTGCTCCCGTACCGCATCCAGGGCGGCGGCGGGCGACTCGGCCAGGATCTTCTTCTTCGACTCGGCCGTGTTCCAGGTGGCGTCGACCAGCACGATGATGTCCGGGTCCTGCTTCAGCACGCTCTCCCAGGAGACGGTGCTCCAGGTGTCCTGGGTGTCGCCGAAGACGTTCCGGACACCGATCGAGTCCATGATCAACTGCGGCGCGCCGATCCCGGCCCCGACATACGGGGTGTCGGTGCCGGAGCTGTACCAGAGCACGGTGCGCTGCCGGGAGTCCTTCTTCACGGCGGCCAGGGCCTCGCGCTGCTCGGTGATCAACTTCTCGGCCCGGTCCGGCACCCCGAAGATCGCGGCGATCTCGCGCATCTCGCGCTCCAGGACGTCCCGGGTCAGCGGCTTCGGCTGGTAGGCCGGCTCCTTGCAGGCGGCCGGCGCCACGTAGCTGTTCACGCCCAGCTCGGCCAGACCGGCCCGGTCACCGGCACCCTGCGCGGTCAGGTTGCTCTCCCAGCCCGCGTACACGAAGTCGGGCCGGGCCGCCAGCAGGGCCTCCCGGCCGGGCACCTTGTCGGCCAGCACCGGCGGCGGCGTGCCGTACTTCTCCGGCAGCGGCCCGTCGCCGAACGCGGTGCCGACGATCTTGTCGCCGAGCCCGAGGGCCAGTAGCAGTTCGATCGCGGTCGACTTGATGGCCACCACCCGCTCCGGCGGGCGCTCGATCTTCACCTCCGTGCCGCAGTTGTCCAGCGTCACGGTACGGAAGCCGGGGGCGACCGGCTGGGCGGACGGCGCCGGCGTGCTGCAGCCGGCCAGCAGGATCAGGAACAGCAACGAGACCAGGGCGCGCACGGGCAGCATCCTTCGAGGCAGGGGGAGACAACCGCCGTGAGGAACACGGCATCGACGACACCCACCGACCACAGCCCGGCCGGCCGACACGCGCCACAATCCTGACGCGCGGGCCCTGCCATCGTAATCGATCCCGCACCCGGTCCCAGGGCGTGGACCGGAACCGGTTGCGGTCGCGTTCAACACGTGTCAACATGGCGAACCAGTACATCGTCAACACGTGTTGAGGACTCGAATCATGGAACGTGTGATGCTCGACGTCGACCTGGCCATGGGTGCTCCGGGGAGCGACGTCGACGACGGGTTCGCGCTGGCGCTGGCGCTGGCCGACCCCGACATCTCGCTGGAACTCGTCACCACCGTCAACGGCAACACCGACGTCGCCTCGGCCACCACGCTGACCCTCGAACTGCTGCACCGGCTCGGTCACCCCGAGGTCCCGGTGCACCGCGGCGCGCAGGTGCCGCTGCTGCGTCCGCAGGCCAGGGTCGGCTCGGTGCCGGACGACGTCGTGGCACGCGAGCCGCAGGCACAGCCGGCGGCCGCCGCGATGGTCGAGCACGTCCGGGCCAACCCGGGCGAGATCACCCTGGTGGCTGTCGGCCCGCTGACCAACGTCGCGCTGGCGATGCGGCTGGACCACACCTTCGCCGCCTCGCTGAAGCGGCTGGTGATCATGGGCGGCGTCTTCAGCAAGCCCACCAACGAGACGCGGATGCCCGGCGAATTCAACATCTGGAACGATCCGGAGGCGGCCGAGATCGTGCTCGGCTCCGGCATCGTCGCCCAATGGGTCGGGCTGGACGTCACCCTGAAGGTCCGGGTCACCATGGAGGAGGCCCGGGCGATGGCGGCGAGTGATCACGAGTTCGCCGCCTTCGCCGGCCGCTACACGGTGGCCTGGATCGATCACCTGAGCAGCCGCCGGCCGCAGCCGGAGGAGTCCTGCGCCATGCACGACCCGCTCGCCGTCGCCGCGGTGACCCATCCGGAGCTGATCACCTGGCAGGACGCCTACGTCCAGGTGGAGACCGGGGACCGGTTGCGCGGCGCAATGCTGGCGGATCCGCTGACCGGTGGCTGGGCCCCGGACGGCAACGCCCGGAAGCTCGAGCCGAACGCGTCGATCGCGGTCGACGTCGACGCCGCGGGCTTCACCCGATTCTTCATGGACAAGCTGAAGGAGTTGTGATGCGTCTCCGGTCCCTGCTGACCAGCCTCACCGCCGGAGCCGGCGCGCTGGTCCTCCTCGCGGCCTGCGCGAGCGGCCCGGCGGAGAGCCCGGCCGGCGGCCAGCCCTGGTCCATCCCGGCCACCGATCCGACCACGACGATCAAGGTCGTCGGCATCCTCGACCCGAAGGCCGACGGGATGTCCGACGTGGTCGCGGCGTTCGAGAAGGAACACCCGACGATCAAGGTCGACTACCAGTACGTGCCGTTCGACGACCTGAACAGCGTGCTCGACTCGCGGATCACCCAGAAGACCGGCGACCCGGACGTGTTCTGGGTCGACCAGCCGCGGGTGCCGGCGCTGGCCACCCGGGGCTACCTGGAGGATCTGTCCGGTCCGTTCCAGGGGCTGACCGACGCGCTGCAGCCGGTCACCGTCGAGGCGAGCTCGTTCGGCGGCAAGCTCTATTCGCTGCCGGTCGCGAACTCGACCCAGTTGCTCTTCTACAACAAGGATCTGCTCGACGCCGCCGGGGTGAAGCCGCCGTCGACCGAGGACGCCGCCCGGATCACCTGGCAGCAGTTGAAGCAGGACGCCAAGCAGGTCCAGGACCGCGGCAACGCGCAGCACGGGCTGCTGCTCGGCCAGCCGGACCGCTACTACCAGCTGGAGCCACTGCCGTACTCCGCCGGCGGCGGGATCGGCGCGACCGGCGAGGGAAATCTGACGCCGGACGTGACCAACGACGGCTGGGTGCAGTCGATGACCTACTACGGCTCGCTGTACGCGGACAAGATCACGCCGCGCGGCATCCCCGCCGAGCAGATCGACTCGACCTTCCTGGCCGGTAAGACGGCCTATCTGGTGGAGGGCAACTGGATGGTCGGCAAGCTGGCCGACTCCAAGATCAACTGGGGTGCGGCGCTGAACCCGGTCTGGGAGGGTGGCAAGCCGGCCAGCCCGACCGGCTCCTGGTCGGTCGGCATCAACCCGTTCTCGAAGAACAAGGAGGCCTCGGCGATCTTCCTGCGCTGGCTGGCCATCGACGGCGAGAGCGGCTACGCCAAGCACCGGGCCTACGCGGAGCTCCCGGCAAACACGGCCGGTCTGCAGTCATACCTGCAAGGCAAGATGTTCACCGACTCCGAGGGCGGGAAGCAGGCCGCGAAGGTGGTGGAGTACGAGACCGAGCACACCGCCGTCGGCCGGGTCTCGACGGCCGGCTACATCGAGTTCGAGGACATCATGGGCCGAGCATTCTCCGACATCGCCAACGGTGCGGATCCCAAGCAGGCCTTGGAATCCGCGCAAAGCCAGCTGGTGACGGCCTGGAAGCAGTACCAGTAGCGCCATGCTCCGTCGTCGCACCTTGATCACGGCCGCGGTGTTCCTGGCCCCGGCCCTGCTGGCGATCGTGCTGCTCCGGCTGGTGCCGTTCGCGGGCGCGGTCTGGTCGACCCTGTTCGAACGGGTCGGGGTCGGCCTGCTCGCCGAGCAACGGTTCGCCGGGCTGAAGAACTACGCGGTGCTGTTCAGTGATCAACTGTTCCTGGGCACGCTGGCCCGCACCGTGCTGTTCAACCTGGTGATCAATCCGCTGCAGATCGCCCTGGCGATGGCGGTGGCGGTGCTGCTGACCCGGAAGCTGCCGGGCCGCGGAATCTGGCGGACGGCGGTGTTCATCCCGTGCACGATCCCGATCGTCGGGTCGTCGATCGCCTGGGGTGTCGCGCTGCGCAACGACGGCCCGGTCAACGGCCTGCTCGGCGTGTTCGGGATCGGGCCGCAGCCGTTCTTCACCTCGCCGGCCCAGGCGCTGCCGAGCATCGTGCTGGTGGCGTCCTGGGTCGGCATCGGCTACTGGATGCTGTTCCTGATCGGCGGTCTGAACGACATCAACCGTGAGGTGTACGAGGCGGCCTCGATCGACGGCGCCGGGGCCTGGCGGACGTTCTGGTCGATCACGCTGCCGCTGATGAAGCGGCCGCTGCTGTTCGTCCTGGTCGCGGACACGGTGGCCAACTTCGTCCTGTTCGTGCCGGTGCAGATGCTGACCAACGGCGGACCGCAGGAGTCGACCACGCTGTTGATGTTCGACGCCTACCGGCGCACCTACACGTACTCGCAGCCGAATCTGGGCGCCACCTCGACGCTGGTGCTGACCTTGATCATGTTGCTGATCGTGGCGATCCAGTTCCGGCTGCTCCGGGAGCGTGACGCATGACGACCCTGGTGACGGAGCCGTCGACGGACGCTCCGCGTACGGTCCTGGCGCGGCGATCGAAGGGCCGGTTCCAGGCCCGCCTGTTGATCACGCTGCTGACCCTGCTGGCCGTGATCGTGGCGCTGCTGTTCGCGCTGCCGGCACTGTGGATGCTGTTCGGGTCGCTGCGCCCGGGCAGCCAGGTGATCGAAAGCGTCAGCCCGCTGAGCTGGCGGACGCTGATCCCGGACGTCTGGACGCTGGACAACTATCGGGCGCTGTTCGGGGAGCTGCGGTTCGGCCAGAGCATGGCCAACTCGCTGTTCGTGGCGTTCGCGTCGGTGATCATCGGGCTGGCCATCTCGGTGCCGGCGGCGTACGCGCTGACGGTGCTCCGGTTCCGCGGCCGCGAGTTCGTCTTCGCGCTGCTGGTGATCGGCTTCATGATCCCGTTCGAGGCGATCGCGATCCCGCTGGCCCAGTTCTTCACCAGCTGGCACCTGAACAACAGCTACCTCGGCCTGATCCTGCCCGGCATCGGCAACGGGCTGGCGATCTTCAACATGAGGCAGTTCTTCCGCGGCATCCCGACCTCGCTGCGGGAGGCGGCGGTGATCGACGGCGCCTCCGACTTCCGGATCATGACCAGGATCTACGTGCCGCTCAGCGTCACCACCCTGATCAACTCCGGACTGCTGATCTTCCTCGGCCAATGGTCCTCGTACCTGTGGCCGTTGTTGATCATCTCGGAGGAGGCCAAGCAGGTGGCGCCGATCGCGATCGCCCGGACCTTCACCGACACCGAGTTCAACTTCGGCCAGATGTTCGGGGGTGCCCTGCTGATCTCGGTCGTGCCGGCCGTCCTGCTGCTGTTCCTGCAGCGGTTCTTCGCGGCTACGATCGCGAGCAGCGGCGAGAAATGATCACGACTGCGGGGGACGATTGTGGCGATCACGAGAGCTGACGTGGCCAGGGCGGCGGGGGTGTCGCCGGCCCTGGTCAGCTATGTCCTGAACGGCGGCCCGCGGCCGGTGTCGGCCGAGGCGCGGGAACGGGTGCTGGCCGCGGTCGCCGAGCTGAACTACCGGCCGAACCGGATCGCCCGTGCGCTGCGGGAGAACCGGACCCACTCGATCGCGATGCTGATGCCGGACCATCGCAACCCGCACTTCGGGGAGCTGGCCCAGGCGGTCGAGGACGAGGCCTTCCGGAACGACTACATGTTGATCATCGGTACCGCGGACAATCAGACCGAGCGGGAGTCGGCCTACCTCCGGGCCTTCGTCGACCGCCAGGTGGACGGGCTGCTGTTGATCTCCGCCGCCTCGCACCCGGACGTCAGCATGTTGGACGAGGTCCGGCTGCCGGTGGTGCTGCTGGACCGGGCTCCGCAGGGGACCGGCTTCTCGTCGGTCGTGATCGACAACCGGACCGCCGCCGCGGAGGCGGTCGACCACCTGCTGTCCCATGATCGCCGGAACCCGGTCTGCCTGGCCGGGCCGGCCGAGATCGACGCCGTGCAGGAGCGGGTCGCCGGCTGGCAGGACGCGCTGACCCGGGCCGGCATGGCGGCCGCCGCACCCGTCCACACGAGCTTCTCCAGCGAGGGTGGCTACCGGGCGATGCGCGAGTTGATCAACACCGGTCGTGAGGTCGACGCCGTGTTCGCGACCAGTGACGCGCAGGCGATCGGTGCCATCGCCGCTTGTGCCGAGGCCGGGCTGCGTGTGCCCGATGATCTTGCCGTGGTCGGCTTCGACGGCACCGAGGCCGGCCGGTACGGGCAGCCGACGCTGACCTCGGTCGACCAGGACGTCGCCGCCCTGGCCCGGACGGCTCTGGAGACCCTGGTCGGCCTGATCCGGCGCGAGCACACGGAGGCGGTGCACCGGGTGCTGCCGCCGCGGCTGCGGATCGGTCGGTCCTGCGGCTGCGACCCCAGTGGGGATGTCAGCGGCGCCCGCTAGGTTCTCCGCATGACACGCGCAGCCCGGCCCGACGATCTCGGCCCGCTCCTGGTCGAGGCGATCAACGCCGGCGACCTGGACGGTCTGGTCGACCTCTACGAGGCGGAGGCGGTGCTGGAGTTGCCGGACGGATCGGCGGCCCGTGGCACCGCCGCGATTCGTGAGTTCTACGCGGCATTCCTGGCCGGGCGGCCGACAGTCACACCCGGGCAACAGCTGTCGACGCTGGTGGCCGGCGACCTGGCCCTGACCAACACCCGGATCGGCGCCGACACGACCTGTGAGGTGGCCCGCCGGCAGGCTGACGGATCCTGGCGCTGGGTGCTGGACCGGCCGAGCCTGGGGACTACGAGGGCGGTGTCGAAGTGCACTGAGCCTGTCGAAGTGCCGAGCCAGACCGGGCCTCGCCCTTCGACAAGCTCAGGGAACGAGTTCGACACCTCGTAGGATCGGCGGGTGTTCCCCAAGACCCCGATGCGTGATTCCGGCCTGCTCGACGTCGGCTCCGGCCAGACCGTCTACTGGGAGGAGTCCGGGAACCCGGACGGGATCCCGGCGCTCTATCTGCACGGCGGACCGGGCGGCACGCTCGGGCCCGGCGGCTATGTCACGAAGTTCGATCCGGAGCGCTACCGGATCATCGGCCTGGACCAGCGCGGTTGTGGCCGGTCGACGCCGCTGGCGATCGATCCTGATCATGATCTGGCCGGGAACACCACCCAGGCTCTGATCGCGGACTGTGAACGGCTGCGCGAGAAGCTCGGCGTCGACCGGTGGGTGATCAACGGCGTGTCCTGGGGTTCGACGCTCGCGCTGGCGTACGCACTGGAACATCCGGACCGGATCCTCGGCATCGTGATCATGGCCGTGACCTCGACCCGGCGCTGGGAGGTGGACTGGATCACCGAGCAGGTCGGCGCGATCTTCCCCGAGGCCTGGGACCGGTTCGCCGGACACGCCGAGGCGGCCGGGATCGGCTACCGGCGGCACGAGTCGCGGATCGTCGAGGCCTATGCCCGCTTGATCACCGACCCGGACCCGGCGGTACGGGACGCGGCGTCGGTCGCCTGGGCCGAGTGGGAGGACCACCACATCTCGCTGGCCGCCGGGCTGCACCGCGATCCGCGCTGGGAAGATCAACAGTTCCGGCACACGTTCGTCACACTGGCCACCCACTACTGGTCGAACGACGGATTCGCGGATCCCCCGATCCTGGCCCGGGCAGCGGAACTGGCCGGCATCCCCGGCGTGCTGATCCACGGCCGGGCCGACGTCAGCGGTCCGTTGATCACCGCCTGGGAGCTGCACCAGGCTTGGCCGGACTCGGAATTGATCATCGATGAGGGCGAGGGGCACGGTGGCACCCGGATGGTCGACGCCTGGGCCGAGGCGAACTCCCGGTTGGCCGACCGGATCTCCGGGCCGAGTGCCTCGTGATCGGGCCGCTCGCAGTACAGAGTTGATGCGCGAAAGCTGCGGTATTACTTGACGATTCGTGACTGAAATTCGGGGTTGACAAGCTACTTCAGGCCCCACACTGATCGCGGATCGGGCCGTATGGGGCGGCCGTGAGCCGGGGTGCCGGCGAAGAACTCGGGGGAGCTCTTTTCATGTGTGCATTGGCATGCGCCTTTTCGGACTCTTGTCCTCGTTCGAGGATTTTCGTTCGGGAATCTCGGCCATGAGTCTCACCGTTCTGGTGCCGGCCCACAATGAGGGCACCGTTCCCGTCCCGATTCGGCAGGGACGTCGCGGATACACCGCGCAACTCCAGGAGACGCTGGAGAGTCTTGCCGCCCAGACCTGTCGGCCCGATCGGGTCGTGGTGATCGCCGACAACTGCACCGACGACACGGTGTCCTGGGCCCACGCCGCCGGGGTGTCCGTCTTCGAGACGGTGAACAACCGGGACAAGAAGGCCGGGGGTCTGAATCAATGGCTGCACCGGCACCTCGGCTCGCTCGCCGACACGGACCTGATCATGGTGATGGACGCGGACAGCACGCTGGACGACGACTTCATCGAGAAGGCGATGGCCTATCTGGAACGCGGTTATCACGCGGTGGGTGGGGTCTTTCTCGGCAAGGACGGCGGCGGCTTCGTCGGGACCCTGCAACGCAACGAATATGCCCGCTATGCGCGCGACGTCGCACGCAAGAACGGCCGTACCCTCGTGCTCACCGGAACTGCGACGATCTTCACTGCAGCCTGTCTCAAGGACGTCGTGGCGCAGCGCGCCGGCGGGGGACTGCCCGGGACCGGCGAGACCGCCTATGTCTATGACACGAAGGCTCTCACCGAGGACAACGAACTCACCTACGCCCTGCTTCATCTGGGCTATCGGATCATCGCCCCGGCGGAGTGCGCTCTGCGGACCGACGTGATGAAGTCGTGGCGCGATCTCGGGCGGCAGCGCTATCGCTGGAAACGCGGCGCGGTGGAGAACAACCGGCATTACGGCTACACGCGCTACACCGCGAAGTACTGGTTCCTGCAGTGGTGGGGCGTCTTCGGCATCAACGCGACCGTGTTGTATCTGGCGACCCTCGTCATCGGCGCTGCGACCGGAAGCCTGAGTTTCCATCCGGTCTGGATCATGATCACGGCCGTGTACGTGGTCGAGCGGGTGATCACGGTCGCGCGGCGCGGCTGGAAGCAGGCCCTGCTGGCCTCGGTGATCGTGATCGAGATGCCGTACGACCTGTTTCTTCAGGCCGTTCAGATCAAGGCCCTGCTGGGCGCGACCTTCCGGACCAAGACGGCCTGGTAGACGTCTCGGCCCGTGGTGGGCCGAGATCAACAAAGGAGAAAGAGTATGTATCAGAATCCCGCCGGCCCGGGCGTGGCCAGCGCAGGCGTGGGCGGGCTGGCTTTCATGCTGGACAGCCCGTTGCTGTGGGCGCTCTTCGTGGCGCTCGCCCTCTTCACGCTGCTGAACGCCTTCGGGGCCGTCGTGTTCCGGGTGCTGCCCGCCGGGGTCACCGAACGTCCCCGCGCGGCGCTGCTCCGCCTGTTGGGGCGCGATCAGTCGCCGCGTACGCAGGCGAAGCGGTACGACTTCGCGAACCGGAAGCACTGAGCGCATGGCCGGCGGAGGTCGGGGGACGGCCGTCGGCCCGTTCGCATCGCTCGAACATCATCACGGGAGGGTCCGATGACAGGGACGCGGCGGTGGCTGATCGCCGGATCGATCACGGTCGCCTTGATCAGCGCCCTGCTGGTGACGGCCGTCCTGGTGCCGGGGTACGCCGTCGACTCGGCCCCTGCCCCGACGACGCCCTCCGCCACGGGGACGCCGGTCGTGAGCCCGTCGGAAGAAGAGCCCGCCGAGCGGCCCACGCCGTCGCCGTCGACCTCCCGGCCCGCCCGGGAGAACCGTCCCAGCCCGGTCGTTGCCGCCTCCGCGCCGACCACGCTGTACCTGCCCGCCGACGATCCCGCGCACGAGATCCGGACCGAGCTGCTCGCCCTGGCCTGCGGGTACGACATTCCCTATCCGACCAGCGGCCCGGACGTCTGGCGAGGCTTCTACTGCACCGACTACGCGCTGCCGGGCACCGCGATGCCGAACTACGGGATCATCACCGGCCACTCGACGACCTCGGCCGCGACCGACACCGTGATGAACCGACTGCTCGCCCAGGACGATCTGGTCGGCCGGACGATCTACCTGCGTACCGAGAAGTCCGGTGACGCCTGGTTGGCCTACCGGTTCACGGCCGTCACGACGCAGCCGCAGGACAACCTCGGCGAGTCGCCGGTCTGGGGCGCGGACGGCCGCTCCACCGCGGGGCAGTTGATCTTCCTGACCTGCGGCCAACGGCGTTACGGCTTCAGCGACGCCGACAACGTGTTGATCACCGCCACCTTCGCCGGCGTCGTCGATCAGCCGAGCATGCCCCGGAAGTAGTCGCTCAGCCCGAGGCCGGGATCGGGCGGGCCGATGACGTACGCCGGTATCCCGTCGACCGCCCACGGCGAGGTGGTCGCCACGTTCAGTTCGGCCGTGGCCCCTGCCGTGTGGATGCCGACGCAGTCGTTGGTGTCGACGGCGATGACCTGGGTTCTCCCTTCCTTGCCGTGGATCCGGAGGACGACCCACTCGGGCGTGTAGGTGTCGATGCACTGGAGCTTGGGCGCGCCGTTGACGGCGGCCAGGAACCTGCGCGCCGATGCGGCGTCCACCGCGGTGGCGTACTGGAGTCTGAAGTCGTTCGCTCGGTCGCTTCTCCGGTAGGCGCACACGGACATCGAGACGGGCTCTTTCACGGTGAAGTCGCTGACCTTCGCACCGCTGAACTCGGGTTCGCAATCGGTGCCGGGGTTGGCCTTCGCCGTCGCCAGGATCTGCTCCCGCAACAAGGCGTCCCGGGTGGCGACCGTCACCGTACTGCCGCCGACCTCGACCGTCGTCTGCTGCCAACCGCCGCCGAGGTCACGCGTGCCCGGGGCGATCGAGGCGCCCAGCCAGACGTAGGGCGCCGTCGGTTGTGGAAAGGCTTGATCATGGATGACGGAGCACGCGTCGGTCATCATGATCGGCCGCCCGACATAGGGCCGGTCCTTGCGCTCGGCCGGTCGGCCGTCGGCGGTCCGGTAGGCCGCCATCCCGCAGTCGAACAGATCGTCCGAACTCGCGGGCTCGCCGAGGTCCTCCGGCGGGCTGGGCGCACCGCCCCAGCCCCAGTCCGGCGGCACCGAGACCTGGACGCCGTGCCAGGACTCCAGTCGCCAGCCGCTGGGCGCCGGCGGGTCGGCCACTCGCGTACGGTCGTCGGACGGGGGAACGGGACCGTTGTTGCCGGGTACGACCAGCGCACCGACCGCGACGATCACGCCGACGGTTGCGGCGGCCAGCGCCGGAACGACCCACCGGCGGGATCGCGGGCGGTCCACCCGGACCGGCACCCCGGCGTCGACCTGCCCGGCCCGTTCCGCCAGCCCGCTCCGCAACAGTCGCTCGAGCTCCTCGTCGCTCGGGCCGTGGTGCGCGTCGACCATGATCAGTCCTCCGCTCGGGTCAGCTGCACCCGCAGGGCCGCGAGTGCTCGATGGATGTGGGAGCGGACGGTGGTCTCCGTGACGTCGAGGATCCGCGCGATCTCGGCGTAGTCGAGGTCCTCGTAGAACCGCAGCACCACCGCGGCCCGCTGCTGCCGCGGCAGCGCCGAGCAGACCCGCCAGACAGCGTCGCTCGTCGCGATCGCGTCGGCATGATCGCGATCATGCTCCTCGGGCACGGCCGGGACGACCGCGATCCGTTTCCCGAACTTCCGCCACTGCGAGACATGGGCGTTGGCGATCATCCGCCGTACGTAGGCATCCGGGTCGGTGGTCCGCCGCACCCTCGCCCACTTAGCGCAGGCACCGGACAGCGCGGTCTGGACGGCCTCCTCGGCCGCGTCCTGGCTGCCGGTCACCAGGTAGGCGAACCGGAGCAGCTCCGGAACGCGAGTGCTGACCCAACTGTCGAAGGAGAGCTCAGTCCGCGGCGGATCGTTCACTCCCACTTCCATACCCGAACCGACGCCCGAGCGGAACCGGTTGTTGCATGGCGGATCCCGCCGAGTTCAGGGCCGGACCGGTTCCGGTCAGCGCTGCCGACGCGCACGCCGCCGCCGCAGCCTCTCGGCACTACCGGTCATCTCGGTGCCGAGCTCGCGGAAGATGTCGCCGGCCTCGGCGAGGCGGGTCCCGGCGCGCGTCCTCGGGCCGAGCGCGGTCGCGGCCCGATCGAGCGTGCCGGCCAGCACCGTCAGCTGGCGGACGGCCTCGAGCCAGGACTCGTACCAGACATCGGAGTCGATGACGTAGCGATCACGCCGTCCGTCCGGCTCGCGTTCCCGCCGCAGCTGGCCATGTTGTTCCAGTTCGCCGACCGCCTTCGAGATCGAGGCCGGGCTGACCCGGAGCCGGCGGACCAGGTCGGCCGCGGTGAGCGCTCCGCTGTCGGTGGTGTAGAGGCAGGCCAGCACTCGGGCAGGCATCCGGGGCAGGCCGGTCCGGACCAGGGCCTCGGTCAGTTCGGCCTGCACCCCCGCCACGGCGCCGTGATCGCCGCTGCCGGTCCGCTGCTCGTCGTCGGGGCTGATCGGACCGCGACGCCAGGCTCGATCCTGGGTGGACTGCTGGGCCTGGTCGGGGTCGTAGCCCCGCGGCCCGCCGTTCCGCTGCACCTCGCGGCTGATCGTCGAGGTGGGTCGGGAGAGCGTCCTGGCGATCTCCGCATAGCTCGAACCGCCGGTGAGTGCGCTCGCGATCGCGTATCGGTCCTCCTGAGACAGTCGGCCACCGGGCACCTGGATCCCCTTCGTCGGCATTTCATTGCAATGATCACTCTACAGCGTTGCATTCATGGTCAGTGTGATTGCAATGATTTCCTTACATACAACGGGATCACGTTGTGAAATTTGTGAATGCAACGTAGCATTCGAGCGAGCTTGAATTGATCATGACGGTCGAGAAGGAGAATCCGATGACCCGCGATCCCGCCCCGGGCCCGGCACTGCGGGAGCGGTCCCTTGCGCCGGACCTCGGCCGCGGACTGATGCTGCTGCTGATCGCGGTGGCGCACGCTCCGGCGTTCGCGGGCGCGGCACCGCTGCCGGTCGATCACGCCGCACAGTTCGTCAAGGCGCTGGTCGCCGACAACCTGGCTCGGACGCTGTTCGTCTTCCTCTTCGGGTACGGGCTCGGTCAGCTCGCGTACCGGCAGGAAGGCGAGGGAGTCGGCTGGCCGGCCACCCGGAAGCAGTTGCGCCGGCGCGGGTGGTGGCTGATCATGATCGGCTTCCTGCACACCGTGATCTTGGTTCCGCTCGACATCATCGCGTTCTACGGCGTGGCCCTCGTGCTGCTGGTGCCGTTGGTGCAGGCTCGGGATCGCGTCCTGCTCCGCACCGCGGCGATCACGCTGGTCCCGATGTGCGGGCTGCTCGCCTGGCAGACCGCGCTGGCGTACCAGGCGATCATGGCGGGCCGGCCGACCGGTATGGCCGGCTACCTGGAACTGGACCTGCCGACCCACCTGCTCGCGAGCCTGCCCACCTGGCCGTTCGAGACGGCGCTGGGGACCGTCGCCGTCGTCCCGGGCATGCTGGTCGGACTCTGGGCAGCCCGCCGCCGCCTCCTCGACGAGCCTGGCCGGCACTTGCCTCTGCTGCGGCGGGTCGCGGTGATCGGCTTGATCACCGCTTTCGCCGGCAGGATGCCGGGTGCCATGATCGCCGGTGGCCTGTGGTCGCCCGATGCTCCCGCCGCGCGTTGGGCCGCCGCCGTCGCGCACGACCTGACCGGGTTCGCCGGCGGGCTGGCCCTGGCGGCGGCGATCGGGCTGCTGGCCCACGTGCTCGGCTCGGCCCGCAACCGGCTGATCACCGCCGTGGTCGCGCTCGGCCGGCGCTCGCTGACCTTCTACCTGTTCCAGTCGCTGATCTGGCTCCTGCTGTTCTATCCGTTCACCCTGGGGTTGGCCGGCCGCATCGGCGCCGCGGCGTCGATCATGATCGCGGTGGTGGTCTGGCTGGTGTCGCTGGCGCTCGCCGACCTGCTGCGCCGGGCCGGTCACCGGGGGGCCGCTGGAGGTGCTCCTGCGCCGGCTGGTCGCCGGCCGGGCGCGGGTCGGTGGATCGCCCGAGGACCGGCCGACGGTGGCCTCCCGTTCGGGCTGATCTTGCCGGGCGCGTACGGTCGGAGTCATGGCCAACCGACTCGCCGACAGCACCTCTCCGTACCTGCTGCAGCACGCCGACAACCCGGTCGACTGGTGGGAGTGGACCGACGACGCCTTCGCCGAAGCGGCCCGGCGGGACGTGCCGGTGCTGTTGTCGGTCGGCTACGCGGCGTGTCACTGGTGCCATGTGATGGCGCACGAGTCGTTCGAGGACGAGCGGATCGCGGGCTTGATCAACTCCGGGTTCGTGGCGATCAAGGTGGACCGGGAGGAGCGGCCGGATGTCGACGCGGTCTACATGCAGGCGACCCAGGCGCTGACCGGGCAGGGCGGCTGGCCGATGACCGTGTTCCTGACGCCGGACCGGAACCCGTTCTTCGCCGGCACCTACTATCCGCCCGTGCCGCGGGGTGGGCTGCCGTCGTTCCCGCAGGTGCTGCAGGCGATCGGCGAGGCCTGGCGGGACCGCCGGGAGGAACTCGTCACGGCGGCCGGGACGATCAGTGATCAACTCTCCGGCGCTCGACCGGACCTGGCCGGGCAGGCGGGCGCCGGCGAGATCGCCCAGGCGGTCGCGACGTTGCGGCGGGAGTACGACGCGGAGCGGGGCGGCTTCGGCACGGCGCCGAAGTTCCCGCCGTCGCTGGTCCTGGAGGCGTTGCTCCGGTCGGACGACCCGGACGCGATGATCATGGTCGAGGGCACCCTGGAGGCGATGGCCCGCGGCGGCATCCATGATCAACTCGCCGGCGGGTTCGCGCGCTACAGCGTCGACGGCGGCTGGGTGGTGCCGCACTTCGAGAAGATGCTGTACGACAACGCGCTGCTGCTCGGCGCCTACGTCGGCTGGTGGCGCCGGACCGGCTCGGCGCTGGCGGAGCGGGTCGCGACCGACCTGGTGGACTGGCTGCTCGCCGAGCTGCGGACGCCGGAGGGCGGCTTCGCGTCCAGCCTCGACGCCGACTCGCTGGATGCCGCGGGCGTACTCCGCGAGGGCGCCTACTACGCCTGGACGCCGGAGCAGTTGCGGGAGGTGCTCGGGCCCGAGGACGCGGCCTGGGCGGCCGAGGTCTTCGTCGTGACGGCGAACGGCACGTTCGAGGACGGAGCCTCGACGCTGCAGCTGCCGACGGATCAGGATCCGGTCCGGCTGGCCGACGTCCGCCGCCGGCTGGCCGACGCGCGGGCCGAGCGACCCCGGCCCGGTCGCGACGACAAGATCATCACCGCCTGGAACGGCTGGGCGATCGACGCGCTGGTCCAGGCGGCGATGATCATGGACCGGCCGGACTGGCTCGAGGTGGCCCGGCACGCGGCCGACCTGATCTGGCGGCTGCACCGGGTCGACGACGGCCTGCGCCGCAGCTCCCGGGAGGGCCGGGTCGGTACGGCGGACGCGGTGCTGGAGGACTACGCGGCCCTCTGCCAGGCGGCGACCCGGCTCGCGGCCGCCGGGGCCGACGCCGAGTGGCTGACCCGCGCCGAGTGGCTGGCCGACCGGATGATCACCGCGTTCGACGACGGCACCGGCGGCTTCTACGACACGGCCGCCGAGGCCGAGCGGCTCTACCTCCGGCCGCAGGACCCGACCGACAACGCGACCCCGTCCGGGCTCAGCGCAGCCGTCCACGCCCTCACCCTGCTCGCCGAACTCACCGGCCGCGCCGACTACGCCGAGCGGGCCGAACGGGCGGCCGCCTCCGCCGCCGGCTTGATCACCGCCGCGCCCCGGTTCGCCGGCTGGCTGCTCGCCGACGCGATCAGCCGGGCCGCGGCGCCGCCGGTCGAGGTCGCGATCGCCGGTCCTGCGGACCATCCGGACACCCTCGAGCTGCGCCGCACCGCCTGGCGGCTGGCTCCGGCCGGCTCCGTCGTCCTGGCCGGCCCGCCCGACCTCGCCGGCTTCGCCCTGCTGGAGCAGCGGACCATGATCGACAACCGCCCGACCGCGTACGTCTGCCGCGACGTCGTCTGCCGCCTACCGGTCACCACCCCGACCGATCTCACCACCGCCCTGGCCGACGCCTAGATCGTGGAACGTCGATGGCACCGGACGCGGCGGAGGTTTCCACGTTGTCCGATCGCCGGGTCAGCCGGCGCGGGGGATCGCGCTGGTCGACCACGAGCGGTTCCGAGGATGGAGGACGGACGCTCAGCGGGCCGCGTAGGTGATCAACGAGATCGCGATGTAGTGCACCGCGAAGCCGGCGATCGTGAACGAGTGGAAGATCTCGTGGAACCCGAACCAGCGCGGTGACGGGTCAGGCCACTTCCTCCCGTACACCACGGCGCCCAGCGTGTAGAGCAGCCCGCCGGACACCACCAGCACCACCACCGCGAGCCCGCCCGCGGCGTAGAACGCGCCGAGCCAGCCGACGGCGGCCCAGCCCATCAGCACGTACAGGCCGGTGTAGAGCCAGCGCGGTGCGGACAGCCAGAGCAAGCGGAACATCAGGCCGCCCAGCGCGGCACTCCAGATCACGCTCAGCAGCACCACCCGCGACGTGCCGGTCAGCATGATCAACGCCAGCGGTGTGTAGGTCGCGGCGATGAAGACGTAGATGTTGGCATGGTCCATCCGGCGCAGGACGGCGTCGCCGGTCGGCCCCCAGTGGAACCGGTGATAGAGGCCGCTGGTCCCGAACAGCAGCAGCGAGGCGGCCAGGAACACGGCGCCGCCGATCTTCCCTGCCGCGGTCGGCGCCAGGCAGATCAGCACGATCCCGGCGGCCGCGGCGAGCGGCGTCATGCCGGCGTGCAGCCAGCCGCGCAGTTTCGGCTTGACCTGCCGGATCACCTCGGCGACCTGGTCGCCGGCGGTCCGGTCCGGCTGGAGTTCGGGATCGGGATCGATCCTGGTCGTGCTCATCGCTGTCGTCCTCCGAGTGGATACCCGGGCAGCGATCCTGCCCGACCAAAGTTACGGTTCCGTAGGTTACAGGGTAGACGAGACGGCGGGGAAGCAAAATCCGACCGGTCTGCGGGCCGACGCGGGCGCGGCACAGCGACTGCGGATACGCTGCCGAATATGGTGCGTTTCGACCGGCTGCGCGAGTTCGTGGACCGGTTGCATCCCTCGGGGCTGCTCTACTCGACCTACGAGCATCGACTGGTGGCCGAGCTCGATCGCAACCGGCTGCCGCAACACGTCGCCGTCCTCGCGGACGGGAACCGGCGCTGGGCCAGGGCCAATGCCCCCGGCGAGTCGCTGGTGGCCGGCTACCGGGCCGGGGCCGACAAGCTGATGCAGTTCGTCGACTGGTGCGACGAGATCGGGATCCCGCTGGTCACGCTCTGGGTGCTGTCCACCGACAACTTCTCCCGGAACAGCACCGAGCAGCTGAAGCCGCTGCTCGGGGTGATCGAGCAGATGGTGGCCGACATGGCCGCGACCCGGCGCTGGCGGGTGCACCTGGTCGGCGCGCTGGACCTGCTGCCGGCCGAGTCGGCGCAGCGGATGAAGGCGGCCGCCCGGACCACCGACGACGTCTCCGGCCTGCTGGTCAACGTCGCGGTGTCGTACGGCGGGCGGCACGAGCTCCGCGACGCGGTCCGGTCCCTGCTGGCCGAGCACGCCCGGGCCGGTACGCCGATCGAGGAACTGGCCGAGACGCTGGAGATCGAGCACATCGCCGAGCACCTCTACACCCGCGGCCAGCCCGATCCCGACCTGATCATCCGGACCTCCGGCGAGCAGCGGCTGTCCGGCTTCCTGATGTGGCAGTCGGCGCACAGCGAGTTCTACTTCTGCGAGGCCCTCTGGCCCGACTTCCGCAAGGTCGACTTCATCCGCGCCCTGCGCTCGTACGGGCAGCGAGAACGGCGCTTCGGGCGTTAGTTCCCGCCGCCGGATGGTGATCGTGTTACGCCGAGGTGAACACGTCTCACCGATCGCGCCGGAAGCGGCGTGGCTCTAGAGAGTCGCGGTCCCGGCGTCGTACATTTCTGAGTGCGGGACATGTGCCTGTGGCCCGTACGGGAGGCGAGCGATGCGCCGTTCGGCAGACCGACAACCCGGGTCGTTCATCGCGGCCAGGAGAGCCGCGGGATCGGATCCGGAAGTCGATCACTTCCGGCCAACCACCTAGCCAGTGGGGCCGGAGCGGTGATCGTGTTCGGCCCCCGAGGAGAGCGATCGTGTCAGTCAACGACTCACACCAGCAGCTGGCCACCGATCAAGGAGGCTCTGAGGGCACCCGCCGTACCTTTGTCATCGACACGTCCGTCCTGCTCAGTGATCCCCAGGCCATGCGCCGGTTCGCCGAGCACGACGTCGTCCTGCCGGTGGTCGTGATCACCGAACTCGAGGCCAAACGCCAGCACGCCGAACTCGGCTATTTCGCTCGCGCCGCCTTGCGTTATCTGGACGAACTGCGGATCAAGTACGGCCAGCTGGATCGACCGGTGCCGGCCAATGATCATGGCGGCACGATCCACGTGGAGTTGAACCACACGGATCCCGCGGTGCTGCCGGCCGGGTTCCGGCTCGGCGACAACGACTCGCGGATCCTTGCGGTCGCGCTCAACCTGTCCGCGGAGGGGCATCGGGTCACCCTGATCTCCAAGGACCTGCCGATGCGGATCAAGGCCTCCGCGGTCGGTCTGCCCGCCGAGGAGTACGAGGCGGAACTGGCGGTCGAGTCCGGCTGGACCGGAATGGCCGAGGTGGAGGTCGACGGCTCCGTCGTGGACCGGCTGTATGCCGAGGGCACGGTGGACTGCGACGAGGTACGGGAGCTGCCCTGCCACACCGGCGTGGTGCTGGTCGGCGGCTCCGGTACGGCGCTCGGCCGGGTCACCCCGGGCAAGCAGCTGACCTTGATCAAGCCGGACCTGGAGGCGTTCGGGATCCGCGGCCGGTCGGCCGAGCAGCGGGTGGCGCTGGACCTCCTGCTGGACCCGGAGATCGGCATCGTCTCGCTCGGTGGCCGGGCCGGCACCGGCAAGTCCGCGCTCGCCCTGTGTGCCGGGCTGGAGGCCGCGCTGGAGCGCAACCAGCACTCCAAGGTGGTCGTGTTCCGGCCGCTCTACGCGGTCGGCGGCCAGGATCTCGGCTATCTGCCCGGGACCGAGGGAGAGAAGATGGCGCCCTGGGCCCAGGCCACGTTCGACACGCTGGGGGCGCTGACCTCGCGGAACGTGATCGAGGAGGTGCTGGCCCGGAACCTGCTCGAGGTACTGCCGCTGACCCACATCCGGGGCCGGTCGCTGCACGACGCGTTCGTGATCGTCGACGAGGCGCAGTCGCTGGAGCGCAACGTCCTGCTCACGGTGCTGAGCCGGATCGGGCAGAACTCCAAGGTGGTGCTGACCCACGACGTCGCGCAGCGGGACAACCTGCGTGTGGGCAGGCACGACGGGGTGGTCGCGGTGGTCGAGAAGCTGAAGGGCCACCCGCTCTTCGCGCACGTCACGCTGCACCGCTCCGAGCGGTCTCCGATCGCCGCTCTGGTGACCGAGATGCTTGAGGACGTTCAGCTTTGATCGAGGAATGATCATCCGACCGCGCCCCCTCGACGCAGGATCGCCGGGATCTCCGTACCCGTAGCGAAAATCCTCGTCGAGGGGGCTCGTTCTTGATCAAGGTCCGGTCGCCCGAGTTGGGTCGATGATCATGGTTGTGATAAGGCCGCGGACAGATTCCTGAGAAACTTTGATAACGAATTGGTAACGGGGGCGAGACCTCCTTGCTGCCCTGTGTGCGTACCGATAGCTTCGTCCCCGAAGGCTCGCCAGTGGGTTCAAATGCCTGGGGGGGCGGCGGCAAAACTGTGGGCCTTCGAAATCACTGTCTTGGGGGAACTGGCGGAGCCATGTCCTCGCGACTTGCTCCCGTTCCTGAGACAGATCCGTTTGGGGCTCCCGAATGCTGGGCGCTCCTGGTCAACAGGTAGGGAGAAGTATGTCGCGAAATTGGCGCGGTAAAACGCGTCTCGCTGCTGCTGCCGTAGCGGTTGGGGCGGTCCTGACCGCCTGGACCGCTGCACCCGCAGTGGCACTGCCCACGGACACGTCAGAAGCTGAAGGACGTGTTCTCAGCGGTGGCGGCTCCATCAATCTCAACGACATCGCCGAGCTCGAGGCCGCCTACAGCGGCAACCCGAGTGCTCCCGGTGCCGTCCAGAACCCCCTGGATGCGACGGTACTGAAGAGCCTCAACCTCGATCTGGGCAACGGCATTCAGCTCGGAAGTGCGAGCGACGTGCTGGGCGCTGGGATCCTGGGGCAGTACGCCTCCACCCGTGAGGACGGCGCTCCGTTCGCCTCCGCTGGTGCAATCAACGACGACGGCTCCATCGCTGTCGCGCCGAACAACGAAGAGGCTCCGGCCGGCGACGAGAACGCTTACGTCGACCTGTCCGGCACCCTCGGTGAGGCCGGCGTCGAAGAGCTGATCTCGAAGCTGCGTGTCGAGCTGGGCGCTCTGTCCGCTTCGGCGACGTACGACGAGAACGGCGAGATCTCCAGCGACTACCAGGTTGCCGACGGCAAGCTGTGGCTGGAGAGCCCGAAGATCGCCGAGATCTCGAAGAAGCTGTCGGACCAGGCTGACGAGCTCTCGGGCACCGTCAACGGCCTGACCGACTCCCTCGCTCCGGTCATCGAGCAGGCACTGGCTGCGGCCAGCGGCCTGGGCGTTGCCGAGGTCGAGGCCACGGTGAACATCGACGTCGACCTCAAGGCCGCTCTGCAGTCGGTCCTGGAGGAAGAGGTCACGGATCCGGACAGCGCAGCCAGCATCAACCTGGCTGAGGGCACGGTCACCATCGACCTGGCCAAGCTGGTCAAGGACTCGCAGCCGGACGACAAGTTCTACGGCACCCTGAACGGGCTCGACCCGAACACGGAGATCGTGGACGCCCAGCTCGTGCAGGCCGCGCTCGACGGCGCGATCGGCACCCTGCTGGACCAGATCCCGGCCGCGATCTCGGAGGCGCTCGTTGACGCGGTCAACAACGCCGACATCGAGATCACGATCGAGGGCACGTCGAACCTGCCGGTCGTCGGTGGGGACTTCAAGGCCAGCCTCAAGGGCACCATCGGTCAGCTCGTCGGGACCGATGAGCCGGCGCTGAAGTTCGAGGTCTCGGGCGAGGGCACCGCTGGTGCGCTCATCGAGCTGCTGGAGCCGGTGCTGAACAACACGGTGCTGCCGTTGGTTCAGTCCACCGTCAAGGAGGTCACGGACAAGGTTGCCGATCCTGGCGCCCTGGACACGGTCTTCCGTCCGATCGTCGAGGCGATCCGCGACCTGGTGAAGCCGCTGGTTGACGCTATTGCGAACAACCTGCTGTCGATCAAGGTCAACGTGCAGGAAGAGCCGGGCGAGTTCACCCACCCGGGTGCGACCGGCGAAGAGGGCACGGCCCAGCTGAAGCCGGCCGCTGTCACCGAGGGTTCCTTCACCCAGCGCGCGATCAAGATCACCGCGCTGCCGGGCGACGAGCCCCTCGCCACGGTGAGCCTGGCCTCGGCCACGGTTCGCCAGGCTGACGCCACTGGCGAGGTTGACGCCACGGCTGACGACGATGCTGCTGCTGACCCGGACGCTTCGGCTGACGACGACGCTGCTGCTGACCCCGACGCCTCGGCTGACGACGATGCCGCTGCTGACCCGGACGCTTCGGCTGACGACGACGCTGCTGCTGACGACGATGCCGCTGCTGATGATGACGCTGCTGCTGACGACGATGCCGCTGCTGATGATGACGCCGCTGCTGACGACGATGCCGCTGCTGATGATGACGCCGCTGCTGACGCTGACGCTGCTGCCGATGATGACGCCGCTGCTGACGACGATGCCGCTGCTGATGATGACGCCGCTGCCGACGACGACGCTGCCGCCGATTACGCGGCCGCTGCCGACGGCAACGGTGGCGATGGAGAGCTGCCGAACACCGGTTCCAACCTGTCGCTCGGCCTGCTGGCCGGCGCTGGTGCCCTGGTGCTCGCCGGTGCGTCGACCGTTGTGGTCGGCCGGATCCGTCGCAATGGGTCCGCCCTGTGAGGTCTGACCTCAACATGATCATCTCTGGATGATCAACAGATTCGGCCCCTCGCACCTGGTGCGAGGGGCCGAATCCTTGCTCATGATCGCCGGTTCCCACTGGTGCCGGCACCGCCCGGGGAGTAGAACACAACAATGACCGACCGGCCCACAGCCGCCAAGCGTCCCGTACTCCGGCGAGTGACGCTGATCGTGCTGGCGGCGTTCACCGCCTGGCACATCTTCGCGACCTTCCTCTGGATCGCTCCCGCCTCCGGGCTGCGGCAGCTCTTCCCCGGCGACCTGCTGCGCAGCTACATGGTTCCGATGTTCGGGCAGAGTTGGAGCGTCTTCGCCCCGGAGCCGATCAACGGCGACTACCGGCTGCGCGTGCGCGCCGTCGTGGTCCAGGACGGCCAGGAGAAGACCAGCAAGTGGATCGACGCCACCAAAGCCGAGCTGGCGATGTCCACCCATCACCTCTTTCCGCCGCGGGCCGCGATCCTCGCGACCGAGTTGGCGTCGCGCTACAAGGGCGCGTACGACGATCTGGGCAACGGCCACCACCGGATCGCCTCACTGAGCTACTACAAGGGCGCCGACTGGTCGGACCGGCTGCGCGGCGACCTGATCAAGCAGGGCAAGGATCCTGACCTGGACGACTATCTCGAGGTCGAGCGCCGGGCGACCGCCTACGCCACGCAGGTGGCCTATGCGGTCTGGCCGGGCGAGGTGGTCCGGGTCCAGTACGAGGTCAGCCGGCAGAACGTGGTCCCGTTCGACCGGCGGAACGACCCGAACGCGAAACGGCCCAAGCCCAAGGTCATCGAGACCGGCTGGCGCGGCCCGGTCGAGGAGCCCGGCCAGTCCAGGAGCGCCTTCACCGAGACGTTCCGCAAGGCGCTGAGGGAGTCCGGGCAATGAACCTGGCAGGGACACTCGGCCGGTGCGTCCGGTTCGTCGAGAACCTGATCATCGGCGTGCTGCGGGTGCTGCGCCGACTGGCGAACCGCGGCGGCGGGTTCGTCGAGCACTGGCTCACCGACGCCAAGCGCGCCCAGTACGGGATCGCCGTCACCCGGATGCTGCTGGGTGCCACCGGCATCGGCCTGCTGCTGACCAACCTGACCACCTTCCGCTACACGTTCGGCAGTGGTGTCGCCTGGTCGGGTGAGACCGCGGAGCCGTCCAGTCTGCTGCCGCAGGTCTGGCTGTTCAGCCTGTTCCACCGGATCCAGCTCAACGACGCCGCCTTCACGGCCGGGTACGTGATCTTGCTCCTGCTGGCCGTCGCGGTGCTGCTCGGCTGGCGGACCCGGCTGACCCTGCCGATCTTCTTCGTCGGTTGGGTCAGCTTCATCGAGCTGAACGACGCGGCCAGCGACCAGGGCGACAACATGTACCGGATCGCGTTGCTCTCGTTGATCTTCGCCGACTCGGCGTGCCGGTGGTCCCTGGACGCGCGGCGCCGGGCCCGGGTCACCGTTGACCCGACCAAGAACTTCGTGGTGCGGGTCTGGCAGGGGGAGCGGCTGCTGCCGGAGTGGCTGACCAACATCAGCCACAACCTGGTGCTGGTCTCGATGACCCTGCACGTCTGCATGGTGTACGCGTCCGGAGCGCTCTACAAGGCCGGCGGCGAGCCGTGGCAGCAGGGCTACGCGATCTACAACCCGCTGCACGTCGAACGCTTCGGGCCCTGGCCCGAGCTGAGCGATCTACTGACCACCTGGGCGCCGGCAGTGACGGTGATCTCGTGGAGTTCGATCATCATCCAGATGTGCTTCCCGATGATGCTGCTGAACCGGATCAGCCGGGTGATCGGCCTGTTCGGGATCCTGAGCTTCCACATCGGGATCGCCGTCCTGATGGGCCTGCCGTGGTTCTCGCTGGCCATGATCGCGATCGATTCGATCTTCATCCGCGACGTCACCTGGCGCCGGATGGCGGCCTTCGTCAAGCGGGCCTGGCGAAGATCAGAAGTCCGTCGCCCGGCCGAGCAGGTCGAGACGGTCGGGGTTCTCATCGACCAGCCGCGTGAGCTCGCCGACGCCGGGATGGCGAGCCGGCTGGAACACCAGACGCAGCCCGGGGGCGGTTGATCCCGCTGAGTTCGGTAGCGATCGTCGGGGCAGGCCCGAACGGCCTGGCCGCGGCCGTCACGCTGGCTCGGGCCGGCCTGGACGTCACCGTCTACGAGGCCGCCGACCGGCCCGGCGGCGGCACGCGTACCGCGGAGTTGATCGAGCCCGGGAGCTGGCACGACGTCTGCTCCGCGGTCCATCCCGGCGCGCTGGCGTCGCCGTTCTTCCGCCGGTTCGGGTTGGCCGAACGAGTCGAGTTCGTTACGCCGGAGATCGCGTACGGACAGCCGCGAGCCGGGCGTCCGGCGGTGCTGGCGTACGCGGATCTCGCGGCGACCGTGGACCGGCTCGGCCGGGACGGCGCCGGCTGGCGCCGGGTGTTCGGGCCGCTGGCCGACCGGTTCGCGGCGATCACCGAGCTCACCTCCGACAACCCGTTGCTGGCCCCGCGCCGGCCGGGCGCCGCGATCACCTTCGGGTTGCGGGCGGCCGGCCAGTGGCAGCCGGTGGCGGCGGCGCGGCTGCTCGGCGGCGACGCGGCCGACCTCTTCTCCGGGGTGGCCGGGCATGCCAGCCAGCCGCTGTCGGCACTGAGCACCACCCTGACCGGGCTGACCCTGGCCACCTATGCCCATACCGTCGGCTGGCCGATCCCGGTCGGCGGCTCGTACAAGATCACCGAGGCGCTGGTGCATGATCTTGAAGCGCACGGTGGGAAGGTGATCACCGGGCAGCGGGTCCGGTCGGTCAGCGAGCTGCCGCCGGTGGACGCGATGATCTTCGACACCTCGGTGTGGGATCTGATCACCATCGCCGGTCCGTTGCTGCCCGGGACCTATCGCCGGCGGGCGGCGCGGTTCCGGGCCGGGCCGGCGGTCGGCAAGGTCGACTTCCTGCTCTCCGAACCGGTGCCGTGGCGGGATCCCGAGCTGGGGCGGGCCTCGACGGTCCACCTGTCCGGCACCGGCGGCGAGTTGGCCGCCGCCGAGCTCGCCGTACACCGGGGCCGGATCCCCGAGCATCCGATGGTGCTGGCCAGCGAGCCGACCCGCTTCGATCATGGTCGTGCCCCGGGCGGGCGCCACGTCCTCTGGGCGTACGCGCACCTGCCGAACGGCTGCCCGGTCGACCCGACCCCGATCGTCACCGCCGAGCTGGAACGTCACGCGCCCGGCTTCACCGAGACGATCATCGCCTCGACCGCCCGGACCGCCGCCGACGCCGAACGGGAGAACCCGAACTATCTCGGCGGCGACATCTATGCCGGCGCGCTGACCACCGCGCAGACTCTGGCCCGGCCGATGCTCACCGCGAACCCGTGGCGGATCGGCCGGACCGACTTCTACCTCTGTTCGTCCGCGACCGCACCAGGCCCCGGGGTGCACGGCATGGGTGGCTATCGCGCCGCGCTGGCCGCCCTGCGCGGCACCTTCGGCCACCGCGCCGACGTCGACCTCGCTCCCACCGCTCCCTGAGCCTGTCGAAGGGGCGAGCCCGATGATCTTGGTCGGTGAAGATCACCCGGCCGCCAGCCGCTGCTCCTCCTCGGCCTTCATCCGCTCCTGCCGCCGGACCCGTTCCGGGACGACCTGCTCTCGCGGCGCCGTCGCCCGGAACGGGTAGGAGTCGACGCCGAGACCGCGCAGCACCGCCCGCTCGAGCAGCGAGAAGTCGGCCGGATCCTCGCGATCGAACCGCATCGGCTCGGTCAGATGCACCGGCGGATTGGTGATGTAGCGGGGCAGCCGGAGCACGTTCTGCGCCTTGGCGTGGAGGACGTACGGATGCAGCAGGAACACGTCGCCCACCTTGCCGGTGGCCTCGACGAACTCCGTGCACTGGCCGACCAGATCCTTGATCGGGAACTCGGTCGGCAGCACGCCCTCCGGATGGTCGGCGAGATAGCGGGCCACCGGCCCGACCGAGTCGGCGGCGACGAACGTGGCGCCGCCCTGATGCCGTACGTCGGACCAGAGGACGAGCGTCAGCAGCCCCTGCTCCGGCGAGTCGAGGAAGTGCCGGAAGAAGTCGCCGTCCTTGTGCCAGCCGCCGACCTCGGCCGACGCGTCGACCCACGGCCGATCTGCGCCCTCGCCGAGGTTGACGATGAACGCATCGCTCCACTGGTACGGCTTCGCGATCCGGTCCTCGCCGACCAGATCGCAGACCGCGTCCCACGCCTTCGGCGCGAAGTCGCGGACGTCGAACCGGTGGTGGCTCGGCATGTGGATCGACGGCTGCGCCCAGGTCGTCTTGTCGTCGGGGTCGTACCCGAGCCGGGTCCAGATCGACCCGGTCAGCTCCGCCGCCGCCTCTGCGCTGAAGCAGTCGTTGATCACGACGTAGCCATGATCAAGAAAGTGTTCCGCCTGCTCGTCCGTGAGTACCCGGTGATCACCCATGACACGACGCTAAGCGACACCGCCGCGTCCGAACCCGTGATTCCCGCCCACCGGAACCCCTCCCCACAATCCGCCGACCGGTCACGAAAGCAGCGGCTTTGGCGGCGTGTCGCTGCAGTTGTGACCGGTCGCTGTGGCGGCGGAGGTTCGGGTAGGCGACGTGATCCGTGTGTCCGGCCTACGACTCGCGGGCCTGCCCGTGGCTGTGACGAGGAGTTCCGTCCGCTGAGCCGTGGTCGCGATCACTCGACTGATCCGCGGGCCGATGTCGCGATTCCTCTTCACACCGGAAGGTTCAACGTTGTAACGGGCTCGACCTATCCGTACGCAGTGAAATCCCGACAGGCCCGCACACCGCAGACGACGCATCGCGGGGACGGACGCGTCTGCGGTCGGCACCCGGGACCGGCTCCTGCGCGCTGATCGGCCGGCCGACTGGCCCGGGTCCCCAACAGTCGCCCCGCGAGTTGCCGCCGCCGGCGCACCGCCCTCCAGTCCGCCGACCGGTCACAAGTGCGGCGACACGCCGCAAGAACAGCTGCTTTTGTGACCGGTCGGCGGTCCTTCCTGGGTCAGCGGCCGGTGCCGGCGTAGACAGTGGCCTCCTGGTCGGCGTCGAGACCGAAGGCGGTGTGGGCGGCCCGGACGGCCCGGGGTACGTCCTGGTCGTCGATCACCACCGAGATCCGGATGCCCGAGGTGGAGATCATCTCGAGGTTGATCCCGGCTTCGGCGAGGGCGGCGAAGAAGGTTGCCGAGACGCCGGGGTGGGACAGCATGCCGGCGCCGACGACGGAGACCTTGCCGATCTGGTCGTCGTACAGCAGGTCGGCGAAGTCGATCTCCTGCTGGATTCCGGTGAGGGCCTCGATCGCGGCCCGGCTGTCGATCTTGGGCAGGGTGAAGGAGATGTCGGTTCGCTCGGTGTCGACCGCGGAGACGTTCTGCACGATCATGTCGATGCTGACGTCGATCGAGGAGATCTCCTGGAAGATGCGGGCGGCCTCGCCGATCCGGTCCGGTACGCCGACGATGGTGATCTTGGCCTCGCCGACGTCGTGCGCCACCCCGGCGATGACGGGCCGCTCGGTGGTGCCGTCGTCCCGGAGGTCGGTGACCCAGGTGCCGTCCCGGGTGGTGAACGCGGAGCGGACGTGCACCGGGATCCGCTCGCGACGGGCGTACTCGACACATCGCAGGTGCAGGATCTTGGAGCCGCAGGCCGCGAGTTCCAGCATCTCCTCGTAGCTGATCTCGGTGAGATGCCGGGCCTTCGGCACGATCCGCGGGTCGGCGGTGAAGACGCCGTCGACGTCGCTGTAGATCTCGCAGTGATCGGCCGCGAGGGAGGCGGCGAGAGCGACGGCCGTCGTGTCCGAGCCGCCGCGACCGATCGTGGTGACGTCGCGCGTGTCCTGGCTGACACCTTGGAAGCCGGCCACGATCACGACGTCGCCCTCCTCGAGCGCCGACACGATCCGACCGGGTGTGATGTCGATGATCCGCGCGTTGCCGTGGTTCGCGGTGGTGATCACGCCCGCCTGCGAGCCGGTGAACGATCGGGCGGTCATGCCCAGGTCGGCGATCGCCATCGCCAGCAGCGCGGCGCTCATCCGTTCGCCGGCGGTCAGCAGCATGTCGAGTTCGCGTGGGGCGGGCCGGGGGGAGACCTGCAGAGCGAGGTCCATCAGTTCGTCGGTGGTGTCGCCCATGGCCGAGATGACGACCACCACGTCGTGGCCGGCCTGCCGGGTCGCGACGATCCGCTTGGCGACGCGCTTGATGCTGTCCGCATCGGCGACGGACGATCCACCGAACTTCTGAACGATGCGCGACACGCAGGAACTCCTTCTGTCTGACTCCTCGCTACCGGGACGCTACAGGAAATTCTTTCGTACTCCGGTCTGAATTATCGGTCATGAGAACGAAGCGAAATCGAGCGGGCGGGCCCGCACCTCGGTCAGGCCGCGCTCGACGGCGCCGATCAGCACTCCGGCGTCGCCCAGCGGGGAAGCCACCAGGTCGGGGGCCGGCGCCGGCGACAGGGTCCGCAGCGCTTCGGCCGCCCGGTCGATCACCGGCTGCACCGAACCGGCCAGGGCTCCCGTGATGATCACCCGCTCCAGGTCGAGCAGGCTGCCCAGCACCAGGACGACGCGGGCCAGCCGGTCGCCGAGCCGGCGGGTGAGCTCGAGCGCGACCCGGTCGCCGGTGCCGGCCGCGGCGAAGACATCGTCGGCGCTGACCGTTTCCGGGGTACGGCGAGCCAGCGGCGATCCGGCCGGGACCCGGCCGGCAGCGAGCCGTTCGGCCGCGCCCTGCCGGGCCAGCGCGGCGAGCCCGGCCACCGAGCCGACGCCGGTGACCAGGTCGAGCAGTCGCAACTCGCCGGCGCCGCCGTCGCGGCCGCGGATCAGCCGGTCGTCCACGATGAGCCCGGCCCCGAACGCCTCGCCGCAGACCAGGGCGGCGAAGGATGCGCAGTCCCGGCCGGCGCCGCGGGCCCGCTCGGCCAGTGCCGCCAGGTTGGCGTCGTTGTCGACGATGACCTGGCCGTAGCCGTCGAGGCGGTCGGTCAGGCCCGGATTCATGCGGGCCCAGAATTCCTGGCCGGCCGGAGAGGCGCCGGTCTCGTCGACCGGTGCCGGCACACCGACCACTGTGACGAAGACCGCGCCGGGCTGGGCGCCGGCCCGCGGGAGGGCTGCGTCGACGGCGGCCCGGACCGCCGTGCCACGCCGGCGCGAGGAGGTACGGGGGTCGACCGCTCGCTCGGCCCGGGCCAGCTCGGCACCGGTCAGGTCGGCCACGGTGGCGACGATGCGGTGCAGTCCGGCGTCGACCGCGACCAGGTGGCCGTGCCGCGGCTCGAGGCGGTACCGGCGGGCCGGTCGCCCCTTGCGGTACTCGCCCGCGGCGCGCGCGTCGTCCAGTTCGGCAAGCCAGCCGCCGGTCGCCAGCTGGTCGCAGATCTGCAGCGCGGTGGACCGGGTCAGCCCGGTGGCGGCCATCACGTCAGCGGCCGTGAACGGGCCTGAGCCGAGGGCGTGGCGGACCACCAGGCCGGCGTTCAGCCGGCGCAACAGCTGGGGCGATGTTGCCGCCGACGGGCTCGTCACGGGTTCGTCCTCTCTTGTTGCGAGATGTAAATCTAGAATCTACATTTATTCGGTGACCGACTCCATGATCAACACTCAGGACGACCACAGCTGGTGGCGGCAGGCCGTCGTGTACCAGATCTATCCGCGCTCGTTCGCCGACGGGAACGGCGACGGCGTCGGCGATCTTCGCGGGGTGATCAACCGGATCGACCACCTGCGGGCGCTCGGGGTCGACGCCGTCTGGCTCAGCCCGTTCTATCCGTCGGCCTTGGCCGACGGCGGCTACGACGTCGACGACTACCGCGACGTCGACCCGCGGCTCGGCACGCTGGCCGACTTCGACGAGCTGACCGCCCGGCTGCACGAGGCCGGCCTCAAGATGATCATCGATCTGGTGCCCAACCACAGCTCGGACCGGCACGTCTGGTTCCGCGAGGCGCTCGCCGCCGGCAAGGGCTCGCCGGCCCGGGCCCGCTACATCTTCCGGGACGGCCTGGGCCCGGACGGCAGTGAGCCGCCGGCCGACTGGCCGTCGATCTTCGGCGGCCCGGCCTGGGAACCGGTCGGCGACGGCCAGTGGTACCTGCACCTGTTCGCCAAGGAGCAGCCCGATCTGAACTGGGACAACCCCGAGGTCCGAGCGGATTTCCTGCACACGCTGCGGTTCTGGTCGGACCGTGGCGTCGACGGGTTCCGGGTGGACGTCGCCCATGGCCTGGCCAAGCGGCTGCCCGCAGAGCTGCCGCCCTGGTCCGAGCTGCGTACCCGGACGGGCGCCGGCCAACATCCGCTGTGGGACCGCGACGAGGTGCACGACATCTATGCCGAGTGGCGCTCGGTGTTCAACGAGTACACGCCGCCGCGGACCGCGGTCGCCGAAGCCTGGGTGGACACGGACCGGCGGCCGCCGTACGCGAGCGCGGACGGGCTCGGCCAGGCGTTCAACTTCGACCTGCTGCAGTCCGACTACGACGCGGCGTCCTTCCGTGCCGTGATCACCGAGAACCTGGAACTGGCCGGTCGGTCCGGTTCGTCGACGACCTGGGTGCTGTCCAATCACGACGTGGTCCGGCACCCGACCCGCTACGGCCTGCCGCCGCTGGGGGACCGGGACCCGGACGCAGTGATCGCCAAGCATGGCGCGGACTGGCTGCGCAGCGGCGGCACCGAGCCGAAGCTGGAACGCGAGCTCGGCCTGCGCCGGGCCCGGGCCGCGACCCTGATCGAATTGGCCCTCCCGGGCAGCGCCTATCTCTACCAGGGCGAGGAACTCGGCCTGCATGAGGTCGCCGAGATCCCGGCCGACCAGCGGCAGGACCCGTCCTTCTTCCGCAGTGGCGGCGAGCAGATCGGCCGCGACGGCTGCCGAGTTCCGTTGCCCTGGACCGCCACCGGCACTTCGTACGGCTTCGGCAGCGGGACCGCACACCTGCCGCAGCCCGCCTGGTTCGCCGACCTCGCCGTCGACGTGCAGGACCGGGACCCGGGGTCGACGCTGGCGCTCTACCGGAACGCGCTCCGGCTGCGCCGCGACCTGCAGACCGAGGAATCGCTGACCTGGCTGGAGACCGGCCGCGAGGACGTGCTCGCCTTCCGCCGCCCGAACGGCTGGACCTGCGTCAGCAACTTCGGGTCGGATCCGTATCCGCTGACCGGTGGCGAGGTGCTGCTCGCCAGCACTCCGTTCGACGGCAGTGAGTTGCCCGGCGCGACCACGGTCTGGACCAGACAGGCCTGACCCGCACTCCGCGGACCCGGTCCGGCCGGCTGGGCCGCGGTCACCCGTGAGAACGGGTTCGGTTGGCGAGGTCTGGCTCAAGGGTCGCCTGCGCACTCGTCGGCCGTGGCTCCCGTCCGGTCGGCTTGGTCTGGGTTCGACCGCGGCCTGCGCGCTCGCGAGTCCGGGTCCAACTGCAGCCTTCCCGCCCGCGAGAGCGGTCCGGCTTGGGTGACCGAGATCCAGCTGACTTCGCGCACGAAGGGCGCTACTCGGGCCCGGAGAGGCGAAGTCGGCTGGATTTCGGTCACTCAGCCGATCAGGCGGGTGGTCAACGCAGGGATGTACGGCTGGGTGCCCGCGTAGGCGGCGCGCGCGATCACGCCGCCCTGCGATCGCGTCGCCCCGGGGCCCGGATCGCATCCAGCCCGACCGCGGCCGGGAACGGCTCTCGGATTCGGCGGCCCGTGAACCGTCACGGGTTTCGGGCCGGTCGGTTATTGGTGGGCCGGCTCTGGTTGGTGCACGGGTTGGAGCCGATCGAGTGGGCTTGCTCGTGCTCTGCCGGTGGTCGGTAGCCCAGCCGGCTGTGGAGGCGGTCGTGGTTGTACCAGTCGACCCATTCCGCTGTCCGATACTCGGCCTCGGCG
>NZ_JCAMPJ010000006.1:0-330164 GCF_059617205.1 Microlunatus sp. YIM B11417
TGATCTTGAACCATCCGGACCGCACGGTCTCGGACCTGCTTCGGATACTGCTTCGGCATGACACCGATCCTCTCGTAAAGGACCGGCCCCAAACCCGTGACGCTTCACCCCAAACCCGTGACGCTTCAGTGACGCTTCATGTGCGGGTGGGGATGGGGCGTGGGTGTGTGGTGGGTGTCGGCGGGTGTGCGGGTGGGGATGGGGCGTGGGTGTGTGGTGGGTGTCGGCGGGTTTGCGGGTGTCCGGCGTCGGATTGGTGTGAAGGGTCGGGGGATGCCGGTACGGGGTGGAGCGACGGATGCTCAGCGTCCAGCCGGCGGGCACTGTGGGTCACCGACCGGCGAGATGCAGAGCAGCGGGTCGGTGGGCACTGGGGTCCGTGGCCGGCGGAGAGCGAGGATGGGATCACCGCCTCGGTGGGCATAAAACCGCCCCACCCTCGGGGGAAGGTGAGGCGGCGAGGCCAGCGCCAAGCGCGGCCTCACTGCGGCGCCGCAGGAAGGCCAGTCTGGCGGGATCGGAGCGGAGTGGCAACTCCGGTCCGCCGCTCTCACTCGATCCGGGTCGCGATCGGCGTGCCGAGTTCGACGGTCCGGCCGACGGTGCAGAGCCGGTCGTGGGACTGCGCGACGATCTTCGGCAGCACCTCGCGGGCGGCGTCGCCGGCCTCGCCGTCGGGGAAGGTCACGTTGAACGTCACGGTCAGGTCGGTCAGCCGGTTGCCGGACTCGTCGCGGACCTTCTCCGCGTCGACATCCACCCGGAACGACTCCGGCTCGGCCCGCCGCGCGGTCACCGTACCGACGTCGACCGCGGTACAGGCGGCGATCGCCGCCAGCAGCAGCTCGACCGGGGTGAAGTCGTCCTCCGCCGATCCCAGGGTGACCGTGCCGCCGCGGACGTTGGTGGCCGTGAAGGAGCCGTCGGCGGCCCGGGACAGGGACACGGAGCGGTGCGTCGAGTCGTTCGCCATGGGCCAACCCTGCCAGAGCCGGCCGCCGATCATGATCAGTAGGCTCGCCGGGTGAGCGAGGACGCGGCGGATGATCAACACGCGATCGAGACGGGCCTGCGGCCGGCCGTCGTCGTCACGGGGCAGCCGGTGGCGGCGCGGGCGCTGGAGACCGAACTGGGCAGGTTGGGCGTGCCCGGCGTGGCCGTCGCCGTCGTCCGGGACGGTCGGCCGGCCTGGGCGAAGGGGTACGGCAGCGCCGGCCCGGACGGTCCGGCCGTCACGGAGCGGACCCCGTTCCAGGCCGGCTCGATCAGCAAGGCGGTCACGGCGGCCGGTGTCCTGATCGCTTCCGCGGAGCTGGGCCTCCCGCTCGACACCGACATCGCGCGCCTCGCCCGCGGTTGGCGGCCGCCCGCCGACCCGGGCGGCCGGCCGGTCACGCTGCGCGGCCTGCTGTCCCACACGGCCGGGACGACGGTGCGCGGCTTCCGCGGCCACGCGGCCGGCACTGCGGTGCCGACCCTCGCCGAGGTCATCGACGGCGTACCGCCCGCCGACACCCCGCCGGTCCGGATCGAGCCGGAGCACGTCGGCGGTTGGCACTACTCCGGCGGCGGGTACGCGATCGTCCAGCGGCTGGTCGAGGACGCCGCCGGCCGGCCGTTCGACGAGGTGCTGCGGATGGTGATCTTCGAGCCGCTCGGCATGACGGACAGCAGCTTCGGCCAGCAGCCGCCGCCGGGCGCCGCGCAACCGCACGCTGCCGGCGGGGTGCCGCTCGCCGGCGGCCCGTACCGCTACCCGGCCGCGGCCGCCGCGGGCCTGTGGACCACCGCCGCCGATCTCGGCCGCTTCGTCGCCGCCCTGCAGCAGGCCGAAGCCGGCCGGCCCGGCGTGCTCGCTGCCACGCCGGTACGGGAGCTGTTCGCCGAGACCGTGCCCGGCCACACCCCGGGCTTCGACCGCGGCGGCGCCGACCGACCGTACGTCCGCAAGAGCGGCGACACCGAGGGCTTCGTCGGCCAGCTGGTGGGCTACCTCGGGCCGGGCGACGGCGCCGTCGTGCTGACCAACGGCGCCCGCGGCCGGGAGTTGATCGAGAGCCTGCTCGGCAGCATCGCGACGCACTACGGCTGGCCGGACTTCGGGCCGCGGAGGCGCACCGCCATCGCTCTGGACCGGGCCCAGCAGGAACGGCTGACCGGCAGCTACGCGTACGGCAGCGGCACGATCTTCACCGTGGCGGCCGGGCCGGAGTCCCTCATGATCACGCAGCCCGGGGAGGATCCGGAGTCGTTGCCGGCCGCGTCCGCGCACCGGCTGTTCCTGCCGTCGCAGAACGCCGACTTCGTCTTCGACCTCGACGATGCCGGCGGACCGGCCGACACCGGGCGGATCGAGGTGAGCGGCCAGGAGCTTCCGTTCCGCCGGCTCAGCGGAGCAGCGCCGCACCGACCAGCGAGGTGACCGACGCGTCGTCGGCCGGGACCTGATCGGGATCGAACCAGCGGACGTCGTCGGACTCGTCGCTGACCACCGGGTCCGGCCGGCCGGCCACCGTGGCGAGGAACTGCACATCGAGATGATCACTGCCGCCCGGACCGCAGAACGCGACCCGGTGCCGGGACAGCCGGAGCGGGACGGGATCGATCGTGATCATGGACAGGCCGCTCTCCTCGGTCGCCTCCCGCAGGGCGGCCCCGGGCAGGCTGGTGTCGCCGGCCTCGAGATGGCCACCGGCCTGCAGCCAGCGCCCGACCTTCCGGTGCAGCACCAGCAGCACCTGCCCGGTCTCCGGCGCCTTGATCAACGCGCTCGCGGTGAGGTGGGCCCCCGGACAGTCACGCGACCAGCCGTCCGGCCGGGCCCGCAGATGATCAAGGTACGCGAGCCGGAGCGACTCCTGGTCGGGGTCGGCCGGCCGCCAGCCGGACAGCACGTCGCGGCAGCTGTCGAGCAGGCTCACTCCTTGCCGGTCCCGCCGTCATGATCATCGTCGTCCCGCTGATCCTGCTGGTCGTCGCGCCGCTCCTCGGCGTCCAGCAACTCGGCCAGCGCCGCGTCGAAGTCGGTGTCGTCGGACTTGGTCTCGCCGGAGACGAAGCCGAGCGGGTCGTCCAGGTCGGCCGAGGTCGGCAGCACGTCCGGGTGCGACCAGACCGCGTCCCGTCCGTCGACGCCGCGGGCCTCGGTCAGCGCCGCCCACAGGTTCGCCGCATCCCGCATCCGCCGTGGCCGGAGCTCCAGGCCGACCAGCGTCGCGAAGGTCGCCTCGGCCGGGCCGCCGGACGCCCGGTTCCGCCGTACGGTCTCGGCCAGCGCGTCCGCGGCCGGCATCCACTTCGACGTGGCCCGGGTCACCACGTGGTCCACCCAGCCCTCGATCAGCGCCAGCATCGTCTCCAGCCGGTCCAGCGTGGCCTTCTGCTCCGGCGTCTTCTGCGGCTCGAACAGCCCGCCCTCCAGCGAACGGCCGAGCTCCTCGAGGTTGTTCGGGTCGATCTGGCCGACCGCCTCCTCGAGCGCCGAGGTGTCGATGGTGATGCCGCGCGCGTACTCCTCGACGAGGGCCAGCACCTGCTCACGCAGCCACGGGACGGCCGCGAACAGCCGCTGCCTGGCCGCCTCTCGCAGGGCCAGGTAGAGCAGCACGTCGCTCGGACCCTGGTCGAGTCCCTCGCCGAAGGCCTCGACGTTCGTCGGCAGCAACGCCGCCTGGCCGGGCTTGCTCAGGGGCAGGCCGATGTCCGTCGCGCCGACGACCTCGGTCGCCAGCCGGCCCAGCGCCTGGCCCAGCTGGAGGCCGAACATCGAGGCGCCGGAGGTCCGCAGCATCGGTCGCAGCATCTGCTCCAGGCCGGCCATCTGCGGCAGCTGCTGCAGTTCCTCGGAGTCGAGGCTGAAGCTCAGCGCGCCCTCCATGGCGTCGGCGATGTGGCTCGCGACCGGCTCCACCAGCCGGCGCCAGACCGGCAGCGTCTGCTCGATCCAGTCGGCCCGACTCCAGGCACGCATGGTGCCGGCGGTGCGCGGGAAGATCATCGCCTCGTCCAGCCACACCTCGGCGATCGAGGCGGCCTGGTCGATGTCGCGGCGCTGCCGGTCGTCCGGGGTCGGATCGGGACCGAGCGCCGCGACCGCCTTGCGCGCCGTGTCCTTGGTCACCTCCCAGTTGACCCCGGAGCCGCTCTCCGGCGTCTGGGAGAAGATCGAGCCGGACCCGCCGAGCATCGCGAAAGCGTTCTGCAGTTGGCCGATCAGGGCGTTCATGTCCTGCGGCGTACCGGGCTCGCCCGGCTTGCCGCCGAGTCCCGCGGAGCCGCCGGACAGTTGTGAGAACAGCGCCTCGAGCGGATTGGCCGGACCGTCGCCCGGCTTGCCCGCGCCCGGCTGCTCCGAACGCGCGGCCTCGTCGGGTCCGGTCCCTTCGTCGGGTTCGCGGTCCGGGTCCGGCTGGTCGTCGGGGCGACGATCCTGGGCCATGGCCATCTCCTCGTTCGGTTCGTTGACGTCTTCCCACCACCGTACGCGGCGACGCCCGAGCACCCCGTACCTGATCGCTGACAGCGCACAGTCCGGTGGTGCGCGCGAAGCCTGATTCCTGAGAATCGCCCGAGCGCACCGTCCGCCCCGTTCGGTCCACAGGGCGGCTGGGTAGGGTGCTGCGCATGGTTGCCGTCCGGCACGTCCAGATCACCCCGTCACCGCTCAGCGTCGATCGGGTGTTGGCGGCCGTCGCGGACGAGCGGGTCGGCGGGATCGGGCTCTTCGTCGGTACGGTGCGCCGACGCGACGAGGGCCGCGAGGTGACCACGCTCGACTACACCGCGCACCCGTCCGCGGAGGCGGTGCTGACCGACCTGATCAGGCGTACGGCAGCGGACCGCAACGTGCTCACGGCGGCGGTGGAGCACCGGACCGGCCGGCTCGAGATCGGCAACCTGGCCGTGGTCGTCGCGGTCGGCGCGGAGCACCGGGCCGAGGCGCTCGAGGTGTGCCACGAGCTGATCGACCGGATCAAGGCCGAGGTGCCGATCTGGAAGGAACAGGAGTACGCGGCGGGCGACACCTCCTGGATCGGCCTGCCGAGCGAGGACCGGCCCACCGGCGACCGGAGCAGCGGGTCCCCGTCGGCCGGAGTCGTCGGGTGACCAAACAGACCTGGACGGCCTTCTGCTCGGCGGCCGTGTTCATCGCGTTGACGGCTCTGCTGGTGTTCGTCCCGGCACCGTTCGTGTCCTGGTCGCCGGGCGGGGTCCAGGACACCCTCGGCGAGGTCAACGGCGCGCCGATCATCACGATCAAGGACACGCCGACCTACCCGACCAGCGGGCGGCTCGACCTGACCACGGTCTCGGTGTCCCGGGTCGACGCCCGGGTCAGCCTGCCGGAGGCCGTGCTGTCGTACTGGCTGCCGGGCCGGGACGCGCTGCCGCGGGCCAGCGTCTACCGGGAGGGCACCTCGGCCGAGGAGGCCGAGCAGGAACAGACCATCAGCATGGAGACGGCGCAGCACGACGCGATCGTGGCCGCGCTGCGGGCCGCGAACCAGCCGGTGCGGGCGATGCCGGTGGTGTCCTCGGTGATCGTCGACGGGCCCGCCCATGATCGACTGCTGCCCGGCGACTTGATCATCTCGGTGGACGGTCAGCCGGTCAGTCAGGTCGACCAGGCCGGCGCCCTGATCAAGCAGCACCGGGTCGGTTACCGCGTGCCGTTCGAGGTGCTGCGTGATCATCGCAAGGTCAAGGTCGTCGTGCAGACGATCGAGTCGAAGACGGACCCCGGGGTGCCGATCGTCGGGATCACCATCGGGCTGGGCTATGCGTACGATCCGCAGATCCAGTTCGATCTTGGTGACCGGATCGGCGGCCCGAGCGCCGGGCTGGTCTTCGCCCTGGCCATCTACGACAAGATCACGCCGGGGGAGTTGCTGGCCGGCCGGCACATCGCCGGCACCGGGACGATCGACCCGGACGGCAACGTCGGGGCGATCGGCGGGCTGCAGGAGAAGATCACGGCGGCCGAGGACGCCGGGGCCACGGTGTTCCTGGTGCCGGCGCCCAACTGCGCCGAACTGGCCGGGCTGCGGACCGATCTGGAGTTGATCAAGGTGACGACGTTGCAGGACGGCATCGACTCGCTGGGCCGGCTGGACCGGCCGGAGAGCCTGCCCCGATGCGGATGATGCGGATGAGGAAGCGATGAGTACGGATCCCGAGGGACCCGGCCAGGCCGACGAGGCTCTGGTCGCGGCGTTGATCGAACTGGAGCGGCACGTGGGGGAGGCCGGCTGGGACCAGCCGCCGAGGCTGTTCGCCCTGGTCCGCACCGACGACGTGATCGCCGCGGAGCCGGGACTGGTCGAGCGGATGGGCCTGCGCGGCAGCGCCGACGGCGCCCCGGAGGATGCGCTGACCGCGATCGAGCAAGATCATTTCCAGAGCACCGGCGACCTGGTCGCCGACCTGGCGCCGGTGATCTGGCCGGATCCGGTGTTCGGTTGCGCGATCGCCGCGGAGCGGACCTTCCTGCCGGCGGCGGCCGAGGCGGACCTGCCGGAGGACCCGGACCAGGCCGCCGAATTCGTCAATCAGCACCCGGACCGGCAGGATGTCCGGGTCGTGGTCGGAGTCGACCGGGCCGGTCATCGGCATGGTGTGGCCCGGCTGACCTCGCGCCCGGAGGACCTGCTGGCGGCACCGGACCTGGTGCCCGGACTTGGCGCGGCACTAGCGCATACGCTGAAAAGCGACGAGCCTGATGGTGAGGAGAGACCGTGAGTACGATTCGGCTGGGCCGGCCCCGGAGCGCCCTGCTGCCCACGCTGGTGATCGCGGCCGTGCTGGTGATCCTGTTCGCGATCTTCACCAACGTGTGGACCGATCGGCTCTGGTACGTCTCGTTCGACTTCGGCGACGTCTTCAACACGATGTTGATCACCCGGATCGGGCTGTTCGCCTCGTTCGGGCTGCTGATGGCGGCGGTGGTCGCGGCCAACGCCGCGATCGCGTACCGGCTGCGGCCGCGGGTCCGCGGTGCCGGCCCGTCGAGCCCGCTGCTGGAGCGCTACCGGGAGGTGCTGGAGGCACGGCTGGTCTGGGTGATCGTCGGGCTCGGCGTGGTGGTCGGCCTGTTCGCCGGCGCCACCGCGAGCGGCCAGGTGTTCACCTACCTGGCCTGGCGCAACTCGACGCCGTTCGGCACCACCGACCCGGTGTTCAACCTCGACATCGGCTTCTACGTCTTCGACTACCCGTGGTGGCGGTTCGCGCTGTCCTTCGTGTTCGTCGCGCTGCTGTTCAGCGCGGCCGCGGCGGCGATCATCCACTACCTGATGGGCGGGCTGCGGCTGACCGGGCCGACCCGCGGCGGCACGCCCGGCGCGCAGGCCCACCTGTCGATCTTGGTCGGCCTGGCGGTGCTAACCCGCGGCGTCGGCTACTGGTTCGACCAGTACGGGCTCATGATCGCCGACGCGACGATCCTCACCGGCGTGAACTACACGGCCGACAACGCGACCCGCAACGCCGACGTGATCCTGGCGATCATCGCCGGCCTGTGTGCGCTGCTGTTCTTCGCCAACGCCGCGCTGCGCCGCTGGTCGGTGCCGATCATCGGGCTCACCCTGATGGTGCTCTCGGCGATCATCCTCGGCGTGGTCTACCCGGCCGGCGTCCAGCTGCTCCAGGTCCGGGCCAATGAGCCGGTCCGGGAGCGGCCGTACATCGAACGCAACATCGAGGCCACCCGGGCCGCGTACGGCGTGGCGGACGTCGAGATGGCCGACTACTCGGCGAAGACGACGGCGACGGCCGGGCAGCTGCGCGCCGATGCCGAGGCGTTGCCGGGCATCCGCTTGATCGATCCTTCCCGGATCGGCCCAGCGTTCGAGCAGTTGCAGCAGGTTCGCGGCTACTACTCGTTCAGCGACATCCTCGACGTCGACCGGTACACGATCGACGGCGCCGAGACCGATGCCGTGGTCGCGGTCCGGGAGATGAACCACCAGGGCATCGAGGCGCAGAACTGGAACAACCTGAAGCGGGTCTACACCCACGGCTACGGTCTGGTCGCCGCCTACGGCAATCGCCGGCAGCCCGGCGGGGAGCCGGAGTGGATCGTCCGGGACATCCCGCCGACCGGCAAACTGACCGAGTACGAGCCGCGGATCTACTTCGGCGAGAAGCAGACGGACTACTCGATCGTCGGAGCCCCGGAGGGCATGGCGCCGGTCGAGTTCGACACCCCGTCGGGCGGCGAGGGCGGCAACCCGGCGACGACCACGTACGAGGGCAAGGGCGGGGTGCCGATCGGCGACCTGTGGAGCCGGATCCTCTATGCCGCCAAGTTCGCCGACGTGAACATCCTGCTGTCCACCGAGTTGAATCCCGAGTCCAAGATCATCTACGACCGCAACCCGCGGGAACGGGTGATGAAGGCGGCACCGTGGCTCCGGGTCGACAGCGACCTGTACCCGGCCGTGGTCGACGGCCGGATCGTGTGGATCGCGGACGGCTACACGACCTCCAACTCCTACCCGTACAGCCAGCGGGTCTCGCTGGAGGATGCGACGTCGGACTCGCGGACGCAGATGGGGCTGCCGTCGCAGCCGAACTCGTCGATCAACTACATGCGCAACTCGGTGAAGGCGACCGTTGACGCGTACGACGGTACGGTGACGCTCTACACCTGGGACGACAGCGATCCGGTGCTGCAGACCTGGAAGAAGGCCTTCCCGGGCATGGTCAAGGACAAGACCGAGATCTCGGCCGACCTGCTCAAGCACCTTCGGTACCCGCAGGACATGTACAAGGTCCAGCGCGAGATTCTGGCCCGCTACCACGTCACGGATCCGCAGAACTGGTACCAGAACTCGGATCTGTGGCGGGTGCCGGACGATCCGCAGCAGGCCGGTTCGAAGGAGACCCCGAACTTCCTGTCGATCAAGTGGCCCGGTGACGAGTCGGCGGTGTTCTCGCTGACCTCGACCTACGTGCCGGAGGGCCGGCAGAACCTCGCCGCCTACATGGCGGTGAACGCCGACGCCAGCAGCCCGGACTACGGTCAGCTGCGGATCCTGCGGATGTCCGCGCAGACCCAGATCGACGGGCCCGGACAGACGGCGAACGTGTTCAACTCCAACGAAGTGGTCGCGGAACGACTTCGCCCGTTCCAGCAGGGCACCGCTGCCGCCCAGTTCGGCAACCTGCTGACCCTGCCGGTCGGTGGCGGGCTGATGTACGTGCAACCGGTCTACACGCAGCGGCAGGGCAGCACGGGCGCGTACCCGGTGCTGCGGTTCGTGCTGGTTCGGTTCGGTTCGTCGGTCGCGATCGGCGACACCCTTCAGGATGCGCTGGACCAGGTCTTCAAGGGCGACGCGGGCGCCAACACCGAGGAGGAGGGCGGGGACACGCCGCCGAAGCCCGGTGGCGGCAACCCGGACAACCCGGCGGCCAGTGCCGCGATCGCGGCGGCGAACAAGGCGTTCGAGGAAGCCGATGCGGCCCTGAAGAAGGGTGACCTGGCGGGCTACCAGGCCAAGATCAAGGAAGCCCAGGAAGCGATCAAGCGGGCCGAGGACGCGCTGAACAAGTAGCACCGCGCCCTGAGCCTGTCGAAGGGCCTGAGCCCGATGCTCTTCGACAGGCTCAGAGCGCGTGCGGTGTGACGGCCCTCAGCGCGTGCGGTCCGGTGTCGGTCAGTCGAAGTCGAACAGGTCGCCGAGGAAGCCGCCCTTGCGGCGGCGCCGGTGACCCTGCTGGTAGCCGCCGTGCCGGTAGTCCGGGGAGTCGGGCGAGCCAGGGGAGCCGTAGCGGTAGCGCTGCTGCTGGTAGCCCTGCTGCGGATACCCGACGCTCTCGTACGGATCCGGCGGCGGCGCGACCGGCGGCCGGACCGGCTGGGCCTGGGTCGGCGCGGTGGCCGGCGGGTCCTGCCGCGGCGCCGGGGCGCTCCCGGCGTTGTCGCGCTCGATGATCTTGTCGAGTTCGCCGCGATCGAGCCACACCCCGCGACAGGTCGGGCAGTAGTCGATCTCGATGCCTTGGCGCTCGGACATCTGCAGGACGGTCTGGTCCACGGGACATTGCATGCGGACCAGGGTAGTGGTGTATCGCGACTAAGTCGCGGCGTCTGGCGACGCCTGGGCACGCACCTCGCGTCGTTCGACTTCGGTCGCGTTACGACCCGGTAGCCCTCCCTCGTCGGCCTAGCGATGCACGCACCCAGACGCCGCCAGACACCACGCCTTAGCCGCGACACACCACTGCCGCGGCCCCCACAGGGGTCAGGGATGTTCGAGCACCACCAGGTCGTAGCCGAGCGCCCGGATCGGCTCGGCCAGGGTCTCCGCGTCGCCCGCCACGGCCAGGCTGAGTCGGTCCAGGTCGACCACCGAGCGGTAGCCGGCGGTGGCCGACTCCGGCGTCACCTGCCGCAGCGCGGCCAGGCTCCGGTTCAGGTGATCATCGTCGAGCCCGGCCAGCAGTTGGCTGCCGGCCTGGTCGGCGACCCCGTCGGCGGTCGCGTAACGGAGTGGCGAGACGCCGGTGTAGTACGCGACGGCGTCGCGCACCTCGTCGGCCGTGATCGGCTTCTCGGCGAGATCGAGCAGTTCCCGGCCCTCGGCGAGGGCAGCGGCGGCGACCTCGGTCCGGAACGCCCCCTGGACGGCGTACGAGCCGGCCCGGCGCAGCGGGCCGAAGGCGAGGTGGACGCCGTAGGTGTAGCCGCGCTCCTCGCGCAGCACCGCGTTCAGCCGGGACAGGAAGGCCCCGCCGACGGCGTAGCCCGCGACCGTGACGTCGGCCCAGCGCGGGTCGGTCCGGTCGATCCCGAAGCCGCCCAGCCGCAGGTCGGCCTGGACCGCGCCCGGATGATCGATGATCACCGCGCGCGGCTGAGCGGGCTGCGGCGCCCGGTGCTCCGGCGCCGGCTGCCCGGGATCGGCGGCGGCCCAGGCACCGAACGCCTCGGTGATCATCGGCAGCGGATCCTCGGCGAAGTCGCCGGCCAGCACCAGCGTGGCCCGGTCCGGCCGGAAATGATCATGGTGGAAGGTGCGGACGGCCTCGGCGGTGACCGCGGCCACCGTGTCCGGCAGACCGCTGTTCATCCGGCTGGCCCGGCTCTCGGGGGCGAACACGCCGGACCGGAACGCGACGCTGGCCGACTGGGCCGGATTGGCGTACACCTGGTCGATCTCGGCCAGCCGGAGCGTGACGTGCCGCTCCACATCGCCGGCGGCGAAGGCCGGCTCGATCGCCGCCTCCGCGAACAGGTCGAGGGCCGGCCGGAGCCGGGAGGCGGGGACGTCGAGCACCGCCTGCAGCCCGGCCAGCGACACGTCGACGCCGAACCCCGCACCGAGCGTCTCCAGCTGCTCGGCGAACTCCTCGCCGCCGTGCCGGTGGGTGCCCTCGTCCAGGGTCCGGGCGCAGATGGTGGCCACGCCCTCGAGATCGCGCGGCTCGGTGTCCAGCGGGGCGTCGATCGCCAGGTGGCCGGAGATCACATGCTGGCCCGGCATCCGGTAGAGCGCCACCGCGAGCCCGTTGTCCAGCCGGTGCCGCTCCGGGGTCGGGAACAACCACTCCCGCGGCGGTTCGATCGGCGGCTGGGGCAGGTGGGACGTCACGCGGACTCCTTGCGGTAGATCAGGGTGGCCCGATGATCGGGATCGAGCCGTTCGGTCAGGGCGGCCGCGATCTGGCCGTGGTCGATCGCGGTGAACGTGGCCAGCCTGGAGTTGATCATGGTCGGGTCGCCGTGCAGGGTGGCGTACTCGCCGAGGGCATCCGCCCGGGAGTCGATCCGGGCCAGCTCGTTCAGCCAGTGCCGCTCGAACTGGGCCTTGGCCCGGCGGACCTCGATCTCGGTCGGGCCGTCGTTGCGGAGCCGGTGCACCTCGTCCAGCAGCGCCTCGGTGAGCCGCTCCGGCGTCACGCCGGACCGGGCGCGGGCGTAGCAGAGCCCGATCGAGGTGCCGCCGATCAGCGGCATGGTCATCGCCGCTGCGCTCTCGGCCAGCTCGGCGCCGCGGACCAGGGCCCGGTGCAGCCGGGACGTCTGGCCGTGGCCGAGCACGGAGAGCGCCAGGTCGGCTGCGTCGAACTCCGGGGTGTCCCGGGTCGGCAGCCGCCAGGTCAGGTAGATCGCCTCGGCCGGCACCGCGGCCGCGGTCTCGGCCTGGGGCAGGCCGGTGATCACCGGCAGCGGGGTCGGGTCCGGGTCGGCCGGGACCGGTCCGGCGGCCAGGTCGCCGAAGTAGCGCTGGGCGCGTTCGAACGCGTCCTCCGGATCAAGATCACCGGCGATGGTCAGGACGGCGTTGTTGGGCAGGTAATGGGTGGCGAAGAACGCCCGCACGTCCTCGACCGTGGCCGCGTTCAGGTCGTCCATCGAGCCGATCGTCGTGTGCCCGTACGGGTGGTCGGCCGGGAAGGTGAGCTCGATCAGCCGCTGCATCGCGTCGCCGTACGGGACGTTGTCGTAGCGCTGCCGCTTCTCCTCCTTGACCACCTCGCGCTGGGTGTCCAGGTTCTCCTGGGTCAGCGCGTCCAGCAGCGTGCCCAGCCGGTCCGCCTCCAGCCACAGGGCGAGGTCGGCGCCGCCGGTCGGCAGCGTCTCGAAGTAGTTGGTCCGGTCCATCGACGTGGTCGCGTTGACCATCGCACCCGCGGCCTGCATCAGCCCGATGTGCTGGCCGGCGGCGACGTTCGCCGAACCCTGGAACATGATGTGCTCGAACAGGTGCGCGAACCCGGTCCGCCCCGGCTGCTCGTGCCGCGAGCCGACGTCGTACCAGAGATTCACCGCGACCGACGGCGCCCCGTGATCAGGACTCGCGATCACCCGCAGGCCGTTGCCGAGCACGGTCTGCGAGATCGGGTACGAGGTCGGCGACGGGTCCGGCTGGACGGGTGGTGGTGTCTCGGATGCGGGCGAGCTCATTACGGTATCTCAGCACATCGGCCAAGGCCGTTGCGCCGGCACCGTCGGTACGGTGGTGGAATGCTCATCGCGGAGACGTTCCTGCTGCTCTGCCTCGACGCGGACACCGGCAAGCGGATCGCCGGCCGGAGCCGCCTGGAGCCGGCCCTGAACGGAGCCGTGGCCGCCGAACTGGTGCTGCGCGGGCGGATCGTGATCACTACGGACAGCGACGGACTGCTGCGCCGGCGCCGGCCCGCCGTGATCGATCCCACGCCGACCGGCGACGCCGTCCTGGACCTGATGCTGGCCGGGCTGCTGGCGAAGCCTGATCGGAAGCTCGCCGAGGTGATCAACCCGTTCCGGTTCCGCCCGCTGATCAAGGACCCGGCGGGGCTGCTCTCCGGCCGGCTGGTCGCGGCCGGGATCCTGGACCAGCGGGCCGGCCGGGTGCTCGGGCTGTTCCCGACGACGGCCTGGCCGATCCGGGACCCCCGGCCGGACCGGGTGACCCGGGAGCGGCTGCACCACGCGCTGATCGCGGACGGCAGCCCCGAACCGGAGACCGCCGTCCTGGTGGCCCTGGCGCTGGCGACCGGCTTGTTGATCAAGATCCTGCCGACCGACGACCGGCCCCGGCTGCGCCGGCGGGCGAAGGACGTGATCGCGGCCGAGCCGCTGGCGACGCAGCTGCGGCAGGCCGTCTCCCAGGTGTATGCCGACCAGGCAGCGGCGGCCAGCGGCTGATCAGGTCAGGTCGAACCTGACGAAGCCGCGCAGCGTCCCGTCGCCGAAGTCGCGCAGTTCGCGGTAGCCGAGGCTTTCGTAGAAGGCACGCTGGCCGGGCTCGTCGTCGGTCAGCAGCACCTGCTGCCGGACGTGGGCGTAGCGGTCCAGGACGGCGGTCACCAGGGCCCGGCCGATTCCGGACCGGCGCTCGTCCGGATGGACCAGAACGTCTTGCAGATAACAGATCGTGGCGTCGTCGGAGATCGCCCGGGCCAGCCCGATCAGCCGTTGACCACGGCGGGCGGTGACCACGTGGGAGGAGTTGGCGATCGCCGCCCGGAGGGTCGCCGGGTCCGCGGTGTAGGCGGTCCAGCCGACCGAACCGTACAAGATCATCAGGTCCTGCCCGCCGACCTCCGGCTCCGCCGCGATGATCAACTCGCCGGTCATCCGATCACTCCGGCCGCCCGGGCCGCGGCGGCGTAGTCGGCGGCCAGCGACGCCGTCGTCGCGTGCGCGTTCAGCCCGCTGGGGTTCGGCACCAGCCACAGCTCGGCTCCCGAGATCGGTTCCGGCTGCCGGCCGGCCCGGGCCTTGGCCCGGCCGAACGCGATCCGGTACGCGGACAGCCCGGCGACGGCGACCACCTTGGGCCGGTGCTCGGCGATCACGTCGAGCAGCCGCTGCCGCCCGGCCCGCAGTTCCTCCGGAGTCAGCTCGTCGGCCCGGGCGGTGGCTCGCGGCACCAGGTTCGTGATCCCGATCCCGCGGGAGATCAGGTAGCGGCGGTCGTCCTCGGTCAGCCCGGCCGATCGGTCAAGATCACGATCGACGATCCCGGCCAGCCGCAGAGCGGGATAGAACCGGTTGCCCGGGTGGGCGAAGTGGGTCTGGGTGGCCGCCGTCCAGAGCCCCGGGTTGATGCCGACGAAGAGCAGGAGCACCCGCGGCCCGATCAGGTCGGGGACGGTACGGTTTCGGTACGACTCCAACTCCGCCCGGGTGAATCCCACCCGGACACCCTAGGCCACCACGAGGAGAACCATGCCGGACGTCGATCCGCACCTCATGCCCGCAGACCAGGTGATCACCGAGGATCAGGAGTGGGGCCGGCTGGTCTGGATGGTGTCCGGCCGCCAGGGCAACTCGACCACGATGACGGTCGGTCGGTGCTACCTCGACCCGGGCCGGCAGAACCCGCGGCACTATCACCCGAACTGCGACGAGGTGCTGCACGTCCTGCAGGGCCGAATCCTGCACAGCGTCGACGACGCGACGTTCGAGATGGGTCCCGGGGACACGGTGAGCATCCCGTCCGGCAAGGTGCACAACGCGCGCAATCTCGGGACCGAGCAGGCGATCTTCGTGATCTCCTTCTCCGACCCGGATCGGCAGACCGTGGGGGAGTGATCGCGGTCAGGGTCCGAGCAGCGCGGGAACGAGCTGCCGGACCCGGAGATCGAGTTCGGCCGCGGTCCGGTCGAACGCTTCTTGATCATCGGCATCGGCCGGGTTCGCGATGCTCCAGTGCCGCAGTTCGGGCCGGTGGGTGAAGCCGGGCAGTTCCTCGCGCACCTTGTCGCAGAGGCTGATCACGTGGTGCAGCCGGCGGCCGGTGAAGCGGTCCAGCGGCTGCGGCCGGTGATCGGTCAGGTCGAGTCCGTACCGGCGCAGTGCCTTGGCCGTGCGCGGATCCAGCGGCCGCGGCCGGCTGCCCGCGCTGTGCACCTGGACCCGGTCTCCGGCCTGCTGCCGCAGCAGCGCCGCGGCCATCGGTGATCGCGCACTGTTCCCGGTGCAGGTGAAGAGCACCCGGACCGGCGCCCGCCGCCGTACCGGCCGTTCGGTCGGGGTGACCCGCAGCGCGGGGTGCAGGTCCGATCCCACGGTTGCCAGAGCCTCGGCGCAGGCCTGCAGCTCCAGCCGGTAGTAACTGTCCCGGCCGTCGAAACTGCTCCGCCGCGCCTCGACCAACCCGGCCCGCCGGAGCAGACCGAGGTGGTAGGAGATCAGGTTCTGCGGCTCGCCGACGAGCTCGGTCAGTTCCCGGACCCGGAGGTCGCTCCGGCCCAGCGCGGTCAGCAGACTCCACCGCAGCGGGTGGGCGACCAGGCCGAGGAACGGCGGTGGTGCGGCGGCCGAGACCATGTTGACACAGTACATCAGCGGTGTTTGAATCAAATTACATTGATCTATCAAGGGAGATGACGATCATGGCTCAGGTGTCGGTCCGCTACATCGTGGACGACGTGGAGGCGGCGATCGCCTTCTACACGGACTCGTTGGGGTTCACGGTCGACCTGCACCCGGCGCCGGGATTCGCCGCGCTGAGCCGCGGTGACCTCCGGCTGCTGCTGTCCCAGCCGGTCGGAGCGGGCGGTGCCGCGCAGGCGATGCCGGACGGGCGCAGGCCCGAGCCGGGCGGCTGGAACCGGATCGTGCTCAGCACCGAGGACCTCGAGGCCGAGGCGGAGCGGCTGCGGGCCGCCGGCGCGACCTTCCGGAACGACATCGTCACCGGCTTCGGCGGCAAGCAGATCCTGCTGGACGATCCCTCGGGCAACCCGATCGAGCTGTCCGAGCCGCGGAAGCCGAGCGACTGACGCGAAATTCATCGGGCCGGCTTGCGTCGTGTCGGCCCGGATCGGTTCCGCGGCGACTACATTCGCCTGGTGGCTGGGGAAGACGCAGCACCTGCGGTCTCGGTGATCATGCCGACCTACGACGCGCTCGGATACCTCCGGGAGGCGTTGGCGCGGTTGCGCGCCCAGACGCTCGGACTGGACCGGTTCGAGGTGATCATCGTCGACGACGGGTCGACCGACCGGACGCTGGCGTACCTGGAGGAGGAACGGGCGACCTGGCCGGGACTCCAGGTCGTCCCGCGGCCGCACACCGGCCGCCCGGGCGAGGTCCGCAACGTCGGCCTCGACCGCGCCGCCGGCCGCTACGTGTTGTTCCACGACGCCGACGACTGGCTCGGTGACGAGGCGCTCGAACGCTGGGTCGCGGCCGCCGATCGCCACGAGTCCGATGTCACGGTCGGCCGGATCCGGAAGGTGACCCCGGACGGGAACCGGACCGGCAAGCTCACCGGCGCGGTCGACGCCGACCTGATCAACGACGGGGTCTGGCGCAGCCTCGGTCCGCAGAAACTGTTCCGCCGCTCACTGCTGGACCGGCACGGGCTGCGGTTCCCGGACGACATGGTGCAGGGCGAGGACCAGGTGTTCGTCGCCACAGCGCTGTTCACGGCGTCCCGGGTGACCACGCTGGACGACTACGACTACTACTTCCGGCGGCAGCGGGCCGACGGCGGCAACCTGTCCCGGCGGCCGCAGCCGCTCGGCAACAAGCTGCTCACGGCGACCCGGATGACGCGGCTGATCATGGAGCACGTCGACCCCGCCGAACGATCGCCGTACCTGGACCGGGTCCTGCTGCGGACCCTCGCGGCGGGACTCGGCGGGCCCTTCACCGGCGCACCGGCGGAGGAGCAGGCCGCGGCGATCGCGGTCCTGCAGGCCGAGGTGCTCCCGTTGCTCGACGAGCGGCACCTGGCCGAGGCGACCGACGTCGCGCGGCTCCGGCTCTGGACCGCCGCCCGTGGCGGTGCCGGCGACCTGGTCGAACTCAATCGTTGGCTGCCCGGGCGGACCACGAAGGTCGCCGGCGGCGTGCTCGTCCACGCGCTGCCGGACCGGTTGGCGGAGCTGCTGCCCGAGGAGGTCCGGCGGGTCCGGGAGCCGGTGCGCTCCTCGTACCGGCTGGTCGACGTGCGCCGTGATCGCGAGGAGGTCCGGCTCGTCCTCGAGTTCGAGCTGCTGCTGCACGCCGAGCCGCCGGACCATGGGTTCCTCGAGTTCAGCCGCCGCGGCCACCCGCTGACGGTACGGGTCGACGGCGAGCCCTCCGGCCGGCCCGGCCGCTTCGATGTTCTGATACGACCGTATCGAATGGCCTCGCTGGTCCGCGGGAAGGCCGTCTGGGATGTCTCCGGCACGGCACTGCAGGGCGGGGCGGCGATCGCGACCCTCCGGATCGGCTGGGACGACCGGTTGGCCGCGACCGGCGAGGCGGCCGCCGACGCGACCCGGCGGGACCCGGCCGCGACCACCGCGGTGTTCGGCCCGACCCGGGCGGGCAACCTGCGACTCACCACGACCAGCCCCAGCCGGCCGGCGCCGAGCCCGGCCCGGCGGGCGCTCCGCCGGCTTCGCCGTCTGCTGCCGCTCAAGCCCCGGTAGCCGGCCCCGGACCAGAGATGACACCCCGGAACCGGGCGGGCGGTGAACCCTGACAGCAGCGCCCGCTCAGGCGCCGAAGCGGGCGATCGGCTCCCCGTGATCGAGCTCCGGCCACTGCCGGGTGAGCCGGGCCAGCTTGTCCGGGTTGGCCTGGATGTGCAGCGCCGTGACCCCCTCCTCGGTCAGCTGCAGCGCGATCACGCCGATCACCCGGTCCCCGACCACGGCGACCACGGCGGGATCGCCGTTGCTGGCCACCGGGTACAGGTCGGGGGTGCCGTGGAAGAGGTCCTCCGTCAGTGCCTGCCGGGACGGGCTGGGCCGGAACAGGCCGGTCAGGAATCGGGCGATCTTGAGCGCACCGGCGATCGGCGTGCTCCGGGCCGGCACCTTCCCGCCGCCGTCCGCCACGCTCACCGCATCGTCGGTGAGCAGCTTGATCAACAACTCCGGATCGCCGCTCAGCGCGGCGGCGAGGAACTCCTCGGTGATCTTGTTCGCGGTCGCGGCCTTGATCGTCCGCCGGGTCCGGTCCAGCGCCAGCCGTTGCCTGGCGCGCCGGTACAACTGCTGGCAGTTCGGCTCGGTCAGGTCGAGGATCTGGGCGATCTCGGCGTGCGGATAGCCGAACGCCTCCCGGAGCACGTACACGGCGCGCTCGTTGGCCGACAGCTGTTCCATCAGCGTGAGCATCGCGAGCGACACCGACTCGCGCTGCTCGGTGGTCTCGTCCGGCCCGAGCATCCGGTCGCCGGCCAGCAGCGGCTCGGGCAGCCAGGTCCCGACGTAGCGCTCCCGCCGGACCCGGGCCGAGCCGAGCTGGTTGAGGCAGACATTGGTGAGCACCTTGGTCAGCCAGGCCTCGGGATTCTCGATCCGGTCCCGGTCCGCGCCGTGCCAGCGCAGGAACGTGTCCTGGACCGCGTCCTCCGCATCCGTGGCAGAGCCGAGCAGCCGGTAGGCGATCGCCTCCAGCCTGCCCCGGCTCCGCTCGAACAGGTCGATGTCGTACGCACTGATCGCCATCGCCCACCAGTCAAGCACGCGCCGCCAGGCCCGGCGCGCCGAACCACCGGTGCAGCCGGTCCCGCAGTTCCTGTTGATCATGACCGGCCCAGGCGACGTGGCCGTCCGGCCGGAGCAGACAGCCGGGCTGGTCGAGCGGTACCTGATCATCGACGAGGTGATCGACCCGGTCCGCCCAGCCGTCGGCGGAGAGCCGGCCGGTCCGGTCCAGCAGCAGGCCGCGGCCGGCGTGCAGCCGCTCGTAGAGCCGGCCCCGGGTGAGATCAAGATCCCGCAGCCGGCGGCCGACCGGTTCGGGCCCGTCGCCGAGGTCGTACCGGATGCCGATGCCGGTGATCATGGTGATCAGGTGCCGGCGGACCTCCGTCAGGTCCATCAGGTCCGCCAGCAGGTCGCGCACGGCCCGCGGGCCGGGCTCGGGGGAGAGCAGTTCCATCTGGGCGCGGGTGTTGAGCAGCACGTCGGCGGCGACCGGGTGCCGCTCCTCGTGGTAGCTGTCCAGCAGGTCCTGCGGCGCCCAGCCGGCCACCGCCGCGGCGAGCTTCCAGCCGAGGTTGAACGCGTCCTGGATGCCGAGGTTCAGTCCCTGCCCGGCGGCCGGCGGGTGCACGTGGGCGGCGTCGCCGGCCAGCAGCACCCGGCCGACCCGGAACCGGTCCGCCAGCCGGGTGCCGTCGCCGAACCGGGACAGCCAACGGGGCGAGTGGATGCCGAAGTCGGTACCGGCGATCTTGCGCAACTGCCAGCCCAGGTCGTCCAGGGTCGGTGGGTCGGTCCGGTCCTCGGCCACCGCGGCGGCCGGCACGACGATCCGGAAGACGCCGTCGCCGACCGGGCCGGCACCGAACCGGAGATCGGTCTTGCGGACCTCGGCCACGACCGCGGCGACCTCCTCGGTCGGCACCCCGACCGCCACCTCACCGAGCAGCATGTCGGTGGTCGACGCCTCGCCGGGGAAGCCGACGCCGAGCAGCTTGCGGACCGTGCTGCGGCCGCCGTCGCAGCCCACCAGATAGCGCGCCCGGAGCCGGCTGCCGTCGGCCAGTTCGACGGTCACGCCGTCCTCGTCCTGCTCCAGGCCGGTGACCGCAGCGCCCCGCCGGACCTCGGCGCCGAGCTCGACGGCCCGTTCCAGCAGCAACCGGTCGGACACCGGCTGCGGCATCCCGAGGATGTATGGATGCGTCGTGTCGAGGTCGTCCAGCGGAGGCTTGACGATCCCGGCGAAGTGGCCGGCGATCGGATGGCACCGGCCGACCGCGAGGAACCGGTCCAGGATCCCGCGCTGGTCCAGCACCTCGACGCTGCGGACGTGCAGGCCGAGCGAGCGGACGAAGGCCGGCGGCTCGGTGTCGCGCTCCACGATCAAGGTCGTGACACCGTGCAGCCGCAACTCGGCGGCCAGCATGGAGCCGGTCGGCCCGCCGCCCGCAATGATCACTTCGTGCATGAATCCCCTTAGTCGCTTGGGTTTCGGCCGGTCGCACCTGGCGCCCTTCCCGGCCACGACGGGAGATTCTGCAGCAGACCCTGGGCCTTGCGGCAAGACCCGGGTCGCGCTATATGTTGAAGTGGGAGGAGTGGAGTTCCGGTTCCGGAGCCGTTCCTCAGTCCGGTTTGGCGGCGCGAATGATGGCGGCGTGCATGCCGTCGGCAGCCTGATGCGTGAACTCGACCGAGGCCTCGACGAATCCGACCCGGGCCAGACCCTCCAGATACTCCGACCGGGACAGCGCCCCGGCGATGCAGCCGACGTAGCTGCCGCGTTCGGCCCGCTCGGCCGTGCCGAGGTGATCCTCGGCGACCACGTCGCTGATGCCGATCCGGCCGCCGGGCGCCAGCACCCGGAACATCTCGGTCAGCACCTTCGGCTTGTCCACCGACAGATTGATCACGCAGTTGCTGATCACCACGTCGACCGCGCCGTCCGGCAGCGGCACGTCCTCGATGGTGCCCTTGACGAACTCGACGTTCTCCGCGCCGGCCTGGGCCGCGTTGGACCTGGCCAGCTCGAGCATCTCGTCGGTCATGTCGACGCCGTACGCGAAGCCGGTGGGGCCGACCCGGCGGGCCGACAGCAACACGTCGATCCCGCCGCCGGACCCGAGGTCGAGCACGCGCTCGCCGGCCCGGAGCTCGGCGACCGCGGTCGGGTTGCCGCAGCCGAGGCTGGCCGCGACCGCCGCCACCGGGAGTTCGTCGCGCTCCGTCGCGGCGTAGAGCGCGGAACCGAACGTCTCGGTCACCTCGACCGGCTCCGGACCGCAGCACGAGCCTCCGGACGACGCGGCTCCGGCCTCGCCACAGCCGGCCGGCTGGTCCCCGGCTGCGACGCGGGTGGCCGCGCCGGCGTAGCGCTGCCGTACCTGCTCCAGCAGGTCCTGCTCCGCTCCTGTGCTCCCTGCCATGACACACATCCCTTCATATCGATGATCTTCGATGTGAGTGATTCTAGGTTCATCGCATCGATGTCTGTCAATACATGACCTACACTCGAACCATGCTTCCGATCGTGACCACCGGCTGCTGCTCGCCGTTGTCCGGCGAGGTGTTGAGCGCAGACCAGGCCGAGGTGCTGGCCGCCTCGCTCAAGGCGATCGCCGATCCCACCCGGCTCCGGTTGATCTCCCTCGTGGCCGCGTACGAGGGGGGAGAGGCCTGCGTCTGCGATCTCATCGAGCCGATCGGGCTGTCCCAGCCCACCGTGTCGCACCACCTCAGGCTCCTGGTCGAGGCGGGCGTGATGGCCCGGGAGCAGCGCGGCAAGTGGGCCTACTACCGGCTGCAGCCCGGGGCGCTCGCCGCGATCGCCGAGCTGATCGCTCCGGTGGGGACGCGCTGACCCTGCGAGAATGCGGCTCGTGGATGTCATGAGCCTGGCCCGGGCGGAGCGGGAAGATCTTGCGGATTTCCTTGACACGTTGACTCCCGAGCAGTGGGAGGCGCCGTCGCTCTGCCGCGGCTGGCGGGTCCGGGACGTCGTGTGCCACATGATCAGCTACGAAGATCACGACCTGCGGGACCTGTTCGACCGGCTGCGCCGGGCCCGGTTCAGCTTCGCCCGGCTGAACGACGTGGCCAAGGAGGACTACGCCCGGCTCGGCCCGGCCGAACTGATCGCGTTCCTGCGGGCGCATCTGACCCCGCAGGGTTCGACGGCGAAGTTCGGCGGCATGGTCGGGCTGGCCGACGGGATGATCCACCATCAGGATGTCCGGCGCCCGCTGGGGCTGCCGCGGGCGATCCCGGTCGAGCGGCTGCGGGTGGTGCTGCCGTTCGCCGTCACGGCCCCGCCTCTGCGCGGGTTCTGGCACGTCCGCGGGGTCCGGGTCGTCGCCACCGACCTGGACTGGGCGTACGGCCGCGGACCGGAGGCGCGGGGGAGCGCCGAGGCCGTCCTGATGGCGCTGGCCGGCCGGGCGACCGTGGCCCGCGAGCTCAGCGGGCCGGGCGCCGACGTGCTGCAGCGGCGCCTCGGTTAGTCGGCTTCCTGTCGTCGGCGGTCGTACCCGGTCTTGGCCAGGCTGACGATCGTCGTGACCAGCAGGGTGAGCAGGATGAAACCGAGCGACACGGCGATCCCGATGTGCGGCAGGTGGACGAAGCCGATGTCGTCGATGTGCGAGCCGTGCAGGGCCTCGATGATCAACTTGAGGCCGATGAAGCCGAGGATCACGGCCAGGCCGACGTTGAGATAGACGATCCGTTCCAGCAGGCCGCCGATCAGGAAGTACAGCTGGCGCAGTCCCATCAGGGCCAGCGCGTTGGCGGTGATGATGATGTACGCGTCCTGGGTCAGGCCGAAGATCGCCGGGATCGAGTCCAGGGCGAAGATCACGTTCGCCATGCCGATCGCGGCGATGACGATCACCAGGGGCGTCAGCAGCAGCCGGCCGGACCGGCCCGGCAGGCTGCTGGCCTGCCGGGTCACCAGCCGGTCCCCGTCGTAGTCGGCGCTGAACGGCAGGATCCGCCGGAGCAGCCGCAGCACGGCGTTCTCCTTGAAATCCGCCTCGTCGTTCTCGCCCTCGACGGCGAGCCGGATCGCGGTGTAGATCAGGAACGCCCCGAGCAGATAGAAGGTCCAGCTGGCCGCCGCGATCGCCGCGGCGCCGGCCGCGATGAACACGGCGCGCAGCAGCAGGGACAGGATGATGCCGATGTAGAGCACCTTGTCCTGCGCCAGGGCCGGCACCGCGAACCGGGACATGATGATCACGAAGACGAAGAGGTTGTCCACGCTGAGGCTGTACTCGGTGATGTAGCCGGCCACGAACTCCGAGCCGGCCGGCCCCGGGTGGAGGATGAACAGCCCGACCGCGAACAGGGCGGCCAGCCCGACGTAGAAGATCACCCAGCGGGTGGCGTCCTTGATCGAGACCGTACGGCGGCGGCGGGCGATCACCAGCAGGTCCAGGGCGATGATGGCCAGCAGCGCCACCACGGTGATGATCCAGACCAGCGGTGACACGGCGGTGATCAAGGGATGAACCTCCGGACGGGGGAGGCGGGCACCTCCATAGCCCGGCTATCTTATCCGGCCGTGGAACTACTCCGGATACCGTGCCGCGATCGCCGCGGCGCGCTCGCGGAGTGCCGCGCGCAGCCATGGGGGAGCCAGGGCCTCCGCGTCCGGCCCGAGTTGCCAGAGGGCCCAGATCGCATGCCGCTGATCTTGGAACGTCAGTTCCAGCCGGAGCCGGCCGTCCGGCTCGGGCTGCTCGGTGATCACCGCGAGCGCCGTACCGGCGATCTCCTCGCGTCGGTCCGCTGCGACCACGGCCTGCACCCTGACCTGGTCCCCGCCGGTCCGGAACCGGGCGCTGCGCTCCTGCCAGGCGCGGTCCAGATCCACCCGCGCGGGCCGGTCGGCCGGCTCGGCCAGTTCCTCGGCGGCCCGGACCCGGGACAGCCGATAGGTCCGGTCCTCGCCCGCTCGCGTCGCCAGCAGATAGCCCTGGCCGCGGACGTTCACCAACCCGATCGGATCCACCGTGCGCCAGGCCGCCGGGCGATCCACCGCCTCGTAGTGCAGCCGGAGCCGGTGCCCGGCCAGCACCGCCCGCCGGATCTCGGCCAGGACGGCGTCCGGTACCTCGTCGACGGTCAGGCGGCGGGCGAGCAGGTCGGTCTCCGGGTCGATCAGCAGCCGTTCGGCCACGCCGGCGGCGGTGTCGCGATAGCTGTCCGGCAGCGCGTCGACCACCTTGAGCATCGCCGAGGCGAGTGCCGACCCGAGACCGAAGGCCTCGGTGCCGCGCCGCGAGCCGGCGATCAGCAGGGCCAGGGCCTCGTCGTGGTTGAGCCCGGTGAGCTCGGTCCGGAACCCGGGCAGCAGGGCGAACCCGCCGTGCCGGCCCCGCTCGGCGTACACCGGGACCCCGGCGGCGGACAACGCCTCGATGTCGCGCAGCACCGTCCGGGTGGAGACCTCGAGCTCGCGGGCCAGTGTGGTGGCGCTCAGCCGGCCGCTCTGCCGCAGCAGCAGGACGAGTGACACAAGTCGGTCCGCGCGCATGCCGGGAACTGTAGTGGTGAATACCTGACCGAGGATGTCGTGATTGCTTGCCAGGCTGGCCCGCGTTCGTACATCCGAAGCAGGAATGGAGTTGATGTGATCATGGAACGCACCGCGGTCAACCCGGTGACGTGGTCGGCGGAGCTGGGCTTCAATCAGGGCGAGCTCGTCTCGGGGCAGACCCGGACGCTGTACTGCTCCGGTCAGACCGCGATGAACGCCGACGGCAAGCCCGAGCACGAGGGTGACCTGGCGGGGCAGCTCGGGCTGAGCCTGGACAACCTCGAGGCCGTCCTCGCCGCCGCCGGCATGACCCTGACCGACCTGGTCCGGCTGAACGTCTACACCACTGACGTCGATCTGCTGTTCCAGCACTACGGGATCCTGGCCGGCCGGCTGGGCGCCGCTGGTGTGGCGCCGACCACGACGATGCTCGGCGTGACCCGGCTGGCGATCCCCGGCCAGCTGGTCGAGCTCGAGGGCACCGCGGTGGCCTGACCGTCCGGTGGAAGGGGCGAGTTCCATGATCAGTCTTTCCATGATCACGATCGGCGGGTACGGCTTCGACGGCGAGTCGTTCCTGACCCGGCTGCGGCAGGCCGGGGTCAGCGTGCTGATCGACGTACGCCAGCGACGCGGGGCCCGCGGACCGGACTACGCCTGGGCGAAGGCGCAACGCCTGCAGGCATCCCTGGCCGCGGCCCGGATCGCGTACGTGCACCGCCGGGAACTCGCCCCGACCACCGAACTGCGCCGGCTATCGCCGCGCGGTTGATCGAGGAGCACGGCATCGCGATCCACCATCTCCGCCCGGCTTGAAACCTGCGCCGAACTGCTTGCCAACGGCCGGCCCAGGGATTACCGTCACGCTAAGTGGTTGCAAACTAAAAGCGGAGGTGTTCGATGCTGAGTCAGGTCGCGGAAGGCGTGCTGGTCCATCAGAGCGCACTGCTCCGGAACAACACCGTCGTGGTGCAGGGCCGGGACGGCGTGTTGATCATCGATCCCGGGATCACCGGCGCCGAACTCTCCTGCCTGGCCGAGGATCTGGCCGCGGCCGGGCAGCCCGTGGTGGCCGGGTTCGCGACGCATCCGGACTGGGATCACGTGCTCTGGCACGCCGCACTCGGCGACGCACCCCGTTACGGGACCGCCCGCTGTGCGGCCCGGATGCAGGACCTGCGTTCGGACCCGGAGTGGCGGACCTGGGTCACCGAGGGCCTGCCGCCGGAGATCGTCGACGACACCCCGCTGGATCGGTTCGGCCTGATCACCGCCCTCCCGGCCGGGACGACACCCCTGCCCTGGAACGGCCCCGAGGTCACGATCATCGAGCACCCGGCCCACGCGCCGGGCCATGCGGCATTGTTGATCAAGGAACGCGGTGTGCTGGTGGCCGGCGACATGCTGTCCGACCTCTTCGTCCCGATGCTCGACGAGCCGTCCGACGGCAACGACCCGATCGAGGACTATCTGGTCGGCCTCAGCCGGCTCGAGGAGGTGGCGGACGACGTCGCCGTCGTCATCCCGGGTCACGGCTCCGCCGGTGATCAGGTCCGGACTCGGATCGACCTGGATCGTGCGTACGTCACGGCTCTGCGCGACGGCCAGGGCTCCGACGACCCGCGGGTGACCTCGCCGGAGCCCGGCTGGGAATGGGTCAGTGACATCCACGCGGGCCAGCTTCAGCGCTATGGCCGAGAGGTCACGGACCGCTGAAGGTCCGCACAGAGCGCTAGCTCCAATCGCAGTCCGGCCTGCCCGAACTCCAACGGCAGATCCCGATCGTGTCGTAGTGACCCACCGTGAGGTGGCTGCGGCTGGCGCCGGCCCGGCAGCCGTTCCTGTCGTAGAGCGTGCCCCAGCCGCCGCCGTGGTGGACCCGGATGAAGGCCTGGACGCCGTCGTTGCAGCGCCGGTCGACGACGAAGGCCGTCTTCCGGTCCGCACTCAGACAGCCGTAGCCGTACTCGTTCCCGACGCAGTCCGCAGCCGCGACCGCCACGTTCCCGGCCACGTGGGTCTCTGCCGCCGGCGCTTCGCCGGCGCTGCCGCCGAGAAAGCCGAGCGCGGCCGTTGCCGTCGCGAAGCCGATCATGATGCGGCTGCGCCGGCGAAGATGATCTTGGGTCATCGAGGTGCCTCTCGCGTTGGGCGGCCCGGACCGCGCAGCCCTGGTCGTGGTCGATGCGGCTGTGCGTGGCCCCGAGCTCGCGCTGGTTCCGTACCCACTCACTCTTGGTCGATCCGGGGCGGCCGGCCCAGGGCAACGACCGGACATCTGCCGGTCATCGGTCCCGGGCGGCAGGAAAGAAACCCGTGTCGCCGCCGGCCCAGGCTGAATAGGCTCGCGATCATGACCGAGGGCGATTGGAGAGAGGGCGGGTTCAGGCAGCGCCGGCCGTCCGCGGAGACACTGGCCTGGGTGGCGGCGTCGATGGGAACTGGCAGTCGCGTCGTCGGCCATCGCCGGATGACCGGTGGCTTCAACTCCGCCGTGCATCGACTGACGGTCGAGCGAGGAGAGCGACGAACGTTCGTCGTCCTGCGCCAGTACCCGGGCGGGCCTGACCTGCAGGCGGCCATGGAGAAGGAGATCGCCAACCTCGAACTGGTGGCGGGAAGCGGGCTTCCGGTTCCGAGCCTGCTGGCAGCCGACCCCGCCGGCGCCTCGACCGGGGGAGAGCCGGCGTTGCTGATGACCCGCCTGCCGGGTCACGTCCGGCTGGATCCGGCGGAGCCCCGGCCGTGGCTGACCCGGATCGCTGAGCTCGCCGTACTGCTGCATTCCCTCGATCTGCCCGCCAAGACCTTCGACCCGTGGTCGGATTCCTGGATCGCGCCGCGGGACGAGTTGCAGGTGCCGGCCGGCGCGCGGAAGCCGGCGGTGTGGAAGGCGGCGTTCGATGCCATGGCGGCGCCTCCGCCGAAGGATCCGGCCGTCTTCCTGCACGGCGACTTCCTGCCGGTCAACCTGCTCTGGTCGCGCGGGAAGATCACCGGCCTGACCGACTGGAACGGCGTCCATCGCGGGTCCCGAGCGATCGACGTGGGGCAGTGCCGGCGCTACATCGCCGCGCTCTACTCGCCCGAGTGGGCGGAGCAGCTTCGGTCGCACTACGAGTCCCTCGCCGGGGTCACGCTCCACCCGTGGTGGGACCTGTACGCGCTGCTGCACCACAGCGACGACCAGGCGAAGTACATCCGTGATCAGGTCGCCGGCCGCCGCCCCGTCGACGGTCCCGGCATGACTCCCCGGGTCGAGGCCGCCGTCGAAGCTACTCTGAGGCGTCTCTGATCAACACGGAGGAAGCGAAAGGGCCCGGACCATTCGGTCCGGGCCCTTCCTTTGGTAGCGGGGGCAGGATTTGAACCTGCGGCCTCTGGGTTATGAGCCCAGCGAGCTACCGAGCTGCTCCACCCCGCGTCGCGTGGATAACCATAGTTCACGCCTCCGGAGATCACAAATCGACGCCCGGACACCCTCAGTCCATGTCCGGGACACGGGTCCTGGCCTCCGCGTAGTCGAGGCCGGTGAGTTCCAGCAGGTCGGTGATGATCGACCGCAACTGGGCCAAGATCACGACGGCGGACATGGTGTCGGCGAGCCGCAGCCGGGAGCTGGCCCGGCCCAGGGCGACCAGCCGCGCCTGGGCGGCGGTGGGCAGCCGGCGGTTGTACAGTTCGCCGGCCATGTAGCGGACCGCGTCGGCGAGATCCTGCATCAGGGTCAGGTACGCCAGCGGTACGGTCTCGTCCCGCCACAGGGCGACGGCGCTCCGGCGGGCCAGCACACGGAGGTTCCGGCTGGCGTGGTCGAGCGGCACCTGGAGGTCTGCGTACGCCTGCACGGCGGGCAGGTCGCGGCGGCGGAACGGGGAGTGTCGGACCACGCCGAGGCCCTCGTCGGTGGCCTCGCGCAGGTCGTCCAGCGCTGTCTCGGTGGCCCGGGCCTGGACCAGGACGGCGTCGCCGCCCTCCTCGTCGCCGGTCCGCAGCGCCTCGGCGGCGGCGTCCAGGGTCGCGGCGAACTCCTGCAGGATCTTGGCGGCGACCAGCCGGGGCCGGCGCAGCGGGGCGCTCGGCGCGATGGTGGCCAGCAGCAGGGCGATCGCGCAGCCGGTCACCGCGTCCAGCCAGCGGTTGACGCCCTGGCCGGGCATCGGGGTCAGCGTGATCACGATGATCGACTGCACACCGGCCTGGATGATCATCAGGTTGCCGGCGCCGAGCAGGGTGGCCAGCGACATCGCGATCGCGCAGACCAGGATGATCTGGACCGGCCCGGTGCCGAAGGCGATCACGAAGAGGTCGCCGACCAGGACGCCCACGGCGACGCCGATCGCGACCTCGATGCCGCGCCGCAGGCGCTGCCCGAACGTGAAGCCGAGGGTGATGATCGCCGCGACCGGGGCGAAGAAGGGCATCGGGTGACCGAGCACGACCTGGGCCAGCAGCCAGGCCAGCCCGGCGGTCACCGCGCACTGGATGATCATGAAGATGCGGTCCCGCCAGCGGCTGATCCGGCGCTCCGCCGACTCCCGGCTGCGCCGCAGGGTGCGGCCGGACAGATCGAAGGCGCGCAGGCTCAGCTGACGGATCAGCGGGACCGCCGGCCGACCGTCCTCGGCCTCGGCACCCTGGTCAACCCGCGATCGGTCCTCCATCGCACCATCATGGCCCGCCGGCCGGTGCTCGCCACCGACCGACGCGTCCCGCGTGCTGGACCGCACCGAAATGGGGCTTTGCGTGCTGGGACCGGAGGGCGCAGACTTGTCCATCGTGACTTCACCGATCCGCGTCACCGTATGGGGCGAAAATCATCACGAGAACAGCGACCGTGACCGCGAAGGGATGGCGGAGCGCTATCCGGACGGCATGCACGGCGCCATCGCGGCCGGGCTGACCGAGCTCTTGGGCGATCAGGTTCAGGTCCGCACCGCGACCCAGGATCAGCCCGAGCACGGGCTGACCGACGAGGTGCTGGAGAACACCGACGTCCTGACGTGGTGGGGCCACGCCACGCACGGCCAGGTGGACGACAAGATCGTCGACAAGGTGTACCAGCGGGTGCTGGGCGGGATGGGGCTGCTGGCGCTCCACTCGGCGCACTTCTCCAAGATCTTCATCAAGCTGATGGGGACCAGCTGCTCGCTGACCTGGCGCAACTCGCAGGACACCGAGCTGGTCTGGACGACCAACCCGGGCCACCCGATCGCCGAGGGCGTACCGCATCCGATCGTCATCGACGAGCAGGAGATGTACGGCGAGTACTTCGACATCCCGCACCCGGACGAGCAGATCTTCATCTCGACCTTCTCCGGCGGCGAGGTGTTCCGCTCCGGCTGCACCTGGCGCCGTGGCAAGGGCAAGGTCTTCTACTTCTCGCCCGGCGACCAGGAGTACCCCGTCTACCACCACCCGGACATCAAGCGGGTCCTGGCCAACGGCGTCCGCTGGGCCGCGCCGGACCGCGCCGGCGAGTTCGTCACGCCGTCCGTGGTCAACCAGCCGCCGCCGATCTTCACCGGCCGCGGCCTGAAGGAGGACAAGTGACCGACGAGCAGAAGAAGCTCCGGGCCGGCGTCGTCGGCCTCGGCTGGGCGGGCCAGCAGCACATGCAGGCCTACTTCGACGCCGCCAACGCCGACCTGGTCGCACTGGCCGGCATGGAGGCCGAGAAGCTGGCCGAGCTGGGCGACAAGTACGGCGTCGAGCGCCGCTATGCCGACTGGGAGTCCATGATCAAGTCCGGTGACCTGGACGTGATCAGCGTGGCCACGCCGACGGCCCTGCACGCGCCGATCGCGGTCGGTGCGCTGAACGCCGGGATCCACGTGCTGTCGGAGAAGCCGATGGCCGAGAGCGGCGCCGCGGCGGAGACCATGGTGCAGGCGGCCAAGGCCAACGACCGGGTGCTCGACGTGTCGTTCAACCACCGGCAGCGCGGCGAGGTCACCGCGCTGAAGGAGATCGTCGACCGCGGCCGGCTGGGCCAGATCTACTACGCCAAGGCCGGTTGGCTGCGGCGGCAGGGCATCCCCGGCCTGGGCACCTGGTTCACCCGCGCCTCGCTCGCCGGCGGCGGCGCGATGATGGACATCGGCGTGCACATGCTCGACATGGCCCTGCACCTGCTCGGCAACCCGCAGGTCTCGTCGGCCACGGCGGCGACCTACGCCGAGTTCGGGCCGCGCGGTCGCGGCGGTTCGGCGTACGGCCCGCGGGCCAACGTCGACACCAAGATCGACTTCGAGGTCGAGGACCTGTCCACGGCGTTCCTCCGGCTGGACGGCGGCGGCACGCTGCTGCTCGAGTCGAGCTGGGCCCAGTGGATCCCGTACGACCAGTGCTATGTGGCGCTGTACGGGTCCGAGGGCGGGGCCAGCATCGAGTGGGGCGGCTGGGGCGTCGAGCCGTACCAGCGGCTCAACGTGTGGACCGAGATCGACGGCATCCCGGCCGAGTTGCAGCCGATCGTGCCGCCCGCCGGGCACCACGAGGCGAGCGTGCTGCAGTTCCTGGACAAGGTGCAGTCCGGCAAGTTCGGTGATCACCGCGGCGAGGAAGCGCTGATCCGGGCCCAGGTGCTGGACGCGATCTACGCGTCGGCCGCCAAGGGCACCGAGATCGCTCTCTGATCACCCGAACGAGAACACTCCGAGACCCGGGTCGGCGACGTACCACACGTCGTCGACCCGGACCTCGCTGATCTTGCCCTGCACGGCGGTGAATTCGATCACCGCCGTGTTTCCTTCGGTACGGGTCGTGCGCGGGGACCGGCGCCACTCGTCGAGCGAGTGCTGGGCCGCCTGGTCGGCCAGCTGCTCCAGCCCACCCACGCAGGAATCCTTGCGCTCTTGGGGTTTCCGGGCCACCGGGGTGTCGTCGGTGTCCACCATCAGTGCGCAGGCGCCGGCATAGTCCCCGTCGTCGAAGCGCTTCAGCCACTCGGTCGCCGTCGCCTCCGGATCCTGACCGGCCGCCGCGCAGCCGCCGAGCAGTCCCATGATCATCAACGCCGCCAGCAGGCCCCCGGCCCGTCCCTTCACCATGGCGTTATCCTCGCAGATCCGACCGGATGGGGATCCGTCCCCTGAGCCTGTCGAAGGGCCAGCGCAGCTGCTCAGGTCGAATCCACCGCGCCGGATCCGAAACAGCCCGGAGGAGTCGCGGCCCTTGCGGCCGAGGGCCGGGCAGGTCACTGAGCGGACGACTTGACCTCGATGTCGGCGGGCGGGTCTCGCCGAGCCGTCCGTTCGGTGCTCTCGGGGCTGCGATGGACAACGGGCGGGCGCGGAAGCGGATGGTCGCGGTGCGCGCAGGTCGGGATCTGGGTCGCGGCGTGTCGCGATTTCTCTTCGTATCAGACGTTACAACGTTGCACCGGCTGGTTTCGGTCGGTGCCAAGAGGAATGGTGACATCGCCCGCGCAGGATCAGCGGGACCGGCGGCCGGTGGGTCCCCGAGCCGGCATTGACGGGTAACGGTGGATCCAGATTCAGGGAGCGTTGTGGCCTTGCCCTTCGATTAGCTCGCGGAGCGTTGCGGTTCAGAGGCGGTAGACGAACAGGTTCGACGCGTTGCCGAAGAAGATGTCGCCGGTCGGAGCGAGCACGGAGACCTTGACGCCGTCGGTCAGCTCGGTCGTCGCCAGCGTGGCCGGATCCAGCCGGAACAGCCGGCCGCCCGCGTTGCCGTAGAACCGCTGATCCTGGTCGCGCCAGTAGAGGCTGCCCAGGCGGCCCCAGGAGTTGGTCTCGGCCAGTCCGGTGTCAACGCTGCGGAGCACTTTCCGGCCCGCGATGTCGAACTCGAACACGGTGCCGGAGTTGCCCATGCCCCAGACCCGGCGGCCGCGCTGCACCAGCAGCGTGTGGATCACGTCGTCGCCGGGGATCGGTACGGTCTCGAAGATCACCTTCCGGGTCCGGACGTCGAAGATGATCAACTCGGCCTCCGCCGCGGCCGGCGTCGAATCCAGCCCGCCGTGGATCGAGGATCCGGCGAACAGCAGCGGACCGCACGCGGCCAGGGCGGTGATGCTCTGGTCCGGCACCACGTGGCGATACACCTCGAAGCCGCCGCCACCGTCGGCCAGGGTGATCGCGCCGCCGAGCTCGCCGTAGTCCGGCACGCTGCCGTACGCCATCAGGTCGAGCACCGGGCAGACGTCGAAGATCCGGTCCTGCCGGTGCACCGCCCGCCCGATCCGGAACAGTTCCTTCGGGTTGCGGCCCCAGTCCCACGGGTCGGCGTTGCCGGAGTAGACGACCGCGTTGGGATAGCTGGTCACGTAGATCCGGCCGTCGTGGGCGACCACCTGATCCGACTGGCCGGGTCCGGCCAGGGCCTCGAGTTCGTAGGTCGACGTGGAGGCCCGGGCCATCACGCCGGAGCTCAGGTACGCGCCGGCGTAAACCTTGTCGTCCGGGCCGATGCCGAGCGTGTGCAGGGTCGCGGGGGAGCCGATCGGGAGGGTCTTGACCGTCGTCGTGGCGCCGGAGGACAGCCCGAACGTCCACACGGTGCCGTCCGGGGTGATGCCGTGCAGCGACTCGTCCGGCCCGCTGCCGCTGACCGACAGGGTGCGGGTCTCGCCGATCAGCGGTGCTAGGTCGGTCTCGGCGATCCTGGTGGCCACGGAGGTGTTGCCGGCGGGGGAGTAGGCGTAGATCTCGCCGGCGCTGGCGTAGTAGCAGCGCCCGCCGCTGTCGGACTCGCTCACGTGCCCGTTCATTCCGACCGGCTGGTGCAGTCCGCCATGATCAAGCCACTGCCCGGTGTCCAGGTCGAAGATCACCGAGTTCACGTCCTCGGCGCCCGGGCTGAGGCCGATGATCACCGTCCGGCCGCGCTGCTGGATGCTGTAGAGGTAGCGGGTGTTGTCGGTGACCGGCGCGGGTAGCGCCTGGTCGGTCGTCGCACCGGTCGCCGGGTCGAGCCGGACCAGCCGCCCGTCGGTCATCCCGGTGCCGGCCCAGACCTCGCCGTCGACCCAGGCGAGTCCCCAGACCCGGTCGCCCGTCGTGGTCAGCGAGCCGTAGTCGCGGACGGCGCCGGTCGCCGGGTCGTAGCCGAACACCTTCGCATGCGCGTACGTGCTGCCGTACACGATGCCGGTGTCGGGGTCGACCGTGAGGTTGCGGACGAAGTTCTCGCCGACGACGTTCTCGACCAGCGTCTCCACCGTGTCCGACGACGCGTCGTAGCGCAGCAGCAGGCCGGTCGACTTGCCGCGGACGCTGAAGTAGATCCTCCCGTCGGGGTGCTGGATCACGCAGGCGCCGATGGTGTCCGGTCCGAGCTGGTGACCAGCCAGCCGCTCGCCGTCGGCGATCCGGAGCACGTTGAAGCTGACCGGGTTGCCGTCGCTCATGGCGAAGATCACCGGCGTCCCGTCGGGCAGGGTGCCGCCGGCCGCGAACCGTACGTTGACGCTGAGCATCGCGACCCCGAGGTCCACGATCTCGGCAGCGGCCGCGGCGGTCCGGAACGGCAACCCGGCCGCCGCGGCGAGCCCGCCGGCCCCGGCCGCGCCGAGCAGCGTACGGCGTCGCACGGTCCATGATCGCTGATCGGAGGAGGGCATGGATGATCCTTTCGACGGCGTCGTCGGAGATTGGATGCAACCGATTGCAAATGATCATGACAGTGCGCCCCGGGGATGTCAATCGGTTGCCAGGACCTGGTCGGACCCTGGGACATGCCTGGCTGGAACCCCAACCCCGGTTAGGGAATCGGGGTCGCCATGATCACCGGGCGCGGGCGATCAGGTCGGTCAGGTCGGCGTGGATCCGGCGCAGTTCGGCGATGTCCATGCCCAGCCGGTCCAGGATTGCCGGCGGAATCTTCACCGCCTGCCGGCGCAGTCGGCGACCGGCCGGCGTCAGTGTGATCCGGAGGCTGCGCTCGTCTCCGGGCTCGCGTTCCCGGGTCACGTAACCGACCTCGGCCAGGCGCTTCACCAGGGGCGACAGGGTGGCCGCGTCGGAGGAGACGAGATCGCCGAGCTCTCGCAGCGACAGGGTGCCGTGCTGCCAGAGGGCCAGCATCACCAGGTACTGCGGGTGGGTCAGCTTGAGCGGGTCGAGCAGCGGGCGGTAGAGGCCGATCACGGTGCGGGAGGCGACGGCCAGGGCGAAGCAGACCTGCTGCTCCAGGGCGAGCAGGTCGGTGTCCGTGGCGTCGGTGCTCGGTGCGTCGGAAGGCATGCTCCGGAGTATAGTTAATACACGAACGATTAGGGTACGAAACGTTCGTGTCGCCCACTGACCAGGGGAGAGTGATTCGGATGCCTGCCAGCATGAGCCGGGAGGAGCGGGAGGCCGAGCAGCGCAGCCTCGACGTCGTCCAGCGAGCGCTGCTGAGCGTCGCCGCCTGGATCGTGTTCGGCTCCATCGCGATCGTGCTCGCCGCCTACCTCGCGGTCCGCGGCGAGCCCGATCTCGGCTACAGCCGTACGGTCGGGTTGTGGGTGATGACGGGCGTGATCGGCTTGATCACCGCCGTCGTGACCCTGGTGGTCAACCGGCGCCGGCCCTGGTCACCGCTGGCGCTGCTCGGCCTGCTCCCGATGGCGGTCTCGGCCTACTGGATTCTGTGACCGGGCCAGTCCGACCTGCAGCAGCAGGATCAGCGCGGCCATCCCGGCCATGATCAGCGCGAACCGGTCCGGTGTCGCGTCGATGATCATTCCGAGGAGGCCGGGCAGCGTCACCGCGCCCAACCCGGACGCCACCGTCTGCAGGCCGACGACCCGCTCCACTCGAGGGGTCCGGTCCCGGGTGGTCAGCATCAGCAGCGGATAGAGCGGTGCCGCGGCGATGCCGAGCCCGAGCACCGCGATCACGGCGAGCGTCGGCCGGCCGGGCAGCAGCAGGGCGGCGAAGATCACCAGGCCGCCGGCGGCGACCCGCTGCACCGGCCACGCCCCGAGCCGGTCGGCGACCGGCCCGATCGCCAGCCTGGTCGCGCAGAGCGCGACCCAGTAGCCGGAGACCGCGAGACCCGCGGTGGCGGTCGGCAGGCCGGCGCCCTGGGTCAGGAAGACGAAGCACCACAGGCTGAGGCTGGACTCGAACGCCGATTGCACGCCGACCGCGACGACGCCGAACACGGCCGCCCGGCGCGGCGCCCGGATCCCGGGGATCGGCCCGCTCGGCGCGTCCGGCGGTGGCGGTGCCGGCCAGCGCGAGGCCGAGACGAGGAACGCGACCGCGAGACCGAGCTGCAGCCCGGCGACGATCAGGTACGACCAGCGCCAGGAACCGTTGCCGACGATGATCGCGGTGACCAGCAGCGGCGAGAGGGCGGCGCCGATCCCGTAGCAGGCGTGCATGACGTTGATCGCCGTCGGGGAGAAGGTCCGGGCCGCGTGACTGTTCAGTGCGGCGTCGATCGCGCCCGACGAGAGCCCGTGCAGCACGCTCGCCGCGATGGTGACCCAGAACGCCGGTGCCAGCCCGGTCCCGACCAGGGCCGCTGCCGTACCGGCGGTGCTGACGGCGAGCAGCCGGCCGAGGCCGAGCCGGGCCACCAGCCGGTCGGCCAACGCGGCCGAGGTGAGATAGCTGCCGACGCCGAACGGCAGCAGCCAGCCGAGCGCGTCGAGCGGCTCGTCCAGGCTGAGCCGCATGGTCGGCCAGGCGACGCCGAGCATTCCGTCGGGGAGAGCGAGGCTGAGGAAGGCCAGGTAGGCCAGGAGCAGGAGGAACACGGAGACCCTTTGCGGCAGAAGTGGTGATGGCGCAAGGAAGGGCGCTGCGGGCCTCGGAACGTCTCAGTCGGGCCGGTCAGCGCCGGCCCGGGACACCGGGTGATCTCCACTCCACGTACCGCACCCTATCCCGCGGTTACGGACGCGGGGATGAGATTTCGGACGACCCCGCTCGAGCGGGTCCTTAGAATGGCCCGGGCGCAAGCGACTTGATGAGGAGCGATGAAGGCACTTCTGCTGGAGAACATCCACCCCGAGGCCGAACGACTGCTGACCGAGCGCGGGATCGAGCTCGAGACGGTGAAGGGCGCGCTGGACGAGGACGAGCTGATCGAAGCCGTCCGGGACGTCCAGTTGCTCGGCATCCGGTCCAAGACGACCGTGACCGAGCGGGTGATCTCCTCCTCCCCGCACCTGCTCGGGGTCGGTGCGTTCTGCATCGGCACCAATCAGATCGACCTCTCCGCGGCATCCGGGAACGGCGTGGCGGTGTTCAACGCCCCGTTCTCCAACACCCGCAGCGTGGTCGAACTGGTGATCGCCGAGATCATCTCGATGGCCCGGCACCTGACCGACAAGAACGCCAAGATGCACGCCGGGGTCTGGGACAAGTCGGCCACCGGGGCGCACGAGGTCCGCGGCCGGACCCTCGGCATCGTCGGATACGGCAACATCGGCAGCCAGCTCTCGGTGATCGCCGAGGCACTCGGCATGCAGGTCTACTTCTACGACGTCGCGGACAAACTGGCGCTCGGCAACGCGCGTCGCTGCGAGACCCTGGACGAACTGCTCGAGGTGTCCGAGACGGTGTCGCTGCACGTCGACGGCCGGCCCGGCAACGCGGGCCTGTTCGGCGCTGAGCAGTTCGCCAAGATGCGTCCGCGCAGCCTCTTCCTCAACCTCTGCCGGGGCATCGTCGTTGATCATGAAGCGCTCCGCGAGCACCTCGAGTCCGGCCACATCGCGGGCGCCGCGGTGGACGTCTTCCCGAGCGAGCCGAAGAAGGCCGGGGACCCGTTCACCTCTTCCCTGCAAGGGATCCCGAACGTGATCTTGACCCCGCACGTCGGCGGCTCGACCGAGGAGGCGCAGGAGGACATCGGCCGGTTCGTGGCCGGCAAGCTGCGCGACTACGTCGGCGCCGGTGCGACCACGATGTCGGTGAACCTGCCCACCGTGCAGTTGGAGGGTACGCCGAGCGACCGGACCCGGATCCTGCACATCCACCGCAACGTGCCCGGCGTGCTGGCCACAGCGAACGGCGTGCTGGCCGACTTCGGCGTCAACATCGACAGCCAGTCCCTGTCCACCCGCGGCGACCTCGGCTACGTGATCACCGACGTCGCCGGGGGAGTGCCGGCCGAGCTGCTGGACAAACTGCGGAGCCTGCCCGAGACGATCCGGCTCCGGCTGGCCGACTGAGGCGCGCCTCCGGCGGCGCCGGCTGATCAATCGCCGCGATAGGTGCCGAAGCTCCAGAGGCAGCCTTCCGGATCGGCGATCGTTGCGTCCCTGGTGTCGTGCGACGACGACTCCGGAGCACCGGCCGGGACGGCCCCGGCCCTCACAGCTCGTTCGTACAGGCCGTCCGGGTCGTCCGTGTGCAGATAGATTCCGATCGGGATCCGAGAGCCGAGGTCGGTGAAACCGGCTACATCCGGCTCGGCGGTATGGATCGTGACAATGGCACCCGATTGCCAGCGCAGCACGGCCTGGTTGATCGTTCCGGGAGTGTCGCCCGGATGGTGGGCGACCTCCTCGAATCCCAGGGCTTCCTCGAGAAATTGGATTGCTGAGGCGGCGTCTCGGTATCCGAGGCTCGGCCACAGTTTTGGTTGTGTCGTCGATTCCATATCGTCAGTTTGAGTTCTCGCCATCGTCGCCGCCTTGGACGAAAGGGAGGCTTTCGGAACGGAGCCAGGCTGTAGGGGCACAGCCGGCCAGCTCATGCCAATCGCGAATCATGTGCGCCTGGTCGAAGTAGCCGCACCGCGCCGCAATCTCGGCCATGGACGTTGTCGGGGCCGTACCGCCGCGCCCCACGCGTCCGAACCTCTTGACGAGTTCGCTGGATCGCTCGAACCGCAGGATGCGGGCGGCCTGTTTGGGCGTGATGCCGTACTCCCGAACGAACTTGTCCCTCAACTGGCGGTGACCGTAGCCCGACTCCGCAGCCAGAGCCCCGATCCGAACCGTGCCGCCGGAGCCGACTATGCGGTGCCAAGCCTGCCGGGCCCAGCGGTCCCCGCGGTTCCGGTCGGCGGCACGTGATGCCAGGGAACCCAAGGCCTGGTCCAGGACCGACCAGCAGACCTGCCAGTCGGTCGTGCTCCAGAGCCGTTCCGTGATGGCGTCGGCGGCCGGCCCGAGGATGGCGTCAAGATCAACGAACTGGCCTGCCAGGGCGGCTGCCGGCACGCCAAGCAGCTTTCTCGCTCCGAGTGGCGTCAGTTCGAGCGAGATGTTCCGCATTGGGCCACACATCGCCACATTCACAGGTCGCCGGTGCAGGCCTCCGACAAGCCCCGCATACCGACGTCCGTCCGATCCATCGGCGGAGTTGATCATGAGCGACTGACCCAGGCAGATGATGAACTCGAGATGGTGAGAGGGAAGCCCACGATGCACGAGTGGCGCAAAGTCCTCGAACCAGGAGCCGTGATAGCGACGGACATACGTACTGAGCGCATGCGCCGGGACTCCCGTCGCTGTGCTCGCCACCGGGTCGACCATGCCTCACGATATGACGCCCTACCGACTCGTCCAAGGACCCTGGCGCCCGCGGCGGCTGGATCGCGGACCGTCGGGGCCCGGATCGGCGACGAGCATCAAGCGATCGGTGCACGACCCGGTCGAGCCCTCGTTGCTCAGCGGCGCCGGCGGCCGAGGGCCCAGACCACGACCGCGGTCACCCCCGCCACGGCGGCCGCCGCCGCGGGGGCGTACCGCTTGATCGTCTCCACGGTGTCGGCAGGCACCGGCAGGCCGCCGGAACCGGGCCGGACCAGTTCCTGTCCGGTCCGGCCGTCGCGAGCCGCGGTACCGGGGTCCGCGCCGGTCTCCGGGATCGGGGCGGTGGCGAAGTCGGCGTCGTCACCGCGCGGGTCGACGAACGGCCCGTTCTCCTCGTCGACGAGGTCCTCCTCCTCGGCGAGGTCGTCGGGGGACTCGACGACCGGCTCCGGCTCGGGCTCCGGCGTCTCGGCCCCGGGCGTCTCGGCCGGGCCGAGTTCGTCGTACGTGAAGTCCTCCTCGGCGGCGGTCTCCTCGACGTCGACCTGTTCCTCGTCCTCGGTGAACTCGACCAGCTCGGGCTCCGGCTCGGCGGCGGGCTCGGCCGGGACCGGCTCGGTTTCCGGCGCCGCGGTCCGTCCGGTCAGCTGATCGGCGACATCGTGCACGAAGCGCTCCAGCACCCGGTCGACGACGTCGGAGATCACCGCCTCGCCGAACTGGGCCGGCCGGCCGGTCAGGTTGAGGGTGGTCTCGGCGACGATCTCGGTGCCGGACCGGCCGAGCCCGGCGAACCGGGCGGTCAGCTCGACGGTCGCGCCACCCTGGCCGCGGCGGTCCCGGCCCTTGGCCTCGATGACCAGCCGCCGCTCGGCCTGGTCGCGTTCCACGATCCGGCCGGAGCCGTTGTAGACCAGGAGAATCGCGCCGAACTTGATCTTGATCGACCCGGTGAAGTCGTCCCCGCGGACGCTCTCCAGGTTGGCGCCGGGGAAGCTGGGGGCGACCCGGTCGAGGCGATGGAATGCGGCCCACACATCCTCGACCCGGGCTGGGACGGTGAATCGGTGGTTGAGCTGCATCCGGTCATTGTCTCCTGCGGTCGTGGCTGGCTGCCAACTTCACCTAGGCGCCGGTCAGGTCCTCCTCGTCCTCGGCGCCGTCGGTCTCGGGTTCGTCGTCCTCGGGTCTGAGCTGGTCCAGGACGGCATCGTGCAGCCGTCCGTTGGTTGCGTAGGCACCCTCGCCGTTCGGGCCCGGCCGGCCGTCCAGATCGGTGAACCGGCCGCCCGCCTCGGCGACCACGATCGAGCAGGCGGCCATGTCGTGCAGCGCGAGTTCCGGCTCGCACGCGATGTCGACCGCGCCCTCGGCGAGCAGCATGTAGGACCAGAAGTCGCCGTACGCGCGGGTCCGCCAACAGGCTCGCAGCAGATCCACGAACTCCTGGCCCTGGCCGTTCTCCACCCAGCCGCCGATCGAGGAGTAGCTGAGCGAGGCGTCCTCGATCTTGGTCACGTCCGAGACGTGGCAGGGGGTGGCCGACATCAACGACTTCCCGGTGTACGCGCCGTTGCCGAGCGAGGCCCACCAGCGGCGGCCGAGCGCGGGTGCGCTGACCACGCCGACGACCACCTCCTCCTCGACCATCAGCGAGATCAGGCTGGCCCAGACCGGCACGCCGCGGACGAAGTTCTTGGTGCCGTCGATCGGGTCGATCACCCAGCGCCGCGGACCCCAGCCGGTGTCGTCCAGCTCCTCCCCGTGCACCGCGTCCCGCGGCCGGGCCCGGCCCAGCGTGCGCCGCAGCACCTCCTCGACCTCGGTGTCGGCGTCCGTCACCGGCGTCAGGTCGGGCTTGGTCATCACGTGCAGATCGAGCGACTTGAACCGGCTCATGGTGATCGAATCGGCGTCATCGGCCAGCAGATGCGCCAGGCGCAGATCGTCCGTGAGGCTCTGCTGGGAGGGGATGCTCGCCGCCATGGGGCATACCGTACTAGTGACCTGCCGACGCGCCCCGGCGCCACCACGCCGGTCTATGCAGTCGTGATCATTCGCCGGAACGACTCCAGCCGGCCGGCGGCCAGCCGTCCGTCGGCGACGGCGGTGTCCAGTGCGCATTCCGGGTCGGCCGCGGTGTGCCGGCAGCCGCGCGGGCAGTCGGCGGCGAACTCGGCGAGGTCGCCGAACGCGGCAACGATCCGGTCCGGCGTCACGTGGCTCAGCCCGAACGAGCGGACCCCGGGCGTGTCGATCACCCAGCCGTCGCCGTCCGGCAGAGCGAGGGCGATCGCCGACGTCGAGGTGTGCCGGCCCCGGCCGGTGACCTCGTTGACCTTGCCGATCGCCCGGTCGCTGCCCGGGATCAGCCGGTTCACCAGGGTGGACTTGCCCACCCCCGAGTGGCCGACCAGCACACTGACCCGGCCGGCCAGTGCGGACCGCAGCGGTTCCAGCTCGCTGTCCGGGGCCAGCACCACGCTGCGTACCCCGAGCGGCTGATACGCGGCGAGCAGTTCGTCCGGCGCGGCCAGGTCGGCCTTGGTCAGGCAGAGCAGCGGCTCCAGCCCGGCGTCGTAACCGGCGACCAGGATCCGGTCGATCATCCCGGTCCGCGGCGGCGGGTCGGCCAGGGCCGTGACGATGGCGAGTTGGTCGGCGTTGGCGACCACCGGCCGCTCGTACGGGTCGTCGTCGTCGGCCGTCCGGCGCAGCACCGTGGTCCGCTCCTCGACCTCGACGATCCGGGCCAGCGTGCCCTCCTCGCCGGAGGTGTCGCCGACGACCCGGGCCCGGTCCCCGACGATCACGCTCTTGCGGCCGAGCTGGCGGGCCTTGACCGCGATCACCTCACGGTCGTCGATCAGGATCCGGTAGCGCCCGCGGTCGATCGTGATGATCATGCCGATCTCGGCCTCGGAGTAGTCCGGGCGGTCCTTGGTCCGGGGCCTGCTGCGCCGACGAGGCCGGTCGAAGCCGGTGTGGTCGTCGTCGCGCAGACCCCTGGTTGTCATGCGGGGTCCCCGCGGCGCAGTTCGGGGGAGCGCAGCGGAGGAGAAGTGCGTCGTGGGGTGAATCTCATGCGTCGGTCGGCTCCAGGTCGACGACGGAGGAGTTGATCATGGACTGCCAGAGCTCGGCGAACTCGGGCATCGTCTTGGCGGTGCAGCCGATGTCGTCCAGCTCGATGTCGTTCACCACCAGGCCGAGCAGGGCGCCGGCGTGGGCCATCCGGTGATCGGCGTAGCAGTGCCAGAGGCCGCCGCCGAGCAGGCGCGGGTGGATCGTCAGCCCGTCGTCGGTCTGGGTGACGTGCGCGCCGAGGGCGTCCAGCTCGGTCTCCAGGGCCGCGAGCCGGTCGGTCTCGTGGCCGCGGATGTGGGCCACGTTGCGGATGTGGCTGGTCCCGTCGGCCAGTGCCGCGATCGCCGCGATCACCGGGGTCAGTTCGCTGGCCTCGCGCAGGTCGAGATCGACGGCATGCAGCTGGTCGGTGCCGATCACGGTCAGGCCCGAGTCGTTGCGGCCGACCGCGGCGCCGAATCGGGTCAGGATCTCCCGAAGTTGATCACCGGGCTGGTGGGTCCGCTCCGGCCAGTTGGGTACGGTCACCGTACCGCCGGTGATCGCCGCCGCGGCCAGGAACGGCGCGGCATTGGAGAGGTCGGGCTCGACGTCGACGTCGACCGGCGCGATCGGGCCCGGGGAGACGACCCAGCGAGCCGGCTCGCTGTCGTCCACCGCGACCCCGCGCTCGCGCAGCATCGCCACCGTCATGTCGATGTGCGGCTGGGACGGGACGTCCTTGCCGTCGTGGCGAAGATCAAGTCCCTCGGTGAACCGGGCGCCGGCGAGCAGCAGCGCGGAGACGAACTGGCTCGAGGTGGACGCGTCGATCGTGATCACGCCGCCCGGCAGGTCGGGTCGGCCGGTCAGCCGGAACGGCAACGTGGTGGCGTCGTCCGGCACCGTTGCGCCGCAGTCCCGCAGCGCGTTCAGCAGTACGTCCATCGGCCGCCGGTAGGCCTGCTCGTCGGCGTCGAAGGCGACCTCGCCGTCCGCCAGCGCGGCCACCGGCGGGACGAACCTCATCACGGTGCCGGCCAGGCCGCAGTCGATCGTGCCGCCGGCCGTGAACGTCTCCGGCGGTTCGACCCGCCACTCGTGCTCGGATTCGGTGATCTTGACCCCGAGCGTGCGCAGCGCGTCCCGCATCAGCCGGGTGTCCCGCGCGTCGAGCCCGTACCTGATCGTGGAGGGGCCGCTGGACAGCGCGGCCAGGATCAGCGCGCGGTTGGTCTCGGACTTGGAGCCGGGCACCGCGACGGTGGCCCGGATGGGAGCCGGGGCCAGCGGAGCGGGCCAGGTTTCGGTCGGAGTCGAGGTCACGCGGCGAGTTTACAAGTTACCCACCGCGCGAGCCCCGACCGTCGTTGATCAGTTCTCGCCGAGGTGGATGTTCTCGGTGGCCTTGTTGATCTTCTTCGCGACGTCGCTCTTCTTGACGTCCTTGATCACCTGCTCGGCCTGCTTGGCGACGTCCTCGCGGGCCCGCTCGGCGCCCTTGGCCAGGTTGTCCCGGCCCTTCCTGAGGTTCTTCCGGGCGTCCTTGGCGGCGCGCTCGGCGTTCTTCTTGAACTCCGCGGCCTGCTTCTCGGCGACCTTGCGAGCCTCGACGGCCTGCTTCTCGGCGACGATCTTGGCCTTCTTCAGATCCTTGGCGGCCTTCTTCCGGGCCCGCCGGGATCCGGCGACCACGGTGCCGGCGAGCAGGGCGCCGCTGGCCAGCGCCTCCTCGGCGAACTCGCGGCCCTCCTTGACGGCCTTCTTGCTCGACTTCTTCGTGTCCCGGGCGAGCGCCTCACTGCCGCGGCGGGCCCGCCAGGCCAGGCTCGGCTTGCCCTCGGTGTCGCCGGCCGCCAGCAGCACGCCGCCGAGCAGGCTGGCGTTCTTGAGGAAGTGGGCCTTGTCGACCGCTTCCTCCTCCGGGTTGTCCCGGGTCCAGAACGGGTGCTTCGCGATCGTGCTCGGCACCAACGAGGCGGCGAGCAGCAGCGCGCCGAGCCGGCGGCCCTTGCCGGTGGCCAGCGCGAATCCGCCGGCCAACTGCAGCGCACCGTTGATCCTGATCAGGGTCGCCGCATCCTCCGGGATGTACTTGGCGACGGTGTCCGGCGCGTAGTCCTTGACCAGTGGCACCACCTTGTCGGCGATCGGCTGGGCGGCGGGGACGAGCGAGTCCGGATCCTTGACGGCCTTGACCCCGGAGACCACGAAATACGAGGCGAGCAGGGTTCGGGCGGCTGCGCGAAGCAAAGTCATGACCCATTCCTACCGTGCGTTCGGACCGCCGCCAAGTGGAGCCGCCGGTGAGTCCTTGGCGTAGCGCAGCGACACGTAGGCGTTGATCCCGGAGAACCTGCCGTGCCGGACCGGTCGGCGTTCGTACTCGACGTAACCGAGGCGGCGGTAGACGCTGAGCGCGGCGTCGTTGGTGTCGGCCACTTCGGCGAGCACGAAGCTGTCGTACTGGGGGAGGGTGTGCAGCCACCGCAGCAGCGCCGACGCGACACCTCTCCCGCGCTGCCGGGCCGCCGTCGCGACGAACTCGATCGAGCCCTGGCCCGGGCGCGGGTCCTTGATCGGCTCGCTGAACTGGCCGGTGAACACCCAGTGCGCGAAGCTGCCCCGGATCAGACCGAGATGCCGGCGCATGGTCGCGGCGTCGGACCGGACGCAGCCCTGTATGCCGTCGGTGCAGGCCGCGATCCCGGCCGGCTCGCCGTCGACGGTGGCGACATAGAAGAGATCCAGGTCGAACGTGTGCGCGAAGGCATCGACCAGCCGCCCCGGGTCCTTGGCGAACGCGGTGAAGTGCCGGCCGAAGCCGTCCACGAAGATCTCGCTGACGAGCCGCGGTGCGTCGTCGCCCAGGTCGCGGGCGGGCACGATGTCGATCATGAAGTCTCCTTGATCAGAAAGGCGGTCAGCAGGTCCGGCGTCGGGGCCGAGAACCGGTCACCGCGGATCAGGCTCACCTGGGCCAGGCCGCCGAGCGTGGCGTAGAAGAGGTCGGCGAGGGCGTCGGCCGGTCCGTCCCGGAACGCGCCGTCCCGCTGCCCCCGCTCGATCAGCCGTACGGTCTCGCTCCGGAGCGCCTCGTGCCGGCCCAGCAGGGCCTCGATCCGCGGATCGTCGGGTCCCTTGAACACCGCCTGCTGCAGCAGCAGGTAGAACTCGAGCGTCGCCCCGCCGCACGCGAGGTCATCCAGGTACTCGGAGGCGAACGCCAAGATCAACTCAGCCGCCGGCCGGTCGCTCCGGAACAGGGCGGCGACCCGGTCCAGGCCGGCGGCCGCCTGCTCGACCAGGTCGCCGAACAGGTCCTCCTTGGTCCGGTAGTGCCGATACAGCAGTCCGGCGCTCACTCCGGCGGCAGCCGCGATGTCCCCGACGCTGGTCGCCGCGAACCCCTTCCGGGTGAACAACGTGATCGCCGCGGCCTGCAGCTTCTCCCGGGTCGCCGCCCGGATCGCCTCGTTCTGCGCCTCGCTCCGTGGCACCGATGCACCCCCTCCATCAATGAGTGAATCTTCATTCATTGTAGTCGATGAGAATCGCTTCACCAGGTTTCTTGTCGCATGACCAGGAAGACTTCTGTGGCAAAGCGACGGTTTTTCACAGGACGTGAAAAACCGCGCGGAGCGTCGGGCCGGGCCGGGCGGGTTGTCGGGAGCGGGGAGTAGCGTCAGGTTCATGTGTGGCAGGTACGCGACCTCGCGCAGTTCGGACGATCTGGCGGCGGAGTTCGAGGTGGACGACATCTTCGACGGGCTGCCCGGGCCGGACTACAACGTCGCGCCGACGGTGGCGGTGCCGGCCGTGTTCGAGCGGACGGCGAAGGACACCGGGGAGACCCGGCGGCGGCTGGCGCCGCTGGTCTGGGGGCTGGTGCCGTCCTGGTCGAAGTCGGCCACCGGCGGCGCGAAGTTGATCAACGCCCGGGTGGAGAGCGTGGCGGAGAAGCCGTCGTTCCGGCGGGCCTTCGCGGCCCGGCGTTGCCTGTTGCCGGCCGACGGCTACTACGAGTGGTACCTGCCGGAGGCGGCTCGGGCGGCGTCCGGGCGGGCGCTGACCGGCCTCGGCAAGACGAAGAAGCAGCCCTTCTTCATCCGGCGGACGGACGGCGGGGTGCTGGCCATGGCGGGGCTGTACGAGATCTGGCGGGATCCGGCCAAGGACCGCGACGACGACACGGCCTGGCTGCGGACCTGCACGGTGATCACCACGGAGGCCACTGATGCGGTCGGTCACATCCACGACCGGATGCCGATGGTGATCGGTGCCGAGTCCTTCGACGCCTGGCTGGACCCGAAGCAGGACGACGCCGCCGCGGCGCTGGAACTGCTGTCGGTGACCGACCCCGCCCAACTGGAGGCCTACCCGGTGTCGACGGATGTGAACAAGGTGCAGAACAATGATCCGTCGCTGCTGCTGCCGCTCGCCGACGACGAGGACGACGGCGACCAGGACCGACTGCTCTAGGACGTTCATGATCATCGAGACCCCGACCCCCGAAGGCCCGGGCCGGCTGCACGTCGCGCCCGCCGAGTCGCCGCGCGCGCTGCTGGTGCTGGGGCACGGCGCCGGCGGCGGCATCGACGCGATGGACCTCAAGCTGCTGGCCGGCTACCTGCCCGGCGAGGGGATCGCGGTGGCCCGGTTCGAGCAGCCGTGGCGGGTCGCGGGCCGCAAGATCGCCGTACCGCCGCCGCGGCTGGATGTCGGCTGGACCGCCGCGCTGAAGGCCTTCCGGACGGTGCCTGAGTTCACCGACCTGCCGCTCTATCTGGGCGGCCGCAGTGCCGGGGCGCGGGTCGCCTGCCGGACCGCGAACGAGCTCGGTGCCCGCGGCGTGGTCTGTCTGGCCTTCCCGCTGCACCTGCCGGGCCGGCCGGAGAAGTCCCGGGCGCCGGAGCTGCTCACGCCGGACGTGCCGCGGCTGGTGCTGCAGGGGACCAAGGACACGTTCGGCAGCGCGGACGAGGTGCGGGCCGCGGCCGCCGGCGACCCGGGGGTCCGGATCGTCGACCTGCCCGGCGTCGACCACGGCTACCGGGTCGCCAAGGCGGCGGAGTGGACGGCGGCCGACCTGCGGGCCGAGCTGAAGCGCCAGGTGCTGGACTTCCTGACCGCCGGGCGGGAATAACTCCCGCTCGACGGCGTTGCCGATGAGGTACGTCGTTGTCGTCGGAGGAGTGGATGCCAGCCGTGTTGTTGGAACGGGAGCGCCCGTCAGTACGCTCGTACCTGATGACCATACCGACCAGTCCCGCGACCGCGGCCGATCAGGTGAGCGAGACCCCGGGCGAAGAGACGCCGGAGCAGCGGAACGCCCGCTTCGAGGCGGACGCGCTCGGCTTCCTCGATCAGCTGTACGCGGCCGCGCTGCGGATGACCCGTAATCCGGCCGATGCCGAGGATGTGGTGCAGGAGACGTACGCGAAGGCGTATGCGTCGTTCAACCAGTTCACGCCGGGCACCAACCTGAAGGCCTGGCTGTACCGGATCCTGACCAACACCTACATCAACAACTACCGGCGGCGGCAACGGCAGCCGCAGATCGCCGGCGGTGAGACGATCGAGGACTGGCAACTGGCCCGGGCTGCGGCGCACAGCTCGGACGGATTGAAGTCGGCGGAGATGGTGGCGCTGGAGCACCTGCCTGATTCCGACGTCAAGGAGGCGCTGCAGAAGCTGGCGCCCGACTTCCGGTTGGCCGTGTTCCTGGCCGACGTCGAAGGTTTTTCGTACAAGGAGATCGCCGAGATCATGGAAACGCCGATCGGGACCGTGATGTCGCGGCTGAACCGCGGCCGGACGCAGCTGCGTCGCCACCTCGCCGACTATGCCGTCGAGCGGGGCCTGATCCGGCAGGAGGCGAGCAAGTCATGACGGGAGCGGAAACCCCGGGCGAGCACGACTGTGAGCAGGTGCTGACCCGGGTCTACGAGTTCCTGGACCACGAACTGGACGACGCGTCCGGCGACGCGATCCGGAGCCATCTGGCGGCCTGCGAGCCGTGCCTGGAGCGGTTCGACGTCGAGCAGGCGGTGAAGTCGCTGGTGTCGCGCTGCTGCGGCAACGACAAGGCACCGGACCAGCTGCGCTCGAAGGTGCTGCGCCGCATCTCGGAGCTTTCCGAGACCTGAGCCGCAACGTGCCCTGAGCCTGTCGAAGGCCCGATGATCTCGGCTTCGACAGGCTCAGGAAACGTTCTGGGTACGGGTCAGGCGTTGGGACGCTTCCCGTGGTTGGCGCCCTTCTTGCGCCGCGCCCGACGCTTGCGGCCGGTCTTGCCCATCTCTAGCCTCCTTAGCGGTGTTGCCCGCCCGGGCTCCACTTCGTCACCGGGCGCAAGGCGACATATTCTGCCATGACCTGCGTGATGGTCGATTCGAGGAGGTGGGTGGTGAAAGCACGCCAGAGCGATGTGGCCCGCGAGGCAGGTGTCTCGCCGCGCACCGTGTCGAACGTGATCAACGGCTACCCGCACATCCGGCCCGAGACGGTGGCCCGGGTGCAGGCCGCGATCGAGAAGCTCAACTACATCCCGAACCGGTCGGCCCGGACGCTGCGGACCGGCAAGATCGGCATCATCGGGCTCGCCGTCCCGGAGCTGACCCTGCCGTACTTCGCCGACCTGGCGACCAAGATCACCACCGCGGCCGAGGCGCGCGGCTTCACGATCCTGATCGACATCACCGAGGGCAAGGCGGACCGGGAGCGGCTGATCGCCGGCGGCCTGCGCCCGCACGCCATCGACGGCCTGATCCTCTCGCCGCTGCGGCTGCGGGCCCGCGAGGTCGACGACGCCTCGGACGGTACGCCGCTGGTGCTGCTCGGCGAGTGGAGCGAACCGAGCAGCAACCACGCCTACGTCGGCGTCGACAACATCGCCGCCGCCGGCGCCGCGACCCAGCACCTGATCGGGCTGGGCCGCCGCCGGATCGCCGCGATCGGCACCGTGCCCGGCCGGGAGGGCGGTACGGCCTCGCAGCGGTTCGAGGGCTACCGGCGCGCCGTCACCGCGGCCGGCCTGCCGGTCCGGCAGGAGTCGGTGCAGAAGTTCAACCGGGTCCAGGGCGAGGCCGCGATGGAACGGCTGCTGGACGACGATCCGCGGCCAGATGCCGTCTTCTGCTTCAACGACCTGGTCGCGGTCGGTGCGCTCGCCGCCCTGCGGCGCCGCGGACTCTCGGTCCCCGGCGACGTCGCCCTGATCGGCTGGGACGACATCCGCGAGGTCTCGTACAGCTGGCCGCCGATCAGCAGCATCCGGGCCGACTCGGACCAGATCGCCGCGATCGCGGTCGAGATGATCATCGACCAGCTGACCGGCAACCGCCCGACCGAACTGCACCGTACGGTCGGCTACACCCTGATCGCCCGCGAGAGCACGGTCGGCCCGACCCCCTCCTGATCACAACGCTCCCTGAGCGTGTCGCAGGGCAAGGACGATCTGGCTCGCCCTTCGACAAGCTCAGGGAGCGTTGTCGTCTCGGGATCGGGGCGGGGTGGTCGCGGAACGCAGGAGGCCGTTAGACTCCGTTCTTGCCACGTGGCAAATTCGGAGGGGGAGGGCAATGGTTGGCCTCGATCGCCGGGCGTTTCTCGGGCTGGCCGGTGTCGGCGCGGGTGCGGCGCTGATCGCCGGTTGCTCGCCGGGAGCGGCGCCGCAACAGGAGCGCAGCGCCGACAAGATCGTCTGGTGGGACCAGTTCCTGCCGACCCAGGACGTCGAGAAGGAGCTGTTCGCCGAGTTCGCCTCCGGCGAGGGCGGGCTGCCGGTCGACTACGCGGTCTACGACCCGGCCAAGATGGGCCAGGCGCTGCAGTTGGCCAAGCAGAGCAACCAGCTGCCGGACGTGTTCACGTTGGCCGGCGTCGGTGCGCCGACCTCGGCCCTGATGGAGCAGGGCTGGTTCCAGCCGGTCACCCTGGACGACAAGGTCAAGGCGGCCCTGCCGGCGGGCACGCTGCTCGAGGGCGTGAACGTCTTCGACGGCCGGGTGTACGGCTTGCCGCTGTTCGGCTGGCGGATGCACGACGCGCAGAACTGGTTCAACACCGAGCTGTTCACCAAGGCCGGCCTCGATCCGGCCGAACCGCCGGTCGGCTACGACGAGGTACGGGCAGCGGCCCGCGCGATCAAGCAGGCCGGCGCCGCGGGCTGGATCGCGCCGCTGCAGTTCACCGACCGGATCGCCGCCCAGATCCACCAGCTCGCCGAGGCGGCCGGCTCGCCGTCGGTCGGCGGGATCGACATCCTGACCGGTGAGTACACGGTCGGCAATGATCACTACCTGGCCGCGATCGACTGGTGGCTGGCGCTGCAGGCCGACGGCGTGCTGTTCGAGGGCTCGGCGTCACTGAACGCGCGGACGGCGCGGGCCCGCTGGGCGGCCGGATCGGCCGGGATGTTCTTCGACGGCCCGTACTGCATCGGCGTGGTGGCCCAGGACTTCGGCGAGTTCGCGTCGAAGGTGGGCGTGGCGCCGATCCCGGTGCCCGACGCGTCGACGCCGGCCGCGGTCAACCATGTCCCGCGCGGCAGCACGCTCTGGGTGTCCAAGTCGTCCAAGGTCGCCGAGCAGGCCTCCAAGCTGTTGTCGATCATGGTCGGCAAGGAGGCCCAGATCCGGATGCTGGCCGGGATGAACGCGCCGGCGATCTACTCCGGCACGGTGGCCGAGGCGGAGGTGCACCCGGCCTTCAAACAGTCGGTCGAGCTGTGCGAGAAGACCGACTTCCTGGCGCCCGACCCGGTGGTCCGCAACCCAGCCGTGGCCAAGGTGACCGGCGCGATGAAGTCGATCGAGCCGGGCCTCGGCGAGATCGTCGCCGGCGTGATGTCCGGTGACGTGCCGGACGCCCGGGCCGCCTTGATCAAGTATCGGGACGCCCAGACGGCCGAGCGGGAGCGGGCGATCAAGCAACTCGCCGGCAAGGGCGTCACCGCGAGTCCCGACGACTGGAAGTTCCCCGACTGGCAGCGCGGCCAGGACTACACCACCGAGCCCGGGAAGTGATCATGGCCGACGCCAAGCGACCGAACGTGGTGATCATCCTCGCCGACGACCTCGGCTACTCCGACATCGGCTGCTACGGCTCCGAGATCGAGACACCGCACCTGGACGCGCTCGCCGCCGCCGGGGTACGGATGTCGCAGTTCTACAACACGGCGCGCTGCTCGCCGTCGCGAGCCTCGCTGCTGACCGGGTTGCACCCGCACCAGACCGGCATCGGCGTGCTGACCCGCAACGACGGGCCCGGCGGCTATCCCGGCACCCTGTCCCAGGAGTGCGCCACCCTGGCCGAGATCCTGGGCAGCCAGGGCTACGCGACCGCGATGGCCGGCAAGTGGCACCTGACCGGTCAGATCCGCGAGCCGGACGAGACCTGGCCGACCCGGCGCGGATTCGACCATCACTACGGGATCGTCGCCGGTGCCGCCAGCTACTACGATCCGGCGACCCTGACCGAGGACGAGCAGCCGGCCGAGGCGGGCGCCGGCTACTACCTGACCACCGAGCTCGGCGAGCGGGCGGCCGGCTATGTCCATGATCATCACGCGGCCGAGCCGGAGCAGCCGCTGTTCCTCTACCTGGCGCTGACCGCGCCGCACTGGCCGCTGCACGCGCCGGAGGACGTGGTCCAGCGCTACCAGGAGCGCTACCTGGCCGGCTGGGACCAGCTCCGCGAGGAGCGCCACGGGCGACAGCGGGCGTCGGGCTTGATCAACGCGGACTGGCCGCTGTCCGAGCGGGACGAGGAGGTGCCGGCCTGGTCCGACACCGCGGACCAGGAGTGGCAGGCCCGCCGGATGGCCGTCTACGCGGCCCAGGTCGAGCTGGCCGACGCCGCGATCGGCCGCGTCGTCGCCGCGCTGCGCGACGCCGGCCGGCTCGACGACACCATGATCATCTTCCTGTCGGACAACGGGGGCTGCGCGGAGGAGATGCCACCCGGGTACGCCGACGAGCTGCCCGCGAAGCCGATCCACACTCCGCTGACCTCGCCGTCCGGCGAGCGGGTCCGGACCGGCAACGCGCCCGAGATCGTCCCGGGCGGGGCGGACACGTACACCTCCTACGGCAAGCCCTGGGCGAACCTGTCCAACACGCCGTTCCGCGAGTACAAGCACTGGGTGCACGAGGGCGGCATCGCGACGCCGCTGATCGCGCACTGGCCGGCCGGGCTGGCCGGCGGGGTCACCGTGCACGACCCGTACCAGCTGCCGGACGTCGTGGCCACCGTGCTGGCGGCGACCGGCGCCGAGTATCCGGACCGCCGCGGTGATCATCCGGTGCCGCCGGCCGAGGGCACCTCGATGCTGCCGTCCTGGCGGGGCGGCGCGGTCGAAGATCATGAACTGTTCTGGGAGCACGAGGGCAACAGTGCGGTACGGCGCGGCCGCTGGAAGCTGGTCCGCAAGCATGCCCAGCCCTGGGAGCTGTACGACCTCGACGCCGACCGGACCGAGCTGCACGACGTCGCCGGTGATCATCCCGGCCTGGTCCAGGAGTTGATCACCGCCTACCAGGCCTGGGCCGACCGGTGTGGCGTGCTCCCGCGGGAGCAGGTGCTGGCCACTCATGATCAAGGTCCGGCCAGCGGTCCGTTCCTGGTCGTCGACAGCTACCGGTCGGCGCGGGCTGTCGCCTCCGTCGAGGGGAGCGCGTCGTGACCGGGATCCCGAGCAACGCGATCGACGGCGCCGAACCGCCGCGAGCGGGCGGCCGGCGGCGCCGGGTCCGCCGCACCGAGCTGATGGTCTACCTGTTCCTGCTGCCCACGATCGTGCTCTACGGGCTGTTCACCGTCTATCCGATCATCGGCAGCTACTGGTACTCCTTCCTGGACTGGAACGGTTTCGAGGCGGTCAAGACCTGGGTCGGCCTGGCCAACTACGCCGAGGTGCTGGCCGACCCGATGTTCTGGAACTCGTTCCGGGTCACCGTGACGTTCACCCTGCTCGCCGTGCCGATCAAGGTCTTCCTGGCCCTGCTGCTGGCGATCCTGCTCAACTCGCCGCGGATGCCGTGGTCCGGCTTCTTCCGGACCGCCTTCTTCCTGCCGGTGGTGACGACGACGGCGATCGTCGGCGTCGTGATGCAGTTCGTCTTCGACCCGGCCTCCGGCCCGGTCAACCTCGGACTGCTGGAGCTGGGCTTCCTGGACCAGGGGATCAACTTCCTCGGCGACTCCAAGACCGCGCTGCCGACCGTGGTCGGGGTGTTCGTCTGGAAGTGGTTCGGCACCACGCTGATCTACTGGCTGGCGGCCCTGCAGACGATCCCGCGTGATCTCTACGAGGCCGCGGCGATCGACAAGGCCGGCCCGGTGCGGATGTTCGGCTCGATCACGCTGCCGCTGCTGAAGCCGTTCCTGATCATCATCACGCTGCTCACACTGGAGTCCACGCTGCAGGTGTTCGACCTGATGCTGACGATGACCGGCGGCGGCCCGTTCTACGCGACCCAGGTGATGGAGATCTACATCTACGAGGCGGCGTTCGCGTCGACCACGCCGAGGCTCGGCTTCGCCTCCGCGGCGGCGGTCCTGTTCGGCCTGTTCATCTGCGGGGTCGGCCTGTTCCAGCTGGTCGGCATCCGCGCCGCACAGAAGATGAGGACGACGAAATGAGTGCGCCCACGACGACAAGACCGGCTCGCGCGGCGACCGGCGCGCCGGCTCCGGCGGCCCGCCGGCGTCCGGCCGGCCGGGTGCTGCGCCGGCTGCCGTACTGGTTCGCGGCGGTGATCCTGATCGGGCTGGTCGCGGTCTGGATCTACCCGTTCCTGTGGATGGTGTCGGCGGCGCTGAAGTCGCCGCTGGAAGTGTTCAGCGCCGGCCTCAACCTGATCCCGGAATCGCCGGTGTGGGACAACTTCCGCCGGGCCTGGGTCGACGCCCGGTTCTCCCAGTACCTGCTGAACACGGTGATCGTCACCGCGCTGACCGTACTGCTGGTGTTGATCAGGTGCTCGATGACCGGGTACGTGCTCGCCCGCTACTCGTTCTTCGGTCGCAAGATCATTCTCGGCATCCTGGTGGCGACCCTGTTCGTGCCGGCCGGCTACACGATCATTCCGGTGATCGACCTCGCCACCCGGCTGGGCATGCTCAACTCGCTCTGGGGCATGATCGTCGCGCTCTCCGGCGGTGCCCACGTCGCCTCGATCCTGCTCTACCTCGGCTACTTCCGGCAGCTGCCGAAGGAGCTGGAGGAGGCGGCGATCATGGACGGGGCCGGCTTCTTCCGGACCTTCTTCCAGGTGATGCTGCCGCTCGCCATGCCGGTCACTGCGACGGTCACGCTGATGACGTTCCTGTCCACCTGGAACGCGTTCTTCCTGCCGCTGGTGTTCACCTTCTCCCGGCCTGACCTGCGGACCCTGAGCGTCGGCATGCTCGCCTTCATCGGCGAGAACTCCACCGACTGGTCCGGCATGGCCGCCGCGGCGACGATCTCGCTGCTGCCGGTCGTGCTGTTGTTCATCCTGTTGCAGCGCTACTTCGTCGAGGGAATCGCAGGAGCCGTCAAGTCGTGACCACACAAGATCAACAACGCCCGAACATCCTGCTGCTGTGCACCGATCAACAGCGGTTCGACGCCCTCGGCGCCGCCGGCAACCCGGAGATCCACACGCCCAACCTTGATCGACTGGCCGGCCAGGGCGCCCGGTTCACCCAGTGCTACGTGCAGAACCCGGTCTGCGGGCCGTCCCGCGCGTCGCTGATGACCGGCCAGTACGTGCACCGGCACGGCCTCTGGGCCAACGGCGTCTCGCTGCCCGACGACGCGACGGTGATCACCGAGCCGCTCGCCGCGACCGGCTACGACTGCGGCCTGGTCGGCAAGCTGCACCTGGCCGCCTGCATGAAGGGCCGGACCGAGTACGCCCCGGCGGGGATGCGGGTTTTCCGTTGGGCCCACGACCCGTACCGCGGATCGTCGGAGAACGCGTACCACCGCTATCTGAAGGCCGTGCATCCCGAGCTCTACCGCCGGGCGGTCGACCGGGACGACCCACTGGGGTTCGACGCGATGCCGACCGAGGCGCACTACAGCCATTGGATCGCCGAGGAGACGATCGACTTCCTCACCGAGAGCCGCCGGCCGGACCAGCCGTTCTTCTTCATCGCCAACTTCTTCGATCCGCACCACGGGTTCGGCGCTCCGCCGGAGTACCTGGACCGCTACGACCCGGAGCAGCTGAGCCGCCCGGTCGGCAGCCCCGAGGAACTGGCGACCAAACCCGACATCTACACCGACGCGTCCAAGGAGTCCTACGGCGGTCACGCCCGCGGCTTCGCCGACTACAGCGCCGAGGAACTGCAGCAGGTGAAGGCCGCCTACTACGCGATGGTGACCCTGATCGACGACGAGGTCGGCCGGATCCTGGATTCCCTGGAGGCCGAGGGCCTGGCCGACGACACGATCGTGATCTTCACCTCCGATCACGGGGAGATGCTCGGTGATCATCAGCTGATGCTCAAGGGCCCGATGATGTACGACTGCTCGGTCCGGGTCCCGCTGCTGATCCGCTATCCCGGCCGGATCGCGGAGGGCACCGTGATCGACGACCTGGTGCAGTGGATCGACCTGTCCGCGACGATCCTCGACGCGGCCGGTGCGCCGGCGTTGCCGGAGGCGCAGGGGAGCAGCCTGCTGCCGCGCGCGACCGGGCGGACCGAGACGCCGATCCGGGACTGGGCCATCAGCGAGTACCGGAACTCCGGGCATCCGTACGATCCGCCGGTGCACACCACGATGCTGCGGCACGGCGTCCACAAGCTCGTGGTCCACCACGGCGGGCCGGCGACGAACCGGAGCCGGCAGGGGGAGTTGTACGACCTCGCCGCCGACCCCGACGAACTGATCAACCTCTACGACGACCCGGCCCACGCCGCAACTCGGCTGGCCCTGGTCGAACTCCTCCTCGACATCGGTGTCGCGACCGAGGACCGGAATCAGCCACGACTGGACTTCTGGTGAGGGCGCTCGATCTCTGAGCCGCTCTCGTACCCACCGACTATCACGACGGAGCACATCACACCATGATCGAGAACCAGGACCACCGCGCCGAGGCCGCCTACCCGCGGCCGCAGCTGCGCCGGGACGACTGGACCGACCTGAACGGCGTCTGGGACTTCGACCTCGACGACGCCGACCGTGGCCTGGCCGACGGCTGGCTCGCCGATGATCACGAGTTCGGCCGCCGGATCACGGTGCCGTTCCCGCCGGAGTCCCCGGCGTCCGGCATCGGCGATCCGGCCTACCATCCGGTGGTCTGGTACCGCCGCACGCTGGAGCTCGACCCGCCCGCCGACGGCGAGTTGATCAAGCTCCACTTCGGTGCCGTCGACTACGCCGCCGCGGTCTACCTGGACGGCGAACTGGTCGGTGATCATGTCGGCGGCATGACGCCGTTCTCGGTCGACGTGACCCGGCAGCTGCGCCGGCCAGGTCCGCACCGGCTCACCCTGCGAGTGCACGACGACCCGCTCGACGTGGCTCAGCCGCGCGGCAAGCAGGACTGGCGGACCGAGACGCACGGGATCTTCTACCACCGCACGACCGGCATCTGGCAGCAGGTGTGGGCGGAACGGGTCGGTGTCGATCATGTGGCGGACGTGGCCTGGACCAACGACCTGGACGCCGAGACGGTCACCGCCGAGCTCGACCTGGCCAGCGCCGCTGATCAGCGGGAGGCCGAAGTCACGGTGCGGGTGCGACTGTCGTACGACGGCGAGCTGCTGGCCGACCAGACCGCGACGGCCACCCGGGGCGAGCGGTCGCTGGTCCGGCTGCATCTGCCCCGGCTGGCGATGCCGATGGAACGGGAGCGGCTGCTCTGGTCGCCGGAGCGGCCGCGGCTGATCGACGCCGAGATCACGCTGACCGTCGACGGCACCGAGACCGACCGGCTGAGCAGCTACCTGGGCTTGCGCGAGGTCGCGGTCCGGGACGGCCAGTTCCTGCTCAACGGCAAGCCGTACTACTCCCGCTTGGTGCTGGAGCAGGGCTACTGGCCGGAGTCGCACCTGACCGCGCCGAACCCCGAGGCGCTGGCCGAGGAGGTGCGGTTGATCAAGGAACTCGGCTTCAACGGCGCCCGGATCCACCAGAAGGTCGAGGATCCCAGGTTCCTCTACTGGTGCGACCGGCTCGGCCTGTTGGTCTGGGGCGAGATGGCCAACGCCTTCGTCTACAACGAGAAGGCCGCGACCCGGCTGACCCGGGAATGGCTCGACGTCGTACGCCGGGATCGGTCGCACCCCAGCATCGTCTGCTGGGTGCCGCTGAACGAGAGCTGGGGCGTGCCCGGGATCTCGGTGCGCGCCGACCAGCAGCACTTCGCGACCGCGCTCTACCACCTGACCAAGGCGCTCGACCCGACCCGGCCGGTGATCTCCAACGACGGCTGGGAACACACCGAGTCCGACATCTGGTCGATCCACGACTACTCGCCGGTGCCGGAGGACCTGACCGCGAAGTACGGCAGCCCCGAGGCGTTGCAGGCCAGCCTGACCGAGAAGGCGCCGAACCGGCGCCGGGTGCTGCTCGGCGAGCGGGAGTACCGCGGCCAGCCGATCATGATCACCGAGTTCGGCGGCCTGTCCTACGCACCGTCGCAGGGGGAGCGCTGGTTCGGCTACGCCACCGTGACGTCGGCCGACGAGTTCCTGGAGCACTTCGCCAGCCTGGTCACGGCGATCACCGACCTGCCCGACGTGGCCGGCTTCTGCTACACCCAGCTCACCGACACCGTGCAGGAGACCAACGGCCTGCTCGCCGAGGACCGCTCGGCCAAGTTGCCGATCGAGGAGCTGCGCAAGATCATCACCCGCCCGGCCCGTTCGATCCCGGCGGAGGTCGTCGACGGCTTCCGCCGGCGGGCCGCCGCCGCGTCGGCCGGCGGGACCAATGGAAAGGCCCCAGCTCAAGAGAAAGGCACGGGGAAGAGCCATGTCGCTCATGAATAGAAGGACCCTGCTCGGGCTGTCCGCGGCCGGTGCCGCCGGCGTCGTGGCCGGCTGCAGCACGCCGCAGGCCGAGACGCCCGGACAGCGCACGATCACCTGGTGGGACCACAACGTCAACCTGCAGAAGGCGAACGGCGCCGCGTACGAGGCGTTCACCGCCAAGTCCGGGATCGCGGTCAAGTACACGTACCACCAGACGGCCAAGATCGGCCAGGCCCTGCAGCTGGCCAAGCAGAGCAACCAGCAGCCGGACGTGCACAGCACCGCCGGGCTGGAGGCGTCGATCCCGTCCCTGATCGCGGACGGCTGGTTCGCGCCGATCGACTGGCCGGACGACGTGAAGGAGAAGTTCGCCTCGCTCGGCGGGCTGGTCGAGGGCCTGCACTCGTTCGACGGGAAGCTCTACACGTTCCCGATCTTCGCCGACCGGCAGTACGTGGCCGCCACCTGGTTCAACCGGGACATGATCGGCAAGGCCGGGCTGGACCCGGCGAACCCGCCGAAGACGTTCGACGAGTTCCGGGCCGCCTGCCGCACGGTGCAGGACACCCAGAAGGGGGCCAGCGGGATGATCCTGAGCCTGGCCCACACCGGCCGGATGGCGGAGCATCTCAACTCGCTGGCCCACGGCGCCGGCTTCGAGGGGATCAACGGGGTGAAGTTCGCCACCGGCGAGTTCGCCTACGACGACGACGCGTACGTGGCGGTGTTCGAGTTCCTGGCCTCGCTGCAGACCGACAAGTTGATCTTCCCCGGCTCGTCCAGCCTGGACGACCAGACCGCACGGGTCCGCTGGGCCGCCGGCGCGGCCGGCTTCTACCTGGACGGGCCGTGGTGCTCAGGCACCGTGCAGACCGAGGCGAAGCAGTTCCTGCCGTCGGTCGACGTCGGCCCGATGCTGCAGCCGGAGGCCGGCCGGCCGGTCGTCGCCTACCGCGGCCAGGCGGGCGGCAACTACTTCATCTCCGGCTCGTCCAAGCTGCCGGCCGAAGCCTCCGAGCTGCTGACCGGGCTGGCCACGAAGGACTACTGGACCGCGATCGCGAACGCGATGGCCCAACCGCCGTACGACCTGTCGGTGGTCGAGGGCTCGACCGCGATCGAGCCGTGGAAGCGGCTGATCGGCTGGTACGCCGACTCGGTGTTCATCGCGCCGCAGGCCGTGCTGCGCAACCCCGACGTGCAGCGGGTCAACCGCTTCAGCAAGGTGGTCAAGCCGGGCCTCGGCGAGCTGCTGCAGGGCGTCTTCTCGGGCCAGGTCACCGACATCCGGGGCGCGCTGAAGAAGCTCACCGACGACTCCGCGGCCGATCGGGAGCAGGCGATCAAGAAGGCGGTCGCCGACGGCGCGAAGGTGTCCGCCGACGACTGGGCATTCTCGGACTGGAAGCCGGCGACCGACTACAAGAGCGCCTGATCATCGTTGCCTGAGGCTGTCGAAGGGCAGGCCGCATGATCACCATGCCCTTCGACAGGCTCAGGGCACGAACCATCTCGAACCGCACGGATGAAGGATGCAGTGACTCAACCAGAACGTCCCAATGTCATGATCATCATGACCGACCAGCAGCGGGCCGGGTTCACCGCCGGCACCGGGTTCGGCCTGGACACGATGCCGTTCTGCGACGAGCTGGCGGCGTCCGGGACGACCTTCACCGGGGCGTACACGCCGATGCCGGCATGCGTCCCGGCCCGGACCAGCCTGCTGTCGGGGCGCTTCCCGTCGGCGCACCGGATCAGGCAGAACTCCAACAACCGCAAGGAGTTCCGGGGCGAGGACCTGCTCGACGTGTTCCGTGCCGCCGGCTACCGGACCGCGTTCGCCGGGAAGCCGCACGTCTATCGGGGGCCGGAGGACTACGACCACTGGGCCGGGCCCTACATGCACACCGGGGCGCCGGACGAGACCGCCGAGCAGCGCGCGTTCACCGAGTGGCTGGTCTCGATCGATCATGGTCCGGCGTTGGAGCCGACGCCGTTCCCGGTGGAGGTGCAGTATCCGGTTCGGATCGTCGACGACGCATTGGCCCAGCTGGCCGACGACGGCGGTGATCATGACCGGCCGTGGTTGAGCTGGGTGTCGTTCCCGGAGCCGCACAACCCGTATCAGGTGCCGGAGCCGTACTTCTCGCTGTTCCCCCCGGACCAGGTGCCGGACCGAGCGGCCGGGCCGGAGGCGGCGTTGGCGAAGGGCGGGCCGTACCGCTGGCTGCGTGAGCTGGTGGAGGAGAAGCGGCCGGGCTACGACGACCTGTGGCGCCGCTACCGGGCGTCGTACTGCGGCATGCTGCGCTTGATCGATGATCAGATGCGGCGGCTCGTCACGACGATCGAGGAGCGTGCGCCGGGCCGGACGCTCTATCTGTACTTGGCCGATCACGGTGACTTCGTGGGGGAGTACGGGTTGCAGCGCAAGGGCGCCGGGCTGCCGGAGGCCCTGATGCGGATTCCGTTCTTCGTCGCGGGTCCCGGCGTTCGGTCCGGCGTCGACGATGATCATCTGGTCAGCCTGGTGGACGTGCTGCCAACGCTGGCCGAGGCGATCGGCGCCGAGATCCCGGCCGGCGTGCAGGGGCGCAGCTTCTGGCCGTTGCTGGCCGGCGGCGACGACCCGGGCGACGTGTTCGGCAGCATCTACGCCGAAGGCGGCTACGGCGGCCTGTTCTATCCGCCGGACGCCCGGCCGGAGCTGCACTACCCGTACCAGGGAACGATCTACGACGAGCTGAACACCGTCACTCAGAGCGGCACCTCGGCGATGCTCCGGCGGGGGGACTGGAAGGTGATCTTCCATTCCGACGGGCGCGGCGAGCTGTACCGCCTGGATGTCGACCCGGCCGAGCTGACCGATCTCTGGGACGATCCGGACTGCGCGGCGCGGCGGGCGGAGTTGATCACCGAGCTGCTGCGCTGGCGGCTCGAGATCGCCGACGACCTGCCGACCGGTGCCTACCGACCACTGCGCGCCGACCACAACTGGTACCGCCACCCCACGCGCCCCGAGCCTGTCGAAGGGCAGGCCCCGGTATCCCTTCGACAAGCTCAGGGAACGTCATGACCCGACCCCACCTGTTGTTGATCACCACCGACCAGCTGCGCCGGGACTCCCTCGGCTGCTACGGGGGCGAGGTGATCGAGACGCCGAATCTGGACCGGCTGGCGGCGACGTCGACCGTCTACGACAACGCCTGGACGGCCAGCCCGTGGTGCCTGCCCAGCCGGAGTTCGATCATGACCGGCTGCTACCCGCACACCCACCGGGCGTACAGCAACTTCCGCGACTGCCGGCTCACCCCGGACCGGCCGAATCTCTACAACACCCTGGGCGGGCTCGGCTATCACGTCACCCACGTCGGCAAGTGCCACTACGCCCCGGTGCCGTACGGAGAGACGATGCCGGACCGGACGCTGCCGTACACGGAGTTCCGGGACTACTACCTGAGCCTCGGCATCGACGATCTCGATCTTCAGGACGACAAGCAGGTGTCGGTCTGGTTCCGCGACGACTACGCCGAGGAACTTGATCAAGCCGGGCACCTGGAGGCCTACCGGGCCAAGGTCTGGGACAAGGACGCGGCGAAGGTGTTCACCTTCCCGGCGCCCGCCGAGTGGCACCCGGACGCCTGGGTCGGCCGCAAGGCCGTCGAGCGGCTGTCGGCGGCCGACCCGGATCAGCCCCAGTTCACCTGGGTCTCGATCTCCGGCCCGCACTTCCCGTTCGACCCGCCCGCGGAATACCTGGACCGGGTCGATCCGGAGCGGATCGAGGACCCGGTGATCACCGGTGACCTGGACGATCCGGACCGGATGCACTACTGGAGTCGGCACGGCGCGCCGGGCCGGTGGATCGAGAGCGGCCGCAACGACCGCTACGACGCCGACTACTGGCGCCGGCTCCGGACCAACTACTACGCCAATGTCGCCCTGATCGACGACGTGATCGGGGACGTGATCACCGCCGCCGAGCAGCGGTTCGGCGACGACCTGGTGGTGATCTTCACCCCGGATCACGGCGAGATGCTGGGCCACCACGGCATCTGGGGCAAGGGCCACTGCTTCTACAACGACGTGCTCAACGTCCCGTTCCTGGTCCGCCGGCCCGGGGTCGCACCCGGGCGCAGCGACGACCTCGTGTCGTTGATCGACATCTTCCCGACCCTGGTCGGGCTGGCCGGCGGCGAACCGGACGGCGTCGACGGGTTCAGCCTGGCCGGCGACCAGCGGCACCGGATCCTGCTGTCCGAGGGCGAGGGGTTCGTGACCGCGACCGACGGGCGGCACAAGCTGGCCCGGGCCGAGGCGCACGGGCGTCGGTTCGCCGAGTTCTTCGACCTGACCGAGGATCCGGACGAGTTGATCAACCGGTCCGGTGATCCCGGCCACGCGGCGGCCGAGCGGGACCTGAGTGCCGCGATCGGTGCCGCCCTGCTCTCGGCCGCACTGCCGTAGGCGACCGCACACTGAGCTCATCGAAGGGCCGGGCCGGATCTGCCCTTGCCCTTCGACAGGCTCAGGGAGCGTCGTGAGCACTGCCTGTCTAGCGTCGTGAGGAGCATCTGATCATGAGTGATCGACTCAACGTGCTGGTCGTGATGAGCGACGAGCAGAGCTGGGACACCCTTGGCTGCAACGGAAACCCGGCCGCCCGGACTCCGCACGCCGATGCGCTCGCCGAGGGCGGGACCTCCTTCGACGGGCTGTTCACGCCGTTCCCGCTGTGTTGCCCGTCGCGGACCAGCCTGATCACCTCGCAGCAGCCGCGGCACCACCACGTGCTAGGCAACTGGCGCGGGATCCGGCCGGACCTCGCCGACCAGGGGATCGGTGCCGACTTCGCCGCGGCCGGCTACCACACGCTCTACTGCGGCAAGTGGCACGTGCCCGGCACCACACCACAGCGGATGGGCTTCGCCGAGTCGGTCGCGATCCCGGCGGTCATCGACGGCAAGGACCGCGGCCGCTACATCGAGCCGTACCGTGATCATGCCGCCGCGGCCGGCTACCAGCTGGTGCCGGGCAACATCGAGAACCTGACCGAGGCCGACCGGGCCGGCCTGGCCGATCCGGCGACGCCGCACCGCACGACGGCCGCGATCGAGCTTGATCATTTCCTGGAACCCTGGCAGACCGGGCAGTTCCTGGCCGCGCTGGACCGGGCGCCGGACGACCGGCCCTGGTTCGCGGTCTGCTCGTTCAACGCGCCGCACTTCCCGTTCGTGGTGCCGCGGCCGTACGACACCCTGATCGACCGGACCAGGATCACGCTGCCGCCGACCTGGGCACTCGGCCCCGAGGCCTTGCCCGACGAGGTCGCGCAGTCCCACTTCGCGAGCAAGTTCGCCGATCTCGACGAGGCCGGCTGGATCGACGTGATCGGCCACTACCACGGCCTGTGCAGCCTGGTCGATGATCAACTCGGCCGGATCCTGGCCGAGCTGGCTGCGCGGGGCGAGCTGGACCGGACGATCATCTGCTACACGTCCGACCACGGCGACATGATGGGTGCGTACCGGATGGTGGAGAAGGGTCACCTGCTGCACTACGACGAGACCATGCGGGTGCCGCTGTTGATCAAGCACCCGGACGGTGGCGCCGCCCGGACCGCCGCCCCGATGAGCATGACCGACCTGGCCCCGACGCTGGCCGAGCTGGCCGGGGTGCCGTTCGAACGGGTCACCGACGGGCTCTCGTACGCGAGCCTGGTGGGCAACCCCGGCGCCGCGGACGTCCGTGATCACGTCGTCGGCGAATCGGTGCTGTGGGACCTCGACTCGGAGAACGCGGCGGGGGAGCACCGGGACCCGGCCGGCTTCGACCCGGCGAAGGACGCGATCAACCTCTCGCTGCGCACCCGCACCCACCGCTACAACTGGCGCTCCCGGGACCGTGACGAACTGGCCGACCTGACCGCCGTCGACCCGAACCCCAAGGAGCCGACCCCCGATCAGGCCGACCTGGTCGCCACGTTCCGCCGCACCCTGGCCGGCGAGGTCGAGGACGTCTTCCCCTGGGCCGCCGAGCAACTGGTCCGGGCCTAGCCTCCTGTCTCGGTGAATTTCCGCCGGCTCGTCGCGGCAGAAACGCCCCCGAGGTGCTTTCAGTCGAAGTAGGTCCTGGTGGTCAGCAGTTCGGTCAGGTCGCGCGGCGTGTCGAGGTCGTTGATCAACTGCGAGAACCGCCAGTACGCCCGGAACGGCTCGAACCGTGGCAGCGGCAGGATCTCCTCGTAGCCGCGGCGGAAGTCGTCCGGGCGGGTCAGGCAGGTTTCGGCCATCGCCAGCTCGAGCTCATGCGGCCCGATGACGTAGGAGTCGAGATCGACGACGCCCGCGATCCGTCCGCCGCGGTAGGCGAACTGGTTGGCCGAGAGGTCCGGCATGACCGGCGACGGTGCCCCGACCAGGTGCTCCGGTGCGGTGGGGGCGATCCGCCGCTCGAAGAAGTCGATCACGTCGGGCCGGTGGGTCCAGTAGCTGTCGAGAACGGTGGCCATGCTCCGGTTCGCCCGTGCCACCAGCCGGCCGGCATCGAACGCCTGCTGCTCCAGACTCCCGAAGCGCTTCCCGCGGTGCCCGCCCGCATGGAGCGTCGCCAGGTAGCGGCCCAGCTGCGCGTGGACCTCGGGGGAGTCGGGAAAGTCGCCCGGTTCCCACATCGTGCCGTCGATCCAGGTGAAGAGGTACGCCGTCGTGCCGTCGAACGGCGCACGGGCCACCGGCCGCGGGGCGGCGACGATCCCGGCCCGGCGGATCTGTTCCGCGAGCGGGCCGACGTGGCCGAGCTGGGTGCCGTACCGGAGGCCGAAGATGTCCCGCAGCTGCTGCCAGTACGGCGACAGCCGGTCCGGCCGGAGCAACGGCACCCGCAGTGAATACCGAACGCCGGACTCCGTCGTGAGCCGGAAGACGTGATTGGAGTTCAGCGCGATCCGGACGAACTCGCCGACCGGTTCGCCGAGCATCCGTTCCGCCATCGCCCTCGCCTCGGTCTCCATGCCCCGGACGCTACGTGCCGACGAGCCGGCCGAGCCATCGGTTTTGGCTGCGGCGGCCGCCGTAACGTGCTCTTCACAAACGGGCAACGGGAACGTAAAAGCCGACTGACACCCTCGACCGGGGTCGCCAGAACAGCACTGGCCGGCCGAGACCGAGGGGGAGACCGTTGAGCTACAAGGCCGAGTACATCTGGATCGACGGCACCGAGCCGAGCGCCCGACTTCGCTCCAAGACGAAGATCCTGGCCGACGGCGCCGAACCGCCGGAGTGGGGCTTCGACGGCTCCAGCACCAACCAGGCGCCCGGTGACAACTCGGACTGCGTGCTCAAGCCGGTCTTCTCGTGCCCCGATCCGGTCCGTGGCGGCAACCATCGGCTGGTGCTCTGCGAGGTCTGTCTGGTCGACGGCACAGCCCACCCGACCAACCACCGGGCCAGGCTGCTGCCGGTCGCGGAGCGGTACGCCGAGCAGGAGGCCTGGTTCGGCATCGAACAGGAGTACACGTTCTTCCAGGACGGCCGGCCGCTCGGCTTCCCGGCTGTCGGGTTCCCGGCGCCGCAGGGTCCGTACTACTGCGGCGTCGGCGCCGACGAGGTGTTCGGCCGGGAGATCGTCGAGAAGCACCTGGACGCCTGCCTCGAGGCCGGGCTGAACATCTCCGGGATCAACGCCGAAGTGATGCCGGGGCAGTGGGAGTTCCAGATCGGCCCGGCCGGGCCGGTCGAGGTGGCTGATCACCTGTGGATCGCCCGCTGGCTGCTCTACCGCATCGCCGAGGAGTACGACGTCGCCGCGACCCTGGACGCCAAGCCGGCCAAGGGCGACTGGAACGGGGCCGGCGCGCACACCAACTTCTCCACCCGGGCGATGCGCGAGGGCTACGACGCGATCATCACCGCCTGCGAGGCGCTCGGCGCACCGGGCAAGGTGGCCGAGCACATCGCCGGCTACGGCCATGGCATCGAGGAGCGCCTGACCGGTGATCATGAAACCGCGCCGCACGACGTCTACAGCTACGGCGTCTCGAACCGCGGTGCCTCGGTCCGGATCCCCTGGCAGGTCGAGGTGGACAAGAAGGGCTACATCGAGGACCGCCGGCCCAACGCCAACATCGATCCCTACAACGTCACCCGCCTGCTGGTGAACACCTGCTGCGCAGCGCTGGAGGAGGCCGGTCAGGCCTGATCATGGTCACGCCGGTTCGATCCGATCATGAGGAACCGGCGGCCAGGTGCAGGATCAGGTCGGCGCCGTCGATCGTCTCCTGATCAAGGGGGAAGTAGCCCTGCTCCGGCCTGGCGTCGGTACGGCTTCCGGCGGCAGGCAGCTCGTCCGGGCGGAGCAGGCCCCAGTCGTCGATCCGGGTCTGCAGGAACCGCTCGAAGGTGTCCGGCTCCGGCTGGTCGAGCTCGATCTTCGGGCTGGCGCCGAGGCTGCCGGCGATGAAGCCGTACCGGTCGCCGAGGAGTGGGGCGATGATCGAGCCGGCGCCCCACCACTCCATCCGCATCGGGCCCATCTGCATGGTGCTCTGCTGGCGTTGCAGGTGCAGGTTGTTGGCGAAGACGAGGGTCGGGCCTCGACGGGCCTCCAGGGTACGGAGCTCGATCAGGTTCCGGACCATCATGGCGTCGCGGGTGGCGCACATCCGGTTCCAGCGCGGCTCGTCGGCCGGCTCTCCCTCGGTCCAGGCTCCGGCCGCCTGTCCGTGGTAGTGCAACAGCTGCCGGGCCGCGATCAGCCTGACCTCGGTGTCCCGCCACGCGGAGACCGAGGTTTTCTTGATCAACTCCGGTGCGCGGACGTGCAGGGTCGTGATCAAGTCCTCGGTCAGGTTGCGCAGCTGGTCGGCCTCGGCCGACCCGCCGGGCGAGGCCGCGCGGTTCATCAGCGCTTCGGCCGAGTCCCAGCGTTCCTCGGGGCCGATCAGCCGATCGATCCTCGGACCAAGATCAAGTTCACGATCGAGATAGGCCAGCGCGTGCGCCAGCTGGCGTCGCGGGCTCGGCACGCTCAGGGTTTCGAACGGTACGTCGAAGCCGTACCAGGCCAGCCGGTCGGCGGGAGCCTGCTCCTGGTTGTGATCGCGCATCCAGGCGACCAGTTCGCGATTCGCCGGATGCTCGCCGAAGCCATGGCTGAAGCCTTCGGCCATCACCCGATCAAGATCACCCACCCCGGTGCGGACGAAGTCGTCGACCAGGGTTCCGGCCACCCGGTCGGACTCGAGAGCGATCGAGCGGAAGCCTCGGCCGACCAGTTGCTGGAAGAGACGATTGCGGAGGAAGCCGAAGCGGGGCTCGGCGTGAGTCGGTTCACCCAGGGCGAGCAGCTCCCAGGCCGGGCTGACGAGGTGGTCAAGAGACTGAGTCATGAGGTTCAATCGTAACTTTGAAGGAACGGTTGAAACCTCTACCGGATCTGGAGCCGCAGCCATGGAGAAAAGCCTCAAACGAGGCTTACGCCCGGTCGACCTCGCGCGGCGACACGGCCTGTCCACCCAGGCGGTTCGCAACTACGAACGGGACGGCTGCCTGCCCCCGGCGGAGCGCACCCCGGCCGGCTACCGCAGCTACACCGAGCTGCACGACGCCGCCCTCGGCGCCTATCTGGCGTTGATCCGCGGGCACGGCCATGCGACCGCCGGGACGATCATGCGGGCGGCCAACGCCGGCAACCTCGACGAGGCCCTTCGGGAGATCGACGACAGCCACGCCCGGCTGCAGCGGGACCGGGCGACGCTGGACGCGGTCCGGGACGCGATCGACCTGCTGGCCGGGGCACGGCCGGAAGCCACGGTCGGTACGGCCTCGTCCAGCATCGGAGCGGTGGCCCATCGACTCGGCGTCACCGCAGCCACGGTGCGGGCCTGGGAACGAGCCGGCATCCTCGACCCGCCCAGGAACCCGGCCACCGGCCATCGTGACTTCGGTCCGGACGACCTGCGCGACGCCGAACTGGCCCGGCTGCTCCGCCGCGGCGGCGAACGGCTGGACCGGATCGCGACGGTGATCGCCCAGGTGCGCGGCGCCGGCGGCACCGACGCACTGGCCGCCTCGCTGGCCGAGTGGCAGGACCGGCTGGTCCGGCGTGGACTCGCGATGATCGCCGCCGACGGTCGGCTGGCGAACTACCTCGACACGCTCCGCCGCGCCGCCGAAAGCGCTCGCCGTCCGCGCCACTAAGGTTGCCTCATGCCGTCCATGTCGGAGATCATCGCGGAGCGCACGGGCCTCGGCGACGCCGATCATGCCTGGCTGAAGGCCGTGGTCGCGGAGTGGCAGCTGCTGGCCGACCTCTCCTTCTCCGATCTGGTGCTCTGGGTGCCCGACACGGACGAGAACGTGTTCTGGGCGGCCGCCCAGATCCGGCCCACCACCGGACCGACCGCGCTGATCGACGACGTCATCGGCGACCTGATCGCCTATTCGCCCGAGCACCTGGTCTCCGAGGCGTACCTGAGCGGCGAGATGACCCGGACCAGCGAGGGCAAGCTGCAGGCCGGCATCCCGGTCGACGTGCACGCGCTGCCGATCCGGCGCGGCGACCGGGTGATCGCGGTGATCGAGCAGCACACCAGCCAGCTCGGCGTCCGGGCCCCGAGCTCGCTGGAGCAGTCCTACCTGAAGACCGCCGACGACCTGGCCCGGATGATCGCCGAGGGCGGCTTCCCGATCCCGGACGAGGGCGACGACGCGCTCGGCCCGCGCGTGGGCGACGGGTTCATCCGGATCGACACCGAGGGCACCGTCGAGTACGCGAGCCCGAACGCCCTGAGCGCGTACCGGCGGTTCGGGCTGATCGGCGACCTCGAGGACGAGAACCTGGCCGAGCTGACCGCCGACCTGGTCCCGGTCCCGGATCGTCCGGTCGACGACTCGCTGCGGTCGGTGCTGTCCGGCCGCAGCGCCCGCCGGGCCGAGGCGGTCGCCGGTGACGCCCACATGTTGCTCCGGGCGATGCCGCTGACCCGCGGCAAGGAGCGGCTCGGCGCGATGGTGCTCTGCCGCGACGTCAGTGACCTGCGCCGGCGGGAGCGCGAACTGGTGACGAAGAACGCCACCATCCGCGAGATCCACCACCGGGTGAAGAACAACCTGCAGACCGTGGCGGCGCTGCTCCGGATGCAGGCCCGCCGGATCAACGCGCCGGAGGCCAAGGCGGCGCTCGGCGAGGCGATGTCGCGCGTGGAATCGATTGCGATCGTGCACGAGGCGCTGTCGCAGACGTTCGACGAGTCGGTCGACTTCGACCGGGTGGTGGACGGGGTGCTCAAGCTCGTCGGCGACGTCGCATCCCCGGACGGCACCGCGGTGGCCACCCGGGAGGGTTCGTTCGGGGTGATGACCGCGACGATGGCGACCAGCCTGTCGATGGTGATCACCGAGCTGTGCCAGAACGCCGTCGAACACGGGCTGGCCGGCCGGTCCGGCGTCGTGATCGTCCGGCCGACCCGGCGGCCCGCGAGCAAGAACGCCGGGGGAGAGCTTCAGATCGAGATCCTGGACGGCGGTGTCGGCCTGCCGGAGGGGTTCGACTGGCGTTCCTCGCGGAGCCTCGGCCTGTCCATCGTCAACACCCTGGTGGCCGAGTTGCGCGGGACGCTGGACCTGGGCTCGAATCCCGACGGTACGGGCACCCGCGCCTGCGTGGTCGTACCGCTGGATCAACCGGCCCGCTAGCCCCTATCACTGGCTGGGAAAGCAAAAGCGCCGGCATCGAGCCGGCGCTGTGTGCCTTGGGGCGGTCGGTCTCAGGCGGTACGGATCCGAGCCCGAGCCGCGCGACGCTTGAGCGCACGACGTTCGTCCTCGCTCAGGCCGCCCCACACTCCGTGGTCCTGTCCGGCCTCGAGGGCCCACTGCAGGCAAGCGTCCTTCACGTCGCAACGCCGGCACACCTGCTTGGCCTCCTCGATCTGCAACAGGGCAGGTCCCGTGTTGCCGATCGGGAAGAACAGCTCCGGATCCTCGTCCAGACAAGCCGCCTTGTGGCGCCAGTCCATGGCGTCCTCTCCTTACCAGGGGTCCTGCTGGACCCGCACGTCTCATTTGATTTGGGCCGGCGGTCCACGCGAAACCGTGCCGATCGTTCAGCCCGACGTCAAGACTTTCAACTTCGAAGCATCTTTACAAGGGTTTCCCCGCGTTGGCTGCCTCACATTTCACGCACGTTACAGCCGGGGAACCGGACGCTTCCCGCCGCAGCGCCTCGGAGATATGACTGTAGGGGAACACCCAGTCTAGGTAAACCCCCAAAACGCCGTAGGCCGTAGAGTTTTCCGGTGCTCGCTCACTGGTTCACCCGGGATCGCCTGACGCTCGTGGTCGCTGCGGGGCTGATCGGCGTCGAGGCGCTGGGCGCCGCGGCCTTCGCCGTCTTCGAAGCAACCCAGATCAGATTCGACCGCGTGGTCGTCGGAGCGGGCACCGCGGTGCTGCTGTTGGGGTACGCGGCTCTGCTCGGCGCCGCGGCACGCGGCGTGTTCCTCGGCCGGCGCTGGTCCCGAGGGCCGGCGGTGGCCACCCAGCTGCTGCACCTGCCGGTCGCCTGGAGCTTCCTCGGCGGGCCGACCGACTGGGTCTGCTACCTGCTGGCCGGGCTGTCGCTGGTGGCGCTGGTCTGCCTGCTGGTCCCGCCGTCGACCCGGCACTTCCTCGCCGAAGATCCGCAGCCGCCGGCCGCCTGACCGGGAGCGCGCTCAGGATTCGAGGATCTGGGACAGCGCCGCGTCGTGCGCCGCCTCCGCCTCGGCCTGTTGCTTGACCCGGCTCAGGAAGGTCCTGGTGCGTTCCTGGGTGGGCTGCAGCAGCACCTGCTCGGGCGTACCCTCCTCGACCACGACGCCGCCGTCCATGAAGACCACCCGGTCCGAGACCTCGCGGGCGAAGCCCATCTCGTGCGTGACCACGATCATGGTCGTGCCGTCCTTGGCCAGGTCGCGCATCACGGCGAGCACCTCGCCGACCAGCTCCGGGTCGAGCGCGGACGTCGGCTCGTCGAACAGCATCAGCTCCGGCTGCATGGCCAGCGCCCGGGCGATGGCGACGCGCTGCTGCTGGCCGCCGGAGAGCTGGGCCGGGTAGTAGCCGGCCCGGTCGCCCAGCCCGACCCGGTCCAGCAGGTCCATCGCGGCCTTCCGGGCCGTCGCCTTCGGCATCCGCTTCACCTGGACCGGCGCCTCGGTGATGTTCTCCAGTGCGGTCTTGTGCGGGAACAGGTTGAACCGCTGGAAGACCATGCCGATCCGGGACCGCTGCCGGGCGATGTCGCGGTCCTTGCGGACGTAGAGCCGGCCGTTGCGCTCCTCGACGCCGATCAGCTCGCCGCCGACCCAGATCCGGCCCCCGGTCAGGGTCTCCATCTGGTTGATCAGGCGCAGGAACGTGGTCTTGCCCGACCCGCTCGGGCCGAGCAGACAGACCACCTCGCCGGGGTCGACGGTGAGGTCGACGCCCTGCAGGACGACGTTGTTGCCGAAGGCCTTGGTGACGTTGACGGCCTCGACCAGATGCCCGGTCCCGTTCTGCCCGGTCCCGTTCTGTTCGGTCACAGTCCGCCTCCCGCCATCCCGGCCGCGGGCCGCGGCGCCGAGGACGTACCGAAGCCGCGGCCGAACCGCTTCTCCAGGTACGACTGGCCGATCATCAGCACACTGGTCGTGACCAGGTAGTAGAGCGTGGCGGCGACCAGCACCGGAAAGGTCTGGTACGTCCTGGTGCCGATCGCCTGCAACTGGAAGAACAGCTCGGTGCCGACCGGGATGGCCAGCAGCAGCGAGGTGTCCTTGAGCATGGCGATCGTCTCGTTGCCGGTCGGCGGCACGATCACCCGCATCGCCTGCGGCAGGACGATCCGGCGCATCGCCTTGGCCCGGCTCATGCCCAGGGCCTGGGCGGCCTCGAGCTGGCCGCGGTCGACGCTGAGGATGCCGGCCCGGGCGATCTCGGCCATGTACGCGGCCTCGGAGGCGGCCATGCCGATCACGCCGCCGAACAGTCCGACGAAGAGCACGTTCGCGTCCAGCGTGACGAACCGCCAGCTGCCCTCCAGGCCGAGCCAGTCGATGATCAGCCAGTCGAACGGCACACCGAGCGAAAGCCCTTGCTGGAAAAGGATTCCGAGCGCTCCCATGATCGTCAGCAGGACGTAGCGGGGGATCGCGCGGAAGAACCAGGTGTAGGCCCAGGACACCGCCTTGAGCACCGGGTTGTCGGACAGCCGCATCACGGCCAGCAGCACGCCGAGCGCGATCCCGATGATCATGGCCAGCACCGTGACCAGGATGGTGCCCTTCCAGAATCCCTCGATGACAGGGTTCTGGTTCATCGCCTCGAACACGAACGGCCAGTTGAATGCCGGGTTCGTGATCACCATGTGCAGGAACATCGCCACCAGGACGGCGATCACGGCGATCGCCACCCAGCGCCACGGATGCCGGACCGGTACGGCCTTGATCAGGCCGGGCCGGTCCGCGGACGTCTTCGCCTCGGCCGGGGTCGCGGTCATGTCGGGGCCCCCGCGAAGTTGTTCGGGGGAGCGCAGCGGAGGAGAAGAACTTCGCGGGGTGACTTCATGATCGGCTCCCGCTCAGGGGTTGACGGCGAAGTCGTCGATGGCGCCGCCCTCGACACCCCAGGTGCTCAGCGCCGCCTCGTACTGGCCGCTCTCCTTGAGCTGCTTGAGCGCCTCGACGATCGCCTCGCCGAACTCGGCCTGGTCCTTCGGCAGAACGTAGCCGTAGGGCGCCGACTCGTACACGTCGCCGAGCGGGTCGAGCTTGCCGGCCGCCTGCTTCACCGCGTACGCCGTCACCGGCGAATCGGCCAGCATCGCCTCGGCGCGACCGGTCACGACGGCGTTGGTGGCCTGGTCCTGACCCTTGAAGGACAGGATGTTGATCTTGTTGCCACCGCACTTGGCCTGACGGGCGGGCAGATCGTCGGTCTCCTGGACCGTGCCGGTCTGCACCGCGACCGTCCGGCCGCACGGGTTGTTCAGGTCGAAGCCCTTCGGGTTGCCGGCCAGGGTCGCCCACTGGGTGCCGGCCGAGAAGTAGCTGACCATCGTGACCTGCTTCTTGCGCTCGTCGTTGATCGTGAAGGACGAGATGCCGATGTCGTACTTCTTGCCCTGGACACCGGTGATGATCGAGGTGAAGTCGGCGGGCTGCCAGTCGGTCTTCAGGCCGAGCTTCGCGGCCACCGCGTTGAACAGGTCGACGTCCATGCCCTGGATCGTCTTGCCGTCGGCGGCCAGGAACTCGTTCGGGGCATAGCTGGCGTCGGTGCCGATGACGATCTTGCCGGCGGACTTGATCTTCTCCGGGACCTTCTCGGCCAGCGCCGGATCGGCGGCGATCTCGGACGACGACTGCGAGGGCGGTTGTCCTTCGACCGGCGGCTGGTCCAGTGAGCTCGATCCGCAGGCTGTGGCGGCCAGCATCGCCAGCGATGCGGCCACGACGAGCAACTTTCCTCGGGTCAACACGAGATGTCCTTTCGCTTGTCCCGGTTTGTCCTTGAGAATCACTCGCGGACCGGGGTGTTCCGCATCCTGCCACGCCGACCGGAGTTCCGTGGCCAGGCACTGCGAGTGGAATGTAATCGCAACACCGTGGCCGGCGCGGCTGCGGCGGTCAGGTCAGGCGACGGGCGCCGGCCGAGGGGACACCCACGAAATGCTCCGGAGCGGCGTAGCCGGCGTCGGCGAACGCGGCCCCGATCCGCTCGGCCACGGCGTCGGAGGTGCCCTCCGGGACCAGCGCGATGATGCAGCCGCCGAAGCCGCCGCCGGTCATCCGGGCACCCAGCGCGCCGGCCTTCCGGGCGGTCTCGACCGCCAGGTCGACGGTGGGCACGGTGATCTCGAAGTCGTCGCGCATCGACACGTGCCCGGCGTCGAGGATCGGCCCGAGGTCGGCCAGCCGGCCCTGGTCCAGGACCGCGACGGCCTCCAGCACCCGGGCGTCCTCGGTCACCACATGCCGGACCCGGCGGCGCAGCAGGTCGTCGTCCAACCGGGACAGGGCCTGGTCGAGATCGGTCACGTCCCGCAGGGCCGGCACGCCGAGCAGCCGCGCCGCCTCCTCGCAGCTGGCCCGGCGCTCCGCGTACTCGCCGTCGACATGGGCGTGCGGTGTGTTGGTGTTGAGGACCAGGATCTCCAGCGAAGGATCGGCCAGTGGCACCTGGCGTACGGCATGGTCGCGGCAGTCGAAGAACAGGGCGTGGTCGGCGACGCACAGGGTCGAGGCGGCCTGGTCCATCAGCCCGGTCGGCGCGCCGACGAACTCGTTCTCGGCCTTGCGGGCCAGGATCGCCCGCTGCAGCGGCTCGATCTCGAGGTCGTTCAGGTCGGCCAGCGCGGTCAGCATCGCGCACTCCAGCGCGGCCGACGAGGACAGCCCGGAGCCGAGCGGGACGTCGGACCCGAGCGTGAGATCGGTGCCGGTCACCCGGTGGCCGGCCTCGCGGAGCGCCCAGACGACGCCGGCCAGGTAGGCCTGCCAGCCCTTCATCCCCGGCTGCAGGTCGGCGGCCTCGAACACGGCGGTGTCACCGGTGTTGATCGAGGTGACCGACCAGGTGTCGTCGGTCCGCGGACGGGCCGCGATCGTGACGTGCTGGTCCAGCGCGAACGGCATCACATAGCCATCGTTGTAGTCGGTGTGTTCGCCGATCAGATTGACCCGTCCCGGCGCCACCCAGACCCCGGCGGGTTCGGCGGAGTAACCGGTCCGGAAGGCGTTGACCACAGCTTCGTCGCGTTGCTCGAGCACGGGACGCAACCTTACAAGTCCCGGGCCGGCCGGGCCGGAGTGACCTCGTCCGGCGGCTACGCTGGCGCCGCGCGCCCGGCCAGGACGGCGGGTGGCGCCGGCGGCGGCCACCGTGCTTCGGGGACGCCGGACCGACCACCACTGACCTCGGGGGAGAAGCCGGTGATCGCGGAGCAGACGGCAGTCTCAGTGCTGCCATGGCAGGCACAGTCAGGGACCGGAGCGGTGGTCGGACGGCTGTGGCTCTCCGGCGGAACGGCCTTGGCCGGGGTGCCGATCCTGGCCCGGAACCCGGCGACCGGTGAACGGGTGACCGGCGCGACGACGGATCCGACCGGCTGGTTCGGTGTCGCGGATCTTCGGCCCGGCCTCTGGCTGATCGAGGCCGACCTCCCGAAGGAGGTCGTCGGCAAGCGCCAGGACGCGGTGGAGGTGACCGAGGACGGGGTCGTCGAAGCCTCGCTCTCGCCGCTGCTCCAGCGGCGCTGAGCCGGCGTCGGGCCCCAGCGGCCCGGAACTACGCTGAGGGGATGCTCGCCGCCTACGCCGCCCAGCTCGATCCGGCCGACCCGCTCGCGGCACTCCGCGTCGATGAGCTCGAGCCGCCGGCGCCGCCAGCCGGCTGGGTCCCGGTGGACGTACGGGCCGCGGCGCTGAATCACCACGACGTCTGGTCGTTGCGCGGGGTCGGGCTGCCGGCCGAGCGGCTGCCGATGATCTTGGGCTGCGACGCCGCCGGGACGACCGAGGACGGCCGCGAAGTGATCGTGCACGCGGTGATCAGGGATCCGGCGTTCACCGGTCCCGACGAGACCCTCGACCCGCGGCGGTCGCTGCTCTCCGAACGGCACCAGGGCACGCTGGCGGAGCGGGTCTGGGTGCCGGCGGCGAACCTGATCGACAAGCCGGCCGAGCTGACCTTTGCCGAGGCGGCGTGCCTCCCGACGGCCTGGCTGACGGCGTACCGGATGCTGTTCACCAGCTCGGGGCTGCGGCCGGGGGAGACCGTGCTGGTGCAGGGCGCGGGCGGTGGAGTGGCGACGGCGTTGATCATGCTCGGCCGGCACGCCGGGTTGCGGGTCTGGGTCACCTCGCGCGATCCCGAGCGCGGCGAGCGGGCGGTGGCGCTTGGTGCCGACCGCGCTTTTCCTTCCGGAGAACGGCTTCCGGAACGTGTGGATGCGGTGATGGAGACCGTCGGAGCGGCCACCTGGTCGCATTCGATCAACGCGCTGCGGCCGGGTGGCACCGTGGTGATCTGCGGTACCACCTCGGGCGCCGAGCCGGAGTCGGCGGAGTTGACCAAGATCTTCTTCCGGCCGCTGCGGGTGCAGGGATCGACCATGGGCACCCTGGCTGAACTGCGCCGGCTGACCGCGATGCTGGTGGCCACCGGCCTCCGGCCGCCGATCGACCGGGTCCTCCCGCTCCGCGAGGCGAGGGAAGGATTCGCGGCCATGGTCGACGGAGCCGTGTTCGGCAAGATCGTGATCGAGCCCTGACCCGGACGTCAACTCCGCCCGGTGGCAGCCTCGGCGAAATGCCGTCGCATCGACCGGGGCAGCCAGAGCAGGGCGAGTACGGCGAGCTGGAGCAGGCCGGTCGCGATGATCACCGGGGCGAACTCGGGCACCGCACTCCAGGACGCGAGGCTGCCCACGGTGGCCATGATCAGGACCACCGTGAACAGTCGGCGGGCCCAGAGCCGCGGTCGGCGGATCATGATCGCGAGCCAGACCTCGAGCCCGAGGAACCCGGCGTGCACCACGGCGATGAAGAGGATCACCGCCGCCCGCGCCGTACCGAGTTCGCTCGGGCCGAGGCCGGGCCGCTCGCGCAGCACGTACCGCTCGAGTTGGCCGCGGTCGACGAGCAGGACGACCGGCAGCGCGGCATAGAGCAGCGCCAGCAGGGCGACGCCGATGCCGATCCACCGCAGTTCCCGGACCGCGATCACTCCTCGCCGGCGGACTCGGCTGCCGGGACCGAGCCCAGGACGATCTTGGTCCCGTACGGGGCCGTCTGGACCATCCGCAGCATCGCCAGGGCCGGGTGATCGTCGAGCAGCTTCGCGCCGTTCGCCATCGACCGGAGCGCGGCGGTCTCGGCCCGCGCCGCCTCCAGCTGAGCCTGCGCCCGCTGCCGGGTGGTGATCACCTCGGCGTACGCGGTGCGCAGCTCGGCCGGGACGACCACGTCCTTGATCACCACGTCGGCGACGGCGATGCCGAGCGGCTGCCCGGCCGCGACCGCGCCGGCGGTGAGAGCGTCGGTGATCCCGGCGCGGGCCGTACCGAGCAGGTCGGCGACCTCGACGCCGGCCAACTGCTCGCGCAGCGCGACCTGGACGGCGAGGTAGACGAACGAGAACGGCTCGTTCGCCGCCTGCAGGTAGGCCGCGGCGTCGTCGACCGCCCAGCGGACCGTCGCGCTGACCTTGACCGAGACGCCGTCGGAGGTGAGCACCTCCTGCGGCGCGGTCTGGGTCAGCCGCTGCCGTACGTCGACCGGCACGTAGCGGGACCGCCGGGTGCGCCGGTACCGTCCCGGCTCGAGAACGCCGACCAGCCGCCCGTCGCGGTAGTGGACGACGCGCTGATCCGGTTCAACCGTGATCATGAACATGGGTGTCACCTCCCGGGTGCCTGCTGTTGATCTTCGTCGTGTCGTGGGGCCTCGGCGGTGCCGGCGGGGCGGGGCGGCCGGCTGCGGGGACGGCACCGGTCCGGCTTTCGCCGGCGAAGGGGCTCGCGCCCGACCCGGTCCGCCCGCAGAGCAGCCGTCCGCCTGGTCCGCCGCGCCGACACCTGTGGAGGAGTCGAACCTCAGCATTTTGAGTGCTGTACCAGGAAAGTGCTCGGGTACGACACGCGGAATCTTGATCGGCACACCGATCCGTCACCGCTGATCCGAGCCGCCGATCACTGTACGGCCTCGCCCGGTCTCGAGCGAGCGCATTTAGGTTGGTGTCCATGACGGACATCCGGTTGGCCGGTGCGGGGGAGATCGCCGCCCTGGTCGACTGCCACCTCGCCTGCTGGCAGGAGGCCTACCGGGACCACGCCTCCAGGGCGTACCTCGCGGACGTGGCGCGCGGCCGGCTGGCCCGGATCGCGTACTGGACGACCAAGATCGACAGCGGCAACGCCCCGTGGCTGGCCGTCGACGACGGCGAGGTGATCGGGCTCGCCGACGCGGTTCCGACCGAGGACAGCGACCTGCAACCCGGTCTCGAGCTGTTCATGATCTACGTCCGGGCCGCCCACTGGGGCACCGGCGTCGGTCACCGCCTGCTGGAGGCCGCGATCGGCGACAGCCCCGCCTCGCTCTGGGTCCTCGACGGCAACGAACGCGCAGTCGGCTTCTACCGCAGGCACGGTTTCCGCCCCGACGGCGCCGAGAAGCTGCACGCCGGCTTCCAGCGCCCGATCATCCGGATGATCCGGGCGGGCTCATGATCGAGATCCGCGGAGCCCGCGCGCTGCCAGGCCCGCCGCATGCGGGAGGGGCTACGGATCCGGTGAACGTCGAGGCGTCGGGCCCGGACGACCGGTGACCTGCCGCGACGCGGCGGCGATGATCGCGAGCGACCTGCTCGCTCTCGACGGGAAAACGGAGCGAACGCGCGCGCCCGCCCGACCAGCTACGCCGGCCTCCACTACCCCTCCGCAGAATCACATCGACGGGACAGTTTGACCTCGATCTGGCGCCTGATCGAGGTCAAAGTGTCCACTCGACGGGTGGAGGGGACGTGGGGAGGCGTCCGGAACAGGAGCGAGAAAACACCGACCGGCGGCCCAGGGGAGGGCGGCCGGTCGGTGCTTCGACGATCTCGGGTCAGTGCGAGGTGCTCAGGGCCGCCTCGAAGAGGGCCTTCTGCTGCACGTCGTGCTCCTTCGCCGACCCGACGGACGGGGCGGAGGAGGCGGGGCGGGCGACCGAGGTGAGCCGGACCGGGCGGTCCGGGGTGGCCTCGGCGATCGCGCCCGGGAGGTTCATCGCCATGTAGAACCAGGCGCCCTGGTTCTCCGGCTCCTCCTGCACCCAGCGAACATCGTTCGCGTTCGGGTAGCCGGCCAGCGCTCGGGCGACCTCGTCGCCCGGCAGCGGGTAGAACCGCTCGACCGACACCACGGCGATCGAATCCGTCAGTCCGCGCTTGTCCCGCTCGGCCATCAGCTCCCAGCGCAGCCGGCCGGAGCACAGCAGCACCGTACGGACGCTCGCCGCGTCACTGATCGACGGATCGGAGAGCACCGGCTGGAACGTGCCGCTGGTGAAGTCGGCCGGGTCCGAGGTGGCCGACTTCATCCGGAGCATCCGCTTCGGGGTGAACACGACCAGCGGACGGTGCCGTTCGCTGAGCGCCTGCTGCCGGAGCAGATGGAAGTAGCTTGCCGGCGACGACGGGTAGGAGACGGTGATCGCGTCCTCGGCGGCCAGCTGCAGGTAGCGCTCGATCCGGGCCGACGAGTGGTCCGGGCCCTGACCCTCGTAGCCGTGCGGCAGCAGCAGCACCACGCCGGACTTCTGGGTCCACTTGGCCTGGCCGGAGGTGATGAACTCGTCGATGATCGTCTGTGCGCCGTTGGCGAAGTCGCCGAACTGGGCCTCCCAGAGGACCAGCGCCTCGGGCCGGGCCACCGAGTAGCCGTACTCGAAGCCCATCGACGCGTACTCGCTGAGCAGCGAGTCGAAGACGGCGAACTTTCCTTGATCATCATCGAGGTTGCGCAGCGGCACCCAGGACTCGCCGGTCTTGCGGTCGATCACCGCGGCGAACCGCTGCACGAACGTGCCACGCCGGGTGTCCTGCCCGGTCAGCCGGACCGGCCGGCCCTCCAGCAGCAGCGAGCCGAGGGCCAGGATCTCGCCGGTGGCCCAGTCGATCGGACCCTGGGTGATCGCGGCCGCGCGGCGCTGCAACTGCGGCAGCACCTTGGGATGCACGGTGAAGCCATCCGGCACGTTGGTGTGCGCGTCGGCGATCTTCTTCAGCGTCTCCAGGGTGACCGCGGTGCCGTGCTTGGCCGCCGACTTGTTCGGGTACACCGGCACCCGGCGGTACGGCTCGTCGTGCGGCGCCTCGGCTCCGGCGTTGCGGACCTCGGCGAACACGCTCTCCAGCCGCTCCTGGAACCGGGTCATCACCTGCTCGGCGTCCTCGACGGAGATGTCGCCGCGGCCGATCAGGGCCTCGGTGTACAGCTTCCGCACCGAACGCTTCTTCTCGATCAGGTCGTACATCTTCGGCTGCGTGAAGCTCGGGTCGTCGCCCTCGTTGTGGCCGCGGCGCCGGTAGCAGATCAGGTCGATCACGACGTCCTTGTTGAACGCCTGCCGGAACTCGAACGCGAGCCGGGCGACCCGGATGCACGCCTCGGGATCGTCGCCGTTCACGTGGAAGATCGGCGCCTGGATCATCCGGGCCACGTCGGTGCAGTACATCGACGAGCGGGACTCGGTCGGCGAGGTGGTGAAGCCGACCTGGTTGTTCACGATGATGTGGATCGTGCCGCCGGTCCGGTAGCCGCGCAGCTGGGACAGGTTCAGTGTCTCGGCCACTACGCCCTGGCCGGCGAACGCCGCGTCGCCGTGCAGCAGCACCGGCAGCACCGGGAACTCGCTGCCGCGGTCCAGGATGTCCTGCTTGGCCCGCGCAATCCCTTCCAGGACAGGGTTCACGGCCTCCAGGTGGGACGGGTTCGCGGCGACCGAGGTCTTGATCTTGGCCCCGCTCAGCGCGGTGAACTCGCCCTCGGCGCCCAGGTGGTACTTCACGTCGCCGGAGCCCTGCACGGTCCGCGGGTCGATGTTGCCCTCGAACTCGCGGAAGATCTGTGCGTACGACTTCCCGACCACGTTGGCCAGCACGTTGAGCCGGCCGCGGTGCGGCATGCCGACGCAGACCTCGACCAGGCCGCTGTTCGCCGCCTGCTCGCAGACCTCGTCCAGCAGCGCGATCGTGGACTCGCCGCCCTCGAGGCTGAACCGCTTCTGCCCGACGAACTTCGTCTGCAGGAACGTCTCGAAGATCTCGGCCTCGTTGAGCTTGTCCAGGATCCGCAGGTGCTCCTCGCGGGGCAGCGACTCGTGCGGCCGCTCCACCCGCTCCTGGATCCAGCGCCGCTGGGACGGCTCCTGGATGTGCATGTACTCGATGCCGATGGTGCGGCAGTACGCGTCGCGGAGGATGCCGAGGATCTTGCGCATCTTCATCCGGCTCTGCCCGCCGCCGAACGACCCGGTGGCGAACTCGCGGTCCAGGTCCCACAGGGTCAGGTCGTGGCTCTGGACATCAAGATCATGATGCGATCGCAGCCGGTACTCCAGCGGGTCGGTGTCGGCCATCAGGTGGCCGCGTACCCGGTAGGCGTTGATCATCTCCAGGATCCGGGCCTGCTTGGAGACCTGGTCCTCGTGGGCCGCGCTGATGTCGTTGGCCCACCGGATCGGCGCGTACGGGATCCGCAACGACCGGAAGATGTCGTCGTAGAAGTCGTCCTCACCGAGCAGCAGCGCGTGCATCCGGCCCAGGAACTCACCCGACTGGGCGCCCTGGATGACCCGGTGGTCGTACGTCGAGGTCAGCGTCATGACCTTCGACACGGCGTTCTCGTTGAGCCGCTCCGGATCCGCGCCCTGGAACTCCGGCGGGTAGTCCATCGACCCGACGCCGATGATCGCGCCCTGACCCCGCATCAGCCGCGGCACCGAGTTGTTGGTGCCGAGGGTGCCCGGGTTGGTCAGCGTGATCGTGGTGCCGGCGAAGTCGTCCAGGGTCAGCGAGTTGGACCGCGCCTTCTTGACGACCTCCTCGTAGGCCGCCCAGAACTGGGCGAAGTCGAGGTTCTCGCAGTTCTTGATGCTCGGCACCAGCAGCTGCCGAGTACCGTCCGGCTTCGGCATGTCGATGGCCAGGCCGAGGTTGACGTGGGCCGGGACGATCAGGGTCGGCTTGCCGTCGACCTCGTCGTAGGCGTTGTTCATCGACGGCAGGCTCTGCAGGGCACGGACGATCGCGTACCCGATCAGATGGGTGTACGAGACCTTGCCGCCGCGGGCCCGGCGCAGGTGGTTGTTGATCACCACGCGCTGGTCGATCAGCAGCTTCACCGGCAGCGAGCGGACGCTGGTCGCGGTCGGCACGGACAGCGACAGGTCCATGTTCTTCGCGGTCCGGGCCGGCGCACCGCGCAGGGTGGTCCGGGTCGGCTCGGTCGCGGCCACGTCGGGCCGGTTGGACGGGTTCGGCGGATCCGCCGGCAGACCGCCCTGGCTGCCCGGCTTGCTCGGCCGGGCTTCCTTGGTCTGGTTCGGCGGCTCGACCTGGGCCGCCCGGGCCCGGGGTGCCGCCGCGGCCGGCTGGGCCGCCGGGGCGGGAGTCGCCGGCACCGTCGGCACGGCGGGCGCGTTGTTCACCGGCGCCGACGGCGCGGGGCTGGTGTCAGCCCGGCGCGGGGCCGGCTGCTGCGGAGCGGCCTGCTGGGGCTGGTGCCCGTTCGACCGCGACGCGAAATACTCTTTCCAACTCGGGGCGACCGAATTCGGATCCTCGCGATACTGCTCGTACATCTCCTCCAGCAGCCATTCGTTGGCTCCCACGTCTTCTGCCGGGGCCTCGACGTCGAGGTCGGCTGACTGGCTGCGGCTGGAGCCGCCCGCAGCGGGCGATCCGGTGGATGATTGGTCTGGCCTGGTGGCCACTGTCGCCTTCTTCCGTTGCAAACTGTCCCGCGGCCATCGTCTACCGCGGTGTCGTCCCTAAGGCTACCCAAGAATATGGACCAGGGAGACGGGTGGTACGCACGTGTTGCGCGGCGGGCCGGGAGCGGCTCTCCGGAGCCTTCAGACGGACCGGTCGCGGGCCGACGCGAGCAGCCGTCCGTGCAGGTCTCGATCGCCCCGGAGCTCGGCCGGTACGGCGAGCCAGGCCGCTCCGACGACCCCAGGTCCGGCCTCGTGCAGCGGGTTCGGGTGGCGCTCGGCCAGCAGGGCCCGCAGCCGGCTCCCGACCGGCGTCGGCCGCCCGGCCCGGTTCGGCTGCAGCACCGACCCGGCCAGCACGATCGGCAGCTCCGGTCCCGGCTCGAGCCGGCCCAGGGTCGCGGCCAGCACCTCGGCGGCCCGGTCGGCGATCCGGGCGGCCACCGGGTCGGCGTCGGCGAGCTCGGCGACCAGCGTCGCGTACTCCGACAGTTCCCGCGGCGGCCGGGCGTAGCCGGACTGGATCAGCTCCGCGGCCCCGCACCCGCCGCCCGGGCCGGGTTCGATCTGGGTCCGGACCCGGTCCAGGATCGCCTCGCCCAGCGGGCCGAGGGCGCGGCCGGCCTCGAGATCGGCCAGCGTCGCCCGGACCGCCTCCCGGCCGAGCCAGAACCCGGAACCGTCGTCGCCGAGCAGCCAGCCCCAGCCGTCCCGCCGCTCGTCCAGGACGCCGGACCGGATGATGCCCGCCATCGCTCCGGTCCCGGCGATCAGCACGCAGCCGTCCGGCTCGGGGGAGCCGGAGGCGTACGCGACGGCCAGGTCGGTCACGACGCCGATCGGCGGCCGGTCGGGCAGCAGCGGGTCCAGCGACGAGCGGGCGAAGCCCTCGGGGTCGGCGATCCCGGAGATCCCGGCCAGGCCGATCACGACGCCGGCGACGGCCGGCGGGCTGCCGGGTTCGGCGGCGGCCGCCAGGGCGGCGCCGGTCACCCGTCGGATCTCCGCGCTCGCCGGGTCCGGCCCGACGGCGTTCGGGTTGGCCGGCCCGCCCGTCTCGACGGCCAGGAACCGGCCGGTCAGGTCGGCCACCCCGACCCTGCTGGACGTTCCGCCGATGTCGGCGCCGATGATCACCGCGGTCACGGTCGAATCCTTGCCGACCGGACTGCGCCGGAAGTCACCGGGGTGCTCCGGTGCGTCGCCGTGACCGTAAGGATGCGCTCGGGTAACTTCCAGCCCGGATCACGAGAATCTCTGCGGTGAGTGTGCTTAGGTAGCGGAAATACCCGTCTGAGAGCCGGACGACAGGGGAAACAGCCATGGCCGACAGCGGCAATCAGGTCGCGGTGCAAGCGGACGGCAACGCGGCCGTCGCGCGCGCCGGCCGGCCTGCTGTCGATCCGGTCGGGCGGGCCCGGCAGCGCCGGCTGAAGCTCGTGCAGAAGTACGTCTTCGTCGGCTCGTTCCTGATCCTGCCCATGATCATCTTCCTGATCTTCGTCGTGTCGCCGTACGTGCAGGCGTTCTACCTGGCGCTGACCGACTGGACCGGCTACTCGCCGGCGTTCGAGTTCGTCGGGCTGCAGAACTTCGCCGCCCTGTTCGGGCTCGGCGACTTCAATCCGGACCGGGTGTTCTGGGCCGGCCTGCGGAACAACCTGATCCTGCTGCTGGTGGTCCCGTTCATCTCGATCGCCATCGCCCTGTTCTTCGCGTCCATGCTCAACCTGTCCGGCAGTACCAAGGCCGGCCAGCTGCGCGGCGTCACCGGCGCCTCCTTCTACCGGGTGCTGTTCTTCGTTCCGCAGGTCGTCTCCGTGGCGGCGTTGGCGATCATGTTCCAGCAGGTCTTCCACCCGGGCGGCCTGCTCAACTCGCTGCTCCGGCTGATCGGCGTCCCGAACCCGCCGTCCTGGCTGGCCGATCCGAACACGGCGCTGCTGACCGTGATCATCGTCATGGTCTGGATGAACGTCGGCTTCTACATGGTCTACTTCTCGGCCGCGATGTCCGGCATCCCGCGGGAGCTGCTCGAGGCCGCCGCGATCGACAAGGCCAGCCGGGTGCAGACCTTCCTGCGGATCACGCTGCCGCTGCTGCGGTCGTCCATCGTGACCGCCTACATCTATCTCGGCGTGCTCTGCCTGGACGCGTTCGCGATCGTCCAACTGATGACGATCGGTCCGGGCGGGCCGAACGAGACGACGACCGTGATGGCGTTGTCGATCTACAAGAGCTTCAAGGAGCAGGGCCAGTTCGGGTACGCGACGGCCCAGGGCGTGGTGCTGTTCCTGATCACGATGGTGCTGGCGGCGCTCACCCTGCGGGTGACCCGGCGAGAGCAGGGTGAACTGTGACCACACAGGTGACGCAGTTGCGGACCGAGACCGCCCCCAAGATCAAGGGCGAGCGCGGCCTGACCGCGGTGACCCAGGTGATCCTGATCATCTGGTCGGTGATCATCGGGCTGCCGATCATCTGGGTGCTGATGTCGTCGGTGAAGACCGACGCCGAGATCTTCGTGGACTCCTGGCGGCCGCCGGCGGCGCTGCAGTTCGAGAACTACGTCCGGGCCTGGAACGAGGCCCAGTTCGGCAGCTACTTCCTCAACTCGCTGATCGTCGTCGGCCTGTCGACCGTGATCGTCATGGTGCTCGGCGCGATGGTCTCCTACGTGCTGGCCCGCTATCAGTTCGTCGGCCGGCGGGCGCTCAACCTCACCTTCATCGGGGCGATGGCGCTGCCGATCTTCCTGGCCGTGATCCCGCTGTTCGGGGTGATGAAGCAGCTCGGCACGAGCATGCAGGCCTCCGGGCTGCCGTTCGGGTTGCTCGGCACCTATCACGGCCTGATCGCGGTCTACGTGGCGTACGCGATGCCGTTCACGGTCTTCTTCCTGACCGGCTTCTTCAGCAGCCTGCCCAGCGAACTGAGCGAGGCGGCCTTCATCGACGGCTGCGGGCACTTCAGGACGTACTTCTTCGTCATGCTGCCGCTGGCCCGGCCGGGCATCGTCAGCATCACGATCTTCAACGCGGTGGGGCTGTGGAACCAGTACCTGCTGCCGCTCTTCCTCAACAACGACAATCCCGGCCTGTACGTGGTGACCCAGGGACTGGCCAAGCTCGCGGGGGATTCGCAGTACGGATCGGACTTCTCCGGTCTGTTCGCCGGTCTGGTGATCAGCATGGCGCCGGTGCTGATCCTGTACGTGATCTTCCAGAAGCAGATCCAGGCCGGAATGACGGCCGGCGCGCTCAAGTAACTTTCTCCGACACCGAAGGGAACCGTTCATGGCTCCGGAGTTCGACAAGCAGATCCCGCCGATCACCCGGCGGTCGTTGATCAAGACCGCCGCGGCGGGAGCGGCACTCGCCGGCACCGGCGGCCTGAGCGCGTGTGTGGCCAGCGGCGGCGCGCCCACGCCCGGGTCCTCCTCGTCGGCGGGCGAGCAGACCGCGGACAACCCGCTCGGCGCGGACAAGAAGGCACCGCTGGAGGTGGTGATCTTCAACGGCGGGTACGGAGACCAGTACGGCAAGGAGCACGTCGCGCTCTACAACACCTGGGCCGGCGGCGAGGTCGGCAAGATGTCGTCGACGGTCAAGATCGCCAGCACGCTGCAGTCCCGGTTCGCCGGCGGCACCCCGCCGGAGGTGATCGACAACTCCGGCGCCGACGCGATGCCGACCGCGACGCTGGTGGCGGACAACCAGCTGGCCGACCTGACGCCGCTGCTGGATGCGCCGTCGGTGGACGACCCGAACACGAAGATCCGCGACCTGCTGATGCCGGCGGCGATCGTCTCCGGCTCCTACGACGGCGTGATGCGCCAGCTGCCGTACGTCTTCGCGATGTGGGGGTTCTGGTACAGCGGACCGCTGTTCGCGGAGAAGGGCTGGGAACCGGCCAAGACCTGGGACGACTTCCTGGCGCTCTGCGACAAGATCAAGTCCACCGGGCTGGCCCCGTTCATCCACACCGGCGTGCACACGCAGTACATGGACACGATCCTCGACACGATGGCGATCAAGCACGGCGGGATCGACATCATGCTCAACATCGACAACCTGCGGCCGAACGCGTTCGACAACGAGTCGGTGCTGGCGGCGGCGAAGGCGGTCCGGCAGCTGCACGACGAGGGCTACATCATGGAGGGCTCCGAGGGCCTCGACCACACGACCTCGCAGGCGCAGTGGCTGCAGGGCCGGGCCGCGATCATCCCGTGCGGCTCGTGGCTGGAGAACGAGATGCGCAAGCAGGTCAAGCCCGGCTTCGACATGGTGGTGCAGCCGGTGCCGTCGCTGACCGCGAGCGACAAGCTGCCGTACGAATCGTTGAACGGCGGTCCGGGTGAGCCGTTCATCGTCGCCGAGAACGCCAAGAACAAGCTCGGCGGCATGCAGTACCTGCGGCTGATGCTGAGCAAGGAGGCCGGGGCCAAGTTCGCCGAGCTGACCGGGTCGCTGATCGCGACCAAGACCGCGCCGGAGAACCTGACCAACCCGACCACCGCGCTGAAGTCGGTGGCCGAGGCGACCAAGGCGGCCGGCGAGAACATCTTCAGCCTCAACTTCGCCGGCTGGTACGCGCCGATGAACGACGCCCGCAAGCGCGAGATGGCGAACCTGATCAACGGCCGGTCGACGCCCGATCAGTACTGCGCCGCGATGCAGAAGGCGGCCGACGAGGTGGCTCAGGACCCGAAGATCAAGAAGTTCACCCGGGAGGCCTGACCGGAGCGGGAGCGAGGGCGATCCAGGCCTGGCGGCAGACCGCCACGGTGAAGGCCAGGATCGCCACGTTCCGGACCGCCAGGACGACCGTGCCGGCGATCAGGCCGGAGGACACCTGCGGGTCCAGCAGGCCCTGGTAGTACAGCACCGGGTAGATCAGATGGGTCAGCACGGCGAGCACCAGCACGGAGATGCCCAGTCGGTTCAGCAGGGACCGGTCGCCGCGGTGGAGCACGCCCAGCGCGGCCACCGGGCCGCCGAGCCAGAGCAGGTACTGCGGGCTGAACGTCTTGTTGGTGATGATCATCAGCGCGACGATGGCGGTGAGCAGCAGGCCGATGCCGAGGAGGCTCGGTTCGGAGGCGCGGTAGGCGCGGACACACAGGGCCACGATCACCGCGAGACCGGCCACGGTGGCCAGGTTGCTGATCACGACCATGATCTCGTTGCCGGGTCCGTACACCTCGAAGGCCTGGTACGGCGACATGTCGATGACCCACGTCGTCGGGTCGCCGATCCGCGCCAGCATCAGCGGCGTGGCCCAGACGGACTCGATCTGCAGGCCGCGGCCGGACTGCCAGGCCAGCGGTGAGATCAGCCGCTGCCAGCCACCCGCGATCAGGCTGATCAGGGCGAGCCCGAACCCGGCCGCGGCGAAGCCGATCAGAGCCGGCCGACGGCCCGCCTTCGGCGCGGCGAGGGCCGCGATCAGCAGCGCCGGCCAGAGCTTGATCGCGGCGCCGATCCCGGTCAGCACGCCGCTCAGCGCGGGCACCCGGCGCAGCGCCAGCAGCGCGCCGCCGGCCAGGACGGCCGGGATCAGGTCGAACCGCAGGTACGCCAGCGGGCCGACGCAGACGATGAAGATCAACCAGAAGTAGACCGCCCGGCCGGGCCGGTCGCCACCCGCCCGCCAGAGCGCGATGGTGAACGCCGCGTCGATGATGATCATGAAGCCGACGTACCCGGCGATGTAGCCGGACTGGTCGCCGCCGGAGAGCAGGTAGGGGATCGAGAGGATCCAGGTCACCGGCGTCGGGTATTCCAGGAAGGTCTGGTCCAGCCCGACCCGGCCCAGGTTGGCGATCTTGCCGAAGTAGTAGCCGACGTCGCCGGTGGCGATGTACTCGGCGCTCAGCCAGACCCCGAGCACCAGGAGCCGGCTGCCCAGCCAGAACGCCGCCAGTCCGATCGACGGGAGGCGGTCGATCAGGTGCCGCGGGGCCGGCCGGGTTGCGGGTGCTGGTTCGGGCACGGCGTGGGGACTCCTGCTGGCTCGAGAACGGACCCGCCGACGGCGGTACGGACGGCGGCGAATCTACCAGGGGCTCCGACGCGTCACCGGATCTTCGCGGTGTGGTCACGGGAAGGTGGGCCGGCCGTTCGCTGGCAAATGTCAACGTCAAGTCATGATCAAGGGTCGCTTTTCCACCATGACAGCCCTGCTCGGGGGGACCCTCCTCACTCTGGCGCTGGCCGCCGTTCCGGCCACCGCCCGCCCACCGGCGCTGCCGCTCGGCGACGCCGATCTGCCGGAGACCCGGTCGACCTCCACGCTCGCGCCGGGCGTCACGCTCACCACGATCGTCCGCGGCGACCAGCCGGCCGATCCGGCCGAGATCCTGACCACGACCAGGGGTCCGTGGCGCGTCTTCGTGCTCACCATCGATCCGCGCAAGGCCACCGGCGGGATCCGCGCCGTCAAGGGCCCGGACCTGGCCGGGGTCGAGACCACGTCGCAGTTGACGGCCGACGCCGGTGCGCTGGCCGGGGTGAACGCGAGCTTCTTCACCTTCACCGCCTCGCAGCAATATCCGGGCGACCCGGTCGGCCTGGGCGTCTACGACGGCCGCCTGCTCAGCGAGCCGACCACCGACCCGGCCGAGGTCTCGGTGCTGTTCGACCGGGACGGCTTGCGCCCGTCGTACGGGCCGTTCAGTTGGTCCGGCCACGTCCAGGGCCGTGATCTGCGGGTCGGCCTGGAGTTCATCAACCATCCGCCGGTGCTGCCCGCCGGCTGCGAGACGATGACCGACCAGGCGGCCTGTCCGACCGATGGCGACACCGTGCTGTTCACGCCCGAGTTCGCGGCCGCCACGCCCGCCGGACCCGGCACTGAGGTCGTCCTGGATTCGCGCGGCTGCGTGAAGCGCCGGGCCGACCAGCGCGGCACCGCCCTGGCCAAGGGCGAACGGTCCCTGCAGGGCACCGGTTCCGACGTCGTCGCCGTGCGCCGGCTGAAGGGCTGTGTCGAGATCGAGAGCACCCTGCGCGACCAGGCCGGCCGCGAGGTCAGGCTCGGCCGGGACAGCCAGGCAGTCAACGGCCGCTACCAGTTGCTCCGCGACGGCGAGAACGTCCTGCCGCCGATCGACAACAGCTTCTTCGCCCGCAACCCGCGCACCTTCATCGGCACCAAGCCGACCGGCGAGTTGGTGATCGGCGTGATCGACGGCCGGCAGACCACCAGCGTCGGCACCACCCTGCCGGAGACCGCGGCCGTCGCGAAGTCCCTCGGCCTCCGCGACGCGATCAACCTCGACGGCGGCGGCTCGTCCACCATGGTCGCCAAGGGCGGCTTGATCAACAAGCCCTCCGGCAGCGCCGAGCGCAAGGTCGGCGACGCCCTCGTCTACACCCCCTGACCAAGATCCGCCGACCGGTCACAAAAGCAGGCAGAACCGCTGCTTTGGTGACCGGTCGGCGGCATTTTCAGTGGGCGAGGCGGCGGGGGAAGAGCCAGCGGCCCCAGAGGTAGCCGGCGATCAGGATGGCCAGGCACCAACCGAGGGCCCACCACGGCTGCGTGCCCAGCGGGGTGTCCATCAGCAGGCCGCGGATGGTCTCGTTGATCGGGGTCAGCGGCTGGTGCTCGGCGAACGCGCGGAGCCAGGCCGGCATCGTCTCGACCGGGACGAACGCGCTGGAGACGTACGGCAGGAAGAGCAGGCCGAAGCCGTAGCCGCTGGCGGCGCCGGAGCTGCGGGCGAGCAGGCCGAGGACGGCGAAGATCCAGGTGATCGCGAGGATGTAGAGGGCGATCATGCCGAAGGCGGCGAGCCAGCCGAGCGGGCCGGCGGCGGGCCGGAAGCCGATCAGCAGACCGACGACGAAGACGACCCCGGTCGCCACCAGATTGCGCAGCAGGCTGGCGATCGCGTGGCCGGTGATCACCGCGGAGGCGCGCAGCGGCATGGTCCGGAACCGGTTGATGATGCCCTCGGTCATGTCGGTGTTCACGCTGACCGCGGTACTGCTGGCCCCGAAGCCGGCGCAGGTCAGGATGATCCCCGGCACCACGTAGTTGATGTAGTCGCCGCCGGTCTCGATCGCGCCGCCGAAGACGTACGTGAAGACCAACATCAACATCACCGGCAGGGCGATCGCCATCAGCAGGGCGTCCACCTCGCGCAGCGAGTGCTTCACGCTGCGGCCGATGAAGGCCAGGTTCGTCGTCAGCGGGGAGGGCACCGCGCGCGGCGCCGGTACGGTCAGGGTGGTCATCGGACGAGCTCCCGTCGGTTCTGGTCGGCCGTCGCGTCCCCGGTGAGGGCCAGGAACACGTCGTCCATGGTGGGTTTGCGGAGGGTGATCTGGGCGTCCGGGTACGCCGAGCGGTCCAGCCCGGCCAGGACCGACTGCAGGCCGTCGATCGTGCCGTCGGTCTGGTGCTCGGCGAGCAGCCGGCCGGCGGTGTCGCGCAGCTCGACCAACTCGGTGCCGACCTGGGCCTTCAACTCGGCGGCCGATCCCTGGGCGACCACCTGGCCGTTGTTGATCACCGCGATCCGGTCGGCCAGCTGATCGGCCTCCTCGAGGTACTGCGTGGTCAGGAAGATCGTCGTCCCGGCCGCGAGCAGACCGCGGATGGCCTGCCAGAGCGCCTGCCGGCTGCGGGTGTCCAGGCCGGTGGTCGGCTCGTCGAGGAACAGCACCGGCGGCGTGACGATCAAGCTGATGGCCAGGTCCAGCCGCCGGCGCATGCCGCCGGAGTAGGTCTTCACCCGGCGGCTGCCGGCATCGACGAGATCGAAGTCGGCCAGCAGCTCGGCACTGCGGCGGCGGGCGTCCGCCGGACCGAGCCCGGACAGCCGGCCCATCAGCTGCAGGTTCTCGGTGCCGGTGAGGAACTCGTCGACCGCGGCGTACTGCCCGGTCAGGCTGATCGAACGGCGGACCAGGTCGGCCTCGGCGACGACGTCGTGGCCGAGGATCGTCGCCCGGCCGCGGTCCGGCGGGATCAGGGTGCTGAGGATGTTGATCAAGGTCGTCTTGCCGGCGCCGTTCGGGCCGAGCAGGGCGAAGATCGTCCCGGTCGGGACGCTGAGGTCGATCCCGGCGAGGACCGTGGTCTTCCCGTACGACTTCGCGAGACCGGAGATCTCGACGGCGGGTGTCATCGCGGCTCCTAACTGTGTATTGGATACGCAGCGTATCACGTAAACAGTATGCGCTACACACAGAACTGTCGCGGGGCACTATCCTGGCCCGATGAGCGACCCGGTGGAGCAGGAACTGCCGCGTGCCGTGGCGATGGCCTGGGGGATCGCGGCCAATCCGCAGCGCGGCCCGAAGCGGGAGTTGAGCCACGAGCTGATCGTCGAGGCCGCGATGGGCATCGCCGACGCCGAAGGACTCGGAGCCGTGACGATGAGCCGGGTCGCGTCGTCGCTGGGGTTCACGACGATGTCGCTCTACCGCTACGTCACCAGCAAGGACGACCTGCTGGTCCTGATGGCCGATGCGGCCAGCGAGATCTCGTACCCGGAGGACGGTTGGGGTGACGACTGGCGCGCGAACATGTGGGACTGGGCGGCGCTGCTGCGCGGCTGCTACCGCGATCACACCTGGCTGCTGGAGATCAACCGCACCCCATCGCTGCTGATGACGCCGAACAACATGGCGGTTGTCGATCTTGGTCTGCGCGCGCTCCGGCCGGCCCGGCTGGAGCTGCCGGAGAAGATCGCGTTGATCATGGTCGTCAGCATGTACGTGCGCAGCTTCTGCGAGCTGGAGCAGGAGGTCGCCGACGAACAGATCGACCTGGCCCGGGACGCCTGGGCCGCCGAGGCACAGGCCGGGGCGCTCCGGGAGTTGGTCACGGCTGATCGTTTCCCGGACCTCTATCCGATGGTGGTGACCGGCGAATACTTCGGCACCTCCGAGTCCCAGCTCGAGGACGCCGACTTCCGGTTCGGTCTGGACCGGCTGCTGGACGGGTTCGAGCGCTACCTGGAACGGGTCGGGGACCGGATGGCGCCGGACGCGCCGGCCGCTCCGGAGCCACCCGAGATCGGCGAGTTCGCCCGCGACGAGGTGCGCCGCGACAAGGCGGTCCGGGCTGCGGCGGCGAAACGCCGCGAGGCCGAGGCGAAGCGGCGCGACGCCGACCTCAAGGTGCGCGAGGCGGTCCAGCGGGAGCGCGAGGCGATCGCGAAGGCCGTCGAACGGGCCGCCAAGATCAAACCGGCCTGAGAACTGTCCTAGTCGAACTTCCCAGAGCGGTGATCATCGCTGTCAGACTGGTGTCATGGCCCAGGGGAGTGCAGAGATCACCTATCAGTTCGAGTACGAGCAGCGGGTCCGATGTGCGTTCATCGGCGCCGGCGGGCACTCGTACCGCAACGTCTATCCGACCTTCCAGTACGCACCGGTCGACCTGGTCGCGGTCTGCGACCGGGCCCCGGACCGGGCGGCGGCGTACGCGCGGACGTTCGGCGCGGCGCAGTCCTACGATGATCATCGCAAGATGCTGGAGCAGGAGCGGCCGGACGCCGTCTTCATCGTGACCAGCTACGACGAGGACGGGCGGGTGCAGGCGACCGACCTGGCCCTGGAGTGCCTGGCTGCCGGCAGCCACGTCTGGATGGAGAAGCCGACCGCGGCCTCGGCGGTCGAGGTGCTGGAACTGAAGGCGGCCGCCGAATCGGCCGGTCGGTTCGTGATGACCGGGCTGAAGAAGATCTTCACGCCGGCGATGGAGAAGGCGAAGTCGATCATCGAGTCCGACGAGTTCGGGCCGGTCGCGTCGATCACCGTACGGTATCCGCAGGGGCTGCCCGACGAGGAACGCAAGCGAGACCCGCGGGAGCTGATCGGGTTCCTCGATCACATCTACCATCCCGGTGCGGTGCTCGGCTATCTCGGCGGCAAGATCACCAGGTTCGGCTACGAGCGGGAGCCCGCGGGCGGCTCGGTGGCGATGCTGCGGTTCGAGTCCGGAGCGGTCGGCTCGCTGCACCTGGCCTCCGGGGCTGCGGCGACCAGTCCGCTGGAACGGGTCGAGGTGGTCGGCCGGGACGCCAATCTGGTGATCGACAACGGGGTTCGGCTGACCTACTACCGGCCGGGCGCCCGGCTCGGCTACGGCCGCAACCCGAGCTACGTCGTCGACGACGAGGTGGCGCCGCTGGTCTGGCAGCCCGAGTTCTCGCTCGGCCAGCTCTACAACAAGAACCTGTTCTACCTCGGCTACGTGCCGGAGGTGCGGCACTTCTGCGACAGCGTGCTGGTCGGGACCCCGCCCACCAAGGGCACCCTGGACGAGTCGCTGGCGATCATGCACCTGTTCGACGCCTACCGGCTGACCCCGCCGGGGCGGACCGTGGACCTGCCGCTGACCTCCTGAGTTCAGCGGCCGGTGCTGCCGTCGATCAACTCGCGCAGGATGTCCGCATGGCCCGCGTGCCGGCCGGTCTCCTCGATCAGATGGGTGAGCGCCCAGCGCACGCTCGGGCCGCGCTGGCTTCCCGGCCGGGGCAGGGTCGCGGCGAGATCGCTGTGGTCGTCCAGCACCTCGTTGGCCCGGGCGACCGTCTCGCGGTACCGGGCGACCACGTCGGCGACGCTGTCGTCGGGTGCGGCGCGGAAGGTCGCCGGCCAGTCGGTGATCTTGGCGCCGAGCAGGGTGGCCCGCTCGACGAAGGTCAGGTGGTTGAGCAGGCCGAGCAGGTTCGTGCCGGACGGGACCAGGGCGGTCCGCACCTCGGGTTCGGGAGCGCCGTCGACCTTCGCCGCGATCGAGGTCCGGAGGTAGTCGAGGAACCCGCGCAGCACCTCGGCCTCACTGCTTCCGGTACGGGGAGGCGGCGTGTCCCGGCGACGGGCGCGGCGGGTGGCGGCGGGCACGATGAACTCCTTCGACGACCGGACGGTGCTGCCGCCAGTCTCGCCGCGAGCGACCGATCGGGCACGGCCGTTTGCAGAATCGGCAACGAGAGGCGCGGTCGCCGACTACGCGGGGGCGATCAGGTCGACCGTCGGGAAGTAGGTCCGGTACCGGCGGGTGTCCCTGGTCAGCAGGCGGTGGTCGGCGACGGCCGCGTGGGCGCCGATGTAGAAGTCGGGCAGCGGCGTGGACTTGGAGCCGCGGCGACGCCGGTAGGTCAGAAACGCCTTGCCGGCAAGGAATCCGGCGGAATAGGGCAGCGCTTCCCGGCGGAAGATCGTCTCGGGCAGCGCTTCGTCGATCTCCTCGATCCGTTCGAACCCGACCGACACCTCGGCGTAGATCAGGGGATTGATGATCACCGTGCCACCGTCGAGAGCGTTGGCGAGTTCGTTGCCCGACCACTCGGACCAGGTCGGGTCGTCGGTCAGGATGTCGAGCAGCACATTCGAATCGACCAGGGTCGTCCGGCCGCGCTCATTCGCCACGCAACAGTTCCATCAACTCGTCGGTGCTCAGGTTGGTGGTCGCCCGGCCGCGCATCCGACGGACGGTTCGGGATCCGCGGCTCCGGCCCGGATCTCGGTGGACGATCCGCAGGGAGTTGCCGTCCTCGACCACGTCGACCTCGTCGCCCTCGGCGAATCCGTGCTTGGCGCGGAGTTCTGCCGGGATGGTGACCTGTCCCTTGCTGTTGAGCTTCATCAGGCCTCCTGACACGTATCACTTGTATTACATGATACGCGCTGAGCACGCCGAAGCGGCAGTAGGTGACTGACGGTGAATTCGGCGCTGCCTCACACCTGAACAGGTGTGGTGCTGGCGCCCCCGGCAGGATTCGAACCTGCGCACCCGCCTCCGGAGGGCGGTGCTCTATCCCCTGAGCTACGGGGGCCGGATGGCCGAAGAGAAATGTATCAGTGATCGCGCGCGGATGCGCACTCGGCTCCGGCGGGTCGGTCCACGACGTGAAAAGGCGGGGCATCGGCGGACCGGTTCTGGCAGAGTTCCGCCGTGATCTCGTGCCCTTCCGGACCGTCCCGCTCCGGGTCCCACCGATGATGGCGTCGCATATCGCCGGCGCGATCCACGCCGACGCCGCCGGGCCGCACCCGCGCTGGCTGGACGTACCCGAGGACGTCAACGCGCTGCTGCCCGGCCTCTGGAGCCGGCACGTGGCCAAGGACGAGGAGGGCGTCCTGACGATCACCGGCCGCCCGGTCACGGAGATCGCGGACGAGGTCGGTACGCCCGCGTACCTGCTGGACGAGGACGACCTGCGGGCCCGGGCCACGGCCTTCCGGACGGCGTTCGACGGCTGGGACGTCTACTACGCCGGCAAGTCCTTCCTCTGTACGGCGGTCGCCCGCTGGGTCGCCGAGGAAGGGCTCGGCGTCGACGTCTGCACCGGCGGCGAACTGGCCGTGGCGCTGCGGGCGGGGGTGGACCCGGGCCGGATCGGCCTGCACGGCAACAACAAGAGCGTCGTCGAGCTCCGGGCCGCGATCGAGGCCGGGGTGGGCCGGATCATCGTCGACTCCTTCGACGAGATCGCCCGGCTCGGCGAGCTGGCCGAGCAGCTGGACGCACGGCCCCGGGTGATGGTCCGGGTGACCACCGGCGTCGAGGCGCACACCCACGAATACATCGCCACCGCGCACGAAGATCAGAAGTTCGGCTTCTCGATCGCCGGCGGTGCCGCCCTGCGGGCGCTGCATGCATGTCATGATCATCCGCGGTTCGAGTTGATCGGCATCCACTCCCACATCGGGTCGCAGATCTTCGAGCCGGACGGGTTCGAGGTGGCGGCTCGCCGTACCCTCCGGCTGCGGGCCGAGGCGGCCAAGATCATCGGTGTCGAACTTCCCGAACTCGATCTTGGTGGCGGCTTCGGAATCGCTTACACGTCTGAGGATTCGCCGGCCACACCGGCTCAGCTCGCGGACGCCATGACCAAGATCATCAGCTCCGAGTGCGAGGCGCTCGGGGCGACCGTGCCGCACCTGTCGATCGAGCCCGGCCGGGCGATCAGCGGCCCGACCACCTTCGCGCTCTACCGCGTCGGCACGGTCAAGCCGGTGGAGCTGGACGGCGGCCACACCCGGCTGTACGTCTCGGTCGACGGCGGCATGAGCGACAACATCAGGACCGCCCTCTACGGCGCCGACTACTCGGCCACGCTGGCCTCTCGGAGGTCCGACGCCGACCCGGTGCTGGCCCGGGTCGTCGGCCTGCACTGCGAGGGCGGCGACATCCTGGTCCGGGACGAATTCCTGCCCGCCGACATCCGGCCGGGCGACCTGATCGCGGTGCCGGCGGCCGGTGCGTACAGCCGGTCGATGGCCAGCAACTACAACCACGTGCCGCGGCCGCCGGTGATCGGGGTCCGGGACGGCCGGCTGTCCACGCTGGTCCGGCGGGAGACGATCGAGGACCTGCTGCGGCTCGACGTCGGGTGAGCCGCAGCGGTCCAGGTAGGACAGAATGAACCGCCAGGACCGGCCGCGGCCGCACCGCGTCGGACGGTCCGCGACAACCACCAGAATTCAGGCCCATCAGAGTTCACGAGGTATCGATGAGCACAGCCGAGACGCAGACCACCACGCCGCTGAAGGTCGCCGTGCTGGGTTGTGGCACCGTCGGCACCGAGGTGGTACGCCTGCTCACCGACTCGGCCGATGACCTGCGGGCCAGGATCGGCCGGCCGCTGGAGTTGATCGGCATCGCGGTCCGGCGGGCCGGCCGGGAGCGTCCGGGGATCGACCCGGCGCTGCTCACCACGGACGCCGAGAAGCTGGTCAGTTCCGGTGCCGACCTGGTGATCGAGGTGATCGGCGGGATCGAACCGGCGCGGAACCTGATCCTGACCGCGCTGAAGAACGGCGCCTCGGTGGTCACCGCCAACAAGGCCCTGCTCGCCCAGGACGGCTCGACCCTGTTCGCCGCGGCGGAGGAGGCCGGCGTCGACCTCTACTTCGAAGCGGCGGTGGCCGGGGCGATCCCGATCATCCGGCCGCTGCGGGAATCGCTGGTGGGCGACGAGATCACCGCGGTGATCGGCATCGTCAACGGCACCACGAACTTCATCCTGGACAAGATGGACACCAGCGGTGCCGGCTTCGCCGAGACGCTGGCCGAGGCCCAGGACCTCGGGTACGCCGAGCCGGACCCGACCGCGGACATCGAAGGCTTCGACGCCGCCGCCAAGGCCGCGATCCTGTCCAGCCTGGCCTTCCACACCCGGGTCACCAGCGCCGACGTGTACCGGGAGGGGATCACCGAGGTCACCTCGACCGACATCGCCTCGGCCAAGGCCATGGGCTGCGTGGTCAAGGCGGTCGCGATCTGCCAGTTGACGGCGCCGGGCCCGGACGGCGAGCGGTCCGTCTCGGTCCGGACCCACCCGGCGATGATCCCGCGCAACCACCCGCTGGCCTCGGTCGGCGGCGCGTACAACGCGGTCTTCGTCGAGTCGACCTCGGCCGGCCGGCTGATGTTCTACGGGCCGGGCGCGGGCGGCGCGCCGACCGCGAGCGCGGTGCTGGGGGACGTCGTGACGGTCGCCCGGAACCGGCTCCGCGGCGCGGCCGGGCCGGGGGAGTCGAGCTATGCGGCCCGGCCGATCTCGACGATCGACACGGTGATCACCCGCTATCACCTGTCGCTCGAGGTGACCGACGTCGCGGGCGTGCTGGCCACGATCGCCAACTGTTTCGCCGATCACGGCGTCTCCATCCAGACCGTACGGCAGCAGGGGCGGGGCGCCGACGCCCAGCTGGTGATCGTCACCCACCCGGCGCCGGATGCGGCCTTGAGTGCCACTGTGGAATCGTTGCGGGAGTTGGACGTCGTGGTCGAGGTGACCAGCGTGATGAGAGTCGAGGGTGAGTGATGACGGTGTCTGCTGACAAGGTGCAGGCGACAGCCTCGGGGATCATCGCGCGCTACCGCGAGTGGCTGCCGATCGATCCCGCCGCGAAGGTGATCACACTCGGCGAGGGCAACACGCCGCTGGTCGCGGCGGAGAACCTGGCCGACCGACTCGGCGGCGAGGTCTGGCTCAAGGTCGAGGGAGCCAATCCGACCGGTTCCTTCAAGGACCGCGGGATGACGGTCGCCGTCACCGCCGCCGCCCACGAGGGCGCCGAAGCGGTGGTCTGCGCCTCCACCGGCAACACCTCCGCCTCGGCCGCCGCGTACGCCGCGAAGGCGGGACTGCTGCCGATCGTGCTGCTGCCGGCCGGCCGGATCGCCGCCGGCAAGCTGGCCCAGGCCGTCGTCCACGGTGCCAAGGTGGTGCAGCTGGACGGCAACTTCGACAGCTGCCTGAAGCTGGCCCGCGAGCTCGCCGAGCACTACCCGGTGTCGCTGGTCAACTCGGTCAACCGGATCCGGCTGGAGGGTCAGAAGACCGCCGCGTTCGAGATCGTCGACCTGCTCGGCGACGCGCCGGACGTGCACGCGATGCCGGTCGGGAACGGCGGCAACCTGCCCGCTTACTGGCGCGGCTACGTGGAGTACGCCGATGCCGGCCGGACCACCCGGAAGCCCCGGATGTGGGGCTTCCAGGCCGCCGGCGCCGCGCCGCTGGTGCTCGGCCACCCGGTGCTCAAGCCGGAGACCCGGGCCACCGCGATCCGGGTCGGCAACCCGGCGTCGACCGAGCTCGCGCTGGCTGCGCGGGCCGAGTCCGGCGGGCTGTTCGAGGCCGTACCGGACGAGCAGATCCTGGCCGCCCAGCAGTTCCTGGCCGCCCGGGAGGGCGTGTTCGTCGAGCCGGCCTCCGCGGCGGGCGTGGCCGGCCTGCTCGCGAAGGCGGAGCGCGGCGAGCTGGAGCCCGGCCTGCGCTACGTCGTCACCGTGACCGGTCACGGGCTCAAGGACATCGACACCGCGCTGTCCGGCCACGAGATCGGCGGCGACCCCGTCCTGCCGGCCGAGCTCGGGGCGATCGCCGCCGCCTGCGGGCTGGACTGACCCCGTGCCGTCGGACCTGGTGGTGGGCCGCACGGTCACCGTCTCCGCGCCGGCGACCAGTGCGAACCTCGGGCCCGGCTTCGACCATCTCGGGCTCGCCTTCGACCTGCGCCAGGCGGCGACGCTGCGGGTGACCGAGACCGGGTTCACCGCCGAGGTGACCGGTGAGGGCGCCGCGGCGGTGCCGAAGGACGGTTCGCACCTGATCCTGCGGTCCGCGGTCGCGGCCCTGGCCGATCTCGGCCGGGAGGTGCCCGGCCTGGCGCTGACCGCCGACAACGTCATTCCGCACGGTCGCGGCCTCGGCTCGTCGGCGGCCGCGATCGTCGCCGGCCTGCTCGCCGGTACCGTGCTCGCCGGCGAGGCCCCGGAGCCGGAGCGGCTGCTCGGCCTGGCCGACGAGATCGAGGGCCACGCCGACAACGTCGCGGCGGCGCTGCTGGGCGGGCTGGTGATCGCCTATCCGCAGCCGGACCGGGTGGGCGCCGTGCAGGTGCCCGTACACCCCGAGCTCGGTGCGGTCGTCTACCTGCCCGACACGTCGGTACCGACCAGCGAGGCGCGCGGACTCCTGCCGGCCCAGGTGCCGCACGGCGACGCGGCGGCGAACGCGGGCCGGGCGGCGCTGCTCGTCGAGGCCCTGTCCCGGACCCCGGAGCTGCTGCTGCCGGCGACCGAGGACCGGCTCCACCAGAGCTATCGCAGGACCGCCATGCCGGAGTCGTACGAACTGCTGGAATCCCTGCGAAACAAGGGATTTGCGGCCGTGGTCAGTGGTGCCGGACCGTCCGTCCTGGTGCTCGGCCGGGCGTCGTCCCTGGCCGGTCTGCCGGACCGTCCGGGCTTCCGGCGGAGGACCCTGGCGATCGGCTCCGGAGCCCGCGTCGACCCACGGCCAGCCGCGGTGTGACGAACACGACTTTCGGTGTCGGACCGCGGAAAATCACCCTTTCCGGCCTGATGGTGCTAGCCTGATTGTGCCGACGGTGAAGAGAGCACGCGGTTTGGCTTGCGGGTCTTTTCCCCGGCAGCGCCCCCGGGTCTGGCGCTACGGCGATCACCCAGAGGTCGATGCCCAAGCAGAGAATGTTTCGGCCGACCTGATCGCTGTCGATGACCCAACTGATGAAGCCCGCGTCCACAGCCTTGGCATAGGCGGAGTTGGCGAGGGCAATCAAAGAAACGTTCCCCCAGGCGAATCCTGTGGGGTCAGGAAGGGTGACGAACACCCGAACCGAGAAGGAAACTCGTGACAGATACCGCCGAAGTGACGAGCGCGCCCGCAGAGGGCGATGCTCCCCGCAAGCGCAAGGGTTCTGGTCTGGAGGCGATGGTCCTCCCGGAGCTGAAGCAGCTTGCCGGCTCACTCGGAATCAAGGGCCTCGGCGCCATGCGCAAGGGCCAGCTGATCGACGCCATCAAGGCCGCGCAGGGCGGCTCAAGCCGTCCCGCGTCCGCGGCCCAGGCGCCGGCCACCGACTCCGCGGCGGAGCGGCCGCGGAACGGGAGTCGCCGGGAGGGCCGCCAGTCGGCCCCGGCCGATCAGCCGACGCTGGACGCGTCAATCGAACAGCCGAGCAGCAACGGCACCCATGAGCCCGTACGTGAGCAGAGCCAGCCGCGCCGCGAGCGGCCTGCCCGCGAGCAGAACCAGCCGCGCGAGCAGCGCGAGCAGGGCCAGTCCGGCGACGGCCAGGCCGAGCGACCCTCCGTCGACCCCGAGGTGCAGGCCCGGGTCGAGCAGGAGATCAAGGCCCAGGTCGAGCGTCGCGCCCAGCGCGACAACGACGGCGACCGGGAACCGCGCCAGCGCGGCGGTGACGCCGACGGCCGGTCCGACAACAACGCCGAAGGCGACCGCAACGACGGCGACGACGGCCGCCGCAGCCGCCGCCAGGGCAACCAGAACAACAACAACAACAATCAACATCGCGGTGGCGGTGACTTCGAGGAGGAGCAGGGCGGCCGGCGTGGCCGGCGGCGGCGCAGCCGGGACCGGCAGAGCCGGCGTCGCGGCGGCTCCGGTCAGCTCGGTGGCGCGGAACGGTTCGACGAGCCGGTGGTCTCCGAGGACGACGTCCTGGTCGACACCAAGGGCATCCTCGACGTGCTGGACAACTACGCCTTCGTCCGGACCACGGGTTACCTGCCCGGGCCCGACGACGCGTACGTCTCGCTCTCCATGGTGAAGCGGTTCGGCCTGCGCAAGGGCGACATCATCACCGGCCAGATTCGTACCCCCAAGGAGGGGGAGCGGAAGGAGAAGTTCAATCCGCTGGTCAAGCTGACCACGGTGAACGGGGCCGACCCGGAGGCCAGCAAGGGCCGGGTCGAGTTCAGCAAGCTGACCCCGCTGTACCCGCAGGAGCGGCTGCGGCTGGAGACCACGGCCACCAAGCTGTCCACCCGCTTGATCGACATCGTCTCGCCGATCGGCAAGGGCCAGCGCGGTCTGATCGTGTCGCCGCCGAAGGCCGGCAAGACGTTGATCATGCAGGCCATCGCCAACGCGATCACCACCAACAATCCGGAAGTGCACCTGATGGTGGTGCTGGTGGACGAGCGTCCGGAAGAGGTCACCGACTTCGAACGTACGGTTCAGGGCGAGGTCATCTCCTCGACGTTCGACCGGCCGGCCGAGGATCACACCACGGTCGCCGAGCTGGCGATCGAGCGGGCCAAGCGGCTGGTGGAGCTGGGCAAGGACGTCGTGATCCTGCTCGACGGCATCACCCGGCTCGGCCGGGCGTACAACCTGGCGGCGCCGGCGTCCGGCCGGATCCTGTCCGGTGGTGTCGACTCGGCTGCGCTCTACCCGCCGAAGAAGTTCTTCGGTGCGGCGCGGAACATCGAGAACGGCGGCTCGCTGACCATCCTGGCCACGGCGCTGATCGAGACCGGCTCGAAGATGGACGAAGTGATCTTCGAGGAGTTCAAGGGCACCGGCAACATGGAGCTGCGGCTGCGCCGCGAGTTCGCCGACAAGCGGATCTTCCCCGCGATCGACGTCGACGCCTCCAGCACCCGCCGCGAAGAGCTGTTGATGAGCAAGGAAGAGCTCAACGTCATCTGGCGGCTGCGCCGCGTGCTGTCCGGGCTCGAGGGCGTCCAGGGTCTGGAGATGCTGCTGGACCGGATGCGCAAGACGCAGAGCAACAACGAGTTCCTGGTGGCGATCACCCGGACCGTGCCCGGCGCCGGCGCCCGGACCGGTGTCACCACCGGCGCCGACGACGACTGACCTGAGGCGAGAACACTCGATCCCCGGACCTGGTGAGGTCCGGGGATCGAGTTGTTTCTACGGTCTGATCCGAGATCAGGCGTTGCGGGCGATCAGGCGAAGCCGACCGAACCGGCGCGGCCGACGGGCGCGCGCTGCGCGCCGCCCCTCGAGTGCCTGCAGGATCAGGGCCTCCTCGCTCGGACGGCCGAAGCGGCCCACGGCCGGACGGTTGACCGTCACGGAACCAGGGGTCCAGAGCGCTACATCTCGCGGATCGTACTGGGAAAAGCTGGTCATGTTTCCCTCCCTTCGAGGGGTCTTGCTGGGGTGTGGCGGCCCGGGCCGGCCTGCGGGCAGACGAATCCACCGGACAGGCTGGTCCGGTCACTGCACTGTGAGAGTGGGGGTGCCCAGCGCACAGCCCGTCCCGTTCGGGACTGGCAGCGTCATTGGGCTGGCTACCGGATGAGGCTCCGGCGCCGCTTGGTCCGGGCATCTCTCATCCCGGCCAACAGCACCAACGAGCGAACCTCACGAGGTATTCCGCGCGTCGCGGTCTTTCTCAGTCGGTGAGGCTGGCAACACCGAGCCGACGGGCGGCGAGCAGTCGGAGCCGGGCCAACGGCCGGGCACGGCGGCGCCGGTTCGCTTGCACCTGCTCCAGCGTGCGCAGGAACAGTGCCTGCTCGGCGGCCAGCCCGTGCTGGCACTGCTCGGTACGCGTGAATACCAGCGATCCGGGGATCCAGACGGCGGTCTCGCGCGGATCGTGGTCGTGCGTGATCATGTGTCCTCCTTCCGAAGGGCGTGAGTGGACAGAGAAGTCGTACGGACTTCGAGGGCATCGCAGGAATCGAGCGCGCCGGGACCCGGCGGATCAGCGAGGGTGGGCCGCGCGCTCGCGGCGGACGATCAGGGCGACGGCCGGATCAACAGACGGATGCGGCGGAGGCACCACGGGTCGCGCCGATCTCAGCCGGCGCGGGGCAGCCGGGATCGGCCGACCAGCGAGTCGAGGGAATGTCCAGGTTCGACAAGGTGTGTGCACCTCCTTCTTCGTCGCCGACGAGTCTAGGGACGACCACCGACAGCGTGCCAATGGTTTTCCGGGCGACCCGGCTCAGCGCCACGGCGGGTCGGCGCAGGCGGTCCGGGCAGGTGTCGTCATTCCTCCACGGGCGGAGCACTCGAGGCCGATTCCGGGATGTAGCGGCCGACCTGTGGAGGTTTGGCGACACCGCCCTCACGAGAGTTCGCGTGGTGACACGAAGTGAACTGGGATCGACCTGGGCCTCCGCGAGGCGGGTGATCCCTTCATCCGCCGTGAGCCTGACGTGATGAACCGAGGCGCTTCCTCCCCGAACAGGTTGTCGCTCAGGATCGTCGAAGCCGGCGGCGCGGTTGAGATCGGCGACCGTGAGCGCTGCAGCGAATCTCAGCCGAAACGCGCCCGATTCGCGGCCCGGATGCGGTCGGATCTCGACTTCGGTGGCGCAACGCGCGCCGGGCGGGGAGGAGGGAATATCTGCGGGGCGTGGCGCATTTGGCGGGTGGAGGCAAGTACGGCAAACTTGCCCGGTGGTGCCGGTTCACGGCCGCGAAATCGCGGGCGACCCGGTGCCGAGAGACCGAGGAGAGAAATGAAGGCTGACATCCATCCCGCGTACGGGGTGACCCAGGTGACCTGTACCTGTGGCAACACGTTCACCACCCGCAGCACCGCGTCGGAGGGTGCGATCCGCGCCGAGGTCTGCTCGGCGTGCCACCCGTTCTACACCGGCAAGCAGAAGATCCTCGACACCGGCGGCCGCGTGGCCCGGTTCGAGAAGCGGTACGCGAAGAAGAAGTAGCTTCGACTGGGCGCCGGGAGGCGGGGGAGACCCGCCTTCCCGGCGCCCGTTTGCGTGTCTGCCCCCAGACTCGTCCGCCCAGTCCGTCAGCTCCCGTGGAGGGTCCATGTTCGAGTCAGCCCAGCCGTTGCGGGAGGAGCACGCCGAGTTGGAAGGCCGGCTTGCGGATCCGGCGACCCACACCGATCCCGCCCTGGCCCGCCGGCTCGGCCGCCGGTACGCGGAGCTGACCCCCATCGTGACCGCGCTCGCCGAGCACGACCGGCTCACCGAGGATCGCGAGGCGGCGCTCGAACTGGCCGCCGACGACCCGGCGTTCGCCGCCGAGGCCGAGCAGTTGGACGGGAAGCTGACCGAGCTGACCGAGCGGCTGACCCGGCTGCTCGCACCGCGCGACCCGAACGACTCGTCCGACGCGCTGATCGAGATCAAGTCCGGCGAGGGCGGCGAGGAGTCGGCGCTGTTCGCCGGCGACCTGCTGAAGATGTACAGCCGCTACGCCGAGTTGCGCGGCTGGAAGGTGGAGGTGCTGGACAGCCAGGAGACCGACCTCGGCGGCTACAAGTCGGTGACCGTCGCGGTGAAGGCGGCGAAGGTCGGATCGCCCGACGACATGCCGTACGGAGTGCTCAAGTTCGAGGGCGGCGTGCACCGGGTGCAGCGCGTCCCGGTGACCGAGTCCCAGGGCCGGGTGCACACGTCCGCGGCCGGCGTGCTGGTGATGCCGGAGGTCGAGGAGACCGAGATCGAGATCAACGACGATGATCTTCGGATCGACGTCTATCGCTCGTCCGGGCCCGGCGGCCAGGGCGTCAACACCACCGACTCCGCGGTCCGGATCACCCACCTGCCGACCGGCACCGTCGTCTCCTGCCAGAACGAGCGATCCCAGCTGCAGAACCGGGAACAGGCGATGCGGATGCTGCGGGCCCGACTGACCGCGCTGGCCGAGGAGCAGGCCGCGGATGCCGCCTCCGCGGCGCGGCGGAGCCAGGTTCGCACCGTGGACCGCTCGGAACGGATCCGGACCTACAACTTCCCGGAGAACCGGATCGCCGACCACCGGATCGGCTTCAAGGCCTACAACCTGGACCAGGTGCTGAACGGCCAGCTGGACGCGGTGATCACCGCGCTGCAGGAGGCCGACACCGCGGAGCGGCTCGCCCTGGCCGGCCCCGCGTGATGATCATGGACGCCTCCGTGCGTACGGTGCTCGCCGAGGCGACTGCCGGCCTGCGGGCGGCCGGCGTGCCGAGCCCGGACACCGATGCCCGGCTGCTGCTGGCCCACGTGGCCGACGTGGAGCCGAGCCGGCTGTTGATCATGGACCGGATCGACGATGATCAACTCCGGCGCTATCGGGAGTTGATCATCCGGCGGGAGCGGCGGGAGCCGCTGCAACACCTGACCGGCAAGGCGTTCTTCCGGCACGTCGAGCTGGCCGTCGGGCCGGGCGTGTTCGTACCGCGGCCGGAAACCGAGGTGATGACCGGCTGGGCCGTCGACCGGCTGCGGCAGTCGATCACGGAGGGCAACCGGCCGCTGGTGATCGAACTGGGCACCGGGTCCGGTGCCATCGCGAAGGCGATCGCCGACGAGGCGCCGGGCTGCACCGTGATCGCCGTCGAACGTGATCATCGAGCGGCCGAGTGGGCTGCCGGCAACCTGGCCGGGACCGGGGTCGAGCTGATCGAGTCCGACATGGCCGAGCTGCCGGGGGACTGGGACGGCCGCTGCGACCTGGTGATCAGCAACCCGCCGTACATTCCCCTCGAGGCGTACGAGTCCGTCGCGCCGGAGGCTCGTGATCATGATCCGGACCTGGCCCTGTATTCCGGGGCCGACGGCCTGGACGCGATCCGGGTGCTGGCCGGCCTCGCCGCCCGGCTGCTCAGGTCCGGCGGGCTGGTGGCCACCGAGCACTCCGACCTGCAGGGCGAGGCCGTCGTCGCGATCCTCGCCGGGCACGGCGGATTCGGGTCGGTCCGCGACCACCGCGACCTGACCGGACGGTCTCGGTTCACCACCGCCGTGCGGGACGGCTCCACCGGCGGGCCTCTGGCAGGATGGGCCGGGTGAACGAAGTACGCCGTGAGCAGGGCACCGGCGCCGCGGCCGAGGAGTCGCTGAACCCGACGGAGCCCGATACGTCCGCAGAGCCGGCCGACGCCGCCGCGGACCCCCGACCCGAGCCGACCGAGGAAGAGCGCCGGGCGGAGACCGAGCAGTGGATCCAGGACCAGCTGGCCGGCCGGGCCGCCGTCTCGGAGGTGACGTCGGCCAAGGCCGAGGAGCCGGCCGGGGCGGAGCCGGATGAGCCGTCCCCGGAGGCGGGATCGGACCAGGCCCTTCGACAGGCTCAGGGCACGGAGGGGGCGGACTCGGCTTCGGGCACTGTCGAGGCGGGTGCCGCGGTTCCCGCCGACGGCGAGGTGGCCGAGAGCAACGAGGCTGGCGCGGCGGGCGAGGACGACGAGCCCGCCGACGGCGAGGCGGCCGAGGCCGAGGCCAAGGAGCCGCCGCTGCCGGCCTACCAACGGTTCGACATCACGGGTTCGGATCCGGCGCTGCTGGCCGAGGCGGCCGAGGCCGCCCGGATCGCGATCGAGAACGGCGAATGCGTCGTGCTGCCGACCGACACCGTGTACGGGATCGGCGCCGACGCGTTCGACGCGGACGCGGTGCAGCGGCTGCTGGACACCAAGGAGCGCGGCCGGGACATGCCACCGCCGGTGCTGATCGGCGACGCGTCGCTGATCCGGGCGCTGGCCGACGAGGTGCCCGAACTGGTCGGGCCGCTGACCGAGAAGCACTGGCCCGGACCGCTGACGGTGATCGTCAAGGCGCGGGACTCGCTGCGGATCGACCTGGGGGAGACCCGGGGCACGATCGGGTTGCGGGTGCCGGACTACGGGCTGACCCGGGACCTGCTCCGGCAGACCGGCCCGATGGCGGTCAGCTCGGCCAACCTGAGCGGCCGGCCGTCGGCCCTGACCTGCGACCAGGCGATCGAGTACTTCGGCAACAAGGTCGCGGTCTACCTGGACGGCGGCCCGGTCGCGAGCCCGGACGGCGCGCCGTCGTCGATGGTCGACTTCTCCCAGAACGATCACGGCGATCTGCTCCGGGCCGGCGCGCTCAGCGTCGGGGTGCTCCGCGAGACCCTGCCCGACCTGGAGGACCTGACGGCCCCCGCCGAGGAGCCCGCGGAGGCCGAGCCGGCCGAAGCGGCGGAGGCCACCGATCCGGAGCCGACCGACGTCGGCCCGGCCGCCGAGGCCGCCGCCGGTTCGCCGGAGGAGTCGGCGACCTCGGACGAGTCCGAGACGCCGGCTGAGCCTGCAGCCGCGGAGGACTCGGCCGGGTCGGAGGAACCGGTCGCCGCAGCGGAGCCGGCGGCCTCTCCGGACCCGTCGACGGCCGACGAGCCGGACAGCAGCGAGGACATCGAGCGGCTGATCGAGCAGCATGCCGGCGAGCCGGTACCCGCGGATGATCAAGCGGAGGATGATCATGTCGCGGCGTCGCCGAGCGAGGCGAGCCCGAAGACCTAGTCCCGCCCTCCATCCGGAAGACCGAGCGTGCGCGAATACCTGCTGGTGCTGCTGATCGCGGCGGCCGCGACCTTTCTGGTCAGCGGCCTGTGTCGCAAGCTCGCGCTGCGGTTCGGGGCGCTGGCCAAGGTCCGGGACCGGGACGTGCACACGATCGAGATGCCGTACTTCGGCGGCCTGGCCATGCTGTGCGGGCTGGCGGTCGCGGTGGTCGTGGCCTGGCAGTTGCCGTTCCTCGGCGCCCAGGAGCTGGTCAGCCAGGACTCCCGGGCGATCTTGATCGCGGCGGCGATCATCTGCCTGGTCGGCGTCCTGGACGACCTGTTCGAGCTGTCCGCGCTGGCCAAGTTCGCCGGGCAGATCGTGGCGGCCGGGGTCGTCGTCGCGCTCGGCGTGAAGATGCTCTGGATCCCGCTGCCCGGCCAGACCATCGCCCTGGACAGTTCCGCGTCGATCGCGATCACGGTGTTCTTCATCGTGCTCTGCTCCAACGCGGTCAACTTCGTCGACGGGCTGGACGGCCTGGCCACCGGCGTGGTCGGGATCGGCGCGTTCGCCTTCTTCGCGTACTGCTACCTGCTCACGGTCACCCAGGAACTGACCCGGGCCACCACGGCGAGTCTGATCACGGTCGCGATCGCCGGTGCCTGCCTCGGCTTCCTGCCGCACAACTTCTTCCCGGCGAAGATGTTCATGGGCGACTCCGGCGCGCTGCTGCTCGGCTTCCTGCTGGCCACCTCGGGGGTCAGCCTGACCGGACAGATCGACCCGTCGCAGATGCCGAGCGACCGCGGCCTGCTGCCGACCGTGCTCCCGCTGGTGCTGCCGGTGGCGATCCTCGCGTTACCGCTGCTGGACCTGGTGATGGCCTACATCCGCCGTACCTACCAGGGGAAGTGGTGGTTCGCCGCGGACAAGCAGCACCTGCACCACCGGCTGCTGGAGCGCGGGCACAGCCAGCGCGGCGCGGTGATGCTGATGTACGGCTGGTCGGCCCTGGTCTCCTTCGGCATGATCGGACTCGGGCTGGTCCAGGACCGGATCTCGGTCCTGGTCGCGGTCGCGCTGCTCGGGCTCGCGCTGGTGCTGCTGGTCGCGACCCTCGGCCGGCCGCTCAACGGGCGTTCCCGCGCGAAGGCTCGCAGAGTCGCGAAGTAGCCCCCGATTGGAGCTCAGGGGAGACCTTGTGCTATTTTTCACAAGCATCGAAACGCCGAGTAGATCGGCCGGCCGGAGAGACACCCCAAGGCCGGGGATCGCCCGACTAGGGCCCAGGACGTTGTCCGTGGGCCGCAGATTAGGACAGCCGCCGTCATGACGACTGAACACTCTCCCTCAACAGCCGAGACCGCTGTTGCCACCGGGCCGAGCATTCATGTCGTCCGGGCGCGCAAGCTGCTGGTCGGTGGCCTGATCGGCGGTTCCGCCGCGACCCTGATCTGCCTGGTCGTCTTCGGCCTGCTGAACGGTGTCTCCGGTCTGCTCTCGGCGGCCGTCGGCGGCGGCATCGTGCTGGCCTTCTACACGGTGGGGCAGTACGTCATGGTGCGGACCGCGGACGCCGGGGCCCGCACGTTGATGATCGTTTCGATGACCAGCTACTTCGCCCGGTTCTGCGTGGTCGGCCTGTTCCTGCTGCTGGTCGCGAGGAAGGGGGCCGGATGGGCCGCACTGACGCCGCAGGCGGTGACCGCAACCGCGGTGGCCGTCGTGGTCGGCTGGCTGGCCGTGGAGATCTTCGTCTTCTCCCGGCTCCGGATCGGCGCCTACGACCGCGAGTACGTCGCCCCGGCGGTGAGCGGTGATCAGCCATGACACGCTATCGTCTGTGTCGCCATGACGGATCGGAACGACGGCAGCGGCGAGCCGCCGGCGGGCACCCCGCCGGAACAGCCGCCCGAGGACCGCTCGACCTCAGCGAAGGATCGGCAGCGGTCCGACAAGGCGACGGGGACGGACCAGGGGCTTCGGGTGCTGTCGTACCTGATCGCCGGGATGCTCTTCTACGGCGGACTGGGCTGGATCGGCGACCAGTTGCTGAAGACGCGGTTCCTGTTGCCGATCGGCATCATCCTCGGCATGGCCGGGGCCATTTTCTTGATCATCAGGCGGTACGGCGGCTCGCCGGATCCGCGGAACAAACGCTGACCGTCTCTGACCGGTCGGTTCATAGGACCTTGGGAGAGGAGGGTCGGTGGGTTCACTGATTCCCGTTCTGGTTCCGCTCGAGACGGGCGGCGAAGGCGGATTCGTACCGCCGGGTCTGGAGGACTTCGAGTTCAACGGCGGGTTCATCCCGGGCGTCGACTGGTTCAACAAGCCGTTGGTCCAGGCGCTGATCTCGGTGATCGTCATTCTGGCGTTCTGGCTGATCGCCTCCCGGCGGCTGAAGGTGGTGCCGGGCAAGGGTCAGTTCGTCAGTGAGTTCTTGTACTCGTTCATTCGCAACGGGGTCGCCCGGGACACCATCGGGCACAACTGGAAGCCCTACTTCCCGTACCTGCTGGGCTTGTTCTGCTTCATCTGGGTGAACAACCTGTTCGGCCTGTTCCCGCTGTTCATGTTCCCGACGTTCTCCAACATCGGGTACGCGTGGGGCCTGGCGCTGCTCAGCTGGATCATCTACAACGCGGCCGGCGTCAAGAAGCACGGCCTGATGTACTTCAAGAACAGCGTGCTGCCGGCCGGCGTCCCGCTGTGGCTGGCGCCGGTGATCATTCCGGTGGAAGCCCTGTCGAACTTCATCATCCGGCCGATCACGCTGGCCCTTCGACTCTTCGGCAACCTGCTCGGCGGCCACCTCGTCGTGCTGGTGTTCGTGGTCGGCGGCACCTACCTGCTGACCCAGGCCGACGGGATCCTGCTCAACGCGGCCGGCGGCTTCACCCTGCTGTTCACCTTCGCGATCTTCGCGCTGGAACTCCTGGTGGTTTCCCTCCAGGCCTACATCTTCACCGTCCTGACCGCCTCGTACGTGGCCTCGGCCACGGCGGACGAACACTGACCTGCCCGGCAACGGCAACAGGAAACCGAAAGGAACCGACAAGCATGACCCCGATGGAAATCAACGGCTCGATCAACCTGGTCGGCTATGGCCTCGCCGTCATCGGCTCCGGTATCGGCGTGGGGCTGATCTTCGCCTCCGTCATCCAGGGCACCGCTCGGCAGCCCGAGGCTCGCGGCGCCATGATGGGCACCGCCTGGATCGGCTTCGCCGTGGTCGAGGCGCTCGCCATCCTGGGCCTCGCGTTCGCGCTGTTCCTCACCTGATCCCAGAAACGAGAACATGATCATGGTGCCGATGGAGGGAATCGATCTCGGCCCGCTGCTGCCGCACCACCTGTCGGAGTTGATCATGGGGATCCTCCTCATGATCGTGCTCTATCTGGTGATCCGGGCCAAGGTGATGCCCCGCTTCGAGCAGATGTACGACGAGCGTCGTGCGGCGATCGAAGGCGGGATGGAGAAGGCGGAGAAGGCCCAGGCCGAGGCTCAGGCCGCGCTGGAGGAGTACCAGGCGCAGCTGACCGAGGCCCGGGGCGAGGCCGCGAAGATCCGGGAGGACGCCAAGACCCAGGGCGCCCAGATCCTGGCCGAGATGCGGGAGCAGGCGCAGGCCGAGGCGGCCCGGATCAAGGCGACGGCCGAGGCGCAGCTGGAGGCCGAGCGTTCGCAGCTGCTGGCCGAGCTGCGGCGTGAGGTCGGCGGCCTGGCCACCACACTGGCCGGTCGGATCGTCGGCGAATCGCTCGACGACGACGAGCGGTCGCGCCGTACGGTCGAGCGCTTCCTGACCGATCTCGAGGGCCAGGACGTCGCGGCGTCGGAGACCGGGGCTTCCCGATGAGCTCCGCCGCCGAGGACCGACTGAGCGCGCTCGACGCGTCCCTGGACTCGATCCTGGCGTCCGGGGCCGAGCAGGGGCTGGCGGTGGGCTCGGACCTGTTCGCGATGGTCGACGCGCTCGACGCGCAGCCGGCGCTGCGGCGGGCCCTGACCGATCCGGGGACGCCGGAGGAGGCGCGGGCGGGCATCGTCCGGTCGCTCTTCGACGGCAAGGTCGCCCCGGCCGCGGTCGAGGTGCTGGTCGCGGCGGTTCGGTTCCGCTGGGCCGGCGGCCGTACGTTCACGGCGGCGCTGGAGCGGCAGGCGGTCCGGGCGCAGTTGCGCGCGATCGGGTCGTCCGGCCTGGAGGAGACCGAGGACGAGCTGTTCCGGTTCGGCCGGCTGGTCGAGTCCGAGACGGCCCTGCGGTCGACGCTGGGTGACCGGTCGGCACCGCTGAACCGGCGGCAGGATCTGGTCACCGAACTGCTGTCCGGCAAGGCCAACGACGCCACGATCGCGCTGGCCCGGCGGGCCGTCGCGGCCCGGCAGCGGACGTTCGCCAACACGATCGCGGGCTACGTATCCTTGGCGGCAGCGGAGAGCAGCCGGCTGCTGGCGACGGTACGGGTGGCCCGACCGCTGGAACCGGCCCAGCTGGAGCGGCTGCAGCAGGCGTTGAGCCGGCAGGTCGGCCGGGAGATCTCGGTCCAGGTCATCGTCGACGCCGAGGTGCTCGGCGGGGTCCGGGTGGAACTCGGCGACGAGGTGATCGAGGGCACCGTGGCCGGACGACTCGACCAGGCACGACGGCTTTTCGAATAACCGCGTCGATGAGACAGCGGTCCAAGATCACTTACTAGGCAACGTAGGCGAGAGCAGGAAACGATGGCAGAACTCACGATTCGCCCGGAGGAGATCCGGGACGCACTGGACCGCTACGTCCGCGACTACCAGCCCGAGACCGCCAGCCGCGAAGAGGTCGGCACGGTCGCCACCTCCGGTGACGGGATCGCCCGGGTCGAGGGCCTGCCCTCGGCGATGGCCAACGAACTGCTCGAGTTCGAGAACGGCACGCTGGGCATCGCCCTCAACCTCGACGTCCGCGAGATCGGCGTCGTCGTCATGGGTGACTCGGAGGGCATCGAGGAGGGGCAGCCGGTCAAGCGGACCGGGAACGTCCTCTCGGTCCCGGTCGGCGACGGCTACCTCGGCCGCGTGGTCGACGCGCTCGGCCGCCCGATCGACGGCCTCGGCGAGGTGACCCCGCTGGACGAGCGGCGTCCCCTCGAGCTGCAGGCCGCCGGCGTGATGGACCGCCAGGAGGTACGTCAGCCGCTGCAGACCGGCCTGAAGGCGATCGACGCGCTGACCCCGATCGGTCGCGGCCAGCGGCAGCTGATCATCGGCGACCGCAAGACCGGCAAGACGGCGATCGCGGTCGACACGATCATCAACCAGAAGGACAACTGGGCCTCCGGCGACGAGAAGCAGCAGGTCCGCTGCATCTACGTCGCGATCGGCCAGAAGGCGTCCACGGTGGCCGGCATCCGGGCTTCGCTCGAGGAGGCCGGTGCGCTGGAGTACACCACGATCGTGTCCGCCCCGGCGTCCGACCCGGCCGGCTACAAGTACATCGCCCCGTACACCGGCTCGGCCATCGGCCAGCACTGGATGTACCAGGGCAAGCACGTCCTGATCGTCTTCGACGACCTGTCCAAGCAGGCCGAGGCGTACCGCGCCATGTCGCTGCTGCTGCGCCGCCCGCCGGGCCGCGAGGCGTACCCCGGCGACGTGTTCTACCTGCACAGCCGGCTGCTGGAGCGCTGCGCGAAGCTCTCCGACGAGCTCGGCGGCGGCTCGATGACCGGCCTGCCGATCATCGAGACCAAGGCCAACGACGTGTCGGCGTTCATCCCGACCAACGTCATCTCGATCACCGACGGCCAGATCTTCCTGCAGTCCGACCTGTTCAACGCCAACCAGCGGCCGGCCATCGACGTCGGCATCTCGGTGTCCCGGGTCGGCACGGCGGCCATGGTCAAGGCCATGAAGACCGTGTCCGGTTCGATCAAGGTCGACCTGGCCCAGTTCCGCGACATGCAGGCCTTCGCGATGTTCGCCTCCGACCTGGATGCGACCACCCGGCGCCAGCTGGAGCGGGGCGAGCGGCTGACCGAGCTGCTGCGGCAGGCCCAGGGCAGCCCGTACCCGGTCGAGGAGCAGGTGGTCAGCGTCTGGGCCGGCACCACCGGCAAGTTCGACGAGGTCCCGGTCGACGACGTGCTGCGCTTCGAGACCGAGCTGCTGGAGTACCTCCGGCACAACTCGGACACGCTCGCCACGATCCGTGAGACCAAGCTCTTCGACGACGACACCGCCGCCGCGCTGACCAAGTCCATCGACACCTTCAAGCAGGGCTTCCAGACCTCCGACGGCCGCCTGCTGGCCGGCCGCGAGGAGCACGAGGCGCTGGAAGAGGACGAGGTCGAGCAAGAGCAGATCGTCAAGCAGAAGAGGTGATCGTCGATGCCAGCTAGCCTGCGCGAACTGCGCCAGCGCCGTGCCTCGGTGTCGAACATCAAGAAGATCACCAAGGCGATGGAGTTGATCGCTGCCTCGCGGATCATCAAGGCCCGGCAGCGGGCACAGTCGGCGGCGCCGTACGCCCGGGAACTGACCCGGGCGGTGTCGGCGGTGGCGACGTTCTCCAACACCGATCACCCGCTCACCACCGAGTCGGAGAATCCGCGCCGGGCGGCGATGCTGTTGATCACCGCCGACCGCGGCCAGGCCGCCGCCTACTCGTCCAACGCCATCCGGGAGGGCGAGTCGCTGACGCGGCTGCTCACCGACGAGGGTCGCGAGGTCGTGCCGTACCTGACCGGACGCAAGGCGGCCGCCTACTACGGCTTCCGCCGGCGTGAGGTCGCCCAGCAGTGGACCGGGTTCTCCGATGCGCCGAACTACTCGGACGCGCGGGAGATCGCCGACACCCTGATCAGCGCCTTCCTGACGCCGTACGAGGAGGGCGGGGTGGACGAGATCCATGTCGTCTACACCCGGTTCGTCTCGATGGTGACGCAGCGGCCGGAAGTGATCCGGATGCTGCCGCTCGAAGTGGTCGAGGGCACGGAGGCGCCGGCGACGGAGGACCTGCTCCCGCTGTACGAGTTCGAGCCGAACGCCGAGACGGTGCTGGACACCCTGCTGCCGCTGTACGTGGCCAGCCGGATCCAGTACTGCCTGCTGCAGTCGGCCGCCTCCGAGCTGGCCGCGCGCCAGCGGGCGATGAAGGCTGCCACCGACAATGCCGAGGAACTGATCCAGAAGCTCACCCGGGATGCCAACCAGGCCCGTCAGGCCGGCATCACCCAGGAGATCAGCGAGATCGTCGGCGGTGCCGGCGCCCTGGCCGACGCGAACGCCGAAGCCGACTGACTCCCGTACACCCGAACGTTGACCGAGAACACACATCAGTGAGGAACCATGACCGCCACAGTTGAGGAGAAGAAGGAATCGGCCCCAGCCGGCGTCGGGCGCGTCGCCCGGGTGATCGGCGCGGTGGTGGACGTGGAGTTCCCCGCCGACCAGATGCCGGACATCTACAACGCGCTGCTCGTCGATGCCACGGTGGGTGACGAGACGCGGACGATGACCCTCGAGGTCGCGCTGCACATCGGCGACAACCTGGTCCGGACCATCGCGCTGAAGCCGACCGACGGCATGCAGCGTGGCGCCGAGGTGCGCGACACGGGGGCGCCGATCACGGTGCCGGTCGGTGACGTCACCAAGGGCCGCGTGTGGAACGTGACCGGCGACGTGCTGAACGCCGACCCGGCGACGGTGAAGATCGAGGAGCGCTGGCCGATCCACCGGCACGCCCCGGCGTTCGACCAGCTGGAGTCGAAGACCGAGATGCTGGAGACCGGCATCAAGTCGATCGACCTGCTCACCCCGTACGTTCAGGGCGGCAAGATCGGCCTGTTCGGCGGCGCGGGCGTGGGCAAGACCGTGTTGATCCAGGAGATGATCTACCGGATCGCGCAGCTGCACTCCGGCACCTCGGTGTTCGCCGGCGTCGGCGAGCGCACCCGTGAGGGCAACGACCTGATCAACGAGATGGAAGAGATGGGCGTGTTCAAGGACACCGCCCTCGTCTTCGGCCAGATGGACGAGCCGCCGGGCACCCGGCTCCGGGTCGCGCTGTCGGCGCTGACCATGGCCGAGTACTTCCGGGACGTGCAGGGCCAGGACGTGCTGCTCTTCATCGACAACATCTTCCGGTTCACCCAGGCCGGTTCGGAGGTGTCCGCGCTGCTCGGCCGGATGCCGTCCGCGGTGGGTTACCAGCCGAACCTGGCCGACGAGATGGGCCAGCTGCAGGAGCGGATCACCTCGACCCGCGGCCACTCGATCACCTCGATGCAGGCGATCTACGTGCCCGCCGACGACTACACCGACCCGGCGCCGGCGACCACCTTCGCCCACCTCGACGCGACCACCGAGCTGTCCCGGGAGATCGCCGCTCGCGGTCTGTACCCGGCCATCGACCCGCTGACCTCGACCAGCCGGATCCTGGACCCGCAGTACGTCGGCCAGACGCACTACGACGTGGCCACCCAGGTGAAGCAGATCCTGCAGCGGAACAAGGAACTGCAGGACATCATCGCGATCATGGGTGTCGACGAGCTCTCCGAGGAGGACAAGATCGTCGTCGCCCGGGCCCGCCGGATTCAGCAGTTCCTCAGCCAGAACACGTACATGGCGGAGAAGTTCACCAACGTGCCCGGCTCGACCGTGCCGCTGACGGAGATCATCGAGTCGTTCCGGATGATCTGCGAAGGCGAGGTCGACCACATCGCCGAGCAGGCGTTCTTCAACGTCGGTGGCATGGAGGACGTCGAGCGTCGCTGGGCCGAGCTGCAGCAGGACAACTGATCATGGTCGTACGTTCCCTGAGCCTGTCGAAGGGCAAGGAGGTGGAACATGGCTGACGCCTTGCAGGTCGAGGTCGTCTCGGCCGATGAGGTGGTCTGGTCCGGCCAGGGCACCCTCATCATCGCCCGTACGGTCGACGGCGACATGGGCATCATGCCCGGGCACGCGCCGGTGCTGGCGGTGCTGGCGCCCGGCGGCGTCGAGATCGTCACCGCCGACGCCTCCCGCGAGGTGGTGGCGGTGGACGGCGGCTTCCTGTCCGTCGCCCAGGGCCGGGTGTCGATCCTCAGCGAGTACGCGCGGATGGCCGACGAGATCAGCGTCGACCAGGCGGAGCGTGAACTCGCCGACGCCCAGGCCCGGCTCGATGCCGGCGAGGACACCGAGGAGGTCCGTCAGCACGTGATGCGCGCCAGTGCTCAGGTGCGGGCGGCACACAAGGTACGCTGAGGACTTCCGCCCGAAAGGTGTCCGGTTCAACGAATCGGACACCGGTGGCGGGACGCCGAAATCCGACCACCGAGAGACAGGGCCCCTAGACGACGATGGCAGGCTGGGTCGGCGCCGTCGTGGTTGCACTGGTGATCTTGGTGGTCGTGGTCCTGCCGCTGGTCAGCCTCGCCCTGAGGCAACGCTGGGTGACCAGGCAGGGCAGTGCGTTCGAATGCAGCATGCGCCTGCGGCCCGTGGCCGTGGGCCAGCTCCAGGCCGATCAGACTCCGAGCACCAACTGGGTGCTCGGAGTCGCTCGTTACAGCCACGACCGGGTGGAGTGGTTCCGCTTCTTCTCCTTCTCCCCGTTCCCGCGGATGACCTTTCGCCGCAACGGCTCCCGCGTCGTCGACACCCGAGATCCCGACCCGGCCGAGGCGGTCGCCCTCTATGACGGCCAGCGCGTCGTCCGGATCGCCATCGGCCACCAGGAGTCCATCGAGGTCTGGGAGCTCGCCATGAGCTCCGACTCCCTGACCGGCTTCCTGGCCTGGCTCGAAGCCGCCCCGCCCGGCACCGCCATCAACGGCTTCTGATCACCCGGGCGGTCACCGGACCCAGGTTCCCGACCAGGGATCGACCTTCAGCGGGTCCCCGACGGTGAGGGTGCCGGGCCTCAGCACCGAGGCGTAGACGCCGAAGTGGGCGCCGGAGCCGAACGCGGACTCCTGGCGGCCGCGGTAGCCGGTGATCAGCCGCAGCGTCTGGAGATCGACCGCTCCGGTCTCCGGGTGGCGGGTGGTGGCGGCGCAGCGCTTGACCGGTCCGCCGGCGCGCAGGACGGCGTCGCCGATCTCGAGCCGCAGGCCGTCCCAGGAGTCCTCGACGTGGGGTTCGCCGCCCTCGAACTCGATCAGCATGCGGAACCGTCTCGGGTCGACGTCGGAGAGGCCCGCTCGGCGGGCGAGCTCGTCGACCGAGCCGATGCCGATGAGGGTCACCGGTTGCACGTCGTGGGCCGGCTCCCGGGCCTGTACGAGGCGGACGGGCCGGCCCAGGGCGTCGGAGAAGAAGGCGTCCCAGCGGGGATCGGCGACCGTGTCCGCGTCGAGCGCCCGGTGTCCCGACAGGTTCGCTCGGACGGGGCGGTCCGGTTCGACGACGCCGCTGATCAGCAGGTCGGGCCCGCGGCTGACCTGGAGGCAGCGGCTCTGCTCGTCCCATCGGGCGGTCAGCCCGTACAAGCCGGGGTTGTGGGTGCAGCTCTGCAGCCGGCCCGCTTCGTCGATCAAGAGGAACCGGCGGTCGCCGACGGCGCCGTACGGCGTCAGGGTGATCGAGCGGGGATGGTCGAGGGCCAGCCCCTTCACCGGGGTCGTCGAGAAGCGGGTGATCGTGTACGCGGCCACCACGCCATCCTGACAGGCGGTGGGTGGGTGCCGGGCCGGCGCCTACGGCCGGGGCGGCAGGGCGAGGGCGGCGCGGACGGGGACGTGGTCGGAGGGGTAGCGGCCGCCGACGGTGCGGTCGACGATCTCGGCGTCGATCACGCCGATCCCCGGGCCGACCAGGATCCAGTCGATCCGGTCGGCGCCGGGCTGTGGCGGGGCGTAGTTGCCGAAGGTGCCGATCGCCGGGCCGGTCGCGGCCTCGTCGAGAGCATCCCGGAGTCCGCTGTCGATCAGGATCCGGTGGGTCGGGGTGCCGGTGCCCACGTTGAAGTCCCCGAGCAGCATGACCGGCTCCTCGATGCCGGCGGCCTGCTCCGCCAGCCAGGTCGCGGACCGGATCCGGGAGGGCTCGCTGACATGATCAAGATGGCCGTTGATCACCACGAACCGTACGCCGGAGACGGAATCGGCGAACCGCGCCCGGGTGATCATCCGGGGCAGCTCGTTGCCCCAGGTCGCCGAGCCGGGCAGCTCCGGGGTGTCGGACAGCCAGCGGTGGGCGACGTCGAGAACGGTCAGCCGGGCGGTGTCGTAGAAGATCGCCGAGGTCTCGTCGGAGTTCCGGCCGCGCCGGCCCTCGGCCACGTACGCGTAGTTCCGTGGCAGCAGCCCGGCCAGGTCCGCGATCGCCTCCGGGTGTCCCTCCTGGGTGCCGAGGACCGTCGGTGCCAACTCCCTGATCAAGGTGGCCACCGGCTCGCGCCGGACCGTCCAGGGATGATCATCGTAGGCGTGGCTGGTGCGCAGGTTGTAGCTGACGACGGAGAGCGGTTGCACGGTCCACGATCGTAGTTGGCCGCGGCGGCCGTGCCGCGGCCGGTACGGACCACCCCGGTACGGTGTGCCCATGCGTGGCGTGAATCTCGGTGGCTGGCTGGTGCTGGAGAAGTGGCTGACCCCCTCGCTCTTCGCGGGCGTGCACGCCGAGGACGAGTACCAGTTCATGACCACGCCCGGCGCGGTGGAGAAGCTGCGCCGGCACCGGGCCGAGTTCCTCACCGAGGACGACTTCGCCTGGATCGCCGATCATGGACTGGACCTGGTTCGGATCCCGGTCGGGCACTGGGTGTTCGGCGATGCGCCCGAGACCGGGCCGGACGGACGTCCGCTGCTGCTCGGCTGCCTGGACGAGTTGGACTGGGCGATGGAGCAGTCGCGGCGGTACGGGCTCAAGGTGCTGCTCGACCTGCACGGCGCACCGGGTTCGCAGAACGGCCGTGATCACAGCGGCAGGAGCGGCCGCCGCGAGTGGTACGCCCGGGCGGACTACCGCCGCCGGACCGTGGACGTGCTGGAGCGGCTGGCCCGGCGCTATCGCGACGCCGACCACCTGTGGGGGATCGAGCTGCTCAACGAGCCGATGGACCCGCGGGTCTGGACCTTGATCAAGTTCTACCGCGAGGCGTACCGGAGACTGATCACCATCCTGCGCCCCGGCACCAGGATCGTCTTCTCGGACGGCTTCGTGCCCTGGCTGACCCGCGGCGCGATCCGGCCGGTGCCCGACTTCCCGGTGATCATGGACTGCCACCTCTACCAGTGCTTCTACCCGTGGGACCAGCGCAACACCATCGAGCACCATCTGCGCAAGGCCCGCCGTTCCCGGGCCCGATTGATCACCTGGCTGAACCGCCGGCATCCGGTGATCGTGGGGGAGTGGAGCGTGGCGCTGCCTGGCCGAACCATCGCCGGTCTGTCCGACGAACTGCGGCACGCCCTGCGGCGCGACTACGCGGCCGCCCAGCAGGACGGGTACGCCGACGCGGCCGCCTGGACCTACTGGAACTACACGGCCGAGGAACGCAACGAATGGAACTACCGGGCCCTGGTCGAGGACGGCCAACTGGTTCCGCGCCTACCGGGTCCGGACCGGGCTTAATTCGGGTGAATTGAGTCCGCTCCCGGCCACCGTCCGAGGTTCCAGAATTCTATAGAATTCGCCGTCATTCTGTGGAGTTCGCCAGCCGCGATTGTCGGCACCGACAGTTGTGCCACGATTGACGAGATGGTCCGTGTGGCGGGTTGCCAGAAGCCGATCAGTCCCGCCAGACTCCTGCGCGGCGGGGAATCCAATTCCGGGTGTCGTTCGCCCAGGTTCGGCCCGGAATCCCCCGGAGCGGGCGGTCGCCCGGAGAACGGCTGCCTGCCGCCTCACCTCCTTCGTCCATAGGGGGTGAGGCGCCGCTCCGTTTCGGCCATTGATCAGGTGAATTCCTGCGGAGGGGCCGCCCCACCTACCGGGGGGTGGAGGTGGGGCGGCCGAGGTCACCCGAGAAATCCGGGGCCCGGTGCGGTACCGCACAGTCAGCCTGCCATTCCGTTCAGCCTCCCGCAAGAATAAAATCGAACGAATTTCGGGAATGGGACTTCGGGTTTTCATCGCTGACGCAATTACTCGCTATTCGCGGCTGCAACGTTGCCTTCACACGGTCGTATCAATCCGCCGACACACTGGCCGGATGGACGACATTCAGGAGTTGGCACGGCGGCGTCACATCGCGATGGTGGCGCACGACAGCAAGAAACTCGAGCTTCTCCAATGGGCCGACTTCAACCGGCGCACGCTCTCCCGGCACACCCTCTACGCGACGGGCACCACCGGGACGATGCTCACGTTCGAGCTCGGCCTGGAGGTGACCCGGTTCCTCTCCGGGCCGGTCGGTGGCGATCAGCAGATCGGCGCCAAGATCGCGGAGAACGTGATCGATCTGCTGATCTTCTTCTGGGACCCGCTGGAGGCGCAGCCGCACGACCCGGACGTCAAGGCCCTGCTCCGGCTGGCGAATGTCTGGAACATCGGTGTCGCCTGCAATCGGGCCAGCGCTGATCTGATGATCTCCTCGCCGCTGCTCGACAACGGCTATCGGCCGCATCGGCCCTCGGTGGACTCAGTACGGGACTCGTGGACTAAGCTTAGGGCAACCTAAGTCGGGAGGTCCCATGTCGTCGATCCGCCAGGCCGTACGGGAGTTGTCCAACCGGGGCGACGTGTTCAGCTGCCCGGTCCGGATCGACTCCGTGACGACGATCTCGCCGGGCCTGCTCCGGGTCCGGGTGACCGGCGCCGGCTTGGCGGCCTACACGGACCCGCGGCCCGCCGACGCCTTCAAGATCGCGATCCCGGTCGACGGCGGACCGATCGACTTCCCGGGCCGCCGAACGGACCGGCTCCCGGTCTGGAACGACGGGCCGCGGCCGCTGCTGCGCGCGTTCACGGTCCGCGGGGTCGCCGAGGACCGGTCCTGGCTGGACTTCGACGCCTGGTGGCACGGCGACGCCTACACGGCCGGCTGGCTGCGCCGGGCGCCGGCCGGCACCGAGATCGGGCTCTCCGGGATGCGCCGCGAGTTCGTCCCGGGCCCCGGCGTGGACCGTCACGTGCTGGTCGGCGACGCCTGCGCCCTGCCCGCGGTCGCCGCGATCGTGGAGTCGCTGCCCGAGAGGACCGCGGTGACGGCCGTGCTCGGCGTCACCGACGAGGCGGACCGCGCCGTACTGCCGGACCGGCCCGGTGTCGCCGTGCACTGGACCACGAACAGCGCACCGTACGGCAGCGACACGGACCTGGCCGAGGCGGTCCGCCAGGTCCTGCCGGAGCCGGCCGGCGAGCGGCTCCAGGTCTGGCTCGGGGCCGAGGCGGGCGTGGTCCGCGAGGTGCGCCGGTACGTGCTCGACCGGCGCCTGGTCGACCGGGACGACCTGCACGCGTCGGCGTACTGGAAGGCCGGCGAGGACTCGACCGTGCGCGACGCCGCCCTGCTCACGGAGTATCAGCGGTTGGTCGCCGACGGCGCCAGCGCCACGGACCCGCACACCCGGGAGCTGGCCGAACTCGGCGCCCCCTGACCGAACACCCGGCCGATCGAACACCCGGCCGGGTCCGGCCCGGGTTCAGCTGGAGAAGGCGGCGTCGAAGGCGGCCTCCGGCGGCGTGATCGCGTTCAGGGCGCGGACGTACGCCAGCGCCTCCGGGGCACCGGCGAGCCGGTCCATGCCGGCGTCCTCCCACTCGATGGAGATCGGCCGGTCGTAGCCGATGTGGTTGAGCATCCGGAAGATGTCCTCCCAGCGGGTGTCGCCGCGCCCGGTCGAGATGAAGTCCCAGCCACGCCGCTGATCGGCCCAGGGCAGGTGCGAGCCGAGCACGCCGTTGCGGCCGTTGTTCATCCGGACCTTGGTGTCCTTGCAGTCGACGTGGTAGATCCGGTCCTTGAAGTCGTCCAGGAAGCCGACGTAGTCCAGGCCCTGCCAGACCATGTGCGACGGGTCGAAGTTGAGCCCGAACGCCGGCCGGTGGTCGATCGCCTCCAGGGTGGCGACCGTCGACCAGTAGTCGTAGGCGATCTCGGACGGGTGCACCTCATGGGCGAACCGCACGCCGACCTCGTCGAAGACGTCCAGGATCGGGTTCCAGCGATCGGCGAAGTCGCGGTAGCCGGCCTTGATCACGTCGTCGCCGACCGGCGGGAACATCGCCACGTAGTGCCAGACCGACGAACCGGTGAAGCCGATCACGGTCTCGACGCCGAACCGGGCCGCGGCCCGCGCGGTGAGCTTCATCTCCTCGGCGGCGCGCTGCCGGACGCCCTCCGGGTCGCCGTCGCCCCAGACCCGCGGATTCACGATCGCCTTGTGCCGGTCGTCGATGATCGACTCGCAGACGGCCTGCCCGTTCAGGTGGTTCGAGATCGCCCAGCAGCCGAGGCCGTACCTGGCCAGGATGTCCTTGCGGTCCTGGACGTACGCGTCGTCCTCGGCGGCCTTCGCGACGTCGAAATGATCACCCCAGCAGGCGATCTCCAGGCCGTCGTAGCCCCACTCCGAGGCGAGCTTGCACATCTCCTCGAACGGCAGGTCGGCCCACTGCCCGGTGAACAGGGTCACCGGCCGGGCCTGCTTCGGGTTCGCCTGGCCGGTCGCCTCGGGCAGCGTGTTCGGTGCGGTCATCGTGGTCACTCCTGAACTGTGTGAGAGGGATGATCATGGTCGGTCCGGCCGGAGCCCGGCACCCAGAGCACCTCGCGCTCGGGTCCGTTGACGTACCGGGTCAGGATGAACAGCAGGTCGGACAGCCGGTTCAGGTACGTCAGCGGCAGCGGCCCGAGCCGGTCGCCCTCGGCCTCCCTGGCCGCCCAGCCGGTCCGCTCGGCCCGCCGGACGACGGTCCGCGCGACATGCAGGTGGGCCGCGCCGAGGGTGCCGCCGGGCAGCACGAAGGACTCCAACTTCGGCAGCCCGTCGCCGAACTCGTCGCACCAGCGTTCCAGCCGGTCGATCGACTCCTGGGTGATCCGGAGCGGGTGGTGCTGGCCCGGCATCAGCTTGGCGTCCGGCGGCGGCACCGGGTTGGCCAGGTCGGCGCCGACGTCGAACAGCTCGTTCTGGATCAGGCCGAGGACGTCCCGCACCCGGTCCGGCAGCTCGCCGCCGGCCAGTGCGACGCCGATCGCGGAGTTGGCCTCGTCGACGTCGCCGTACGCCGCGACGCGCAGATCCGACTTCGACGTCTCCGAGAAGTCGACCAGCCGGGTCCGCCCGCCGTCGCCGGTCCGGGTGTAGATCCTGGTCAACCGGACCATGCTCGCCTCGCCGCGAATGCCATGATCAAACCCTACGAGGGCCGGGCGGTTGCCGCATCCCAGGGTCCGCTCTCCCGGACGAGCGTGACACCGAGTCCTGAGCCTGTCGACTCGTGTGCTGAGCCTGTCGAAGGACCAGGGCACATCGGGCCCGGCCCTTTGACAAGCTCAGGGAGCGTCGGCTCGGTGTCGCTGACCAGGTCGAGGTCGTTCAGAGCAGGTGCGCGAGGGCCCGGACGACCGCGGCGGCCGGGCCGGTCCGGGCGTTCCGGAAGCCGGTGCCGGCCCACAGGTGCAGCCGGTGCGGGTCGCCGGCCCGGGCCGCCGCGCGGCGCAGCTCCCGAGTGAGGTGGTGCAGGGCCGGATAGCCGTACGGGGCCTCGGCGTGGTGCCGGTCGGCGAAACCGTTCCGCAGGGCGCGGGCCGGGCGCCCGGTGAAGCAGTGCGTGATCATGGTCTCGGTGAAGGCCGGGTCGGCGAGCGCGTCCCGGTGCGTCGCCGAGGCGCCGCTCTCGTCGCAGCGCAGCAGCAGCGTGCCGACCGCGACGCTCTCGGCACCGGCCGCGATCAGGTCGCGGACGTCGTCCGGCCCGGCGACGCCGCCGCCGGCGATCAGGGGCAGCCCGAGGCCGGCCACGGCCCGGACCAGGTCGGTCAGAGCGATCCCGGCCGCGGCCGCACGCGGGTCGAACCGGGCGCTGTGCCCGCCGGCCTCGACGCCCTGGACGACCAGTCCGTCGACCCCGAGGTCCTGTGCCGCCGCGGCCTCGGCCGGAGTGGTGACGCTGGCCAGCACCCGGGTGCCGACGCGCTGCAGCGCCCGAACGGCGGTCCGGTCGGGCAGTCCGAAGGTCGTCGAGACCACCGGCACCGGATCGGTCAGCAGCAGGTCGAGTTTGGCCGGCCAGGTGTCGTCGTCCTCGACCGGGACCGGGGCGAGGGCGACGCCGAGCGCCGCGGCCTCCGGGGCCAGCCGGTCGGCATAGCGGCGGAACGCCTCCCGGTCGACCGGCTCGTCCTGCGGCAGGAAGAGATTGACCCCGAACCTGCCCAGCGGCCGGACCTCGGTCAGCAGCGCGGCCAACGCGTCGGGGGAGAGGTAGCCGCCGGCCAGGAACGGGAACCCGCCGGCCCCGGCGACCGCAGCGGCCAGGGCCGGGGTGGTCGGCCCGCCGGCCATCGGGGCCGCGACGAGGGGGAGGTCGGAGTCCAGGAGCCGGGCCATGCCGGCATCCTCCCACCGGCGCGCGCGTCGGCTCCGGAGCGGGCAAGACCGCATGGCACAGTAGGCACGTGAATCCCGTCCCGCGCCGTATCGCCCTGGCCCTGGCGGCGCTCTTCCTCACCGGGTGCGGCACCATCCCGGTCAACGACCCGCTCGGTTCCGGTACGGCAGCCCCGGACGATCCCGCCTCCAGCGCGGCGCCGTCCGGCGGCACCTCGTCGAGCCAGCCGCCCGTCGGCCCGGGCGCTCCGTCCACGCCGGCCGGGTCCGGATCGCCGGCTCCGTCCGGCACTCCGTCCAGCAGCGGCCCGCCGCAGGCCGGACCGCAGCCGCCGGCCACCGGCGGGGTGACCACCGTGCCGGAGGGTCCGGAGACCTGCGAGTACCCGGCCACCGGCAACGCGTCCAAGCCGGTCCAGCCGCCCAAGACGACCGGGGTCGCCAACGCCGGCCAGCCGGTGTTCTCGATGATGACGAACGCGGGCGAGGTGAAGCTCACCCTGGACCGGGCCAAGGCGCCGTGCACGGTGAACTCGTTCGAGTCGCTGGTGCTGCAGGGGTTCTTCGACCAGACCGCCTGCCCGCGGCTGGTCGACTCGGGCATCTACGTGCTGCAGTGCGGCGACCCGGTCGGTGACGGCGGCGGCAACCCCGGCTACAGCTTCGCCGACGAGACCGACGGTACGGAGTCGTACACCACCGGCGTGATCGCCATGGCGAACGGCGGCCCCAACACCAACGGCTCCCAGTTCTTCCTGGTCTACAACGACTCCACGGGCCTGGACGCGATGGAGCAGAAGTACACGATCTTCGGCACCATGGACCCGGCCTCGGTCGCGGTCGTGCAGCGGATCGCCGCCGAGGGCCAGGACGGCACGAATCCGTACGGGGGCGGCAAGCCGAACAACCCGGCCAAGATCAGCAAGGTGATCAAGCTCAGCGACTAGATGGGCGCGCCGACCGCGCACTGAGCTTGTCGAAGTGCTGAGCCGGTCCAGGCCCTTCGACAGGCTCAGGGAACGTGCTGGCCGAGGTCGAGCTTCATCCCCTCGTGGCTGGCGACGAAGCCGAGCCGGGCATAGAATCGGTGCGCGTCGACCCGTGACTTGTCGGTGGTCAGCTGGACCAGGCCGGCACCGCGTTCCCGGGCCCGCTCGATCGCCCAGCCGATCAGCCGGCCGCCGAGCCCCTGGCCGCGCTGGTCGGCGGCCACCCGGACCGCCTCGATGATCATTCGCAGGGTGCCGCGCCGGGACAGGCCGGCGATGAAGGTGAGCTGGCAGGTGCCGATGATCCGGCCTGCGTCCTCGACCACGGCGAGCAGCTGGTTGGGGTCGCGGTCGATCTCGGTGAACGCCGCGGCGTAGCCGGCCGCGTCGGTGGCGTCCTCCCGGCCCTGGCCGAGCGGGTCGTCGCGCAGCATCGCGATGATCTCCCCGACCTCGGCCGCCCGGGCCCGCCGGACGATCACTCCGTCGCCGAGCGGCCACTCCGGCTCGATCGGCTGGACGAACTCGAGCCGGTTGCCGTGCGGGTCGTCGGCGTAGAACCGCCGGAAGCCGGGCAGTTCGTCGTCGATCCGTACCGCGTGGCCGGCCGTCGTCAGCCGCTCGGCCAGCGCGTCCAGGTCGGCCACCCGGATCGCCGGATGGGCCTTGCGAGCCGGCCGGAAGTCGCTCTCGATGCCGAGATGGAGTTCGTAGCCGGGGCCGCGGAACCAGCAGCCGCCGCGGGCGGCGAGCGCCGGAGGCTTGGCGATCTCGGTCAGGCCGAGCAGGCCGGCGTAGTAGGCACGGGAGGCGGCTTCGGAGTCGGGCGGGCTGGCGAGCAGGACGTGATGCAGCATGACGACAGACTATCTTGACATCAAGACATCTTGGTTGGAGGTACGGGAGAGGGGCGTCATCAGCAGCGCCAGCAGGACGGGGAACTCGAGGTAGGCGTGGTAGCTGGCCAGCGCGCCGTAGAGGGCCTTGCCGGTGAAGTAGTCCGAGACGAACAGCGCGGCCAGGAAGACGCCACCGGCGGCCCCGACCGCCCAGGTACGCCAGCCGCGCAGCCACGGCACCCGGGAGTCGAACGCTGCCGCGGCCTCCGGCGCGAAACGGGGCAGGAAGCCGACCCAGACCACGTAGTGCATGGTCTGCAGGAACGCGAAGATCACCAACAGCCGGAGCCCGATCGTGACCGAGGCGTCCGGAGGAGCGCTGGCCGCGATCACCCGCGCGCCGTCCCCGACGAAGCTGGCCACGACGCCCGGGTCGGCGACGATCAGCGCGTCGGCGGCGCCGGCCAGGATCAGGGCCGGTACGACGAGCACCCAGAGCACCTGGGATGCGCGGAACCAGCCGCGGGCCGGCCCCGGGATCCGGCGGGCCCACTCCCACAGGAAGACCAGCGGCACCAGGTTGTGCAGGTGGGTCAGCATCACGAAGTGGTACGACGGCCAGCCGAACGAGCCGACCGCGGCGGCGGCGAGCACCAGCAGGGCGACGGCCAGGCGCCAGCCGCGCAGCCCGTACCAGCAGCCGACGGCGAGGATCAGGTAGCCCAGCCCGACCTCGGCGTAACGGGCTACGGCCGGCTGGTAGCCGGCGATCAGCCGGCAGACCACGATGCCGCTGATCAAGATCACCAGCAGGATCAGGAAGCGGCCGGTCAGGATGGCGGCGAATCGGCCGGCGACGTAGCGCAGCTCCAGCACGTTGTGCAGCACGCCGAACGCGATCAGCCCGAGCACCGTCAGTGCCAGCGGTGCGCGCAGGGCGAGGGCCAGCGCGGCGGCGGCCGCGATGATCATCGCGGCACTCAGCAGAATCGGCGCGAGCCGAGCCCCGCGCGGGCCCGGAGGGGGCAGACTGGGCACGGTGGTGGAGGCGGTGCTGAGCTGGGCCGGCGGGTTGCTGCCGGCGTTCGTGCTGACCTGTGCCATCGAGATCCCCGGTTACCTGCTCGGCTGGGCCACGCTGGGCTGGCTGGGCCGCCGGGCACCGCTGCGGGTGCCGGTGGCGGTGCTGCTCGCGATCCTGGTCAACCTGGCCACCCATCCGCTGCTCTGGCTGACCGCGGGCCTGCTGCCCTGGCTGGTCGTGCCCCTGGAACTGGTCGCGGTCGGGATCGAGGGCCTGATCGCCGCGCTGGTGATCCGCCGCCGAACGGCCGCCCTCGGCGCGTCGCCGCCGTGGGCCGGGCCGGTCTGGGCCTGGCCGGTGGCGCTCGGCGTCAACGCGCTCTCGGTGCTGGCCGGCTCCGCGCTGCTGTCGTTGATCATGGACGTGCTCTAGCTAGCGGCGCAGGTATCGGATCAGCAGTACGGCCACCACGGCGGCGATCACGGCCAGCACGACGATGATCACGACCGGGCCGACCTGGGTCGCCGGTTCCGGCGCTACGTCCAGCGGGAGCAGATGCATGGCCCCATCTTGGCGGCAACCGGGGCTGTTCGGGGTGATTTCAGGCCGCGAGGAAGACCCGCAGGGTGGCCAGGAAGGCTTCCGGTTGCTCCGAGTGCACCCAGTGGCCGGCGTTCTTGATCACGACCTTGCGGACCGCCGGGAACAGGGCCCGCATCGGTTCCCGGTCGGCGTCGGTGATGTAGTCCGAGCGCTGGCCGGCCACCCAGAGCACCCGGCCCTGGTACGGCGGCTCGGTCACCTCGGGCCAGGAGCCGAGCACGTCCAGCCGGTCGCCGAGCACCTGCAGGTTCTGCTGCCAGCGCCAGTGATCACCGTCCCGGCGCAGGTTCTGCAGCAGGAAGCCGCGGACCACCGGGTCCTCGACGTAGGGGACCAGGGCCTGATCGGCCGCGGCCCGGTCGGGGGTGTGTTCGAGGTCGAGCGAGCGCATGCCGCGGACGTACCGGGCGAACGGGCTGTCGCCGTCCAGCCGCTGCGGCCGCGGGGACACGTCCACCACGCACAACCGCTCGACCAGTTCGGGGTGGCGCAGCGCGATCATCATCGCGATCTTGCCGCCCATCGAATGGCCGACCAGGGCGAACGGCTCGCCGTCGGTCAGCTCGGCCAGCCGCGCGGCGACCAGGTCGGCGACCGCCGGGTACGCGACGTCCTCGGTCCACGGCGAGCGGCCGTGGTTGGGCAGGTCGACCAGCAGGCTGCGGTGATCATCGGAGATCGCCTTGGCGATGGCGGTCCAGTTCCGGCCCTGCCCGAACAGGCCGTGGCAGAAGACGACCGGGCTGCCGTGGTCGCCGACGATCATGGTGTTGAGCGCCGGGATGTTCATCGGCGACGCTGCCAGCAGGCGGTGTGCCAGTGCCGCCGGGACTCCAGGCCCGAATCGGCCTGCCAGCCCGGGTCGTCCGGCCACGCGACGACGTGCGGCGTGCCGGGCCGGATCGGTTGATCACAGCCGGGGCAGCGGTACTCCTTCTCGGCGCGCGCGCCTGGGACCGTGCGGACGATCCAGCGGCCGTCGCCCTTGTTCTCGGCGTGGGCGTGATGGGCTCCCAGCGGCCGGGCCGGCCGGGTGTGCTTGCTGCGGCGGCGGGCCATGATCACCACGAGACCGCGGCCGGGGAGTTGATCATCACCACTGCAGTCTGCCAGACCGCCCGGCGGCGGTTCGCCTGCGGTGATCGGGGCCCACGCCGGTACGGTGTCCGGGTGCGTTTGGTGATTGCTCGCTGCCAGGTCGACTATGCCGGCCGGTTGACCGCTCATCTGCCGATGGCGACCCGGCTGATCCTGATCAAGGCCGACGGCTCGGTGTCGATCCATGCCGACGACCGGGCGTACAAGCCGCTCAACTGGATGAGCCCGCCGTGCACCTTGACGGAGCAGCCGGCCGAGGCGGAGGACGTGCCCGGCCTGGAGTCGCTGGCGGCCGTCTGGGAGGTCAAGAACGCCGAGGGGGAGACGCTGCGGATCGCCCTCGCCGAGGTGCTGCACGACTCCAGCCACGAGCTCGGAGTCGATCCGGGCCTGCGCAAGGACGGCGTCGAGGCTCACCTGCAGGAGTTGCTGGCCGAGCATCCGGAGACGTTCGGCGCCGGTTGGAGCCTGGTCCGCCGGGAGTACCCGACCGCGATCGGCCCGGTCGACCTGCTCTGCCGCAACGCCGACGGCGGCTACGTCGCGGTCGAGGTGAAACGGCGCGGCGAGATCGACGGGGTCGAGCAGCTGACCCGGTATCTCGAACTGCTCCGCCGCGACCCGCTGCTCGGCGACGTCCAGGGCGTCTTCGCCGCGCAATTGATCAAGCCGCAGGCCAAGGTGGTCGCGACCGACCGGGGGATCGCCTGCGTCACGGTCGACTACGACCTGCTGCGCGGCCTGGACGACCCGACCGAGCGCCTCTTCTGATCCTGTTCCCCGAGCTCGAACTCGTACCAACACCAACGCGGCGGGTCCCGGACTGACCGGGGCCCGCCGCGTTGTTACGTGCAGGTGGGGAAGAGTGAGACGGGTACCTCAGAAGTTGACCGGGCTCACGAGACGTCCGCCGTCTTGGAGTCCTGCCGCTCGAGATCGGTGAAGTCGAGCTCCGGAACCTCCGGCAGCTTCTCCGCGGTCTCCAGCGCGAGCGCGGAGAGCGAGGCCAGCTGGCTGAGCATCTCCTGCTTGCGACGGCCGAGCAGCTCGTACTCGCTGCGCATCTGACGCTTCCGCCAAGCGAACTCCTGCCGAGCGCGCTCGTCGATCGTGGCGGCCTGGTGCTGTGCCTGGGCGACCAACTGGTCGGCTTCGGCCACCGCGGCGACCTTGATCTGCTCGGCCTCGGCGAGGGCGTCGGCACGCAGCTTGGCGGCGTTCTCGGCTTCCTCGGCCAGGTGCTGCGACGAGGTCCGGTGGTGCTCGGTGGCCTCGGCCAGCAGCTTGGACAGCTTCGCCTCGGACTCCTGCTGGGTGGTCCGGAGCTCGGTCAGCAGCTCGTCACGCTCGGTGGCGACCTGCTGGCGGACGTCGGCGATCTCCTTCTCGGCGGAGGCCACGATCGACTTCGCCTTGATCTCGGAGGACTGGACCAGGGCCCGGGCCTTCCGATCGGCCTCCGTGGTGACGGCCTCGGCCTGCAGCCGAGCCGCGGTCATCAGCTGCTCGGTCTCGCCGCGGGTCTTGCTGAGCAGCTTGTCGGCATCGGCCGCGGCCTGCTGCCGGAGCCGCTCGATCTCGGCGGTGCCGGACGCCTTCAGCTCCGCGCGCTCCTCGGCGGCGTGCTGGTTCAGCATCTCGATCTCGGCGCGGGCCTTCTGCAGGGCCTCCTCGGACTCCGCGGTCGCCCGCTCGGTCACGTCCTTGGCCTGCTCCTCGGCGATCCGCAGGATGTCGCCGGCGCGACCGCCGAGATTGGTGAAGTTGACTTCGCCACCCTTGGAGGTCTCGTCCAGCGCCTTGCGGAGCTGCTCGTTCTCCTCGGTCAGATCCGCGATCTGCTGGTTCAGCTGATCGGTCGAGCCGGAGAGGACCTCGATCCGGCTCTCCAGCTTCTGGAGTTGGCTCGACACAGCGGTCGGGTCGTATCCCTTACGGACCAGCGGAAACTGGGGGTTGGTGGTTTGGGCGAATGCGCTCACTCGAATCCTCGGGGCTTGTGGTACGTGTGGACAGGCGCCACCTGACGCCAAATGCTTTTCCCCGAGCCCGAGTCATGCTACTGAGCCAACGCCGATCCGACGAGGGTCTGCGGCGATTTTTCTTAGGATTCGCACGGAATCGGGTTCGGGAGGGCCCGCTTTGGTCAGGAAGTGTCCAGCTTCGGCTGCGCGACTTCGTGCAGAAGGAGCAGGACAGCGGCCGCGGTGGGCACCGCGATCAGGGCACCCACCACGCCGAGCAGCGTACCGCCGATCAGGGCGGCGATGACCACCAACGCGCCGGGAACGTTGACCGACCGCTTCATGACGCGCGGCGAGAGGACATAGCTCTCGAACTGCAGGTAGATCAAGTAGTAGATCACCGCGGCGATCCCGCTGACCGGCGACTGGACGAACGCGATCACGCAAACGATCACCGCGGCGATCGGCGGGCCGATCATGGGGATGAAGTCGAACAGCGCGACCAGCACCGCCAGTGCCAGTGCGAAGTTGCGCAGCTCCGGCACCCAGATCCCTACGATCCAAAGGAAGATGAAGGATCCGATGCCGGCGCAGGTGACCACGACGAAGAGGCCGGAGAGGTAGGAGCCGATCCGGTCCGACACCATGTCGCCCAGCTCGGCCACCCGCTCGCGTTTCGACGCCGGGGCGAGCCGGTAGATGCCGGTCTTGATCGCCGGCAGCGAGGCGAGGAACCACAGGGTCAAGATCAACAACGTGAAGCCGGAGAACACCGCGCCGATCACGATCTGGCCGGCGCCGAGGATGCCGCCGAACAGCTGGTTGACCCAGGCGCCCGAACTGAGGAACTGGGTCAGGTTGGAGATCACCTGGTACTGCTGGTCGAACGCGTGGATCTGCGGGTTGCGTTGCAGGTCGCCCAGGATCGTCGGCGCCTGAACGACCAGGTTGGTGATCTGCTGGGTGAACACCGGCACGATGGCGACGCTGGCCAACCCGAGCACGAGGAGGAGCCCGAGGACGACGATCAGCACCGCGAGCCAGCGACGTTTCACCCGCCGCCGCAGAAGATCGACCATCGGGTTCAGACCCAGCGCGATGAACATCGCGACCAGGATCAAGATCAACACCGACCGGGCCTGCAACACGAGGTTGGCCAGGCCGAACGCGATCAAGGCGCCCAGCGTCCCGGAGAAGCCGATCCAGAACGGCGGCATCTGGAACAGGAACCGACGCTGCGGTTCGGTCACCGCATCCGGACCCGGGGTCACCTCGGCGGTCGGTGGCCGCCGGGGTGCCTTGGAGGGCTCTGCTCTCGAGGGTTCGGCTGGTGAGGGATCGGTCGGTTCAGCCACGATACGGTTGCGGCCCCTGGCCGCTCCCGCCCGTCTGCTCGGGGTACGGGTTCGCACCCGGACGTGGCAGATGCTCGGTGCCGGCCGGGCGTGCCGGCGGCGGTGCGAGCACGGTGTGGTCGCCGCCACCCTGCTGATGCGGCTGGCCCTGCGGGCTCTGCGGGCTGCGCTGACCGGGTCCCTGAGGCTGACCCTGCTGGCCCGGACCCTGCTGGCCCTGCTGCGGCTGCGCGTGCCGCGGCTGGCCCTGCGGGACCTGGCCCTGGCCCGGATGCCCGAGTCCCTGCTGGTTCTGCGGCCGCGGGCCCTGCTGCGGCTGCCCCGGCGGAGACTGCGGGTGCTGCGGCTGGTTGGGCCGCTGCTGGGGGCCGCCCTGCTGCGGGCCCGGCTGGTTGGGCCGCTGCTGGTTGGGCCCGCCCTGGTTCGGTCCGCTCTGGTTCGGCCCGGGCTGGTTCGGTCCGGGCTGGCCCTGCGGCCGCTGCTGGTTCTGCGTGGGCTGCTGGGCCTGGCCGGCCGCAGCCGGGCGCTCCTTGTCGCGGATCAGCGTGCCGTCGTCGTCGGACTGCGCCGACGGCGAGGTCGCCGAGGCGGCGGGGGAGCCGGCCGAGCCCGGTGCCGGAGCGCCAGGCCGCTGCGGTTCGCCGGCCGAGGCCGGCGAACCGGCCGACTGGCCGTCCCGTACGGCCGGCTGGACGATCGTGGTGTCCGGGTCGAAGGACGGCTCGGCGGCGGAGTCGGGCTTCGACTCGGCCCCGGCCTTCGCCTCCGGCTCGTCACCGTCCGGCTTGTTCGCGTCGATGGTGTCCTCGGCCTCGCCGCTCGAGCCTTCCGGCAGCGACGGCGGCAGGTTCGGCGGCCGGAGCAGCGTGGTGTCGCCGTGCTCCGCCTCGAAGCCCTCGAGTTCGTCCAGGTCGGGGAACGTCTGCGCGGTCTGCTCGGCCAGCGCGGACAGGCTCGCCAGCTGATTCAGCACCGCCTGCTTGCGCTGCCCGAGCAGGTCGGTCTCCCGCTTCAGCTGCTGCTTGCGCCAGGAGAACTCCTGCTGGGTCCGCTCGTTGATCGCGGCGGCCTGCTTCTTCGCCGCGGCGATCCGCTCCTCGGCGTTGGCGATCGCCTCGGTCCGGATCCGCTCGGCCTCGGCGAGCGCCTCGGACCGGATCCGCTCCGCCTCGGCGATGTCCTTCTCCAGCCGGGCGGTGGCCTCCTTGTTGTGCTGGGTCGCCTCGGCCAGCAGCGCGGTGGTCTTGCTGACGTGCTCCTCGTGGGTGGTCTTCAGCTGGGTGATCGCCGCTTCCCGCTCGCTGGCGATCTGCTGCCGGGTCTCGGCGACCTCCCGCTCGGCCTGCCGGCGCAGCGTCTCGGTGTCCAGGTAGGCCTGCTGCCGCAGGGTCTGGGCCTCCTGCTCGGCCTGGCGCCGGTGCGCCTCGGCCTCGCGGCGGGCCGCGGCGACGATGTTCGCCGCCTCGCCCGAGGCCTTCTCGACCTGGGACTTGGCCTCTTCGCGGGTCCGGCTGCGGATCTGCTCGATCTCGGACTTGCCGGTGTTCTTGATGTTGCTGCCCTCGCGGGCGGCGGCCTGCCGAATCCCGTCGGCCTCCCGCCGGGCCACCTCGCGGATCCGGTCCGCGTCGACCGACGCGCGGTCGACCATCTCGCGGGCCTGTTCCTCGGCGAGCCGCAGGATGTCCGTCGCGCGCCCGCCGAGGTTCGCATAGTCGACGTTGTCCGGTGCCGGTCGGCTGTTGGCCTGGTTCAGTTGATCACTGACCGCAGCCAACTGATCCTCGAGGTCCCTGGCCTGACGACGTGCATTGACGACGGTTGCTTCGAGGGTCCGCACGTAGTCGTCAACCGCGGACCTGTCGTACCCGCGGATCGCGGACGGGAAGTTGCCGACCGCACTTGCCGTATCGTCAAAGAGATTCAGGCCGGTTTCTTCCGAAGCCACATCCGGTCCTCTCCGTGCACGCTGATGAGAACGCACCCGAGTGCGTTCTCCTTACCGTATCCTCATCGGCGGTCACGCCCAAGACGACCGGTGTCAGACTGGCCTGGAACGGGTGCGGGCCGCCCGAGGACTGAGGGGAGAAGCGTCGTGGTTTCGGTGATCGTGGGCGGAGCGCGGACGCCGATCGGGCGCCTGCTCGGCGGGCTGAGTGGCTTTCCCGCAACGAAACTGGGTGGGCACGCGATCGCGGCCGCCCTGCGCCGCGGCGGGGTCGACCCGGCCGCGGTGGACTCGGTGATCATGGGCCAGGTGCTGCAGGCCGGTGCCGGCCAGATCCCGGCCCGGCAGGCGGCCGTCGCCGGCGGGATCGCCATGGACGTGCCGGCCCTGACCGTCAACAAGGTCTGCCTGTCCGGCCTGAACGCCGTCGCGCTGGCCGACCTCATGATCAGATCGGGCGAGGCCGAGGTCGTCGTGGCCGGCGGCATGGAGTCGATGTCGCTGGCGCCGCACCTGCTGCCGACCTCGCGGACGGGAGTGAAGTTCGGCCCGGCCGGGCTGGTCGACCACATGGCCCACGACGGTCTCTGGGACCCGTTCACCGATCAGGCGATGGGCGCGCTGACCGAGGGCTGCAACACCGGCGATGCGCTGGTCAGCCGGGCCGACCAGGACGCGTTCGCGGCGCGGTCGCACCAGCGGGCCCTGGCGGCGACCCAGTCCGGCGTGTTCGCCGAGGAGATCGAGCCGATCGAGGTCGCCCACCGTCGTGGTGCCCCCTCGCTGGTCGCTGCCGACGAGGGCATCCGTCCGGGCGTCACGGCCGAGACGCTGGCCGCGCTGCCGCCCGCGTTCGGTGCCGGCGGGACGATCACGGCCGGCAGCTCCAGCCAGATCTCCGACGGCGCCGCGGCGCTGGTCGTCGCCGACGCCGAGGTCGCCCGCCGCAACGGCTGGCGGGTGCTCGCCACCATCGGTGCGTACGGGCAGGTGGCCGGCCCGGACTCGTCGCTGCAACTGCAGCCGGCCAACGCGATCCGGCGGGCCTGCGCGCGGCAGGGGATCGACGCCGCCGCGCTGGACCTGATCGAGATCAACGAGGCGTTCGCCGCCGTCGCGGTGGCCAGCGCCCGGGACCTCGGCCTGTCCGACTCCGCGATCGACGAGCGGGTCAACGTCAACGGCGGTGCGGTCGCCCTCGGCCACCCGATCGGCGCCTCCGGTGCCCGGCTGGTGCTGCACCTCGCCCTCGAGCTCGGCCGCCGCGGCGGCGGCACCGGCGTGGCCGGGCTGTGCGGCGGCGGGGGCCAGGGCGACGCGCTGCTGCTCACCGTCGGCGACGCGTGATCGACCCCGAAACCGTACGGGAGCGGCTGCGGGCCGGCGACCGCAGGCTGCTGGCCCGCGTGCTGTCGGCGATCGAGGACGACGCCGCGGTCCTGCGCGAGCTGGCCGCGGCGCTGGCACCGGCCACCGGGCACGCGTACGTCATCGGCCTGACCGGCTCGCCCGGCGTCGGCAAGTCGTCGGTGACCGCCGAGTTGATCGGTGCGCTGCGCGCCCGCGGTGACCGGGTCGGAGTCCTGGCCGTGGACCCGTCGTCGCCGTTCTCCGGCGGCGCTCTGCTCGGCGACCGGGTCCGGATGCAGGAACACGCGCTGGACGACGGCGTGTTCATCCGCTCGATGGCCAGCCGGGGCCACCTGGGCGGGCTGTCGGCGGCGGCACCGCAGGCGCTCCGCGGGTTCGACGCGGCCGGTTACGACGTGGTCCTGGTGGAGACCGTCGGGGTCGGCCAGTCCGAGGTCGAGGTGGCCCGGATCGCCGACGCCTGCGTGGTCCTGCTGGCGCCAGGGATGGGCGACGGGGTGCAGGCGGCCAAGGCCGGAGTGCTGGAGATCGGCGACCTGTTCGTGGTCAACAAGGCCGACCGGGACGGCGCCCAGAGCCTGATCCGGGACCTCCGCGGCATGGTCGCGCTGGCCGAGCACGGCCCGGACGACTGGAAACCGCCGATCGTTCGGACGGTCGCGACGACCGGCGAGGGGATCGCCGACCTGGTGGAACGGCTGGACCGGTTCCGGGCCGACGCGGAGCGGACCGGGCGCTGGCAGGGCCGCCGCCTGGGCCGTGCCGAGACCGAGGTGTCGGCGCTCGCGCTGGCCTCGCTCCGACGTAGGCTCGGCGCCGCGGACTCCGGCGGCGGCGACCGGCTGGTCAAACTCGCCGAGGACGTACGAGACGGAAGGCTGGACCCGTACGCTGCGGCCGATAGACTGGTCGCTGCGCGGGAGTGACCCGGACAATGCGCTGCGGGTGGTCTCGGGTGAGGCAGGAAGGTCGGCGTGGCAGGGCTGCGTATCGGGGCGACTGAGGTGACAATGGTGGGGACCCAGGCCCCGCGTCGAGCAGAAGGTGTTGATCTGAATGAAGTGGATCAAGCGAATCTTGCTGGTCATGGTGGTGGCGTTCGTCGCCTTCTACCTGATCGGGAATCCGAACGGTGCCGCGGGCGCCGTGCGCAGCGGGGTGGATGCGGTGGCCAATGCCCTGAACTCGTTCGTGGTGTTCTTCAGCGCTCTCGCTGGGTGAGTAGGTGTTCGGCGCGCTCAGCCGGCTGATCGATCCGCACGTCGAGAACTATCTGCTGGTTGGTGAGGGGGAGCAGATCGTCGACGAGGTGCGCCGGCACTGGATGGCGGTGGCCTTCCCGGTGGTGCGGGTCATCATCGCGGTGGTGCTGGCCTGCGTGTCGATCTTCGTCGGTCCGCTGGCTGGGGCGTTGTTGATGGTGGCGGCGCTGATCATCGCGCTCCAGGCCGGCTGGCGCATCCTGACGGCCCACATGGACCGGTTCGTGATCACGACCATGCGCGTGTTCCGCGTGCATGGCGTGTTCACGCAGAACCGGGCGACGATGCCGATGGCGCGAATCCTCGACATCACGGTGGAGAAGCCGGTGATCGGCCGCGTTTTCGGGTACGGACACCTCGTGTTCGAGTCGGCCGCCCAGGATCAGGGTCTGCGCGACATCAGGTGGGTTGGTCGGCCGGACGAGCGAGACGCTACGATCCAAACCGTGATCCAGCGGTCCGGTCTTCGGGCCAGCATGCAGATCAGTAAAGAGGAAGAAACGTGACCCAGGCTTCGCGCGAGGAAACGGGGGGACCCAGTCCCGCCGGTCCGGAGCGTCCGAGGCTGGTCCCGCAGCCGGTGCGCGAATCGTCCGATCGCCACCGGCTGCCGTTCGATCCGATCCAGGCGGCCGCCGACCAATGGTCGCGGCGCTGGGCCGAGACGCCGCGGATGCGCGCCGTCACCTCGTTGATGCGGGTGCACCAACTGGTGCTCACCGAGCTCGACGAGTTGCTCCGCCCGCTCAGCCTGACCTTCGCGCGGTACGAGGTGCTGGTGCTGCTCGCCTTCTCCCGCCGGGGCGCGTTGCCGCTCGGCAAGATCGGGGAGCGGCTGCAGGTGCACGCCACCTCGGTCACGCCGCTGGTGAAGCGGCTGGAGAACTCGGGCTTCATCACCCGGAACCGGCACCCGGAGGACGGGCGGGCGGTGCTCGCCGCGATCACCCCGGCCGGCCGCGAGGTGTTGCAGCAGGCCACCGACCTGATCGTCGGGGCACGGTTCGCGCTGGGCGCGATGTCGGAGGCCGACTGCGACCGGCTGACCGAGCTGTTGACGACGCCGCGTGCCGCGGCCGGAGACTTCTGAGGCCACGATGCCGCGGATGATTGCGGTCGCCGACTCCGACTCCTACCTCAAGTGGACCCACGCGACCGCTGCGCGCCTGCCGTACGGCTGGACCTGCGACACGATCATCGTCCGCAATCCCGCCCAGCCGTCGCCGGCCCAGATCGCCGCGGTCACCGACGAACCGGTCGAGGTGCTGTCGCGCCGGGAACTCGTCCAGCGGATCGGCTTCGAACGCCCGGACGCGGTGCTGCTCGGCTGCACCGGTCCGACGGTCGGCCAGTTGTCGGCCCAGCGCGGGCTGTCCGACTCACTGCGGCGTCCGGTGTTGATCACCGGGCTGCCCGGGATCAGTTTCCCGGCCAGCCCGAGGGCCGTCCGGTTCCGGGCCGGCTGTGACCTGCTGATCGTGCATTCCCGGCGGGAGCGGCGGGAGTTCAGCACGTTGGCCCAGACCATGGCTCCGGGCCTGCGGGTCGGCCTGACCCGGCTGCCGTTCCTGGTCGACACCGAGCCCGGCGCGGACAACCCGGACGGGCTGGAGCCACAGTCGCCCGCCCGGGTGCTGTTCGCCGGCCAGGCGATGGTGCCGCCGAAGGCCGAGCAGCGCCGGCAGATCCTGCGGGCCCTCGCGGAACTGCCCGGCGAGGTGCGGCCGGTGGTCAAGCTGCGGGCCGCCGCGGACGAGCAGCAGACCCACAACGAGCAGTATCCGTACCAGGGGCTGTGGAAGCAGCTGGTCAAGTCCGAGCAGCTGTCCCGGCGCCGGGTGTCGTTCACCCAGGGATCGATGCGGGCGGCGCTGGAGGGCGCTGACGGCCTGGTCACCGTGTCGTCGACGGCTGCGCTGGAGGCGATGGCGGCCGGCGTGGGCGTCTTGATCCTGAACGACTTCGGCGTCAACCAGGCCATGATCAACACGGTCTACGCGGAGTCCGGCTGCCTCGGCACGCTGGACGATCTGCGCCGGGGCGAGTTCAAGGCGCCCAACAAGGAATGGTTGATGGACAACTACTTCCACCCGGAGGCGGAGTCGGACTGGCTGGACCGGCTGGATGACCTGCTCGCGATCCGCGAGCTGCACGGCTTGGCCCCGTCGATCACGATGCCGGTCGACTCCCGTTCGGCGCGGCTGAAGCGGCGGCTCCGGCTGGAACTGCCGGCTCGGACCTGGCCGATGATCCGTCGGGTCCGGCGGCTGACGAAGCTGCGGCACCGGAAGCGCTGAGCGAGTCGTCGAGCCGGCGGCCGGACAGGATGCGGTCACAGATCTCGCGGACCGCGCCGTTGCCGCCGGACCGGTTCAAGATCACCCGGGCCGCCGAGCGGACCTGCGGGTGCGCGTCGGCGACGGCGGCCGGCCAGCCGACCAGGGACATCGGGCCGAGGTCGTTCACGTCGTTGCCGAGGTAGGCCACGTCGCGGCTGTCGATGCCGCGCTCGGCCAGCCAGGCCGACAGGGCGCTGATCTTGTCGTCGATGCCCTGCAGGTACTCGACGCCGAGCTTCGCGGCGCGGGCCGCGACGACCGGGTTGCGCTCCTTGGACAAGATCAGGATCGGGACCTGGGCCCGGCGCAGTTCGGCGATGCCGTAGCCGTCGCTGCGGCTGACCCGCACCGTCTCGTGGCCGTCCTGGTCGACGTAGGCGGTGTCGGCGGTGTGCACGCCGTCGAAGTCGGTGATCAGGGCCCGGACGCCGACCAGCTCGGTGCTGGGCGGGTCGACCAGGCTGGCCAGCGACTCGGCCATGATCAACTCCTGCGGGGTGTCGATCTCCATCGCGGTCAGCTCCGGCACCTCGACCACCCGGGTCCGGCCGAAGAAGCGGTGCTGGTGCGCCCGGAAGCCGGCCACCTTCATGATGTAGAAGGCACCGGTCTCGCGGAAGTCGGGCCGCCGGTCCTGCCGTCGGGGTCGTACCGCGGCGTCGTGGTTCTGGCCGATCATGGCGCCGCCGCCGGGCAACACGTCGTCGGCCCGGTCCCGCCAGATGAAGTCGTACGTCGCGACGCCGGAGAACGCGCTGTCGCAGTCGTCGTCGAGGACCAGCGAGACGCCGTTGTCGAGGTCGTCGGGCTGGATGAACGGGCTGGTGCACTGGACGAAGACGAGCACGTCCGGGGTGTGCCCGGCGGCGGCGAGCTCCTCCAGCGCGTGCAGCAGGGCCGACTCCGAACTGGCCAGGTCGCCGGCGATGGTCGGCGGCCGCTCGATCACGCGACTGCCCGCGGCGCGGCCGATCTCGGCGATCTCGGGGTCGTCCGTGCTGACGTACACGGCGTCGATGAAGCGGGACCGGCGGCAGGCCGCGACCGCGCGGGCGACCAGCGGGACACCGCCGACCCTGCGCAGGTTCTTGCCCGGTACGCCCTTGGAGCCGCCTCGGGCCGGGATGATCGCGACGACGCGGAGTTGTTCGGAATGAGAGGGCGCCTGTCCGTTCGCGGAGCGCGCGGGGGATTTCAAGGGGGTCGTCCCCCTTGGCTCTTCAACACTGACCACGGTTCGGGACGCTAGGACCGTTCGGCGTCGCGGAGGTTAACCCCGGGTGGCTGTCGTCCGAACGGTGGGTGGAGACGCCGCTTTACTCCAGTGGTGAGATTTAGTAGGGCGTCCTAGTATCTCGTTATGAGCGAGTCTGATCGGCGCCCCGGCTACGACCGCTGGCGGGCCGCCTATGCGGAGGCGGAGCGGGCCGGGCGGATCCGGGACGCCGACTTCAGCACCTTGTCCGGCGCCGAGGTCGACCCGGTCTACGGCCCCGCCGACGAGGCCGCGGACGAGCGGCTGGAGCGGATCGGGTGGCCGGGAGAGTTCCCGTACACGCGAGGGCTCTACCCGACGGGTTACCGCGGCCGGCAGTGGACCATCCGGCAGTTCGCCGGCTTCGGCAACGCGCGGCAGACCAACGAACGCTACAAGATGATCTTGGCCCGCGGCGGTGGCGGGCTGAGCGTCGCGTTCGACATGCCGACCCTGATGGGACGCGACTCCGACGAGCCGCAGAGCCTCGGCGAGGTCGGTCACTGCGGCGTCGCGATCGACTCCGCGGCCGATCTCGAGGTGCTGTTCGACGGGATCGACCTCGGTGCCGTGACCACCTCGATGACGATCTCGGGCCCCGCGGTGCCGATCTTCTGCATGTACGTCGTCGCGGCCGAACGGCAGGGCGTCGACCCGGCGGTGCTGGACGGGACGCTGCAGACGGACATCTTCAAGGAGTACATCGCCCAGAAGGAGTGGCTCTTCTCCCCGGAGCCGCACCTGCGCCTGATCGGCGACCTGATTGAGTACACCTGCGCCGGGATGCCGGCGTACAAGCCGCTCAGCGTCTCCGGCTATCACATCCGCGAGGCCGGGGCGACGGCCGTGCAGGAGCTGGCGTACACACTGGCCGACGGGTTCGGCTACGTCGAGCTGGGGCTGTCCCGGGGACTCGACGTCGACCTGTTCGCGCCCGGCCTGAGCTTCTTCTTCGACGCCCACATCGACTTCTTCGAGGAGATCGCCAAGTTCCGGGCGGCACGGCGGATCTGGGCCCGTTGGCTGCGCGACCGGTACGGGGCGAAGACGGCGAGGGCGCAGTGGCTGCGGTTCCACACCCAGACGGCCGGGGTGTCGCTGACCGCCCAGCAGCCGTACAACAACGTCGTCCGGACCGCGGTCGAGGCGCTCGCCGCGGTGCTCGGCGGGACCAACTCGCTGCACACGAACGCGCTGGACGAGACGCTGGCGCTGCCGACCGAACGGTCGGCCGAGATCGCGCTGCGGACCCAGCAGGTGCTGGCCGAGGAGACCGGGGTCGGCAACGTCGTCGACCCGCTCGGCGGTTCCTGGTACGTGGAGGAACTGACCGACCGGATGGAGGCTGAGGCGGAGCAGATCTTCGCCCGGATCCTCGAACTCGGCGACGGCGAGACGATGACGGCCGGGCTGCTGCGCGGGATCGAGGAGGGCTGGTTCACCGGCGAGATCGCGGAGTCGGCGTTCCGCTACCAGGCGGCGGTGGAGAAGGGCGACAAGCTGGTCGTCGGCGTGAACAGCCAGCTCGAATCGGTCACCGGGCCGGTCGAGATCCTTCGGGTCGGCCACGAGGTCGAGGAGGAGCAACGCAAGGTGCTCGCCGAGCGGCGCGCGGCCCGGGACCAGGCCGTGGTGGACGCCACGCTGGCCGAGCTGAAACGGCAGGCCGCCGGCGAGGCGAACCTGATCGAGCCGATGCTGGCGGCGGCCCGGGCCGAGGCGACGTTGGGCGAGATCTGCGGCACCCTGCGCGAGGTGTGGGGCAGTTATCAGGAACCGGCGCGCTTCTAGTGGTTGCAGCACGACCGTGCTAAATTTGGTTCCGTGGCCAAGGGTGACGAGACCCGTCGACTGATCCTGCGGCGCGGCGTCGAGACCGCGTACCGGATCGGTCTCGGTGGCCTGACCATCGGCAGCCTCGCCGTCGTCACCGGGCTGTCCAAGAGCGGCCTCTACGCCCACTTCCGGTCCAAGCAGGCCTTGCAGCTGGCCGTGCTGGACGAGGCCCGGACCGACTTCGGTGATCGTGTGGTCCGGCCGGCCCTGGCCGCGCCGCGCGGCATCCCGCGGCTCCGGGCCCTGTACGAGCACTGGTCCACCTGGGGCCGGGCCGGCCGGCCGGGTTGCTGCCTGTTCGTCAAGGCGGCCAACGAATTCGACCAGCAGGAAGGGCCGGTCCGGGACGAACTGGTGCAGGCGCACCGGGACCTACTGGACTCGATCGCGCAGATCGCCCGGACCGCGATCTCGGAAGGTCACTTCGCCGCCGACACCGATCCGGACCAGGTCGCCATCGACCTGTACGGGATCATGCTCGCCTTCTACCACGGCTGTCACCTGCTGGCCGATCCCGACGCCGACCGTCGCGCCGCGGTCGCCTTCGAACGCCTGCTCGGCGACGCCGCCGCCACCTGACCATCACTCCGGAGAGGCTTCGACCCATGCGTGGAGAACCGTCGACAGAAAAAAGCACGACCGTACGTAAATCGGAGCCGACCCGGCTCCGGGCGATCAAGCTGGCGCTGGCCGTGGGTGAGCGCGTCGCGCCGAGGCTGGCCGGCCGGCTGGCCCTGCGGCTCTGGGCGACGCCGCCGAGTGCCGCCGGTCGCCGGCAGGACAACCGGCCCGGCCCGGGCCAGGAGTCGGAGATCACGCTGACCGGCGGGCACCGGATCCGGGTGGAGACCTGGGTGCCGGACGGGGCCGGTCCGGCGGGCACGGTCTACCTGGTGCACGGCTGGGGCGGCTGGCGGGGACAGCTCGGCGCGTTCGTCGAGCCGCTCCGGGCCTCCGGCTACCGGGTGGTCGGGTTCGACGCGCCGGCCCACGGCGACTCCGGGCCCGGCGGGCTCGGCCGGCATCAGGCGAGCGCGATCGAGTTCGCCGAGACACTGCGGGCGGTGGTCGCGGTGCACGGGCCGGCCGCCGGCGTCGTGGCCCACTCGCTCGGTACGGCCACGACGATCCTCGCGCTGCGGGACGGTCTGGCACCCGGCCGGCTGGTCCTGCTGGCGCCGAGTGCGGACCCGCTGCTCGTGGTGGACCGGTTCCGCGACCAGCTCGGCCTGGGCCGTCGGTCCTCGGTCGCGTTCCTGGTCCGGCTGCAGCAGGTGGCCGGCCGGCCGCTGACCGATCTGAACTCGCTCGCCGTACCGGAGTCGGTGCCGCGGCCGCCGACCATGATCATCCACGATCGCGGCGACCGGGACACGCCGTACCGGGAGGGGGAGCAGCTGGCCGAGCGCTGGCCGGCCACCGAGTTCGTCGGCACCGAGGGGCTGGGGCACCACCGGATCCTGCGCGATCCGGCCGTGGTCGAGCGCGCGGTACGGTTCCTGGCCGGACCGGGTCAGCCGGAGGGTGGTCGCTCGGAACGTCCTTCGATGACGGCCCGGGTCACGCAGTAGATCAGGATCGCCAGTCCGAGGGTGAGCACGACGGCGTCGAACAGCAGGGAAGGGCTCGGGGTGCAGCCGCTCGGGACGCCCGAACCGGTTGCGGTGTCCAGGCAGTGCCCGGTGCCGTTGGCGGCGAGCAGCGCCACCGTCGCCACCTCGGCGACCAGGGCACCGGCGATCCAGCGGCCGTAGCTGGCCATGATCGGATCGTACGCCCGGAACCCTTGTCAGGACCGCGAAACCGGTCCGACACTGTGCCGATGGAGCGCTCGGAACTGCTGGACCGCCACGTCGCCGCGTTCAACCACGGCGTCCGGACCGGGGACTACGAGCCGATGCTGGCCGGCTTCGCGGAGGACGCGGAGTTGATCTTCGTCGGCCCTCCGGCCGGGCCCTTCGTCGGCCTGGCGGCGATCCGGGCCGGCTACGCTGCGGCGCCGCCGGACGACACCCTGCGCACGCTGGCCAGCACCGTCGAGGCGGACGTGATCACCGCCCGCTACGCCTGGGACGCCGAGCCCGACCGCGACGCGGGCGTGATGATCTTCGAGCTCGACGGCGACCTGATCCGCCGGCTCACCGTCCGGTTCGGGTCGTAGGATCGGTCCAGAGTCCACGACCCCGACCAGGGAGAACTCATGCGACGCCTGCTGCGGGCGGTCTGCCTCGCCCTGCTGCTCTGTCTCACCGCCGTGCTCGGCATGTCGCCGGCCGCCGCGGAGCCCGACCCCGGAACCCCTGCGGCCCGACGGATCGCCGGCGGGCTGCGGCCGGTGGTCGACCTCTCGGCCCAGCGGGTGCTGGTCGGCGATCTGGTCGCCGCCTCGAAGTGGGGCACCGACCAGCCGATCGACGACCCGGCCCGGGAGAAGGTGGTGCTCGACTCGGTGGCGGAGCTGGCCCGGGAACGCGGCACGGACCCGGACCGGGTGGTGGCGATCTTCCGCGACCAGATCGAGGCGAGCAAGGTCGTCCAGCGCGGCCTGTTCCGGCAGTGGACCCGGCATCCCGCGCAGGCGCCCACCGAGCGGCCCGACCTGGATCAGGTCCGCGAGGAGATCAACCGGCTCAATGTCGGCATCGTCGACGCGGTCGCCGGCTCCGAGCGCGACCGGGACTCACTGCTCTGCGATGTGGGCGTCGTGCTGGCGGAGGTCCGGGTCGCTCACGAGCGAGACCTGGACGCCCTGCACGCCCGGGCACTGGACCGGTCCGTCGACTCCGTCTGCGACTGACCCAAGCCGCCGACGTCCCCTGACCGGGGGCCAAGTCCCGCCACGACGTTCCCTGAGCTTGTCGAAGGGCCAAGTCCCGGCCGCCACGTTCCCTGAGCTTGTCGAAGGGCAGGGCCCGGCCACGACGTTCCCTGAGCTTGTCGAAGGGCAGGGCCCGACCACGACGTTCCCTGAGCCTGTCGAAGGGCAGGGCCGACTCGCCCTGGTCCTTCGACAGGCTCAGGACGCGGTGGCCGGGTCCTTCGACGGGCTCAGGACGCGGTGGCCGGGTCCCGTGACTGGCTCGCGTTTTAATCGGTTCGTCGTCTCCGCGGGACGGCGCCTAGGATGGCCGGAATGTGCGACCCGCGGATCGAGTTCGCTCCGGAGCTCCCGATCAGCGACCGGGTCGACGAGATCGCCGCCGCGGTCCGCGATCACCAGGTGGTGGTGGTCGCCGGCGAGACCGGGTCCGGCAAGACGACCCAGCTGCCGAAGATCTGCCTGAGGCTCGGCCGGAAGCGGATCGGGCACACCCAACCGCGGCGGATCGCTGCCCGTACCGTCGCGGAACGGATCGCCGAGGAGTTGCAGGTCGGCCTGGGCGACCTGGTCGGCTACCAGGTCCGGTTCACCCGCAAGGCGTCCAAGGACACCCGGGTCAAGGTGATGACCGACGGCGTGCTGCTGGCCGAGATCGCCCATGATCGCCAGTTGCGCTCCTACGACACGATCATCATCGACGAGGCGCACGAGCGCAGTCTCAACATCGACTTCCTGCTCGGCTATCTGAGGACGCTGCTGCCCAAGCGGCCCGAGCTGAAGGTGATCATCACCTCGGCCACGATCGACACCGAGCGGTTCGCCGCCCACTTCGCCGACGAGGAAGGGAACCCGGCGCCGATCGTCGAGGTGTCCGGGCGCACCTACCCGGTCGAGGTCCGCTACCGGCCGCTGCTCGAGGATCCCGATGTCGACCAGTCCGCCGCCGTCGCCGAGGCGGTCAAGGAGCTGGCCGCGGAGGGCAACGGCGACATCCTGATCTTCTTCTCCGGCGAGCGGGAGATCCGCGACGCGGCGGAGACGATCAACGGGTTGGGGCTGCGCTTCACCGAAGTACTTCCCTTGTACGCAAGGCTGTCCGCGGCCGAGCAGCACAAGGTGTTCAGCTCGCACACCGGGCGCCGGATCGTGCTGGCCACCAACGTCGCCGAGACCTCGCTGACCGTGCCCGGGATCCGGTACGTGATCGACACCGGCCTGGCCCGGATCTCCCGCTACTCGGCCCGGACCAAGGTGCAGCGGCTGCCGATCGAGCCGATCTCGCGGGCCTCCGCCGACCAGCGGGCCGGCCGCTGCGGCCGGGTGGCACCGGGCATCTGCATCCGGCTGTACGGCGAGGAGGACTACCTCGGCCGGCCCGAGTTCACCGAACCGGAGATCCTGCGCACCAACCTGGCCTCGGTGATCTTGCAACTCACCGCCGCCGATCTCGGCGAGATCAGGTCCTTCCCGTTCGTGGAGGCGCCGGACGCGGCCCAGATCACCGACGGCATCCGGCTGCTGGACGAACTGGGAGCGCTCTCCACCAAGGGAAGCCGGGACCGGCCGCGGCTGACCAAGATCGGCCGCCGGCTGGCTGCCGTACCGCTGGATCCGCGGATGGGCCGGATGCTGCTGGCCGGCGAGCGGTACGGCTGCCTGGCCGAGATGTTGATCATCGTCGCCGGGCTGTCCATCCAGGACCCGCGGGAGCGACCGGCCGACCAGGCCGAGCGGGCCACCGCGCTGCACCGCCGGTTCTGGGCCCCCGGTGGCGGCGATGATCAGGAGGCGGAGCCGGACGGCAGCGACTTCGTCGCGTACCTGCGGCTCTGGGACTACCTCAAGGAACGGCAGAAATCCCTGTCCGGCAACGCGTTCCGGCGACTCTGCCGGGACGAGTTCCTGCACTTCCTGCGGATCCGCGAGTGGCAGGACCTGCACGGCCAGTTGCGCCAGATCGCCCGCGATCTCGATCTCGGCCGCAACACGGTGCCGGCCTCGCACGCCTCGGTCCACACCGCGGTGCTGTCCGGCCTGCTGTCCCACGTCGGACTCGCCGAACCGGACCAGAAGCCGGCCCGCGGCCAGTCCGACCGGGGCGCCCGGGGCCGGCGTCAGCGCGGGCCCCGCGAGTACCTGGGCGCCCGCGGCACCCGGTTCGCGATCAACCCCGGGTCCAGCGTGGCCAAGACCCAGCCGCCGCTGGTGATGGCGGCCGAGATCGTCGAGACGACCCGGCTCTGGGCCCGTACCGTCGCGCCGGTCGACGCCGCGCAGATCGAGGAGGTCGGCGGCCACCTGCTCAAGCGCAGCTACGCCGAGCCGCACTGGTCCGCCCGGGCCGGCTCGGTGGTGGCCTCCGAGACGGTCAGCCTGTACGGCATCCCGATCATCGCCGGCCGGCAGGTCGGCTACGGCAAGATCAATCCGGCCGAGGCCCGGGAGATCTTCATCCGGTCAGCGCTGGTCGAGGGGGACTGGCGGACCCGGCACCGGTTCTTCGCCGCCAACGCGGAGACCCGGGCCGAGGCGGAGGCGTTGGAGGAGCGGACCCGGCGCCGCGACATCGTCGTCGACGACCAGGTGATCTTCGACTTCTACGACGCCCGGATCCCGGCCGAGGTGGTCTCCGGCGCCCACTTCGACCGTTGGTGGAAGGACGCCCAGGGGGAGACGCCGGACCTGCTCACGCTCTCCCTGTCCGACCTGGTCCTGGACGACCGCGGCGCCGACCCGGACCAGTTCCCGGACGTCTGGTCGGTCGGCAGCCACGACTACCCGGTCAGCTACCGGTTCGATCCGGGCACCGAGCGGGACGGGGTCAGCGTCGAGGTGCCACTGGCGCTGCTCAACCAGGTCGACCCGGCGCCGTTCAGCTGGCAGGTGCCGGGCGCCCGGTTGGAACTGGCCACCGAGTTGATCCGGTCACTGCCCAAGGCCGTCCGCCGAAACCTCGTCCCGGCCCGCGAGTACGCCGATCGCGCGCTGGCCTGGCTGGATGCCCATCCCGACCAGCGGTCCGGGTCGCTGACCGACGGCCTGGCCCGGGCGATCCGGGGGCTGACCGGTGAACTGATCGCGCCGGGGGACTGGCGGACCGGCGCGGTGCCCGGTCACGTGGAGACGACGTTCGTGATCACCGAGGGTGACCGTACGGTCGCCGAGGGCAAGGACCTGACCGAGCTCCGGGACCGGCTGGTCGGTCAGGTCACCAAGACCCTGCGCAGCGCGGCCGCCGACCGGCTCAGCCCGCCCGCGACCACCTGGCAGTTCGGCGACATCGCCACCGAGCTGCGGCTCGGCGACGGCGCGGTCGGCTATCCGGCGCTGTCCGACGCCGGCGACGCGGTGGCGGTCACGGTGCTCGACTCGCCGCTGCGGCAGCGGCACAGCCACCGGCTCGGGCTGCGCCGGCTGGTGCTGCTGAACATCCCCGACGTCACCCGCTGGCTGGTCGGCCGGTTGTCCAACACCGACAAGCTGGCGCTCGGCTCCAGTCCGTACGCGAGCGTGCCGGCCCTGCTGGTGGACGCCCGGCTGGCGGCGGTCGGCGAACTGATCGACCGGGCCGGCGGCGCCGAGTCGGTCCGGTCCGAGGCGGTGTTCCGGCCGCTGGCCGACCGGGTCCGCGCGGACGCGGCCGAGCTGGCGCTCGAGCTGGTCGTGCTGGCCGCCGAGAGCGTACGGCTCTGGCAGCAGGCCCGGGCCGGCCTGGACCGGGTCCGCCGGGTCAGCCCGGCCGCCGCCGACGACCTGACCGAACAGCTGCAGAACCTGGTCTTCGCCGGGTTCCTGGCCGCGACGCCGTACCGGCACCTGGTCCAGCTGCCGCGGTACCTGCGAGCCGCGGTGCTGCGGACCGAGGCCCTGCCGGGCAACCTGGCCCGCGACGACGAGGCCATGGCGACGGTGCTGGACTGCGAGGACGCGTACGCCGAACTGTGCGCCGGCCTGCCGCCGGGGCCGCTGCCGGACGGTGTCGCCGAGATCGGCTGGCTGATCGAGGAACTGCGGGTCAGCCTGTTCGCCCAGCGACTGGGCACCGCGGCGCCGGTGTCCGCCAAGCGGATCATGCGCGCGATCGAGCGAGAGGCGCGCGGGTAGATTGGGCCGCATGATGGATCCACGGGAGCTGTACACCTTGCGGGACGACGTGGTGGCCAAGCTCGCCGGGCACCATCCGGTGCTGATCGTCCAGTTGGACGGTTTCGTCGACGCCGGCCAGGCCGGCCGGCTCTACGGCGCGCACCTGCTGGAGCATCTTGATCACGAACTGCTGGCCGAATTCGATCATGATCAGCTGCACGACTACCGGAGCCGGCGGCCGGCGATGGTCTTCGACACCAACACCTGGAAGTCGTACGCGGACGTGCAATTGCGGCTGCATCGGGTCGTCGACGAGCAGGGCGAGGTGTTCCTGCTGCTGTCCGGGCCGGAGCCCGACGTGCAGTGGGAGCGGCTGGCCTCGGCCGTGCTCGGCCTGATCGACCAGCTCGGCGTCCGGCTCACCGTGTCGCTGCACGGGATCCCGATGGCGGTCCCGCACACCCGGCCGATCACGCTGACCGCGCACGCCACCGACCCGGAGCTGGTCACCGGCTACCGCAGCTGGATCGACCGGGTCGAGGTGCCGGCCAGCTTCACCGGCCTGGTCGAGTTCCGGCTCGGCCAGCAGGACCGCAAGGCGATGGGCTTCGCGGTCCACGTACCGCACTATCTGGCCCAGTCCGCCTTCCCCGAGTCCGCCGTCGCCCTGTCCCGGGCCGTCACCCAGGTCACCGGCCTGGTCGTCCCCACCGAGCCGCTGGAGAAGGCGTCGGCGTCGACGATGGCGGACATCGCCGAGGAGGTCGCCGGCTCGACCGAGGTGCAGGAACTGGTCGGCTCGCTGGAGCAGCAGTACGACGCGATGACCGCCGAGGGCGTCGAGCAGGTCCCCAGCGCCGACGAGATCGCCGCCGAGTTCGAGCGCTTCCTGGCCGAACGCGACAAGAACACCGAATAAAGAGCCCGCCGACCGGTCACCAAAGCAGGCGTTTGGGCGGCGTGTCGCTGCTGAAGTGACCTGTCGATCCTGAGGGTGAGGCGGTGCGGTGTGAGGATGACCGGGTGTCGTGTGGCGCTGCCGTGGATCCGGACCGACTCGCTCGGTGGTGTCGGGAGCATCTGGGCAGTGCTCCGGCACAGGAGCTGTTCAATTCCGGGCATCTGTCCGCCGTATTGGGCCTGCGCCTGGTCGACGGGCGCGAGGTCGTGGTCAAGATTCGTCCGGGCTCCCCGCGGATCGCGGCCTGCCTGGACGTTCAGCGCCGCCTGTTCGAGGCCGGCTACCCGTGCCCACGGCCGCTCACCGGAGCCGTGCCGTTCGGCGGCGATGTCGCGACGGCCGAAAGCTACGTGCCCGGGGGTGCCGAGCTTCCCGGAGCCGACGACACGGCCTCCCTCTTCGCGCAGGCGTTCGCGCGGCTGATCCGGCTGGCTCCGAGCCCGGCCGAGGTCGCCGCGCTCGACCCCGCGCCGTCCTGGGCGGACTGGAACCACTGCGGTGCCGGGCTGTGGCCGCGTTCGGAGGAGGCTCCCTCCGTCGACCTCAACGACGTGGGCGGCAGGACGTGGATCGATGCGGTCGGCCACCAGGCCCGGGAGCGGCTGCGCGCCGGTGGGTCCGAAGCCGTGGTCGGCCACTGTGACTGGATCGTCGACAACCTGCGGTGGGCCGGCGACGAGCTCTTGGTCGTGCACGACTGGGACAGCATGATCATCGAGCGGGAAGCCGTCCTGGTCGGCTTCGCCGCCGCCCTGTATCCGTCGGACGGTGCGGACGAACTCGCCACCGTCGAGGGGACCGAGCGGTTCCTCCGCGCGTACGGCCACGCGCGTGGCCGGGAACTCGGCACCGCTGAACTCCGGCAGGCGTGGGCGGCCGGCCTCTGGACCCGCGCGTTCGACGCCAAGTTTCAGCAGATCGTCGGGCAGCCCGTCACGTCGTTGACCGAGGAGGAGGCGCACCGGCGGCTCCGTCGATGTTGATCAACCGAGGCTGGACCATGGCCCGATCCGCTGCCGGCGGTCAGTTGACCTCGGCGGGTTCGGCGAGTCTCGTGTCGTAGTCGGTCCGGGCCGCGATGATCTCGGTCTGGTGCGTCTCGGTCCAGTCGACCAGGGCCTGGATGGTCGCGTGCAGCGAGCGGCCGAGCGGGGTGAGCTCGTAGTCGACGCGGGGCGGCACCACGGGGTGGACCGTGCGCTTGACCAGGCCGTCGCGTTCCAGGTGGCGCAGGGTGACCGCGAGCATCCGCTGACTGACGCCGTCGATCTTGCGGCGCAGCTCGGTGAATCTCAGGCAGCGCTGGTCCAGCAGGGCGATCACCAGCAGCGACCACTTGTCGGCGATCCGGTCCAGGATCTGCCGCACCTCGCAGTCCTCCCGGGTGTCCCACTGGAATGGGTCGCCGTCGTCGGTATCACAGGCGGAACCGGGTGACTTCAAAGTGCCTTCTTCCACAACTCCCCATGGTGACGGATGGTTGTGTCAGTTACAAGAAGTAACTGACCATGAGAACGGGAGTGCCGGTGAGTGTTTCGAGTCCACGACGCGCGGAGGTACGGATGTCGGCGCGCGCCCGGGCCGTCGTCTTCGTCCTGTCCGGGGCGATCTTCCTGGAGGGCATCGATCTGTCCATGATGGGCGTCGCGCTGCCCTCGATCAGGGCCGACCTCGGCCTGTCCACGCCCGAGCTGCAATGGGTGATGAGCGCGTTCGTGCTGGGCTACGCGGGCTTCGTACTGCTCGGCGGCCGAGCCGCCGACCTGCTCGGCCGGCGCCGGATGTTCCTGCTCTGGCTGACGATCTTCCTGGTCGCCTCCGGCTTCGGCGGCCTGGCCGGCGAGGGCTGGATGTTGATCATGGCGCGGTTCGTCACCGGCGTCGCGGCGGCGTTCATGACGCCGGCCGGACTGTCGATCATCACGACGATGTTCGAGGAGGGGGAGCGGCGCAACAAGGCGCTGCTGGTCTATGCGGGGATGGCCGCGGCCGGCTTCTCGCTCGGCATGATGGTGGGCGGGGCCCTGGCCGCCGTGCACTGGCGCTGGGTCTTCTTCGCGCCGGTGATCGCCGCGTTGCTCTTGTTGATCACCGCGGTCCGGGTGCTGCCGGCCGGTGCCGCCGAGGAACGCCGGCCCCGGCTGCGTGAGCTCGACCTGCCCGGGGCGGTCACCCTGACCGGGACGATGCTGATCCTGGTGCTGGCGCTGGTCCGGGTGCACGAGGTGCCGGTCACCGAAAGCTTGATCACCTTCGGCGCTGCGGCCCTGCTCGGGATCGTGTTCGTGATCATCGAGCGCCGGGTGCCGGCACCGTTGATCCGGTTCGGGATCCTCCGGTCGGCGTCGGTGGTCCGGGCCAACCTGGCCGCGCTGCTGGTACTCGGCGGCTTCAACGCCTACCAGTTCATCCTGGTGCTCTATCTGCAGGAGCTCCGTGACTGGACGCCGCTGCAGACCGGTCTGGCCCTGGTGGTGCTCGGCTTCGACGCCGTGCTGGCGCCGACCCTGACCCCGCGGCTGGTGGCCCGGTTCGGCAACGTCAAGATGATCGCGGCCGGCCTCGTCCTGGCCGCGATCGGGTACGGGCTGTTCCTGCCGCTCGACCTGGACCGGAGCTACCTGACCATGTTCCCCGCGATGGTGATCATCGCCGTCTCGTTCGCCCTGGTGTACGGCCCGACGACGATCCTGGCCACCGACGGCGTGGCCGAGTCCGAGCAGGGCCTGGCCGGCGGCCTGGTCAACACCTCCTTCCAGTTCGGCGCCGCCCTCGGCATCGCCGCCGCGTCGGTGATCATCGCCGCGGTCGCCGGCAGCGCCGAGGACCCGCATCAGCAACTCGAGGGCTACCGCTCGGCACTCCTGGTGCCGCCCGTCGCCGCGGCCCTCGGCGCCCTGATCGTCGGCTCCGCTCTGTTCCGCCGGCGCGCTCGGTCGGGGATCGTCGCGGATACCCAGCCGAGCACTGTCAGCACGGGCGGCCGGGAGGCGTGATCATGATCGAGCGAGCCGAAGCCGCGCCCGGGTGATCAAGCGCGGCGGCCCGGTCGCGCCGATCAGGTCCGCCGCTACGGAGTGCACGAGCGCGGCGGCTAGGGTCGGGGTGTGCCGAAGTCGATCGATGAACTGGTGGATCTGCTCGAGCTCGAGGAGATCGAGGTCGGGTTGTTCCGGGCCCGGCAGCCGGACACGCAGATGCAGCGGGCGTTCGGGGGGCAGGTGCTGGCGCAGGCCCTGTGCGCGGCCGTCCGCACCGTCGGCGCGGACCGGTCGCTCCACTCGATGCACGGATACTTCCTGATCCCGGGCCGGACCGACATCCCGATCGTGTACGACGTCGAGCAGGTCCGGGACGGCCGCTCGTTCTCCTCCCGGCGGGTGGTGGCCCGGCAGGGCGGGAAGACGATCTTCTACCTCTCGGCGTCGTACCAGATCGCCGAGGACGGGTACGAGCACCAGGACCCGCTGCCCGAGGACGTGCCGGGCCCGGACGACTGCCCGCGCTACGTCGACCTGCTGGCCGAGGCGACCGGGCGGGAGCCGGCGGTCTGGCAGCGCGAGTACGGGGCGCTGGACGTCCGCTTCGCCGGCGACTCCCGGCCCGGCGGCGCGCTGGCCGATCCGCGGCACCCGGCCCGGGCCAGGGTCTGGGTCCGGGTGGACGGCCGACTGCCGGACCAGCGGTGGATCCATCAGGCCGCGCTCGCGTACGCCAGCGACCTGACCCTGCTCGCCGCGGCCACGGTGCCGCACGGCGTCTTCATCGGCGACCCACGGCTGCAGGCCGCGTCGCTGGACCACGCGATGTGGTTCCTGCGCGAGTTCCGGGCCGACACCTGGCTGCTCTACGACCAGGTCTCGCCGTCGGCCTCGAACGCCCGAGGGCTGTCCACCGGCCGGCTGTTCCAGGAGGGGACGCTGGTCGCCGACGTCGCCCAGGAGGGCCTGATCCGCCCCACCCGTTGAATCCCGCCCGACCTCACACGGTTTCCTCACGCTTTACCAGAGAAGCTTCCTGTGCATTGCGCCGGTTTTTCACGTTAACGTGAAAAACCGACAGCGTCGGCGAGTGAGTGCCGGGGAAAGCGAACGGCCCCCGAGTGGGTGGTCGGGGGCCGTTCGTTTCTCTGTGGGTAGGGAAGAGAATCTCGGGGTCAGGCGGCGAGGACCGACTTGCCGCGCAACTTGGCGATCGCGTGCCGTTCGATCTGGCGGACCCGCTCGGCGGTGATGCCCCAGACGGCACCGATGTCGGCGAGCTTGGCCTGGCGGCCGTCCAGCAGACCGTACCGGCGGCGCACCACGTCGGCGGAACGCTCGTCGAGCTGGTCCAGCAGGGCCTCCAGCCGGGCGTGCTCCTCGGCGTCGAGATAGACCTCGTCCGGGCCGGGCATCGGCTCGCGGGCGATCAGGTCGCCGAGGGCGGTGTCGCCACCTTCCTCGACCGGCGCGTCCAGGCTCACGTGCTCCCGGCCGTACCGCATCAGGTCGATCACACGATCCGCGTCGATGCCCATCTCGGCGGCGATCTCCTCGATCTCCGGGTCCCGGCCCAGCCGGCGCTCCAGGGTGCGGCGCACCGCGCCGACCTGGTTGACCTGCTCGGCGACGTGCACCGGCAGCCGGACGATCCGGCCCTGCTGGGCGATACCGCGGCTGATCGACTGCCGCACCCACCAGGTGCCGTAGGTGGAGAACTTGAAGCCCTTCGTGTAGTCGAACTTCTCGACCGCACGAATCAGGCCTGTGTTGCCTTCCTGGACCAGATCAAGCAACGGCATCTGGGACCGGCCGTACTTGCGCGCCACCGAGACCACCAGCCGGAGGTTGGCGGTGATGAAGCGCTGCAGGGCGCGTTGGCCCTCCTCGACCAGGAACTCCAGTTCCTCGGTCTCGGCCGTCACGGCCTTCTTGCCGCGTTCGTCGTCCAGTTCGCCGGTGAGGATGCGTTCGGCGTACAGGCCGACCTCGATGGCCTTCGCCAACTCCACCTCCTCCTCGGCGGTCAGCAGGGGAGTCTTGGCGATTCCATCGAGATACAGTCCAACCGCGTCCTTGCCGTCGATGCCTTCGGAGACGCGGGTTCGCGTTGCTTGAGCTACCACAGTTGGCCCCTTTCCATGTCCGGGCCGGCGTTGTCTCTGCCGTACACAGGAGTCAACGCCACCGGACGCCGAAAGGATTCCTTCGTAGCCCTGAAGAATCCCTGAGACCTACCTCGGTGGAACCCCGATAGGCCGCAAGTCTTACTTTACTGAGATCTGCGTCACCTGGTCGATGATCCAGGCGTACTCGAAGGCCAGCTCGCGCCACGACTTGTAGCGTCCGCTGACGCCGCCGTGACCGGCCGTCATCTCCGTCTTGAGCAGGATCGGCCGGTCCTCGCCGTTGCGGGCCACTCGGCGCAGCGCGGCGATCCACTTGGCCGGCTCGACGTAGAAGACCCGGGTGTCGTTGAGGCTGGTGGTGGCCAGGATCGCCGGATAGTCGACCTCGCGCAGATTCTCGTACGGGCTGTACGACTTCATGTACGCGTACACCGCGGGATCGTGCAGCGGGTCGCCCCACTCCTCCCATTCGGTGACCGTGAGCGGCAGGTCAGGGTCGAGGATCGTGGTCAGCGCGTCCACGAACGGCACGGCGGCGTGGATCGCCCGGAACGTCTGCGGGGCCAGGTTCGCGACGGCGCCCATCAGCAGCCCGCCGGCGCTGCCGCCGCGGGCCGCCAGTCGGTCTGCGCTGGTGTAGCCGCGCTCGATCAGGTGCTCGGCGCAGGCGACGAAGTCGCTGAACGTGTTCTTCTTGGTCAGCTCCTTGCCGTTCTCGTACCAGTCCCGGCCGAGTTCGCCGCCGCCGCGGATGTGCGCGATCGCGTACACGAAGCCGCGCTCGAGCAGCGACAGCTGGGAGATCCGGAAGGTGGGGTCGATCGAGATCTCGTACGAGCCGTAGCCGTAGATCAGGGCCGGCGCGCTGCCGTCCAGCTCCAGGCCCGCTTTGTGCACGATCGAGATCGGGATCCTGGTGCCGTCGGCCGCGGTCGCCCATTCGCGGACCTGGACGTAGTCCTCGGAGCGGTACGGCCCGTGTTCGGGGTGGTCCAGCACCTCGGTCCGCTTCCGTACGGTGCGGGTGCCGGTCGGCACGTCGAGGTCGACCACCGAGTCCGGCGTGACCAGCGAGGTGAAGGCGTACCGGACGGTGCTGCTGTCGTAGTCCCGGCCGGTCACGTGGTCGACCGTGTAGAGCGGCTCGTCGAACTCGAGGTCCGTCCCGGCGCCCGGGGTGCCGTCGGCGCCGCGGGGGAGCAGCCGCAGCCCGGTCAGGCCGTCCCGGCGCAGCCCGAGCACGACGTGGCCCGCGTAGGCCGTGACGTCGGTCAGCCGGACTCCGGCCTGGTGCGGCAGCACGGTCCGCCACTGGTCCGGCGAGGTCGCGTCCAGCGGAGCCTCGGCCAGCGCGAAGTCGGGGCCGCCGTCCCGCTCCGGATCGTTGTGCAGGATGAGCAGCCGGTCGCCGGCCACCTCGACGTTGTACTCGATGCCCTGCCGGCGCGGCGCGATCGACCGCGGCGTCGCGGACGGGTCGTCGGTGGCCAGGATCAAGTACTCGGTGGTCAGCTTGCTGCCGACCCCGATCAGGATCCAGCGCTCGTCGCGGCTGGCCTCCAGCCCGACCCAGTACTTCTCGTCCGGCTCGCTGAACACGTCGACGTCCTCAGCGACCTCGGTGCCGAGCCGGTGCCGGCGGACCAGGTACGGCCGCCAGGCCGCGTCGGCCCGGGTGTAGAAGAGGTGGTCGGCGCCGGCCCAGCCGATCCCGTACACGGTGTCCGGGATCTCGTCCGGCAGCAGCTCGCCGGTGTCCAGGTTCTTGATCTTGATCGTGTAGCGCTCGTCGCCGCTGAGGTCGGTCGAGTACGCCAGCAGGGTGCCGTCCGGAGACACGCCGAGGGCGCCGACCGAGAAGAACTCGGCGTCACCGGCCTCCGCGTTGCAGTCCAGCAGCACCTCCTCGCCGTCGATCGGTCGCTCCGGGTCGGGCGGCGTGGTCGGGTCGGCGGCGATCACCCGGCAGTGGATCGGATAGTCCTGGCCCTCGACGGTCCGGGTGTAGTACCAGTAGCCGCGCTCGCCGTGCCGGCGGTGCGACGGGACGCTGAGATCGGTCTCCTTGGTCCGCGCCTTGATGTCGTTGAAGATCGCCTCACGCAGCTCGGCCAGGTGCCCGGTGCGCGCCTCGGTGTAGGCGTTCTCCGCCTCGAGGTAGCCGATCACCTCGGGATTCTCCTTGTCCCGCAGCCATTCGTACGGGTCGGCGAAGTCGTCGCCGTGGTGGCTCCGGACGATCGGACGGAAGGCGGCCGTCGGGGCGGTCGCGGCAGCGCGGTCGAGCTGGTCGGTCATAGCTGCCGACCCTACGCGCCCTCACCGACAAGCGGACGCACGGTCAGGATCTGCTCGGTGCGGCCGACCGGGCCGTCGAGGTCGTACACGATCGCGGAGGTGAGGCCGATCCCGGTCGGCCCGATCTCGGACCTGGCGTCGAAGCCCACCCAGGCGTCCGGGCCGGACAGCCGCGGCGCCCGGGTCAGGTGGATCGTCAGGTCGGTGTTGGGGAACATCCACTGCCGAGGCGGCAGCCGGGCGGCGATTCCGTTGGCGGTGTCCAGCAGACCGACGAAGCGGACCAGGTCGGAGGCGTCGACGCCGTCGATCAGCGCGGTCCGCGAGTGCAGCCAGGCCCGGGCGCGGCCTGGTTCCGAGCCGGGCACGACCCGGAACTCCAGACTGTCGATGTAACCGCCGCCCCAGGTGTCGGTGATCGGCCAGACCGGCAGGCCGTCCGGGGCCGGCAGCGGCTCGGGCCCACCACCCGCCACCGCGGACGTGTCGGCTGCGGCCAGCCGCCACCCGGTCGCCCGGACCGCCGGACGCCCGTCGATGATCATGGTCGCCTCGACCAGTTCGATCGTGCGGCCCGGCCGGATCGTCGAGACCTCGACCCGGAACGGCTCGGCACTGATCACCCCGAGGATCTCGTACGTCAGCCGGCACAGCTGCAGTTCCGGCCGCGGCGCGTGCGTCTCGATCACGTGCGCCAGCAGCCCGGCCACCGGCGCCATGTGCTGTTCGGTGTCCCGCCAGGCGCCCTGGACGTGCACGGTCGGCCGGTACCGGTGATCACCGAGGTCGACGTAGTAGGAGTTCGGATCCACGGCCCGACCCTAGTGCCCGCGGTTGCTGACATTGCGGCGCCGATGGGTGACGATGGATCGCATGGGCGACGAGGTCGAACGGCGGGAGTTCACCCGGGCGGACCGGACCCGCTATCGCGCCAAGGTGCGGACCGGCCTCGATGTCTTGGCCCTGATGCTGACCGAGTCGCGGTTCGAGGCCGACCAGCCGATGGCCGGCCTGGAGATCGAACTCAACCTGGTCGACCAGGACCAGCAGCCGGCGATGCGGAACGCCGAGGCGCTGGCGGCGATCGCCGACCCGCAGTTCCAGACCGAGCTGGGCCGGTTCAACATCGAGATCAACGTACCGCCGCGGCAGTTGGCCGGGCGCGGGCTGTCGTCGTTCGAGGACTCGGTCCGGGCGGCTCTGAACCACGCGCAGAAGCGCGCGTCCGAGGCCGGCGTCGGGCTGGCGATGGTCGGCATCCTGCCCACCCTCGCGCCGGAGCACGCGACCCGGGACAACCTGAGCGAGAACCCGCGCTACTCGCTGCTCGAGGAGGAGATCTTCGCCGCCCGCGGCGAGGACATGGAGATCGACATCGACGGCGCCGAACGGCTCCGGATGGTGTCCGACACGATCATGCCCGAGGCGGCCTGCACCTCGACCCAGGTGCACCTGCAGGTCAGCCCGGACGACTTCGCCGGCTACTGGAACGCCGCTCAGGCCATCGCCGGCGTCCAGATCGCCGTGGGCGCCAACTCGCCGTACCTCTTCGGGCACCGGCTGATGGCCGAGTCCCGGATCCCGCTGTTCGAGCAGAGCACCGACACCCGCAGCGACGAGCTCAAGGCCCAGGGGGTACGGCCTCGGGTGTGGTTCGGCGAGCGCTGGATCACCTCGATCTTCGACCTGTTCGAGGAGAACACCCGCTACTTCCCGGCGCTGCTGCCGATCTGCACCGACGAGGACCCGGTGGCCGTGCTGGACAGCGGGGGAGTGCCGAAGCTGGAGGAGCTGCGGCTGCACAACGGCACCGTCTACCGCTGGAACCGCCCGGTGTACGACATCGCCGGCGGGGTGCCGCACCTGCGGGTCGAGAACCGGGTGCTGCCGGCCGGCCCGACCGTGCTCGACACGATGGCGAACGCCGCCTTCTTCGCCGGCCTGGTCCGCGCGCTGGCCGACGCCGACCGGCCGCTCTGGTCGGCGATGTCGTTCCAGGCGGCCCGGGAGAACTTCGTGGCCGGCTACCGGTACGGGATCGACGCCGAGGTCTACTGGCCCGGCGTCGGGCGGGTCAGCGTGGTCGAACTGGTGCTGCGGAAGCTGCTGCCGCTGGCCGAGCAGGGGCTGCGGCTGTGGCGGGTCAACGGCGAGGAGACCGACCGGCTGCTCCAGGTGATCGAGCGGCGCTGCGTCCGTGCGGCCAACGGCGCGACGTGGCAGACTGCGGAGGTGTCCGGGCTGGAGGCGGCCGGTCGTGATCGGGGAGCGGCCCTGCGCGCCATGCTCGCCCGCTACCTGGAACTGATGCACAGCAACGAACCGGTCCACACCTGGGAGGCACTGCGTACATGAGCGATACAGGGCGGATGAGCGACTCCGATGCGCAGGCACCGGCGACACCGACGATCGTCGTCGGTTACTCGGCCAAGCCGGAGGGGAGCGCGGCGTTGCGGACCGCCATCGTCGAGGCCGGGCGGCGCGACGCCCGGCTGATCGTCGTGCACACGTCGAGCGCGGACGAGGTCGTCGCGCTCACCGAGGAGCTGGACCAGTCCGGGGTGCCGTACGAGGTCCGCAAGGCGCCGGACGAGCTGGACCCGGCCGACGAGGTGATCAACGCGGCCGAGGAATCGGACGCGGTGTTCATCGTGATCGGGCTGCGCCGCCGTTCGCCGGTCGGCAAGCTGCTGCTCGGCAGCAACGCCCAGCGGGTGCTGCTGGACGCGTCCTGCCCGGTGCTCGCGGTCAAGGCCGAGCCCATCGCGGGGAGTTGATTCACGGAAGTTGATCTTGGCGCGGCAGGCTACCGTCGGAGCCCGTACCGCCGTGCCGATTCAGCCATTTTGGGTGGGCGTGTAAGAATACGTTCAGGAACGGCTCTTGACTTCCGACGGGCCGCGCCTGCCCTAGATTCGATCCGGTACGCCCGAGAGGTCCTTAGTGTCATCCTCTTCAACTCCCAACGCCGCGCGCGAGGGAATCACGTCCGAATCCACCGTCGAAGCCAGCGAGTCTTCGGCACCGCACCAGTCGAACGGCAGCGTCGCCGCTGCCGGTGCGACGCGGGCCAGCCAGGTGTCCGCTGCGGTGAGCAAGGACGAGGCGCCGGCCGCCAAGCGGCCAGGCCGTCCACCGGCGAAGAAGGCAGCCGCCAAGAAGGCGAAGCTGAAGGCGGTCGCCGACGAGCCGGACGAGGAGGCCGCCGGCCCGGGAGCCCGGAAGCCGGCCAAGAAGGCCGCCGCGAAGGGTGCGGCCGCGAAGAAGGCCACCGCCAAGAAGGCGTCGAAGTCGGACGACGATGACGACGACGTCGAGATCACCGACGAGGAGCTGGAGGCCGACCTGCTGGTCGAGGTCGACGGCGACGACGTCGTCCTCACCGTGGGCAAGAAGCTCACCACCGACGACAAGCGGCGTGCCCTGGACGAGGTCGACGAGTCGACCTTCGAGCCGGGCAAGGAGGCCAGCCTCGAGAAGGAGCTGACCGAGGACGAGGGCTTCAGCCTGTCCGACGCCGACGACGCCGACGAGCCGGAGCAGCAGGTCGTCACCGCCGGCGCCACCGCCGACCCGGTCAAGGACTACCTGAAGCAGATCGGCAAGGTCGCGCTGCTGAACGCCGAGCAGGAGGTCGAGCTCGCCAAGCGGATCGAGGCCGGCCTGTTCGCCGACGAGAAGCTGAACGACGTCGCGGCCAAGGTGAAGGCCGCGCAGCGCGACGACATGGAGTGGATCGCCGAGGACGGCCGCCGCGCCAAGAACCACCTGCTGGAGGCCAACCTGCGACTGGTCGTCTCGCTGGCCAAGCGGTACACGGGCCGCGGCATGCTCTTCTTGGACCTGATCCAGGAGGGCAACCTGGGCCTGATCCGTGCGGTCGAGAAGTTCGACTACACCAAGGGCTACAAGTTCTCCACCTACGCCACCTGGTGGATCCGGCAGGCGATCACCCGTGCCATGGCCGATCAGGCCCGGACCATCCGGATCCCGGTCCACATGGTGGAAGTGATCAACAAGCTGGCCCGGGTGCAGCGGCAGATGCTGCAGGACCTCGGCCGCGAGCCGACGCCGGAGGAGCTGGCCGCCGAGCTGGACATGACGCCGGAGAAGGTCGTCGAGGTCCAGAAGTACGGTCGCGAGCCGATCTCCCTGCACACTCCGCTGGGCGAGGACGGCGACTCCGAGTTCGGCGACCTGATCGAGGACTCCGAGGCGGTCGTCCCGGCCGACGCGGTCAGCTTCACGCTGCTGCAGGAGCAGCTGCACGACGTGCTGGACACGCTCAGCGAGCGCGAGGCCGGCGTGGTCTCGATGCGGTTCGGCCTGACCGACGGCCAGCCGAAGACGCTGGACGAGATCGGCAAGGTCTACGGCGTGACCCGGGAGCGGATCCGCCAGATCGAGTCGAAGACGATGAGCAAGCTGCGGCACCCGTCCCGGTCCCAGGTGCTGCGCGACTACCTGGATTGATGCCCCGAGTCCGTACGACGCAACGGCCCCCGATCGAGGAGATCGGGGGCCGTTGCGTTGAGGTCTCTCGTGGGGGTTACTTCAGTCGCTCGGACTCGTCATGGATCTGCAGGGCAACCTGCTTCAACTTGTCGGCGTGCTGTTTTCCGTGGTGGGCGCAGAACAGGAGTTCGGACCCGGTCGCCAGGGTCACTCGTACATAGGCCTGGGCGCCACAGCGGTCACAGCGGTCGGCTGCGTTGAGTGCTGGGTCTTCGATCACGGATGTGCTCACGATAGGCCTCTCTTTCGCAACAAGTCCGGTCCTCCCCCGGGTGTGAGTCATCCCGAGTCGGCGACCAGTACGGGCGTCGATATCTAGTGAACATCCTTCCGGGGGTGGAATGTTCCCCATTTCGGCTCATGATCGTGAAAGTCCAGTAACGATCACCTCAGGATCCGCCCAGCTAACGTCAAGAACGGCTTTCCGGAGACCGGATCCGGGGGACACCGCGGGCACCTCCCGGGAACCGTCGGTGGGCGCCGGTAAACTCACAGAGTGCCAAGTCCCGCGAAATCCACAATCGGCAAGCCTGCAACGGAAAGCCGTGATTACGAGGCCCGGCACCTGCTGGTGCTGGAGGGGCTGGAGGCCGTCCGGAAGCGGCCCGCGATGTACATCGGTTCGACCGATACCCGGGGGCTGATGCACTGCGTCTGGGAGATCATCGACAACGCCGTCGACGAAGCCCTGGCCGGCTCGGGCAACGAGATCTTGATCACGTTGGGTTCCGACGGCAGCGTCTCGGTCCAGGACCACGGCGCCGGCATCCCGGTGGACACCGAGCCGCGGACCGGGCTGACCGGCGTCGAGGTGGTCTTCACCAAGCTGCACGCCGGCGGCAAGTTCGGCGCGGGCTCGTACAACGCGACCGGCGGCCTGCACGGTGTCGGCGCCTCGGTGGTGAACGCCCTGTCCAGCCGGCTGGACGTCGAGGTGGACCGCAAGTCGACGGTCTGGGGGATGTCGTTCCGGCGCGGCGTGCCGGGCACGTTCGACGGCCCGGGACCCGACGCGAAGTTCACCCCCGGCGGCGGCCTGAAGAAGCTCGGCAAGGCCAAGCGCGGCGCCACCGGCACCCGGATCACGTACTGGCCGGACCGGTCGATCTTCCTCAAGGACGCCCAGCTGTCCATCGAGGAACTGCACGCGCGGGCCCGGCAGACCAGCTTCCTGGTGCCCGGGCTGGCGCTGGTGGTCACCGACAACCGCGGGCCGGAGACCGCGGTCGAGAAGTTCCTGCACGACGGCGGCATCACCGAGTTCTGCGAGTTCCTGGCGCCGGACCGCGCCATCACCGACGTGGTACGGCTGCAGGGCCAGAGCCGGTTCACCGAGACCGTGCCGATGCTCGACGACAGCGGTGCCATGACCCCGACCGACGTGGAGCGCGACCTCGACGTCGACATCGCGATCCGCTGGGGCGAGGGGTACCAGACGACGGTGCAGTCCTACGTCAACATCATCCGGACGCCCAAGGGCGGCACCCACGTCACCGGCTTCGAGCGGGCGCTGACCAAGACGTTCACCGAGGTGCTGCGCGGCACCCGGCTGCTGAAGAACGGCGACGAGGTGATCAAGGACGACGTGCTGGAGGGCATGACGGCCGTCGTCACGGTCCGGCTCGCCGAGCCGCAGTTCGAGGGCCAGACCAAGGAGGTGCTGGGCACCCCGCCGGTCGCAGCGCTGGTCCAGAAGACCGTCGCCGCCGAGCTGAAGAACTTCCTCACCTCGACCAAGCGGGAGACCAAGGCCCAGTCCAGGGCGGTGATGGAGAAGGTCGTGTCGGCGTCCCGGTCCCGGGTCGCCGCCCGGCAGCACCGGGAGGCGCAGCGGCGGAAGAACGCGCTGGAGTCGTCCACCCTGCCGCCGAAGCTCAAGGACTGCCGCAGCAACGACGTCGACTCGACCGAGCTGTTCATCGTGGAGGGCGACTCGGCGCTGGGCACCGCGCTGCGGGCCCGCAACGGCGACCACCAGGCGCTGCTGCCGATCCGGGGCAAGATCCTCAACGTGCAGAAGGCGTCCGTCGGCGACATGCTGAAGAACGCCGAGTGCGCCTCGATCATCCAGGTGGTCGGCGCCGGGTCCGGCCGCAACTTCGACCCGGAGGCGGCGCGCTACGGCAAGATCATCTTCATGGCCGACGCGGATGCCGACGGCGCGCACATCCGCTGCCTGCTCGCGACGCTGTTCTTCCGCTACATGCGGCCGCTGATCGAGGCCGGCCGGGTCTACACCGCGGTGCCGCCGCTGCACCGGTTCGAGCTGACCAACCCGAAGAAGGGTCAGGAGAAGTACCTGTACACGTACTCCGACGCGGAGTATCAGCGCAAGGCCGCGGAGCTGACCAAGAAGAACATCCGGTTCAGCGAGCCGCAGCGGTACAAGGGCCTGGGCGAGATGAACGCCAACCAGCTCTCCGAGACCACGATGAACCCGCGACACCGGACGCTGCGCCGGATCACCGTCGACGACGCCATCCTGGCCGAGACGACCTTCGAGATGCTGATGGGCAACGACGTCGCGCCGCGCAAGGAGTTCATCATCGACGGCGCGTACGCGCTCGACGCCGCGACCATCGACGCCTGACGCTTCGGCCGCTGTCGAAGCTTTGCGGGCGCAGACTGGGTGGATGGAACCGGTAGTGAGCAGGGTGACGGCATGACCGGGTTCGGCGACCTGCACCGCAGCGGCGACCCGCTGGTGCTGCCGAACGTCTGGGACGTCGGTACGGCGAAGCTGCTGGTGCGGGACGGGTTCCCGGCGATCGCGACGACCAGTCTCGGCGTCGCCGCGGCGAACGGCCTGCCGGACGGCGCCCAGTTGACCCGGCGGTTCTCGGTCGAGCTGGTCCGGCAGCTGCGCGCCGCCGCGCTGCCCGCCTTCCTGACCTGCGACCTGGAGGCCGGGTTCAGCGACGATCCGGCCGAGGTCGCGGCCCTGGTGGTCGAGCTCGGAGTCGACGGGGTGAACCTGGAGGACTCCGTCGACGGCGTGCTCGTCGACCCGCAACTCCACGCGGAACGGATCGCCGCCGTGAAGCGGGCCGCGCCGGATGTGTTCGTCAACGCCCGGACCGACGAGTTCTGGCTCGGCGCCGGCGACCTCGACGCCGCGGTTGCGCGGGCCCTGACCTACGTCGAGGCCGGCGCCGACGGGATCTTCCTGCCGGGCGCCGAGGCCCTGTCGGTGGTGGAGCCGTTCGTCCGTGCGGTCCCGGCGCCGGTCAACGTGCTGGCCTCGGCCAAGGTGACGGTCCGCGAGTACGCGGCCGTCGGGGTGGCCCGGATCAGCACCGGCTCGCTGCTCTACCGGGTGGCCCAGGCCGCGATCAGGGAGGCGGCGGACGCGGTCCGGCGGTCGGCGGCGGTGCCGCCGGCGCTGTCGTACCGGGAGGTTCAGGAGCTCAACGGAGCCTGAGTCAGTGCAGCTGCTTCAGGGCGCCGGTGTCGACGTCGTAGAGGAAGCCGCCGATCTCGGCACGGCCGGCGATGAGTGGGTGCTCGCGGAGCAGGGTGACGTCGGCGGCGAGCCGGCCCTCCTGGTCGGGCGTCGCACCGATCTTCAGGTCGCCCAGGTCGGCGCCCGTGCTGGCGCGGACGGCGGCGGCGATGTCGGCATCGGTTCCGGTCGCCATCGCGCAACGGGTGTGCGGGACGAGCAGGATGCGCCGTACCTCCAGCAGGTGGACGCCGACGATCACGCCGATCAGGGCGTCGGCGGTCAGGTGTGCGCCCGGCGTACGCAGGATCTTGGCGTCGCCGATCCGCAGCCCGACCATGTGCAACGGCAGGATCCGCGAGTCCATGCAGGTCAACATCAGGACACCGGCTCGGGCGATGCCGTCGAAGCCGCCATCGGTGAACTGGCGCTGGAACTCGACGTTCGCCGCCAGCAGGTCCTCGAACCGGTCGTCACCGGCGGGCACGGGTTGATCCACGACAGAAACTGTACGGCTCGGTGGCCGGGTCGTACACGCCGGACCGCCGTACGGGATCAGGCGGCCCGGGCCGGCCGGTTCGTCGAGCGGCGGGTGACCACCGCGACCACGATGATCGCGACGCCGAGCACCAGCAGCAGCACGCCGCCGACCGAGGTCATCAGCAGCAGACTGGTGCTGGGCCAGATCAGGACGACGATCGCGGCCAGGATGCTGATCACCCCGAACACGATCTGCGCCACCCGCTGCAGTCCGGGCCAGTTGTCGACCACCCCGGACACGATCGAGGTGACTCCGTCGACGAGCCAGCCGGCCGCGATCAGGATGGCGATCACGAGGAGCGACGTGCCGGGGCGGACGAAGCAGATGATGCCGGCGATGACGGTCAGGCCGCCGAGCACGCCGACCAGGCCGCGCCACCAGCCGGGCGCGGCCCTGGTGGTGACCGCGACCATGATCCGGAACGCGCCGACGAGCAGCAGTTGCAGGCCGAACAGCAGGGCGATGATCAAGAGCGTCTGACCGGGCCAGACCATGACCAGGATGCCGAGGACCGCGGTCAGGACACCGAGCACGATGGCCAGCCCGCCGAATCGGGGTGGTGAACTGGAGATCGCGCTCTCGGTTGCTTCAGTGCTCACACCGCACCTCCTGGTGCCTCGACGATGTTCCCGCAGCAGCGACTGAACGCCTCAGTTCATTGAATCCCCGGGAACCTGCCGTGGCAAGGCAAAACGCTGAACCCGTCGCGTGCAGCGACGGGTTCAGCGGCAGGTCGGTCAGCCGGCCGGTGCGATCGCGGTCAGCGGCTGGCCGGCGGGGGAGCCGGAACCGTCCCGGCGGCCGTCCGCCGCGGGCAGGTCGATCGGTGCGCCGCTGGCCGCCGCGGCGACGGCAGGGGCCGGACCGGCCCAGGCCAACAGCAGCGTGTCTTCGCCCTTGAGGAAGCGGTGGCACCGGACGCCGCCGGTGGCCCGGCCCTTGCCCGGATATTCGGAGAACGGGGTGACCTTGATCGTTCCCGAGTCGGTGCCGGGCAGCGCGCCGGAACTCCCCGCCACGGTGACGACGACAGCCTCGCCGGCCGGCACCGCACCGAAGAAGACCGCGGTCGCGCCGAGGGACAGCTTGATGCCCGCGATGCCGCCGCCCGACCTGCCCTGCGGCCGTACCGCCGAGGCGGGGAAGTGCAGCAGTTGCGCGTCGGACGAGACGAAGGCGAGCTCGGTCTCGGCGGTGGTCAACTCCAGCGCGCCGACCACCCGGTCGCCCGGTTCCAGTCGGATCACGTCCCAGCTGTCCTTGGCCAGCACCTCGGGATTCACCCGCTTCACGATGCCGCGAGCGGTGCCGAGCGCCAGCCCGAGGGAGTCCTCGGCGAGCGTCGTCAGAGCCAGGACGGTCTCGCCGTCGTCCAACGTGACCAGTGCGGTCAGCGGCACGCCACCCTGCAGGTTCGGCGCCGCCGCGGTGGACGGGACCGTGGGCAGGTCGATCGCGTTGACCTTGATCACCCGGCCGGCCGAGGTGACCAGCCCGAACTCGCCGCGCGCCGTCGCGACGATCCGCGAGGTGATCACGTCGTGGTTGGCCCGGGCGATCGCCGGCGGCAGGGGCTCGGCGTGGTCGGTCCGGGCCAGCAGCCCGGCGGAGGAGAGCAGGATCCAGCACGGGTCGTCGGCCACCTCGAGCGGGGCGGCGGTCGCCGAGGTGGCGACGCCGTCGGCCGCGAGCAGGATGGTCCGGCGGGGCGTGCCGTGCTGCTTGGCGATGTCGGCCAACTCGTTGCCGACCAGGCTGCGCAGCTGGTCCTCGTTCGCGAGGATCGCGGTCAGTTCGGTGATCGTCTGCTGCAGCTCGTCGCGCTGACTCTCCAGTTCGATCTTGGAGTACTTGGTCAGCCGGCGCAGCGGCATGTCCAGGATGTAGTTGGCCTGGATCTCGGAGAGGTCGAAGACCTCCATCAGCCGAGCCCGGGCCGCCGCCGAGTCGTCCGACGCTCGGATGATCGCGATCACGTCGTCGATGTCGAGGATCGCGGTCAGCAGGCCCTCGACCAGGTGCAGTCGGTCGTTCGCCTCGCCCAGCCGGTACTGCGTCCGTCGTCGTACCACCTCGAGGCGGTGGTCGAGGTAGACGGTCAGCATGTCCCGCAGCGTCATCGTGCGCGGCTGGCCGTCCACCAGGGCGACCGCATTGATCGAGTACGAGTCCTCGAGCTTGGTCAGCTTGTAGAGCTGCTCCAGCACCGCGTCCGGGTTGAACCCGTTCTTGATCTCGATCACCAGCCGGGTCGGGTTCTCCATGTCGGAGAGGTCGACCACGTCCGCGATGCCCTGCAGCCGCTTGCTGGTGACCAGCTGCTTGATCTGCTCGATGATCTTCTCCGGGCCGATCAGGTACGGCAGCTCGGAGACCACGATGCCCTTGCGGCGCGGATGCACCTGCTCCACCCGAGCGGTGGCCCGGATCCGGAACGAGCCCTTGCCGGTGGCGTAGGCCTCCCGGATCCCGTCCAGGCCGATGATCTTGCCCCCGGACGGGAGGTCCGGGCCCGGCACGAACCGCATCAGCGCGTCCAGGTCGGCGTCCGGGTGCTTGATCAGGTGCCGCAGTGCCTGGACGACCTCGATCAGGTTGTGCGGCGGGATGTTGGTGGCCATGCCGACCGCGATCCCGGTGGTGCCGTTGACCAGCAGGTTCGGGAAGGCGGCCGGGAGCACCGACGGCTCGACGTCCTTGCCGTCGTAGTTGGGCTTGAAGTCGACCGTGTCCTGGTCCAGGTCGGTCGTCATCGCCAGCGCCGCGGGCGCCATCCGGCATTCCGTGTAACGCATCGCGGCCGGGCCCGCGTCCAGCGACCCGAAGTTGCCGTGGCCGTCGGTGAGCGGGAGCCGCATGTTCCACGGCTGGGCGGTCCGGACCAGGGCGTCGTAGATCGCGGTGTCGCCGTGCGGGTGGTACTTACCCATGACCTCACCGACGACGCGCGCACACTTCACGTGCGGTCGGTCCGGCCGGACCCGCATCTCGTCCATCGCGTACAGCGTGCGCCGCTGCACCGGTTTCAGCCCGTCCCGCGCGTCCGGCAACGCCCGGGCGTAGATCACCGAGTAGGCGTACTCCAGGAAGCTGTTCTGCATCTCCGACGAGACGTCGATGTCGACGATCCGTTCGGTGAAATCGTCATCCGGCGGTGCTGGGGTCTTGCGGGCCATGGGGCTGTTCGTGGTCCTCACTGCGATCTGATCGGGGGCGCGGTTCACCCCTCCCTGCATTCTGCCTGTTCGGTACGACAGTGGCGCGGACCGGCACGCAGCGGGCGGCGACCGGGTCGGTCAGCCGGGCGTACCCAGCGGCGGCCGCCAGCAGTCCGCATCCCCAGGCCGTGTGGGCGCCGATCATCAGCCAGGCCGCCGGCTCGGCCGGAGTGCCGCCGGTCAACAGGGCGCCGATCCCGCCGATCCCGAAGTAGACCGCCAGCCAGGTGCCGATCAGCAGGCCGGCGACCGCCAGCCGGCCTCCGGCGACGGCCCAGCCCGGGGACCGGTGCGCAACTCCGGGCGCCGGGCTCCGCAGCGCCGCCAGGCGGACCACGAGCCGGTTGAGGTCGTCGACCGACAGCGGCAGCCCGAACGACACCATCAGCAGCATCAGCAGACCGATCCAGGCCGGCAGGCTGTACGCCAGCAGCGCGGGCCCCGGCCGCCGGCGCCGCCACGATCGCCGGTGGCCGGGACCGTCCGGGACAAGATCATGATCATGATCGGCCCGGCCGCGATCACGGCGGGGACCACCGGGACCCGGCCGCCGGGGAACACCGAGATCCCGCGGGCCAACTGGGTTCGTCCATGATCATCCAGCTGGCATGGACCAGTGCATGGCCGAGGGTGACCACGACCGCGGCCCCGGCGAGGAGCTCCAGATGTCGGTTCTCGATCATGGTCCGCGGCCCGGAGTGGGTGGCTCCCGGTGCGGGGGAACGGCCCCCTTGCCCGGGTGAGCAGGGAAATCTCGAGCCGGTGTGCAACCTCGGCGAAGGTTCGGCGGTAGTTCAGGACAAGAGGCCTCGAGACAGCGACACCGAGCGACGAAAGGCACATTGATCATGAAGACGACCGTTCGTACCAAGATCATGGCGATCCTGGGCGGCGTCGCGGCCGCCGGAACGCTGGCCGGCGGGATCGCCGCAACGGCACCGGTCGCGGCCCACGCCGACACCGGATCCGGGCCGCGGGCGATCACCGCGGCGAACCTGCGGATCGGCCCCAGCACGCATGTCGGGATCCGCGCGGTGGTGCCGGCGGGCGACGACCTCGCGATCGCCTGCGTCTCGCCCGGCACTCCGGTCGACGACAACCGCGACTGGTACGCGCTGACCGACCAGAAGGGTTGGATCTCGGCCACCCTGGTCGAGGGTGCCGGTCGGGTCGAGCCCTGCCAGGGCGGGCTGGCGGGCCCCGAGGCGATCGCCGGCGCCACCGTGAACGTCCGCCGCGGCCCGTCCACCCTGGACGAGAGCGTCGGCATCCTGGCCGGCGGCACCAGCGTGACCGTGGTCTGCGGCGCGAAGGGTGAGGTGATCGACGACGCCCACCGCTGGTTCCTGCTGGCCGGCGGCAATTGGGTGACCGGCGCCTACCTCCCGTCCGTCCCGCCCGAGGACGTACCCGACTGCGACGCCTGATCCCTCCCGCGTCGATCGCCCCGCTCCAACCCCTGGGAGCGGGGCGATCCCTGGCGTGGCGGCGTCGTTGTCAGTGGGTCGTCCTAGGGTCCCTGACATGCGGGACAACCGGATTGGAGCGTGGTGGCGATGGGGGCACTGACGGGACGCGTCGCGGTCGTGGCCGGAGCGACGCGCGGCGCAGGCCGAGGCATCGCGCGCGCCCTCGGGGAAGCGGGCGCGACCGTCTACTGCACCGGGCGGAGCGTCCGCGGCCGTCCGTCCTCGTTCGGTCGCCCGGAGACCGTCGACGAGACCGCCGAACTGGTCACGGCGGCCGGCGGCATCGGGATCGCCGTTCGGCTCGACCACACCGAACCGGAACGGGTGCGTGCGCTGTTCGACCGGGTGGACCAGGAGCAAGAGGGCCGACTGGACGTCTTGGTCAACGATCTGTCCGGCAACGACCAGCTCGATCACGGCATGTTCAGTGATCACAGACCGCCACCGTTCTGGGAGAACGATCCCGTTCAGGATCTCAAGGCTCTCGAGGTCGGAATCGGTGCGCACTTCACGACCAGCCATTACGCCGCTCGGCTCATGATCAAACGGCGTCGCGGCCTGATCGTCGAGATCGGTGACGGAAACTTCGTCGGCTACAACAACGCCGGGGTCGCCTACAGCCTGATGCGGACCTCGGCGGTCGTGCTGGCCCACCTGCTGGCCGAGGAACTCCGTCCGTACGACGTCGCCGCGGTCTCCCTCACGCCCGGATTCCTCCGCTCGGAGGAGATGCTCGAGGCGTTCTCGGTCGGTGAGGGCAACTGGGCCGAGGCGATGCCGGAGACGGCGGAGTCGCCCCTCTACATCGGGCGGGCCGTCGTGGCGCTGGCCTCCGATCCTCGGGTGCTGGACCGGACCGGGCACGCCCTCAGCGCCGGCTTCCTGGCCGAGGAGTACGGCTTCACCGATGTCGACGGACGCCGACCGCCGGGCTATCGGCCGGAGAGCCACTTCGAGGAAGGGCTCTTCGTCCGGACGCCGAGCCGCGCCTCGCCGGGCTAGCTAGGAGAGTCGGGTCTCGTCGGCGATCGATCGTTCCCGGTCGAGCAGGCGGCGCCGCACCGCCGCAGGTTCTGTCGCGTCCGCCGATCTCGCCTCGAGGAACTGGGTGGCGACGACCGCGTCCTGGTGCCGGCCGAGGCGCTGGTGCAGTTTGCGGCTGCGGCGGGACCGGCGGCGGTGCTTCTTGCGCTTCTTCTTCGAGCGGTGGAGGGGGAGCAGGTCCTCGAGTTCGAGGGCGTAGCGGTGCCGCTTCGCGGCCTTGCGGGCCCGGTGCAGGGTCTCGTCGTCGGCGTCGTCCTGGGCGGCGCGGCGGACCCGCTTCTTCTGGGTACGGCCGGCGCGCCGGATCAGGTCGACCAGGTCGGCGGGCGAGACGTCGTCGACGACGATCGGCGGTGCGTTCCGCCACCGTTCGAGCTCGGCGCGCAGGCTTGCGTACCGCTCGGACTCGAGGGCTTCGGCGGCGGACTGCCGGGCCTGCTGCCGCCGGTCGTCCAGGTCGGCCAGGACCGGCGCGACCTGGGCGGCGTCGAGGTCGGGTTCCTGATCGGCGTGCTCCGTGATGCGTTCGGCCAGGACGTCGGGGTCGCGGATGTCGCCGAGCACTCCGGTCAGCCAGCGGGCTTCTTCCTCCAACGGCCCGGCCCGGTCGGGGTCGATCACCGGGGCGAAGGTCCGTAGGGTGCTGCGCAGCCGGCGGAGGGCGATCCGGGTGTCGTGGACGACCTCGGTGTCGTCCAGGCCGGCGGCCGTCAGCCCGGCGACGATCCCGCACTGCTCGCTCAGGTAACCCTGCAGCGCCGCCCCCGTCGTGTCGCCCATGGCTCGATGGTTCGGGTCGTGATCAGAACGCGAAATCGGAGTCGTAGAACTCGCCATCGGCGCGGCCGTCCCGCCCGTCCTCGGCGGTTCGGAGCTCGACCCGGCGGATCTTGCCACTGATCGTCTTCGGCAGCTCGGTGAACTCGAGTTTGCGGATCCGCTTGTACGGCGCGGCATGATCACGAACGTAGGCCAGGATCGAGCGAGCGGTGTCGGCGTCGGGGGCGTGGCCGGCGGCGAGCACCACGTACGCCTTCGGCACCGCATGCCGGATCGGGTCGGGCGACGGCACGACGGCGGCCTCGGCGACGGCCGGATGTTCGATCAGCACCGACTCCAGTTCGAACGGGCTGATCCGGTAGCCGCTGGCCTTGAACACGTCGTCGGCGCGTCCGATGAAGGTCAGGTAGCCCTCGTCGTCGATCGCCACCACGTCGCCGGTGTGGTAGACGCCGCCGGCGAAGGCGCCGTCGTTGAGCTCGCCGTCGTACTCGCCGGCCCGGTGCTGATAGCCGGTCATCAGCGGCAGCGGCCGGTCCGGCGCCGGGCCGGGATCGCTGTCGCAGCCGCTCCGGGCGGTGCCGGTCAGCTCCAGGCAGAGTTCGCCCTCCCGCTCGGCGGGTTCGCCGGTGGCCGGGTCGACCAGCTTGATCGCGTACCCGGGCAGTGGCCGGCCCATCGAGCCTGGCTTGAGCGGCTGGCCCGGCGGGTTGCCGATCTGGGCGGTCGTCTCGGTCTGGCCGTAGCCGTCGCGAACGGTGAGGTGCCAGGCCTGGCGTACCTTCTCGATCACTTCGGGATTCAGCGGTTCACCGGCCGAGACGCACTCGCGGAGGGTGTGCCGGGCCGTGGTCAGGTCGGCCTGGACCAGCATCCGCCAGACGGTCGGCGGCGCGCACAGGGTGGTCGCCCGGGTCCGTTCCAGCACTCGCATCAGGTCGTTCGGGTCGAACCGGGCGTAGTTGTAGACGACGATCGTGGCGCCGGCCAGCCAGGGTGCGAAGAAGCTGCTCCAGGCGTGCTTGGCCCAGCCCGGTGAGGCGGCGTTGAGATGGACGTCACCCGGTTTCAGGCCGATCCAGTACATGGTCGACAGGTGCCCGATCGGGTACGAGGTCTGGGTGTGCTGGACCAGCTTGGGCTGCGCGGTCGTCCCGGAGGTGAAGTAGAGCAGCAGCGGATCGCCGCTCTTGCTGGCCCCGGGCAGGTGCGGGTTTGCGCCGCGGAACTCCGCGGCCCGGCCGTAGTCGACCCAGCCGTCCACCGGTCCGTCGGCGCCGACCAGGATCCGGCCCAGCTCGGGGCGCAAACCGGCGAGCCGTTCCGCGTCGGCGGCCTGGGCCACCAGCAGCCGGGCACCGCCGCGGTCGATCCGGTCGGCCAGGTCGGCCGCTGCCAGTTGCTGGGCGGCCGGAATGATCACCGCGCCGAGCCGGATGGCGCCGAGCATGATCTCCCAGAGCGGGGCGATGTTGCCGAGCACGAGCAGCAGCCGGTCGCCGCGGCGCAGCCCGAGATCGGCGAGCAGGTGGGCCACCGCCACCGACCGGGCCGACAACTCCGCGAAGCTCGACTTCTCCTCGCGGTCGCCGTCGATCACCCACAACGCCGTGCCGTCCGGATTCTCCTCGGCGAGGCCGTCGAACCAGTCGGTCGCGAAGTTGAACACCGGCAACTCGGGCCAGGTGAAGCCGGCCTGGGCCGTCGGGTGATCCTCCCGATGTTGGATCAGGAAGTCACGAGCTGCCCTCAACGACGCCGGCTGCACCATGGGGGCGACGTTACCGAATCCCGTCCACGGCGTGGGCCCGCGTCAGGAACCGCCGCCCATCCGGACGTCCGGGGCACCGAGCCGGGCCGCGTCGGCGGACAGGTCGTCCGGCTGGTGCTGCGACTCGCGCTCGGCGGCGACCCGCTTGCGGTAGTGCTCCACCTCGCGGGCGATCGCGGCGGCGTCCCAGCCCAGGACCGGGGCGACCAGTTCGGCGACCTCCTGGGCCGCCGCGTCGCCGCGGTCCCAGGTCTCGATGGAGATCCGGGTCCGCCGGGCCAGGATGTCGTCCAGGTGCAGGGCGCCCTCGTGCGAGGCGGCGTAGACGGCTTCGGCCTTCAGGTAGTCCGGTGCGGTGTCCAGCGGCCGGCCCAGGCCGGGGTCCAGCTCGATCAGGTCGGTCAGTTCGCCGATCAGGGACCCGTACCGGTTCAACAGATGCTCCACCTGGCCGACCCGCAGCCCGACCCGCTCGGCCAGGATCGCGCGGCCGTTCCAGAGCGCGGTGAAGCCGTCCGCTCCCAGCAGCGGTACGTTCTCGGTGCAGGACCGCGGCACCGTGCTGCTCGCGCCCGGCGGCACAAGATCATGTACGGCGGCGTCGACCGCGTCCTTGGCCATGATCCGATAGGTGGTGTACTTGCCGCCGGCGACCATGATCAAACCGCGCACCGGCGAGGCGACCGCGTGTTCCCGGGACAGCTTGCTGGTCGAGTCCGACTCGCCGGCCAGCAACGGCCGCAGCCCGGCGTACACGCCGACCACGTCGTCGCGGACCAGTTTGTCGGCGAGCAGCGTGTTGGCGTGCTCCAGCAGGTAGTCGATGTCGGCCTGGCTGGCCGCCGGGTGCGCCTTGTCCAGGTCCCAGTCGGTGTCGGTGGTGCCGATGATCCAGTGCCCGCCCCACGGGATGATGAAGAGCAGGCTCTTCTCGGTCCGGGTGATCAGCCCGGTGGAGGAGTTGATCCGGTTCCGCGGTACGACCAGGTGGATGCCCTTCGAGGCCCGTACCTGGAACTGACCGCGGCCACCCAGCATGGCCTGGATCTCGTCGATCCAGACGCCGGTCGCGTTGATCGTCTGCCGGGCCCGGATCTCGAACTCGCCGCCGCCTTCAAGATCACGGACGATCACGCCGGCGACCCGGTCCTCCTCGCGGAGGAAGCCGACCACCCGGGTGCTGCTGGCCACCAGTGCGCCGTAGTGGGCGGCGGTCCGGGCCAGCATCATCGTGTGCCGGGCGTCGTCGACCTGTCCCTCGTAGAAGGCGATCGAGCCGACCAGCGCCGACCGGTCCGCCGACGGGAAGTACTCCAGGGTCTTCCGCCGGGACAGGTGCCGCAGATGATGCGGTACGCCACGGCCGGCGCCCATCACGTCGTAGAGGCCGATGCCCAGCCCGGCGTAGCCGCGGTCGATCACCTTCTTCCGCAGCGGATAGAGGAACCGGACCGGCTTGGCCAGGTGCGGACAGAGCCGGTTCAGCGCCAGCGAACGCTCCTTGAGCGCCTCGAAGACGAGCGAGAAGTTCAGCTGCTCCAGGTAGCGCAGGCCACCGTGGAAGAGCTTGCTGGACCGGCTCGAGGTGCCGGCGGCGAAGTCGCGCGCCTCGACCAGGCCGACCCGCAGGCCGCGGGTGACGGCGTCCAGGGCTGCGCCGGCACCGGTCACACCGGCCCCGATCACGAGCACGTCGAGCTCGTCGGCCGCCAGCCGGGCCAGCGCCTCCCGCCGGCTCTCCGGGTTCAGCGGTGCGGTCACCGATGTCACAGGTCCTCCTCCGATCGGAAGCTGATCATGATCCCCGATGATCGTGAGCTGGAGTTGATCATGAGACGTCGACCCAGTCGAGCGTCCGGTCGACGGCCTTCTTCCAGGTGGCGTAGCCGGCGGCCCGGTCGTCGTCGGACCAGGTCGGCCGCCACCGCTTGTCCTCCCGCCACTGCCGGCGCAGCTCGTCGGTGCCGGACCAGAAGCCGGTGCTCAGCCCGGCGGCGTAGGCGGCGCCCAGCGCGGTGGTCTCCGCCACCACCGGCTTGCTCACCTCGACGCCGAGGATGTCGGCCTGCAACTGCATGCAGAGTTCGTTGGCGGTGATCCCGCCGTCCACCTTGAGCACGTCCAGGTGCACGCCGGAGTCGGCCTCCATCGCCTCCACCACGTCCCGGCTCTGGTAGCAGATCGCCTCCAGTGCGGCCCGCGCCAGATGGCCGGCCGTGTTGTAGCGGGACAGGCCGACGATCGCGCCGCGGGCGTCCGAGCGCCAGTAGGGCGCGAACAGGCCGGAGAACGCCGGCACGAAGTAGACCCCGCCGTTGTCCGGCACGCTGCGGGCCAGCGTCTCGCTCTCCTCGGCCGCGCCGATGATGCCGAGTTGATCACGGAGCCACTGCACGGCCGAGCCGGTGACGGCGATCGAGCCCTCCAGGGCGTACACCGGCTTGGCGTCGCCGAACCGGTAGCAGACGGTGGACAGCAGGCCGCTGTTCGAGCGGACCAGTTCCTCGCCGGTGTTCAGCAGCAGGAAGTTGCCGGTGCCGTACGTGTTCTTGGCCTCGCCGGCTTCCAGGCAGACCTGACCGACCATCGCCGCCTGTTGATCACCGAGGATGCCGGCGATCGGCAGTTCGGCGCCGAACGGCCCGTCGGCCCTGGTGCTCCCGTACGGGCTCGTCGGCGACGACGCGGCGATCGTCGGCAGCATCGACCGGGGGATCGAGAAGAACGACAGCAGCTCGTCGTCCCAGTCCAGCGTCTCCAGGTCCATCAGCATGGTCCGGCTGGCGTTGGTCACGTCGGTCACGTGCACGCCGCCATCGGTGCCGCCGGTCAGGTTCCAGAGAATCCAGGTGTCCATGGTGCCGAACAGCACCTCGCCGGCCTCGGCGTCGGCTCGTACCCCGTCGACGTTGTCCAGGATCCACTGGGCCTTGCCGGCCGCGAAGTAGGTGGCCGGCGGGATTCCCGCCTTGCGGCGGATCACGTCGCCCCGTCCGTCGGCGTCCAGGGCCGCGGCGATCCGGTCGGTGCGGGTGTCCTGCCAGACGATCGCGTTGTGGTACGGGCGCCCGGTCCGCTTGTTCCACAACACCGTGGTCTCGCGCTGATTGGTCAGGCCGACCGCGACCAGATCGGCCGCGGTGATCTTCACCGCGTCCAGGGCGCCCTTGATCACCTCGCCGGTGCGCTGCCAGATCTCCACCGGATCGTGCTCGACCCAGCCCGGGTTCGGCAGGAGCTGTTCGTGCTCGAGCTGGTGCCGGCCCGCCTCGTGGCCTTCGCGGTCGAACACCATGCAACGGGTGCTGGTGGTGCCCTGGTCGATGGCCGCGATGTAGTCCGCCATGAACTGCCTCCTCGGTGATCGTGCCCAGCCAACCACACCCGGCATGCCGATCCGTCGACCGTGCCCCGGTCGGGCCGGATTACGATGTTGCCGGACGCGAGGGACGGCGCGAGGGAGCGATAGGGATGTCGGTTCTGGAGCAGGTCGGCGGCGGGGTACGGGACGCGGTACGAGCCGTCGCGATGGCCGGGTTGCGGGCCAAGGGCGACCTGCTCGGCGAGCTGATGAGCCCGAAGATGATCACGGACCCGTACCCGATGTATCGACGGCTGCGGGAGTCCGGTCCCGTGGTGCAGACGGCGATGGGAGCCCTGTCCACGCGGTACGCGGTCTGCGACGGACTGCTCCGGCACCCGGCGACGGTGACCGGCACCAGCCGCCGCCGTGAGATCACCGCCGGCACCGGACGGGTGCAGCAGTGGCTGTTCGGCAGCCCGTCGCGGGACGGCCTGGTCGACCCGACGGGCCCGGATTCCATGATCAGCAAGAACCCGCCGGACCACACCCGGCTGCGGAAGCTGGTCAGCAAGGTCTTCACCCCGTCCTCGATCGGCGCCCTCAAGCCGCGGCTCACCGAGATCGCCGCCGGCCTGATCGACCGGGCCCGGACCGCCCCGTCGTTCGACCTGATGCGCGACGTCGCCGGCGTCTTCCCGGTGCTGGCGATCTGCGAGGTGCTGGCGATCCCGCAGCCGGACCACGAGCGGTTCCGGCAGTGGGGCAGCGATCTGGCCGCGGACCTGGACGCGATGGCCCCGGCCTCGAAGCAATTGGCGGCGAACCGGTCGCTGGCGGCGCTGCAGGTCTACTTCCTCGACCTGTTCGAGCGGCGCCGGGCCGATCCGGGCGACGACCTGGTGTCGAAGCTGATCGCCGTCGAGGAGGAGGGCGAGCGGCTCACCGCGGACGAGCTGCTGGCCACCTGCATGCTGCTGCTGTTCGCCGGCTTCGAGACCACGGTGAACCTGATCGGCAACGGCACCCTGGCCCTGATCCGGCACCAAGATCAGCTTCAGCTGCTCCGCGATGATCATGACCTGGTGCCGGGTGCGGTGGAGGAACTGCTCCGGTTCGATCCGCCGATCCAGCTCAGCTCGCGGGTGCCGACCGAGGACCTGGAGATCGACGGAGCGCTGTTGCCGGCCGACCAGCCGGTGTCGCTGATGCTGGCCGGCGCCAACCGCGACCCGGCCGTGTTCGCCGATCCGGAGACGCTCGACATCACCCGGTCGAACGCCCGCAAGCACCTGTCCTTCGCCGCCGGCCCGCACCACTGCCTCGGCGCCGCGCTGGCCCGGCTGGAGGCCGACATCGTGTTCCGGCTGCTGCTGGACCGGCTCGGCGACCTCCGGCTGGCCGGCGAACCGCGACGCCGGCCGACCTTCGTCCTGCGAGGGCTCACCTCGCTGCCGCTGCGCGGCGGGAGTTGATCATGGCGCAGGCGACGGTGGAGGCCTATCTGGCCGGGCTGCCGGAGGACGTGCGGCCGGTGCTCGAAGAGGTCCGGGCGACCATCCGCCGGGCGTTGCCGGAGGCCGGCGAGCGGATCAGCTACGGGATGCCGACGGCGACGCTGGACGGCCGCAGCGTGATCCACTACGCGGCCTGGAAGACGCATATCTCGGTGTATCCGGTGCCCGATGGCGACGCGGACTTCGAGGCCGAGATCGCGCCCTACCGGTCCGGTCCGGGCACCCTGAGGTTCCCGCTGGACCGCCCGCTCCCGTACCAGCTGATCGGGCGGGTCGCCCTGCTCAACGCCGGCCGCTAGCAGTCCCCGTGCCCTGAGCCTGTCGAAGGGCCAAGGCTGATCGGGCCTTGCCCTTCGACAAGCTCAGGGAACGATCCGAACGTCGGGGCCCTATTTCTACGATTCGGCAGGCGGGACGCCTCGACCACCGTACGAACACGGGCGATACTTGACCGGACAGCGCAGTTGATCATGGTCGGCGGAGTTGATCATGAGCGGGTACGGCGAGGGAGCCGAGCATGGGCAGGCAGGCGGAGGAGATCAGCGAGTCGGTCGACCGCGGTGGCGGCGACTACGATCCCGGGCTCTACCGGGCGGCCGAATCCGTACCCGCCGAGCCGTTCGACGGCCTGACCGACGCCCTGCGCGACCGCTATCGCCGGAACGGTTTCCTGTCCGCCGCCAGTCTGGTCGACGAGGTCCGGGTGGGCCGGGCGATGGCGGGGATCGACCGTCTGATCGGCGGTGGGGCGCCGGGCTTCCGCGGGATCCAGTGGGAGGCGGGGGTGAAGGGCCGGCTGGCCGAGCTGGACCTGGAGCAGCGCCGGCACGCGGTTCGCAAGCTCGTCTACTACGTTGATCATGAACCACGGCTGCACGCGATCGCCCACGACCCGGCGATCCTCGGCCTGGCCGCCGACCTGCTCGGCGCGGAGCCGGAACTGTTCGCCGACCAGGCGCTCCTGAAGCCGCCGGGGATCGGCCGGGAGAAGCCGTGGCACCAGGACATCGCCTACTTCGACGTCCGGCCCGGGGCCCCGGTGGTCGGCCTGTGGATCGCCCTGGACCGCACCGACCCGGACAACGGCTGCATGCACATCATCCCGGGCAGCCACCGGGCCGGGCCGGTGCCGCACTTCAACCGGCGGGACTTCCAGTTGTGTGACACCGACGTGGCCCGGGACCGGGTGGTCGTGGTGTCGCTCGACCCGGGCGGCTGCCTGATCTTCGACGGGCTGCTGCACCACGGGACGGCAACTCCTCGACCCGCAGGCGGTGGGCGTTACAGTTCCACTATGCGCCGGCGGAGGCGATCTGGCGGTCTCGCGAGGAACGAGCCGCCTACCGGGAACGACGGCTCGCCGTCTTCGGCGGCGACGGACTGGACGTGACCTGCTGACGAAGCGGAGGTGAGCGCGGTGGCGAAGGGCGCACCGGGGCCGGACCAGGGCGACGCGAACCTCAAGATCAAGAAACCGAAACGCTGGGCCGCCGGCGTGCCCGGGGTGGCGGCCGCGCTCAGAATGAGCCAGGAGCAGATGGGGGTACGGCGCAGCGCGCTGACCCTGCTCCGGGTCAACCAGCCGGACGGCTTCGACTGCCCGGGCTGCGCCTGGCCGGAACCCCACCACACGCACACCGTCGAGTTCTGCGAGAACGGCGCCAAGGCGGTTGCCGAGGAGGCGACGCTGCGCCGGGTCACGCCCGAGTTCTTCGCCGAGCACTCGATCGCCGACCTGGCCGCGAAGTCCGACCACTGGCTCGGCGCGCAGGGCCGGCTGACCACGCCGATGTACAAGCCCGCCGACGCCGGTCACTACCAGCCGATCTCGTACGCGGGAGCGCTGGACCTGATCGCCGACCGGCTGCGGGCGCTGGACACCCCGGACCAGGCGATCTTCTACACGTCGGGCCGGACCAGCAACGAGGCCGCGTTCTGCTACCAACTGTTCGTCCGCAGCTTCGGCACCAACAACCTGCCGGACTGCTCCAACATGTGCCACGAATCGAGCGGCTCGGCGCTTACCGAGACCCTCGGGATCGGCAAGGGTACGGTCACCCTGGACGACCTCGGCCGGGCCGAGTTGATCATCATCGCCGGCCAGAACCCGGGCACGAACCACCCGCGGATGCTGACCGCCCTGGAGACCGCCAAGCGCGGCGGCACCAAGATCATGGCGGTGAACCCGCTGCCCGAGGCGGGCCTGCTCCGGTTCAAGAATCCGCAGCGTCCGAGCGGCGTCGTCGGCTCCGGTACCGAGCTCGCCGACCTGTTCGTGCAGCTCCGGCTGAACGGCGACCTGGCCTTCTTCCAGGCGCTGGGCAAGCTGGTGCTGGAGGCCGACCGCGCCGGGCGTGGAGTGATCGACACCGACTTCATCGCCCGCCACACGGACGGCTTCGCGGACTACGCGGAGGCGCTGGACCGGCTCGACTGGGACCAGGTGCTGCGCGCCACCGGGCAGACCCGGGAGCAGCTCCAGCAGGCGGCCGAGTTGGTACTGGGCTCGAAGTCGATCATCGTCTGCTGGGCGATGGGGTTGACCCAGCACAAGAACTCGGTGCCGACCATCCGGGAGATCGTCAACCTGCTGCTGCTCGGCGGCAACATCGGCCGCCCCGGCGCCGGCGTCTGCCCGGTCCGCGGCCACAGCAACGTGCAGGGCGACCGGACGATGGGGATCTACGAGAAACCGGCCGAGGCGTTCCTGGCTTCGCTCGACGCCGAGTTCGGCATCACCGCGCCGCGCCGGCACGGGCACGACGTGGTGGACTCGATCCGCGCCCTGCGGGACGGTACGGCGCGGGTGTTCATCGGGATGGGCGGCAACTTCGTCCGGGCCACGCCCGACACGGCGCTGACCGAGCGGGCCATGGCGAACGCGGACCTGACCGTGCACGTCTCGACCAAGCTGAACGGCTCGCATGCCTGCGTCGGCCGGGAGGCGCTGATCCTGCCGACGCTGGGCCGGACCGAACGGGACCGCCAGTTGACCGGTGATCAACGGGTCACGGTCGAGGACTCGATGGGGATGGTGCACGCCAGCCGCGGCCGGCTGGCCCCGGCGTCGGACGAGTTGCTCAGCGAGGTGGCGATCGTCTGCGAGCTGGCCCGCCGGACACTGCCCGACTCGCCGGTGCCGTGGTCGACGTTCCGGGCCGACTACGACCGGATCCGGGACCGGATCGCCCGGGTGGTGCCCGGCTTCGACGGGCTGAACAGCAAGATCGACAGCCCCGGCGGCTTCGCCCTTCCCAACGGTCCCAGGGATTCCCGGACCTTCAACACCGCGACCGGCAAGGCTCGGTTCACCGTGAACCGACTCGAGGTGATCGAGCCCGGCCGGGGCCGGTTGATCCTGCAGACGCTGCGTTCCCATGATCAGTACAACACGACGATCTACGGCCTCGATGATCGTTACCGGGGCATTGCCGAGGGTCGCCGGGTGGTCTTCGTGAACCCGGATGATCTTGCCGACCTCGGTTTCGCCGACGGCCAGCTGGTCGATCTGATCTCCGAGTGGCCGGGGCCGCGCGGGCTGGAGGAGCGGCGCGCGGAGCGGTTCCGGGTGGTCGCCTATCCGACGGCCCGGGAGTGTGCGGCGGCGTACTTCCCGGAGGCCAACGTGCTGGTGCCGGTCGACTCGACCGCGGAGATCAGCAACACCCCGACCTCGAAGTCGGTGATCATCCGCCTGGAGGCGGCGACTCCCTGATCAGAGGTACGCACGTGAAAGTAGGTACTTGTCCGGACGGCTGGGCCCGGGTGAGATCGGGACCATGCACACCACAGACGTCACCGTCCTCGGGCTCGGCGCGATGGGCTCCGCGCTGGCCCGGGCCCTGATCAACGACGGGTACGCGGTCACCGGGTGGAACCGTACGGCCGGCCGGGTGCCCGAGCTGGCCTCCCACGCAGAGCCGGCCCTCGACCGGGCCATCGCCGCCAGCCCGGTGATCATCGCCTGTCTGACCACGTACGACGCCACCCGGTCCGCCCTCGAGCCGATTGCGGCCGGGCTGCGCGGGCGTACCTTGATCACGCTGAACAGCGGCACCCCCGGCGGTGCCCGGACCTTCGCGGACTGGGCCGCCGGGCAGGGTGCCGCCTTCCTGGACGGCGCGGTCAAGAACGTGCCCGAGGCGGTCGGCAAGCCCGACACCCTGCTCTACTACAGCGGTGATCGCGCGGTGTTCGACCGCCACCACGCCCTGCTCCGCACGCTCGGCGGCGACACCGTCTTCCTCGGCGAGGACGTCGACCTGGCCATGCTCTACGAGTCGGCGGTCGGCGGCACGCTGCTGCCGGCGCTGCTCGGCTTCTTCCAAGGCGCGGCCCTGGTCACCGCCCGCGGCCTGCCCGCCGCTTCGCTGGTGCCGTCCACGGTGAAGTGGCTGGAGATGATCGGCCAGGTGCTGCCGAGCCTTGCCGAGCACATCGACAGCGGCGACTACAGCAACCCGTCGTCGGCGCTCGGCCTGTTCCACGAGGCGATCGCGTACGACCACGAACTCGCCCGTGAGTCCGGGGTCGACTTCTCCTGGAACACGCCGATGCACGAGTTGTTGATGAAGGCCGTCGAGCTCGGTCACCGCGACCACAGCATCGCGGCGCTGACCGAACTGCTGCGACGGCCGGCCGCCGAGGACGCCGCCCAGCCGACCTCAGCCCTCGCCGGGGCGGCGGGCCAGCAGCCTGAGCAGGGCGGGATTCTCTTCCCGGTAAGGGGAGAGACCGGTGCCCTCCTCCCGGTCGACGACGGTCCAGCCGCGTTCGGTGAGCTGGGTGATCACCTCGTCCGGAGGTGGGAACCGGCGCACCGAGCGGAAGTTCGCCTTGGGGCGGTTCCGGTCGGCGTCGGTCCGGAGCTCCAGCGCCAGCAGGTCGCCGGGACGGCCCGCGGCGGCGGCGAGGCGGTCGAGCAGGGTCAGCCACGCGGGCTCGGGCAGCGTGCCGGCCAGGCCGCGGGCGTAGTGCAGCAGGGGCGCGTCGGACTGGCCCCGGGCTCTTCCCAGCAGGGTCGTCAGAGCACCGGCGTCGTTGAGATCCGCTTCGGCGAAGTCCGCCGCCCGCGCGCCGGTACGGCCTCGGGCGAGGGCCACCGCGGCCGGGATGCGGTCGATGCCGAGCACCGAGCGACCGCCGGTGGCGAGCAGAACGCTGTCCCGGCCGTCGCCGCACCCGAGGTCGACGGCCCGGTCGGGCAACTCCGGATGATCAAGGACCCAGCGAGCGAACCGGGACGGCTCCAGCGGCTCCGGCCGGGCATAGAAGTCGGTCCAGTAGAGGCGGTCCTGTTGATCATGATCGAGCAGCGCCCGGCTCTCCCGGGTGGTCCGTGCGGTCAACCAACTGAAGCCGGGATCGGGCACCCGCCAGCCCGGTCCGTAGAGATGCTCGACGATCGCGGCGGGGTCGGCCGGCACCAGGACCGGACGGCCGGCCAGGGTCGCCGGCTGCAGGGGCTCGATCGCCGACACCGGCAGCGCCGTGGAGCCGACGCTGCCGAACGGGAAGCCGACGGTGCCGTCCGGCCGGGCCACCAGATGGAACAGGTCGATCTGCGCGGCACCGGAGCCGAGGTCCTTGATCGCGAGGCAGGAGGCCTTCGGGATCACCTGGAAGCCCTTGCGGATCAGGAATTCGGCAACGGTGATCAACTGCTCGGCCGCGGCGGCGGGATCCGCGTGGCGGGCCAGGTAGGCGCCGTCGAAGTCGCGGTCGTGATCGATGAAACCATGATCGCGGACGTGCCCGAGCAGGGTGCCGTAGCCGAGGAAGGTGCGCAGACCGAACTCGGCCTCGAGCTGCCGGTGGACGGCGTCGTGCAGTCGCAGCACCTGGTCCTGCCAGCCGGTGTCGATCAGTTTGCCGAGCTGGATCTTGCCGCCCTGGCCGAAGATGTGGCCGGACCGCAGCAGCGTGATCAACTCCGCCGGGGTGGACCGCCCGTCCGTCTTCGGGCGGTAGCCGTAGCTCTTCCGGGCCGCCAGCAGGATCGGCCGCTCCTGGTACCTGACGGAGACCGTGTCGGTGGTCCGGGCGAACCGCCAGAAGTCGTACAGCACGAACCGGAACCGGCGCCGCTGCAGCCCGCCGGCACCGCCGGGCTCGGGGTGCGCGACGACCTCGGTGGCCGCGACATCGTTCAGGCACAGGGACACCCGAGACTCCGGCGTGTCCGGCGGCACCAGCAGCCAGCCGGCGATCTCCTGCCGGGTGAAGGTCTCCACCAGGGCCCGTTCGGCCGGCTGGCCGGGGACGGTGCGGTCGCGCGCGACCCGGCGTCGCACGCCGCCGAGCAGCGTCCGCAGGGTACGGCTCCGTTGACTCACAGGCGCTGAGGGTAGCGGCGAACCATGAGAGGTCGGTGCCAGGATGGGGGCGTGGTGATCGGACAGGCGCTGGAACCGTTGCGACGTCGCTATCTGCACTGGCTCGGGCTCTCCGGCGACGAGATCATCGACGACCGCGACGAGGCGGCCGAGGACATCCGGGCGATGCAGTTGGTGCTCCGGCTGGAGCGGACCGCCGAGCCCTCCTGGCACGCCGCGGCCGGCCTCGCGGCGACCGCCGCGGCCAGGCTCTGCCTCGATCCGCGCGCCGAACCGGGCGGGCCGTGGGCGGAGGCGATCGCCGCTTACTGCGCCGGCCACATCCGCAAGGTCACCCGCCGGGCCCGCGGTGCGCACTGGGCCGCGCTGGCCGACCTGCCGGGGATCGCGCTTGCCGACGGCGACACCGAGGTGGTCGCGCTGCTGCCGGGGCGGATCGCCGACCTGGACAAGCGGGTCGCGCGGCTCCAGGTCGGCGGTACGGATCTGCCGGTGGACGAGCCGGCGGAGGGGGAGAGCCCTTCGCCAGGCTCCGGGAACGTGGGGCTGCGGTTGTGGCTGCCGCCGGAGCCGGTGATGACGCTGGGCAAGACGATGGCCCAGACCGGTCATGCGGGCATGATCGCGGCCGCGCTGCTGGCCGCCGACGACCCCGCGACGCTGGCCGCCTGGGCCGATGCGGGCAGCCCGGCCACGGCCCGGCGGGTCGACGCGGCCGGCTGGCGGGCGTTGTCGGACCGGCTGGCCGACGCCGGTGCGGCCTGGCGGGATCACCGGCTGCTCGCCGTACGCGATGCCGGCTTCACCGAGATCGCCCCGGGCACCATCACGGTGATCGCCCAGGTGGTCGATGAGAGCCAGATCTCGTCCGCCGACTCTCGTGATCCGGTCTCGGGCGAATAGGCTCAGCGATGTGTCAGCGGCGCAGCAGAGCGGCAACCCGCCGGGCTATCCCACGCAGTGGGAGGCGGACGTGCTGCTCACCGACGGTCGGGTGGCCCGGCTGCGCCCGATCAAGCCGAGCGACGCCAATCTGCTGGTCGAGTTCTACGACCGGGTGTCGCCGGAATCGAAGTATCTGAGGTTCTTCGCGCCGTACCCCCGGCTGAGCCAGCGCGACGTGCAGCGGTTCACCGAGGTCGACTACGTGGACCGGGTCGCGTTCATCCTCACCCTGGGCGAGCTGATGATCGGCGTCGGCCGGTACGACCGGATCGAGAACGACCAGGCCGAGGTCGCGTTCCTGATCGAGGATGCGCACCAGGGCCGGGGCATCGCGCAGCTGCTGCTGGAGCACCTGGCCGAGGCGGCCCGGGAGCGGGGGATCACCAAGTTCGTCGCCGAGATCCTGCCGGAGAACCGACGGATGGCGCAGGTGTTCGCCGACGCCGGCTACCGGGTGTCCAAGGACGTCGAGGACGGCGTGCTGTCGGTGGAGTTCCCGATCCTGCCCACCGACACGTCGGTCGGGGTGATGGAGCGGCGCGAGCACCGGGCCGAGGCGGCGTCGATGCGGCGGCTGCTGACCCCGGAGCGGGTGGTCGTGCTGGGCCGCGGCCGGCGAGTGCAGGGTCTGGTCAATTCCCTGCTGAGCGGGGGATTCCGGGGTGAGGTGATCGCCGTCAGCACGGACGCGACGGCCGTCTCCGGGGTCCGTACCGCGACCTCGATCGCCACCATCGAGGGGTCGATCGACCTGGTCCTGGTGTCCATCCCGACCAACGAGCTCGGCGCCGTCGTGATCGACGCCGCGCACAAGGGCGCCACGGCGATGGTCGTCCTCACCGGTACGGACTCCACGCAGGACAACCGGACCGTGGTCAGCCTCGCCCGGGCGTACGGGATCCGCGCGCTCGGCCCGGACGCGCTCGGCCTGATCAACACCGACCCGGTGGTCGGGCTGAACGCCAGCCCGGGGCCGATGCCGCGGACCGGCGGCGTCGGGCTGTTCTGCCAGTCGGCCGCGGTCGGCGTGGCCCTGATCAACCGGGCGCTGCGGCAGCAGATCGGGCTGTCCTCGTTCATCAGCTCGGGGGCGTACGCGGACGTCACCGGCAACGACGTGATGCAGTTCTGGCAGGACGACGACGCGACCCGGGCCTGCCTGCTGACCCTGGACTCGCTGGGCAACCCGCGCAAGTTCTTCCGGATCATCCGGCAGCTGACCCGGACCAAGCCGGTGGTCGTGTTCGCGCCCGGGCAGGCCCGGCGGTCCAGCCACATCGGGGTCCGCGGCGGCCTCGGGCACGCGCCCGAGCAGGCGGTCGACGCGCTGTTCCGGCAGGCCGGCGTGATCGTCGTGCACCGCCGCGGCGCCATGTTCGACATCGCCAAGATCGCCGCCCGGCAGCCGCTGCCGGCCGGCCCGCGGGTCCGGGTGATCGCGAACTCGGCGACCCTGGTGGAGCAGCTGATCCATACGGTGACAGCGGTCGGTCTGCTGGCCGGCGGCGACCCGGTGGTGCTGGCCGGCGACGCGGCCCCGGAGCGCTATGCCGAGGCGGTCCGGGAGGCGCTGGCCGACGACGGCTGCGACGCCGTGGTCTGCGCCGCGGTGGCGATCTTCGACAGCGGTACGGATGCGATCCACGACGCGCTCGCCGAGCTGGCCGCCGAGGCGAAGAAGCCGCTGGTCGGCGTGCTGATCGACTTCCACGAGTACTCCGACCTGGACAACGGCGACGACGACCGGCCGGGCGGGCTGCCCACCTTCGACGCGCCGGCCGACGCGATCCAGGCGCTGTCCGCCCTGAGTGCGTACGCGCACTGGCGGGAACGCGACCCGGGCGCGGTGCCGCTGCTCGACGTCGACGAGCTGGCCGCCAAGCGGGTGGTCAACCGGGTGCTCTCCCGGGACCGGGCGGGCCGGGAGCTGACCGGGCCGGAGGCGACCGCGCTGCTGGCCACGTACGGGATCACGCTGGTGCCGCGGCACCGGGTGTCCAGCCTGGAGCAGGCGACCGAGGTGGCCGCCCGGCTCGGCTGGGACGTGGTGCTGAAGGCACGGTCCAAGGCGGTTCGCGGGCGGCCGGACCTGGCCGGCGTCTACCGCAACCTGGAGACCCCGGAGGCGCTCCGGGACGCCTGGGCGGAGCTGGGCGAACTGACCGCGGAGCTCGGTCTCGGCTCGGATCCGGTGGTGGCCGATCCGGTGGTCCAGGCGATGGCGCCGCCCGGCGTCCCGTTGATCATGACCAGCCGGGAGGACGCCGCGTTCGGCCCGATGCTGTCGCTCGGCCTGGACGGGATCGCCAGCGAACTGCTCGGCGACACCGTCTACCGGGTGCCGCCGCTGACCACCGCCGACGCCGCCGCGATGGTGCGCGACCTGCGGGCTGCGCCGACCCTGTTCGGCCGGGACGGCTCCCAGGGCGTGGACGTGGCGGCGGTGCAGGACCTGCTGCACCGGCTGGCCCAGCTCGCCGACGACGTACCTCAGCTGGCCTCGGTCCGGCTCAGCCCGGTGATCGCGTCGGTGACCGGCGTGCACGTGCTCGGTGCCCGGGTCCTGATCGCGCCGACCAGCGACCAGCGGGATCCGATGGCCCGGACTCTCTGACTCCGATGGCTGGTCCGAGGCGGCCACGGATCCATGGCAGGATGACCGCCATGAAGGTGAACTCCGGCACCCGAAAGGGCCTGCGCGCCGAGATCGACGCCAGCGGCTACTTTCCTGAGCTGGTCGAGGACTCGGTCCTGCTGGCGCTCGGCGACGAGGAGCTCATCGACTTCGTGGTGCACCACGCGCCGACGTTCTCCGGTGACGAGATCCACCGCCACGTCACCGTACTGGCGCTGACCCCGACCCGGCTGATCGTCGGGCACACGGATGATCATCCGGCGGACCCGCCGACCGACGGCGCGTACGCGTCCGCGTCGACCGAGTCGATCCGGCTGACCAAGATCAACAACGTGGTGGTGACCCGGGTGGTGGCCCGGCCGGAGCACTACCACGGTGCGCCGGACGCGGTGGTCGAGACCTGGCTGACCATCGGCTGGGGAGCGATGAACCGGCTCGACCTGGAGCCGGCCGGCTGCAACGACCCCAACTGCGAGGCCGATCACGGCTACACCGGCAATCTGACCTCGGACGATCTGACGGTCCGGATCAGCGCCGCGATCGAGGGGTCCGAGAGCGTGGCCCGGTTGGTCCAGTTCGCCACGAACCTGCAGCGGGCGACCTCCTGAGCTCGATGATCATTCCGCGTTACGGCTCCGCGACCCTCGCCGAGCTGCTCCCGGGCCTGGCCTCCCACCTCGGTGTCCCTTCCTACGACAGCGATCCGCTCGGTCTGCCGGACGCGCGACGGTACGTGCTGATCGTCATCGACGGTCTCGGCGATCAACTGGTCCGGCGGGCGATCCGGCAGGCGCCGTATCTGGCCGGACTGCTGGACCGGGCCCGGACGATCACAGCCGGCGTGCCGAGCACGACCGTGACCAGCCTGACCTGTCTCGGCACCGGGATGCCGCCCGGCCGGCACGGCATGGTCGGCTGGACCGCCCGGGTGCCGCAGACCCGGGAGATCCTCAACCACCTGTTCTGGGACTCGGCGATCGACCCGGAGTCGTACCAGGCGCTGCCGACGATCTTCGACCGGGCCAGTGCGGCCGGCGTCGCCACCACGACCGTCTCGCTGGACCGCTTCACCGACAGCGGCCTGACCCGGGCCGCCCTGCGCGGCGCGGAGTTCCGCGGTTTCAGGGACGAAGATGATCTTGACGGACGGGCCGCCCTGGTGGCCCGGGCCTCCGGGCGCGGGGAGCGCAGCCTGGTCTACGCCTACGAGCGGCGACTTGATCATGCCGGGCACGCGCACGGCGTGAGCTCGCACGACTGGCACGCCGCCCTGTCCGACGCGGACGCCCTCTGCCGGGCGATCCGGGACCGGCTGGACGACGACGTACGGCTGATCATCACCGGCGATCACGGCATGATCGACATCCCGAATGATCACCGGATCGTGATCGAGGACGATCCGGAGCTGGACGCGGGCGTGACCGACGTCGCCGGCGAGGGCCGGTTCCGCCAGCTCTACGTCGATCATGATCGGCCGGAGGCCGTCGCCGCCCGCTGGCGGGACCGGCTCGGCGACCGCGCCTGGGTCCGGACCCGGGACGAGGCGATCGACGAAGGCTGGTTCGGCCCGGTCGAGGAGTCGATCAAGGACCGCTACGGCCACGTCGTGGCCGCCTTCCGGGACGACTGGGCCGCGATGACCCGCCGGATGGAACGCGAGATGGGCCTGATCGGCATGCACGGCTCACTCACCGAAGCCGAGATGATCGTTCCGCTCCTGGTCGACTGAGGAGGCGTCGCGAACGTCCCGCGGTGTGGCTGGTCCATCGATGGCATCGACGTTTTGGTCCAACACGGGGGACATTCGCGACGAAGACGCCCAGAATGGGGTGCCATGACCGAATTCGACGGCGAAGACTTGCAGGGATCCCGCTTCCACAAGGTGAATCTGTCCGGGTCGTCGATCCGGCGCAGTGACCTGGGCGGGGTGGTGATGCGGGCGGTGAACGTCGACGGGGCGGAGATCGACGCGCCGTGGTTGTACGACGGGTCGCTCAAGATCAACGATGTCGACGTGGTGCCGCTGGTCGAGGCCGAGCTCTGCCGGCGGTTCCCGGGCCGGGCCGAGCGGCGGGCCGGTGATCCGGACGGCCTGCGGGCGGCCTGGGCGAAGCTCGAACAGGCCTGGGCGATGATCATGGAACGGGCCGCGGCGATGCCGGCGGGGACGGTCGACGTCTCGGTGGACGACGAGTGGTCCTTCGCGCAGACCCTGCGGCATCTGGTGCTGGCCACCGACATGTGGCTCGGCAAGGCGGTGCTGCGGCGGGACCAGCCGTTCCATCCGCTCGGCCTGATGAACGCCGAGTCCGCGAAGGACTTTCCCGGGGTGTTCGCGACCGAGCAGCCGAGCTACGACGAGGTGCTCGCCGCGCGCGCGGACCGGGTCGCGCTGGTCCGCGACTTCATCGCCACCGCGACCCCGGAGCTGCTGGCCGAGCAGCGTCCGAATCCGCACGCGCCCGACTACGCCGAGACCGTACGTTCCTGTCTGCACACGATTCTCGAGGAGGAGTGGGAGCACCAGCGCTACGCCGTACGTGATCTTGACCGGATCGCGGGCGGGCCCGGGTGAGTGAGCTCTGGCCGGTGCTGCCGGCGTTCCTGCTGGCCGTCGTCGTGATCTCCGCGACGCCCGGACCGGCGTTCGCGCTGATCGTGCGCCGGTCCGCGTTGCGCGGCCGGCGGCAGGCGATCGCGACGATCATCGGGCTCGAACTCGGCCTCTACACCTGGGCACTGCTCGTCGCCTCGGGAGCGGCGGTGGTCGCCGCGTCCGAGCTGGGCTACCTGCTGCTCAAGATCATCGGCTGCGGCGTCCTGGCCTGGCTGGCGTACCGCTCGTTCCGCAGTTGGTGGCGGGAGCGCCGAAGGCCGACCGAGGTCACGGTGCCCGAAGCGCCGGTGCCGGACCAGCCGCTCGGGGCCCGGACGTTGATCATGGCGGTGGGCGAAGGGTTCGTGGTGCAGCTCGCGAATCCGAAGGCGGCGGTGTTCCTGCTCGCGCTCTACCCGCAGTTCGTGCCAGCGGACCTGCCTCTGTTCCAGACCACGGCCGCGCTCGGGTTGCTCCAGGTGGCCGTCGAGACGGTGATCTACCTGTCCCTGGCGCTCGCCGTGAACCGGGCCGGTGGCTGGTTCCGCCGCTCGGTGGTCCGGCGCCGGCTGGAGGCGGTGACGGGGTTGGTTCTGGTCGGTCTCGGCGTCCGGCTGGCCGCCAGCCAGCGCTGACCGACCGCGTGTCGGAGGGTGCTGCCAGGATGACCCGCATGGACGGCGACCCGACGCAGGGGCCTCGATGACGCGCCCGACCCGGCGCGTCCTCGAGGTGCGCGGCGCCGCCGAACACAACCTGCGCGACGTCGACGTCACGTTCGGGCCCGGTCTGACGGCCGTCGTCGGGGTCTCGGGTTCGGGAAAGTCGTCGCTGGCGTTCGACGTGGTGTACGCGGAGGCGCGGCGACGGTTCGTCGAGGCGCTGGCGCTCGGCGCGAACCGGGGCCGCGTGCCGCCCGCGCGGTTCCGCGCGATCACCGGGCTGGGGCCGGCGGTCGCCGTCGCCCAGAACGTGCTCAATCGCAACCCGACGTCGACCGTGGCCAGCTCGGTCGGGCTGCATCCGTTCCTGCGGATCCTGTACGCGCGGTTCGCCGAGGTGGGCTGTCCGCGGTGCGGGATCCCGGTGCGGGCGGTCTCGAGCGAGGAACGCCTGGCCGTCGCGCTGGACCTGATCGGGCGCGCCGGTGCGGTGGACGTCGAGGTCGCGGTGGTCCGCGGCCAGGCCGGCAGCCACGCCCGGCTGCTGGCCGGCCTCCGCGGCGGGTTCGACAGGATCACCGTCGACGGCCGGACCTGGACGGGACGGCCGCCGCGGCTCGACCCGGCGAAGCCGCATGACGTCGTGGTCCGGGTGGCCACGCTCCAGCCGGACCGACCGGCCGCCGAGGTCAGAGCCGTGCTGGAGCAGGCCGATGCGTTGGGCCGGCCGGAGGTCAGGATCGGCGGCACTCCGGTCCTGCGGGCTCCGATCTGCCCGGGTTGCGGGGCCTGGGTCCGACCGCTCGACCCGGCGGCGTTCCGCGACGGCACCGAAACGTCCTCGCACCGGATCGCCGGTCTCACTCTGCCGGAACTGACCGGCCGGGCGGTGACCGAGGTGCTGGAGTTCGTGGAGCGGCTCCCGGAATCGTCCCGGATCCAGCGGCTCCGGGACGAGCTGCTGCGCCGACTGCGTCCGCTGCAGACGCTGGGACTGGGCCATCTCGCGCTGGACCGCCCGATGCCGACCCTGTCCCGGGGCGAGGCCCAGCGGACCCGGCTCGCCGTCGTCCTCGCGGGCCGGCTCGAGGACCTGCTGCACGTTCTCGACGAACCGACGATCGGCCTGCACCACACCGATCTGCGGCGGCTGCTGGACGCCATCGTCGAGCTGCCCGGCCCGGTGCTGATGGTCGAGCACGACCCGGCCGCGGTCGCGCTGGCCGACGACGTCGTCGAGATCGGGCCGGGCGGTGGAGCGGCCGGCGGCCGGCTGGTGTTCCAGGGCCCGCCCGCCGAACTCTGGCGTTCCGGTACGGCCTCCGGAGCCGCGTTCGCCGCCCGGGCCGGCCGCGCCGGGCGCCGCCGACGGGCCGCTTCCGGCGAGCGGATCCGGATCGAGGGGGCTCAGCTGCACAACCTTCGCTCGATCGACTGCGAGTTTCCGGTCGGCGCGCTCACGGTGATCACCGGCCCGTCCGGAGCGGGCAAGACGACCCTCGCCCGCGAGGTGCTGCTGCCGTCGTTGCAGGAGGGCGGCCCGGTCGGCTGCCGGGCCTTTGCGGCGCCAGCGCTCCGGGCGCTCTCGGTCGACCAGGCACCGCTCGGCAACAACCCGCGGTCCAACCCGGCCACGTACACCAAGGTCTTCGACCGGATCCGCGACGTGTTCGCGGCCGAGACCGGCCGCCCGGCCTCGGAGTTCACGTTCAACCGGGCCGAGGGCGCCTGCCCGGCCTGCGAGGGGATGGGCGCGGTCGAGATCAGGCTCCGCGAGGTGGAGCCGGTCTGGGTGCCCTGCGAGGAGTGCGAGGGTCGGCGGTTCCGGCCGGAGGTCCTGGCGGCGACCTGGGCCGGGCGGTCGATCGCCGACGTCCTGGCGGCCAGCGTCGACGACGCCAGGACCCTGTTCGCCGAGCACCCGGCCGTGGCGAGGATCCTGGACACGCTGATCGAGGTCGGCCTCGGCTATGTCACCCTCGGCCAGCCGTCGCCGAGCCTGTCCGGTGGTGAGGCGCAGCGGGTCCGGCTCGCCCGTGAGATCACCAAGGCGAAGGCCGGTGACCTGGTGCTGCTCGACGAGCCGACGACGGGCCTGCACCCGGCCGATCTGGACCGGCTGCTCGCGGTGCTGCAGCGGCTGACCGGCCGGGGCTGCACGGTGGTGGTCGTCGAGCACCAGGCCGACGTGATCGCGGCGGCCGACTGGCGGATCGAGCTCGGCCCGGGCGGGGGACCGGACGGCGGCCGGCTGCAGCACTGCGGAGAGTCGGGCCGGGTCGAGCGGGCGATCGCGCGTCCTCGGGACGCGGCCCGGGCCGGACGACGGTCGAGCGAGGCGATCAGCGTCCGTGGCGCCCGGGCCCATAACCTGCGGTCCGTCGACGTCGACTTCGCCAAGAACCGCTACACGGTGGTCACGGGGGTCTCGGGCTCCGGCAAGTCCTCCCTGGTCAACGACATCCTGGCGGCCGAGGCGACGCGACGCCTGCTGGAATGCCTGTCGGTGTACGAACGTCAGTCGGTCCGGGAGGGTCCCGAGGCGCCGGTCGACTCGCTGACCGGGCTGGGCCCGACGATGATCATCGACGGCTCCGGCCGGATCTTCGATCCCGGCGGCCCCGGCCGGTGGGACGCCGCCCGGACCACGGTGGGCCGATCCACAGACCTGGACCGGCTGACCGCTGTCGTTCTGGCCCGGGCCGGCGTCCGGCGCTGTCTCGATTGCGGCGGCGAGAACGTACGCCGGACGGCACCGATTCCGGAGGCCCCGTGGGCCTGCGCCGATTGCGGAACGACGGCCGTGCCCATCGAGCCGCGGCACCTGCTCGGGACGGCCGCCTCGATCTGCCCGCAGTGCCTGGGGCTCGGCGTCGAGCGGGAGTTCGACCTCGACCGCGTGGTCCGCCCCGAGCTGCCGCTGACCCGCTGCTTCGTCGGGTCCCTGGCCTGGTTCCGGCCGTCGGCGTCCGGTGCTCGGGTCGTGATCGACGGCCTCGCCGAGCGGTACGGGTTCGATCCGTCCGGGACCCCGTGGTCGGAGCTGACGGAGGAGGTGCGACGAGCGGTGCTGGACGGCGACTCGGCGTGGGGCGGCCTGAACGCGTGGGCCAGGCTCGACCTGGGCGGCGCCGAGACCACGGTGTTCCGGTGCCGCGACTGCGGTGGCGCCCGGTTGCGTGCGCCGTACCTCGCGATCCGGCTCCAGGGCCGCGACCGCAGCGCACTGTTCGCATCGTCGGCGGCCGCCCTCGAGGACGTTCTGACGTCGATCGCCGAGCCGGCCGACGAGCAGGCGGCGCAGGCCCGGCGGGTCGCGCTGCGCCGGCTCGCCTTCCTGAGGTCGGTCGGGCTGGGCTATCTCGGCCTGGACCGGACGACCTGGACGTTGTCGGCCGGCGAGGCGCAGCGGATCAAGCTGGCGTCGGTGCTGGGCAGCGGGCTGGTCGGCACCACCGTGCTGCTCGACGAACCGTCGCGCGGCCTGCACCCGTCCGAGTCGGCCGCCCTCGTCCGTACCCTCGGCGAACTGCGGGATGCCGGCAACACGGTCATCGCCGTCGAACACGATCCGGCCTTCATCCGTGCGGCCGACCAGATCATCGAACTGGGACCTGGTCCCGGCCGGGAGGGCGGCCGGCTGGTCGACCCGGCCGACCCCGCGTCGGTCACCCGGGCGGTGCTGCGTGGCGAGGCGTCCGTCCCGGCCCGGGACCGGCGCGAGCCGAGCGGCTGGCTCCGGGTGACGGGCGCCCGGGAGAACAATCTGCGCGGCGTCGACGTGCGGATCCCGCTCGGGGTGCTGGCCGGCGTCTGCGGCGTGTCCGGCTCCGGCAAGTCGTCGCTGGTCGTGGACACCGTGGTGCCCGGACTGACCCGGCCGCGGACCGACGTCCCCGGCGGTGAGGTGGCCCGGGTCGAGCCCGGCGTTCACGACGCCATCTCGGGCGCGCCGGAACGGACCGTGGTGGCGGACCAGTCCCGGGCCGAGATCACGTCGCCCGGGATGTACCTCGGGCTGATCGACGCGGCCCGCAAGTTCTTCGCCGGCAGCGAAGCCGCCGCCGATCTGGGGCTCACGCTCAAGGACCTGAGGTACGGCTGCGATGCCTGCAAGGGGCGCGGCGCCTGGCAGGAGAAGCTTGCCTTCCTGCCGTCGGTGACGCAGGCCTGCGACGCCTGCCGGGGCACCGGCTACCGGCACGAGGTCGCCGGGCTCGTCCTGCGCGGCCGCACCCTGGCCGGCCTCGAGGCGCTCACCCTGGCCGAGCTCGTCGAGGAGTGGGGCGACCTGGACTCCGTGCGCCGCCGGGGTGGGGCCGCGATCGACCTCGGCCTGGGTCATCTCGTGGTCCGGCAGCCGGGCTGGAGCCTGTCCGGCGGCGAGGCGCAGCGGCTCAAGCTGGCCAAGGAGCTGGCCCGGCCGGTCAAGACCGGCACCCTCTATCTGCTCGACGAGCCGACGGTCGGGCTGCAGGCCACCGACGTCGCGGTCCTGGTCTGGGCCCTCGACGCGATCGTCGGCGCCGGCCACAGCGTCCTCGTCGTCGAGCACGATCCGCTGCTGCTCGCGGCCTGCGACTGGCTGATCGAGCTGGGCCCGGGCGCCGGGCCGGACGGCGGCACGATCATCTTCGAAGGTCCGCCGGAGAAGTTGATCAACGCCGGCACGGCGACCGCACCGTACCTGGCGGAGGTGCTGGGATGATCATGAACGCCTTGCTGTACGGCGACCCGTCGCCGTCGCTCCGCTGGCGTACCGCCGTCGAACTCGACGGTGCCGACGAGGGCGATGCCGAGGTCAGGGCGTGGCGGGCCGAAGTTGATCATGACGACGAGATCGGCGCGTTGATCACCCGGCTGGAGACCGCCGGAGCGGACTCCCGGGAGGCCGGCTACCTGCTCTGCCGGCTTGCGTACCTGGGCTGTCGCGGCCCCGCGCTGGAGGCCGGCGTGGAGGCCCTCTTCGCCCGGCAGCGGGCCGACGGTTCCTGGTCGGACGCCGCTCCCGGCGACGACGGTCCACGGTTCGTCACCGTGCAGACGGCGGTGCCGTTGCGGGGGATCGCCGCCACCGGCTACGCGACCGACCCGCGGGCGGAACGGGCCTTCGACTGGCTGCTCGGGGTACGGCTGCGGGACGGTTCCTGGCCCGCCGGGCCGAAGGGCGACCTGGGTGTGGGGGACCGGCCGGTGCCGCCGGAGAAGGAGTACCGCCGGCTGACCCGCGGTCTCGGCTGCCGGTCCGCGACCACCGGGGCCGTCGCCTGCCTCGCGCTGCATCCGGAGCGCCGCCGCTCGGACGAGGCCAGAGTCGGTGTCGATCACCTGTTGTCCCGGGAGAGCCGCGACGGCGCCGCCCTCGGCTGGGAGGTGGCGCGGCTGACCGGGCTGGAACGGGCGCAGGGCCAGGTCACCTTCTACGCGACCTTCGACCTGGCCTTCCTGCTCGACCTCGCGTCCCGCTGCGGCGTCTCGGCAGCAGACCGCCGCGTCCGCGAACTGGTCGGCCATCTCGCCTCGCTGCGCGGACCGTACGGACTCTGGCAGCATCCGACCCACCCGCAGTTGTCCGGCTGGCTCACCTTCGACCTGGAGAGCAGCCTGCGCCGGCTCGGCGACGGCGACTGGGTCGGCAACGAGGAGCCGGCCGCCTTCACCCCGTACCGCCGCGGCCCGCGCCGCCACTGATCACCGAGGAGCGAGACCCATGGAGCCAGCCGGAGAATTCGTCACCGAGAGCTTCGACTACGACGGCGGCCGCCAGGTCACCGCCTACGTGCCGCGGCAGCCGCCCGAGGCGATCGTGTACGCGGGCGACGGACAGGGGCTCTCGGAGTGGGGCCCGGACCTGGAGTCGGCCGACGTGCCGCCGACGATGGTGGTCGGCGTGCACCGGACCGACGACCCGGACGAGATGGCCCGGATCAAGGAGTACTCCCCGCAGTTCGACGAGGAGATCTTCGGCGCCCACGAGCGGTTCTTCGTCGACGAGGTGCGGTCCTGGGTCCGGGCGCGGTTCGACCTCGACCTTCCGGCCGAGCGGACCGCCGTCTGCGGAGTCTCCGCGAGCGGTGAACTGGCGCTGGTGCTGGGACTGCGGCATCCCGAGGTCTACGGTGCGGTCTTCTGCGCCTCGCCCGGCGGGATCCACCCGCCCGCCGACCTGCCGAGCAGCTATCCGCGGACGTACCTGCTCGGCGGGACCGAGGAACCCTGGTTCCTGGAGAACGCGACCCGCTGGGCCGACGCGCTCCGAGCCGCCGGGGCGGACGTGATCATGCAGGAGCGTCCCGGTGAGCACGGCGGCGGATTCTGGCGTGCCGAGTTCCCGTTGATGGTGCAGTGGGCGTTCGGACGATGATCATCCTCACGCCGCGGGACCCGGAGAATTCGATTGGAAGACCTGGGCCATACGGCGCAGGCCCTCGGCGATCTGCTCCGGCGGGTACGTGACGAAGGACAGCCGCATCGTGTTGGCCGGCGCCGGGTCGGTGAAGAACGGGGCGCCGGGGACGAAGGCGACGTCGCGGTCGATCGCGGCGCCGAGCAGGGCCGCGGTGTCGTACGACTCGGGCAGGGCGGCCCAGACGAACATGCCGCCGGCAGGCCGGTTCCAGGTGCTGCCTTCGGGCAGGGCCGCGGGCAGGCCGGCGAGCATGGCGTCGCGTCGCTCGGCGTAGCCGGCCCGGGACCGCTCGACCGCGGCGTCGAGCCGCCCAGATGCCAGGTAGCGGGCCGCGGCGGCCTGGTCCAGCGTCGAGGTGTGCAGGTCGGCGGCCTGCTTGGCGATCACGACGGCCGACTTGATCGACGGGTCGGTCCGGACCCAGCCGAGCCGCAGGCCTGGCGCCAGGATCTTGGAGAAGCTGCCGGTGCTGACCACCCGGCCGGGCTCGGCGCCGATCGCCAGCGACGCCGGGGCGGGCGCGCCGAAGCTCAGTTCCCGGTACGGGTCGTCCTCGATCACTCGGAAGCCGTACCGCTCCGCCACGACGAGGATGCCGGCCCGGTTCTGAGGGGTCAGCGTGCGGCCGGTCGGGTTGTGGAAGTTCGGCACCGTGTAGAACGCCTTCGGCCGGTGCTCGGCGGCCAGCTCGGCCAGCGCCTCCAGATCGACCTCGTCGCCGGCGCCGGGCACGCCGACCAGCCGGGCCCCGGCCAGCGTGAAGCACTGCAGCGCGGCGAGATAGCTGGGCCGCTCGACCAGCACGACGTCGCCCGGGTCGACCAGCGTCGACGCGAGCAGGCTGATGCCCTGCTGCGAGCCGGTGGTGATCACGATCTGCTCGGGATCGGTGGCCAGGCCCAACGCCCCGTACCGGTCGGCGATCCGGGCCCGCAGTTCGGCGTTGCCCTCGGACGGCGAGTACTGCAGCACGGCGGGGGAGCCCAGTGCCTCCTGGACCGCCGCCAGCGCACCGTCGAGGTCGAAGAACTCCGGCGCCGGCAGCCCGCCCGCGAACGAGATGACTCCCGGCCGCTGAGTGAGGGCCAGCAGTTCGCGGACGACGGACGGCTTGACGGTCGCGAAACGCGCGGACAGTTCGGGCAGGTGTTGGACTTCTGCGGGCACGAACCCACCTTAAGGAAATTCTCAACTCGCCGCGCGACGTGTCCAGCGAGGAGGTTGAAGTTTGGCACACTGCGTCGGTGGCCGAGTTCGTGTACTTCACCGGGCCGATGGATTGCGGGAAGTCGACCCTTGCGCTGCAGTTCGATCACACCCACTCGGCCGGTGGCCGGGCCGGCCGGCTGTTCACCAGCCAGGACCGGGCGGGGGAGGCGACGATCTCGTCCCGATTAGGCCTGGAGCGGCCGGCCATCGAGGTCGTCGAGGACTTCAACTTCTGGCGGTACGTGGTCGAGCAGCTGACCCAGGGCAGCCGGATCGACTACCTGATCTGCGACGAGACCCAGTTCTACCTGACCGAGCAGATCGACGACCTGGCCCGGATCGTGGACGAACTCCAGATCGACGTGTATGCCTTCGGGATCCTGACCGACTTCCGGACCACGCTGTTCCCCGGCTCGCAGCGGCTGGTCGAGCTGTGCGACCGGATCGAGCTGCTGCAGGTGCAGCCGCTGTGCTGGTGCGGCGCCCGGGCCACCCACAACGCCCGCACCGCCGACGGCCGGATGATCACCGAGGGCGCGCAGGTCGTCGTCGGCGACACCGAGGTGGAGCCGTCCGAGAACATCGGGTACGAGACGCTCTGCCGCTCCCATCACCGCCGCCGGATGACCCGCGCGGTGGCCCGGGAGACGCTCACCGAGCCGGCCTAGGGAGCCGCCGAACGCGCCCTGAGCCCGTCGAAGGGCCGAGCCGGCTCTGACCTTGCCCTTCGACAAGCTCAAGGAACGGCGTTCTCAGGGCCGGAAGGCGTAGACCGCATCGAGCCGGTCCCGGGCCAGCGCGAGATAGCCGGGCAGCCGGGACCGGAGCGCCAGGCCGGGCCGGTAGCCGTTCAGGACCGCCTCGATCAGCGGCTCCGGATCGGCGATCACGCCCTGGTCCGCGCGGAGTTCGAGGTGGGCGATCAGGTTGGCCAGGTCGAGCGCCGGGTCCCCGACGGCGATCAGGTCGAAGTCGATCAGTCCGGCCTTGCCGTCCTCGTCGATCAGCAGCTGGCCGTCGTGCAGGTCCCGGTGCAGCAGGACGAGCCGGTCCGGCGGCTCCGGCTGGTCGCCCCGGTGCGGCCGGGACGGTCGCCAGGCCGGCCGCGGCGCCCCGTACTCGGCGGCCAGTCGTTGCCAGCGTGCCGTGACCGTGCGTTCGGCCGCCAGGTCGTGGCGGGCCGGGGCGGCCCGGCCCGCCGTGGCCAGGGCGGGGTCGAGCCGGTGCAGGGCGGCGAGGGTACGGCCGGCGGCCCGGCAGGACTCGGCGGCCGCGGGCCCGGTGAGCAGGTCGGTGAGGGTACGACCGGGCAGCGCGGCCGTGGTGACCGAGGCCTGGACCGGGTCGGCGTCCAGGACCGACGGAGTGGCCAGCGGCAGCGACTCGGCCAGCCGGGTCGTCTCGACCAGGCGCCGCCACCGGTCCGGCCGGACGATCTTGGTGAAGCTGCCGTCTGCCTCCCGGAGCACGGCCCGGCGTTCCGGCCGGTGCCCGAGCAGGGTGGCACCCGGCCACTGCAGCCGGCGGGCCACGGCCGGCAGCCGCCGGTCGGCACCCGCGGGCTGCAGCACGAACGAGCCGGCCAGGCGTGACCCGGGCGTCGCCGCGGCGACCGCGGCGGCCCGGCCCGGCGCGGCCAGCCACTGGCCGGCCAGCGGGCGATGATCATGGTCGGTGAGGTCCAGCAGCAGCCGGTCGGTACCGCGCGGCCAGGACCGGACCAGGCGCAGTCCCCGTTCGGCCAGCTGGTGCGTGATCGATTCCAGGTCCGGGACGGTCAGCACGGTGTTGATCATGGAAGGGTCTCCTCGATCCGGTCCAGCAGGAGGGGGATCCGTTCCGGCCAGTCCGGTGCCGCGGTACGGAACGGGTCGGCGGCCCGGAGCAGCAGCGCCCGGGCCCGGTGCCACGCCAGCCCGGCCGGGACCGGGCGGACGGTCCGGTAGCCGGCCAGCACCCGGTCGACCGCGGCCGGCCCGAGCCCGGCGGCGGACAGCCCGGCCAGGTCGGCTGCCGGATCGCCCAGCCCGGACCGGTCGAAGTCGATCAAGGTCGGCGGCGACCCGGCGGCCGGGATGATCACCTGGTCGGCGGAGAAGTCGCCGTGGCACGGCACGGGCGGGACCCGGGGCGGAACGGCGGCCCGCAGCCGGTCCAGGAGCGCCTCGGCCCGGGGCGCCTGGCCGGGCAGCAGGACGCCGAGCAGGGCGACGGTCGCGGCCGGGTCGGCCTGCCGGACCGCTGGGCCCGGCACCAGCGGCTGATCATGGAGCCGGGCCAGGGCCACGCCGCAGCCAGTCAGCATCGCGGCGGTCGCGGCGCCGGACTCGATCAGCTCGGCCAGGCTGCTTCCGGGCTCGAACCGGGTCGCGATCACCGCGTACCGGTCGTCCCGGCCGAGGGCGCGCCGCGTACCGGTGAGCCGGTCGAACCAGGCCAGCCGGGCGTGCGCGTCGGCCACGGTGGACCGTCGGTAGGCCCGGAGCAGCACCGGCACGGTACCGGCACGTGAGGCGAGGGCGACCCAGCGGCGCTGCGGCTTGTAGGCGAGGGTACGGAACGCGGGCGGTGGCCCGGGCAGCACCGACGCCGCCGCGGCGTCCGGTTCGGCGAGCGCGGGCAGGTCCCGGTCCGCGCCGGCCCGGGCGATGATCAGATTCCGTTCCCGATCATGGTCGATGATCGTTCCGGGCGGCGCCTTGCGGATCAGCTTGTCCAGCTTGGGCCGGGCGTCCGCCGAGACCGCGTACCCGAAGGCGGGGCCGTCCGGCCGGGCGATCGCGGCCACGCAACTGGTGCCCGGCTTGTAGCGCAGCTGGGTCAGTCCGGGCAGCCGGAGCAGGGCCTCCAGTCCGGGCAGGGCGGTGTCGGTGATCATGTGGCTCGGCCCTTCGACAGGCTCAGGGCGTGGAGAGCCGGTGGGCCGAGCACGGCGGAAGGCGTACCGCCGCGGACCAGGCGGCCGTCGTCGATCCAGAACACCAGGTCGGCATCCCGGGCCGCGTCCAGGTCGTGCGTGATCACCAGGGTGGTCCGGCCCTCGGTGAGCCGGCGCAGCGCGGCCGCGACCTCGGCCTCGGTGCCCGGATCGAGACCGGTCATCGCCTCGTCCAGGATCACGATCGGCGCGTTCCGGATGGCGGCCCGGGCGATCGCGATCCGTTGCCGCTGGCCGCCGGACAGGGTCGCGCCGCGTTCCCCGATCACGGTGTCGTAGCCGTGCGGCAGAGCCCGGATGAACTCGTCCGCGCCGGCCAGCCGGGCGGCCCACCGGATCCACTCCTCACCGACCGGGCGGCCGTGCAGGTCCGGCGCGCCGTGCGCGATGTTGGCCCGGATGGTGTCGGCGAACAGCACGCTGTCCTGCAGCACCACCGCGACCTGGGACCGGGTCGAGTCGAGGGTGAGGTCGCGCAGGTCCCGGCCGTCGATCAGCACCTGGCCGGCGTCCGGATCCCGGAGCCGGCTGAGCAGTCCGGCGATCGACGACTTGCCGGCGCCGGACGGGCCGACCAGGGCGACCCGGCGACCGGGCGGGATGATCAGGTTCAATCCCTTCAGCACCGGCCGGCCGGGCCGGTAGCCGAACACGACGTCGCGGAACTCGATCAGGCCGCGGAACCGCGGCGCCGGCCGGGCCCACGGTGCGTCGACGATCTCCGGCCTGGTGTCCAACAGGTCCACGACCCGTTCGCCGGACGCGGCCGCCTTCGCGATCCGCCCGGTGTATTTCGCGATGTCGCGGAGCGGCCGGAACGCCGTCTTCAGGTAGGTGAGGAACACGGTCAGCTCACCCGGCGTGAGTGCCCCGGCCAGCACCCGGTGCCCGCCGAGCAGCAGCACGACACCGGTGGCCAGCCCGACCAGTACGTCGGTCTTGCGCTCCAGCCCGGCCGACAGCTTCTTGGCGCGGACCCCGTCGGCGAGGGTCCGCTCGTTGCTGCCGCCGAACCGCTGCTCCATCCGGGACTCCAGCGCATAGCTCTGCACCACCGGCATTGCGCCGAGCGACTCGGTGGCCAGCGAGGCGAGCGCGCCCTCGGCCTCCCGCTGGCCGCGGGAGACGGAGTTGATCTTGCGGGTGAGCCGGCCGCCGAGCAGCAGGAACAGCGGGAACACGACGGCGACGGCCAGGGCCAGCTGCCAGTCCATGATCACGATCACCACGAACATGCCGACGAGGGTGATCACGTTGCCGGCCAGCGGGATCGCGGCGGTGACGGTCGCCTCCTGCAGCCGGCCGATGTCGCCGGTCACCCGGGTGACCAGGTCGCCGGTGCGGCGCGACTCGTGGAACCGCAGCGAGAGCCGGTTCAGGTGGGCGTACAGCTCGGTCCGGACCCGGGTCAGCACCCGGTTGCCGGCCAGCGCGAAGCAGACCGTCATCGCGTACGCGGCGGCCGCGCGGAGCGCCACCACCCCGACCACGGCGGCGGCGCAGATGATCAATAGGACGGTCAGGTCGGCGATCCCCGGAAGGCCCGGCACCGGTGCGCCGCGGGTGGCCAGGTCGGCCCCGGTGGCGGCCACGATCGCGTCGATGACGTACGCCAGCGGCCACGGCTCCAGCAGCCGCAGGCCGACCTCGGCGATCAGGGCCAGCAGCCCGAGGAAGATCAACTTCCGTTCCGCGGCGACCTGGTGGCGGAACCGGTGCAATGTGCGGCGCAGCCCGGGCATGGCCCCGGACAGCCCGGTCTTCGCGGTGCCCGAGCTCATCAGGCGACCGCCTGGCGGTCGACCAGGGCGAGCGAACGGTCCACCACGCCGGCCCAGCTGTGCCGGGTGACCGCGGCGCGGCGGCCGGCGTCGCGCAACCGCAGCCGGGCGGCTCGGTCACGCCGGAGCAGGACCAGCGCGTCGGCCAGCGCGGCCGGATCCCCGGGCGGTGCCAGCCGGCCGAGCCGGCCATGATCGAGAACGGCCGGGATCTCGCCGATCGCGCTGCCGATCACCGGCAGCCCGGCGGCCAGGTACTCGTACACCTTGAGCGGCGAGAAGTAGAACCGCCCCAGCGCCGGGTACGGGGCGCAGGCGACATCCATCCGGTGCAGTTGCGCGACCACCTGATCGGCGCTCAGGGCGCCGGTGAACTCGAGCGCGTCGGCGACGCCGAGCTCGCCAGCGAGCCGCTCCAGGTCGGCCCGCATCGGCCCGTCGCCGACGATCAGCCCACGCCAGGGACGACGGTCGCCACGGAGCCGGGACAGCGCCCGGACCAGGGTGTCGACGCCGTGCCAGGCCTTGAGTGAGCCGACGAAGCCGACCGTGAAGTCCGCCGCGTCGGCCGGTGCGACCGGCCGGGACGACGGCGTGATCCGGACCGGGTCGACCCCGTTGCCGATCACCGCGATCCGGTCCGGCCGCCGGGTCAGCGTGCGGGCCCAATCGGCCACGCCGCCGCTGACGCAGACCACCGCGGTCGCGCCGCCGATCGCGGCGGCAGCGACCCGGTCCGCGCCGGCGGCGTCGACCAGGCTGCGGAAGGTGGCCTGTTCGGTGGTCAGCGGCGCGTTCACCTCGAGCAGACTCGGCACGCCGCGCCGCACGGCCCAGGCGGTGGCGGTCCGGCCCCAGAGCGCGTACCGCTCGTAGACGAGGTCCGGCTGCAGCGTGTCCAGCACCTCGGCGACGGCCGCGTCGCTGGCCTGCGCGGACCGCTCCCGGTCGGCGGGCTGGTCGCCGCGGACCGCCGGCAGTCGGTGCACCGGCACCTGGAGCGTCGGCCGGTCACCCGGTCGCGGGGTGATCAGGTGCACGTCGTGGCCGCGCCGGAGCAGCTCGGTGATCACCGCGCGGACATGGATCGCGGCCCCCTTGGTGCCGAAGATCTCGATCCCGGGATCCGTGCAGACATAGGCGATCCTCATGATCAACTCCTGTTGGTCAGCGCGTCGGTACGGAAGCCGGCCGCGAGCTTGGCGGCCTGGCGGGCTGCGTCGAACTCGATCTCGATCAGGTCCCGGGCCGCCTTGGCCAGGCCGCTGCGCAGCTCCGGGGCGTCCAGCAACCGGGCCAGCGCGGCGGCCAGCCCGGCCGGGTCGTGCTGCTCGACCTGCAGCCCGGTCCGGCCGTCCTCGACGATCTCGGGCAGCCCGGTCACGTCGGTGGCGACCACCGGCGTGCCCAGTGCCATCGCCTCCAGCACCACGGTCGGCAGGCCGTCCCGGTTGCCGTCGGCGCCGATCACGCACGGCGCGGCGAACACGTCAGCCCGGCCGACCAGGGCGGCGACCTCGGACTGCGGCAGCGCACCGAGCAGCCGCACCACGCCGCCCAGCCGGTGCCGGTCGACCCGTGCCCGCAGTTCCTCGGCCAAGGGCCCGGTGCCGGCGAGGTCGACCCGGAACGTACGGCCGTCGTCGCGGAGCAGCGCCGCGGCATCGATCAGGTCGGCGAAGCCCTTCTTCTCCACCAGCCGGCCGACGGCGGCGATCACCGGAGGTCGCTCGGCCCGGACCGCGGGGTCGCCGAACCGGAACCGGCGCAGGTCGATCCCGTTGTAGAGCCGCTGCACGCGGTCGGCAGCGGCGCCGAAGGTCCGCCGAAGATGATCAAGGTTGAAGTCGCTCACCGTGATCACCCGGGTCGCGTCGGCCAGCCGCTCCCGGAGTCGATCATGGTCGACCTCGGCGTGGAAGATGTCCTTGGCGTGCGCGGTGAGGCTGTAGCCGACCCCGGCCAGCTTCGCGGCGACCCGGGCCACGGCGGCCGAGACCGAGGCGAAGTGGGCGTGCAGGTGGGTGATCCGCTGCTCGCGTACGGCGACGGCGAGCCGGATCGCCTGGTGCGCGGAGGCCGCCTCCAGCCGGAGCAGGTCGGGCAGGGCGGCGGCGAAGCCGGGCAGGTCGGCGCCGTCGGCGACCGTCTGCCACAGGTCGTCGGCCCGGATCCCCGAATGGCGCAGGTAGTGCACCGGCGCGCGTACCTCGGCGAGGGCGGGATGGAACCGGCCGTCGTTCGGCAGCCGCAGCGAGAAGACGGTGAGGTCGAGGCCGAGCCGTTCCAGTTCCAACAGCTCGGTGACGATGAACGTCTCGGAGAACCGCGGATACATCTTGACGACGTAGCCGATCCGCGGCGAGGTCGGGGAATCAGGCAGCATCCTCGGTCACCCCCAGCAGCGTGTCGGCGAGGTGGGGGATCCGGGCCAGGCCGTCCAGCCGGACGGCGGTCGAGGACCGCAGCGTGGCCTGGGCCGAACCGGCGACGGCCGACGCCAGCCAGTCCGCCAGCCGGCTGGGGGAGAGCCGGTCCGGCGGCAGCAGATCGACCAGGCCACGGCCGGCGAACCGCTCGGCCCGGATCAGCTGCTCGGCCCGCGGCCGGGTGCGCGGCACCAGCAGCGCCGGCGTCGCGGTGGCAAGGATCTCGCAGACGGTGTTGTAGCCGGCCATCGAGACGACGGCGGCGGCCCGGTCGATCACCGCGTCGGCGCCGGGCACCACGTCGAGCAGCACCAGGTCGGTCCGGCGCCCGGCGAGTTGCCGGAGCCGGGCCCGCCGTTCGGCCGCGAGGTACGGGCCGCAGACGACCGCCCCGAGATGATCCTCGGGCAGCTCGGCCTCGGCGAAGGCCAGCGCCAGCGCGTCACCGTCCTGGCCGCCGCCGACCAGGCAGGCGACATAGGGACGGGCCGGGTCGATCTCGCCGATCGAGCCCCGGCCGCCGGTCAGGCCGCTGGTCCGGCCGCGGCTCAGGTAGCCGGTGAACTCGAGCTTGGCCGCCACCGAGTCCGGCAGTCGGTATTCGGTCCGCGGATCGTAGACCCGCGGGTCGCCGTACACCCAGACCGCGTCGTAGAACTCGTCGATGGCCTGGGTGGTCTCCTCGGCCCGCCACTGGGCGGCGGTGCTGGCCGGATCGTCCAGCACCTCCCGCAGGCCGAGCACCGCCCGGCCGCCGTCGCGGGCGAGCTGCCGCAGCGCCGGCTCCAGCTCACCGCCCGCGCCGCGCGGCACCTTGTCCACGATCAGCAGGTCCGGCCGGAACTCGCCGAGCACGGACCCGAGCAGGGCCCGGCGGACGTTGATCACCTCCGGGTACGACAGCGACAGCACCCGCGACCGGTACTCACCGGCGGCGTCCTTGCCGATCGTCGGCATCGTGATCACGTCCGTCCGCCGCGGCAGCGGCAGCCGGGTCGCCTCCGGGTTCCCGGTGATCATGAGCAGATCGGCGTCCCGCCGGGACAACGCCGCGGCGATGGTCAGATTGCGCCGGGTGTGGCCCAGCCCGACCGTGTCATGGGAATACAGCGCGACGCGCAACGGACGCATGATCAACTCCTCAACTCGACTCGTTCACACTTTGATCATGGTTCGTTAACCCGTGATGAGCCCGGGATGAGGATGCTTTCATCAAGGTGGCGTTGATCAACTCGATGGGCCAGGCTCATGATCATGTTGATCTCCGTCATCGGCTGCGGCTATCTCGGCGCAGTCCACGCCACCTGTCTCGCCCATCTCGGACACACGGTCGTCGGCATCGATTCGGACCGGGAGCTGGCCGCCCGGCTGGACGCCGGCCGGCCGTCCTTCTACGAGCCGGAGCTCGAAGCGCTGCTGACGGCGACGCTGGCCACCGGCCGGCTCCGGTTCACCGGCGACCCGGCAGCCGCGGCGGGCTCGCGCGTGCACTTCCTGTGCGTCGGCACGCCCCAGCTGCCGGACCGGCCCGGGGCCGACCTGTCGGCCCTGGACTCGGCGGTCGGCGCCCTGCTGCCGTACCTGAGCGACAGGGATCTCGTGGTCGGCAAGTCGACCGTGCCGGTCGGTACCGCCGAGCGGGTGGCGGAGCGGCTTGCCGCGGCCGGCTCCGGCGCCACCGTCGCCTGGAACCCGGAATTCCTGCGCGAGGGCCACGCGGTGGCCGACACGCTGCGGCCCGACCGGCTGGTCTACGGCAGCGGGCCCGGCGACGACCGGGCGGTGGCGATCCTCGACGAGGTCTACGCGCCGGTGATCGCGGCCGGCACCCCGGTGATCCGCGCCGACCTGGCCACGGCCGAGCTGGTCAAGGTCGCCGCGAACTCGTTCCTGGCGACCAAGATCTCGTTCATCAACGCGATGGCCGAGATGTGCGAGGCGACCGGTGCCGACGTCACCGTCCTCGCCGACGCGATCGGCCGGGACGCCCGGATCGGCCGGCAGTTCCTCAACGCCGGCCTCGGCTTCGGCGGCGGCTGCCTGCCGAAGGACATCCGGGCCTTCGGAGCGCGGGCGGCCGAACTCGGCGTGGACCGGGTGGCCGGCCTGCTCGACGGGGTCGACCGGATCAACCTGGCCCGCCGGGAACGGCTGGTGGAGCTGACCGCCGACGCCTGCGCCGGCGACCTGGTCGGCGCCCGGATCGCGGTGCTCGGCGCCTCGTTCAAGCCGGACAGCGACGACGTCCGCGACTCGCCGGCGCTGGCCGTGGCGCTGGAACTGCAGCGGCGCGGGGCGCACGTCCGGGTGACCGACCCGCAGGCGGCCGACAACGCCCGCAAGCGCAGCGCCGACCTGACCGTCGTCGACACGCTGGCCGAGGCGGCCGAGGATGCCGACGCGGTGCTGCTGCTCACCGAGTGGCGGGAGTACCGCGACCTCGGCCCGGCCGACCTGGCGGGGCTGGTCCGGCACCGTCGCCTCGTCGACGGCCGCAACGCGCTGGACCCGGCCCGGTGGCGCGCGGCGGGCTGGAACTATCGGGCCCCGGGACGGCCGTGACGCTAGGGTCGGCCCTGTGGATGCGGACACGGCCAGGTCGGCGCTGCGGATCACGCCGTTCGTGATCTGGGGCAGCCTGCTGCTCGCCTGGGGCATCCTCGTCCTGCCCGGCCTGCTGACGTACGTCCTCGGCAGCCCGACCACCGCGACCGTCGATCGTTGCGAGGTCACCGTGTCGACGAACAACCAGGGGACCACGACCGCGGAGACCACCTGCTACGGCAGCTGGCCCCTCGGCGCGGGGAGCGGCAAGGGCAAGATCGAGGGCGGCGGACAGCTGCAGGAGGGCGATCGGACCGAGGTGCGTGGCACCGCCTGGGCGGCGGCGACGGACGGTGTGCCGGGCCAGGCCCTGCTGATGTCCTCGATCGGCCTCGGCCTGGGCGTGATCACCCATCTGGTCTGCTGGTGGAGCTTCAGTCGCAAGATCCGGAAGGCCGACGCAGCGAAGGAGTGAGCCCGCTCAGTCCTTGCGGGGCGGCCCGCCGAACATGATCTCGTCCCAGCTCGGGATCGAGGCCCGCTTCTTCTTGGTCCGCTTCGGCTTGGCCGGCTCCGGTTCCGGCTTGGGTTCAGGCTCGGGGGCCGGGATCAGCGCCTCGGGCTCCGGGTCCGGTTCGAGGTCGAGCTCCGGTTCTGGGTCCGGCTCGCCCTCGAACTCCGGCTCGGGCGGGTGGTTGACCACGATCTCCGGTTCCCAGCCGACCGGTTCCGAGGGCGGCTGGTCGCGCAGCCCTGGATAGACGGCCACCGAGTCCTCGGCGTACCCGTCGCCGCCGAGCATCCCGTACAGCGTGGTCATGCCGCCGTCGGCCGCCGAGCTCTCGTAGTCGGCCTCCTCGTACGCGGCCGGCCGGTGGTCGTCCGGGATGCCGGGCTCGTCGTCGTCCGGTTCCGGGGCCGCGGCGGTCCGGGGCTCGTCGACCTGGACCGCGCGGACCAGGGCGAGCTCGTCGTTCAGGTCGAGGGTCGGCTCGGCCGCCTCGTCGAAACCGTCGTCGAACGACACCTCGCGGGTCGGCTCGTTCCGGCCGGACTCAGAGCGAACAGCCCGCAGATGCTGCTCGGGCCGCGGCGGCCGGCGTCGGTTCGGTGGCGAGGCCTTGGTCGGGGTGGCTTCGCCGAGCACCCAGCGCGCCTCGTCGTTGCCGGCCAGCGAGTAGCGCCCGCGCGGGTCGAAGTGGAACTCCGCGGTGCGACCGGACTCGCCCGAATTGTAGGCGGCGGTCACCGCCCAACGACCGTCCTCCAGCCGGCGGGCGTCCCAGTCGACCGTGTCGGGGTCGATGCCGCGGTCGGTCAGCCGTTCCGTCACGGCGACCCGGAGGTTGCGGTGGCCCGAGGTCTCACCGCGTCTCCGTACCGACGACGCCATGGCCTGACCGGCCATGTGCTGGCGCTCCAGCAGGACCGGGCCGGCGAATCGCTCGACCCGGTCGGCGGGCATTCCGGAGACCCGGGCGACCTCCTCCAGGGTCGCCCCGGCCCGGATCCGTGCCTGAATATCGCGTGGGCTCAGTACGCTCTCCATCTCGATCTCCAGTTGTCCGAGTCGGGGGCGATCACCACGCAACACCGCTCGCAAACGCTCGTCGACCGGAAGCGCGAACTCCTCTCCACCATCGGTCGCAACAACGAGGGACTGACCATCCTGACTCAGCCCCACCAGCCGCGCCGTGCGCATCGCCTCAGCCGATCCTCCCCGTGGTGTTCGTTCCTGGTTAACCTACTCCGCCGCCTGTTTGCGGCGCGGTAGGCGGAGCCGGAGGGCGCACTTTCGCCCGGAGTGTCCGAAAAAGTTCGACGTCTACCTGAGGTACGGACTTGTCCGGACCAGGTGCTCGCCGGGGTCCAGCGGGACCTCGCAGGTGAGCCAGCGGCCGTCCGGACGCAGCCGTACGGTAGCGCCGTCCAGTTCGACCTCGGGCACCGGGCCGGTCGGTAGCGAGAGCCGGCCGGTGCTGCCCGGCGGGACCTGGAGCCGGTACTCCTGCCGGTCGCCGGTGCGGTCGGCCCGCACCGCGATGGTCCCGGCCGGCACCGGCAGCCGTACCTCCGCGTGGTCGAGCGTCCCCGGTTGCGGCCGGAACCTGAACGACCGGTAGCCCGGCTCCAGCGGCCGCAGCCCGAACAGTCCCTGCGGCAGTAGGAATGCGGGCGACGCCGCCCAGGGATGGGAGTGGCTGAGGTTCGGCTTGAACGCGACGTCCCAGGCCTCCATCGTGGCGCCCGCGCCGAGGTCCAGCATGTGCCGCCAACTGCGGTTTCCCGGTGCCGTGATCAGCGGCAGCGCGACGTCGCCGGCCGCGTGGTCGAACAGGCCCTCGAGCAGGAACGCCGCGGCGTAGACGCTGCAGGCCATGCCGCGTCCGGCCAGGTCGGCGACCACCCGGTCGACCCGGTCCGCCGGCACCGCGCCGGCCCAGAGCGGGAACAACTGCGCGTGGATCGCATGGTGGTCCAGCCGCCGGCCGTCGGCGTCGAGGCCGTCAACGTAGGCCTGCCGCTCGGGGTCGAACAGGTGCCGCTGGATCGCGTCGCGCAGCCGGTCGGCGGTCGCGGTGTAGCGCTCGGCGTCGGCCGGTTCGCCGACGGCTCGGGCCAGGTCGGCGGCCGCCCGGAAGCAGCGGTACGCCAGCGCGTTGATCACCGTGTTGACCTCGCCGAACAGGTAGCCGTCCCGTTCGCTCGGCGGCCAGTCGACCAGGTCCCGGTCGAACCCGCCGCGGTCCAGGTCGCCCGGTCGGCCGCCGTCGCTCGGCTTGCGGACCAGCCCGGTGCCGGGGTCGATCCAGCGCAGCGGCAACAGCTCCGGCAGCCGGTGGTACTGCTCGCGGACCTGGCCGTCGTCGCCGGTGGTCCACCACAGGTCGTGGACGGCGAGCAGTCCGAACAGCGGCCATTCGGTCGGCCAGGTGCGATGCGCCAGCGTGAAGTCGACCGAGTAGCGGGCCAGCGCGGGATCGGGGTCCAGGCACAGGTGGGCGCGCTGCTGCAGATAGGCGTCCGCCTCGTACGGCAGCCGCTCGCGGGTCCAGGAATCCACGTAGAGATTGAGGTTCAGCGCCTCGATCGTGTCTGCCGACAGCCGCCAGACGCGGTCCAGGTCCGGAGCGGACGAGGAGAAGGCCGCCGCCTCGCTGTCGTAGGGGGACCGGTAGGCGGCCGCTCGCACCTCGGTCAGCTCGGGATCGCCGTCGAGCGTCCGTACCTCCAGGTAGCGGAACACCCGCAGTCCCCAGGTGGCGAGCTCCTGGTCGCCGTCGGCGAGGGTCCAGACGTCGCGGTAGACGTTGCCGGTGCTGAGCCGGTGGCGTACCGCCGGCTGCTGCTGAGCCTCGGGATCGAGGACCTCGCCGAAGCGGAGCTCGATCCGGTCACCGGCTCTCGCCCGGGCGCGGACCAGCGCGCCGCCGGCCCAGGTCCGGCCGAAGTCGAGGACCAGCCGGCCGGGCTCCCGGGCGATGACCCGGGCCGGCGGCTCGGCGTGCCGCCGGACCGGCGGGACCGCCGACGGCTCCAGACGGTCGAACGGATCACGGACCGCAGCAGCCGGCCACGGAGCGGCGAAGCCGGGGGAGTCGAACCCGTGCGGATAGCGGCGGGCGTCCAGGTCCTCCACCGGTGCCGCGAAGACGGCGGTGCCGATGCTGCCGGCCTCCGGATGGACGTCGTCGCCCGGGAACGCCTGCCAGTCGGCGCCGCTGCCGAACCTGGCCCGGGTGCCGTCGGCGTACTTGATCGTGATCATGGCCTGGCAGCGGTGGTCGGCCGTCGTGTACAGCAGGGCGCCGACCGTGTTCGGGCCCGCCCGCAGCAGCCCGGTCAGGTCGTACGTGTCGTAGCGGGACTCGTCGCCGATCGGCCGGGTCGGCCCGACGCCGAGCACGGTGCCGTTGAGGTGGGCGCGGTAGACGTACTGCAGGGCCGGGCGCGTCGAACTCGCGGTGATCGCCAGGGTCGCCCGGGTCACCGGGCCGGGTGCGGCGTCGAAGTCGTACCGGAGGAAGCACCAGTCGGGCAGCGGATCACCGACGGCCCAGATCGGCGTCGACCCGGTCCAGTCCATGAGGACGACCTCCTGGTTGAAATGTTTCAGGCGGGCTCAGCCTAGCGTGGGAACCCGGGTGGCGTAACTCTGGCGGAAGTGGGTACGGTGGAGCGATGCCGCCCTCCGCCGACCGCCGACCGCGTCGGATCCCCGCCGACCAGACCTCGGCGCGGCCGCGCCGGGACCGGGCCGAGCGACTGGCCGACGACCTGCGCGGCCGGATCCTGGCCGGTGCCGTGCCGCCGGGCGACCGGCTGGACGAGGCGTCGCTGACGGCCGAGTTCGGGGCCTCCCGCAACGCCGTCCGCGAGGCCCTGGACCTGCTCCGCGGCGAGGGCCTGATCGAGCGTCGCCGCGGCGCCGGGACCCGGGTGCTGGCGGCGAAGTTCGGCCACGGGCTGGACCGACTGGCCGGCCTGGCCGAGGCCCTGGCCGACCGGGGCGCCGTCCGCAACGAGGTGCTCCGGGCCGAGGAGCTCGCCGAACATCCGGAGCCCGGTTCGGACCGGCTCGGCCTCGGCCCGGGCGAACCGGTCGTCCGGTTGGAACGACTGCGGCTGATCAACGACGAACCGTTGTCGCTCGACCTGAGCTACCTTCCCGCCGACGTCGGCCGGCCGTTGCTGGACGCCGACCTCGAGGGCACCGACGTGTTCGCGCTGATCGAGGCCGGCGGGCACCGGCTCGGGCTCGCCGAGGTCACGGTCCACGCGACGAACGCCACGGCGGCCGTCGCGCAGGCGCTGCGGATCGAGCCCGGGGACGCCGTTTTCACCATCGAGCGGTTGACCCGGCTCGCCGACGGCCGCCCGGTCGACGACGAACTGCTCCGGGTCCGGGCCGACCGGTTGTCCCTGCACGCGACGCTGCACCGCGGCGCCGGGCCGCGATGACCGACGTCTCGCTTCCGGTGGCGATCCTGCTCGGCGTGATCGGGGTGGCCGGCGGCATCGGCATCACCGCGGTCGGGCCGGGCGGCGTGCTGCCGACGATCGGACTGTTCGCCCTGACCGGGCTCACGCCGAGCGCGGTCGCCGGCACCGCGATCGTCACCCACGTCGCCACCGGCCTGGTCGGGACCGCCGCCTACCACCGGTCCGGCCAGCTGCGTGACCCCGCGACCCGGCGCACTGCCGGCTGGCTGGCCGGCACCGCCCTGCTCGGCACGCCGGTCGGCATCATGATCAACTCCGTGCTGTCGCCGCGCTGGTTCGGCGTGCTGCTGGGGGCGTTGGTGATCACCGCTGCCGCCCTGGTCCTGGTCCGCGAGGTGAGCCGGAAGCCTTCCCCCGTACGGCATCCGCCGGTCTCGCTGGTCGCCGGCCTCGGCCTCCTGGTCGGTGCCGCGGCCGGCGTGATCGGGATCGGTGGCCCGATGCTGACCGTGCCGCTGCTGGTCGCCGCCGGCACCGAGATTCTGGAATCCCTGGCCGCGGCGCAGGTCCAGTCGGTGATCATCTCGGGCGTCGGGACGATCGGCTACCTGGCGCAGGGCGCGGTCGACTGGCGGCTGGCGCTGATCGTCGGGGTTCCGGAGCTCATCGGAGTCCTGATCGGCTGGCGGATCGCGCACGCCCTCCCGACCAAGGTGCTGCGCTATGCGCTGGTGATCATGATGATCGGCCTGGCCCCGTACCTGGCCCTGTCCCACTGACCGTTCGGGCTAGCCGGGCCGGACCTCCGTCGGCGTGAACACATCGGTGCCCGGGTCGTACCTGCCGGTCACGACGAACTCGCCCCAGCGCGCTCCGCCGGCCTCCTCGAAGTGGCCCCGCAGATCGGTCCAGTTCCAGCCGGCGAGTTTCGGCCCGGTGCACTGCGGCGGGTACGACTCCGCGACGCCGTCCAGGCACAGTTCGGCCCCGGAACCGTCGTCGATCACGGTGGCGTGATGCTTCCTGATCTCCTGCTCGGACGAACCGGAATGCAGGCGGCGCAGAGCAGGACGACCCCGGCGACGCCGCCGGCCACGGTGAGAACTCGGCTCATGATCCGAGTATCCGCTTGCGGGGCAGTCGTAGGGTCGATTCATGAGCCTGCATGATCATGCCCGGCCGGCCAATCTCGGCGAGCTTCGGGCTTCCGGCTATCAAACCCGTACGGTCAAGGAGGAGCTCCGGGCCAATCTGCTGCGCCGGCTCCGGGCCGGCGAGGAGGCGTTCCCCGGCATCGTCGGCTTCGGCGACACGGTGCTGCCCGACCTGGAGACGGCGCTGCTGGCCGGCCACGACCTGGTGCTGCTCGGCGAACGGGGGCAGGGCAAGACCCGGCTGATGCGGACCGTCGCCGGGTTGCTGGACGAGTGGAGCCCGGTGATCGCCGGGTGCGAGATCAACGACGACCCGCTGGCACCCGTGTGCGTACGGTGCCGGCGGCTGGCCGCCGAGCGCGGCGACGACCTGCCGATCGCCTGGCGGCACCGGGACGACCGGTACGCCGAGAAGCTGGCCACGCCGGACACCTCGGTCGGCGACCTGATCGGCGACGTGGACCCGGTGAAGGTCGCCGAGGGGCGCACGCTGGGCGACCCGGAGACGGTGCACTACGGCCTGGTGCCGCGGGGCAACCGCGGCATCTTCGGCCTGAACGAGCTGCCCGACCTGGCCGAACGGATCCAGGTGGCGCTGTTCAACGTGCTGGAGGAGCGGGACATCCAGGTCCGCGGCTACTCGCTGCGGCTGCCGCTCGACCTGTTCCTGATCGCGACCGCGAACCCGGAGGACTACACCAACCGGGGCCGGATCATCACCCCGCTGAAGGACCGGTTCGGCGCCGAGATCCGTACCCACTACCTGACCGAGGTGTCCGACGAGATCGGCCTGCTGCGGCAGGAGGCCCGGCTGGTGGCCGACGTCGGTGATCATCTGCTCGAGGTGATCGCCCGGTTCACCGCGAACCTGCGCGAGTCCTCCTCGATCGATCAGCGGTCCGGTGTCTCGGCCCGGTTCGCCATCGCGGCCGCGGAATCCGTGGCGGCTGCTGCCCTGCGCCGGTCGGCCCGGCTCGGCGAGGACCCGGCGGTGGCCCGGGTCGGTGATCTTGCTCCGGTGCTGCCGACCCTGCTGGGCAAGATCGAGTTCGAGCTGGGGGAGGAGGGCCGGGAGCGGGCCCTGCTGGAGCACCTGCTCCGGCTCGCGGTGGCGGTGACGTTCCGGGAGCGGCTGGCCGGCGAGGACCTGTCCGGCTTCACCTCCGTGTTCGCCGAGGGCGGGCTGGTCGAGACCGGCGACGGCACCACGGCCGAGGGCCTGCTCGGCCAGGTCGGCCCGGTGGCCGGGTTGGCCCGCGTGCTGGACCGGCTCGGCTACCGCGACGGCGCCAACCGGAGCCAGGCCGCCGACGCCGTCGAGTTCGTGCTGGAGGGCCTGCACCTGACCCGGCGGATCGACAAGGACACCATCGACGGCCGTACCGTCTACGGCTCGGCCGACCGGGAGGACCTGGAATGAGCCGTTTCCGGTACGGGCCGTGGCGCGGCGGGCCGGACCCGCTCGCGCCGCCGTTCGACGTGCGCGCGGCGATGGACCGGATCGGCGAGGACGTACTGGCCTCGTCCAGCATCGAGGAGGCGCTGCGGGACCTGCTCCGGCAGGGACTGGACGGGCAGGGCGGCCTGGACCGCTTGTCCGAACGACTGCGCCGGCTCCGGGAACTGGCCCGCCGGCGCGGTGATCTCGGCGGCACCCTTGATCAGGTACGGGCAGCGCTGGACCAGGCGCTGGCGACGGAACGGGACGCACTGGCCCGGTCGGACAGCCCGGACGCCCGGCTGGCCGAGATGGAACTCGCCACGCTGCCCGACAACGCGGCCGGCGCGATCCGGGCCCTGGCCGACTACCGGTGGACGTCGCCCGAGGCGAAGGAGATCTTCGACTCGATCGCGCACCAACTGCGCCGGGAGGTGCTGGACTCCCAGTTCGCCGGACTGAAGCAGGCGATGGAGTCGCCGGACCCGGCCGCGATGGCGGCGGTGAAGGACATGCTGGCCGACCTCAACGCGCTGCTGGCGGCGCACGCCCGGTCCGAGGACACCACCGAGCAGTTCCGGGAGTTCATGGCCAAGCACGGCCAGTTCTTCCCGGAGAACCCGCAGAACGTCGAGGAGTTGATCGACGCGCTGGCCCGGCGCCAGGCCGCCGCGCAACGGATGCTGAACTCGCTCAGCCCGGAGCAGCGTGATCAACTCGGCCAGTTGATCAACCAGGCACTGGCCGACGCCGACCTGGCCTCCGAGATGGCCCAGCTGTCCGACAACCTGCGTGCGCTGCGCCCCGGCCTGGACCGGGAGTCCCGGGTCGGCATGCGCCAGGGCGGCGAACCCCTCGGGTATTCGGAGGCGGTCCAGGCCGTCGCCGAGCTGGCCGAGCTGGAGGATCTCGGCGCCCAGCTGTCCCAGTCCTATCCCGGAGCGACCCTGGACGACATCGACGTCGACGCGCTGGAACGGCACCTGGGCCGGGACGCCGTGGCCGATCTCGACGCGCTGCGTGATCTTGAACGGGAACTGGAGCGGCAGGGCTTCCTGCGCCGCGACGAGAACGGGCTCCGGCTGACGCCGCGGGCGGTGCGGCGGATGGGGCAGACGGCGCTGCGCCGGGTGTTCCAGCAACTCGCGGCGTCCGGGCTCGGTGATCATGATGATCACCGGACCGGTTCCGCCGACGAGCTGGTCGGCTCGACCCGGCCCTGGGTGTTCGGCGACGAGCTGCCGATCGACGTACCGCGGACGGTGGCGAACGCGTACCGCCGGACCTCTTCCCTGGAACGGATCCCGGGCCGCGCGCTGAAGCTGGACGTGGCCGACTTCGAGGTCGCCGAGACCGAGCGGCGGACCGCGGCGGCCGTCGCCCTCTGCGTCGACCTGTCGTTCTCGATGCTGCAGGACGGCCGCTGGGCCCCGATGAAGCAGACCGCACTGGCGCTGACCCAGTTGATCGAGACCCGGTTCCGGCAGGACGCGCTGCAGGTGATCGGCTTCAACCGGCTGGCCCGCCAGCTGTCCGGCGTCGAGCTGGCCGAGATCGAACCGGAGTGGATCCAGGGCACCAACCTCCAGCACGCCCTGATGCTCGCCGGCCGCCACGTCCGGCGTCACCCGGAGGCCGAACCGGTGGTGCTGGTGATCACCGACGGCGAGCCGACCGCCCACCTGACCGTCGGCGGCGACGCCGTCTTCCACTACCCGACCACGCCGCAGACCGTCCGCGCGACCGTCGCCGAGGTGGACGAGCTGGCCCGCTACGGCGCGGTGATCAACACCTTCATGCTCGGCGACGACCCCGGCCTGGCCCGCTTCGTCGACGCGATCGCCCGCCGCTGCGGCGGCCGCGTCTTCACCCCGGACACCGACCGCCTGGGGGAGTACGTCGTCTCCGACTACCTGAGATCGCGCCGCGGCCGCCGCGCCGCTTAGCATCGGCAGGGTGACCGATCTGCAACGAGGCCTCGACACGGTCGACCAGTGGTTCCTGCCGAGCGACGGCTTCGATCTCTACGTGCGGGAGGCCGGGACCGGGACGCCGGTGATCATCGTGCACGGCGGCCCGGGCGTCGAGCACAGCGAGCTCGTCGAGCCGATGACTCCGTTGACCGAGCGGCATCGGGTGCTCTGGTACGACCAGCGCGGGTCGCTCCGCTCACCGTGCGCGGACCTTGATCAGTTGGAGTCGATCACCTTCGAGGCACACGTCGGAGACCTGATCCGGTTGGCCGAGGAAGTCGGCCCGGCGTCGGTCGTCGCGCACTCGTACGGGACCGTGATCATGATGACGGCGCTCCGAAGGCGGCCGGAGCTGTTCCGGTCCATCGTGCTGACTGGGGCCATCCCGTCGACGGGCTTCAACCTCGCAGGGCGTGACCGCTGGAACGCTCAGCGGCGAGACCTGGCGGCAGCCAGGATCGCCGAACTCGGCCTCGACCGGGACGATCTCTCGGCCCGGGAGGCCCAGCTGCGGTGGCGGATCGAGTTCGCGACGTTCAACGCCGTCGCCGAGGATGCGTGGCTGACCCTGCGCTGGCCGGGCCGCTCCTGGTATCGCGCCGACGTGGCGGTCCGTGGCGGTCAAGGCTGCCCCGAGTCCTTCGACTACACGGCCGACCTGGCCGCCCACCCACATCCGGTCACGGTGATCATGGGCGACTCCGACTACGCCGACCTGGACCTTGAGACCTGGCGCTCGATCTGCGCAACGCACCGGTCGCTGCGGCTCCGGGTGCTCGATGGCTGCGCTCACAGTCCCTGGTACGACCGGCCGGACCTGTTTCGGACCGAGCTGCGGGCGGCGTTCGGGCTGGACTGACCTGGCTGAATAACCCGGTGCGACGGCCGCCCGTTCCGGCCTAGGGTGGGCAGCGCTGACGTCTTCGGGCGTCCGCCGGGCCGCCGCGCAGAAGATCGTCCTCGCCGCCTGCTCCTTCTCGAGCAGCTGCGGCCGCTGGTTCCTGCCCGAGGAGAATCCCGGTGTCCACCGTCACCACGCCCTTTTCCGTTGCCCTGCGCCTCCTGGTCGGCTATGTCGCGAGCACCGACCGACTGCGGTTCGCCGGGTTCGTCCTGCTGGTTGTCATCGAAGGGCTGCTCGGTCCGCTCGCGATCGCGGCCGGCGGCCTGGCCGTGGGCCGGGCGCAGCCGGCCTTCGACGCCGGCCTGGGTTCCCCGGCCGCTGCCGAGCTGGCGGCCGCGATCGGGCTGGCCGGACTCGCGTTCGCGGGCGGCCAATTGATCACGCCGCTCCGGGATGCCGTCGCCACGTCACTCGGGTCAAGGGTGGCGCAGCGGATGCGGGAGCAGTTGCTCACGGCGACGGTCGGGCCGCCGGGGCTGGCGCACCTCGAGGACCCGGGAACGGCGGAGGAGATCCGGCGGGCCGGCGAGTACGAGTGGGCCGACCTGGCGCCGTTGACCACGATCGTCCAGCAGCTCGGCCACGCGTTGAAGACCGTGATCAGCGCCGCGGGAGCTGGAGTCCTGCTGGCCGGGTTCGCCTGGTGGGCCCCGCTGGTGTTGATCGTGGCCGCGATCGGTACCCACCTCTGGATGGCGGGCAACGAGCACGAGATCGTCGAGCAGCACGAGGCGCACGCCGGCGAGCAACGCCGGGCCGACTACTTCCGTGATCTTGCGCTGGACCCGCCCGCGGCCAAGGAGGTCCGGTTGTTCGGGCTGGCCGGTTTCCTGGCCGGGCGGGCGCGGCGGCACCGTACCGCCTACCTCCGGCACGTGTGGCGGGCCCGCCGGGCCAACCTGCGGCCGGTCCTGCTCACCCTCGGCACGATCGCGCTCTCCAACGGTGCCGTCCTGGCGGCCCTCGGCCACACGGCGGTCGCCGGGCAGCTGAGTGCGGCCGATCTGACCGTGCACGTCCAGGCGTTGATCGCCCTGCAGTCCCTGGGCCATCCGCTGCTCGCCACCTGGTGGGTTCGGCAGGGCGCCGCCGCCCTGCCTCATCTGCAGGGACTCGCCGAACGCACCCACCGGCTGAGCTTCCGGACCCGAGGCTCGGTCCCGGCGAGCGGAACCCCGCGCCGGGAGCTCAGGCTCAGCGGCGTTCGCTTCCGCTATCCAGGGCACGATCGTCCGGTCCTCGACGGGGTGGACCTGACGATCCCGGCCGGGAGTTCACTGGCCATCGTGGGCCGCAACGGTGAGGGCAAGACGACCCTGCTGAAGCTGCTGGCCAGGTTCTACGACCCCGACGAGGGCGCGGTACGGGTCGACGGCACCGACCTGCGCGACCTCGACCTGCCGAGCTGGCGGGCCCAGCTCGCGGTGATCTTCCAGGACTTCATCCGGTACGAGCTCACGGCGCACCAGAACGTCGGCTTCGGCAGACTCGCTGCGGCCGGCGATCTCGAGGCAGCCGAACGGGCGGCGCGGCGGGCGGGCGCCCTGGAGTTGATCAAGGACCTGCCCGACGGCTGGCAGACCGTCCTGTCCCGGCATTACCGCGGCGGCGTCGACCTGTCCGGCGGCCAATGGCAGCGGATCGCGCTGGCCCGCGCGCTGCGGGCGGCGGAGGCCGGGGCCCGGCTGCTGGTGCTGGACGAACCGACGGCGGCGCTCGACGTCCGGGCCGAGGCGGCGCTGTTCGAACGGTTTCTGGAGCTGACCGCCGGTACGACGACGGTGCTGGTCACCCACCGGCTGTCCAGCGTCCGGCACGTCGATCGGATCGCCGTGCTGGACCAGGGCCGGATCGTTCAGCACGGCCCCCACCAGGAACTCATGACGACCGACGGACCGTACCGCCGGATGTATCGGCTGCAGGCCCGGCGCTTCGACGAAGGAGCCCACGATGCATGATCGACAACGGCATGATCACGATCTGCCCGGATCGTTCCGGACGCTCGCCTTCACGTTCCGGATCGCGGCCCGCTCGCACCCGGGCCTGACCGCCGGGACCCTGCTGCTGATCCCGGCCAGCTGGGCGGTCGGCAGCCTGCAGGCCCTCTGGTTGAAACAGCTGGTCGACGGCACGGTCGGCGGACTGGCCGGTGCCGTGGTCCTCGCGATCAGCCTGCTGGCGTTGACGAATGTGATCGGCTGGACGGCCGGTGCGATCGGCGACCGGATCCGCCACACCTACCAGGAGAAGGCCGGCCTGGTGCTGGAGCAGCGGCTGATCGAGACCTCCGCCGGGCTGACCGGCATCGAGCACCTGGAGCACCCGGAGCAGCTGGACCGGCTCGATCCGCTGCGCAAGCAGGCCTGGATCGTGCACTGGACGTTTGAAGCGCTGGCCGAGACCGTCGGCGCCGTCGCCCAGACCACGTTGACCCTGGTGCTGCTCGTCGCCGTGCACCCGGCGCTCCTGCTGCTGCCGCTGTTCGGCCTGCCGGCGGTGCTCGTGGCCAGAGGTGCCGCTCGGGACGAGCAGGCCGCGCAGGAGCGGACCGGTGAGCAACGACGCCGGCAACGGCACCTGGTGAACCTCGGCTCGGGAGCCTCACCCGGCAAGGAGCTCCGGGTGTTCGGCCTCGGCCCGGCCCTGTTCGACCTGAGTCGCAAGGCATGGCGGACCGAGCATCGGGACCGGACCCGGGTCGCCTGGGTCGCGGCCGGCCGGAAGGCGGCCGCCACGTTGATCATGGCGGTGGGCTTCAGCGGCACCCTGCTGCTGGTCGGCGCCGGAGTCGCGACCGGGCAGGCCGTCGTCGGTGATCTTGCTCTGGCGGTCGTCCTGGCGGCGACGATGAGCGGCAACCTCGGCCTGGTGGTGGACATGACGCAGTGGTTGGTCGGCTGTCTGGCGGTCGGCAGCCGGTTCCTCTGGCTCCATGATCGTGCCGAGCGCGAACGGGTCCGGCTGGAACGCCTCAGGTCGGCCGTACCCGAGCGGCTGCGGTCCGGGATCTCCCTTCGTGGCTTGACCTTCCACTACCCGGGCACGAAACGGTTGATCTTCGACGATCTCTCCGTGGAGCTGCCGGCGGGGCGTGTCACGGCCGTCGTCGGCGAGAACGGGGCCGGCAAGTCGACCTTGATCAAACTGCTCTGCGGGATGTACCGGCCCGACGGCGGCGCCGTCCTGATCGACGGAATTGATCTTGACGAGCTGGACCTGGAGGCTTGGCGACGCCGCTGTACGGGCGCCTTCCAAGATCACGCCGCGTTCGAGCTGACGGTACGGGAAGCGGTGACCCTCGGCGATCTCGACCGGGCCCCGACCACCGGGGACGAGACGGTGCACCGGGCCCTGGCCGAGGCTGGGGCGGCGGGGCTGCTCGGCAAGCTGCCGCACGGGCTGGACACGCAGCTCGGCACCACCTGGCCGGGCGGCGTCGCCCTGTCCGGCGGCCAGTGGCAGCAGCTGGCGCTGGCCCGCGGACTGCTCCGGGAGCAGCCACTGCTCACCGTCCTCGACGAACCGACGGCGGCGCTCGATGCCCACACCGAGGACGCCCTGTTCAGCCGCTATGCCGAGTCGGCCCAGGACCGCAGCCTCGCGGGCGGGATCACCCTGCTCGTCTCGCACCGCTTCTCGACCGTACGGGCAGCCGACCACATCATCGTGCTCGACCGGGGCCGGGTGATCGAGCAAGGTGATCATGAAACGCTGCTCCGCCGGAACGGGCACTACGCCGAGCTGTACCGGCTCCAGGCCGACGCCTACACCGACTGACGCAGCTACTGGACGAGCAGGCAGAACGGGTGCCCGGTGGGATCGGCGAGGACGTAGAGCGGCTCGCCGTCGTCGTCGTTCCGGTCGTGCAGCAGCCGGTCCCGAGCTCTCGGCCCGGGCCCGGTGTCACTCGAGCCCCTCCTGCGACTCGACCCGGAAGTCCAGGGGCAGCTGCATCGGCACGCTCTCCGACGGCCAGGTCGGGGGAGTGGGTCCAGCTTCTCCTGGACGGTGAGCATCCGCCGATCTTCGCCACACCTCACCAACTTTCCTGTCGCTTTACCAGGGAAGCTTCTGTGGCAAAGCGACAGTTTTTCACGCAACGTGAAAAACCGGCCCGGCCCCGATCAGGGACGCGACTGCTCCAACAACCCGAGCAGGTAGTCGCCGTAGCCGGACTTGGCGAGCTTGCGGGCGCGCTCCTCGAGCTCGGCGTCGGACAGGAAGCCCTGCCGCCAGGCGGCTTCCTCGGGCGCGCTGACCTTCAGGCCCTGCCGGGCTTCGAGGGTACGGACGAAGTTGTTCGCGTCGTTCAGCGATTCGAAGGTGCCGGTGTCCAGCCAGGCGGCGCCGCGCGGCAGCACGGCGACCTGGAGCTTGCCGGCCTCGAGGTAGTGCCGGTTCACGTCGGTGATCTCGTACTCGCCCCGGGCCGACGGCTTCAGCTCGCGGGCGATCCGGACGACCTCGTTGTCGTAGAAGTAGAGGCCGGGCACGGCATAGTTCGACTTCGGCTTGGCCGGCTTCTCCTCGAGCGAGATCGCCTTGCCGGTGTCGTCGAACTCGATCACTCCGTACGCCGTCGGATCGGCCACCCAGTAGGCGAAGACCGCGCCGCCGTCAAGATCACGGAACCGGCTCAGGCTGGTGCCCACCCCGGGCCCGTAGAAGATGTTGTCGCCGAGCACCAGCGCGACCCGGTCGTCGCCGATGAAGTCCGCGCCGATCACGAACGCCTGGGCCAGCCCGTTCGGCGTCTCCTGCTGCGCGTACGTGATCGAGATGCCGAACTGGGAGCCGTCGCCGAGCAGCCGTTCGAACCCGGGCGCGTCGTGCGGCGTGGTGATCACCAGGATGTCCCGGATGCCGGCGAAGATCAGCGTCGACAACGGGTAGTAGATCATCGGCTTGTCGTAGACCGGCACCAACTGCTTGCTGATCCCGATCGTGACCGGGTGCAGGCGCGTTCCTGAGCCCCCGGCCAGGATGATGCCGCGCATCCACGGCTCCTCTCGCTGGCGGTGAAGGCCTGATATTACAAGCCTTCCAGCAGCCTGCGCAGGTTATCGCCGTCCCTGGCCGTGTCGAAGACGAAGTCGGAATGGAACGCGTCGGCGTTGAACTCGCCGTCCGGTGCCTGGATCAGCGCGGGGCACCAGAAATGGTGATAGCTGTCGCCCTTGACGGCGGAGATCAGATACTCGTTGGAGGCGGTGTAGCGGTCCGAGCCGATGACGATCCGGACGCCCGGCCGGTCGCTGTAGATCATGCTGAACATGGCCGAGCCGCCGTAGCCGGCGACCACCTGGGCGGTCGCGAAGATCGCCACCTGGTCGGGGATCGGCAGCAGTTCCGGCCGGACCACCTGGAACCCGTTGTCCAGGAAGATCTGCTCGACCTCGTCGCCGTTGCGGCACTGCCGGGTGCCGTCCGGCGGTCGCGGGACGAAGATCCTGGGCACCCGCTCGACCTTGGCGTCCGGACGGATCATGGCGCGCAGCTGGTCCCAGATCCGGCTCAGGTCCGGGTCGACGTAGCGCCGGTTGTGGAACTGCGGCGTGGCGCCGATCAAGGTCTCCACCCGGACCGGCTCGGAGAACGTACGGATGTCTTCCGGGCCGATCCCGAGAGCAGCCAGAAGCGTTGTCTGGAAGGGTTTCAGGCCGTCCGCGCCGCGCGGGACGGAGATCAGCAGCCGGCAGTCCGGGAACCGTTCCTTGGCCAGCCGCCAGCCCCAGAGCCGGGACAGGTCCTCGGTGACGAAGTGCCCGAAGTGGCCGGGGAACTCCGAGTCCAGGTGGAAGTAGGTGCCGGCCAGTTCCTCGACCGGCTCGAAGCTGTCGGTGAGCGCCGCCACCGTGTTGTTGATGTACGTGGTCCCGCGGGCGTGCCGCTTGTTGGCCAGCGGATGGTGGAACGACCAGGGCAGGATCGCGCCGTCCAGTACGGCCAGCTGCCGCGGCCCGCAGACCACGCCGTGATGCAGCCGGAGCACCCGGTCCGGCACCGGCCAGCGCTCCGGCAGCCGGAACGCGTACTGCGGATCGTTGACCGTGAGCCGGTTCCGCGCCGCGTAGGTGAAGCCGGGACGCCGGGTCAGCTCGCCGCCCCAGCGGTCGCCGAGCCTGGCGCTGAGGGCTTGCTGCACCTCCGCGTCGTACAGCTTGATCAAGTGTCGCCCGCGCTTGGTGATCATGATCGACCGCTCGGTGACGTCGGTGATCTCGAGATACTTGGCGAGCAGCGGCTCGGCGGCGATCAACGCCGACAGGTCGCGAGTGGTGGCCCGTCCCGGGCCCTTCCGCGCGCCCGGCGGCCGGTCGGCTTCGTCCTCCAGACCGGTGATCAGATAGCTGCCGCCGTCGACGAGGTAGTACGGGAAGCGGCGCAGCGCGTACTTCTTCACCCGGGTCCGGACCGTGGCGTCGATGATCGCGGGCAGCGGCGACAGGTCGCGCAGCAGTGCGGCGATCTCGGTCGCCTCGGTGACCGCCTCGACCCGGACCCGGTCCGGCAGTCCGGCCTGGGCCGAGACCAGCCGCAGCACCGGCCGCGGTCCCTTGCCGGTGATCAGCACCAGCAGCACCTCGGCGGCCGGGAACCGGTCCAGCGTGTCGGCCAGCTCGATCGGGGCGTCGGTGATGATCACGATCCGGGCCGGCTGTTCGGCCAGCAACGGCCGGACCTGCCGGGCCGGGATCCGGACCGGGCGGTGCCGGCGGACGAACGACGCCAGCGATTCCGACATCGAGCCTGGTGCGGCCGCGATCGCGCGGCGGGACTCCCCGGCGGCACGGAGCAGCCGACGACGGACTCGGCCGGGAAGTGCGCCGAGAGCGATGCGGCTCCGGCTGACCATGGTCCCCATCGTAGTGATCCGACGGCCGCGCCGCCCGCTCAGTACTAGGGTGTCAGCCATGTCGAAACTGCTGGTTACCGGTGGCGCCGGGTTCATCGGGTCGAACTTCGTCCGTTATCTGATCGAGCACACCGAACACACCGTGTCGGTGCTGGACAAGCTCACCTACGCGGGCGACCTGACCACGCTGGCCGGGCTCCCGACGGAACGGATGCGGTTCGTCCAGGGCGACGTCTGTGACCCGCAGTTGGTCGACGGACTGGTCCGTGACCACGACGTCGTGGTCCACTTCGCCGCCGAGTCGCACAACGACAACTCGCTGTCCGATCCCTCGCCGTTCATCCAGACCAACCTGGTCGGCACCTACACCTTGATCGACGCAGCCCGCCGGCACGAGGCCCGCTACCACCACATCTCCACCGACGAGGTGTACGGCGACCTGAAGCTGGACGACCCGGAGCGGTTCACCGAGCAGACGCCGTACAACCCGTCCAGTCCGTACTCGGCCAGCAAGGCCGGCTCCGATCTGCTGGTCCGGGCCTGGGTGCGGTCGTTCGGGCTGCAGGCGACGCTGAGCAACTGCTCCAACAACTACGGTCCGTACCAGCACGTCGAGAAGTTCATCCCGCGCCAGATCACCAACATCATCGACGGCGAACGCCCGAAGCTGTACGGGAACGGCCTGAACGTCCGGGACTGGATCCACGTCGATGATCACTCCAGCGCCGTGCTGCGGATCATCGAGCGCGGCCGGATCGGCGAGACGTACCTGATCGGCGCCGACGGGGAGAAGAACAACCGTGAGGTCGTCGAAACGATCTTGGAACTGATGGGCCGCTCGCGGGACGACTACGACCACGTGAACGACCGGGCCGGGCACGACCTGCGGTACGGGATCGACTGGACCCGGCTGCGCCGGGAGCTGGACTGGCAGCCGCAGTACCGCGACTTCGCCGCCGGCCTGGCCCAGACCATCGACTGGTACCGCTCCAACGAGTCCTGGTGGCGGCCGAAGAAGGCCGCGACCGAAGCCAAGTACGCCGCCGTCGGTCAGTGAGGGACTCGTGGCAGACCTGAAGATCGAGAAGACCGCCATCCCCGGGTTGTTGATCATCGACCTGGACGTCCGGGGCGACAACCGCGGCTGGTTCAAGGAGAACTGGCAGCGGCAGAAGATGATCGAGCTCGGGCTGCCCGACTTCGGCCCGGTGCAGAACAACGTGTCGTTCAACGCGACCCGCGGCGTCACCCGCGGCTTCCATGCCGAGCCGTGGGACAAGTTGATCTCCGTCGCAGCCGGCCGGATCTTCGGCGCCTGGGTCGATCTCCGGGAGGGTCCGTCGTTCGGCACCGTGGTCACGGTCGAGCACGGGCCGGAGCGGGCCGTGTTCGTGCCGAGCGGCGTCGGCAACGCCTTCCAGGTGCTCGAGGGCGGCACCGCGTACTCGTACCTGGTCAATGATCACTGGAGCCCGGCGGCGAAGGACTCCTACACCTTCGTCAACCTGGCCGATCCGACGCTGGCCGTCGACTGGCCGATCCCGCTGGCCGAGGGGGAGCTGTCCGAGGCCGACCGGAACCACCCGGCGCTGGCCGACGTGCGCCCGGTGCCGGCCGGGCGGACCTTGATCATCGGCGCCGGCGGCCAGCTCGGCCGGGCGCTGCAGCAGTTGCTGCCGGACGCCATCGCGCTGACCCGGGCCGACTGCGACCTGGCCGATCCGGAGGCCTTGGAGAAGATCGACTGGCGTTCGGTCGGGGCGGTGATCAACGCGGCGGCGTACACGGCGGTCGACGCGGCGGAGACCGAGGAGGGCCGGCGCCAGGCCTGGCAGGTCAACGTGCACGCGGTCGGCCGGCTGGTCGAGAAGGCCCGCGAGCACCGGCTGCCGCTGGTCCACGTCTCGTCCGACTACGTCTTCGACGGCACCCGGGAACTGCACGACGAGGACGAGCCGTTCGCGCCGCTGGGCGTCTACGGCCAGACCAAGGCAGCCGGTGACGCGCTGGTGCAGACCTGGCCGCGGCACTATCTGCTGCGGACCAGCTGGGTGGTCGGCGACGGCAAGAACTTCGTCCGGACCATGGCGTCGCTGGCCGACCGCGGCATCGCCCCGTCCGTGATCGACGATCAACACGGCCGGCTCACCTTCGCCGCCGATCTGGCGAAGGCGGCGGTCGACCTGTTGGCCGGCGCGAAGCCGTACGGGACCTACAACGTGTCCTGCGACGGCCCGGTCCGCAGCTGGGCCGACCTCGCCGCCGCCGTGTACGTCGCCCGCGGACGTTCGGCCGAGGACGTGACCCGGGTGAGCACGGAGGAGTACGGCCGGGACAAGGACCTGGCCCCGCGTCCCCGGCACAGCGCGCTCGACCTGACCAAGGCGAAGGCCGCCGGCCTCACCCTGCCCGACGGCGACCGGGCCCTGGCCGCCTACCTGGCCACGGTCGATCTGGAGTGAATTTCCGCCGGTCGGTCGCGGCGGGAATTCACCCGAGCCGGCCCCCGGAGCGTGCACGACGGCCTGCTGTCATCGTGCTAGCACACGATGGGGGTGATCGGCATGGCGACCATCGTGGTTCGCGATCTTGACGACGAGGTCAAAGCTGGCCTGCCGACACCGAAACGTCGGCCTGCCGACTGGGTTCGTCGGCAGGAGCGGCAGTTCTACGTCACGACGATCACGGTGGGCGAGGTCTTCGACGGGCTCGAGAGGTAGCCGGCCGGGCGCCGACGCAGCGAGCTGGAGGCGACTGCCGAGGAGCTCTTCGAGGACTTCCGCGACGTCATTCTGCCTTTCGACCACGCCGCCGCGCGAGGCTACGGGCGTTTGGTGGCTGCCCGCGAGGCTCATGGTCGGCCGATCAGCACGGAGCCTTCGTCAGTCCTTCTCGAACCGGCCGGGGACGGGGAGGTAGCGGCGCAGGAAGTCCTTGATCACCTGGTCGGTCCGGGCCGGGTCGGCGCCGGCGGTGTGGCCGTCGTTGAGGCAGATCGCGTCCGCGCTGCGGGAGCGGAGCAGCCGGTCCAAGGCGCCGGCGCCCGCGGCGGTGGACGGATCGACGTACTCGTAGGCGATCGGGCCGGGCACGGCGGCGCCGGTCGCGTAGGCGTAGCCCAGATAGAAGGAGCCGGCGGCGGCGACGTCGGCGGTGGTCCGGAACCGCGCCCGGCGGGTCGCCGCGAACACGTCCGGGAACTCGGTCTCCAGCGCCGTGATCACCGACCTGCGGGTGGCCACGGCGGCGTGGAAGTACTTGCCGAAGGTGAGCACGCCGAGCCGGTCGGCGAGCAGCCGGCGGGCGTTCTTGGCGGCGGTCGTGGAGGCGATCTCGCCGGCCGCCGGGGGATCGAGGTCGACGGTCAGCCGGGACGCGAAGAACTTCCCGATCCCGTTCGGGTGGAAGAACAGTTCCGGCTGCACCGGCCGGCCGATGATCATGTCGTCGTTGAGATAGAGGTAGTGCTCGGCCAGTCCGGGGATCCGGTGCAGGCAGGCCTCGATGGCGTGCGAGTTGAACGTCGGCAGGCCCTGGGCGTCCGGCCAGAGCTCGTCGTGTGCGACCACCGTCACCCAGTCGTCGTCCGGCCGCAGCCAGTGCGGGCGCTGGCCGTTGGTGACGATCCAGACGTGGTTGATCCACGGGGCGAACTGTTCGACCGAGCGGAGGCTGTGCCGCAACTCGTCGTGGTCGGTGAACCGGGACGGGTCGTCGGCGCGCTCGGTCGCGGTCTCCGGGTCCAGGGCGCCGGCGGCGGCCCGGCTGCGCTGCCAGTCGGGGTCGGCGCCGTCCACCCAGGTGTAGACGAGGTCGATCGGGAAGGTGACTGCGTGCACCGGCCGGCCGCCGAGCGCGGGTGGCACCGTCCCGCTCGGGCCGAGGTCGGACGGCCGCAGCCGGTCCACGATCTCGTTGCCGACCAGGCTGGTCAGCGACCGGTCCGGGCCCTCCCGCCAGAAGTGCACCTCGATCCGATGATCTTCACCGGTGCCGAAGCCCGGGTCCTCGGCGGCGACGCAGCACTCCCAGAGCGCGAAGCCGCGGGCGGCCGGCGGCAGCGGCCCGCAGGCCGGCCGGCTGACCCGCCCGGTCCGATCGCCGTTCTGACGCAGCGGTTCGGCGTACCACGCGGGGCCGAGCGCGGTGATCAACTTCAGCACCGCGGTACGGTCTCGCTCGCGGACCCCGAACGTGGCCCGGCGCCCCGGCCGGACCGGCAACGTCCAGAACTCGATCCGATGATCATGCAACAGTTTCCGGACCCGGTCGGCCACCTCGGCCGCGTGCTCGGGCAGCCGGAGTTCGGGCTTGGACCGGGCCAGCACCCAGAGCCCGTCGATCTTGGCCCTCCGGTACGCCAGCCCGCCGGGTCGCCCCAGCACGGCGCGGCCGGACGCGAACCGCCGGCGCAACTGGATCAGCTCGCGGACGGCGTCCTGACGCAACCCTCGCCGGCCGGTCACCCGGCCAGCTCCTGCCGGTGATCTCGGTCGTTCTCCCAGGGTGCGGGCACCGGGAAGTAGCGGCGCAGGAATCCCTTGATCAACTGTTCGTCGCCGTCCTCCCGGATCGCGTTCAGGCAGAACGCGTCGTAGCAGCGGTAGCGTGCGATGTCGGCCAGGTCGCGGGCGCAGGCCCGGCTCTCCACATCGACGTAGCGCTGAGTGATCCGGCCGGCTTTGGCCCGGCCGGTGGCCAGCGCGTACCCGTGGTGCAGGCTGCACGCGGCCAGGTCGGACAGCGACCGGAAGGTCGCCCTCCTGGTCTGCGCGAAGGCCGCCGGGAACATCGACTCCAGTTCGGCCAGCACGGACCGGCTCAGCGACTGCGGCACGTGCAGGTACTTGTGGTCGACCATCCGGCCGGTCGCCGCGGCGATCAGCATCCGGTTGTTCTTGCCGGACGCGTCCGGGGCCAGGTCGCGCGGCTCGGGCGGGCCGGGCGGCACCGACTGGTTGCTCGGGAAGACGATCGGCCGGCCGGCCGGGCCGTGGAAGAACGTCTCCGGCGCCACCGGACGGCCGAGGAAGAAGTCGTCGTTGAAGTAGAGGAAGCGTTCGGCCAGGCCGTCGATCCGGTGCAGGCAGGCCTCGATCGCCTGCGAGTTGAATGTCGGCAGTCCCGGCTCGCCGCGCCACAGGTCGGCGTGCGGGACGATGGCGATCCGGTCATGATCGCCGGAGTACCAGTGCGGCACCTGGCCGTTGGTGACGATCCAGATCCGCCGGGCCCACGGTGCGAACTCCGCGATCGACCGCAGGCTGTACCGGAGCTCGTCGTACTGCTGGAACCGGGCCGGTACGTTCGCCGCCTGGGTCGGCCGGCCGCCCGGCTGGGCCGCCGCGAACTGCCGCTGCCAGTCCGGATCGGCCGAGTCGACCCAGGTGTAGACCACGTCGATCGGCTCGGTGATCAACTCCGGCTCGAGCTCGTCGGCGCGCTCGGTGATCTTGATCCGCACCGCTGCCGGCCCGCCCAGGTGCCGCCCGGTGGTCGCGTCGACGGCATGCCCGGTGAGTTGCCAGGTGGTGCCGGTGAGTTCGGCCGGCAGGTCGCCGCCGGGAGTCCAGGGACGGCTGAGCGCCCGACTCGGCAGCAGCGTGGTCCTGATCGCCGGCCCGAGCACGAATCCGGCCAGGGTCCGGTCGGCCCGGCCGTCCTGGTCGCGTTCCTCGTCGTAGCCCTGCACCACCAGACCGGGGTGCCGGTCGGCCAGCGAGCGGACGGCCGTCCAGACCCGGTGCGGGTCGGCCTGGTCCACGGTGATCGTGATCGGTTGGTTCCAGCGCACGCTGCGCGTGGTCGGCCGGGCACCCGTACGGCGCAGTGCGCCCACCAGGTCCTCGGCGAGCCGGCGCCGGTGCGGGTCGAACAGCAGCCCGTCCACCTTGGCGGCCGGCACCGGGTGGCCGCGGTCGATCACGATCGCGGGTGCGCTGGCCGCGGCGGAGTCCCGGAGCGCCGAGCGGTGCCGGGTCCGTTGAACGAGATCGATGGCGAGGGCGAGCCGGTGTTGCAGGTTGAGCCTGGTCCGACGCAGCGCCCGGACGATGCCGCGAACGGTCGTGGTACGCGCGTGCACCACGACCGACGTCCAGGGCCGGGCCTCGCCGCCGGGTCGCGACATGCGCGCCACTCTACTGATCCCGGTGCACACGCCCGGTACACGGAGCCGAACGTGTCGGACGGCAGGTCCGGAAACCCGGCCGACAGGTCAGCGAAGCCGGGTCTGGCTGGTCGAGGTCTGCCGGCCGACCCGGTGCGTGACCGTCACCAACCGCGGCGGCTCAGTGCCCGCCGGCAGCTCGAACAGCCGGTAGACACCGCGGCCGGCGCCGACGCCGCGCTGCCAGGCCGCCTCGATCCCCTCGGCGGCGATCAGGACGTCCGCCGCCCGGTCGGCCTGGTTGAGAACGTGCACCGCGAGGCGGCGTCCGGTCAGCTCCGCGGCCACCCGGTACGGACGCGCCGGGTCGACCGGCTGCTCGGCCAGCGTCGCCTCCAGCCTCAGCGAGCCCGGGTGGATGATCTTGAGCACGTGCTGGGTCCGGGATCCGCCGAGCAGCTGTTGCGTGGTCGGGGCCAGGGTGACCGCGCGGTCGGTGTCCCAGGCCAGCCACAGGGTGACCTCGCCGCGGACGACCCGGAGGCCGCTCGCGACCCGGTCGACCGTGCTGCCGAAGACGTACGGGGTGCCGTCGGCGAAGCTGATCTCGTCCTCCGGCCGGAGCACCAGCGGGACCGCCTGCTCGGCCTCGCCGCCGGTGGTGAGCTGCTGGACGATGCCGTCGGACCAGAACGTGGTGGCGCTGCGGAAGCCCGGGTCGCCGGAGGTGCTGGTCGCGGCAGCGGCCGCGGTGAAGACGCCGGAGTGCCCGGTCAGTTGCTCGGCCGGGATCGCCGGCGCGGCCGGATCCGTACCGTCGTGATAGGTGGCGGGCAGGCTGCCGTACGCGGTGTGCGAGGCGGGCTGGTCCGGTGCCGCGGTGAGCCGCGAGGTCCAGGAGGCCTTGGTCCAGTCGTTCACCGACCAGAGCAGCGTGCCCGCGGCCGGATGCCAGAGCAGGCCGTTGCCGAACCGCTGCCGCGAGTAGCCGCTGACCCGGTTGCCGTGCAACGCGCCGAGGTAGTAGCCGGGCCGCCGGACGAACAGATAGTGCTGGCCCAGCGACGGCTCGCCGAACCGCAGCTCGGTGAACGCGTCCTCGGCGACGGTACGCCAGCGGGCGATCGCCGCCGCTCGCTGCGCGGCCGTCGGACCCTGCGGCGACCGCGGCACGTGCATCCAGGTCCGGGGCGACGTGTTGCCCTTCGCCGGCACCGGAACCGGCTCGGCCGATCCCGCCCAGGCCTCCCGCTCCGCGTCCTTCTCGGCAGCGGTCGGGTGGAACGCGGCGAGCGCGGGCACCCGGTCCAGGAAGACCCGGCCCAGCGACGACCGGTCGGCCGTGTCCGCGATCGTCGGCCGCTGGTCGGTGGCGCCGTTGCGGACGCACAGGCCCGAGTAGTGCAGCCCGCCGGACCCGTCCGGCTCCCAGACGACCGCGTACTGGTAGAAGTCGGCCAGGGCTTCGGCGAACCGCAGCGGCACCGGCGAATCGGTCTTCAGCGAGACGTCGGCGAAGTCGGGCAGCGCGACGGTGAACGAGTAGCCGAAGTCGTAGCCGAGCGGCTCGAGCGTGTGCCCGGCCGGGGCGTGGCTGTGCTGCCAGAGGAATTCGAGCCGGTCGTCGATCGGCGCGGCGATGGCGGGGTCGTCGAGCACGATCGCCACGTCGGAGACGCCGGCCAGCCCGGCGATCACCTGGTTGGTGACCGGAGTGGGCGTCCGCCAGTGCGGCCGGGACAGGTCGACCAGCCAGGCTGCCGCCTTCCGCAGCGCGGCCTCGATCTCGGTCTGCCGCTCGGGCAGGACGCCGGCCGCCCGGAGGTCGCGCAGAGTGGCGCTGAGGGCGACGGTGCCGAACGAGGTCGGGGCCAGCCCGTGCTCGGTCCAGGAGTACTCGGGCCAGGCCCCGTCGTCGTGCTGCAGGCCGAGGTAGAAGCCGAGCGCCGCGTCGAGCCGGGCCAGCAGCTTCGCGTCGCCGCGGTACGGATTCCACGGCCGCTCCGCCGCGTGGAACCAGGCCAGCGTGGCGACGTGCTCCATGATCCGGGCGTTGAACGGCTGGACAGGCGTCCGCCACCAGCCGTCCTCCATCCAGCCGTACCGTTCCGGGTCGTCGTCGACGATGCTGTTGGCCAGGGGCGCGACCAGGACCAGATAGGTGCCCATGATCTGCTCGTCGGGTGCGAACGTGCTCCGGTCCGGTGTCCCGGCCGGCAGCGGAGCGACCAACGGCAGCACGGTGCCGCCGGAGGTGGCGAAAGCGGGGAGCGGGCCGAGGCCCAGCCCGGTGGCGGCGAGGGCGCCGGTGCCGAGCAGCGCGCGGCGGGTCAGTGGGGGAATCGGATCGTCGGTCGTCCCGGTGCGGTGCGTCATCGCATCTCCAGAGTCGAAGAATGCGGGAGGAAGGGGGCGCCGTCGCCCACCCGCATGGACAAGCCTCATGCAGATTCTCGGGAATAACCAGAGAAGTTTAGGTACCTTCTCGATCGCTGGACGGGGGTGCGGTCGAGTGGCGGACCACCAGCGAGGTGGCCAGCTCGAGGTGGTGCGACTCGGGCTCGACGCCGGCGATCAGGTCGGCCACCATGCCGACCGCGACCGCGCCGAGCTGGTCCAGCGGCTGCCGGACCGTGGTCAGCGGGGGACTGCTCATCGTGGCCAGGATCAGGTCGTCGAAGCCGACCACGCTGACGTCCCCCGGCACCCGCAGGCCGAGCTGCCGGGCGGCCTCGATCACGCCGAGCGCCTGGAAGTCGCTGGCCGCGCAGATCCCGGTCGGCCGGTCCGGCCGGTCCAGCAGCCGGAGCGCCGCCGCCAGTCCGGCCTCGAAGGTGAAGTCGCCCGGCTCGGTCATGATCGACTCCGGCGCGATCCCGGCCGCGGTCAGAGCGGCCAGATTGCCGGAGGCCCGGGACTGCGACACCATCGACCGGTCGTCGCCGCGCAGCACCCCGAACCGCCGATGTCCCAAGCCCAGCAGGTGATCCGCGGCCGCGTAGCCGCCGGCCCAGTCGGTCGCGCCGACGCTGTGGTGGCCGACGTGCGGCGGCCCGAGCGGGTTCACCACGACCAGGGCGATGCCGGCCTCGGCCAGCCGGTCCCGCTCGCCGGCGTCGAGCACCGAGCTGATCGCGACCAGGCCGCGGATGCCGTGTGCCTGCAGGTCGTCGATCCAGTCCGGCCGCTGCCGATAGAGCAGCACCTCCAGCGGCATCCCGGCGGCGGCCGCCCGCTCCATCGCGCCGCGCAGCGGTTCGGCCGTGTTGGGCAGCCGCATCGAGCGCACCAGCAGCCCGATCCGCGGCCCGCCGGCCCGGCGCTGCCGGGGCGCGACATAGCGCTGTTCGGACAGGATCCCGGCCACCTTGGCCCGGGTCTGCTCGGCGACGTCCGGACTGTTGTTGGCGACCTTGGAGACCGTGGAGATGGAGACGCCGGCGAGTTCGGCGACCTCGGCCAGCGAGGGTCCGCGGCGGCGTCGGGCCGGGTTCGGCATCCTGACCTCCTGTGGGGACTGACGACGTTCCCGATACTATCGCTGAAACTTCTTGGCATGAGTTTCGACGAGTTCGCGAGGGGGAGTCATGGGCGAGGCCGGCGCTGACCTGTTGATCATCGGGGGCGGGCTCGGGGGAGTGTCCGCCGCCCTGGCCGCGCTGCGGCGCGGCCTGCGCGTGATCATGACCGAGCCGACCCGCTGGCTCGGCGGCCAACTGGCCAGCCAGCTGGTCCCGCTCGACGAGCACCTGTTCATCGAGCGCACCGGCGCGAACCGCAGCTACCGCGAGCTCCGGGACGGGCTGCGCGACTACTACCGGCGGCACTACCCGCTGACCGAGCGGGCCAGGGCCGACCCGTACCTGAATCCCGGCGCGGCCTGGGTGTCCCCGGTCAGCGTCGAACCACGGGTCGCGGTCGCGGTGATCGACGCGTTGCTCCAGCCGTACCTCACCGCGGGCCGGCTCACCGTCCTGCACGGGTACGAGCCGGTCGCGGTCAGCAGCACCGGCGACCGGATCGACGGCGTCACCGTCTGCGAGGTGGCCGGCGACCGCCGGCTGGACCTGACCGCTCCGTACGTCCTCGACGCGACCGAACTGGGCGACCTGCTGGACCTCGGCGGTGTCGAGCACGTGTCCGGCCGCGAGTCACGGGACCAGACCGGCGAGCCGGGCGCCGCTGAGACCGCCGATCCGGCCGACATGCAGGGCGCCACCTGGTGCTTCGTCCTTGATCATCGGGCCGGCGAGGACCACACGATCGACCGACCCGCCGACTACGACCGGATGAAGGCGCTGCACGATCATTCCGGCGGCGGGCAGCCGATGCTCACCTTCTCCCGGAAGCTCGATGAGAACGGCCGGCCGCGCCGGACGAACCGGCTCATTCCCAACCCGGACGACGATCCGGCCGAGGTCGATCTTGATCACCGGAACATGCCACCGGCGCCGGAACTGTGGACGTACCGGCGGATCGCCGCCCGGAACCAGTTCCGGCCGGGGTTCCTGGACAGCGATCTGGTCGTCGTGAACTGGCCGGCGAACGACTACACCGGCGGCCCGCTGTTCGGGGTGCCGGACGCGGCCGATCACTGGCGCGACTGCAAGGAACTCAGCCGCTCCCTGCTCTACTGGCTGCAGACCGAGGCGCCGCGCGAGGACGGCGGCACCGGCTTCCCGGGGCTGCGGCTGCGGCCGGACGCGGCCGGCACCGAGGACGGCTTCGCCCAGTATCCGTACATCCGGGAGTCGCGGCGCCTGCTGGCCCGGACCACGATCGTCGAGCAGGACGTCTCGGTGGCGTTGCGGGGCGACCGCGGCGCGGCGAGCTACCCGGACTCGGTCGGCGTCGGCCACTACTTCTGGATCGACCGGCATCCGACCACCGGCGGGCACCACTATCCGGGCGCGCTGCCGCAGCCGTTCGAGATCCCGCTCGGCGCCCTGGTGCCGCGCCGGGTGCGCAACCTGCTGGCGGCCGCGAAGAACCTCGGCACCACCCAGATCACCAACGGCTGCTACCGGCTGCACCCGGTCGAGTGGAGCATCGGTGAGGCGGCCGGTGAGACGATCGCGTACTGCCTGGACGAGAAGCTGGAGCCGCACCAGGTGGTCGAGGACCCGGCGCGGGTTACCGCTCTGCAGCGCCGGCTGAGTCAGGCCGGGGTTCAACTGCACTGGGATCCGGAACTGCGCTGGTCCCGTTGATCATGGTCTGGGCGCTGGTCACCCCGGAGTCCCGGACGAACAGCGCCGACAGCACCAGCAGGACCCCGATCCCGACGGCGCCCCAGAAGCCGGCCGGGGCGCCGAAGTGGTCGATCAACTGACCCAGTCCGGCGGCGCCCGCCGCGACGCCGGCCGCCATCCCGGTCGAGGTCCAGCCGAGCGCTTCGGTGAGCCGGGATGCCGGCACCGCCTCCTGGGTCACGGCGACCGTGGCGATCAAGGTCGGCGCGATGGCCAGGCCGCTCAGCACCAGCAGCAGGGCGACGACCAGCGGTTGCTGGACGAAGATCAACGGCACCATCGACGCGGCCAGCAGGACGGCACCGATCCGGAACCGTCGGGCCGGGCTGACCCGCCAGACGATGGTCCCGGTGATCACGCCGGAGATCAGCGAGCCGGACGACCAGGCCATCATGATCAAGCCGGCGAACGGCAGCACGCCGGCGGCCTTGGCGAACGCGACGATCAGGACCTCCATGCCGCCGAACAGCATGCCGAGCGCCGCGCAGCCGAGCACCACCGGCACCAGCCGGGCGGCCGACAACCGGGGCCGCGGTCCGGTCTGCTCGGACGGGTCGGTGACCGGCGGCTCGGTGCCGCGCTGGGCCGCCAGGGCGATCGCGCCGACCAGGCCGAGCACGACGCAGGCGATCAGGCCGAGTGCCGGATGCACCGACGTGGCCAGGAACGTCGCCAGCACCGGACCGACGATGAACACCACCTCGTCGACCACCGCCTCGAACGCGAACGCGGTGCTGAGCAGCGGCGAGTTCCGCAGCCGGTACGTCCAGCGAGCCCGGACCGCCGAGCCGGCCGACGGGTAGCCGAGGCCGACGCCGACCGCGGCCAGGCAGGTGACCGGGAGCGGCAGCCGGAGCAGCACGGTGATCAACAGCAGGGCCAGACTCAGGTTGCAGACCAGCCCGGCGATCACCAGCGACCGGGCCTGCCCGATCCGGTCGATCCGGCGGCCCCACCAGGGCGCGGCGACGGCGCCGACCAGGGTGGCGCAGGCGGTGACGATGCCGGCCTGCCCGTACGAGCCGGTCATCAGGGAGATCAACAGCACGATGCTGAGCCCGGTCATCGACACCGGGAGCCGGGCCACGAACCCGGCCACGGTGAACCCGAGCGCGGCCCGGTCCGACAACAGCCTCCGGTAGCCACCGAAGCCGGTCCGCACCGGTGCGTCCGGCCCCGTCGTCGCCGACGTCACATGTCCCTCCTTCGCCCGGCCCCCGCCCGCACTGGTCCGGTCCCGTTTGCAATGATCAGCAGGTGAGTGGTCCTGCCGCCTCTGTCCCCGACCTGAGCCCGTACGACGCCGTCCTGCTGGTCTCGTTCGGCGGGCCCGAAGGTCCCGCCGACGTCGTACCGTTCCTGCGGAACGTGACCCGCGGCCGGGGCATCCCCGACGAACGGCTGGCCGAGGTCGGCGAGCACTACTCCCTGTTCGGCGGACGCAGCCCGATCAATGATCAGTGCCGGGCCTTGCTCGCCGCGCTGTCGACCGAGTTCGACCGGCGTGGGATCAGCCTGCCGCTCGCCTGGGGCAACCGCAACTGGGATCCGTACCTGACCGAGGCGATGGCCGAGCTCGAGGCGGCCGGGCACCGGCGGGTGCTGGCGGTGATCACCAGCGCCTACCCGTCCTACTCGTCCTGCCGGCAGTACCGGGAGAATCTGTACGACGCCGCGGCCGGGACCAAGATCACGATCGACCGGCTGCGCCACTACGCGAACCATCCGGGCTTCGTCGAGGCCTCGGTGGACGCGGTGACCGAGGCGCTCGGCCGGCTCGACGACGCGGCGGATCCGCGGTTGATCTTCGTCACCCACTCGATCCCGACCGCGATGGCGGAGGCCAGCGGCGACGGCGGTTACGAGGAGTGGCACCGCACCGTGCTGGCCGAGGTGACCCGCCGCGTCGAGCAGCGGACCGGCCGGTCGTTCACCGCCGAGCTGACCTACTGCTCCCGGTCCGGGCCGCCCAGCCAGCCGTGGCTGGAGCCCGACATCAACGACCGGCTGACCGAGCTGGCCGGCCAGGGCGTGACCTCCGTGGTGGCGGTGCCGATCGGCTTCATCTCCGATCACATGGAGGTGATCTACGACCTGGACACCGAGGCCGCGGCGACCGCCGACCAGCTCGGCCTGGGCTTCGTCCGCGCCGCGACGGCGGGGGTGCACCAGGCGTTCGTGGCCGGTCTGGTCGACCTGATGGAGGAGCGGGCCGCCGCGGCCCGGGGCGAGGACCCGGAACGGCCGGTCGCCGCCGGACAGCCGGGCTGGTACGAGTGTCCGGTCGACTGCTGCCGCAACCTGCGCGAGCCGGACCGTCCTGCCCTGTGTCAGCGGGCCGATCAGGCGGTGCAGCGATGAGCGCGACGCTGCGGGCGGCCGTGATCGGCTACGGCGCGATGGGCCGCAACCACGCCCGGGTCCTGGCCGGCCTGGCCGGCGTCGACCTGGTCGCGATCGTGCGGCCCTCCGGCGACCCGGGCTCGGCACCCGCACCGGTCGTCCGGTCGGTCACCGAGGCGCTCGGGTACGGCGTCGACCTGGCCGTGGTCGCCGCGCCGACCAGCACCCACCTGGCCATCGGGCGCGAGCTGGCCGACGCCGGGGTACCGGCCTTGATCGAGAAGCCGCTGGCCGGGTCGGCGGCCGAGGCGCGCGAGCTGGCCGCGACGTTCGAGGCCCGCGGACTGCTCGGTTGCGTCGGCCACATCGAGCGCTACAACCCGGCCACCCGGGCCCTCCGGCAGCGGCTCGCCGACGGCGAACTCGGCGAGGTCCACTCGGTCGCGAGCCGGCGGATCGGCCCGTTCCCGAACCGGATCTCCGACGTCGGCGTGGTGCTGGACCTGGCCACTCACGACCTGCACCTGACCGCCTGGCTGACCGGGCAGCCGTTCGCCGAGCTGAGCGCACGGTCGGCCCGGCCCGGCGGCCGCGAGCACGAGGATCTGGTCACCATCGCCGGCCGGCTGGCCGACGGCACGGTGACCAGCCATCTGGTGAGCTGGCTGTCGCCGCTCAAGGAGCGTTGCACGGTGGTCACCGGAACCGGCGGGGCCTATGTCGCGGACACGCTGACCGGCGAACTGACCCGGCATGGCGACGGCGGCGAACGCACCGTTCTGGAGACCGACCGGCAGGAGCCGCTGGCGGTGGAGCTGGAGGCGTTCCGCAGCGCGGTCGCGGGCGAGGGCAGCGACGTGGTCACGCTCGCCGAGGGCGCCCGGGTGGTCGCCGCCGCCGAGGCTGTCCTGGAGGCCGCCCGGACCGGCGATTCGGTCTCAGTTCCCGCGGTCTGACGCTGGTGCCGGACAACGTTCCCTGAGCCTGTCGAAGGCAAGGCGGCGGTCGTCCTTGGCACTTCGACAGGCTCAGTGCGCGTTCGGCGCTCGGCTCCCGGCGGAGGGGTCGGTTCGCCACTATCATGGCGCGCGGATCGCGGGCGACACTGCGATGATCGGGCGATGACGGGTGCGTGAACGGTGCGGAAGGAGCGGCGACCGGTGTCCCAGCTGAGTCGGCTGCTGGCCGAGGTGCGGACCCAGCGGGTCTACCCGACCGCCTACCGCGCGGTACGCAAGCTGCACCGCCGCGTGATGGACGGCGAGCTGTTCACCGCGCCCCGGGCGACGCCGGCCGAGATCGAGGTGGTCTCCGGGCCGCGCCGGGAGGCGTTCTGGACCGCGCTGGTGGACGGACTGACCGAGCGCGGGATTCCGTACACGAGCGGGGGCAGCGATCGCGAATGGCGGCACCGGCTGCACCTGCGGGACCAGGACGCGGACGCCCTGCTGGCGCTGCTGGAGCAGATCGCGCCGGACCGGCCGGTGCTGTTCCAGGAAGGTCACCAGCCACACCTGCCGCTGACCATGATCACGAAGAGCTTCCGGCGGCGCCGGTTCAACCGGTTCGACCTGTGGCTGCTCGAGCAGTCCACCGGGGCACCCGGGGCGAAGCGGCCCGAGGGCCTGTTCACGGTGATCGAGATCGACTTCTGGGGCTCCCCGGAGCGGTCCTTCCGGGCCGAGCCGTACGCGGTGGCGCCACGGCCCAACGAGGTCGCGACCTCGATGCGGTGGCGCGAGCTGGACCAGGTCCTCGGCGTGACGGACCCGGCGACCCGGGCATCCGACCTGGCCGCCGTCGACCCGCTGCCCGACCTGCACGCCCGCGACTTCCCGATCGACATCGTCTACACCTGGGTCGATGATCAGGACCCGAACTGGCGGATGATCAAGAACGAGCACCTGCCGGACGGTTCCAAGATTACCGTCGGCGAGGGCCGGGCCGATCATGCCGAGCGGTTCCGGAACCGGGACGAGCTGCGCTACTCGCTGCGGTCGATCGAGATGTTCGCGCCGTTCGTCCGGCACATCTACCTGGTCACCATGGACCAGACGCCGGCCTGGCTGAATCTTGATCATCCGAAGCTGACCGTGGTCTCGCACTCCGACATCTACGCCGATCGGGCCGCGCTGCCGACGTTCAACTCGAGCTCGATCGAGACCCAGTTGCACCACATCGACGGTCTGGCCGAGCACTTCCTGTACTTCAACGACGACGTGTTCCTGGGCCGGCCGTGCTCCTGGCGGGACTTCTTCTGGGCCGGCGGGGCGACCAAGTTCTTCCCGGCCAACCACGCCGTCTCGGCCAACCTGATCCATGATCAGGCCGAGGAGTACCTGATCGCCGACCGCAACGCGATCCGGCTGCTCGAGGCCGAGTTCGGCAAGACGGTGCACCAGGGGATGATGCACACGCCGCACCCGGCCCGGCGTTCCGTGCTCTACGAGCTGGAGGAGAAGTACCGCGAGCAGTTCGCCGCCTGTGCCGCGAGCCGGTTCCGGTCCCGGCAGGACCTGCGCCCGATCGCGTTCTTCGGCCACCACTACGGCTTCGCCACCGGCCGGGCCATGCCGGCCGGGATCGGCAACCGCTACCTGGCGCTGTGGAAGCCGCAGATCGCCGCCCAACTCGCCGGCGTGCTGCGGACCCGCCGGTACCCGACCTTCTGCATCAACGACGTCGGCGTCACCGACGACCGCGAGGAGGAGGTCGACCAGCTGGTCGGCGCCTTCCTGGAGAGCTACTTCCCGCTGCCGTCTTCCTTCGAGCGATGAAGCTGATCAAGGAGAACCCCGCCCATGCACTACCTGTCGTTCCTGGCTGACCTGCACCAGCGGCTGCACCCGGAGACGTACCTGGAGATCGGGGTCCGCAGCGGCACCAGCCTCGCGCTGGCCCGGTGCCGGGCGGTCGGGATCGACCCGGACTACGCGATCACCGCCGAACTCGATCACTCGGTCGCCCTGTTCCGTACCTCGAGCGACGACTACTTCGCCCGGCCGGACCCGCTGCGGCCGACCGGCGGGCAGCGGATCGACCTGGCCTTCATCGACGGGCTGCACCTGTTCGAGTTCGCCCTGCGCGACTTCATGAACGTGGAGCGGCACGCCACGCCGCACTCGCTGATCGTGCTGGACGACATCCTGCCGAAGACGCCGGAGGCGGCGTCCCGGAACCTGCAGCGCGGCTCCTGGACCGGCGACGTCTACCCGATCCTGGCCGTCCTGGAACGCTACCGGCCGGACCTGATCGTGGTCCCGGTGGCGACCCGCCCGACCGGGCTGCTGCTGGTGTTCGGCCTGGACCCGGCCGACACCACGCTTCATGATCATTACGACGAGATCGTCGCCGAGTACCGCAGGCCGGACCCGCAGCCGGTGCCGCAGGAACTGATGGACCGCTTCGGCGTCTTCCCACCGCACCGGGTCCTCGAGTCCGACGTGCTGGACCTGCTGGCCGCTGTCGATCGCACCCTGCCCGCCGCCGAGGTACGCGAGCAGTTGGCGGAGCGGGTCCGCCGCGAGTGGGGCATCCAGTTCGCCCACGAGCCCGCCACCACCCGCTGACCCGACCCGTCCCGCCTCCCCCCGGGTGCGGCGTAGTCGACAATCCCACCTGATGTCTCCTGAGCGGCGTGGGTTTGTCGACAACCTCACCTTGGGCCGGGGCACGAAGGGTCGCCACGGGTAGCGCCTCAGGATCACCGGCGCGTCACTTCGCTGCCCGCCCTCGGCTCCGGGACCGCGGCCCCTGATCTGACACAGCCCCGCGACACCCGCGGCGCATCGTCCCAGACGTGCACCACCCGGGGGCCGGCGAGTGGACCCCTTGGGCAGCCATGCCGCACGGATCCGGGCCCATTCCGTCCACTCAGCGCCCAGCGCGCGATCGGCCGCGTGGTGGGCTGACCGTGGCTGCGCGGAGCCGGAGCCGGGTACGGTGACTGCGCGACTCGCCGGGCCTGTGCGGACGTTGCCCCCGAACCCTCCACCCGCATCGACCGGTCACTTCCGCGGCGACACGCCGCAGAATCGCCTGCTCTCGTGACCGGTCGGCGGGTCAGGCGGGGACGATGATCATGGCGCCGGCGTGCTCGATCCGCAGGGTCAGGCCGGTCGGGGTGGGGCGACCCTCGCCGAAGGTCATCGAGATCGGGTAGTCGCCGGACAGACCGCTGGCGAAGCACTCGACCCGTGACCCGTCCGGGCCGCCGGACAGCCGGGCCGGGAAGCTCAGCCGGCCGAACCGGACCGCGCCCTGCAGGACCGTCTGCCGGTCCGCGCGCACCTCGGGCAGGGTGATCGTCAGTCGCGAGCCGGCCGGCGTCTCGACCAGTTCGGTGTGCTCCGGCCGCAGCCCGGACAGCCCGCTCGAGGTCGTACCGCCGACGTCGAAGTGCAGCGTTTCGTCGGTGCCGCCGACGACGGCGATCAGCCGGTGGTCCAGGATCGCGGAGGGTGTGCCGGCCAGCGGCACCGGCAGCACGGGTGCGGTGTCGAGGGTGAGGCCGGGCAGGTAGCACGCGACCTGCCAGGTGCCGCCGGGCAGCGGCCCGCCGTGGTGCAGCCGGTCCGGGTCGAGCCGGGCCCGGGCGGTGAACCGCAGGCCGGGCCGGTCCGCCTCGGCGTCGATCGACCAGAAGCCCTCGGTCGGGACACAGTGCAGCGGTGCGGTGAGCCGGTTCCGGACCCCGAGGATGATCTTGGTCTCGGCGATCATCCGCTGGTACGCGGCGTTGCGCAGGTCCAGCGACGCCGGCGTCTCGATCCGGCCGGTCAGCTCGACCTGGAGCGCACCGTCGACCCACTGCGCGGCCCCGGACTCGGCGACCGCGCGCAGACCGCTGAAGCCGGCCAGCACCCGGGCGGCCTCGGCCCAGCGACCCTCCCGGAGATCGTCGACGACCAGCCGGGGGACCGGCGCCAGCAGCGGATCGAGCTCGGCCGGGCAGTTGATCCGGACGGCGTCCTGGACCACCGGCCGCAGTTTCTCGTCGGCCGGCAGGCCGAGCCAGTGCACCGCGACCGCAGCCTCGGCGGCGAGGAAGACGGCCCGTGCGCTCGCGTCCGCGGTTCGCTCCAACGCCCCGGCGACGTCCTCCCACCACTGCGCCCGGCTCGGCTCGGCGTCGCGGATCGGGTACGCCGCCGCGAGGCCGTGGCCGCGCGCCAACGGGTAGCCGGCGAACACGCCGACGGCTTCGGTACGGGCCAGGCACTCGGCGTGGAAGGTCCGGTCCAGCAGCCCGAGACCGGTCCGGTAGCGGAGGCTGTGCCGGTCCAGGAATTGCCGCCGGTACGCGACGAACGGATGACTGGTCGCGGCCAGCCGGAGCTGCGGGTCGAGCCGCGGCACGTCGGCGGTGGTCAGCGTCTGGTCGATCGACGGCCGGGCCGGCCCGACCCCGCGGCCGACGGTCAGGTCGCAGCCGTGCTCCGCGGCGAACGCCGTGAGCTTCTCCAGGGCCGCCGGGAACAGCAGCTCGCCCTGGCCGAGCGGCAGCACGAAGGTGCCCTCGGCAAGATCGATCCCGTGGTTGACCGCGTCGGCCAGGGCGCTGCCGGCGGGCAGCGTCGCCACCGTGACGTTGGGCCGGCGCCGCCGGAGGTGCTCGAGCCGGTCCAACGTCGGCCGGTCCGAGCCGTGGTCGACGAGCACCAGCTCGAAGGCGGCCGCCGGCAGCGTCTGTTCGTCGACCGAGTCGACCAGCCGGTTGATCGCGTCGCCCGGGTCCTTGACCGGGACGACCAGGCTGATCACGGGGTTGGGCATCGTTGCCTGTCCTTTCGGCGCAGCGAGCGCATCACGGGGTGAACCAGGGGTCGGCGAGCGCCTGGCGGAGCAGCTCCGGGTCGAGCGACCAGGGCGCCTTGGTCCGCCGGCCGCGTTCGGCGGGGTCGACCGGATCCCCGAAGACGTAGCCGAGGTGGTAGCGGCCCTGCGCGAGCAGGAGGTCGATCACCGTGAACCAGCCGGTCGAGCCGAGGATCAGCACGTTCGCCCCGGGCCGGGCGAAGACCGCGTTGTGCATCCCGGAGCCGCCGGGGCCGATCAGGTGGGTGGCCCGGTGGAAGACGGCGAGTTGATCGGGGATCGAGTGCTCCTGGGCGTGGAACACGTCGTAGCCGGCCTCGGCCGCGATCTTCTCCAGCTCGAGTTCGTTGACCAGCGGGCGTTCGTCGATCCGGCTCCGCGACACGTACACGCGCGGTCCGGGCAGCCCCGGCCGGGCGTCGGAGCGCAGTCCGCCGATCCGGTCGATCACCCGGCCGACGACCGGATGCACGTACCGCCGGGCGAGCACGGCGGGGGAGGCGACGAGGAGCCGGGCGCACCGGAGCGGGCCGGTGATCGGCACGATCCGATGTTCCGGGACGCCGAGCCGGGCCAGCACCTCGAGCACGTACGGGCGCAGCTGGATCGACGTCGCGAAGCGCAGGTCGTCGCGGTCCAGCAGATCCAGCGCCCAGGTCTGCAGCCACACCTCGAGCAGATGGTGGCCGTAGATGTCGGGGAATTCACAATCGAGATAGAAGACCGAACCGTCGACCCGCCGTTCGTCGCGCTGGTGGAATCTCCCGCGTGGCTGATAAACGCGATCACCGACGAGATTGAGACCGAAATGGCGTTGCCGTGGCGTCTTCTTGAACGACTGCGACAACACCTGCCGACAGGTCCCGTCGAGAATGACGTGCCGCGGCAGCAGCACGACGTCGTGGAGTTCGTCGACCCTCAGATCCGGGTACGCATTCGCGCTCGGCAGGTCCGTGTCGGCGGGCGGGAATTCGGCCCGGCCGAACAGGCGCGGCAAGTCGAACGGCCGCCGCGGCAGCCGGCGGATGATCTCCACCGGGGTGCTCGCGGCCGCCGCCCGGCCGTCGGCGTAGGCGAGTTCGCCGATCATGAACCGTCCTTCTCGAACGAGGAGCGCTGCGGGAAATACCGTTGCAGCCAACGGGGAATCCACTGCCGACGCTCCGCGCTGGTCTCCACCGTGTCGTTGATGCAGAAGGTGTCGGTGTCGCGCTCCCGGAGCAGTTGGTCCATCCGTGCCTCGGTGTCCGGACGGGACACGTCGAAGTAGCCGTACCGGATCGAACCGGGCACCGCCCGCTCGGTGAAGAAGGCGTAATAGTGGTACAGCCAGGAATTGACCTCGAAGTCGTCGGCGGATCGGAACGGGCTGCCGGAATTCTGCCGGAACACGTCCGGGTATCGCCGTTCGAGCTCGTACAGAACGCTGCGTCGTTGGGCATTCGGTACGTGATAGAACGCCCGGGTCGGCATTCGGCCGAATTCGGACCGGAGCAGTTCCGCCGCATTCCGCCGGGCGCCTTCGTGGGCCGATCCGGACAGGTCCAGGCCGGTCGGCAGGGTGGACTTGGACAGATGGAACTGGGTGACGCCGTTGGCGAGGAAGAAGAGGTTCGGCGAGGTGAGCCGGCCGAAGAACAGGTCGTCGTTGAGATAGAGGTAGTGCTCGCTGAGGCCCTCGATGTGGTGCAGATTGGCGCCGATGGCATGCGAGTTGAACGTCGGCAGCCGGGAGCCGGACGGGAAGATGTCGCGGTGGTCGACCACGGTGACCCGCGGATGATCTTGGTCCAGCCAGGCCGGCACCTGGGCGTCGGTGACCAGGTAGACGTGCCGGATCCACGGCGCGAACAGTTCCAGCGAACGGAACGAGTAGCGCAGCTCGCCGTTGTCGCTGAAGCGGGCGGCCGCCTCCGCCGGGTCCTCGGCCGGCGCCGCGGAGTCCGGCTCCCGCGCCCGCAGCTTGCGTTCCTGCCAGGCCGGGTCGGACCCGTCGACCCAGAGGTAGACCGCGTCGATCGGGAAGGCGGGGTCGAACAGATGCCCGGTGGACAGCGGCGCGTAGCTGCGGACCGGCCGGTCGCCGGTCTCGATCCGGACGACGCGCTGCGCCTCGGCGCCCAGGTACTCGGTCGCGTGGTTGTGGTTCGGCGCGCTGAGCCCGCCGTCGGCGTCCCGGGCCCAGCGCTCGACGATGCAGCCGTGCCCGCGCAGCCACGGCGTCGCTGACTTGCCGGCGGCCAGCGGCACGAACACCTCGACCCACGGCTGTTCCCGGAGCGCGCGCCGGATCCGCGGGTCGGAGGTGAGCTCGGACCAGCGGCGCTGCTCGCCGCCGCCGGCCACCGCCCGCACCCCGACGTAGATCGGCTCGGCCGTGCCGCGCTCGATGATCCGGTCGACGAACCGGTGCCAGTGCTCCTCGGCGATGCCGACCCGGTGCCGGGACCCGACCGGCTCCGGGATCGCGAAGTGGTCCAGGTCGAGCTCTTCGCAGACGTCCAGCACCAGGTCGCGATTGAGCCGGTCGGCGTCGGTCGGGCCGATCCCCGGCACCGTCCGGATCAGGTAGAGCCGGCCCTGGCGCCGCTCCAGCCGAACCCCTGGCGCCGCGGACACGGCCGGGTGCAGCCGCCGGTAGTTCTCCCGCTCCAACCGGTCCACCGTACGGAAGGCGAGCCGCGACCGCTTCCGTACCGCGGCGGCGAGGGAGGGGCGTGGCAGTTCGGGCAGATAGACGTCGTCGCCGGTCGTCATCAGTTCCAGGTCCTCCGCGGTGTCACGGGCTGCTCGGCGTACAGCTCGTGCCGGGCCGGTGCCGGCAGCCAGCGGGACAGCGCAGCGCGGACGACGGCCGCGGTCGCCGGGTCGCCGTACGCGCCGTTGCCGAGGGTGGTCACCTCCACGTGCCGGTCGCGGAGGACGTTCCGCAGCCGGGCCCGGACATTGCCCCGGGTCGCCTCGACGAACTCGGCGCGGACCCGGCCCGGCGCGGCCCGGCCCGTGAAGTGGGCGTAGTAGTGGTGCAACCAGATGGTGATCTCGTAGTCCGCGGCGGTCCGGACCTGGCTGTACCAGTTGTGCTTGAACAACTCGGGGAACCGGCCCTGCAGCTCGAGCAGCAGGTCCCGGCGCTGCGGGATCGGGCCCGGCGCGAAGGCCTGGGTTGGGCGGCGGCCGAAGGACTGCTCGAGCAGGTCGGCGACGTTGCGCCGGACGGCCACGTCGATCGGTGCGGCGGCGGGGTCGACCAGCGGCAGCGTGGCCCGGTCGAAGCCGAGCTTGAGCAGGCCGTTGGCGTGGAAGAAGTGGTCCGGCGGCAGCGGCTTGTTGATCATGGTGCCGGGCTCGATCACCAGGTAGTGGTCGGCCAGGCCGTCCAGGTGGTGCAGCGACGACCGGACCGCCTCCGGATTGAACGTCGGCAGCGCGCCGCGCGGCTCCAGCAGCTCGGCGACCTCGGTGGTCCGGACCAGGGCGGCCGACGGGTCCAGCCAGGCCGGGAACTGCCCGTCGGTGACCAGATGGACGGTGCGGACCCAGGACAGATGGTGCGCCACCGACCGCAGCGTGAAGCGGAGCAGCGCCGGGTCGCCGATCGGGGTGGGGACGAGCGCGTCCCGCGGGGCCGGCGCAGCCTCGGGGTCGCCGTCCGTGGTGCCGGCGAGGTGCCGGGCCCGGCGGGCCAGCCAGGTCGGATCGGTGTCGTCGATCCACGGCACGACGACGTCGATCGGGAAGTCGACGGTCAACGCGTTGGGCTCGGCGAAGGCGGCCAGCGTCGTCACCGTACGGCCGCGGTCCTCGACCGTGACCGGGCTGCGGCCGGCCGGCCCGACCGCCTGGGTGACCCGGTTGACCACCGGTGCTCGCAGCACGCCGTCCCTGTCCTCGGTCCAGCGCTCGATCAGGCAGCCGTACGGGCGGCCGAGGCGGATCGTCGACTCCGGCAGCGCGTACTGGACGAAGACGAGCACCCGGTGCGCGGTCAGCAGCCCGGCCCGGGCGTCCGGGTCAGCGGTCGGCGCCGCCGGCGTACGGCGCTCGTCGTCGGACCACGACTCGAGGTAGAGCGGCGCCGTGAGCCCGGTCTCGGCGATCGCCTCGGCGAGCCGGCCCCAGTCGGCGTCGGCCACCGCGATCCGGCCGGACGCCTCGGAGCGGTCGACCAGGGCGAAATAACCGATCCCGGCCCGCTCGCAGAGGTCGATCACCAGGTCCCGGTTGCGCCGGTACGCGTCCCGGGTGTCCAGGTCGGGCACGTCCTGGACCAGTTGCCAGCCGCCGCGGACGGCCACCACCCGAACGCCGGCGGGCAGGTGCCGGGCGACGGGGTTGGTCGCGACGAACCGGTCCAGGGCGGCGGCTGATTCCGGTGTACGGTGCGCGGCGCCGCGAGCGGTCAGCTTGCCGAGCAGCCGCGAGGACGTCCGTCGCACTCGGGCGGTCAGCCGCTTCCTCACTCCAGCTCTCCCTCGTGGTCGTCGCTGGAGAATTGTTACCGATGGTCGCGGCCTCGACAACCTGTCGTCACCGTGACGTCACCCGCCGGGTCCTTGCTGGTCAGCGCGGCGTGTCGCGGCCCGCGGGCAGCCCCGGACCCCGCTGCTCTACACTCAGGCGGATGGTCGAGCGCGCGGACGTCTCGTTGATCATTCCGTGCTACAACGTCGCGGACTATCTGCCGGAGTTCCTGAAGTCCCTGTCAGAGCAGGATTTCCGCGACCGCGCCACGGAGTTGATCTTCGTCGACGACGGCTCGACGGACCACGGTGCGGCCCTGATCGAGGACTGGATCGATGATCATTCCGACGTCCCGGCGCGGCTGATCCGGCAGCCCAACGGCGGCCTCGCGGCGGCCCGGAACGCGGGACTCGCGGTGGCCCGCGGCCGCTGGGTGAGTTTCCCGGATCCGGACGACGTGCTGGGGGAGGACTATCTGACCCGGCTGCTCGGCTTCCTCCGGTCGCCGGCGGCCGACGGCGTCGCCCTGGTCTGTGCCCGGGTCCTGATCTTGGACGACACGACCGGCGAACTGACCGACACGCACCCGCTGCGATTCCGGTTCGGTGACGGAACCCGGCCAGAGCTGGTGTCGGCCCTGGAGCGGCCGGACCGGATCCACCTGCAGGCCGCGTCGGCCTGCTACCGGCTGGACCGGCTGCGGTCGGCCGGGCTGGAGTTCGACGGCCGGGTCCGGCCGAACTACGAGGACGGCCAGCTGACCGCTCGCTACCTGTGGACCGAGGCGGAGCCGGTGATCGCCTTCCTGCCGGCCGCCGAGTACCGCTACCGGCGCCGGGCGGACGGCAGCTCGCTGGTGCAGACGTCCTGGCGGCAGGCCGGGCGCTACACCGATGTGATCGAGTACGGCTACCTGACGGTGGTTCGGGAGCTCGCCGCGCGGCACGGCTCGGTGCCCCGGTGGGCCCAGCTGCAGGTGCTGTACGACCTCTTCTTCACCTTCCGCGAGGACGAGCGGCTGCACGCGGCCAGCGGCCGGCTGGACGCCGCGATCACCGAGCGCTTCCACGCCCTGGTCGGCCGGCTCCGCCCCTATCTGGACGACTGGCTGATCGACGGGTACGAGCTCACCTGGACCTCGGACCGGATGCGCCAGGCGCTGCTGCACGGTTACCGCCCGGAGCCGTACCGGCCGGACGAGGTACGGATCCAGCGGCTGGACGCCGAGCGACGGATGGGCCTGATCCGCTATTACTTCACCGGCCCGGAGCCGGCCGAGGAAATCCGCTACGACGGCCGTCCGATCGAGCCGCGGCATGCCAAGACGCGCGCGGTCCGCTATCTCGACCGGCCGCTGCTCTGGGAACGGCTGATCTGGGTGCCGCTGCTCGGCGAACTCGAGTTCAGCCTGGACGGCCGGCCCCGGCCGATCCGGCTCGGCCCGCCGGACCGCAACCGCTACGCCACCGACCCGGACCAGCTCCGGCAGCGGCTGGCCAAGGCCGCCCAGCAGGCACCCTTGGCCCCGCCGGCCCCCGAGCCGGTCGACCGGCCGGCCGAGGCGATCAAGCTCGCCAAGCGGTTGGCCCGGCTGGCCATCGATCCGCTGAGTGCCATGATCAAGGGCAGCCTCGATCCATCGAAGGGCAAGCCGGAACGTTCCCTGAGCTTGTCGAAGGGCAAGGCACCTTCCGACCCCGTCCTTCGCCCGGCACAGGACTCGGCGGACGCGATGAAGCGACGGGCGATGTCCGAGGAGGCGGTCGCCCGCTACGGGGAGTGCTGGCTGTTCGTCGACCGCGACGTCCAGGCCCAGGACAATGCGGAACACTTGTATCGATACGTCCGTACCGAGCGGCCGGAGATCAACGCCTGGTTCGTGTTGCGAGCCGACAGTCCCGACTGGGACCGGCTCCGGGCGGACGGGTTCCGGCTGATCGACTTCGGCTCCGACGAGCACACGCTCGCGCTGCTGAACTGCCGGCACCTGCTGTCCTCGCAGGCCGACCACTATGTCTCCCGCCCGCTCGACACGGCGGTCTACGGCAAGCCGCGCTGGCGGTTCACCTTCCTGCAGCACGGCGTGATGCAGGACGACCTGTCCCGGTGGCTGAACAGCAAGCCGATCCAGACCTTCGTGACCTCGGCCCGGCCGGAGTTCGCGGCGATCACCGGCGACGGCACGGCCTGGAACTTCACCTCCAAGGAGGTGCGGCTGACCGGGATGCCGCGGCACGACGCGCTGCTCGCCAAGGCCGAGCGCAGCACCGACCGGCCGGCGTTGGTGATCATGCCGACCTGGCGCCGCTGGCTGCTCGGCCCGGACACCGAGGACGGCAACGATCGTCCTTCCATGACAGGGTTCTGGGACACCGAGTACGCCCGCCGGTGGACCGAGCTGGTGACCGATCCCGGGCTCGCCGAGATCGCCCGCGCGGCGGGCACGCCGATCGTCTTCGTACCGCATCCGAACCTGCGCCGGTACTTCACCGGCGTGGTGCCGTGGCCGGACCGGGTCGAGGTGTACGACTACGCCGGCGACGACCTGCAGGACGTGATCGCCCGGGCCGCGCTGCTGATCACCGACTACTCCTCGATCTCGGCCGAGGCGGCCTACCTGGAGCGGCCGGTGCTGCACTACCAGTTCGACCGGGACGCCTTCTACGGCGGCGATCACCTGGGCCGCAGCGGCGGCCAGGTGCCGGACGCGCTGCGGTTCGGGCCGGTGCTGAACACGGCCGCCGACGTGGTGGCGGCGGTCCGGGCCACGGCCGGCCGCGGCTTCGTCGCCGAACCGACGTACCTGGACCGGATGCGGGCGGCGTTCCCGCACCGGGACGGCGGCTGCTGCGAACGGGTGGTCGAGGCGGTCCGGGCCAGCCGCCGACCGGCCGCCGACGACGAGATCTTCAGACCGGCCCCCGCGGAAGGTGAGGTAGCGTGACGCTCTCCATGTCTGAACGACTTCTGAGCAACAAGGTACGGGCCGGTCTGCGGTCGCTGCGCCGTCGCGGCGAAGCTGGAGCCGTCGACGAGCCCGCCGTCGAGGCGCGCCCGGGTCTGCTGTCCGACGCCGGCATCGAACCGTCGCCGCGGGCCGACCGGTCGGTGATCATCCTGACCCAGGGCGACACCCGGACGCCGGTGGTGGAATGGCTGTCCGAGTTCGCCGGCGAGCGGCTGCACGTGATCTCGCTCGACGCCGACCCGGAGTGGGACCTGGACGGCCACGGCGCCGCGCATCACCGCGCCGAGACCCTTGATCAGTATCACTGGCTGCTGAAGCCGATCGGCCCGGTCGACGTGCTGATCGATCTGCTCCCGGTGGACGACGCCACCCATCTGCTCACCTGGCAGCGACTGTTCCTGCACCTGCGCCCGGGCGGGCTCTGGCTGGTGGACCGCCGGGCCCAGGGCCAGTCGGCGTTCACCGCGGCGTTCGCGGCCTGGGTGCAGACCATGATCGCCGCCGGCGGCACCGAGGACGTCGGAGCCAACGCGCGTGACCTCGAGCTCGGCGCCTCGACGGCGCAGGTCAGCATCAGCCGGGACCTTCTGGTGATCAAGAAGCGGCGCTGGCATTTCCTCAAGCTGCGCGACGCCGAGACCAACCGGGTGCTGGAGAGCCGCGAGCCCAACCTCCGGATGCGCGAGCTGGCCGCCGTCAAGGGCGGCGAGCTGGCTGTCGGCTCCCGGATCGTCTCGCACGAGTCCACGGTGCCGATCCCGGACCTGAACACCACGCTGACCTATCCGGACCTGCATCTGCGGCACTACACCGGCAAGATCGCGTACGTCTCCAACGCCCTGGTGCACGGGGAGTCGACGATCCTGCCGGACTCGTTCCGGCACCACCTGGAGGCGTCGCCGCGCAACGTCCGGGTGAACAGCATCTCGGCTGCCTGGGGCCGGATCCGGCAGGACCTCCGGCCGAAGGACGCGCTGCCCGGCCACTACTACCAGCTGGACTGCGAGAACCCCGGCCACTTCGGCCACCTGATGACCGAGGTGATCTCCCGGCTCTGGGGCTGGGACGCCGCCAAGGCGGAGATCCCCGACCTGAAGGCCCTGTTCCGGATCAGGTTCCCGCACGAGCGTGACCCGGCGCTGGAACGGCGCCTGTTCACCGCGTACGGGATCGACGAGGCCGACATCGTCTGGGCCGACCATCCCGTGTACGTGGAGTCGCTGGTCGCCGCCACCCCGCAGTTCCACAACCAGCGCCCGCACTATGTCCACCCCGGCCTGATCGACACCTGGCGCCGCATCGGCGAGAAGTTGATCAACCGGTCGGTGGAGACTCATGATCAGATCTTCATCTCGCGCAAGGACACCTTGTCCAACCGGGTCTGCCGGAACACTCGCGAGGTGGAGCGCTGGTTCGCCGATCACGGGTTCACGATCATCTACCCGGAGACGCTCGACCTGAGCGAGCAGGCCGGGGTCTTCGCCGGAGCCCGGGTGATCGCCGGGTTCGGCGGCTCGGCGCTGTTCAACGCCATCCACGCGGAGAAGCTGGAGACGTTGATCATCCTCAACCACGAGTCGTACACGGCCCGCAACGAGCACCTGATCTCCGCCCTGCTGAACTGCGACGTGCACTACTTCTGGAGCCGGTCCGACGTGGCCCACCCGCCCGGCGGCTGGTCGGAGGAGGCCTACTACTCCAGCTGGGAGTTCGACTTCGACCACAACCGGGCCGAGGTCGAGAAGCTCCTCGCGGAACTCTGACCCGGTGTTCACGCCGGGGGAGCGGGACGCCCTCAAGGCGGCGTTGATCGAGTGGGCCCGGACGGATCCCGACGTGAACGCCGCTGCCGTACTGGGTTCGGCTGCGCTCGGCGCCGAGGACCGCTGGTCCGACATCGATCTGGCGCTTCGCCTCCGGCCGGGCGCCGATCATGATCAGGTGATCGAACGCTGGACGGCGGCGATGATCACCGAGCACGGCGCGGTGGACCGGCTGGACGTACGGGCCGCCGGAGCGCTCTACCGGGTGTTCCTGCTCGCCTCGTCGCTGCAGGTCGACCTGTCGTTCTGGCCCGCGGACGCGTTCCGCCCGCACGGTCCCGCCTTCCGGCTGATCTTCGGCGAGGCGCTGGCCGGCGAGGATCCGGTGCCGCCGGAACCGGAACGGCTGATCGGGCTCGGCTGGCTGTACGCCCTGCACGTCCGTTCGGCCCTCGCCCGCGGCCGGCCCTGGCAGGCGGTGATCATGCTCGACCAGTTCCGCGAGCAGCTGATCCAGCTCGCCTGCCTGCGTTACGACCTGCCGGCCCAGCAGGGCCGTGGCGTCGACCGGCTGCCCGCGCCGTTCCTGGCGACCCTGGCGGACGCCCGGGCGGGCTCGCTGGAGCCCGCCGAGCTGCGCCGGTCGGGGGCCGCCCTGCTGCGCTGCCTGGCCGCCGAGGCTGCCGAAGTGGATCCCGCGCTGGCCGAGCGGCTGGCGCCGGTGCTGACCCTGTTGACCCCGGAGGAACCATGATCATCAACGCGGTCGTCCTGAACGGCGGCTCCAGCTCCGGCAAGAGCTCGCTGGCCAGGGCCCTGCAGGACCTGCTGCCCGACCCGTGGCTGACCTTCGGCGTGGACGCCTTCATCGAGGCCCTGCCGCACCGGCTGACCGGCGACGGTGACGGGATCTCCTTCGCCGCGGACGGCGGGGTCGACGTCGGCGCGGCCTTCATGGAGCAGGAAACCCTGTGGATGAAGGGAATCGGCGAGATGGCGCGAGCCGGCGCCAAGATCATCATCGACGACGTGTTCCTCGGCGGCGATCATTCCCAAGGTCGCTGGCGCACCGCCCTGGCCGGCGCCGGTGTCCTCTGGGTCGGCGTCCGCTGCGCCCCCGACGTCGCCGAGGCCCGCGAGCGCGCCCGTGGCGACCGCACCGTCGGCATGGCCCGCCGGCAGGCCGACCTGGTGCACCGCAACGTCACCTACGACGTGGAGGTCGACACCGCCACCCAGACCCCGGCCGAGGCCGCCGCCCGGATCGCCGAACTCCTCACCGAAGACTCCGCCGACCGGTCACAAAAGCAGGCATTCTGACGGCGTGTCGCAGCGGAAGTGACCGGTCGATCAGGCTGGGGAGGGAGCGGCGCAGGGGAGATCGAGCTCTGCGGGCAGGCTGCGGGAAGCCCGGGTGCAGGAGGACAACGGGCGGGGCCGAGGTCCGGGACCGCGAGGTGCGGGGAGGCCGAGGTGTAGGGAAGCCGGGGGGGGTGACGGGAGGCCCGGGTGTGGGAGGCCTGGGGTGCGGGAGGCCAACGGGCGGGCGCCGAGGGTCCGGGACCGCGAGGTGCGGGGGCACGGGGTGCGGGAGCGCGAGGAAGCGAGGTTCGGATGGCCGAGATGCGGGAGCGCGAGGCCCGGGGGGGGTCGAAATGCGGGAGGCCGATGTGAGGGGCGCGGGTGCGGGCCGCGAGGTGGGGGCGCGGGGTGCGGTTGGCCGAAGTTGCGGCAGGCCGCACTGTGGAAGGCCGAACTGCGGTAGCGCGAAGTGCGAGAGGCCGACGTGCGGGAGACCGACGTACAAAGGGGCCGAGTGCCGTGCGGCTGAGGCGGCGGGACGTGCGGAATGTCTGGGATCGGTGTGCCCGTCCGGGGCGCCAGGTTCCGTGCCCGATCTGAAGCGGGATCGGTGCGGGCCTGGAGGGGATCGCTGCCGATCCGAAGAACGAGGCTCCCCGTACCGTGCTCGGCGCCGCCTCATCGAGTGTGACGATACGACCCTCCGAGATCGATTTCGCGCGGTGCCAACCTCAGACTCGACGACTTGATCGGTGCTTCGCCGGTGATCGACTCCTGTGACGCCCGGCTGTCGCAGTGTTCCGCCGGTTCTCGCGTTGGTGGCGCCGTGTTCCGCTGACTTTCGCGCTGGCCGCAGCCATCGGCGAGTCATGGGCAAGGTCTTGCCCAAATCTGGAGCTCGTGTGAACAATTCTCACATGGTGACGCTGCGGCAGGTTCCCCGACGGCTTCTTCTCTGGCTGGCGCTGCTGGCCCTGGTGTCCGCCGGGCTGGCCGGGCTGCCGGGTACGGCACAGGCCAGCCAGCAGCCGGTGACGGTCACGATCGACAAGACCAGGGTGGACCTCGTCTTCAACGATCCGGTGGCCAACAGTGGCGAGGACCGTACCCAGCTGAACAAGATCATCAGCCTGTTCGACGGTGCCCCGGCCGGCTCTACCGTCCGGATCGCGCTCTACAGCATCACCGCCAACATCGTCGGCGATGCGATCAAGCGAGCGGTCGACCGCGGTGTGAACGTCTACGCGGTGCACAACGGTGAGGACCAGAAGTCGACCGACGACTCACCGCCGGCGCTGGCGAACCTGCTCGGCTCGCGGCACCACTGGTGTGATCACGGCAGCGCGACGCTGGCGTACGGCGGCGGCTGTCTGTCCAACAGCGACACCGGCCTGATGCACATGAAGTACATCCTGTTCTCGCGCACGAAGGACGCGTCCGGAACCGCGCGGGACTGGGTCACCTGGGTCAGCTCGGCCAACATGACGTACGCGTCGGGCGCCAAGCTGTTCAACAACACGTTCACGTTCTACGGCGACCAGGCGCTCTACGACGGCTTCGTCAACCAGATCTGGACGCCGCAGTGGAACGAGCAGACGTTCCCGAACAACGACTTCTATGTCGCGTCGACGCCGCGCGGCTACTTCGGCTCGGCCGACTCGAACACCACCGTGTACGCGTCGCCGGAGCAGACCACCGACCTGGTGGTGAACCGGCTCGACTACCTCACTCCGGACTCGGCCTGCCGGATCCGAGTCATGCAGGCCTCGATCAACGACACCCGGCTGGCGGTGATCAACAAGCTGGTCCAGCTCAAGCAGGGCGGCTGCCACGTCTGGGTCGCCGTCGAGAACATCCAGCCGCAGGCCCTGGCCGCGCTGAAGGCCGCCGGCATCCCGGTCCGGAAGGCGCCGATCCACGACAAGATGTTCCTGATCTACGGCAAGTACGGCGACACGACCGTCGACCGGACCGTCGTCCTGGCCGGCTCGCACAACCTGACCCTGTCCGCGCTACGGCACAACGACGAGTTGTTGATCAAGGTCACCGACAGCCAGCCGATGTACGACGCGTTCTACACCCACTTCAACGACGCCTACAACACCGGCTCCGCCCTCTAGGGAAGGTCAATCGCGCACTGAGCCTGTCGACGTGCCGAGCCGGACCGGTCCTTGCCCTTCGACAGGCTCAGGGAACGGGTGGGGACCCCAGACCTCGTCAACCACCCGGGAGGCCGCGGAGCCGTCGTCGCGCGGCGCGAACCGTTCGACGAAGCCGCGGTAGCGCTCGCCGTGCCGCTCGAAGAAGGTCGGCAGCAGCCGTAGTTCTCGGACGACCGCCGCCTGATCATGGCAGACCGGTCCCGGCACCGTGTCCTCGTAGTCCAGGTAGAACCCGCGGGTGCTGTCCCGGTAGGTGGCGAGGTCGGGTGCGAGCAGCAGGATCGGCTTGCCGGTGACCGCGAAGTCGAACATCACCGACGAGTAGTCGGTGATCAACACGTCCGCGGCCAGCATCAGATCGTTCAGGTCCGAGTACTTGGTCACGTTGATCACCGACTTCGGCACCGTGATCTCCGACTGCGCCGTGTTCGAGTGCCCGCGGAGCAGGAAGGTGCTGTGCGGCAGCTCGGAGCCCAGCCGGGCGAAGTCGAGGTGGCTGACCAGCGCATACCGGTTGTTCTTGGTCACGTTGTCCCGCCAGGTCGGCGCGTACAGCACCGCCGTCTCCGTCTCGCCGATCGCGAACAGCCGTCGGATCGCTCGTCGCCGCTCGTCCGCCGCCTCGCCGAGCAGGGCGTCGTTGCGCGGGTAGCCCGTGTTGATCACCGGGCCCCGGTAGCCGAAGGCGCGGGGGAGCGCCTCGGCGGAGAAGTCGTTCTGGGCCAGCAGATGGTCCCAGAACTCGGCCTCGCGCCGCATCAGGCCGCGGTACGAGAGCGACAGGTTCTGGGGCGGCACGTCATGGCCGATCCGCTTCAGCGGCGTGCCGTGCCAGGTCTGCAGATAGGTCTGGTGCGGCCGCTTCCGGAAGTAGAAGGGAAAGTTGTTGTTGTTGACCAGGTAGCGGGCCCGGGCCAGCACGTCCATCCACTCCCGCGAGTGCATCAACAGCGGCGTGCCGCCCTCGGGCGGCTGCACCCCATGATCATCGACGGACCAGAACAGCTGCAGCCCAAGATCACGACGGTGCAGCTCCTGGTGCAGCGCCAGCACCGAGTCGCCGACCGAGCGTCCGTTGTAGCTCTCGAACAGGACGGCGTCGAGGGGCTCGACCGGGCGCTCGTCGAGGAAGATCGCGTGCAGCCGGCGCTGCGCCAGCCGGCCCCGCTCATCCGCCCGGTACGGCTTGCGCGGCTTCACCCAGAGCGCCGCGGCGCGCGGGGTCCGGCTCAACCGGACCGCGCTGGTCCGGCTCTGCAGGTCCAGCGGGAACCGTGCCTGCAGCCGCTCCTCGACCCGGACCCAGCGCTCGATCTGCCCGCCGTCCGGCTGGAAGGCGGCGAGTCGCAGGCTGAAGCCACCACCGGACAGCCGCCGGCCGTACTCGCTGAGCAGCGGGATCCGGCCGCTGAACGTCCCGGTCACCGGGTCGACGTCGGCCACGACCGAGGTGGTCGGCGCCGCGGACCCCGCGATCCGGAGTTGATACTGCGGTGCGGTCGGCGTCGACAGGGAACCGCGGACGACAAGGTCGTCGCCGTCCAGTTCGACGTCCTCGACGGCTGCCCACCAGTGGTTCTGCAGCAGCCGAATGGTGCCGATCCGGGAGCAGATCGCCCGCAGCCGGTGATGGGTCGGCGAGAGCCGGTCGAGCTCGTCGGTGCCGCCGGGCCAGATCAGCCGGAGCCGGCGGTCGACGCCCGGGATCAGGCGCACGTTCCAGACGTGCTCGTCGGCGCGCTGCCTGCGGTCGACGAGTTCCGGCAGAGTGACCTCGAACGTGGTCCGGTCCGGCCGGTCCGGATCGCGCCGGCCCGGCGTGGTGAGGGTCTGCTTCAACGAGGGTGCGGTCAGTTCCAACGCCGTGACCGGGGCGCCGGTCACCACGAGCCGTACCGTCAGGTCGTCCAACCGCAGCGACTCGAGCGTGACGGCAGGCAACTCTTCGTGCTTGAGCACCAGCCCGGCGTCGCCGGCGAACTCGATCACCCAGCGCCCCTGCTCGGACAGCGGGCAGACCGGCAGCCGGGAGGCCGAGCCGCGCAGGTCGCGGCGGTTCAGCGGGCCCTCCCGGGACTCGCCGTGTGCTTCCACGCCGACCCGCAGGTGCCAGGCCCGCTGCTCCGGATGTCGCTGCCGGAACTCGTCCAGCAGATCGGCGTCGATCCGGCCGACGAAGCCGGTCGAGGCATAGCTGTTCCAGGCATCGCCGGACTCCTGGTCGATCGCCTCGTCGGTCCGCCGCTCCAGCGGTACGGTCAGCGTCGCCGGCTCCGCCTCGCCCGCGTCGTCGCCGACCAGCTGCAGCCGGATCCCGGTCACCTGATCACCGGGCAGGCCCGCGATGTAGGCGTGCCCGGTCACCTCGAGCACCCGGCCGGTCCAGTCGATCCGGTCCACCCGGGTGACGAAGCCGAGGTCGGACTCGGCGAGCCTGAGCCGAGCCGGGTCCGGCGCGATCACGGCGAGGTCCTCGTCGTAGCTCGGGTCGAGCCGGATCCCGTCCGCGTCCGCCACGGTCGGCACCCGCCAGCCGTACTCGCTGCGCCGGGTGACCAGCCGGGTCACGGTGTCCCGCCGGTCCGCGACCAGGGCCAGCGTGGCCAGCCGGTCGATGATCGGGATCTGGTTCCAGCCGTCGGTGTCGAGATCGGCGGCCAGTTGCGCGGTCGCCTGCTGCAGCGTGGTCCAGTAGTCGAGGTCGGTCCGCGGCACCTGCTCGACGTAGGAGCGCAGGTCGAAGCCGACCGCCTTCGCCAGCCAGGCGGTGTAGGTGACCGGGTCGGCCTGCTCGCGCAGGATCTGCCGGACCCGGTGCTTGACGGTGAGCCGGTCGGCCAGGTCGTCCGGGTCGGCCTTCTGCTGGGTGATCGAGGAGCCGTCCTCGCGGACCCGCCAGTCGTAGGTCACGGCGGCCAGCACGTCGAAGGTGCCGGCGGTGAAGGCCTTGGCGGTCGGCTCCTGGTCCTCGTACCGGATGCCGACCGGGAATCGCTGCACGACCCGCTGGAAGAAGTCGGTCCGGAACAGTTTGTTGCAGACGAAGACGTCCTTGAGCACGTCCGGGAAGTCGCGGACCTGGACCCCGTACCGGTCCCGGGCATGCACCTGGCCGGCCCAGTCCGGCACCCAGCGGCGCTGCTCGGTCATCCGGCGCGGGGTGCCGATGGCGAAGTCGGAGCCGCTCTTCCGGAGCGCCTTGACCAGCGTCTCGATCGCGTCCGGCGGCAGTTCGTCGTCGGAGTCGGCGAAGGTGAGGAAGGCACCCCGGGCGTGCCGGAGGCCGGTGTTCCGCGCGGCGCCGAGACCCTGGTTGTGCTGCCGGATGATCCGGAACCGCCGGTCCTTCCTGGCGTACGTCTTCGCGATGTCGATCGACCCGTCCGGCGAGCCGTCGTCGATCAACAGCACCTGGAGGTCCTGGTGGGTCTGCCGCTCGATCGACCGCAGGCACGCGTCGAAGTACTGCTCGACGCGATAGAAGGGAACGATCACCGTCACCAGTGCGTTGGGTCGGTCCTGCACCACCTGGCGTACCGTGCGAACCGCCTGCCGGAGCACGGGCGGAGACTTTCGCTGCCAGTAGGTCTTGACCGCGTCCGGGACGGTTGGGGGCATCGGCTACGCATCCTCCTTCGGCGAACGGTCAGGGAGCGTACACCAGATCGTGACCATCGCGGGGGGACCCGGAGCGCCCGATCAGCAGGTGTCGAAACCAGGGCTCCGGAGCCGGAATTTTCCCGCGGGGAATGCGTTGAAGGTCCCGACACGAGGGTTGGGAGGGAACAGCGACTTGAACGATGTGATAAGTATGCGCACGACTTCAGCAGTCAGGCTGGGCGAACAACCCCAGGAAGGGAACGATGGCGACCGATTACGACGCCCCACGTAAGACCGAAGAAGAACTCAGCGAAGACAGCATCGAGGAGCTCAAGACCCGCCGCAATGACAAGAACTCGGGGACGGTGGATGAAGACGAGGCGGAAGCCGCCGAGAGCTTCGAGCTGCCCGGGGCGGACCTGTCGCACGAGGAACTGACGGTACGGGTGCTGCCTCGGCAGTCCGACGAGTTCACCTGTGCCGGGTGTTTCCTGGTCCGACACCGCAGCCAGATCGCGGAGCAGAAGGCGAACGGGGACGCCTACTGCTTCGATTGCGCGGGCTGACACCTCGCCGGAGCGATCGGTCGACAAGGGCGCAACTCACTCAACGAGAGCCGCTCACCGAAGAATCACAGAAGAATCGAGGCGCCGCACCCGATGATCGGGTGCGGCGCCTCGGTCTGTGGCCAGTGAACCACTCGCCACAACGTTAGATCTTGAGCTTGATCCCGGGGATCGCCGTCGGCGCGGCGCCGGTCTGGTTGGACCAGCGGCGGGCGGCGAGCCGGGTCACCAGCAACTGCGTGACGCCGACTCCGACGCCGCTGGCGATGGCCCAGCTGACCGCGACCTTGACCGGCGTGTCCGGGTCGGTCGGGCTCGGCGGCGCGTCGCCGGTGGCCACCTTCCAGGCGGTCGTGACGATCTTCTGGGCGGCGATCGTCGTGACGGCGCCGACCACGCCGATGTACACCTTCCACAGCAGCTTCTGCTCCACACCGCCACCCTAGTACCAACGGCGCGCTCTATAGGGTGACCGACGTGGGGTATTCGGAGCGTCTGCTGCCGCCGCTGTCGTGGTGGTTGATCACGCTGCTCGGCGCGGTGGTGCTGTGGCCGGTGGTCGGCATCGCGGTCGGCTTCTGGTGGGGACTCGCCGTCGCCGCGGCCGTGTTCGCCGTGATCGGCGCGATGCTGCTGGCCGGTTCGGTCATGATCACGGTGGACGCCGACGGGCTGCGGGTGGGCCGGGCCTGGATCGAGCACCGCTACCTGGCCGGCAGCCGGGCCCTGGATGCCGATCGGACCAGGTCGCGGCGCGGGCCGACGGCCGACGCCCGGGCCTACCTGGTGCTCCGCCCGTACCTCCGCGAGGCGGTGGAGATCGAGCTCGACGACCCGGCCGACCCGGTGCCGTACTGGCTGGTGTCCTCCCGGCACCCGGAACGTTTGGCCGACGCGCTGCGCGAGGCTGCGGCGCCGGCGACCCCGCGCGGCTAACCTGACCCGGTGTCTCCGCTCGATCACGCCGCGCGCGCCCAGGTGATCCCCGCGACCGAGACGGTCCGGGTCCAACTGCTCCGGCTCGACCCCGGCCTGGAACCTCCCGACTACGCCCGGCCCGGCGACGCCGGCGCCGACCTGCGGTCGAGCGAGACCGCCGTCCTCGAGCCGGGGGAGCGGCGGGTCCTCGGCACCGGCGTCGCGATCGCACTGCCCGACGGGTACGCGGCGTTCGTCCACCCGCGGTCCGGCCTGGCGGCCCGGCACGGGATCACGGTGGTCAACGCGCCCGGCACGGTGGACGCGGGCTACCGGGGCGAGATCAAGGTCTGCTTGATCAACACCGATCGGTCCGAACCCGTCACGATCAACCGGGGCGACCGGATCGCGCAGCTGGTCGTGCAGCGGGTCAGCCGGGCCGAATTCGTTGCCGTGGAAGCACTTCCGGACTCGGTCCGCGGCTCCGGCGGGTACGGCTCGACCGGCGGCCACGCGAGCCTGGTGGACACTGGGCATACGGATCAGACCCGATGACGCTAAGGTGCGGCAGGTGATCTTTCGACGGAGGAAGCGCCGCGATCAGGAACCGGAAGCGGCGACGGCCGACGAGGCCCCCGAAACCCCCGCTGACGATGAAACCCCCGAGGCCGACGACACCGACTCCGGGCGGGCCGAAACCGACGCGGTGACGGACGATCACGAAGACGCCGACGACGCGGATTCCGACGACGCCGAGGACGAGGGCGACTCGGAGGATCCCGACGCCGAGGACCCCGAAGCGGCCGAGGACTCCGACGGTACGGATCTCGACGTCGACGACCTGGACGGCCGGGAGTGGCGGCACGAGGGCCCGTACGACGTGACCGAGGTGGACCTCGAGGCCGAGCCGGAGGCCGGCCCGCGGATCGATCTGGGCAGCATGATCATCACCGGCATCGAGGGCGCCGAGCTGCGGCTGCAGGTGGCCGACGAGACCCAGCAGATCGTCTCGGCGATGTTGATCAGCAAGGACTCCGCCCTGGAACTCGGCGCGTTCGCCGCTCCGCGCAGCGGCGGGCTGTGGTCCGAGTTGCGCGAGGAGCTGATCGAGGCGGCCGGCGCCGCCGGCGGTTCGGCCGCGGTGGTCGAGGGCCCGTTCGGCGTGGAGCTGCGGCGGCTGCTGCCGGTGCAGACGCCGGACGGGGAGCAGGGCTACCAGCCGTCCCGGATGTGGGTCGCCGAGGGGCCGCGCTGGCTGCTCCGCGGCATCGTCTACGGCCAGGCGGCGCTGGTCGACGGCCTGGAATCCCCGGTCGCCGAGCTGCTGGACTGCTTCCGTGCCACCGTGGTGCGACGCGGCGAGGAGGCCCGGGCTCCGGGAGATCTGCTGCCGTTGACGCTGCCCCGTACTGAATCGGTACAACAACCCGGTGACGACGGTACCGAGGAGGTTGAAGGTGCGGGATAATGGAGTCGTACACGCCTCACATCGGAAGTGATGATCATGGGCAAGGCCGGCGAGTTCTTCTCCCGGGTGCTGCAGCGGCTGGCGTCCTCGAATGAGGACCTGGAGTCGGCGGAGCTGCAGAAGAACGTTCGCGACTCCGGAGCACGGCCGATCAAGCAGTGCAAGGACCGCGAGGTCGTCGATCTGGCCGGCACCATCGCGGCCGTGACGATCAACCCACGCGGCGGCCACCCGGCCCTCGAGGCGGAACTCCGCGACGGCTCCGGCGCGGTCACCCTGGTCTGGCTCGGCCGTCGGCAGATCGCCGGCATCGACGCCGGCCGGTCGGTGAAGGTGAGCGGCCGGATCAGCTGTGGCGGGGAAGGCCGGATCATGTACAACCCGCGGTACGAGCTGATCCAGAGCACCCACGCCGGATGACGGACACCACCGCCGCCGAGACGGGTCCGAAGCAGTTCCGCTACGTCGAGGAGTGGGTCCGGCACGAGGTCGGCCAGGCGCTCGGCGGCCCCCGCGGCATGCTCGAGGGTGCACTCCCGTTCGTCGCGTTCACGCTGGCCTGGGTGTTCGGCCAGGACCTGCTCCGCGCGATCATCGCGGCCGTCGCGGTCGCCGTCGTGCTGGCGGTGGTCCGGCTGGTCCAACGCCAGCCGATCCGGTACGTCCTCCAGGCGGTGGTGCCGACCGTGGTCGCGGTCGTGGTCGCCGCGCGGACCGGCCGGGCGGAGGACGCGTTCGTGCCCGGCATCCTCTACAACGCCGCCCTGGCCGCGCTGGCGATCATCACGATCGCGGTCCGGCGGCCGCTGTTCGGCTTCATCATCGGCGCCGCGCTCGGCGACGCACTGAGCTGGGCCGGCGACAAGGGCCTGGTCCGGATGATGAGCAAGCTGACCGCGGTGATGGCGGCCTCGTACACGATCCGGGTGGTGGTCCAGTTGCCGCTCTACCTGGCCGACCAGGTGCTGCTGCTCGGCATCGCCAAGGTCGCGCTCGGCTGGCCGCTGCTGATCGCCGCGCTGGCCGTGATCGGCCTGCTGCTGTCCCGAGGCCGTACCCCGATCGAGGACTCGCCGCTCGCCCAGGCCGCCCTGCGGAAGCAGGACGAGGATGAGAACGCGCACTGAGCCTGCCGAAGTGCCGCCCAGGCGCAGGGAACGGGTTCCGACCTAGCTGCGGACCGCTCCAGCTCCCGGCACGCTGCGGACCTCGCCGCGCGGGGACAGCATCTCGGCCAGTTCCCGTTCGTAGTCCTGGGCGGTCACGAAGAGCAGTTCGTCCCCGGTCTCGAGGGTGCCGTCCGGGTCCGGCGGCCGGGCATGGCCGTCCCGGATCACGGCGACCAGCACGACGTCGCCCGGCCAGCTGATGTCGCCGACCCGGACGCCGACCTGCGGGCTGCTCTCCGGCAGCGTCATCTCGACCAGGTTGGCCTCGCCCTCGTGGAACGTGAGCAGCCGGACCAGGTCGCCGACGCTGACCGCCTCCTCGACCAGGGCGCTCATCAGCCGCGGCGTGGACACGGCGACGTCGACGCCCCACACCTCGTTGAACAGCCACTCGTTCTTCGGGTGGTTCACCCGCGCAACCGTACGGGGCACGCCGAACTCGGTCTTCGCCAGCAGCGACACGACCAGGTTCACCTTGTCGTCGCCGGTGGCGGCGATCGCGACGTCGCAGCTGTCGATCTCGGCCTCCTCCAGCGAGGACAACTCGCAGGCGTCGGCGAGCAACCACTCGGCCTCGGGCACGGTCTCGGTCTTGATCGAGCGCGGGTCGCGGTCGATCAGCAACACCTGGTGACCGTTCTCGACCAGCTCGGCCGCGATCGAGCGGCCGACGTTCCCGGCTCCGGCGATGGCAACACGCATGATCAGTCCTCCTCCGGGGGTGCGCCGAAGATCGCTTCCACGTCGGCCAGCCGGGAGTCCTGGACGGCGGCGTAGACCAGGTCACCGTCCTGGAACACGGAGGTCGGCTTCGGGATGTGACCGGTGCCGAGCCGGGCCAGGAACGGGATCCGGGCGCCGCTGGCCTGCTCGAGCTGGCTGATCGTGCGGCCGACCCAGGCCGGATGGACGTGCACCTCCATCAGCCGCACGCTGCCCGACGGGTCCCGCCACTGCGGCTCCGAGCCGGCCGGCAACAGCCGCCGGATCACCTGGTCCGCGGTCCAGCGCACGGTCGCGACGGTGGGGATGCCCAGCCGTTCGTACACCTCGGCGCGCCCGGGGTCGTAGATCCGGGCGACCACGTTCTCCACCCCGAACGTCTCCCGGACCACGCGGGCGGCCAGGATGTTGGAGTTGTCGCCGCTGGACACGGCCGCGAACCCGCTGGCGTCACCGATCCGGGCCTCGACGAGCACCTCGCGGTCGAAGCCGACCCCCTTCACCGTGGTGCCGGTGAAGTCCGGGCCGAGCCGTCGGAACGCATCCGGTTGCATGTCGATCACCGCGACCGTATGGCCGCGGCGCTCCAGAGCCCGGGCCAGCGTCGAGCCGACGCGGCCGCAGCCCATGATCACGATGTGCACGCCCAAGACGCTACACGACCAGCGTGGGTGGGGCCTCGGAGCCGGTCGTGGGTCTAGAGTGTCGGGACGTGAGTTTGTCCGACCTCGGCAAGCGCCTGCTGGTTGGGCGCAAATTACGCAGTACGCAGCTCGGCGAGACCCTGCTGCCGAAGCGCATCGCGCTCCCCGTCTTCGCCTCGGACGCGTTGTCCTCGGTGGCGTACGCGCCGGACGAGATCCTGCTGACCCTGTCCCTGGCCGGGATGGCGGGCTTCGCGTTCTCCTGGCCGATCGCGATCGCGGTCGCCGTGGTGATGCTCGTCGTCGTCGCCTCGTACCGGCAGAACGTGCACGCCTACCCGTCCGGCGGCGGCGACTACGAGGTCGCGACCGTCAACCTGGGCCGCAACGCCGGCACCACGGTGGCCAGCGCGTTGCTGGTCGACTACGTGCTGACCGTCGCGGTGTCGGTCAGTTCCGGCGTCCAGAACGCGAAGTCGGCGCTGCCGTTCATCGACGGCCACGAGGGCTGGATCGCTGCCGCCGCGGTGGTGCTGCTGATGGCGATGAACCTGCGCGGCGTCAAGGAGTCGGGCACGCTGTTCGCCATCCCGACCTACTGCTTCGTGATCGGCATCCTCGGCATGGTGCTGGTCGGGCTGTTCCGGATCCTGGTCATGCAGGAGCCGGTCCGGGTGCACAGCGCGCAGTACGAGGTGCAGGGCGATCCCGCCTTCACCTCGCTCACCGGCGTCATGCTGGTGATCTTGGTCGCCCGCGCGTTCTCCTCGGGCTCGGCGGCCCTGACCGGCGTGGAGGCGATCTCCAACGGGGTGCCGGCGTTCCGTAAGCCGAAGAGCAAGAACGCCGCCACGACCCTGCTGCTGCTCGGCACCATCTCGGTGAGCATGTTGATCGGCGTCATCACGCTGGCCAACCTGACCGGACTGCGGCTGATCGATCCCGGGCACTCGTTCTACGCCCTGAACGGCGTGCGCGTCGACGTCACCGAGGAGACCGCGATCGGCCAGCTGGCCCGGGCGATCTTCTCCGGCTTCCCGGTCGGCTTCTACTTCGTCGTCGCTGCGACCATGATCATCCTGTTCCTGGCCGCGAACACCGCCTTCAACGGCTTCCCGGTGCTGGGCTCGATCCTGGCCCGGGACGGCTACCTGCCGCGGCAGCTGCACACCCGGGGCGACCGGCTCGCGTACAGCAACGGGATCATCGTGCTGGCCGCGCTGGCGATCATCCTGATCCTGGCCTTCGACGCCGACGTGACCGCCCTGATCCAGTTGTACGTGGTCGGCGTGTTCGTGTCGTTCACGGTCAGCCAGACCGGCATGGTCCGGCACTGGACCCGGGAGCTGAAGTCGGAGACCCGGCCGGAGGTGCGCGGCCGGATGCAGCGGTCCCGGGTGATCAACTGCATCGGCCTGACCATGACCGGCACGGTGTTGATCATCGTCCTGCTGTCGAAGTTCCTGCAGGGCGCCTACATCGCGATCATCGCGATGGCGGTGCTGTTCGTCCTGATGAAGTTGATCAAGCGCCATTACGACGCGGTGGCCCGGGAGACCACGCTGGTGCCGGGCGAGGCGAAGACGCTGCCCAGCCGGGTGCACGCGATCGTGCTGGTCAGCAAGCTGCACAAGCCGACCGCGCGGGCGCTGGCGTTCGCGAAGGCGTCCCGGCCGAGCACCCTGGAGGCGATCACGGTCGACGTCGACGCCGACGACACGAAGCGGTTGGTCGAAGCCTGGGACGAGGCCGGCATCGAGATCCCGCTGAAGGTGGTCGCGTCGCCGTACCGCGAGGTGACGAACCCGATCCTCGAGTACGTGAAGACGATCAGGTCGGAGAGCCCGCGCGACGTGGTCACCGTCTTCATCCCCGAATACGTGGTCGGTCACTGGTGGGAGCAGATCCTGCACAACCAGAGCGCGCTGCGGCTGAAGGCGCGGTTGTTGTTCACGCCGGGTGTGATGGTCACCTCGGTCCCGTACCTGCTGGCGTCGTCGGACGTGGCCGAGCGCCGGTTCGCCCGGTCCGACCTGCAGGGCGCCCGCCGGCGGCGCTAGTGCCCGAGAGCGAGCAGGACCCGGTCGGGCCGGATGTCGTCGGCCCGGTCCTGGTCGGGCCGGTCGCGCACGGCGGGCACTGGGTGGCGCGGCACGACGGTCGGGTGATCTTCGTCCGGCACACGCTGCCGGGGGAGCGGGTCATGATCAAGATCACCGACCGGAGCCATGACCGGTTCTGGCGCGGCGACGCGGTCGAGGTGCTCGAACCCGCCGCCGGCCGGGTGCCGCCGCCCTGTCCCATCGCCGGGCCGGGCCGGTGCGGCGGCTGCGACTTCCAGCACGTCGATCTGCCCACCCAGCGCGAGCTGAAACGGCAGGTCGTCGCCGAACAGCTGGAGCGACTGGCCGGGATCTCCTGGGACGGGATCGTCGAACCGGTCGAGGACGCTGACGGGCTGGGCTGGCGGACCCGGATGCGCTACCACCTGGTTCATGATCAGCACGGCGGTGAGAGCCGGGCCGGGCTGCGCGCGCACCGGTCGGACCGGGTGATCGAACTGCCGCCGGAAGGCTGCCGGATCGCCGCGCCGCCGCTGCGGGTGCCGCCGCCGGTGCCCGAGGACGAACTGGTCGGCGTGGCCGTCGGTGACCAGGCCGTCTGGGCGGCGGGTGATCATCCGCCCGGGACGGTACGAGAGCGCGCGCTCGGCCGCGAGTTCACGGTCGCCGTGGACGGCTTCTGGCAGGCCCACTCCGCCGCGCCGAGCGTCCTGACCGGTGCCGTGCTGGACGGGCTCGCGCCCGAGCCCGGCGAAACCGCCTTCGACCTCTACTGCGGCGTCGGCCTGTTCGCGGCCGCCCTGCACGACCGCGGCTGCGTCGTCACCGGGGTCGAGGGCAACAAGCCCGCCGTTCAGCTCGCCCGCCGCAACCTGGCCGACGCCGGCGACCGGGCCCGCTTCGTCGCGGGTTCGGTCGACCGGGTGCTGAACCGCCCGGAGCACCGCGGCGGCCTGCCCGCCCGCACCGACCTGGTCGTCCTCGACCCGCCCCGCACCGGCGCCGGCCGCAAGGTGATCACCGCCCTGACCCGCCGCCACCCGCGCGCCATCGCCTACGTCGCCTGCGACCCCGCCGCCCTCGCCCGCGACCTCGGCTACCTCGCCACCGAGGGCTACCGCCTCACCTCCCTCCGCGCCTTCGACCTCTTCCCGATGACCCACCACATCGAATGCGTGGCCACCCTCCACCCCTGACCCCTCCAGAAAAGAGACCGCCGACCGGTCACCAAAGCAGCCGTTTCTGCGGTGTGTCGCTGCAGAAGTGACGTGTCGATCGGCGAGCGGGGGACGGCGCGTACGGAGCGTGCGATGAGGCCGGCCGACCACCGAGCCGGCGAATCGACCTACCACCCCTAGGTACTCCGGCATTCGACGTCGAGCGTCGTCCCCCGGCGCCCGCCGTCGGCTATCGTCGGGTCCGTGAAGTGCCAGCCGTTGATCTTGTGGTGGGCCGCCGGTTAGGCGGGCCGCTGTTCTGATGCTGGGCAAGGGGCCGTCTCTGGTGGCGGCCGACTTCTGACGTTGATCTCCAGGGCACGGGCCGTAACCGACCTGGAGGTTTCATGATCATCGAAAGTACGACCTGGCGCTCGTTGCTGCTGGCGTTGGCCGAGCGGCGGGATCTGTCCGCCGCGGAGACCGGCTGGGCCGTCCGGGAGACCGTGGCGGGACGGGCGCCGGCCGTGGCGCTGGCCGGGTTCCTGGCTGCGCTGCGGGTGAAGGGCGAGACTGTCACGGAATTGCTCGGGGTGGTCGAGGCCCTCCTGGAGGCTGCGATTCCGGTCCGGGTGGACCGTCCGTGTCATGACATCGCCGGTACGGGTGGTGACGGCACCGGGGCCATGAACCTCTCGACCCTGGCCGCCATCGTCGCAGCGGGCGCGGGCCGTACCGTCGTCAAGCACGGCGGGCGGGCGGCGTCGTCGCGGACGGCGGGGTCCGCGGATCTGATCGAGGCGCTCGGCATCCCGTTGACGACCTCGGCCGGGCCAGGGCGAGACACCGGACGGTTCAGATATCTGTTCGCCCCCGCTTTCAACCCCGGGCTTCGGCACGCCGTGGACGCGCGGCGCGGGCTGGGAATCCCGACGATCTTCAACCTGGCGGCGCCGCTGATCAATCCCGCCCGGCCCGAGCACCCGGTGATCGGCGTCGCCGATCCACATCGGGTACGGACGCTGGCCGAAACCCTGCAGCGGCTCGGCCGCCGCGGCCTGGTCGTGCGCGGGCGGGACGGTCTGGACAAACTCACGACAGCGGACGTCTCCGAGGTGTGGATCGTGCGGGAGGACATGCTGCAGCACCTGGTGCTCGACCCGACCGTGCTCGGGCTGCCGCGCGCGAGACCGGCGGAACTGCGCGGGTCCACGGCGGCCGAGAATGCGGAGCGTGCGCGGGCCGTGCTCGGCGGGCAGCGCGGACCGTTGCGTGACGCGGTCGTCCTCAACGCGGCGGCGGTCCTGGTCGCCGGGGACCTGACGGCGGCGGACGCCCTCAGCCAGTTCGGGGCCGCCATCAGCCGTGTCGAGGCCGTGATCGACGACGGCAGGGCAGCGGCCGTCCTGGACGACACGCGGCACGATCGCATGCGCGCTCACCCGCCGACTGATGAGGTGGATTCGTGATCATCTGCCTGATGGGGCCCGCCGGATCGGGGAAGTCGACACTCGCCAAGGAACTGGAGCGAGTACGGCCGGAACGGTTCGCGCGGGTGCCGGTCGACTACTTCTTCGTGCCGCGCCCCGCCGGCGAGCCGATGGCCGACTACCTGGCCCGGCCGTTCGCGTACGACTGGGCTGCCGTCGACCGGGCCCTGGCCGCCACCGGTCCGGAACGGAGCACGCCCGACTGCGACTTCACGGCGATGCGTCGGCGGGCTCCGTACGGCGGACTCCCGATCGGCCCGGGTCCGCTGGCGGTCCTGGACGGCATGCGGCCGCACCCGCGCTGCGACCTGCTGGTCGTGCTGGATCTCGACCCGGACGAACAGCGCCGCCGACTGCTGGACCGCGATCGCCGCTGGCGGACGGACGTCGCCGAGCGCCATGATCATCTCGCCGCGACGTTCCACCAGGGACTGGCCGAACGGCCCCGTGAACCCGACCTGCGGCTCGCTGCGGCGCAGCCCGTCGACACGATGATCACCGCGCTGCTGACCGTCCTGACCTGACCAGCGGGATCCAGCGGGGTGGGAGAATTCGCAGCGTGAATGGGCACTCGGCTGGAGCAGATGGTCTGGCGGTACGACGTGACCGGTACGCGAAGCTCAGTACGGAACTCGCGCACCTCGACGACGTCGCCCTGCGGAGACTGGTGGGCGGCTCGACGGGAACGCCCGGTTGGGGCGGCGTCCGGACCGTCGAGTTGGCGGGAGAGCGGGTGTTCGTCAAGATCATTCCGCTGACCGACCTGGAACTGACCCGCTCCTACTCGACCCGGAACCACTACCGGCTGCCGGCCTACTACCAGTACGGCGTCGGGTCCGCCGGCTTCGGCGCCTGGCGGGAGATCGTCGCTCAGCTGACGACGACGAACTGGGTGCTCGCCGGGACCCGGCCGAACTTCCCGCTGACCTATCACGTACGGGTCGTCCGCCGGGCCGGTCGAGTCCCGGGCCCGCCGGACCTCGATCGCTACGTCCGGTACTGGAACTCCAGTCGGAACATCGAGCGCTACCTCACCGAACGGGCCACCGGGACGCACGAGGCGATGATCTTCCTCGAGCTGCTGCCGTACTCCCTCGCGGACTGGCTGGCCCGTCGGCCGGAAGACGCTCCGCGGCTGGTCGGGCAGCTGATCGATACGGCCGGTTTCCTGCGTGGGCAGGGAATCGTCCATTTCGATGCGCATCTCGGCAATCTGATGACCGATGGCGAGACCAGCTACCTCACCGACTTCGGCCTGCTGCTGGACCGGCGGTTCGCCCTGACCGAGCGGGAGCAGGAGTTCCTGGACCGGCATCGGCTGTTCGACCTCGGCGAGCTCCTGACCGCCTCCGCGGCGCAGCTGGAGCTCTGGTTCCGGGCGCTGCCGCGGCCCGTGCAGGACCAGGCCGGGACCATGATCGGTGCCGACGCCGAGGCGGGACCTCTCCTGCGCCAGAACCTGGTCCGCTACGCCGAGCGTCTCGACGGGCTGACCCCGCGGCCGCTGCTCGAGGACGTGGTCCGCCACCGCGCCGTGATCGAGTTCATGACCGACTTCTTCGCCGGGCTGCAGGCCGATCCCCGGAAGAAGACGCGCTACGACGACAGCCGGCTGCAGGCGTTGCTCCAGGAAGCGAGCGTGCCGACCGACTGATCGCCGTGTCCAGACCGATTCGCCGACCGGTCAACTCTGCAGCGACACGCCGACAGAACCGCTGCTTTGGTGACCGGTCGGCGGATCTTTCAGGCGGTGAGGAGGTCGACGAGGTAATCGAGGCGGGGCGGCCGACGCCGGCGGATCGCTTCGTTCTGGCTGAGCTGGTGGTGCCCGACGTAGAACCCGTACGCGAGCCAGGCCCGGTCCCGGGCGCCGGCCGGCGTGAAACCGAGGTCGCGGAAGACGGAGCGGAGCAGATCGAGGCGGGTCTCGGTGACCCGGGCGACGGCGCCGGCGACGACCGGGTCACCGGCGAGGGCGGCCAGGGCGAGCTCGATCGGATCGGCCCGCTCGGCGTAGACACGGCGCACGATCAGGCGCAGCCGCTCGACCGGGTCGGCGACGGCGACCGCCTCGGCGAGCTGTTCGGTGGTGTTCTCCCGTTCCCACCGGTCCAGCGTCGCGGTGATCAGGTCGTTCCGGTCGGAGAAGTGCCAGTAGAAGCTGCCCCGGCTGACGCCGAGCTGCTTGGCCAGCCGGTCCACCGCGATCCCGGCGGGGCCACCGTCGGCCAGCGCCTGCAGCGCGGCGCCGGTCCAGTCGTCCCGGGCGAGCAGGGGCTTGCCGTCACGTTCCGCCACCTTCCGTACACTAGCGTATGGTTTCCATACAGCACTGTACGGAAGGTGTGTTCCATGCAACGTTGGATTCCCTGGCTGATGATCGGCTGCGCGGCCGTGCACCTCGGACTCGGCCTGTTCGATCCACCCTGGCCCGGCATCCTGGCCGACGGCGTGATCAACTCGGTGCAGAGCATCGACCGGGTGGCATCGCTCTGGTTCATGACGGCCGGCCTGGCGTTCCTCTGCCTCGGCCTGGTCACCCTGAGGATGGTCCGGCTGACCGGCCGGGTCCCGGCCGAGGCCGGCTGGGGCCTGCTCGCGATCGGCCTGCTGATCGTCCTGCTCCGGCCGCTGGACGGCGGCTGGATCCCGCTGGCCGTCGGCGTGCTCACCCTGATCGCCGCGGCCCGAACCCCGAAATCACCGAGGTCGGCAGCCACGACGCCTTGATCGAACTCGGCGGTCGCTACGCCGAGCTGTACGACCTGCAGGCGCGTTCCTACCGCTGAGGGTCGGTGGGGTATAGCGTCTCGAGCATGTTGATCTCCACCCGTTCGCTGGCGGAGTACCGGGCGATGTTCGATCTTGCCGAGGCGGACCTGAAGGGCACGATCCTCGACTGCGCGGCCGGCGGGTCGAGCTTCGTCGCCGAGCTGGGCGAGGCGGCGGACGCGGTCGCGACCGATCCCGTGTACGCGCAGACCCAGGGCGAGCTCGCTGCGGCGCTGTCCGCGGATCGCGAGCAGTGCTTCCGGATGACCAACGATCATCAGGACGAGTTCGTCTGGGACTGGTACGGCTCGCCGGAGCGGCGGGACCGGATGCGGATCGCGGCGGCGGAACGGTTCCTGTCCGACCGGGCGGCCCGGCCGGACCGCTACCGGGCCGCGTCGTTGCCGGAGCTGCCGTTCGGCGACGACGCCTTCGACCTGGTGCTGTGCTCGCATCTGCTGTTCACCTGGGACGGCCCGCTCGATCAGGACTGGCACGCCGCCGCGATCACCGAGCTGATCCGGGTCAGCCGGGGCGAGGTCCGGCTCTACCCGCTGGTCCGGCGCGGCGCCGGCGACCCGGTCCCGTATCTCGATGATCTTGCCGAAGCGGTACGCGCAGTGGGCCACAGCTGGGAACAACGCGAGGTCGGCTTCCGGTTCCAGCGCCGGGCCGGCGTGATGGCTGTGATCACGAAGTGAACCTGACGGCGGCCCGGGTCGGGCACGGTGTCACAGCGGCCGTCGGGATCGTCGCGATCGTGGCTCAGCTGGTGCTGGTGTTCCTCGGCGTCTCGGTGTTGATCACCGACGACCCGCCGTCGTTGCCGGAGCGGCTGCGCCGGTTCGTGCTCTACTTCACCATCCAGGGCAACGTGCTGGCTGCGATCGCGGCGGTGTCCCTGACGATCAAGCCCGACCGGGACGGCGCCTTCTGGCGGGTGCTCCGGCTGGACGCGGTGGTCGGCATGATCATCACCGGAATCGTGCACTGGTTCCTGCTCCGGCCGCTGCTGGACCTGGAGGGCTGGTCGTACGTCACCGACAAGCTGCTCCACGTCGTCGCGCCGATCCTGGTCCTGGGCTGCTGGATCGCGTTCGGCCCGCGGCCGCGGATCGACCTGCGGACCGGCTTGCTGGCGCTGATCTGGCCGATCGCCTGGGTGGTGCTGATCATGGTCCAGGGAGCGGTCAGCGGCTGGTATCCGTACCCGTTCCTCGATGTCGGCAGCCAGGGCGTCGGCCCGGTCCTGATCGCGATCGGGGCGGTGGCGGTCGGCATGATCGTCACCGGACTGCTGACTGCGGTCGCGGAGCGGCGGCTGCCGGTGTGGTTCGGACCGGATCGCCCACGATCACCCCGAACGAGCCCGGCCGCAGGTAGCGCACGGCGAGATTCGCGGCCGTGACCAGCCGGTTCCGGCCGCCGAGCAGGTAGACGATGTGGATGGCCAGCCAGGTCAGCCAGGCCAGCGGCCCGGTGATCTTGGGCCCGACCGGCAGTTCGACCACGGCCGACCCCTCGCCGATCGTCGCCATGATGCCCTTGTCGAAGTAGCGGAACGGTCGCAGCGGTTGATCACGTTCCAACCGGAGGATCTGCCGGGCCGCGTGCTTGCCGGTCTGCAGCGCCGGCTGGGCCAGCTGGGGCAGGGGATAGGACCGGATCACGGCCGCGTCGCCGGCGCCGAACACCTCCGGCCGGCCAGGCACCCGGAGGTCCCGGTCGAGCAGCACCCGGCCGGCCCGGTTCCGGTCCAGTCCCCAGGTCGGCTCGGCGGCTCCGCGCACCCCGGCGGTCCAGACCACCAGGGACGCCGCCAGGTCGCTGCCGTCGGCCAGCCGGACCGCCTCGGGGCCGACCTCGACGATCGGCGTGTTGAGCCGTACGTCGACGCCGCGCCGGCGCAGCTGAGCCAGCGTGTAGTCCTGCAGCCCGGGCGCGAACGGGCCGAGCAGCCGCGGCCCCGCCTCCAGCAGGATGATCTTGACCTGGTCCCGGTCCAGCTCGGGATAGCTGCGCGCCAGACCATGATCACGAAGCTCGGCCAGGTTGCCGGCCAGCTCGATCCCGGTCGCCCCGCCGCCGACGATGATCACCGAACGGGCCGTCCCGTCACCGGCGCGGGCCGCGTCCTCCAGCACCCCGAACAGTCGGTCCCGCACGGTCAGCGCGTCGGAGCGGGTGTAGATCCCGATCGCGTGCTCGGCGACACCCGGGATCCGGAAGTCGTTGGCCACCGCGCCGCCGGCGACGATCACGTAGTCGTAGCCGATCCGCTGCCCGCCTGCGGTCGTGATCATGGCCCGGTCATGATCGATCTCGGTCACCCGGTCGCAGACGAAGTGGACGCCGGGCCGCCGGGCCAGCACGTTGCGGATCGGATAGGTGATGTCGCCGGCGTTCAGCCCGCCGGTCGCCACCTGGTACAGCAGCGGCTGGAAGGTCGCGTAGGTGCGCTGGTCGATCAGCGTCACCTCGGTGCCGGACCTGGCCAGCTCCTTGACTGCGGCCAGGCCGGCGAACCCGGCGCCGATCACCGCGACCCTGGTTGCCGGATCGTACGTGCCGGGCCGGCACACCGGCCGGCTCCGACGGGCCAGCGACACCGCGCCGACGGCGAGCGCGGTGCCGATGCCGCCGAAGGCGAGCCCGCCGAAGATCACCATCAGCGGCAGGTCCAGCCCGGGAACCGCCGGATCGACGGGCAGGTCGATCACCCCGGCCAGGCCGAGCAGCCCGCCGACCAGCAGCGGACAGCCGTACCCGATCAGAGGGATCGCGGCCAGCGCGGCCGGCACCACCAGCACCGCGGGCGGCAGCCGGCGCGGCAAGCGGGCCAGCAGCAGAACGGCTAGGATCATCCCGGCTCCGGCGGCCAGCACGGTGAGGTCGAGTCCGGCTTCGGCCAGCCAGCGGGCCGGCGGCGACATGACCGTGAGTTCCGCGGCGCGACGCCAGGCGTCGCCGGTGACGCCGAGCAGCGTCGCCCCGAACCCCCAGCCGAGTTTCACCACCGCCCACGGGAAGACGGCGACCAGGCCGAGTGCGGAGACCACGCAGACCGCGGCGGAGGCCATCACCGGCTCCGCCCGATCCAGCGTCGGCCGGGCGGGGGACCGATGCCGCCCACCGCAGTGCAGGCAGCGGCCGTGGACCCGTCGCGCCTCGATCCGGATCAGCCGGACGAAGCCCAGCAGGGCGATCACGGTGACCGCCTGCCAGAGCAGGGCCGCCGGCGAGCCGACGCGGCCGGCGGTGCCGATCTCGATCACGGTGAGCGGAAGGGTGCTCGCCTGGGCCGTCGTGGCGATCAGGCCGGCGCCCAGCCCGCCCAGCGCCAGCGGCCGCGGACGCCGGCGGGAGCGGAGCCCGAAGCCGGAGAACACGGCGCCCGCCGCGAGCACCGACAGCGCGACGACGATGCCGCCGAGCCAGGCCATGGCCGCCGGCCCGAGCCGCGGCACGCCGGCCCCGTCGAGCAGCGGGAAGAGATACGGCATTCCGATCGCCCAGGTCGCGGCGACCGCGACCGACGCGACGGACCAGACTCCGGTCACGATCAGGGCCCGCCGGGTCCTCCGTGGCTCCTCGGCAACGGCATGCGATGCTGTCATGAGTCCAGCCTCGCGCTGGCCGACCACCGAACAGATCCCCTGACCAGCGGGTTGGCCCTCACCCGCCAGGGGGACCATTTCCTCTCCGCGAGGAAGTGATATCTTGACATCAAGACAACTAGACCCCCACGGAGTGTTCATGAGCGTCAACAGCTTCCGTCCCGTCGACAGCTTCGGGGCCCTCGGCGACCTCGAGGTCGGCGACCGCTCGTACCAGATCTTCCGGTTGTCCGCCGTCGACGGTGCCGACAAGCTGCCGTACAGCCTGAAGATCCTGCTGGAGAACCTGCTGCGGACCGAGGACGGCGCCAACATCACCGCCGACGACATCCGGGCGCTGGCCGACTGGGACCCGAACGCCGAGCCGAGCAAGGAGATCCAGTTCTCCCCGGCTCGCGTGGTGATGCAGGACTTCACCGGCGTCCCGGCGATCGTCGACCTGGCCACCATGCGGGAGGCCATGGCCGACCTCGGCGGCGACCCGACCAAGATCAATCCGCTGGCCCCGGCCGAGCTGGTGATCGACCACTCGGTGATCGCCGATGTCTTCGGCACCGCCGACGCGTTCACCCGGAACGTGGAGATCGAGTACGGCCGCAACAAGGAGCGCTACCAGTTCCTGCGCTGGGGCCAGACCGCGTTCGACGACTTCAAGGTGGTGCCGCCGGGCACCGGCATCGTGCACCAGGTGAACATCGAGCACCTGGCCCGGGTGATCTTCCCGCGCGAGATCGACGGCAAGACCTACGCCTATCCCGACACCTGCGTCGGTACGGACAGCCACACGACGATGGTCAACGGCCTCGGCGTGGTGGGCTGGGGTGTCGGTGGCATCGAGGCCGAGGCGGCCATGCTGGGCCAGCCGGTGTCGATGCTGATCCCGCGAGTGGTCGGCTTCAAGCTGGCCGGCAAGCTGCCCGAGGGCGCCACCGCGACCGACCTGGTGCTGACGATCACCGAGATGCTGCGCAAGCACGGCGTGGTCGGCAAGTTCGTCGAGTTCTACGGGCCGGGCGTCTCCGAGGTGCCGCTGGCCAACCGCGCCACCATCGGCAACATGAGCCCCGAGTACGGCTCCACGATCGCGGTGTTCCCGATCGACGACAAGACCATCGAGTACCTGAAGCTGACCGGCCGCGACCAAGATCAACTCGCCCTCGTCGAGGCGTACGCCAAGGAGCAGGGCATCTGGCACGACGATGATCGCGAGGCCGCCTACTCCGAATACCTGGAACTCGATCTCGGCACCGTCGTGCCGAGCATCGCCGGCCCGAAGCGACCGCAGGACCGGGTCTCGCTTTCCCATGCCAAGCAGGGATTCCGGGAGGCGCTGCGCGACTACGTGAGCGAGGACGAGCAGGGCTACGACGAGGCCGTCGCCGAGTCGTTCCCGGCCTCCGATGCGCCGTCCCACGCCACCGGCAACGGTGCGGCCGCGCCGAAGGAGTACGGCGAGCACGGCGACGGCGGCCGGCCGCGCAAGAAGGTCCCGGTCACCCTGGCCGACGGGTCCAGCTTCGAACTCGATCATGGTGCGGTCGTGATCGCCGCGATCACCTCCTGCACCAACACGTCCAACCCGAGCGTCATGATCGGCGCCGCGCTGGTCGCCAAGAAGGCCGTCGAGAAGGGCCTGAACCGCAAGCCGTGGGTGAAGACGACGCTGGCGCCCGGCTCGAAGGTGGTCAGCGACTACTACGACCGGTCCGGGCTGACCTCCTACCTGGACAAGCTCGGCTTCAACCTGGTCGGCTACGGCTGCACCACCTGCATCGGCAACTCCGGCCCGCTGATCCCCGAGGTCAGCGACGCGGTGAACGAGAATGATCTTGCCGTCGTGTCGGTGCTCTCCGGCAACCGGAACTTCGAGGGCCGGATCAACCCGGACGTGAAGATGAACTACCTGGCCTCGCCGCCGCTGGTGGTCGCGTACGCCCTCGCCGGCACGATGGACCTGGACCTGCAGAACGACCCGCTGGGTACCGACGAGGCCGGGAATCCCGTGTATCTCAAGGACATCTGGCCGACCGAGGCGGAGATCGACGAGATCGTCTCCAGCGCGATCGGTGCCGAGATGTTCACCGAGTCCTACGCCGACGTGTTCGCCGGTGATCAGCAGTGGCAGTCGCTGCCGACCCCGGAGGGCCAGACCTTCGAATGGGACGCCGACTCCACCTACGTCCGGAAGCCGCCGTACTTCGACGGGATGCCGGCCGAGCCGGAGCCGGTGACCGACATCGCCGGCGCCCGGGTGCTGCTGAAGCTGGGCGATTCGATCACCACCGACCACATCTCGCCGGCCGGTTCGATCAAGGCGGACAGCCCGGCCGGGGCGTACCTGACCGAGAACGGCATCGAGCGCCGCGACTTCAACTCCTACGGTTCAAGGCGCGGCAACCACGAGGTGATGATCCGGGGCACGTTCGCCAACATCCGGCTGCGGAACCAGCTGGCGCCGGGCACCGAGGGCGGCTTCACCCGCGACTTCACCGTCGCCGACGGGCCGGTGACCACGGTGTACGAGGCGTCCCAGCACTACCTGGCCGCCGGGACGCCGCTGGTGATCCTGGCCGGCAAGGAGTACGGCTCCGGCTCCTCCCGGGACTGGGCGGCCAAGGGCACCGCGCTGCTCGGTGCGCGGGCCGTGATCGCGGAATCGTACGAGCGGATCCACCGGTCCAACCTGATCGGCATGGGCGTGCTGCCGCTGCAGTTCCCCGAGGGCCAGAACGCGGAGAGCCTCGGCCTGACCGGCGAGGAGACGTTCGAGATCACCGGGATCACCGAGCTCAACGCCGGGACGACCCCGAAGACGGTCAAGGTCACCGCGTCCTGTTCCGGCGAGCCGGTCACGTTCGACGCGACGGTCCGGATCGACACCCCGGGTGAGGCGGACTACTACCGCAACGGCGGCATCATGCAGTACGTCCTCCGTTCGCTGCGGGGCTGAGCCAGGCTCAGCGGACCTCGGCCCGCCGCCTGACCGGCGATCTCCGAACTGGTCAGGCGGCGCCCGCCGGGCGGTCGTCGGTCGGCCGCGCCACCGACAACCTCGTCATCCACACCAGTCCCGTCCTCCGGCGGGACGGGTCCGATGGCGGCGTGCTCGCCGAGATCAATCCGATGATGCTGGGGACGTTGACCGAGGGAACGAGTCGGCGGCGCTGCGCGATGACCCCGTGGTCGACGACCGCGACGTCCTGTTGGAGAAGCCCCGGCACGGCGCATTCCAGAGCACCGACCTCGATCTGATCATGCACGCGCTGGGTGTCGACAGGACGATCACCGGCTGAGGTCGTTGTGGAATTGCGCCGGGACTGGCCGGCCGAAACCACAGCAAGTGACACAGATCCGCCACGCAACGCGCCCCGCAATCGGTTTCTCGCCTTGCGTGGCACGTTGCGTGGCAGATGTGTGTCACTTGCGAAGTCGAGCCCAGACGCGGACCCCTTCGCGGGAGCCTGACCCGAAGGCAGCGGTCAGCGTAGGCCCCTACTCGTTAGGTGTCGTGATTCCTCCACGGGAGGAGTGCCCGTCCCGACTGCCACGTGGCAACCGCCGAACTGTGGAGGAATCGCGACACCGACGCTTCAGACTCGCCAGCCGCTCGCTCACCTCGGGCGCTTGAGTCGGGCCCGGACGAACCGGTAGCCGAGGTAGCCTGCCACGCCGCAGCCGACCGCGATCGCGGCGGCGGCGAGGTTCCACGGCGTCGGGCCCTCGAGCTCGAAGAAGTCCGCGAGCGGTGGTGTCGCGAGCACCACCGCGAGCGCGGCCGCGCAGGCTCCGACCAAGATCACCTTCCACCACACGTACGGCCTCGCCGCCAGCGCCAACGCGCCGACGGCGAGGCCGAACAACGTGATCGTCGCGGTGACCTGCGGCAGCACGGTGCCAGGGCCGTGGTGGTTGAGCGCCACCAGATAGACGATCCCGGTCGGCACCGCGCAGCAGATCCCGGCCGGCACGGCGAACCGGAGCACGTGCTTGACGAAGTCCGGCTTGGCCCGGTCGAAGGTCGGAGCCAGGGCCAGCAGGAAGGCCGGCACGCCGATCGTGAACGCGTTGATCAAGGACTGGTGGATCGGCAGGAACGGGTACGGCAGCGGCGGCCGGCCGGTGATCCAGACGAAGGTCGCGCCGACCGCGATGAACAGGGCCAGTCCGATCGCGTACGTCGTCTTGGTGAGGAACAGGTCCGCGACCCGGCCGATGTTGCCGATCACCCGCCGGCCCTCCGCGACCACGTGCGGCAGCGTCGCGAACTCGTCGTCGAGCAACACCACCTGGGCCACCGAGCGGGAGGCTGCCGAGCCCGAGCCCATGGCGATGCCCAGATCGGCGTCCTTGAGGGCCAGCACGTCGTTGACGCCGTCGCCGGTCATCGCCACCGTGTGCCCGCGTGATTGCAGCGCCTTGACGAACGCCTGCTTCTGGTGCGGCTGGACCCGGCCGAAGACGGTGGACCGTTCCAGCAGGTCGGCCAACTCCTCGGGATCGGTCGGCAACTGCCGGGCGTCCACCGGTTCGCCGGCGCCGTCGACCCCGAGCCGCTGCGCCACGGCGCCCACCGAGACGGCGGCGTCGCCGGAGATGATCTTGACCGCGACGCCCTGTTCCTTGAAGTACGCCAGCGTCGCCGCCGCGGTGGTCCGCAGCCGCTGCCGCAAGATCACCAGCGCCCGCGGCCGCACCCCGGTGGCGCCGCCGGCGGTGGACGCGGAGTCGGCCGTCACCAGGACCAGCACGCGCAGTCCCTGGCCGGCCAGCCGGTCCGCCTCCGCGCCGATCTCGTCGCCGTCCTCCAGCAGCACCTCCGGAGCACCGAGCAGCCAGGTGCCCTGCCCGGCGAAGCTCGCGCCGCTCCACTTCCGCGCCGACGAGAACGGCATCACGTCCTCCGCCGTCCAGCCGGGGCCGGCGACCTCGGCCACGTCGAGATGGGCCGCGACGGTCCGCATCGTGGGGTTGGGCGTGTCGTCGGCGGCCGCCAAGGCGGCCAGGGCCTCGTGGACCGCCCGCGCGTCGGTGCCGCCGACCGGCCTGAGCTCCTCGACGTCCATGCCGCCCTCGGTGAGGGTGCCGGTCTTGTCCAGGCAGAGCACGTCGGTCCGGGCCAGCCCCTCGATCGCGGGCAGCTCCTAGACCAGGCAGCGCCGGGCGCCGAGCCGGACCACGCCGACCGCGAAGGCGACCGAGGTCAGCAGCACCAGGCCCTCCGGGATCATCGGCACGATCCCGGCGACGGTCGAGACGATGATCGTCCGCCAGTCCGTGGTGTAGGCGAGCTGGCTGATCACCAGCAGGGTGGCGATCGGGACGATCAGCCAGGTGATCAACTTGATGAAGCGGTTGATGCCCTCGCGAAGATCGGAACTGGCCAGGGCGAACCGGCTCGCCTCCTCGACCAGCTTGGCCGCGTAGGCCTCGGCGCCGATCTGCTCGGCCCGGAACGCCCCGGACCCGGCGACCACGAAGGAACCCGACCGCACGCCGTCGCCGGTGAGCTTCGGCACCGGGTCGGCCTCGCCGGTCAGCAGCGATTCGTCGATCTCCAGGTTGCGCGATTCGATCACCGGCCCGTCCACCACGATCCGGTCACCGGGCTCGACCAGCACAAGATCATCACGGACCAGCTGGTCCGGCGGCAGCTCGGCGACCTGGCCGTCGCGGCGTACCTTCACCGGGGCCGCGTTGAGCAGGGACAGCTTGTCCAGCGTCCGCTTCGCCCGTACCTCCTGAAGCGTGCCGATCAGGATGTTGGCCACGATCACCAGCGCGAACAACCCCTGCTTCCAGCCGCCGAACGTCACGGCGATCACGGCCAGCACGCCGATCACGCCGTTGAGCGGAGTGATCAGATTGGCCCGCAGGATCTGCGAGAACGGCCGCGACGTGCGCCGCTTGGCGTGGTTGACGGCGCCGGCGGCGACCCGTTCGGCCACCTGCGCGGCGGTCAGCCCGTTCGCGGTTCCGCTGACGCGTTCGACGGTCCCTGGCTCGCCCATGCCCACCCTTTCACCCGGCGATGTCTGCAGCCCCCGTCCGACGGTAGAGCAGGACTCAGCCGAACTGCTGCAGGCAGAGCAGGTCGGGCCCGACTCCGGCGATCCGGTCGCCGACGGCGACCGTGTAGAGGCCCTCCAGCTTGGCCGTGGCCCGGCGTTCCCCGGTGGCCAGATCGACGAGGTCGGCCCGATAGGCGCCGAGCAGCAATTCGTCCTTGATCAGGATCGGGGTGTCGGTGTGGGTGATGTACGGGTTGATCCAGATGATCTTGTCCCGCTGCGGATCGACCAGCATCGCGCCGCCCTCGCCGACCAGCAGGGTGTGCTCGCCGACGGTCTCGGCGCCCGGCATCGTCGTCTCGCCGAAGGCCGATCCCGAGCCCGGCACGCTGTACGGCTTGCCGACCTTGCCGGTGTCGGGATCGACGGTGACCGGCGCGCCGACCTCGTTGATGAAGACCGGCCGGTTCCGGTCCACGCCGACGCCGTCGTCGCCCGGGAACGCGAGCCGCGGCCCGGTCACCCGGCTGAGCTTCTTGCCGTCGTAGGCATACGCCTGCGCCCCGTCTGGCTCGTTGCACCAGAGCCGGGTGCCGTCGTCGACCAGCCGGGAGCACCGCGGCATCATGATCAACTTCCCGGTGCGCGGCTGGACGAACGCCGCCCGCTGCCCGGCCCACAGGGCGACCAGGCCGTCACCGCCGGTCTGCTCCGCCGACGGGCCGTACCCGACGTCGCGGAAGCGTGGCCGGTCCATCACCACGCCGTCCCGGTCCGGGTCCTTGCGGGCGATGATCCGGTTCTCGCTGAACAGCTGCCCGTGTCCGGGTTGCTTGCTGAGGTCCAGCTGCCAGAGCGGCTTCAACGTCGCGAGATCGAAGCCGTGCAGCACCGCGTGCGGGGCCGGCTCGCGCTGCTCCAGCACGACCAGCGTGTCGCCGGACCGGTGCAGCGCACTGAGCCAGCCGGTCACCTCGCGACTCACCTCAGGCTCACCGGTCCGCGGGTCGAGCAGCTGCAGGCGCCACTTCCGGCCGAGGCCGGTGGTCGGGTCCCGGTCCAGCATCTCGGCACAGGCCACGCCGCGCCGATCGGCCTCGGTGGCGCACAGCCCGCCCTCCAGCGGCCGGCTCCACAGCTGCCGGCCGGTGGCCGGATCGAGGCCGTGCGCGGCCATCGAGCGCTCGTCGCCGTCGCCGGTCAGGGCCACCCAGACGTCGGCGACCTTCGGGTCGACCGCCGACAGGTAGGGACCGTTGAAGTCGCCGTCCACGGGCCCGACGAACTCGGCGCCGGCCAGGTCCGGCCGCAGTGCTCCGGGCTCCAGCTGCCAGGGGAGCGTGACCGGCCGCTCCGGGACCGCGGGCGCGGTCGGCCGCGGGGTGGCGCGTTCGATCCGGGGCCGCTCCACGGACCGCGGCCGGTCCAGCAGCCCGGCCACGCTCCGGCCGGCGACGACGGCGCCGGCGATCAGTATCACGACGACGACCGCGATCACTGTGATCGGCACGTACGCGGGCGTACGCGGCGGGGGAGACGTCGGCCGCGGCGGCTGCCAGGCCGGCCAGGAGGGTGGGTCGGGCCAGCGGCCGGTCACCCCGCCCGGTTCGGGCGGTCGGCCCGGCCGGCCGGGCTCGGGCGGGCGCACCTCCGGTTGTCGGCGGCTCCCGGGCGGGAGCCACGCGTCGGGACGCTCTTCCGGCGGTTGTGCACCTCCTGGCTCGACCATGGCGCCCATCCTGGCAGGACCGGGGCCGACCGGAGCGCCCGGCGAGCCGGGCGGCTACTCGTTGATCGGCCGCGGGATGCTGCGGTTGGCGATCCGGTTCTCGGCGTCGATCATCCAGGCCAGCTGCTCGATCCGCTCCAGGATCGAGTGCAACAGATCCGCGGTGGTCGGATCCTCGGCGTCGACCGCGTCGTGGATCCGGCGGGCCGTCGCGGCCACCGCGTAGAGCGCGGTGGTGATCAGGTCGACGGTCTCGGCGGTGTCCACCTCGTCGGCCGGGAACTCGGCCAGGCTGGACCGGTCGGCCACCGTGGCGGCGCGGCCGTCCGGCGTGACGTAGATCGCCCGCATCCGCTCGGCGAGGTCGTCCGAGAAGTCGCGAGCCGCCGCGACCACCTCGTCCAGCTGCAGATGCAGGTCGCGGAAGTTCTTGCCGACGACGTTCCAGTGCGCCTGCTTGCCCTGCAGGTGCAGATCGATCAGATCCACGTGCAGCTGCTGCAGGTGGTCGGCCAGCGGCCGGGACGCCCGAAAGCTCGGGCTGGCGGCGTGGGCGACGGTACGGGGTCCGGGCAGGGTGTCACTCATCGGTGCTCCTTTCGCTGACACCGCCCTGGTACCCAGCCGAAGGGGGTGCCTAACGGGCGGGTTAAGACGGCGTCAAGATCGATGAGGACGCCGTCAACGCACGCCGGAGCCCGGCCGGGCCCGCGTTGAATCGTGATCATGAGTCTCGAATCCGCCGGCTTGATCGTGCTGGTCGCCGGCCTGATCGTCTACTTGATCGTCACCCTGGTCCTGCCGGAGCGCTTCTGATGACACCGGAACTCTCGGGGGTGCTGACGATCGTCGCGCTGATCGGCCTGCTGGCGCTCGTCCACGTACCACTCGGCGACTACATGGCCGCCGTGCTCACGCCGACCCGGCACAACCGGGCCGAGCGGGCCACCTACCGGCTGCTCGGCGTGAACCCGGACAACCAGCAGAGCACCGCGAGCTACCTGCTGGCCACGCTGGGCTTCTCGCTGGCCGGACTGGTCGTGCTCTTCCTGATCTTGGTCGCGCAGGGTGCACTGCCGTTCAGCCGGGACCTGCCGGGGATGCCGTGGGACATGGCGTTCAACACGGCGGCCTCGTTCGTCTCCAACACCAACTGGCAGTCCTACGCAGGGGAGTCCACTCTCGGCTACACCTCCCAGATGGCCGGCCTCGCCGTGCAGAACTTCGTCTCCGCGGCGACCGGCATCGCCGTCTTCGCGGCCGTGGTGCGCGGCTTCCTCGCGGTCCGGTCCGACGTGCTCGGCAACTTCTGGGTCGACCTGATCCGGATCTGCTTCCGGCTGCTGCTGCCGCTGGCGATCATCGGTGCGGTGATCTTGATCGCCACCGGTGTGGTGCAGAACTTCGCCCCTGACCAAACGGTCACCACGATCGCCGGCGGCCAGCAGACCCTGCCCGGCGGACCGGTGGCCAGCCAGGAAGTGATCAAGGAACTCGGCACCAACGGCGGCGGCTTCTTCAACGCCAACTCGGCGCACCCGTTCGAGAACCCGAACGGGTTCAGCAACCTGTTCGAGATCTTCCTGCTGCTGGTGATCCCGTTCAGCCTGCCGCGCACGCTCGGCACCATGCTGCGGAACCAGAAGCAGGGCCTGGCGATCCTCGCCACGATGGCGATCCTGTGGCTGGCCTCGGTCGTACTGACGGTCTGGGCCGAGGTGGCCCGGGTCGGTGCCGCGCCGCAGCTGGCCGGCGCCGCGCTGGAGGGCAAGGAGGTCCGGTTCGGCACCTGGGCGAGCGCGCTGTTCGCCGCCAGCACCACCGGCACGTCCACCGGAGCGGTGAACGCGATGCACGACTCGTTCACGGCGCCGGGCGGCGGCGTGGTCATGCTCAACATGCTGCTCGGCGAGGTGTCACCGGGCGGGGTCGGCAGCGGCGCGTACAGCATGCTGGTGATGGCCGTGCTGGCCACGTTCATCGCCGGGCTGATGGTCGGCCGGACGCCCGAGTTCCTGGGCAAGAAGATCGGGCAGAAGGAGATGACCTACGTCGCGCTGTTCGTGTTGATCATGCCGGTCTGCGTGCTGGTCGGCACGGCGACCGCGATCTCGCAGCCGAGAACCCCGGACGCGATGGCGAACTCCGGCATCCACGGCTTCTCCGAGGTGGTGTACGCCTACGCGTCGGCCAGCAACAACAACGGCAGCGCGTTCGCCGGGATCACCGTGACCTCGACGTTCTTCCAGGTCACGCTAGGCCTGGTGATGCTGATCGGCCGGTTCGTGCCGATCGCGCTGGTGCTGGCGCTGGCCGGGTCCGTGGCCCGGGCCGGAACGGTACCGAAGACGTCCGGGACGCTGCCCACCCACACCCCGCTCTTCATCGGCCTGCTGATCGGCGAAGTGCTGTTGATCACCGGCCTCACCTTCTTCCCGACGCTCGCGCTCGGACCCATCGCGGAGGCACTGTCATGAGCAAGACCAATCTCAAGGTGGTGCCGGACCTCGACCGCCCGACACCTGTGACCCACAAGCGGCAGCAGGTGGTGCACGCCGGCCTGGGCCGGCAACTGGCCGAGGCGTTCCCGGACGCGCTGCGCAAGCTGGACCCGCGGCACCTGTTCCGGTCGCCGGTGATGTTCATCGTCTGGCTGGGTTCGATCCTGACCACGATCCTGGCGATCGTCCAGCCGAGCCTGTTCAACGCCGGCATCGCGATCTGGCTCTGGCTGACCGTGATCTTCGGCAATCTGGCCGAGGCGGTGGCGGAGAGCCGTGGCAAGGCGCAGGCCGACACCCTGCGGGCGACCCGCAGCGACACCGTCGCCCACCGGCTGGAGGCCGACGGCACCGTGACGGAGGTCCGGAGCACCCAGCTCAAGATCAACGACCGGGTCCGGGTGGTGGCCGGCCAGGTCATCCCCGGCGACGGCGACGTGGTCGAGGGTGTCGCGAGCGTCGACGAGTCGGCGATCACCGGGGAGTCCGCGCCGGTGATCAGAGAGGCCGGCGGCGACCGGTCCGCGGTGACCGGCGGCACCACCGTGCTGTCCGACGAGATCGTCGTCAAGATCACGGCTGCGCCCGGGGAATCCTTCCTGGACAAGATGATCGCGCTGGTCGAGGGTGCCACCCGGCGGAAGACGCCGAACGAGATCGCGCTGTCGATCCTGCTGTCCAGCCTGACGATCATCTTCGTGCTCGCGGTGGCGACGCTGCAGCCGATGGCGACGTACGCCGGCACACCGCAACAGGTCGCCGTGCTGGTCGCGCTGCTGGTCTGCCTGATCCCGACCACCATCGGAGCGCTGCTCAGCGCGATCGGCATCGCCGGCATGGACCGGCTGGTGCAGGCGAACGTGCTGGCGATGTCGGGCCGGGCCGTCGAGGCGGCGGGCGACGTCAGCACGCTGCTGCTGGACAAGACCGGCACGATCACGTACGGCAACCGGCAGGCGGCCGAGTTCCGGCCGCTGGCCGGGGTCGGCGAGGCCGAGCTGCGGGACGCGGCCCGCTGGTCCAGCCTGGCCGACCAGACTCCGGAGGGCCGCTCGATCGTCGAGCTCGCCCTGCGCGAGGGCTCCCGGGACGACGACCTGCCGAGCGGTGCGACGTTCGTCGAGTTCACCGCGCAGACCCGGATGTCCGGCATCGACCTGGCCGGACCGGACGGCGTGCGGCAGATCCGCAAGGGTGCCGGCTCGGCGATCCTGGCCTGGTCCGGCACCGACGCGCCCGGCCTGGCCGCGGTGGTGGACGAGATCTCCTCGGCCGGCGGCACGCCCCTGGTGGTGGCGACCAAGGTCGGCGAGCAGGCCCGGATCCTCGGCGTGGTGTACCTCAAGGACATCGTCAAGCCCGGCATGCGGGAGCGGTTCGACCAGCTGCGGGCGATGGGCATCCGGACGGTGATGATCACCGGCGACAACCCGCGCACCGCCAAGGCGATCGCCGACGAGGCCGGTGTGGACGACTTCCTGGCCGAGGCGACGCCCGAGGACAAGATGGCGTTGATCAAGTCCGAGCAGGCCGGCGGCCGGATGGTCGCGATGACCGGCGACGGGACGAACGACGCGCCGGCGCTGGCTGCGGCGGACGTCGGCGTGGCGATGAACAGCGGTACGGCCGCGGCGAAGGAGGCCGGCAACATGGTCGACCTCGACTCGGACCCGACGAAGTTGATCTCCATCGTGGAGATCGGCAAGCAGTTGCTGATCACCCGCGGTGCGCTGACCACGTTCTCGATCGCCAACGACATCGCGAAGTACTTCGCGATCATCCCGGCCATGTTCGCGGTCGCGTACCCGGGGCTGCAGGCGCTGAACATCATGCAGCTGTCCTCGCCGGCCTCGGCGATCCTGTCCGCGGTGATCTTCAACGCGCTGATCATCGTGGCCCTGATCCCGCTCGCGCTGCGTGGTGTGAAGTCCCGGCCGGCGACCGCTTCGGCGACGCTGCGCCGCAACCTGCTGATCTACGGTCTCGGCGGCATCATCGTGCCGTTCCTCGGGATCAAGATCATCGACCTGCTCGTCTCCCTCATCCCAGGAATTGGCTGAAGATCATGGATGCACGTTTCCCCAACTTCGTCCGGCAGCTGCTGACCGGCCTGCGCGCCGTCGTGGTGCTGACCGTGATCCTCGGCGTCGCGTACCCGGTGGCGGTGTGGCTGGTCGGCTTCACGATGCCGAACCGGGCGGCCGGCTCACCGATCGTGGTGAACGGCCAGGTGGTCGGCTCGGCCCTGATCGGCCAGGTCTTCGAGGGCGACCAGTGGTTCCAGCCGCGGCCGTCGGCCGGCGACTACGACGCGTTGGCCAGCGCCGGCTCGAACGCCGGCCCGAACGACGCGGACCTGATCGCCGCGATCCAGGAGCGGCGGGCCGCGGTGGCCGAGGCGAACGGCGTACCCGAGTCCGCGGTGCCGCCGGACGCCGTGACGGCCAGCGGCTCCGGCCTGGAACCGTACATCTCCCCGGAGTACGCGGCGATCCAGGTGAACCGGGTCGCGGCGACCCGGAACCTGCCGGTGCCCGACGTGGAACGCCTGGTCGCGGCTCACACCGAGGGCCGGATGCTCGGCTTTCTCGGCGAACCGCGGGTCAACGTGGTCACCCTGAACCAGGCCTTGGGAGGAAACTAGGGCCATGGATCGCGGGAGGCTCCGGGTGTATCTCGGCGCGGCGCCGGGCGTCGGCAAGACGTTCGCCATGCTCAACGAGGGCAGGCGGCGCCGCGACCGTGGCACCGATGTGGTGGTGGGCCTGGTCGAGACGCACGGCCGGGAGCTGACCGAGGCCCAGCTCGGCGATCTGGAGATCGTGCCGCGCAAGCACCTGCGGTACCGGGGTCTGGAGGCGTCCGAGTTCGATCTAGCGGCGGTGCTCCGCCGGGCGCCGCAGGTCGCGCTGATCGACGAGCTGGCGCACACCAACGTCCGCGATCCGGCCGACCCGACGGCGCACGAGAAGCGCTGGCAGGACGTGGAGGTGCTGCTCGACCACGGCATCGACGTGATCACGACCCTGAACGTGCAGCACCTGGAGTCGCTGAACGACGTGGTGGAGTCGATCACCGGCGTCCGGCAGCAGGAGACCGTGCCGGACGCGGTGGTGCGGGCCGCCGACGCGGTCGAGCTGGTCGACATGAGTCCGCAGGCGCTGCGCCGCCGGATGGCGCACGGCAACATCTATCCGGCGACCAAGATCGACACGGCGCTGTCCCGCTACTTCCGGGAGGGCAATCTGGCCGCGTTGCGCGAGCTGGCGCTGCTCTGGCTGGCCGACCGGGTGGACGAGGGCTTGGAGCGCTACCGCGAGGCGCACGGCATCGCCACCACCTGGACCACCCGGGAACGGATCGTCGTCGCGGTGTCCGGCGGCAAGGAGTCGGCGGCGTTGATGCGACGGGCGGCCCGGATCGCGTCCCGGACCGCCGGGGCCGAGTGGATGGCCGTGTACGTGAGCCGCAGCGACGGCCTCAAGGGCGTCTCGGCCGAACAGCTGGAACGCCTGCGGCAGAAGGCGACCGAGCTGTCCGGCAGCTTCCACGCCGTGGTCGCCGCCGACACCGCGGAGGGGCTGCTGGAGTTCGCCCGCGGGGTCAACGCCAGCCAGATCCTGATCGGCGCCAGCCGACGCAGCCGGCTCGCCACCGCGCTGCGGCCGGGCATCGGCGAAGTGGTGATCGCCGAGTCTGGCGACATCGACATCCACGTCGTCACCCACGACTACGCCCGGGCCCGATCGCTGCTGCAGCGGCGCCGGACCAACCTGGGCCGGAATCGGATCGTGGCGGGCTACCTGATGGCGACGATCGGCTCGGCGATCCTGACCGCGGTGTTGTGGGCGACGCCGGACCTCCACGGCCTGCCCACCGAGTCCATGATGATGATGGCGCTGGTGGTGGCGACCGCGCTGGTCGGCGGGCTCTGGCCGGCGATCGTCGGCGCCCTGATCAGCGGGATCTGCCTGAACCTGTTCTTCGTACCGCCGACGATGACGCTGACCATCGCCGACCCGGAGAACGCGTTCGCCCTGGCCGTGTTCCTGATCACCGGAATCGCCGTCGCCTCGGTCGTGGACCTGGCCGGCCGGCGTACCGAGGAGGCGACCCGGGCCCGGTCCGAGGCGAACGCGCTCGCCGTGCTGTCGCACCGGCTGATGCACATCGGGGAGGATCAAGATCAACTGTTGCGGCAGGCCAGCGAGGTTTTCGGGATGGCGGGCGCGTCGCTGATCCGGCGGCAGGGCGGCACCGAGCTGGTGGCTGCGACCTGCGGGCAGGGACCGCGGACGCTGGACCAGGCCGACGTCTCGGTACGGATCGACGATGAGGTCGACCTGGCCATGGCGGGCCGGCCGCTGGACGCCTCGGACCGGACCCTGCTGACCGCCTATGCCGCGCATTTCGCGGTGATCCGGGAGCGACAGCGGGCCGCGGAGGACTCCCGGCAGCGGGCCCGGCTGGCCGAGGGGAACCGGACCCGGACCGCGCTGCTGGCCGCGGTGTCGCACGACCTGCGCAGCCCGCTGGCCGCCATCAAGGCGTCGATCAGCAGCCTGCGCGGCACGATCGTCTGGTCGCCCGAGGACGAGGCCGAACTGCTGGCGACGATCGAGGAGTCGGCGGACCGGCTGGACGCGCTGGTCGGCAACCTGCTCGACATGAGCCGGCTGCAGATGGGCACGGTCAAGCCGTTGCTGGCCGAGGTCGACCTGGGCGCGGCGGTGGACCAGGTGACCCGGTCGCTGCCGGAGTCCCAGCGGATCGCGGTCAAGATCGGCGACGACCTGCCGCTCGCCGTGGCCGATGCCGGGCTGCTGGATCGGGTGCTGGCCAACATCGTGGAGAATGCGTTGCGCTACACGCCGGCCGAGGCATCCATCGACGTCACGGCGGCGCCGTACCAGGACGAGTCGGGGCGGGAGTGGGTGTCGTTGCGGATCGTCGATCATGGTCCCGGAGTTCCGGGCGAGGGCAAGGAGAAGCTGTTCGCACCGTTCCAGCGGCTCGGTGACGTACCCCGCGGTGACGGCGTCGGGCTGGGGCTCGCGGTGGCCCGTGGCCTGACCGACGTGATGCACGGCGAGCTCTCCGCCGAGGACACGCCGGGCGGCGGCCTGACCCTGGTGATCGATCTGCCGGCGGCGGACCGGGGGCCGGCGTGACCTTCATCCTCGCGGTGGACGACGATCCGGCGATCCTGCGAACCCTCCGGATCAACCTGAAGGCCCGCGACTACGACGTGGAGACGGTCGGCGACGGCCGGTCGGCCCTGCAGGTGATCGACGAACGGATGCCGGACCTGGTCCTGCTCGACCTCGGCCTGCCCGACCTGGACGGGGTGTCGGTGCTGGCACGGCTGCGCGAGTTCAGCGCGGTGCCGGTCGTCGTGCTGTCCGCGCGGCACGAGTCGGACGACAAGGTGGAGGCTCTTGATCTTGGTGCGGACGACTTCGTCACCAAACCGTTCGGGATGGAGGAGCTGCTGGCCAGGATCCGGGCGGCGCTGCGCCGCGGCCCTGATCAACTCGCCGGCGACCAGTCGGTGATCACTACCGAGACGCTGCGTCTTGATCTTGCCGAGCAGATCGCGACGCGGGACGGCGAGGAGGTCCACCTGACGCCGACCGAGTGGCGGCTGGTCGCGGCGCTGGCCCGGCGGCCCGGCCGCTTGGTCCGGCAAACCGAGCTGCTGCAGGAGGTCTGGGGCCCGGCCTACCACCGGGAGACCAACTACCTGCGGGTCTACTTCGCCCAACTCCGCCGGAAGCTGGAGGCCGAACCGAGCCATCCGCGGCACTTCCGGACCGAGCCCGGGGTCGGGTATCGCTTCGTACCCTGACGGCGTCAAACCGGAGTCAAGATCACGTCAAGGTCCTTGACCCGCGGCGTCGCCGGGACTGGAGTGAGGGTGTGCGTACCTGGACTTCGCGCGGGCCCGTGATCATGGCCGTCGCGCTGCTCGGACCGGCGGTCGTCGGCTGGCTGCTCAGCCTGGTCCGCGACCTGGTGGACAACGCGAACGCGGCCCTGGTCCTGGTGCTGGTGGTCGTCGGCGTCGCCGCCAGCGGCCGGCGGCTGGCCGGGATCGTGGCGGCGCTGTCGGCGACGGCCTGGTTCGACTTCTTCCTCACCGAGCCGTACCTGACCTTCACGATCAACGACCGGAACGACCTCGAGACCGCCGTCTTGTTGATCTTGGTCGGGCTGGCGGTGACCGAGCTCTCGCTGTGGGGGCGCCGGCAGCAGGGCCGGGCCAGTCTCCGCGAGGGCTACCTGTCCGGCGTCGTGTCGGCGGCCCGGATCGTCGCGGCCGGCGGCACGCCGACGGGGGAGCTGGTGGAGCGGGTCGCCGACCAGATCACCGCCGTGCTGGACGTCGACGGCTGCCGCTTCGACCAGGGGGTCCGGCCGTCGCGCTATCGGCTCCGGCCGGACGGCACGCTGACCGACGGCGACCGTACCGTCGACGTGGATCGGACCGGATTGCCGACCGACGACGTGATCGAACTCGCCCTCGAGCATGCGGGCGTCGGCCACGGCCGGTTCCTGATCACCGCGGCGACCCGGATCAGCAGGCCATCGCTGGAACAGCGCCTGGTCGCGGTGACCCTGGCGGAGCAGGCGGCCGCCGGGATGATCAACGCAGCTCACTGATCGAGGCCCGGCTCAGTAGGATCGCCGCCATGAGATCACCCCACGGCGTTCTTCTCCTCCGCTGCGCACCCCCGAACAACGCCGCCGGGACCCCGAAAGCATGAGCGACGACATCTTCTGCCAGATCGCGCGCGGGGAGTTGCCGGCGGTGGAGGTGGCCCGGACCGACCGGCTGGTCGCGTTCCTTGATCATCGGCCGGTCTTCAAGGGGCATGTGCTGGTGATCCCGGTCGATCACGTGGACACCCTGCTCGATCTGCCCGCCGACCTGATGCAGCCCCTGCTCGGTCTCGGCCGGGAGGTCGCCGCCGCCCAGGGCACCGCGCTCGGGGCGCAGGGCAGTTTCGTCGCCATGAACAACGTGATCAGCCAGTCCGTACCGCACCTGCACCTGCACGTCGTACCGCGCAGCAAGGGGGACGGCCTGCGCGGGTTCTTCTGGCCTCGGACCAAGTACGCCGACGGCGAGCAGCAGGACTATGCGGAGCGGATCCGAGCCGCGCTCGAAACCTCGTCCTGATCAGTCCGGCAGCGGCCGGCTGAGCGCGAGCCGGCCGTGGTCGACCAGCCAGCGCAGGGATTCCAGGATCGCCGCCTCGGAGCTGTGGGCCGGTGCGTAGCCGAGGCGGGTCCGGGCCTTCTCGATGGTGAAGCACTGGCTGCGGTGCAGGTGGCCCCAGCTCGAGTCGGCGTACTCGGGCGTGGTGGTTCGCCGGAACTCGGGCCAGCTCACCGGCTCGACCGTCGCGGTCCGGCCGAACCAGGCGGCGGCCAGTTCGGCGTACCCGCGGACACTCAAGCCCGCCGGCGACAGGATGTTGAAGTCCTCACCGGCGGCCGCGTCCCGGTGCTCGACCGCCAGCTCGAACGCCTGCGCGACATCGCCGGCGTGCACGTGGTGCATCAGTTCGGTCCCGCTGCCGGGGACGCGCAGTGGGCGGCCGTCGGCGAGGGCGGACCAGGCGGCGGGGTCGACGTTGCCGAGCGGGCCGATCGGGGTCCAGCCGGGGCCGACGATGTGGCCAGGGTGCAGCGAGGTGGTGATCAGCCCGCCCGACGCGGTCTCCTGCTTCAGCAGCCGGGCGATCCGGTTCTTCTCGATGCCGTACTCGTCGAACGGTTCGCCGGCAGCAGCGGGGTCGTCCTCGGCGATGGGCAGCTTGCGACTGGCCCCGTACCGCCAGACCGAGCCGCAGTGCAGCAGGTGAGCCACGTGGCCGCGCAGGGCGTCCACCAGGGCGGTCGCCGAGCCGACGGTGAAGCAGACCAGGTCGACGACGACGTCCGGCCGCTGCGCGAGCACGGTGGCGCCGAACGTCCCGGACCGGTCCTCGGCCTCGCGGTCGGCGACCACCTGGCGTACCGGAACCCATTCGGGCGCGTCGGCGTACCGGGTGCTGGTGCCCCGGGTCAGGTTGATCACCTCGTGCCCGGCCCGGACCAGGCGTGGCACCAGGAAGGTTCCGATGTGGCCGCTGCCACCGATGATCAGGACGCGCACGGCTGCTCCGATCGACTCAGGGAACGCGGTAACCGGCCGCGGTGAACAGGCGGTACCACTCCTGCCGGGTCAGCGGCACCTCGGAGCCGGCGGCGGATTCGCGGACCCGTTCCGGCTTGGTGGTGCCGAGCACGACCTGGATGCCGGCCGGGTGGCGGGTGATCCAGGCGACGGCGATGCCGGTCGGGGTGACGCCGTACTTCTGCGCCAGCTCGTCGATCGCGTCGTTCAGCTCCGCGTAGTTCTCCCGGTCGCCGAGGAAGACGCCGTCGAAGAAACCCTTCTGGAACGGCGACCAGGCCTGCAGCGTGATGTCGTTCAGCCGGCTGTAGTCGAGCAGGCCGTTGTCCCGGTCGATCGACTGGTCCAGCCCCTGCATGTTGGCGGCGATGCCGGCGGCGAACAGCGGAGCATGGGTGATGCTCAACTGCACCTGGTTGTACGCCAGCGGCTGCCGGACCGACCGCTTCAGCAGTTCGATCTGCCCGGGCGTGTGGTTGGAGACGCCGAAGTGACGCACCTTGCCGGCCTCGTGCAGTCGATCGAATGCGGCCGCGACCTCGTCCGGCTCGACCAGGGTGTCCGGCCGGTGCAGCAGCAGGATGTCGAGATAGTCGGTGCGGAGCGCGCGCAGAGACTCCTCGACCGACTCGGCGATGTGTTCGGCGGAGAAGTCGAAGTAGCCCTGCCGGATGCCGACCTTGGACTGGATGATCATGGCCTCGCGATCGGCCCCGGTGGGCCGCACCGCGTCGCCGAACCGGCGCTCACAGCCGTGATCACCGCCGTAGATGTCAGCATGATCAAGAACGTTGATGCCTTCGTCCCGGGCGGCCGAGACCAGGTCACGAATCTGATCATCATCGAGATTGTTGATCCGCATCAGGCCGAGGACGACATTGGAGACCTGGAGATCGGACAGCGAGGATTCGAGAAGCTTCACGCCCCCATCATCCACGATCGGGTCCGCCGGCGGGGTCGACTGGCCTGAGGAACGGAACGGGTGGGGTCCGTGATCTTGGCCTGGCGGGAGTCGAACAGCGCAGGAACGGGTGGTGCAGCAGGTGTGGCGCGCTCGGGTCGTTGCTGAGCGCTCACGTTCTCGAGCGGGCAGCGGTCCGCGACGGTGGTGATCCGGTGCCTCTTTCGCGACTGGCCTTCCACAGCCCAGGATCGCTCGTGATCGCCGACGGCTGCACCGATCGTCGGTCGCCGCGCACCGCTCCCGATCATGGTGCCGCCGACCGCGCCCGGCTGGTCGCCAACGCCTCCATCGCGGTGACGCTGACCGGCGACGCAGCCGCGTGGGCCGTTGCCACGGTTCTGGGTTGCCGCGGTGCCGGGAGCCGGGACCGTGGTCGTGGCACCGGTCGGCGGGCCGCTCCGGCTCGAATCGATCAGGTGATCACGGTCCTGTTCAACGGGGCGACCCGAGAGTGCCGTCCGCCAGCCCGGAGCGCCCGTGCGCCGATGATCCTGATTCCCTTGTTTTGTTGGGTTTCTGTCAGTCCGTTGGATTAGAATAGCGTGTATGTTCGAATCGTTGGAGGGGAAGGCTGCCGGGTACGGTGCCGCCGACATCCTCAAAGCCGCGGGCGGGTTGCGGCGCGCCCGGATCGCGGCGGCCAACGAACTATTGGTGTGGACCGCGGCGTGGGTGGATGCGCATCCGGCGGAGTCGATCATGGGTGATGGTCCGGGGTTGGCGCAGGCGGTGCGGCCGGGGGGGGTGAGGGGACGCCGGCGGTGAATGATCTGGCGATGTTGGAGTTCCTGGTCAAGATCGGCAAGGGTCATACGGCTGGGATGTTGTTCATCGGGGACGTGCTGGATCTGCGGCACAGGTTGCCTTTGTTGTGGGCGAAGACGATGCGCTGTGAGGTGGAGGAGTGGCAGGCCTGCAAGATCGCCCGCCTGACCCATCACCTGACCATCGAGCAGGCGGCGCAGGTGGATCGGGCCGTGGCCTGGTTCGCCGGGACGCAGCCCTACGGGAAACTGCGGGATGCAGCCGAGGCCGCGATCTTGCGGATCGACGGTGAGCGGGCGCGGGCCGAGTACGAGATGCGGCGTAGGCAGCGTGGGGTGTGGCTGTCGCAGACCGACGACAACGGGCACAAGGCCGTGTTCGGCCGTCTCGAGCCCTTGGCCGCGCTCCGGCTGTACGCCCAAGTCCAGGAGCTGGCCGACTGCCTGACTGAGGGCAGTGCGGATGAGCGGCGGGCGGAGGCGTTCGGCCTGTTGGGCGATGTCGCCGCGATCACGCGATTGCGGGCGCGACGGCGGCAGCCGGAGCTGTTCGACGAGGAACTTGCCGAGGCGGTGGCGGCGTTGACGCCTGACACTGGCCCGGACGTTGCGGTGGAGGAGTCGGAGGTTCATCCGGCACTGCGCGACCGACCGACCGTCGTGGAGGTGGAGTCGGCGCTCTTCGAGGCTGCGGTGGAACGGCTGGTGGCCAAGCTGGACCCGGCGGTCCTGGCGCCGGCCTCGACGGTGGTGGTGCATATCGCGGCCGAGGACCTACCGCGAGCCGAGGGCGTGTGCCGCGTACCAGGCGTCGGGCCGACGTTGAAGAGTGTGGCCAGCGAGTGGTTGGGTCATGATCGGGTCGTCGTGCGCCCGGTGATCGATCTCAACGAGGCGCCGCCGCCGGTGGATGCCTACGAGATCCCGGACCGGCAGCGTGAACATGTGCTGTTGCGGCAGCCGGGCAGTGCGTTTCCGTGGTCGACCGCGACCCGCAGGCTCGATCTTGATCACACCGAGCCATACCAACCGAACGGGCCGCCCGGCCAGACACGAGTGGAGAAACTCTCCCCGCTGGCGCGGGTGGAGCATCGCGCCGTGACGCACGGTGGTTGGCGGCGGCTGAGACCGGACCCGACGACGATGATGATCTTCCGGTCACCGCACGGCAACGTGTATCTGACGAACCGTTCCGGTACTCATGATCTTGGTACCGGACCAGTCGCCCACGCCCTCTGGGCCGCAACCTCACACTGATCGGCGGTGGGGCGTGGGTGCCCAGGGTTCGAGATGCTCGAAGCGTTGGCCGACCTCCCGCAAAGTTGATCACCACGACGTCGCGCGGGCACTGGGGCTCCGCCGAAGCGGTGTTCGGGGTCGTTCGGAGATGAATCGCGCTTCCGTGGCCCCTGCGACGTGGAGGCGGAGCCGGGTGCAAGCCCGCGATCGCCGACACGTGAACTCGTCCGACTCATCGGCAGCGGATTCGAAATCACTGTGAAGTCGGGGCCGCAGCCGCCAGGTGCACGCACCGCTCGTCCGTAGCCTGCCTGGACTCCGGGGAATGCTGGAGCTCCACGACCTGCCCTCGGCCCTTCAGGTTTCGAATGTGGCGCACAGTGAGCCGCCCGGCGGGAACACGATGTTCGACGACGCCGGGCCGGACCCGGCGATGGACTGTGACGAACTGATGATGGGCCCCGGGGAACGAGAGCTGAGGATCACGCCGCGACCGTCAGACTCGGCGAGAGCCTCGCCCCGACCTCGCGACGTCCCTCACGTCCCGGAGCGGCCGTCGACGCTGAGGATGTCCGCGGTCTTGGGGTAGTCCGCCGGATCGCGGCTCTCGTCGGTGGGGAACTCGAAGAGGGCGATCATCAGTTGCAGCGGATAGTCGAGCCGCTGGTCGTAGGTCTTGATCAACTCGTCGTCGACGAGGATGCGGATCCCGGTGCCGTCCCACTCGGCGCCGTACCGGTGCGGGGTGGTGGCGTCGATCGGCAGTGGGTGATCGGTGATCTTGGTGGTCAGCCGTGGATCGTGATGGGCCTTGACGCCGAGGCGCACGGTGGACCGGTCGGGTCCGATCAACTCCCCGTACAACTCGGCGAGCAGGATCTCGCCCGATTCGTCCGGGGACCGGTCCTCGACGCCGACGAGCCAGATCCCCAGCATGCTGGCCGGATCCGGGCTCGCGGCCGCGGTCACCTCGACCCGGCCGGAGCTCGGCGTCCACAGCCGGCGGGTCGGTACGGCGGTCCGCACGATCAGCCCGTCGGTACGGTGGCGCTGCTGGCCCCGGGTGCTGCCGACCGGCCCGGCGAAGCTCCCGGTCTGCACGCCGGACGCCCGCATCGGGCCGTCCTCGACCCGCCACGGCGGCTGGTCATGGTCGATCCGCAGCCGCAGTCCGCCGCCCGCCACGAATGCGTAGCGGGCGGCCGAGCGGTCCGGCGTCGTCCAGTGTGGGAAGTAGTGATCGATCCACCGGCCCGGGTCGAGTGTCGGGCCGGTGAAGTCGTCCGCCAGAACTGCGTTGTCGGGCATGATCGCCTCCAGGATCAAGACCCGGTCAGCCTAATCCCGGCCGCCGACACTCACTGGGGACGCGTGTCGTACGCCTGCTGGGTGAGCTGCAGATACGTGGGCAGGCCCATCTGCTCGAGTTGCGACAGGTAGGCGTTCCAGGCCGCGTCGTCGTTCACGTCCAGCTGCCCGGTGGCGAACTTGGCCAGGTGGATCGACACGGCCGAGGTCAGGTTGGCCTCGATGTCGCCGCGCTGGGCGGTGACGTCCGGGGTGTACAGCAGCCGCGGCAGGAACTGGTCCTCCGGCTGCGCGTACTCCTGGTACAACTCGGCGATCTTGTCCAGGTTCGGCACCGACGGATCGACCTTCTCGCCGGCTCGGAAGTCGGCCGAGCGGTACATGATCGCGTACTGGTTCCAGCCGTCGCCGACCGGGATCTTGTCCCGCGGGATGCCGGCCCAGACGGCCTGCTTGCCGCCGCTGCCCTGCTCGCCCTTCTTCGCCCAGCGCCAGCCGGCGTCCTGCGGCCCGGCGTAGGCGCGCAACGTGGACTCGAGTTCCATCTGTGCGTCGGCCCAGCGGACCAGGGTCGCCGGATCCTTGCAGGCACTGGTGATCGCCATCGCGTTGGTGAACGGCGCGTTGCCGTACGTCCAGGTGCCGATCCGGGTCCCGTCCGGCCCGGCCAGCGGCGGCACCGGCACGTAGTCGCGCCACAGGGCGTCCTCGCCCTGGCCCATGGTGACCCAGGCCGCCCAGTTGAACGCACGGCAGACGCCGATCAGGCCGTTGTTGCCGAGCTTGGTCAACTCCTCGCCCTTGATCGTGAACGTCTGCTGGGTCAGCGTGCCGTCGTCGAACAGTTGCCGCATGAAGCGCAGCCCGTTCCGCCAGCCCTCGCTGTTCGCGGCGAACTCGACCTTGCCCTGGTTCAGGCGCAGATACACCGCGCCGGCCGTCGGGCCCGGGTTGTACGTGAACGGCCCCATCATGAACTGGTCCACCGGGTCGTACGTCACGTCGCCGCCCAGGAACGGCAGGAAGCCCTCCTTGCCGCTCGGGTTCTCCGCCTTGAAGGCGAGCAGCAGCTGGCGGAACTCCTCGGTGTTCTCCGGCATCTTGGCGCCGACCTTGTCCAGGTACTTCTGGTTGACGAACGCCCGGGCCCCCGCGCAGCGGCAGTGGAAGCAGTCGTTGACGCCGCCGAAGTTGTAGATCTTGCCGTCCTGCGCCAGATTGGTCCGCCGCACGTCGGGCAGGTCGGTCAGCAGCTGCCGCATGTGCGGCGCCGAGGTCTCGATGTGTTGATCAAGAGCCTGGAACAGACCCTGCTGCCCGTACAGCGCGATCTGGTCGCGGCTCAGCCCGACCGCCATGAAGGCGTCGGGAAGATCACCGGAGGCGATCATCGCGTTGATCTTGGACAGGTCCGCGCTGCCGTCGGGGTTGGTGACCAGGACGGCGTCGAACTGGACCTTGACGCCGGTGTGTTCCTCCAGCCACTTCGTGTACGTGTTGTTGTTCCAGTCGCCGACCACCGTGGTGTCCTGCGGGACGACGATCCGGAACGTGGTGCCGCCGCTGGCGAACGGCTTCAGCTCGGTCGCCTTCGGGCCGACGTACGGGTCGGGGTACAGCACGCCCTTGGTCTCGGCGCCGAGCTCGACCTTGGCTCCGGTGCCGGTGCCGGCGCCGCCGCTGGACGGGGCGGAGCCCGGGGCCTCGCCGCCGCCGGTGGTGCAGCCGGCGACCAGCCCGGCCGAGACTCCGGCTGCGCCGGTCAACAGTGTCCGGCGGGACAGCTCCTTGGGATCGGCCATGATCATTTCCTTTCTCGGGGTCACTCAGAAGAGGCTCGTCTTGGCGACGCGCCGGGCCAGCCAGTTGGCCAGGATCAGCAGGATCAGTGCGATCACGGACTTGAACAGGCCGATCGCCGTCGCATAGGAGAACTGGGGGACGGTCGACGCCAGGCCGACCCGGTAGACATAGGTGTCGAGCACCTCGGAACCGGCCAGGTTGAGCGGGTTCTGCATCAGCAGTACCTTCTCGAAGCCGCTGTTCAGCATCGACCCCATGTTCAAGATCAACAACGTGATGCTCACCGGCAGCACGGCCGGGAAGTCGATGTGCCAGATCCGGCGCAGGATGTTGGCGCCGTCCACCTTGGCCGCCTCGTGCAGTTCCGGATCGACGCCGGACAGCGCGGCCAGGTAGATGATCGCCGACCAGCCGAGGGTCTGCCAGGCGCCCGACCAGACGTACATGTGGCGGAACGAGTCCGGGCTGGCCAGGAAGTCGAACGGCCTGCCGCCGAACAGCTGCAGCACCTGGTTGACGATGCCGCCGTTGGGGGAGAACAGCATCACCATCATGCCGACCACGACGACGGTGGAGATGAAGTGCGGTGCGTACGTGATCAACTGGACGCCGCGCCGGAACAGGGTGCTGCGGACCACGTTCATCAAGAGGGCCAGGATGATCGGCAGCGGGAACAGTGCGATCAGCTCGTAGAAGTTGAGGATCAGCGTGTTCGTGATCACCGGCCAGAACTGGTACGAGGCGATGAACCGCTCCAGATGCTGCAGCCCGACCCACGGGCTGCCCAGCATGCCCTGCACGATGTTGTAGTTGCGGAAGGCGATCTGCAGGCCGTAGAGCGGCCAGTAGAGGAAGACGATCACGTACGCCAGCGGCAGGGCCAGCATCAGGTAGAGCTGCCAGGACTGCAGGATCCGGACCAGGGTGCGCTTGCGCGGCTTCATGGTGGGCGTGGTGGCGTCGTTCACTTGAGGGATCCGATCAGTGCGCCCTTGACGAAGTGGCGTTGGACGAACGGGTACGCGATCAGCGGCGGGATCATCGCCACCACGATCAGCGCGTACCGGAGCTTGTCGAAGAGGTCCTGCCGGCGGGCGAACTCGGCGGCGCTCATGCTGCCCATGTCGGTGGGGGAGACGCTGGCCAGGGTGAGCACCTCGCGGAGCACCAACTGCAGCGGATAGAGGTTCTGGTCGGTCAGATAGAGCATCGCGGAGAACCAGCCGTTCCACTGGCCGACCGCGTAGAAGAGCAGGTTCACCGCGATGATCGGCTTGCTCAACGGCAGTGCCACCCGGAAGAAGAACTGGGCGTCGCTGGCGCCGTCGATCTTGGCCGCCTCGAGCAGCTCGCCCGGGATGTTCAGCTGGTAGTAGGTCCGCGTGATGATCACGTTGAAGACCGCCATCGCCCCGGGCAGCACGATCGCCCAGACCGTGTTCAGCAGGCCGAGCTGCTGCACCACGATGTAGTTGGGGATGATCCCGGCCGAGAACAGCGTCGGGATCAGCACGAAGAAGGTGAGCCAGCGCCGGCCCGGCAGGTCCTGCCGGGACAACGGGTAGGCGCAGAGCACGGTCAGCACGGTCCCGATCGTCGCGCCGGCGACGGCGTAGAAGATCGAGTTCGCCATCCCGCGGAGCAGCGGCGGAGCCGAGAAGATCGTCTGGTACGCGTCGACGTTGAACCCGACCGGGAGCACTTTCACGGCGCCGGAACTGATCGCCTCGGCGCTGCTCAGCGAACTGCTCACCACGTAGACCAACGGATACACCACCGACAGCGCGAACAGCGCCAGGATGCAGTAGTTGATCACATGGAAGCCCCGGTCGATGCGGGGTTCACGGATGCGCATGCAGCGGAACCTCCCCTTCCTGGCGGCGACACTTCGAAGATCATCGCGACGATGCGGCTGAAACTAACAGGCAGGCTACCTAATAGTTAATTGGTGCGCTAGTGTTTGCGACGCACCGATCAGGAAGCGGGCCTTGGTAGCAGGGAGAATGGCGGCGTGAAATCCAGAAGCGATGACCGGGTGATCGAGCTGCTGCTCGCCCGTGGGCCGCTGGATCGTCCGGCGCTGGCCGAGCTGACCGGACTGTCCCGGCCGTCAACGGGTGAGCTGATCACCCGGCTGATCAATGCCGGTCTGGTCGAGGAGGACGGGGAGATCGCGACCGGGCGCCGCGGGCCGAACGCGATGCGCTACCGGCTCCGCCGCGGCTGCGGCACCGTGGTCGGCCTGGAGATCCAGCCCGATCACGCCGAAGCGGTGCTGGCCGACGTCGACGGCACGGAGCTGGAGCGGATCCGGGTCAAGGCGCGCCGCAACGAGCGGCCGGCCACCCTGGTCCGCCGGGCCGTGCGCGGGTTCGCCGACGCCGGGCCGCTGCAGGCCGTGGTGGTCGCGACCCCGGGCATCGTGGACCGGCAGGGCAACGTCGCGTACGTCTCCGACCATCCGCACTGGGCCGGCCCACAAGGCGCCCGGCTGACCGAGGCGCTCGGCGTGCCGGTGGTGCTGGAGAACGACACCAACCTGGCCGGCGTAGCCGAGCACCGCTACGGCGCGGCGGCCGACTCCGACGACTTCGTGCTGCTCCGGTTCACCGAGAGCCTGAGCGCGGCGCTGGTGCTGGACGGCCGCCTGGTCCGGGGCGCCAACGGGGCGGCCGGCGAGATCGGCTTCCACCCGTACGAACGCTCGGCCGACGAGGTGATCGGCCAGCTGACCGAGGCGGCGATCGCGCTCTGCGCCGTCGCCGACCCCGAACTGGTCGTGCTGTCCGGACCGCAGGCGTCGGCCGAGGTGGCCGAGGCGGTGGGGGAGCAGGTGGCGGCGACGTCGCTGTTCCGGCCGCGCGTGGTGCCGAGTGCATTGCCGGACGGTGCCGCGGTGCGCGGCGCGCTGGCGTTGGCCCTGGACCGGGGCCGTGACCGTGTCTACTTCAACGAGGAGCCCGAACTGTGACATCGACCGAGGGGACCCTCACCCCGACCCCGGAGCAGCTGCGCTGGCAGCACTGGGGCCTTGGCGTGTTCTTCCATTTCGGCCTGAACACCTTCCACGGCAAGGAATGGAGCGACGGCACGCTGCCCGCGGCCAGCTTCGACCCGGCCGAGCTGGACGCCCGGCAGTGGGTGGCGGTGGCCAAGGAAGCCCGTGCCCGGTATGTGGTGCTCACCGCGAAGCACCACGACGGCTTCTGCCTGTGGCCGACCGAGACGACCGACTACTCCGTCGCGAGCAGCCCCTGGAAGGGCGGCCGCGGGGACGTCGTCGGCGAGGTCGCGGAGGCCTGCGCCGAGGCCGGCCTGGGGCTGGGGCTCTACCTGTCGCCCTGGGACCGGAACGCCGACTGCTACGACGATCCGGCGGCCTACGACGACTTCTACGTGCGCCAGTTGACCGAGCTCTGCACCCGGTACGGGCCGCTGGTCGAGCTCTGGTTCGACGGGGCCGGCTCGCAGGGCCGTACCTATGACTGGGCGGCGATCATGGACGTGGTGCACACCCACCAGCCGGGCGCGATGGTGTTCAACATGGGCGACCCGACGATCCGCTGGGTCGGCAACGAGGACGGCTACTCCGCGGACCCGTACGCGTACGTGATCGACCACACCAAGATGGACAACTACACCGTGGTCACGACGACGTTCAGCGAGGCGCTCTACCTGCCGATCGAGTGCGACGTGTCGCTGCGCCGCGGCTGGTTCTGGCAGCCGACCGAGCAGCCCAAGGACCTTGATCATCTGCTGGCCATCTACTACCGCTCGGTCGGCCTGGGCGCCAACCTGCTGCTGAACATCCCGCCGGACCGGCGCGGCCTGATCGACGACGCGGACCGGGCCCGGGTGGCCGAGTGGGCCGCCGAACTGGGCCGGCGGTTCGCCGACCCGATCCCGGCCAAGCTGACCGAGACCGAGGACGGCGTCATGATCGACTTCGGCGCGGAGGTCGAGCTCGACCACCTGGCGCTGGTCGAGGAGCTCGCCGACGGGCAACGGATCACCGGCCACACGGTCCTCGATCACGATCACCAGGTCGCGACCGGCCGGACCGTCGGCAGCCGGCGGCTGCACGCCTTCCCGGCCCGCCGGGTCGAGCGGTTGACGATCAAGCTCGAGGGTGACGCACCGCGGCTGGCCGAGGTGGTCGGCTACGCCACCGGCACCTCCGAGATCCCCGAACTGCCGGCCGACTACCGGGCCACGACCACGGCACCGCTGGACTGATGGCCGACGTCGACGGCCTGCTCGGCCGGCTGACCCTGCGCGAGAAGGCCGGGCAGCTCAGCCTGCGGCTGCACGGCTGGACCGCCGTGGACCGGGCCGGTGATGATCATGTCCTGACCGAGGCCTTCCATACCGAGGCGGAACGCTGCGGTGGCCTCGGCGGCCTCTACGGGGTGTTCCGGTCCGACGCCTGGTCCGGGCGCGGCTGGCACAACGGCATCCTGCCCGAGCATCGTGCGGGCGTGGCGGCGATGATCACCGAGGCGGGCCGGAAGTGTTCCCGGCACGGGATCGCGCCGTGGCTGGTGGAGGAGGCGCCGCACGGGCACCAGAGCCTGGGCCAGACGCTGTTCCCGGTGAACCTCGCGGCCGCGGCGGCCTGGGACCCGGGCCTGGTCGAGGAGTGCGCGGCGGCGATGGGCGCGGAGCTCCGGGCTGCCGGCGTCCACCTCGCCCTGATCTCCGGCCTGGACCTGCTGCGTGACCCGCGCTGGGGGCGCAGCGAGGAGTGCTTCGGGGAGGATCCGCGGCTTGCCGCCGACCTGGCCGCCGCACAGGTGCGCGGTCTGGCGTCCGCCGGGGTCGGTGCGGTGATCAAGCACTTCGCGGCGCAGGGCGAGGGGATCGGCGGCCGGAACGGGCACTCGGCGGTGATCGGGCCGCACGACCTGGCCGAGCTGCACCTGCCGGCGGCCCTGGCCGGGATCGAGGCCGGCGCGGTCGGCGTGATGGCGGCGTACAACGACATCGACGGCGTGCCCTGCTGCGCCAACCCGGACCTGCTCACCGGCCTGCTCCGGGACCGCTGGGGCTTCGAGGGCATCGTCGTCGGCGACGGGCTGGCGATCGACCGGCTGGCCGGCCAGACCGGCTCGCTGCGGGCGGCCGCCCGGGCCGCGCTGCTGGCCGGCGTCGACGTGAGCCTGTGGGACACCGCGTACACGCTGCTGGAGGAGCTCGTCGCCGACGAACCCGAACTGGAGGAGGCGGTCGACCGGTCCTGCCGCCGGGTGCTCAGACTGAAACAGCGGTACGGGCTGCTGCCCGGCACCGACGACGAGCGGCCGGGGCCGGTCGTGGTCCGGGACGCTGCGGCCTTGTCCCGAGAGCTGGCCGCGCGGTCGTTGATCCTGCTCGACGACCGGGCCGGCGTGCTGCCGGCGCGGGGCCGACCGGGCGCCGAGCCGGTCGACGTGCCGGGCCCGGCGGGGCCTTGTCCTTCGACGAGCTCAGGGAACGATGAAGGCACGTTCCTGGTCGCGGTGGCCGGGCCGAACGCCGACTCCGTGACCGCGATGCTCGGCGACTACGTTCCGCCGCTGTGTCCGGGTGACGCGGAGACGGTCCGGGAGGCACTGGCCGATCGCTGGTCGGTGGCCGGCGAGGAGGCGATCGAGCGGGCGGGCCTGGTGGTCTGCGTGCTGGGTGGCACCAGCCACCGGGCCTACGAGGAGGAGTTCGCCGACAACGGTGCCGCCGGCGAGCGTACGGCGGCCAACTGCGGTGAGGGTGTCGACCTGGCCGACCTGGAACTTCCGGGCGGACAGGTCGCCTGGCTGCGGGAGGTCCGGGCGCGGGCGCGTGGGCCGGTGGTCAGCGTCGTGATCGCCGGCCGGCCGCATGTGCTGACCGAGGTGCTGGCGGTGAGCGACGCGACCGTACTCTCCTTCTATCCCGGCCCGTACGGCGCGGCGGCGATCGCCGACCTGCTCACCGGAGCGGCCGAGCCGACCGGGCGGCTGCCGGTGACGTTGCCGTCCGCGACCGGGGTGGTGCCGGTCCGCTACAACGACCGGTTGGACTCGGCCGGCAGTTATGTCGACCGGCCCGATCCGGTGCTGCGGCCGTTCGGTTCCGGGCTCGGCTTCCGGACCGTCGGGGTCAGCCGGCTGGCCGCGGCGCGGGTCGCCGGCGGTGTCGAGGTCGAGATCGGGTTGCACCATGATCACGAGACCGCGGTGCCGGAAGTCCTTCAGGTGTACGGGAAACGGCTCGGCGGCCCGCTCTGGCCGCGGCAGCGCGAACTGCTCGCCTACCGCCGGGTCGAGGTGCCGCCAGGCGGGCTGACGTACCGCTTCGTGATCATGGAAGCCGACGCGTTCGCCGGACCGGACGGTACGACGGTGATCATGGTCGGGGACAGCAGCGTCGAGGTCTAGCGCCACTTCCAGCTGTCCAGCAGTGCCGTGAAGGCGGCGCTGGTGGCGTCGATGTCGTCCGGGTGGGACTGCAGCGAGATGTTGTAGAGACCGGCTGGGCCGGAGGCACAGCGCATCTGATAGGTGTCCTCGCCGAGCAGCTGACCGCCGGGCGCGACCTTGCCGTCGAGCTTGCGGTCCGGCAGCTCGCTGATCTCGCCGGGCACCCAGACCTCGAGCGACCGCAGCTCCTTCCGGCACCGGTCCCGCGGATCGTCCGGCTCGAAGATGTAGACCGTGATGTCGTTGCCGGCCGCATCCACGATCTTGCCGTCGTTCTTGTCGCCCCAGTCGTCGGCCCGCTTCCAGCCGGCCGGCGAGGTGAACGTGAACCCGGAGCCCAAGTGCTGTTCGGGCTCGGTGTTCAGCGGCGGCGTCTTCTTACGCGGCGGCGTGGTCCACTGGCCGGCCGGATCGGTGGCCGCGCCGGAGGATCCGCCGAGCGCGTTCCGCAGCGCAACGGCGCCGACGACGAGCAGCAGCACCACGACGACGGTGCCGACGATCGCGAGGGTGAGGCCCCGGTTGGACCGCGGCGGCGGCACCGGCGAGCCGGCCGACCAGGGTGGGCGGGTGTCTCCTGGCGGACGCGGTGGTGCGGTCTCGCCGGGCGAGGGAGGGGTCTGGCCCGGCGGCGGGTACTGCTGATACTGCGGCGGGGACGGAGGCGCCGGTGGTGGCGTGGTCGCACCGGGACCGTACGAGGAACCGGAACCGTACGAGGAGGGCGTGCCCGGCGCCGCGAAGTCGGGCCCGGCCTCGCGGCCGAGGCCTTCGCTGTCGTCCGTCCCGTCGGGTCGCTCCGTCACAGCGGGGGAGACTACGGCATCGGACCGGCCAACTGTCGGACCGTTCTGGTTCGATGAGGCCGTGGCCGTGACGATTCCGACGTTCCTTCGCCTGGTCGACCTGCTGCCCGAGGTCGAACGGTCCGAGGGACCCGAGTGGACCGGGTTCAAGGTGCACGGGAAGGGCTTCGGCTACCTCTGGGAGCGGACCAGCACGGTCGGCCTGAAGCAGACGATCGCCGAGCAGTTGGCGCTGGTGCACGAGCGGCCGGACGTGTTCGAGGTCCAGTTCACGACCGGGCAGTTCGGCTGGGTGGTGGTTCAGTTGGACGGCATCGAGCCGGACGAGTTGAGCGAGCTCACGTTCGAGGCGTGGCGGTTGACCGCGCCGGCCTGGCTGGTGGACGAGCAGGGGGACCAGCCGCCCCGCCTGCCCGCCCGCCGGCGCAGATGATGATCAGGCCCGCAGCCCGGTCAAGCCTGTTGGCCGAGCCGGAACTGGACGTTGCCCTGATCGTCGATCTGGGCGTCCAGCACCTTGTCGTTCAGGGCAGGGGTGGCGTTCTCGTCGACGAACACCTTCGCGCCGTCGCTCTCCACCACCTGATCGCCGGGCTGCCCGTCGGGCACCGCGGCAATGGCGAAACTTCCGTCTCCGTCGTGACTACTGATCCGGAGGCCGCCTTCCTCGGCTCCCAGTTGTTGGGTGGCAATGGTCTTCACAACGGTGCTTGCGTTCTCGGTCAGGGTGAGCACAGCTCTCCTCGAAGATCGCGGACAGAAAGGGTCCACGCTACGTGTTCCTCCGCACAGATCAACCCGAACCGCCGGATCCGGTCAGGTCCCGCACCAGGTGTCTCGTATTGTGGCGTACGGTTTTCGCCGTTCGGTCGTGGAGAGGTCTGACAAGGTGTCGATGAAAGTCTCCTGGCTCCGCCAGGACGTGTCGCGAGTGGTCTTCCCGCCGGTCTGCCCGGCCACGGGCGAGCCGGCGACGACGAACACGCGGATGCTGTTCCGCAAGGAATGGACCATGTTCCTGCCGGGCATCGGCCGGTTGATCATGAACGCGACCAGCCCGCCGATCGGCCTGATGGTCCCGGTCAGTGAGGCGGTCCGGAGCAAGATCGCGATGTGGCGGCTGGTCACCCTGATCGGCGGCCTCGGCTCGATCGTGCTGGCCTTCGTCCTGGTCGCCGTGCTGCCCTCGCCGATCGGCGCGATCCTGTTCGTGCTGCTCCTGCTCACGGCCTTCGGATCGGTGATCCTGGGCAGCTACCGGTCCGACGTCGTCGGCGCCGACGTGGACGGGCAGACGATCCTGATGACCCGGGCCCACCCGGCCTTCGTCGACGCGTTCTACCGGGCCAACCCGCCCGGCATGATCACGGTGATCATGAACCAGCCGGGACAGCCGCAACCGCCGCAGCCGGTCGGTCCGCCGCAGCAGTACGGGCAGCAGCCGGTCCAGCCGCAGTACGGACAACCCCAGCCGCAGCAGCCGTACCAGCAGCAGTCGTACGGACAGCAGCAGGGCCACCCGCAGCAGCAGAACTACGGGCAACAGCAGCAGGGTTACGGGCAGCAGCAGCCGTACGGACAGCCGTCGCCGCAGTATCAGCAGCAGCCGTACCAGCAGCAGTCGCCGGCACCGCAGGCGCCGCAGCAGCAGCCGTACCCGCAGCAGTACGGACAGCAGCCGCCGCCCGGACCGGTGCTGCCCGGCCAGGGTCCGGTCCGGTCCGCGCCGCCGGCCGAACAGCGCCAGGACTGGCCGCCGGCGCAGAACGGCCGGGAATGGCCCCCGGCCCAGCACTGAGCTGACGAGACACGGAACTGGCGGACGAGGCGGGACTGGGCGATGCACGGGGAATACAAGGTGCCGGGCGGCAAGCTGGTGGCCGCCGATGTCGAGGTCGAGCAGGGCCGGCTGGCGTCGGTCCGCATCTCGGGCGACTTCTTCCTGGAGCCGGACGACGCGCTGGAACGGATCGACGCGGCGCTGACCGGCCTGGCCGTGGACACCCCGGTGGACCGGCTCAGCGAACTGGTGGCGGTCGCGGCCGGTGAGGCCCGGATGATCGGCTTCACCCCGGACGCCGTCGCGATCGCCGTCCGGCGGGCCGTCGGTCGCGCGACCGGCTGGGCCGACCACACCTTCGACATCATCCACGGGGCGGCAGAGACCCCGCCGATGCAGATGGCGCTGGACCAGGTGCTCGCCGAGGCGGTCGCGGAGGAGACCCGGGCGCCGACGCTACGGATCTGGGAGTGGGAGCGCCCGACCGTGGTGATCGGCTCGTTCCAGTCGCTGCGCAACGAGGTCGACACCGATGCCGCGGTGGCCTACGGGGTGACGGTCGTGCGCCGGATCTCCGGTGGCGGCGCGATGTTCATCGAGCCGGGCAACACGATCACGTACTCGCTCTACGTGCCGACGTCGCTGGTCGAAGGGCTCAGCTTCGAGCGCTCGTACGCGTTCCTGGACGACTGGGTGCTCGGCGCGCTGCACGGGCTGGGCATCGACGCCAGCTACGTTCCGCTGAACGACATCGCCTCGCCGGCCGGCAAGATCGGCGGCGCGGCGCAGAAGCGGCTGGCCGCCGGCTCGGTGCTGCACCACGCGACGATGGCGTACGACATCGATGCCGACAAGATGCTGCAGGTGCTCCGGATCGGCCGGGAGAAGCTGTCCGACAAGGGCACCAAGAGCGCCAACAAGCGGGTCGATCCGCTGCGCAGCCAGACCGGGCTGTCCCGGGCCGCGATCATCGAGGCCTACAAGGACCACTTCCGATCCCGGTACGACACCCAGGATGCCGAGATCACCCCGGCCGAGCGAGCCCGGGCGGAGCAGTTGGTCGAGGAGAAGTTCGGCACCACAGAGTGGCTCCACCGGGTTCCCTGATCCGGTCATTACTGTCCTGTACGTGGACGGTGCGCAGCTTCTCCTGGTGGTGATCGCCGCGATCGTGGTGACGGCGGTGGCGCATCGGCGCGGCCTGCAGACCCCACTGATCCTGGTCGTGGTCGGGACGGCGGTCTCGTTCGTCCCGGGCCTGCCGCGGTTCGAGGTCGAACCCGAGTTGATCTTGAGCTTCGTCCTGCCGCCGCTGCTCTACTCCACGGCGCTGGAGTTCTCGCTGATCCACTTCCTGCGCAACCTGCGGCCGATCCTCGGGCTCGGGATCCTGCTGGTGGTGGCGACCACGCTGGTCGTCGGCGGCGCCGCGAACATCATGGTCAACGAGCTCACCCTCGGCGCGGCCCTGGTGCTGGGCGCCGTGGTGGCGCCGCCGGACGCCGTCAGCGCGGTGGCGATCGGGCGGCGGCTCGGCCTGTCCAAACGGGTGATGACGATCCTGACCGGGGAGAGCCTGGTCAACGACGCCGCGGCACTGACGCTGTTCACCATCACGACGGTCGCGGTCACCCAGCAGACCGCGTTCATCGAGAGTCCGGTCCTGTTCTTCGGGTACGGCGCCGTCGTGGGCCTCCTGGTCGGGCTGGTGCTGGCGGTGATCGTGCTGCAGACCCGGAGCCGGCTGGACAACGCCGGCCTGGAGACGGTGCTCGGCCTGGTGGTCCCGTTCGCCGCGTACCTGCTCGCCGAGGAACTGCATGCCTCCGGCGTCGTCGCGGTGGTCGCCGCGGGCTTCCTGGTCGGGCACAACTCGGACCGGACCGGGGTGGCGACGCGGATGCAGGAACGCGACGTCTGGCGGGCCGTCTCGGTGCTGCTGGAGGCGTTCGTGTTCGCCTACATGGGGCTGCAGGTCAAGTTCGTCCTGGACGACGTGGTGGCCGAGGGCCGGCCGATCGGCGGCGTGCTGCTGGCCGCGCTCGGCGTCCTGCTGGTGGTGATCTTGGTCCGGATCGCCTGGGTCCTGCTCGACCACGCCCGGCTGGTCGGCCAGGCCCGGTTGGGTCGCTGGTTCCTGCGCGACCGGCCCAACGCCAGGAAGGCGATCAGACAGGCCCGGCACCGGGAGGGCCAGCTGCCGCCCGAACAGCGGGTGCTGCCGCTCAAGTCGGATCTGGTGATCTCCTGGACGGGCATGCGCGGCGTGGTGACCCTGGCCGCGGCCGCCGGTATCCCGGCGGTGACCGCGTCCGGTGCCGAGTTCCCCGGCCGGGCGACGATCCAGGTGATCGCGCTGGTCGTCGCGATCGGGACGCTGCTGATCCAGGGCGCGACGCTGCCCGCGTTCATCCGCAGCCTCAAGCTGGACCCGGCCGCCGAGGAGGCGTACACCGAACAGCAGCACCGGCATGCTCAGCAGGTGATCCAGCAGGCCGGCCAGGACACGATGCGGGAATTGTTCGCCAAACTGGCCGAGAAGAAGGGATCCGGCATCGACCCGGCCGCCGTCGAGGCGTTCGCGGCCCGGTTCGCCGAGGCGCAGCGAGCCCGGCAGCGGGTCGTGGATGATCTTGAACCGGCCGAGGGCGACGGCGATCCGGACGGGAGGTTCGACGCGAAGCGGCAGCTGATGGCGGGGCAGTTCCAGCAGGCCCGGCTGGAGATGGTCCGGGCCCAGCGGCGGGCGCTGACCGCGGAGCGGGACGCGTTCCGCCTGGATGACGATGTGTATCGAGAATTGATCGAGCAGCTCGATCTGGACGAGGCCTCGGTCGAAGCCAGGGTTTCGTCGCGGCTCTGACGGGGAACTTGATGATCTTTCGCCCGGTTCTGATGATCTTGGGCGGGCGGCGCGGCCGGTTTGGGGGTTTCGAACCGGCTCGCCTGCAGTAGCGTTGGTGATGAACCATGCGGGAGCGACGACCATGTCGCCTGGGCGGAAGGGACTTGCGTGGCGGAGGAGGCATACACACCCGACGACGAGGTCGTCCAGCCGCGCGACGAGACACCGACGAGCGAGATCACCTACGACGAACAGTTCTATCCGGCCCGCCCGCAACGCCTGCGGCCGCGGGCCAGGCTGCGTGATCTCTACGCGCTCCGGCCGCGGACGCCGCGCAACGGCAAGCCGTCCGGTGACAACCCGGCCTACGTCGCCTGGCTGCGCGAGGAGTCGATGCTCGGCGACGCGACGGCGATCGCGGGCCAGTTCTCGGGGCTGGGCAGCATGTGGCAGAACCCGTACGCGCACCCGGATCCGCGGGCCGCGATCGACAAGGCCTCGGTCTGGTTCACCGCGTACCCGATCTCGTTGATCACCGCGCCCGGCCGCTCCTTCCTCGGCACCCTCGGCGACGACGACCTGTGGCGGGCGTTCGAGAAGATCGGCATCAAGGCCGTGCACACCGGGCCGGTGAAGCGGGCCGGCGGCCTGACCGGCTGGGACGCGACGCCGACCGTGGACGGTCATTTCGACCGGATCAGCACCCAGATCGACGAGCAGTTCGGCACCGAGGAGGAGTTCCGTACGCTCTGCGAGGTGGCCTCCTCGCACGGCGGTACGGTGATCGACGACATCGTCCCCGGGCACACCGGGAAGGGCGCCGACTTCCGGCTGGCCGAGATGAAGGTCGGCGACTACCCGGGCGTCTATCACATGGTCGAGATCGCGCCGGAGGACTGGCATCTGCTGCCCCGGGTGCCGCACGGCCGGGACTCGATCAACCTCGACGCCGAGACCGAGGACCAGCTGGCCAAGGCCGGTTACATCATCGGCCAGATGCAGCGGGTGATCTTCTACGACCCGGGCATCAAGGACACCAACTGGAGCGCCACCGACGTCGTCCTCGGCGAAGACGGCGTGGAACGGCGCTGGGTCTACCTGCACTACTTCAAGGAGGGCCAGCCGTCGATCAACTGGCTGGACCCGACCTTCGCCGGGATGCGGCTGGTGATCGGCGACGCGCTGCACTCGCTGGGCGACCTCGGCACCGGCGCGCTGCGGCTGGACGCGAACGGCTTCCTCGCCGTGGAGAAGACGACCGAGGGAGCGCCCGCCTGGTCCGAGGGCCATCCGCTGTCCGAGGCGGCGAACCAGTTCATCGCCTCGATGGTGCGCAAGGTGGGCGGCTTCACGTTCCAGGAGCTGAACCTGACCATCGACGACATCAAGGCGACCTCGGAGCGGGGCGCCGACCTGTCGTACGACTTCGTCAACCGGCCCGCCTACCACCACGCGTTGGCCACCGCCGACACCGAATTCCTCCGGCTCACCATGAACCTGGCGCTGACGATGGGCGTGGCCCCGGTCGGGCTGGTGCACGCCTTGCAGAACCACGACGAGATGACGTACGAACTCGTCCACTTCGCCACCCTGCACGCTGAGGACGCGTTCGCCTTCCGCGGCGGCGAGATCAGCGGGGCCGAGCTGGCCGTGACGATCCGGCAGGAGCTGACCGACCGGCTGGCCGGCGACGCGGCGCCGTACAACGCGACCTTCACCACCAACGGGATCGCCTCCACGCTGGCGACGATCATCGCCGCCACGCTCGGCGTCACCGACCTGGACGAGATCACCCCGGCCGAGGTCGAGACGATCAAGCGGGCGCACCTGCTGCTGGCCGCGTTCAACGCCTGGCAGCCGGGCGTCTTCGCCTTGTCCGGTTGGGATCTGTGCGGCCTGCTGACGCTGCCGCGCAAGCAGGTGGAGCCGCTGCTGGCCACCGGTGACACCCGGTGGATCCACCGTGCGGCGTACGACCTGATGGACTACCAGCCACACGCTTTGCAGTCCGGTTCGCAGATGCCGCGCGGGGTCAGCCTGTACGGGGGACTGCCGGCCCAGCTGGAGGATCCGGACTCGTTCGTGTCCGGGCTGGCGGCGATCCTGCGGGTCCGCAAGCGGTACCGGATCGATGTCGCGGAGCAGCTGGACGTGCCGCAGGTCTCGCAGCGGGCGATGCTGGTGATGGTGCACGGGCTGGAGGGCGACGCGCGCCAGGTGACCGTGCTCAACTTCTCCGACGAACCGATCGCCGGCAACGTCCTGTCCGAACATCTGATCCCGGGCGCGCCGGTGATCGACATGATGACGGACAAGATCATCGGCGAGGTGGACGACCTGCACAGCTTCCCGGTGATCCTGGACCCGTACCAGGGGCTGTCGTTGTTGATCAATCCGCCGGCCGACCCGGCCTGACGTGGCCGACCGGGCGCCGCGGCTGGCCTGGGACCTGGTCCTGGACCTGTCCGGGGCCGACGAGGGCCCGCTCTACCAACGGCTGGCGCGCGCCCTGCGGGCCGCGATCCGGAACGGTCGGCTGCCGGGGGACACGGCGCTGCCGCCGAGCCGTACCCTCGCGGCGGAGTTGGGCATCTCCCGGGCCACCGTCACCGAGGCGTACGGCCAGCTCACGGCGGAGGGCTACCTGACCGCCCGGAGCGGCTCGGCCACCCGGGTCCGGCCCGGCCTGGTCTGGCAGGCGGAGGCCGAACCGGTCGCCGATCCCGACCCGCGGCCGTGGCGGATCGATCTCGGCCCGGGCATCGCCGACCTGAATGCCTTCCCGCGCACCGGCTGGGCCGAGGCGATGCGGCGGGCGGTGAGCCTGTTGCCGGCGGGGGAGCTGGCCGCGGCCTATCCGGCCGGGCATCCGCGCGCCCGGCGGGCTGTGGCGGGCTATCTGCGCCGGGCCCGGGACGCGTACGCCGACGCGGCCGGGACCCTGCTGGTGCCGAGCGCGAGTGCCGGGATGAGCGCCCTGGCCGAAGCCCTGGTGCGGGCCGGGCTGACCGAGATCGCGGTCGAGGACCCGAGCTGGGGCCGGCTGCGGCAGCTCTGCGCGCGGCACGGTCTGACCCCGCGGCCGGTGCCGGTCGACGCCGACGGCCTGCTGGTGGACCGGCTGCCCTGGCTCCCCGGCGTGCGGGCCGTGTTGATCACGCCGGCCCACCAGTTCCCGTCCGGGGTGGCACTGTCGCCGGCCCGCCGGGCCGCGCTGCTGGCCTGGTGCCGCGACGTCGACGGCTTGATCATCGAGGACGACTACGACGCGCCGTTCCGCTACGACCGGGCCCAGGTCGCTTCCCTGCAAGGGATGGCGCCGGACCGGGTGGCCCTGCTCGGCTCGGTCTCGAAGACCCTGTCGCCGGCCCTCGGGCTGGGCTGGGTGGTGCCGCCGCCGGACTGGATCGAGCCGGTCGCGGCGGCCCTGGACGGGCTCGGGCCGTCCACCGTGGACGCGGTGGCCTTCGCCGAGTTCATCGAGTCCGGTCGCTACGACCAGCAGCTGCGGCGGCTGCGGCTGTCGTACCGGAAACGGCGGGACCGACTGGTCGAACGGCTCGCCGCCGAACTGCCCGACCTGCCGGTGACCGGCCTCAGCGCCGGACTCCATCTGGTGCTCGGGCTGCCGGCCGGGACCGACGTCCCCGACCTGGTCCGACGCGCGGCGGCGGCCGACCTGCATCTGGTCGACCATGATCGTTACCGGGCCGCCGACCGGCCGCCCGACCCGCCGGCCCTGGTCCTCGGCTACGGCAACCTGCGCGACGCCCAGGTCGTGCCCGCCGTCCGCCTGCTCCGCGAGCTGCTGGCCAACCGCACCCGTACCTCCACCACTGCGTCGTGACTGGGGCCGGTCGGTTTTTCACGTTACGTGAAAAACCGTCGCTTTACCCGAGAAGTTTCTCTGGTAAAGCGACAGGAAGTGTGGGGTAGCGGGCCTGAGGACGGCCGGGCGAGCCGGGCGGACCGATCAGCACTCGGCGCCACGACCGTCTGTACCTGTGCAGACCGACTCAGGAAAGGCTGACGCCATGCGAAAACTGACCTTCGCCATGAATGTGACCCTGGACGGCTACATCGCCGCGCCGGGCGACGACCTCGGCTGGAGCGGTGGTGACGGGCCCGACTCGTCCTCGAGCGAGGAGCTGTTCCGGTGGTGGTCCGACCGGGTGGCGGCGACCGGGCTGTCGCTGTACGGCCGCAGGCTGTGGCAGCTGATGAGCTCCGACTGGCCGAGGGCGGACCAGCAGCCGGGGGCGACTCCGGCGGTGCGCGAGTTCGCGCGTCGCTGGCGCGAGATGCCGAAGGTCCTGTTCTCCTCGACGGTCGACCGGGTCGACTGGAACACCCGCCTTTTCACCGGCGACGCGGTCGCCGAGATCAGCCGGCTCAAGGCCGAGGACGGCGGCTCGATGGACATCGCCGGTGCGACGCTCGCCGGCGCGGCGATGCGGGCCGGGCTGATCGACGAGTACGTCCTCGTCACCGTGCCGGTCCTGGTGGGCGGCGGCACGCCGTACTTCACCGCCCTGGACCACTGGGTGAACCTCACCCTGGCCGAGACCCGGACGTTTCCGGGCGGCATCCTGATGACCCGGTACGAGACCAGGCGCTGATCACAGGGTCGGGGACAGCCCCAGCCACGGCTTGCCGGCGGCGTCGAAACCGGTGAGCTCGGCGATCCTCCCGTCGACGACGCGCAGCACCGCGAGGGTGAAGAGCCGATACACCGGGTCGTCCGGGATGCGGCGGTACAAGGCGGCGGCGGGCATCCGGTTGACGGTGGTCGTGACGCCGCGCCAGTCGTCGTAGCCGGGCCCGAACAGCCCGCCGGCCACCCAGCCGTCGACGGCGTGCTCGGCCGTGCCGGTCGTGGTGCCCGCCTCGGGCAGCATCACGAAGTGCAGGTCATCCCGCAACAGGGACGCCAACCCGGCGAGGTCGTTGCGCTGATGGGCGTCGACGTATCGCTTCAGCACGCCGCGCTCGTCGTCGGTCAGCTCGCGGCCGGCGGGGCGCCGCCAGTCGAGGCGACGGTCCGGCAGCCGCTCGCGGATCGTCACCCGGGCCCGCTGCAGCGCGCTGGTCACGGAGGCGACGGTCAGGTCGAGAGCCTCGGCGGCCGTCGCCGCCGGCCAGCCGAGGACGTCGCGCAGGATGAACACGGCCCGCTGTCGCGGCGGCAGGTGCTGCACGGCGACGATGAACGCCAGCTCGATCGTCTCCCGCGCCACCGCCGACTCCTGCGGGTCCGCCGGCAGCATCCGGTCGGGGTACGGCTGCAGGTACAGCACCTCGGAGTCGGGGTCGGTCAGCCCGGACGGCACCGGCGTACGGTCGTTGCGCTTGGCCAGGAAGTCGAGGCAGGCGTTCGTCGCGATCCGGTACAGCCAGGTCCGGACGGCGGCGTGACCCTGGAACGAGGCCCGCTTGTTCCAGGCGCGCAGGAACGTCTCCTGGGTCAGGTCCTGGGCATCCTCGTAGTTCGCGAGCATCCGGTAGCAGTGCACCTGCAGCTCACGCCGGTGGCGCTCCGTCAGGAGGGCGAACCGCGACGTGTCGTCCGAGCGAGCCGCCGCGATGAACGCGGCCTCGTCGGTGCCCGGCGGTCCGGCGTCGGTCATGGTCGTCCATCCTTCCATCGGTACGAGAGCTCGCAGGGAAGGGACGACGGGACGGGGGATTTCTGATCGGTCCGGATCAGGGAGCGTCGGTGACCGGCCAGTCGGCGGGGAAGCGATCGGCGTAGCGGGCGGCTGCGCGGTGCAGCTCCTTGCGGCGGCGGGTCGGCAGGCGGTCGCCGTACACGGTGCCGTTGGTGTGGTCGGTCTCGTGCTGCAGGCAGCGGCCCAGGGTGCCGCCGCCGGTGACCACCACCGGCTCGCCGAACTGGTCCTGGCCGCGGCAGGTGGCGTACTCGGGCCGGGACACGTCGGCCTCGCCGCCGGGCAGCGACAGGCAGCCCTCGCCGAGCGTGATCAGGCTGCGCCGGCCGGGCGGGTCCAACACCGGGTTGCAGACCACGCCGACCCGGCGTTCCCAGGTCTGGTCCGGGCAGTCGTAGACGAACACGGCGAGGTCGACGCCGATCTGCTGGGCGGCGAGCCCGGCGCCGTTCGCGGCCCGGTTGGTGGCGAACATGTCGGCCAGCAGTTGCTGGAGCTCGGGCCCGAAGTCGGTGACCGGCTGCGCGGGCCGGTGCAGGACGGGATCGCCCCAGCGGACGATCGGCCGGGGACGGCCCAGGCGGAGCAACTCAGCGATCGGCATCGGACCATCGTGCAGCATCGGAGTCCGGTTCCGCTCGGCCACCCCGGGACCCGAGCCGGTGCAGCAGGGCGAGCGCCCGCGGGTAGCGGCCGGGCGTGAGCCGGGCGAGCAGGTCGGGCACCGTCGCGCTGGCGCCGATCAGCAGCCGCGGCCGGCGGCGTTCGACGGCCCGGATGATCATGGTCGCGGCCCGGTCGGCCGGGAAGGTGAGCAGCCGGTCGAAGTCGTCCAGGTCGGTGCCGGCCGGGTCCGGCGGCAATGCGATGGCGCGGCGGGCGGAGCGGGCGATCCCGGTCCGGATGCCGCCCGGATGGACCACCGTGACGCCGACGGTCGGCGCCAGCTCGGCGCGCAGGGCCTCGGTGAAGCCGCGGACCGCGAACTTGCTGGTGGCGTAGGCCGCCTGCCCGGCCGGCGCGATCAGGCCGAACAGGCTGGACAGGTTGACCAGGTGCGAGCCCGGGTTGGACCGCAGCACCGGGATCAGCGCACGACAGAGGGTCACGGTCGCGCGCAGGTTGATCGCCAGCACCCAGTCGAACTCCTCGGCGCTGACCTGCTCGAAGTCGCCGACCAGGGCGACGCCGGCGTTGTTGATCAAGAGCCGGCAGCCCGGGTGGTCCCGGGCCAGGCCGGCGGCCAGTTGCTCGGTCGCGTCCGGGTCGGCGAGGTCGGCCAGGTAGCCGGTCACCGTGGTCCGGTCCCGGACCGCGGCGGTCACCCGGTCCAGCCCGGCGGCGTCCCGGTCGACGAGGACCAGGGACAGGCCGCGGTCCGCGAGCTGGTACGCCAGCTGTTCGCCGATCCCGGCCGCGGCGCCGGTGACGATCGCCGTCCCGTTGCCGAAGGTGAACGGTGCCATCAGTGATCACCGGCCGGGGCTCGTTCATGATCAACAGCGGGGCGTTCCCGATCGGCGGCAGTGGCCCGGCGGAACCGGAGCACGCCGTCGCGGAGGGGCCGGAACCGCAGCGGCCACAGTTCGCGCAGGTAGTTCTGGTGGATCAGCCACGGCGACCTTCGACCCTGTCGGGGCAGCGCGCCGGCGGCCCGTTCCACGTAGCCGGACCTGAGATCGAGCAGCGGCCGGTCGCTCGGCTCGCCACCGGGCGGCGTGGCGACGACCCGGTCGTAGCCGCGCCGGTCCATCAGCCGGAGCAGCCGGGCGACGTAGCCGTTCACGAGATCGGCGCGCAGCGTCCAGGAGGCATTGACGTAGCCGATCACCAGGCTGAGGTTCGGCACCCCGCCGAGCATCACGCCGCGGTACGTCACCGTACGGCCCGGATCGACCGGGACGCCGTCGACGCTGAGCCGGATCCCGCCCGCCATCCGGACCCGGAGGCCGGTCGCGGTGACGATCAGGTCGGCGTCCAGGTCGCGCCCGGAGCGCAGCCGCAGTCCGGCCGGGGTGAAGGTGTCGATCCGGTCGGTGACCACCTCGACCCGGCCCTCGTTGATGGCCCGGAACAGGTCGCCGTCCGGGACCACGCAGAGCCGCTGGTCCCACGGCTGGTACGGCGGCGTGAAGTGGGTGTCCAGGTCGTACGGCTCCGGCAGCGCGTGCCGCAGCCCGCGGCGGAGCCGCGCCTTCATCTCCTCCGGGCGGCGCCGGGACAACTGGTAGGAGGCCTGCGTCAGCAGCAGGTTCCGCCAGCGGACCAGCCACGGTCTGAGCCGGGACGGCAGCCAGCCGGGCAGTTGTTCGGCGAACGGGTCGTCCCGCGGTTGGGAGACCACGTAGCTCGGGGTCCGCTGCACCATGATCACCTTCGCGGCGGTCCGGGCCAGTGCCGGGACCAGCGTCATCGCGGTGGCGCCGCTGCCGATGACGATCACCCGCCGGCCCCGGTGATCGAGATCGTCCGGCCACTGCTGCGGATGGACGATGGAGCCCCGGAAGGCCTCCTCGCCGGGGAAAGCGGGACGGTGGCCGGCCGCGAAGTCGTAGTAGCCGGAGCACAGCGCGAGCCAGCGGCAGGAGAGCGTCCGGCGTTCGGCGCCGTGCTCGACGGTCACCGTCCAGCGCGCCGCGGTGTCGTCCCAGTCGGCGGCCAGCACCCGGTGGCCGAACCGGATCTCGCCGTCCACGCCGAACTCGCGCGCGGTGTCCTCGAGGTAGCGCCGGATCGAGGCGCCGTCGGCGATCGCCCGCGGCCCGCGCCACGGCCGGAACGCGTAGCCGAGGGTGAACATGTCCGAGTCCGAACGAACCCCCGGATAGCGGAACAGGTCCCAGGTGCCACCGATCCGGTCCCGGGCCTCGAGCACCGCGAACGTCCGGCCCGGGCTGCGGCACCGGAGCTGACAGGCGGCCCCGACGCCGGAGATTCCCGCGCCGACGATGATCACGTCGAGCTGCTCCATCCCTTTATCGTAAGGTCGGAGGCCCAGCCGGGGCTCGAGTCGATCATGAAGGACGGTGCGGTGCAGTCACTGCCGGAACCGCTGGCCACGGGCCTGGAACGGCTGGCCGGTTCGCTGCCGACCGGTCGGCTGGCCGAGCTGACCGGCCGGTTGATCGACCGCTACCAGGCCGATCGGCCCGCGCCGGCGGGCGCGCCGATCGTGGCGGCCGAGGAGCAGGCCGCCGCCTACGCGCTGTACCGGATGCCGGCCACCTTCGCCGCCGTCCGGTCCGCCTTGGAGCAGGCCGCGGCGGCGCTGCCGGACTTCCGGCCGGAGCGGCACGTCGATCTCGGCGGTGGCACCGGGGGAGCGGTCTGGGCGGCGGCCGAGACCTGGCCCGGGATCACCGAGCACCGGGTGATCGAACAAGCGCCGGCGATGATCACTGTCGGGCGCCGGCTGGTCGCCGACGTGGGCGGCCCGATCGGGGGCACCGGCTGGACCCGGTCCCTGCTGGACGAGTCGTTGACCTTGCCTGACGCGGACCTGATCACGCTCTCGTACGTGCTCGGCGAGCTGGACCCGGAGTCGCGCCGGACCATGATCACCAAGCTGGCCGGCAGCGGGGCCACCCTCGCGATCATCGAGCCGGGGACCAAGGCCGGCTACCGGCGGATCCTGGACGCCCGCGAGCAGGTGATCACCGGCGGGCTGCGGATCGCCGCGCCCTGTCCGCACGACCTGGCCTGCCCGCTGGCCGGCGTTGACTGGTGCCACTTCGCCGTCCGGATCGGGCGCTCGGCCACTCACCGGTTGATCAAGAACGCCGAGTTGTCGTACGAGGACGAGAAGTTCAGCTATCTGGTCGCGACCCGGCAGCCGGTCGCTCCGGCGGCGGCCCGGATCGTCCGGCATCCCGGCTACGCCAAGGGACAGGTTGACCTGACCCTGTGCACGCAACCGCCGGGGATCGAGCGGACCAAGATCACGAAGCGGGGGAGAGATGACTACCGGAAGGCCAGGAAGGTCGAGTGGGGCGACCCCTGGGGCCAAGGCCACAACGCTCCCTGAGCTTGTCGAAGGGCAGGCCACATCTCGCCTGGCCCTTCGACAGGCTCAGGGCACGGATCAACGGATCAGCCGTTCTCGAGCGCGGCCGGGCCTTCCGAACGGCGGATGTCGATCACGTGGCCGGACTGGCCGGAGAGCAGCACGTCCAGCGACTGCCGGGCCACCTCCTCGGAGGTGAGCAGCGTGCCGGGCGGTTCCTCGCCGAACGCCTTGGTCCGCATCGGCGTGCCGGTCCGTTCCGGGTTCAGGCAGTTCACCCGTACCCCGGCGTCGGCCCACTCGTCGGCCAGCGCCTGGGTCAGGTTGACCACTGCCGCCTTAGCCGACGAATAGAGCGAATAGCCCGACCGGCCCCGCGTGTACGAGGACGAGGTGAACAGCAGCAGCGACCCGTGGCTCGCGGCCAGGTGCGGGAAGAACTCCTGGGCGATGAACACCGGCGCCAGGTAGTTGATCTCCGTCGCCGCGTACACCGCCTCTTCCGAGTACTCGGCCAGCTCGCCGAGCGGCAGGATGCCGGCCGTGTTGACCACGAAGTCGACCCGGCCGTCCTTCGCGATGACCTCCTCGGCCGCCTTGGTGATGTCGGCCCGCCGCTCGACGTGGGTGTCGGTGGAGGACCGGGAGAACGCGCGGACCGTGGCGCCGTAGCCGGCCGCCAGTTCGGCGATGTCGTGGCCGATCCCGTACGAGCCGCCGAAGACGACCATGATCTTCCCGGCCAGCCGGCGCCGGTACTCGTCGTCACTGAGCGGCTCCGGCCGATCGGCCGAGGCGAGCTGGAACAGCTTGTCGGCCAGGGAGATGTCGATCGGCTCGGTGACCTTCATGTTGCGCTCGTGGCCGGCCACGACGGCGATCTCCACCTCCGGCAGGTAGCGCAGCACGACGGTGCAGTCGTCGGTGGCCATGAAGTTCGGGTCCTCGGCCGCCTTCGCGTACGCGGCCCGGATGGTGGAGAGCCGGAACGACTGCGGCGTCTGGCCGCGCCGGAGAAGATGCCGGGGGAGCACGTCGACCATCCGGGCACCCGGATCGTCGACCATGATCACCGTGTCCGCCGACGGGATCGCCGTGTCGACCGCCTGATGGGTCCGCAGCGCCTCGACGTTGGCCGCGATGATCGTCTGCGACACCAGCGGCCGGACCGCGTCGTGCAGCAGCACGTTGCAGTCCTCCTCGCCGAGCGCGTTCAGCGCGATCGCGGTGGTGTCGTTGCGGGTGCCGCCCGCGCCGGCGCCCTCGAGGATCTGGCTGACCTTGTCGTAGCCGCCCTTCTTGACGATGGCCCGGATCTCGTCGAGATAGCCCGGGGTCATCAGCACGAGGATCTCGTCGATCAGCGGCGACGCCTGGAAGGTGGCCAGGGTGTGCTCGATGATCGGCTTCCCGGCGACCTTGATCAACTGTTTGGGGATGCTCATGCCGACCCGGGTACCGATGCCTCCGGCCAGGATCACGGCGACGTTACGCAAGCTTGTCACCGGACGAACTCTAGCGGGGTCCCCGCGGCGTTGTCGGAGGAGCGCAGCGGGGGAGACAACGTCGTGGGGTGCTCTTACTGTTCCGCCGTCGGACATGGGGAACACACTCGCGCGTCACCTGGACGTCGCCGCGTGGGCCCCACCGGGACACCTTGCGCCGCGATACCGTTGCTCGATGAAGTCCCTGGAGGTGCTGGCGGAGGTCCATCGGCGGCTGCAGCCGGAGCGCTACCTGGAGATCGGGGTACGGCAGGGGCACAGCCTGGCCCTGGCGCGCTGCCAGGCGGTCGGGATCGATCCGCAGTACGCCATCGAGGCCGAGCTGCGCTGCGACGTGGCCCTGTTCCGGACCACCAGCGACGACTACTTCAACCGGCCCGACCCGCTGGAACCGACCGGTGGGCGGCCGTTCGACCTGGCGTACGTGGACGGGCTGCACCTCTTCGAATTCGTCCTCCGGGACGTGATCAACGTCGAGCGCTGCAGCACCCCGCGGGGCGTGATCCTGCTCGACGGCGTACTGCCGCGCAACGTCGACGAGGCCGCCCGGGTGCGGCACACCGGCGTCTGGACCGGCGACGCGTACCAGCTGATCGGAGTGCTGCGGACCTACCGGCCGGACCTCGCTGTCGTACCGCTGGCCACCGAGCCGACCGGAATGCTGCTGCTGGCCGGTCTGGACCCGGCCAACACCGTCCTCGCCTCCCGCTACGACCAGATCGTCTCCGAGTTCCGGGCCACCGACCCGCAGCAGGTCCCGGCCGACCTGATCGACCGCTTCGACGCCCAGCCCGCCCGCCGTGTGCTCGACTCCGACCTCTGGGCCGTCCTCCGCAACGCGGCGCCGGACGATGGTCCGGTGATGATCCAACAGCAGGTCGCCGGCTGCCTGGCCGGCCACCTCGGCCCCGCCTACGCCCGCTGACCAACCGCCGACCGGTCAGAAAAGCAGCGGATTTCACGGCGTGTCGCTGCGGAAGTGACTGGTCGGCGGAGCGGGTTCCAGACGGCCGGGAGACTGCCGTCGGTCGGCGGAGCGGGTTTCAGCCGGCCGGGAGACTGCCGTCGGTCGGCGGAGCGGATATCCGTTGGTCGGCGGAGCGGACTGCCGTTGGCCGCTGAGCGGATTTCCGTTGGCCGGCTGAGCGGATTTCCGTTGGTCGGCGGCGGTGCGATCGCCAGGCCTACGCGGGCTCCCGCGGGGCGGATGGGTACGGCCGGTCGAGTCGGGTTCGGGTGCGGTCGATCAAGTGCGGCGTGACTTCGATCGGGCGGGATCGCGGAAGCGGCCGGAGCCGCGCGTGGATGTCACAGCTTCAACGCTCGCGCCCAGATCGGTCGGAATCCGCCACCTTGGCGACGTGCTCCGCGGTTACTCGGGGCCCACGCTGCTGGGTCGCTGGTGCTCGGCGAGGTGCCGGCCGTCGCGCGAATGTCACAGAATTGACGCTCGACGCGCCGAGACCGGCCGGAATCCGCATTCCCGACCTGTTCCGCGTCAGATCTGTGTCACTCGCCTCACCGGCGGGAGCGATGGAGCGCCGGCGAGGACGCCGCCGCGACTGGTTGGGCGCGCCGACGAGGGTGTTCGGGTGGCGCCGAAGCCGCTGCAATCGGTAGGGCGACGTGGGGTTTGGGCTGACGCCACGATCCGTAGGGCGTGTTGACGAGGGGTTTGGGCTGGGGCCGTGGACGCCTCGACCGGTTGGGCGCGTCGACGCGGGGGAGGCGGAGTGGCGCGTGGATGCCCCGATCGGTCGGGCGTGCATCGAGGGGCGGTGGGCCGGCACGTGGACGCCGCGATCAGTTAGGCGTGCCGACGAGGGTGTTCGGGCGGTGCGTGGTCGTCGCGATCGGTCGGGGCGCTGACGAGGGTGTTCGGGGTGGCGCCGTGGACGGCCCGATCGGTCGGGCGTGCCAATGGGGTTTCGGTGGTGCGTGGTCGTCGCGATCGGTCGGGGGCGCCGACGAGGGTGTTCGGGGTGGCGCCGTGGACGGCCCGATCGGTCGGGCGTGCCAATGGGGTTTCGGTGGCGCGTGGACGTCGCGATCGGTCGGGCGCGCCGAGAGCGTTCGGGTGCCGCCGTGGACGCCGCCATCGGTGGACGCCGCCATCGGTGGGCGCCGGCGCCGGCGTGCGGTGGACGCCGTGATCGGTTGGGCGCCCACGATGGTTGCCACTCCCGCCGGACAGGGCCGAACGCGGAGCACCACGACCCCTCACCCCCGCCGATCGACTGGTCACTTCTGCAGCGACACGCCGCGGCGGAATCTCGGGGTGAGTGCAACACGGCCTAGATGGGGTGTGTTGTGGGTGGTTCGTGGTTTGGTGCTCGGCCGGGGTTTTCCCGGCGGGTTCAGCGGGTGTTCT
>NZ_JCAMPJ010000007.1:0-252409 GCF_059617205.1 Microlunatus sp. YIM B11417
CGACACCCTGAACCAACGACCCCGCCCTACCCTCGAGCTGAAAACCCCAGCCCAAGCCATGAACGAACTCCTCAGCAAAGGTGCTTAGACCAATTGACTTTGGGTCGATCTCGGCGGTCGCTTCCGTCACACTCGACGAAGTGCCGTTGCGAACGGGCGGTTCGCAGAGTCCGCGCTCCGCCCGAGGCACGTGCCCGAGGGCGCCGTGAGTGGGCGTCCACGTCTCGACCCCAGGAGGGGATCCGCCGCTGGGCGGCGAGCCTGTTCGAGTCGGCCTGGGACGTGCCGCCACGCAAGCCGACCCGGTGGCACGGGCGCACGGCTGGTCCGCCTCGCCGAGACCGGCGGACCCACGCGTCGACGGCGGCACCCGTCGCCCAGTTCAGAGCTTGGCTCGCAACTCCAGGGCCATGATCGCGCTCAGCTGCGTCGAGTAGTCGATCGGTCCGGCGAGGGGCTTGCGCCAGTCGTTGGCGGCGAGGCGGGTGCAGCCGTCGGTGGAGTCGATCAGGGCGTCGGTGCTGGTGATCACGAAGTCCTTCAGCTTCGTCAGCTCGGCCGACTCCGTGTCGCGGAGGGCGTCCAGCAGGACGCCGAGATACCGGTAGTAGACACCCTTGAACAGACCGCAGTCGCCGTCGCCCTCGTCGCGGAAGACGCCGCCCTCGGTGAGTTCGTCGACGGCGGTGACGGCGGTCCGGACGGCCGTGTTGATCATGGCGGCCGGATCGTCGGCGGTCCGGGCGAGCTCGACGGCGGCGCCGACATAGAGGCCCTGGTTGTAGGTGAAGCGCCACTGGGTGTCGATCTTGCCGTCCTGCTGCCGGTTGATCCCGTCCTCGACGAACCCGTTGTCCGGATCGACCAACGTCTCGGTCAGCCAGGCGAAGGCGCGCCGGGCATAGTCGAGGTACGGCTGATCGTCGGCGAGTTCGGCCAGCCGGCAGGACAAGATCACCAGGGGCCCGTTGGCCGGCGTGTTCTTGTAGTCCAGCTGGGGTTTCCGCCAGGCCAGGCTGGCCCCGAGATGATCATTCCAGCCGTGTTCGACCACGTGCGCCCAGATCGCCCTGGCGTCAGCCAGGTACGACTCCTCGCGGGTCGCCCGGTGCAGCCTCAGGATGGCGAGGGCGTACCAGAGCATGTCGTCGAAGTAGTCGTTGAACAGGGAGCCGTCGTTGCGTTCCAGGATGTTGCGGTACGTCTCCGTCGCCGCGGCCAGCCGGCCGGGATCACCGGACCGGAGATGGGCGTCCAGCCGGACGTCGATCACGTGGGCCAGCCACCAGTAGTTGAAGGTCTTGTCGTCACCGGTCGGAAAGCTGTTGTGCAACAGCTGCGGCCAGGGTGCGCCGAAGTTGCGGTCGAGGGTGTCCTGGGCACGGTCGGCCAGGTCGCCGATCGGCGTGGTCATGGTGGGTTCGGTCACTTGCGCTGCTCCGCCAGGATCTGGTTGCCGCGCTTCTCGGCCTCGGCGAGCGCCTCCTCGGCGCTGATCTCGCCGGACATGAACCGCTGCAGCTGCGGGATCAACGCCTTGCCCTCCATGTCCGCGTAGCCCTTCAGGGTCGGCCGGGTCTGCGCGTACTTCATGGTGGCGACGAAGCCGGCGTACTTCTCGTTGTCGGTGAAGTACGGATCCTCGGCAGCCTCGACCAGGGCCGGGATCCAGCCGGACAGCTTGCCGAACGAGATCGCGTTCTCCTTCTCGGTCGCCCACCACTTCAGGAAGGCCCAGGCACCGTCGGCGTTCTTCGCGCCGCGCGGAATGATCAGGCCGAAGCCGCCCATGTTGGCCGCCTTGTCGCCGCCCGGGCCGGCCGGCGGTTCGGCGATGCCGTACTTCAGCGTCTTCACCTTGTCCAGGTCGGCCAGCGCCCACGGGCCGTCGTACTTCATCGCGGCCTTGCCCTCGGCGAACGCATTGCCGCCGGCGCCGAAGCCGAGCTGGTACACCTTGGCGTCCAGCAGCTGCTTCCAGAAGTTGAGCACCTCGACGCCCTCGGGGCTGTTGAACGCGACCGCGGTCTGATCTTCGGTGAGCATGCTGCCGCCGGCCTGCCGGATCCACATGTTGAAGAGGCCCGGATCGTCCAGGGAGAAGCCGGCCCGGGTCAACTTGTTGCCGTCCCGCTTGGTCAGCGTGGTCGCGGCCTGCTTCAGCTCGTCCCAGTTCGTCGGCGGCTTCAGGCCCGCCTCGTCGAACAGTTCCGCGTTGTAGAACAGGGAGCGGTTGTCCACCAGCAGCGGCAGGCCGTAGTGCTTGCCGTCGACGACCATCTCCTCGACGGCCGGCCCGTAGAACCGGCCGAGATCGATCTTGTCCGCGGCGATCCGGTCGTCCAGCGCGGTGAACGCGTTCTTGCCGGCGTAGACCGAGGTGTTGAAGCGGTCCCAGAGCACGATGTCGGGCACCCGCCCGCTGGCCATGCCGGTCAGCAGCTTCTGCTCGACCTCCTCCTGCGCGACGAACGTGACCTTGTAGTCGGTCTGGGCCGCATTGAACGCCTCGGCCTGCGCCTTCAGCTGCTTGGCCTGGTCACCGGACCAGCCGCCCCAGAAGGTGACCTCCTTGATCTTGGGCCCGCCTCCCCCGGTGCCCCCGGTGGTGCCGCCGCTCGGGCCGCTGCAGGCCGCCAGGGCCAGGGCGAGCAGGCCGGCGACGACCGCCGCCGCGATGGATCTGATGGTGCGCATCGTTGAACTCCTATTTGCTGGCGCCCAGATGGGCGACGCCCTCGATGATGTGACGCTGGGCCAGGACGAAGATGATCAAGACCGGGACGCTGGACATGACGGTGCCGGCCATCAGTGGCCCGAAGTCGGTCACCTTGTCGTTGACGAACGTGGACAGGGCGACCTGAACGGTGAGCATGGACGGGTCGTTGAGCACGATCAACGGCCAGAGGAACGCGTTCCAGCCCGCCTGGAAGGTGAGTACGCCGAGCACGGCGAGCCCGGCCGCGGCCAGCGGCAGGTAGACCTGGACGAAGATCCGGAACTCACTGGCGCCGTCGATCCGGGCCGCCTCACCCAGCTCGTCCGGCAGGCTCTCGAAGAACTGCTTCATGAAGAACACCGCGAACGGCCCCGCGGCGCCGGGCAGGATGACCGCCCAGTACGTGTTGATCAAGCCGAACCCGCCCTGGCCGAGCAGGTCGTTGCCGCCGGCCAACGGCCAGTACCGCAGTACCAGGAACGCCGGCACCATGGTGACGATGCCCGGCACCATCATCGAGGCAAGGAAGGCCCCGAAGACGATCTTGCGGCCGCGGAACTTGAGCTTGGCCAGTGCGTAGCCGCCGAGCCCGCCGAAGAACAGGTTGGTCACGCAGCCGGCCAGGGCGAGGAACAGGGAGTTGAGCAGGTACTGGGCGAACGGGGTCTCGGCGAAGACCCGCTGGTAGTTCTCCAGCGTCGGCACCTTCGGCAGCAGCGACAGGTAGTTGCTCAGCGCCTCGCTGGCCGGCTTGAACGAGGTCGCCAGCGTCCAGACCAGCGGCATCACGGTGCTGAACGCGATCGCCGTGGCGCCGATCCACCACAACACCCGCTTGATGATCTTGCCGGGCCGCACCGGCTTCGGGCGAGGCCCTTCGACAGGCTCAGGGCGCGTTGCGAGGACCGCGGTCACGACTGATCTCCCATCCGGTTGATCCGTACGTTGATCACGGTGAAGACGAGGATGATCGCGAACAGGATGAACGACAGCGCCGAGGCGTAGCCCATCTCGAGTGCACCGAAGCCCTTGTCGTAGATGTAGTAGACGATCGTCACCGTGGCGTTGCCCGGTCCGCCCTTGGTCAGGATGAAGGCCTGGTCGAACACCTGGAACGACCCGATGATCAACAGCGTGGAGACCAGGAACATGGTCTTCGAGATGCCGGGCAGAGTGACGTGCCAGAAGCTCCGCCAGGCACCGGCGCCGTCCAGCTGGGCGGCCTCGTAGAGATCGCGGGGCACGCCCTGCAGCCCGCCCAGGAAGATGATCATGTTGCCGCCGAAGCCGGCCCAGACGCTCATCGCGACGATCGACGGCATCGCCCACTGCGACTCGTACAGCCAGGCCGGGCCGTCGATGCCGAACCAGCCGAGCACGACGTTGAAGATGCCGTACTGCGGGTTGAGCAGCCAGAACCAGATCGACGCGGTCGCCACCGACGACGACACGACCGGGATGTAGAACAGGGTCCGCATCACCTTGGTCGCCCGGTTGCTCCGGTTCAGCAGCAGCGCCGTGGCCAGCGCGACGATGATGCCGAGCGGCACGTACATCACGGTGTAGTAGGCGGTGTTCCGGAGCGCGACCCAGAAGAACGGGTCGCCGAAGACCTTGGCGTAGTTCTCCACCCCGACCCAGGAGAGCTCGTCGACGATCGAGTAGTCGGAGAAGCTGAGCACGGCCGCGACGACCATCGGCACCAGCAGGAACACGACGAACAGCACGATCGGCAACGCCAGGAAGGCCCAGCCGTTGATGGTCTGTTGCAGTCCGGTGGTCATGCCGCGCCGCCTGCGCGGAGCCGGAGTCGCGGGACTGAGCCGCACCGGATCGTCGGTGATCGACGCCATCGAGCCCCCTCGCCGAGATGGTGTGGATGTGAGCGTGCGGGCTATTCCTACACCATTCATCTCCCTCTGAACAATATGAATATATTAATTGGAATGAATCCTTGACGTACGGTCCGCCGGCGACCTACCGTCGGGGCATGACCCGACGCGCCATTGGCGCCGCGATCGCGGCCCTCGCCACGCTTGGAATGATCACCTTCGCCGCCGCACCGGCGGCCGCCTCCGAGGGGGATGCCACGACCAGACGGCCCGCTGAGGCCGAGACCGCCGCCGTTCCCCTCGCCGCTACCGAAGATCGGCTGGCCGACGGCGCCACGATCTTCGGCCGCCAGATCGAACTGCACCTGTCCGACGCCGACGCCCTCGGCTGGGCCCGGATCTCCAGCGGGGATCCGACCGACGAGGTGTGGCTGGACCGCTCCTTCGACGGCGGTGCGACCGTCGCCGACGAGCGGCTCGGCTACTCGACCATCCCGGCCGGCTCCCGGTCGGTCACCACGCCCGAGTTCGCCCTGACCGTGGACGGGAAGGAAGGTGTCCTGCGCGCCTGCGGCAAGGCGGGCAACCGCGACGACATCGTCTGCACCGGCTGGTTCGGGGTCGAGGAACCGCAGACCGGGGGCACTCCGGCCAAGCGCGCCGTGGATGCCCTGATGCGCCTGTACAACAAGGACACCGGGCTCTGGAAGACCACAGGCTGGTGGAACTCGGCGAACGCCCTGACCGCGGTGCTGGACTACCAGCTGGCCACCGGCGACGACCGCTATGAGTGGGTGATCGCGAACACGTACGACAAGAACAAGGACGCCCAGGGCGGCAACTTCACCAACGAGTACATCGACGACACCGGCTGGTGGGCGCTGGCCTGGATCCGCGCGTACGACCTCACCGGTGATCAGCGCTACCTGGACACGGCGATCTTCGACGCCGAGTACATGTGGGACACCTGGAGCGACGTCTGCGGCGGCGGCGTGATCTGGAACATCAACGTGAAGTACAAGAACGCCGTCACCAACGAGCTGATGATCAAGGTGCTGGCCAGCCTGGCCAACCGGGTCGAGGACCCGAGCTTCCTCGACCGGGCCAAGCAGAACTGGACCTGGTTCCGCGACAGCGGCATGATCAACTCGCGGAACATGATCAACGACGGCCTGGACGACGCCTGCCAGAACAACGGGCAGCCGACCTGGACCTACAACCAGGGCATCGTGCTCGGCGCGCTGACCGAGCTGTACGACGCGACCGGTGACCGGGGCTACCTGCGCACCGCGCAGAAGCTGGCGGCGGCCTCCACCCGGGACGCCGGGATCAACCCGAAGGGCGTGCTGCGCGAACCGTGCGAGTCGGGGGACTGCGGCGGAGACGGCCCGACCTTCAAGGGCGTCTACGTACGGAATCTCGGCGAGCTCAACGCCGCCCTGCCGAACCGGCCGTTCCAGACCTACCTGGTGAAGCAGGCGAAGACCTCCTACGCCAAGGACCGGAACCGGTTCGACCAGTACGGCCTGCACTGGGCCGGGCCGCTCGCCTTCATCTCGGCGGCGACCCAGCAGAGCGCGACCGAGGCTCAGATCGCCCCGCTGCGCTAGCCGGGCGGGCCGGTCCACCGACCGCCGGCACCTGTGACACGCTGACGCCATGGAGTTTCGATTTCTCGGCCGCAGCGGCCTCAAGGTGTCGGCGGTCAGCTACGGCAACTGGGTGACCCACGGGTCGCAGGTCGAGGCGGAGCAGGCCGAACGGTGTGTCCGGGCGGCGCTGGACGCGGGGATCACCACGTTCGACACCGCGGACACGTACGCGAACACGAAGGCCGAATCGATCCTCGGCGAGGCGCTGGCCGGCGAGCGGCGGGAGAGCCTGGAGATCTTCACCAAGGTCTACTTCCCCACCGGCCCCGGCGGGCCGAACGACACCGGCCTGTCCCGCAAGCACATCCACGAGTCGATCAACGGCTCGCTGAAACGGCTGAAGACGGACTACGTCGATCTCTACCAGGCGCACCGGTACGACCACTTCACGCCGCTCGAGGAGACCATGGAGGCGTTCGCCGACGTGGTCCGGCAGGGCAAGGCGCTCTACATCGGGGTCAGCGAGTGGACCGCGGAGCAGCTCCGGGCCGGTCACGCGCTGGCCCGGGAGCTGCGCTTCCCGTTCGTCTCGAACCAGCCGCAGTACAACGCGCTGCACCGGATCATCGAGGCCGAGGTGGTGCCGACCTCGTACGAGCTCGGGATCAGCCAGGTGGTCTACTCGCCGATCGCGCAGGGGGTCCTGACCGGTAAATACCTGCCGGGTCAGCCGCCGCCCGAGGGCTCCCGGGCGACCGACGAGGCCAGCGGAGCCGGCTTCATCAAGCGGCTGGTCGACGACGACGAACTGCTCACCCGGGTCCAGAAGCTGGTCCCGCTCGCCGAGGCCGAGGGCCTGACGATGGCCCAGCTGGCGATCGCCTGGGTGCTCAACAACGAGAACGTGGCGACCGCGATCACCGGCGGCTCGCGCCCCGAGCAGGTCACCGCGAACGCCGAGGCGGCGGGCAAGAAGCTCTCGGCGGAGACCCTGCGCGGCATCGACGAGGCGCTCGGCGACGCCGTCGTGACGGACCCGGCCCTCACTGCCCGGTCGGCGCCGACGAAGCGGCTCACCTGATGTCCTGGCACTGGACCTACCAGCCGGTGCCGGCCGGCACTCAGGGCCGCAGCAAGGACTTCCCGCGGCAGGGCGACGCCGAGTCGTGGCTCGGCGAGGCCTATCCGGACCTGTTCGAGGACGGCGTCCGCTCGGTCACCCTCTACGAGGACGAGCGGAAGGTCTACGGACCGATGAGCCTGGAGCCGGACGAGGCCTGATCAATCTGTGCCCTGAGCCTGTCGAAGGGCCTCGATCATCGGGGCTTGGCCCTTCGACAGGCTCAGGGACCGTTCCGGTCAGGCGGCGCCGCCGTTGCTGGAGAGCAGCTGGCCGTTGATCCAGGAGCCCTGGTCCGAGAAGAGGAAGCGGACCAGGTTGGCGGTGTCCTGCGGCGTGCCGATCCGGCCGGCCGGGGTGCCGGCGAGACAGGCGGCCCGGATCTCGTCGGTCATCCAGCCCGTGTCGATCGGGCCCGGATTGATCACATTGGCGCGCACGCCGCGGTCGGCCAGTTCGTGGGCGGCAGCGATCACCAGCCGGTCCAGGGCTCCCTTGCTGGCACCGTAGGGCAGGTTGTGCACGACGTGATCACTGGTCAGCGCCACGATCCGGGCCCGGGCCTCGCCGCCGTGATCGACGACCGGCAGCCGCTCGGCGTACTCCTTGATCAACAACCAGGTCGCCCGCGCGTTGACGTCGAAGTGCCGATCCCAGCTCTCCAGTGACGTGGTGAGGATCGAGCTGTCGACGGACTCGCAGTGCGACAGCACCAGACCGGCAAGATCATCGTGCGCGGCGGCGGCCTTGATCAACTCCGCCGGTACGGCCGGGTCGGCAAGATCACCGGCGATCAGGTCCACCCGGCGGCCGAGCGCCCGGCAGTCCTCGGCGATCGCCGCCGGATCGTCCGGGCCGGCCTCCATCCCGAGCCGGTCGTCGTACGGCCGCCAGTAGCTCAGCGCCAGGTCCCAGCCGTCCTCGGCCAGGCCGAGCGCGAGCCCGGCCCCGATGGACCGCCGCCGGCCCACCCCGGTGATCAACACTGTGCCGCGACTCATCTGCGCCCCTTAGCTCGTCCGGTCCGGCAGCCATCGTCGCGGCCGCGCACGGCGCGGGCAAACGAATATCGGACCGCATCGTGCGGTTCAGGCGGGCGGTACGTCCCGGTGCATGATCCAGGCGTGCTTGCCGACCTGGCGGACGCGGACGAAGTCGTACTGCTCGAGCAGTTCGACGGTGCCGCTGTACAGGAAGCGTGACTGCGCGACGCGACCGTCGGTGACCTCGGAGATCGCCTCGACCAGGCCGCCGCCGCGCTCGCGATCTGGTCCAACGCGCCTTCCAACGCGGCCCGGGCCGCGGGCGACGCCGTCCTGGTCGAGGACGAGCGCCGCGTGGGCCCGGGCGGTCCGGACCAGCTGCTCCTTGGCCGCGCGGTGATCAAGCCCGGGATCGCCCCGGTCGGTGTGGAACGAGATGCACCAGCAGCCGCCGTAGATCCCGTTGTTGCGCTCGACCAGCTCGGCGAACCGGTCCCAGGTCGACGCCTCCAGCGTCGCGATCGCGTACGTCATCGGACGGGTTCGACGAGGGCCTTCGCCAGCTCGGCCGGGCAACTGGTCATCGGCCAGTGGCCGGAAGCGAGGTCGACGTACGACACGTCCCGGGCCCGCTCCAGTTCGGGCAGGTCGCCGTCCGCGATCCAACCCTTCACGTCCTGCGGGCTGAACTCGGGACAGACCAGCGTGACCGGTACGTCGTAACGACGCTCGTCGGTGAGCCGGACGATTCCGGTCGCGACCCCGCCGGGCACCGGAACCGCCGCGGCCGCCAACCGGTCCCGAGCCGCGGCGTCCAGGTCGGCTGTGTCCGGGCCTTCGAACGGTTCCCAACCCGGGAACGGCACCACGCCGTCCTGCACCGGGAACACGGAGAAGTAGGCCGCGCCGTCGGCCGACGGGAAACCGCCGACCAGCACGACCCGGGCGACCGCCTCGGGTCGTCGGTCCGCGACCAGCCAGGCCATCGTGCTCGCCGCCGAATGGCCCACCACGAGCGGCCGGTCGGTGGCATCGACGGCCTCCAGCGCGGCGGCCAGCTGATCGTCGAGCGTCGCGTCGGTCCGGCCGTCGGCGAGGCCGGGCAGGGTCAGCGCCGTCGGGCGATGCCCGAGCCGCCGGAGCTCATCGGCCGTCTCGTCCCACGCCGAGCCGGTCAACCACATGCCGGGAATGAGGATGATGTCCATGGCCGCGAATCTAGAAGCCGTTCCGGACGCTCGGCTTCCTGTTTAGGCTTCGCCTTGTGAAGACGCGCGAGGACAGCCCGACGGCGCGGGCCTTGTTGGCGCTGGAACTGCTGCAGGCCAGGCCCGGGATCTCGGCCGCTGAACTGGCCGAACGACTGAAGGTCACCGACCGGGCGGCGCGGCGCTACGTGGCGATCCTGCGCGAGGCGGGAGTGCCGGTCGAGTCGGTCCGCGGGCCCTACGGCGGCTACCGGGTCGGGCGCGGGCTGCGGCTGCCGCCGCTGGTCTTCTCCTCCTCGGAGGCACTCGGTCTGGTGATGGCGGTGCTGGACGGTCACCACGCCGCGGCCGACCCCGCCGATCCCGTCGGCTCGGCGCTGGGCAAGTTGCTCCGGGCGCTGCCGGAGCGGGTCGCCCGGCAGGCGGCGATGCTGCGCGCGAACGCCCTCACCGCACCGGACCGGGATGCGGCCAGGCCCGATCCGGAGATCGTCACCACGGTCGTCGACGCGGTCGCGGCCGGGCGGCGGGCCCGGCTCTCGTACCGGACGGCGTCGGGGACCCTGCTGGACACCGAGGTCGATCCGTGGGCGGTGGTGGTGCGCAACGGGCGCTGGTATCTGCTCTGCCGGGCGCACTACGTCGACGAGGTCCGGACGTTCCGGATCGACCGGGTGACCGGGTTCGAGACCCTGGCCGACCGGTTCCAGTCGCCGCCCGACCTGGATCCGGTGGCGCTGCTGGAGCAGCATCTCGGCAGCAGTTGGGAGTATCCGACCAGGGTCGTCTTCGAGGCGCCGTACGCCGACGTCGCGCCGTGGACCACCGGGCCGATGGGCCGGCTGGAGCCGCTCGACGACGGCGGCCGGTGCCTGCTGACCGGCAGCACCAGCAATCCGGCCATGTACGCCGGCGAGTGGCTCTCCGCCATCCCGTTCCCGTTCCGCGTCGAGGGCGGCCCCGAGCTCCGAGTTGCTGTCACCGAGGTGGCCGCCCGGATGACCGCGGCGGTCCGCCCGTGACCGTTCGACCCGGTGAATTTCTGCCGGGTACTCCCGGCGGGAATTCACTCGAGATCGGTCAGCCAGCGATGGTCTGGGTGGACTCGGGTGAGGGCGGCGCGGAGCCAGCGGCGGGCATCGGGGTCGAGCCGCGGCAGAACGGCCTCGAAGTCGTACTGGTCCTTCGGGCGCCGGCGGGCCGCCTTGTGCAGCAGTTGGATCTCGGCGCGCAGGTAGTCGATCCCGTCCACAGTCCGGACGAGCTCCGGCCAGGGCAGCCGGATCCCGCCGTCCCGCTTGAAGATCCAGCCGTCGGCGTCGCCGTCCATCAAGATCACGTCGTATTCCCACGGCTCGCCGCCGCCGGCCCTGGTCCACAGGTTCTCGCACTCGTCCGCGAGCACGCGCTCCGCCGGCCCGTCCGGATCCTCGTCCGGCGGCAACGGCTTCAACCAACCCCGGTCGGCGATCCAGACGTCGAGCCGCCCGGCCAGGTGCCGCCGCAGCAGAGCCAGGTCCGACCGCGGCACGCTCAGATCAACATCACCATGCGCCCGCGGGGTTCCGCCCTGCGCCTCGATCGCCCAGCCCCCGGCCACCCACCAGCGCCCCGGATAGCCCACCATCAGGGCCGCCGCCTCGGCCGGAGTACGGCCGGCGGACGGCCCGTACACCCGGTGCAGTTCGGCCTCGGCCGGATCGTCGATGATCATCACGGCTGAACCGAGTCGTGATCATGATCATCGTCGTCGCCGAGCAGCTCGCCGAGGCCGATGGTCGCCATGGCCCGGCGCACCTCGCGGCCCTCGCCGGCGGGGATCAGGTCGGGCAGGAAGGCGTAGTCGCGGGCGAAGCGGGCGGATTCCTTGGCCTCGGCCCACCAGGCGGCCAGGTCGGCCCAGCCGGGGGCGGCGAGGGCGCCGCCGAACTGGCGGACCGAGAGGGCGGCGCAGAGTCCGGCGAAGCGGAGCCGGTGGGTCAGCGACAGGTCGTGCAGGGTGCCGAACATCAGGCCGGCCAGGAAGACGTCGCCGGCGCCGGTCGGATCCAGCGCCGGCACGGACAGGGACGGGACCCAGGCTGTCTCGCCGGTCTCCGCGTCGGCGGCGAACGCTCCCCCGGTGCCGGCGGTCACCACGGCCAGCGGCACCCAGTCCCGGAGCACCTCCAGCGCCGCGCCGGGCGAACCGGTCCGGGTGAAGGCCATCGCCTCGCCGGCGTTCGGTACGAAGGCGTGGCAACCGGCCAGCCGCGACTTCAGCAGGTCGGTGTCCCAGACCTCGGTCTCGTCCCAGCCGACGTCGGCGAACACCTTGACGCCGCGGTCCTGCGCCCGGTCCAGCCAGGCCGCGCGCTCGGCGGCCATGTCGGCGTAGGCGAGCTTCGTGGCGGGCGGGTCGATGATCAGGTCGGTCGGGCCGGAGGGCGGCGGGTGCGCGTGGGTGACCATCGCCCGATCCTCGTCGTACGCCATCGAGACGGTGACCGGCGAGTGCCAGTTTCGGAACTGGCGGGCCAGGCTGAGATCGACGTCCTCGAGCTCGGCCAGCACATGCCAGCAGTACTCGCCGTAGATGTCGTCGCCGAACGCGGTCGCCAGCGAGGTGCGCAGGCCGAGCCGGGACGCGGCGACGGCAAGGTTCGCCACGCCGCCCGGGCTGGAGCCCATGCCGTCGGTCCACACCTCGTGGCCGCCGGCCGGTGGCCGGCTCAGCCCGGTGAAGATCAGGTCCAGGAACACGGTCCCGGTGACGAACACGTCGAACTCCGGTTCGCCCATCAGGACTCCTTCCCAGATCGTGTCCAGCGCCCTGAGCCTGTCGAAGGGCCTTGATCCGCCCACGCTACCGTTCCGGACATGGACCCACGCGGAGGAGGACCGGGATGCGGCTGACGATCATCGGAGGCGGCGGATTCCGGGTGCCGCTGATCTTCCGGGCCCTCGCCGACGACCCGGAGCCGGTGATCGACGAACTCGTCCTGTACGACACCGACGCGGCTCGGCTGCGCCGGATCGGTGCCGTGATCGAGGCCATGACCGCGGACCGGATCGGGCCGTCGGTCCGGTTGGAGACCGACCTGGCCGCGGCGGTCGCCGGGACCGACTTCGTCTTCCAGGCGATCCGGGTCGGCGGGGTCGCCGGCCGGGTCTGCGACGAAAGGTCCGCCCTCGACGTCGGCCTGCTGGGCCAGGAGACGACCGGGGCCGGCGGGGTCTGTTACGGGCTGCGCACGATCCCGGTGGTGCTGCGGATCGCCGAGACGATCCGGCGGGTCGCCCCGGACGCCTGGGTGATCAACTTCACCAACCCGGCCGGAATGGTCACCGAGGCCGCCCGCTCGGTTCTCGGGACGCGGGTGATCGGCATCTGCGACTCCCCGGTCGGACTGTTCCGCCGCGCGGCCCGCGCGCTCGGGGTACGGCCCGAGGACGCCGAATTCTCCTACGCCGGGCTGAATCATCTCGGCTGGCTACGCCGGCTCACCGTCGACGGCGTTGATCGACTTCCCGAGCTGCTCGCCTCGGAGCCCCTGCTCGACCGGGTCGAGGAGGGCCGGCTGTTCGGCGCCGACTGGCTGCGCACACTCGGCGCGATCCCGAACGAGTACCTCTGGTACTGGTACTCCACCGCGGACGCGATCGCCGCGATCAACGGCGGGACCGAGACCCGCGGCGAATACCTGGCCCGCCAGCAAGATCATTACTTCGGCGGCGATGATGATCATGATCCGCTGCGCCGGTGGGAGGAGACCCGGCGGGCCCGCGAGGAGACCTACCTGGCCGAGGAACGCGAGGCCACCGGAGCCGGCGCCCGGGACGACGATGATCTTGCCGGCGGCGGCTACGAGGGCGTCGCGCTGGACCTGATCCGCGCCATCGCCCGGGACCGGGCGGCCCGGCTGGTGCTCAATGTCGCCAACCAGGGCACCCTGCCCGGGCTGGACGACGAAGCCGTCGTGGAGGTGCCCTGCGAGGTCGGTGCGGACGGCCCCCGCCCGTTGCCGGCCGATCCCCTGGAGCCGTACCAGCAGGGCGTCGTGATCACCATGAAGGACGTCGAACGGACCGTGATCGAGGCCGCCCGGACCGGGTCCCGTGCACTTGCCGTGCGGGCGCTGGCGCTGCACCCGCTCGTCGATTCGGTACGGCAGGCGCGGCTGATCATCGACCGGCAGCTCGGCGAACTCCCCGAACTGCGGCAGGTCTTGATCAACTGACCCAACCGCAATGCCCCCTGATCGGGCCTACCTGCCGGACTGGAGTGCCGTCCAGGACTCCGAACCGACGATGCCGTCCACGCCGAGCTTCCGCGAGGTCTGGTAGTCCTCGACGGCCTGTTCGGTGACCGGTCCGAACGACCCGTCGATCCCGACCGTGCGCCCGAGCGCCGCCGTCAACGCGCGCTGCAGCCGCGAGACGTCCGGGCCGGAGGCACCGCTGCGCAGGGTCGGCCTGGACCCGTACGACAGCAGGGCGGTCCAGGTGTGGGAGTCGACGACGCCCGTGGCCGTCAGCGAGACCGACGTCTGGAACGTCTTGACGGCGGTCTCGGTCGCGGCGTCGAACGTGCCGGAGGGCTCACCGTCGGGCAGCGACCCCGCCGTCTGCAGCCGGCACTGCGCGGCCTTGACCAGGTTGCCGGTCGACCCCGCCTTCAGCTCCGGGTAGGCCGTGGCGTCCAGCGAGACCGAGGCGCACGGCGGTGGCGGGCCGCCGTTCGCGGTGTCGAAGAAGTCGCGGTCGATCGCGATCGTCACGCCGCCCCAGGTCTCGCGGACGTCGCCCGCGTACTGCTTGATCCGCTGGTGGTCGGCCCAGTAGCTCGCCGGGATGTACTGACCGCCGTCGGTGTTCGCGACGTTGTTCCACCAGGCGAAGAAGACGTGATCCGGGCGGTGATAGGTGGTGCTGTTGTAGTTCGCGACGAGGTCGGCGATGCCGGAGGCGGCACTGGAGTAGACGCCGGACAGGTAGCCGCGGGCGTGCAGCTCGTCGGTCCAACCGGCCAGGAACGACATCACCGCGGTCGTGCAGGCGCCACCGCGCGGGTAGGCCTCCATGTCGTTGTAAAGCACGCTGCCGGCCACGATCCCGAGCGCCTGCGCGGCCGTCACCGACTCGACGGCGGCCTGATGTCCCTGGGACCGGGCGGTCGCCGGATCGGACGACATCATGTGCCCGGTCCCGCGGCACGGTGCCTGCAGACCGACGTGCAGCGGCAGGAACTTCCAGCCGCGGTTGTGCTGGTTGGCGATCCAGGTCGCGGTCAGGTTGGGCTGGGCACAGGCGCGCTGGATGCCGGAGATGTAGATGCCGACCGCCTTGTACGGCGAAGAATTCCACCAGGTGTCCATCGCGCTCTGGGACGGCGCCGCGCACTGGTCGAAGCCCTTGCCGTTGAACGTTCCGGGCGCCACCACCGCCGCGGTGGGCCGGACCGTCCCGGACGCCTTCGACTCGGCGTCCAGCGTGGTCGTCCGGCCGCCGGCCACGAGTTTGCCGGTGCCGAGGATCGTGCGTACGGCCTCCTCGTTGCCCGGACCGTGGGCCGCGGTCACCAGCACCCCGGCACCCTCGACCGCGATCTGCAGGGTGCCGCTCGTCGAGGTGGCCGCAGGGGCGACGGCCGTGCCGGCCTTGGCGGGGACGACTCCGGGCCGGGTCGCGGACTGGCCGTTCAGCGGCTCGATGAGCAGGCCGGCCTCGCGACCGGTGAGGTCGGCGGGACAGGTCTCCTGGTAGCGGGGCGTGCCGAGATAGACGGCGGGCCGGTCGAACCGTACGCAGGCCTTGTCCTGGTCCAGGTCGACGACGGGCCACGCCGCCGGGACCGCAACCCGATAGCCGTGGTACGTGACGAGCTTGCTGTCCGCGGCGGTGGGCTCGGCCCCCGCCGGAGTGGCCAGGGCGCTGATCACGGCGACGATTCCGGCCAGGGCGAGAACGGCTCGAGCGAAACGATGGGAGGACTTCGACATGATGCGCTCCTCGACGTAGGGCCATGCCAGGCAGTAACCCAACCCGCAACTTCGATGGAGAAAATCTCCCATCCCGGGCCCACTGCCGACAACCCCCTGACCGGGCGGATCTACCGGCTGGAGAGGGAACGGGCCAGGTCGAGCAGGACGGTCGCGCTGCGATCCCAGGAGAACCTGGCGGCGTTGGCGCGACCGGTGTCGACGATCCGCTGCCGTACCGACGGATCGTCGAGGGTCTCGACCTGCTTGGCCAGAGCGACCGGGTCGTCCGGCGAGAAGAACAGCGCCTCCGGGCCGGCGACCTCGGTGAAGATGTCGGTCTCGCTGCAGATCACCGGCACGCCGGCCCGCTGCGCCTCGACGATCGGCAGTCCGAAGCCCTCGACCTTCGACGCGGTGAGCAGCGCATAGGCCCGGCCGAGCAGGTCCAGGTACTCGGCCTCGGTCACGCCGCGGTGGAAGATCACCGTCCGGCCCTCGGGGATCATGGCGGCCAGCTCCGCCTCCCGGTCCGCCTTGATCGGGCTGACCAGATGCAGCGTGAAGTCCGGGGGCAGGTGGGCCAGCGCCTTGATCAACACGTCGGTGTTCTTGTACGGCATGAAGGAGCCGACGTAGACAAGATCACGACCGATCGTGCCCGGCTCGGGAACACTGAGCAGCGGCGACGGCGCATTGCTGACCACGGTGAGCGGGCGCCGGGTCAGCCGGTACTTCTCGATGTAGGACCGCGAGGTCTCGCTGACCGTGACCACCGCGTCGGCCCGGTCCAGCACCAGCCGCTGCGGCCAGTAGGCCTGATGGAACAGCCACCAGCCGAGCCGGATGTGCGGCGGCAGGTTCGTCGGCGGCGTCGGGTCCCGGTAGTAGATGATGTCCTGCAGCGTCAAGATCAACTTGTGCCGGCGGCCCAGCGATCCCATCGTCTGCAGCGGGGTGAACACGACGTCCGGCCGGTGCCGGTTCAGCCGCAGCGCGGTGAACGGTTCCAGCGCCGACGTCGGCCCGTGCAGCATGATCGTCTCCGCGCCCTCCGGCAACAACGCGCGCTGCCCCGGATCGCTGACCAAGAACGTCACCGGCGCCTGCGCGGCGACGGCCCGGCCGAGCTCGGTGCTGTACCGGCTGATCCCGTCGTGGAAGTCGGTCCGGATGTAGCGGGCGTCGAAGAAGAACCTCACGCACGCGATCTTAGGAGGGCGGCGTCGGGCACCGCCTCCTAAGCTGAACGGCGTGGTGGACAACCTGCGTGGCGCCGTCGGCGGGTACCTGACCCGGGTCGCCGCCGTCCGGGTCCCGCTCGCCACCCTGGCCGCGAACGCCCGGCCGCTGGTGCCTCGCTGGCCGTTCCCCGTCTTCGCCGCGGTCCTGGTCTTGCTCAACCTTCCCGTGTACGGGTTCAGCCTCGGCTACGGTCTCGCCGCCGTTCCCGCGTCCCTGGTGCTCGCCGCCCCGGTCGCCGTCGCCCGCTACCGCCCGATGCTCGGCTGGGCGCTCGGTCTGATCCCGTTGATCGTCTTCCTGCCGGTGCACCGGCTGCTGTTCCCGGAGACCCTGACGCCGTTCCCCTGGCTGGCCAACCAGCTCGCCGCCCATCTCCCCGTGATCTACCTGGTCGCGTTGTCCGCACCCCGGGCGATCTGCTACCCGGCGGTCGGGATCACCATGATCGCCGGCCTCTCCGCGATCCCGCAGGGCTTCGGCTACAGCGCCGGCGTCGTGATTCAGGGCGGCGTGATCTGGACGCTGGCGACCGTGCTGGCCGTGGTGCTCGGCCGGACCCGGTTGCAGCGGCGCAACGCGACGATCCGGATCGCCGAGGAGCAGAGCCAGCTGCGGGTGCTCGAGGAACGGACCCGGATCGCCCGTGAGCTGCACGACGTGGTGGCCCACCACATGTCGCTGATCGCGGTCCAGGCTTCGACGGCTCCCTATCGGATCGCCGCGGAACGTTCGGCCGAGGTCGATCAGGAGTTCCGGTCGATCGGTGCGTCGGCCCGCGAGTCCCTGCAGGAGCTCCGCCAGGTGCTCGAGGTGCTGCGCGGCGCGACACCGCCGACGCCCGCCCTGGCCGACCTCCCGAAGCTGGTCGAGTCGACCCGGGCCGCCCGGGTTCCGGTCCGGTTGATCATGGACCCGCCGCCCGCCCTCGGACCCGACCTGCAGTACGCCGCGTACCGGATCGTCCAGGAGGCGCTGAGCAACGTGGTCCGGCACGCTCCGGGAGCGGCCACCACGATCAGGGTCACCGGTGATCAAGTTGTGCTGTCCGTCGAGGTGATCAACGATCCACCCACCTTGACGGCGGAGCCTCGGCCGGGCGGGCACGGCCTGACCGGGATGCGCGAGCGGGCCGTCTCGATCGGAGGTACGGTGCAGGCCGGGCCCACCGACGACGGCGGGTTCCGGGTCCTGGCCGAGCTGCCGCTGACCGTACCGACTCCGAAAGGCCGTTCATGATCACCGTACTGGTGGCCGATGATCAGGCGATGGTGCGCGCCGGGTTCGCCTCGCTGCTGCGGGCCCAGCCCGATCTCACGGTGATCGGCGAGGCCTCCGACGGTGCCGCGGCGGTGCGGGCCGTCCGCGAGCTCAAGCCCGACGTCGTGATCATGGACGTCCGGATGCCGGAGCTGGACGGGATCGAGGCGACCCGGCAGCTGCTCGCGCCCGAGTCGAGGCACCGGCCCAAGATCGTCGTGCTGACCACGTTCGACGTCGACGACTACGTCTACGCGGCACTGCGGTACGGCGCCAGCGGCTTCCTGCTCAAGGATTCGCCGCCGGAGGACCTGGTCGCCGCGATCCGGGTCGTGGCGGCCGGCGACGCCCTGCTCGCGCCCTCGATCACCCGGCGGCTGATCGAGGACATGACGGCGCGCCGGCCCGCCGACCGCGCCCTGACCGGACGACTCCGGACCCTGACCACGCGGGAGCTGGAGGTGCTGACCTTGATCGCTCAGGCCAGGTCCAACGCCGAGATCGCCGCGGAACTGAGCATCGCCGAGGAGACGGTGAAGTCGCACGTCGGCCGCCTGTTCGGCAAGCTCGCGCTCCGGGACCGGGCGCAGGCCGTCGTGTTCGCGTACGAGAGCGGGCTGGTGACGCCCGGAGCGCGATGAGCGGCCGCGGCCTCGACCGGTTCATCCCGTTCTGGCCGTTCCTCGCCATCGCCGTGATCTTGTTCCTGGTCGCCTCGGCGGCCTTCTTCGGGCTCGGCTACCGCGAACCGAACGCCGCCGCCGTCCCCGTGTCGATCTTGGTCGGCGCCGGTCTCGCCGCACCGGTGGCCGTGGTCTGGTTCCGGCCGGTGCTCGGCTGGGCGCTGTCGCTGCCGTCGTTGCTGGTGCTGCTGCCGGTCGACCGGCTGTTCCTGCCCGACGTCGAGCTCGAGGCGTTCAGCTGGCTGGCCATCCAGGCCACCGCGCACCTTCCGGTGATCTACGCCGTCGCGCTCGCGACCCGGCCCGGCCTCTGCTACCCGGCCGTGGTGATCACCCTCGTCGTCGAGTCGTTCGGCCAGCTCGGCTCCGAGTTCAGCGAGGGCGAGGTGTCCCGCGGTGCCGTGATCTTGGTCCTGGTGACCGTGCTGACCGCCGTGCTCGGCCGGTTCCAGCTGCACCGCCATCACGCCCGGGCCAGAATCGCCGAGGAGGAAGGGCTGCGCCGGGTCCTGGAGGAACGGACCAGGATCGCCCGCGAACTCCACGACGTGGTGGCGCACCACATGTCGGTGATCGCGGTCCAGGCCGCCACCGCGCCGTACCGCCTCGATCCGGGCCGGCCCGACGTCGTGGACGAGTTCCAGAGCATCGGCGCCTCGGCCCGGGCCTCGCTGCAGGAGCTGCGCCAGCTGCTCGACGTCCTCCGCGGCGCCGCCCCGCCCGCGATGCCGGGCCTGGCCGACGTCCCGAAGCTGGTCGAGTCCGCCCGAGCGGCCGGCGTCGCGGTGCAGTTGATCACCGACGGCCGGGGCGACCCGGAAGCCGAAGCCGGTACGACGGCGTACCGGGTCGTCCAGGAGTCGCTGAGCAATGTGATCCGGCACGCGCCCGGCGCGGCCACAGTCGTCCGGATCTCCACCGACGCCGACGGCCTGGTGATCGAGGTGATCAACGACGCGCCGCCGCGGCCGGTGCGACCGACCGCGCCGGGGCACGGGCTCACCGGCATGCGCGAGCGGGTGACCGCGGCCGGCGGCACCCTGCACCTCGGCCCGACCGGCGACGGCGGGTTCCGCGTGGAGGCCAGACTCCCCCGCCGCCCGGCGGATCAGACCAGCCAGGACCACCGAAGCTGAACGGCGGCTGGCTCCGCGGGGTGAACCGGCCGGCCGGGAATGCGCTCCCGGGAGGGATGGGGACCGCGGCAGTCCGCTTCTAGCTTCGGAAGACATGTCCACCGACCAGCTGTTGCGCACCCGCCGCCCGAACGGGGCCGCGGCCGTGATCCGCGGGAGCGCCGCCCTCGGCATCGCCGAGCCGGAACTCCTCGGCCTTGATCAACTCGTCCGGCCCGGCGACGTCTGCTTCGACATCGGCGCCGGCTACGGCCTGTACACGTTCCCGCTGGCCGACCTGGTCGGCCCGGCCGGCCGGGTGTACGCGTTCGAACCGCTGCCGGTGCCGCACCGGATCCTCAGCACCCTGCACCGGCGGACCCGGCTGAGTCAGGTGATCATCAGGCGCGCGGCCCTGGGCCCGGTCGCCGGTGATCAAGAACTCGTGCTGCCGTACCGGTTCGGGCTGCCGATCCACGGCTGGGCCCACCTGAAGGCGGGCCAGGTCCGGCCCGGTCGGCGGATCTCCTTCTCCACAACGCGCAGCCTGCCCACGCCGGTGCTGACGGTCGACGAGGTCTGCCGGCAACAGGAGGTGGAACGGGTCGCCTTCCTCAAGATCGACGTCGAGGGATTCGAGCCGGCCGTGCTGGCCGGCGCCGGTGAGGTGCTGGCCCGGGACCGGCCGCTGCTGCTGCTCGAGATCGAGGACCGGCACCTGGACAAGTACGGCCGCACCGCCGCCGGCGTCGCCGCCTCGCTGCGCGGGCGCGGCTACACGATGCTGGCCTGGCGCGACCGCCGCTGGACCCCGGTGACCGAGGTGACCACGGCGGGCCGGAACTACTTGTTCAGCAGCGATCCGGCCGCCCTCCGGTGACGGCGCCGACGCGAGTCGCGATCGTCTGCGACTATCAGCTCGGCTATCTCGGCGGCGCCCAGACGGCATTGTTGGAGCAGGCCCGCGTGCTGGCCGGCGCCGGCCGGCCGGTGATCATCATCGCTCCCGAGGAACCGACGGCACCGACCTTGCCGCAGGACGTTCCGGTCCTCCGCGTCCGGAGCCGCGGCACGCTGCCCGGGCTGCGACTCCCGTTGATCATGAACTCCCCCGAGGTACGGGACCGAATGCGAGGCTGGCTGCGTGATCATCGGATCGACGTGGTCCACCTGCACTCGGAGTTCGGGCTGGCGGCGGCCGCGATCGACGTCGCCGAGGAACTCGGCGTGCCGGTGGTGCACACCGTGCACACGTTCTTCTGGCAGACCCGCTTCCCGGCCCAGCAAGCTCTCGCCGCCGCGGTGACCGGCTTCCATCGCAGGCTCACCGGCGGGCCGTCCGATGCCGCACCCAGGCTCGCCGACCGGCCCGGCGAGTCGGCGCTCCGCGCGATGACCTGGCGGATCGCCCGCCGGGCCACCGTGGTGATCTCCCCCTCGGCGCATCAGGCCGACCGGCTGCGGGAAGCCGGGATCGGCCGGGTCGAGGTGCTGCCCAACACGCTCGCGGCAGCACCGGAGCCGACCGAGCCGCCGCTGCCGTACCGTCCGGTCAAGATCATCTGGCTCGGCCGGTGCACCCCGGAGAAGCGGATCCTGCCGTTCGTCCGGGCTGCCGTCGAGGCGATCCGCCGGTCCGGGCCCGGCCGGCTCAGTGTCACGGTGGCCGGCGCCGGCCGGCAGCTCGCCGCGGCCCGGCGGATCGCCACCGGAGTCGAGGGGATCACCTTCCTCGGCGCCCGGCCGCACGGTGAGGTGCCGGACCTGCTCCATGATCATCACCTGCTCGCCCTCACCTCGTACGGCTTCGACAACCAGCCGATGTCGATCGTCGAGGCGGTGCTGGTCGGCCGCGGGGTGCTGCACTGCGATCCGCGGCTGACCGAGGGGACCGCCGGCGGCTCGGGACTGCTGACCGACGGTCCAGAAGAGTCGGCGCTGACCGAACGGCTGGTCGAGCTCGCCGATGCTCCGGAACAGGTGGCCGCCGCCTGCCGGGCCGCCCGGGTCAACCGGGTGATCTTCGAACCGACCACCTTCCTGACCAAGATCAACAAGGTGTACCGGTCGGTCTGCCGGGGAAACACCGGGCTCCTCCCCGATGCCTCCGCCGAACGGCGACCGCAGGCTTGACCGCATGACCCCCGCGTACCCCTCCCGCCTGTCCGCGGTCCTGGCCGGCGGCACCGCCCTGATCGTCATGATCACGGCCGGCCTGCTGCAGCGCGGGTCCGCCATGCCGCCGCTGGACCTGCGGCTGACCGACCTGCTCTACGCCCCGCCCGGCACCGTGGCCGCGCAGCTCGCCCAGCTGGGCAGCGCCGTACCGGTCCTGGTGATCCTGACCGGGCTCGTGATCGTCTGTGTCCGCGCCGCCCGAACCGACCGCCCGACGTTCCGGCGAGCCGTCCCGCGCTGCCTCGCCGTGCTGGCCGCATGCCCGCTCCTCCTGGTCCTGCAGGAGATCATCGCGCGCCCCGGACCGGTGCAGCAGCCGAACTCCACCTACCCGAGCGGCCACGCGATCGTCTTCGGTGCCCTGGTGGCGGTCACCGCGTTGATGGTGGCCCACTTCCCGAGCACCCTGGGCCGGATCGTGCTCCTGGTCGACGCCGTCGCCGTGATCATCGTCAGCGGTAGCCGCATCGTGCTCGCCGAGCACTACCTCAGCGACCTGATCGGCGGACTGCTCGGCGTGACCGGCGTCGCGCTCCTGCTCGGCGGCGCCCTCGGCCTGATTCCTCCGCAACGCCGGTCGGCCGCGGGCTGAACCGGGGTGTTGACAACGCTCCCCAGGCCCGCCTACCTTGCCGTCTAAACCGGTTTAAACGCAGGCGCGAGGGAGCCCGATCATGACGAAGTCGTCGTACATCAGCCGCCGGCAGCTGCTCCGGACCGGCGTCGCCGCCGGCGCCATCGGCACCGTCGGACTGCCCGCGCTGGCCGGCTGCAGCAACGAGGGCCGCGGCGGTGCCGAGGGCTCGCAGGCCGAGAACGACGCCGTCAAGCTGCCGAACCACGTCCCGTACCAGGGAGTGAAACCCGATCTGCTCGGCGCGGACGGCGTCAGCGACGCGTTCCTGGCCTACCCGGCCGACCCGGTGAAGGCCACCGACGGCCCGCCGGGAGACGGGAAGCCGGTCGCCGCGCTCACCATGTCCGGCTCGCCGCCGCCACCGGCCGTGGGCCGGAACGCCTTCTGGCAGGGGCTCAACGAACGGCTCGGCCTCCCGCTCTCGGTACAGCTGGTCCCGCGGGCGGACTTCACCGACCGGTTCCAGACCGCCGTGGCGGGTGATCAACTTCCCGACCTGTTCAGCTTCACTATGGACCTGCCGTCGCTGCCGGCCATGCTGGCCAAGATGGCGGTGGACCTGACCCCGCTGCTGTCCGGCGACGGCGTCGCGAAGTACCCGTTCCTGGCCAACGTCCCCACCGACAGCTGGCGGCAGACCGTCTACGGCGGCAAGATCTTCGGCGTCCCGATCCCACGCGGGGCAGCCCTCAGCAGCATCCTGTACGTCCGCAAGGATCTGCTGGCCGCGCGCGGGCTCGACGCCGCGCCCGATTCCTGGGAGTCCTGCCACACCCTGTTCCGGGAGGCGACCGGCGGCAAGGTCAACACCTGGGCCCTCGCGGCGGTGCCGATGGCGGCCATCCGGCAGATGTTCGGGATCCCCAACGCCTGGGCCGAGGACGGCGGCCGACTGACCAGTGCGTACGAGAGCGAACGGCAGCAGGAGGCGCTGGAGGCGGGCCGGAAGCTGGTCGCCGAGAAGCTGGTCCACCCGGATGCCTTCGCCGTCGACCAGAACCAGCGCAAGACCTGGATCGCCAACGGGACCACCACGTTCGTCGAGGACACGTTCAGCGCCTGGCACGGGTTCGCCCAGCTGGCCGAGCCGAACCGGATCGAGGTGACCGCCTACCCGCCGCCGCTGGCCGAGGGTGGCGGACCGGCCCGGATCTGGCTGGGTTCGCCGAGCCACAACATCACCGCGATCAGCATCAGGTCCGAGGCCCGGGCCGAGGCCCTGCTCAGCGTGCTGAACTACCTCGCGGCACCGTTCGGCACGGCCGAGCACCTGTACAAGTCGTTCGGCGCGCCCGGCGTCCACCACGAGCTCCAGGGCACCGACCCGGTCCTGACCGAGAAGGGCAAGATCGAGACCCCGCTCAGCCTCGGCTACCTCGCCGAGGGGCCGTGGCCGCTCTATGCGCCGGGCAAGGCGGACGCGGTCCAGCTCGAGTACGACGTGATGAAGTCGATGGTGCCGAACGGCGTCCGCAACCCGGCGCACGGCCTGTTCAGCCAGACCCAGAGCCGCAAGGGAGCCCAGCTCGGTGGCGTCCTGGAGGACCTCGAGGCCGACATCCTGCAGGGCCGCAAGCCGGTGTCGGAATGGGCCGGTGCCGTCGCCACCTGGAAGAAGAACGGCGGCGACACCATCCGGGACGAACTGCAGCAGGCGCTGGACGTACGCAACGGTGGCTGAGACTGCATCTATGCAGAACGTGACGATCCAGGACGTGGCGCGCCGGGCCGGAGTGTCCAAGGGCCTGGTCTCGCTGGCCCTGAACAACCGCCCCGGGGTTGCCGTGGCCACCCGGCAGCGGGTCCTCGACGCCGCGGCCGAACTGGGCTGGATCCCGAACCAGTACGCCCGCGGGCTGTCCCTGCGGACCACCTTCACCCTCGGGCTGGTGGTGCACCGGGACCCGTCGGTGCTGAACTCGAACCCGTTCTTCGCCTCGTTCATCACCGGCGTCGAGTCGGTGCTGAGCACCCGCGGCTGGTCCCTGCTGCTCAGCGTCGTGCCCGACGCGGACGCGGAACGCGACGCCTACCGCAACCTGGCCGGCAACCGCGCCGACGGCTTCTTCCTGACCGACCTGCGGATCGACGATCCGCGGCCCGCGCTGCTGGCCGACCTCGGCGCCGAGGCCGTCCTGGTCGGTCCACCGCAGCCCGGAACTGACCTGCCGTCGGTCAATCTCGACGATCCTCACGGAGTCACCGCGTCCGTCGAACACCTGGTGCGGCTGGGCCATCGGCGGATCGCCCACGTGACCGGCGACGTCCGGATGGTTCACGGCGCGGGCCGGCTGGAGGCGTTCCGGCGGGCGATGGAACGGGCCGGGCTGGCGGCCGATCTGGTCCGGCAGGGTGACTTCTCCGCAGCGTCGGGCGCCGCGGCCACGGCCGCCCTGCTGGCCGCGCCGGACCGGCCGACCGCGGTCGTCTACGGCTCCGACCCGATGGCCGTGGCCGGTCTCAAGGTCCTGCAGTCCGAGGGCGTACGGGTCCCCGAGGACATGTCGATCGTCGGCTTCGACGACATCGAACTGGCCGAGTACCTCAATCCCCCGTTGACCACGGTCCGCACCGATCCGGTCCGCTGGGGCGTCGAGGCGGCCCGGCTGCTCTGCTCCCGGCTGGCCGGCGAACCGGTCCCGGATCGACCGGAACTGCCACCCGCCGAGTTGCTGGTACGGGACTCGACGGCCCCACCACCCGACCACCCAGGAGCAACAGCGTGACCTTTCCCTACCGGCTGGAACGGGTCGGCGTGATCATGAACCCGCAGCCCGGCGACCCGAACGAGGTCGAGGGTGTGCTCAATCCCGGCAGCGGGCGCGGTCCCGACGGCGAGCTCTACCTGCTCCCCCGCCTGGTCGCCGAGGGCAACGTGTCCCGGGTCGGGCTGGCCCGGGTGATCATCAACGACGGCCTGCCGACCGGCGTCGAGCGGCAGGGCGTGGTGCTGGCGCCGGACCGCTCCTGGGAGCGCGGCGCGGCGAACGCCGGCACCGAGGACCCGCGGATCACCTGGATCGACGAACTCGGCCGGCACGTGATGACCTACGTCGCGTACGGGCCGTTGGGCCCGCGGACGGCCGTGGCCACCTCGGTCGATCTTCGGACCTGGACCAGGCTCGGCCCGGTCCACTACGACTACGACGACACCCTCGACCTCGACCTCAATCTCTTTCCGAACAAGGACACCGTCTTCTTCCCGGAGCCGGTCATCGCACCGGACGGCACCGAGAGTCTGGCGGTGCTGCACCGGCCGATGTGGGAGCTGGAGGACATCCGGCCCGGGCAGGGCAGCCGGCCGCCGGCGTGGCTGGACGATCCGCGTCAGGCGATCTGGATCTCCTTCGTCTCGCTGGCCGAGGCGCTTCATGATCATGGTGCGCTGACCCGCTGGCGCGGGCACCGGTACGTCGCCGGACCCGAGTACGCCTTCGAGGAACTCAAGATCGGCGGTGGTCCGCCGCCGAGCCGGGTGCCGGAAGGCTGGCTGATCGTGCACCACGGCGTCACCGGCGAGATCGGCAACGCCTTCGAGCCGCAGCAGCGGGTCAACTACGCGGCCGGCGCGATGATCTTGGACGCCGACGAGCCGTGGCGGGTGCTGCGCCGGACCGCCGAGCCGCTACTGGCCGCCGAGACCGACGAGGAGCGGTCCGGGACCGTACCCAACGTCGTCTTCCCCACCGCGATCGAGGAGATCGACGGTGTGCCGTACGTCTTCTACGGCATGGCCGACTCCCGGATCGGCGTGGCCCGGCTCGTCCGGGACGACCCCGCCTCGTCTTCCACCGACCGCTGATCATTCCGACTGGAGCCCTACTGCCATGTCACTCTTCCTGCACGCCCTGGACCTCTCGCTCGCGGGCCGCGACACCGATCCCGGCTACGCCGACGCCTGGCGGACGGTCCGGGCCGCCGCCGATGCCTCGCTGGCGTCGACGCTGACCGGCCGTGGCGTCACCGACCGGCTGTCCGGCTGGGGCCACAACTACTACTGCCCCGAGCACGGCGGCGCGTTGCAGTTCGACGAGACCCAGCCGGAACGGCACTACTGCGCCGAATTCGATCATGAGGTCAGCGGCGAGCAGTTCGACTCGGGCTGGGCCTGCGTGCGCAACAACCGGCTCCTTGATCATCTCGCGGCGTCGTCGCTGGCCGCCGCCGTGACCGGCGCGGACCGCGACGCCGAGCGGGCCGTGGAGATCCTGACCGGGCTGGCCGAGGTGTACGGCGGGCTGCCGCTGCACGGGGACAAGGTCGGCCAGGGCCGGCTGATGGCGCAGAGTCTGGAGGAGGCCGTCTCGGCCACCGTCCTGGCCCGTAGCTATGCGCTGGTCGCGGACCGGCTCACCCATGATCAACAGACTTCGATCATGGAGCAGCTGTTCCGGCCGATGGCGGATGTGATCGCGGACCAGCTGATGAACCGGACCCACAACATCGAGGTGTGGCACCTGGCCGGGCTGGCCTCGCTCGCCGTCGTCCTCGATGATCGCTCGCTGGCGTACGCGACACTGGACCGGCGGCACGGGATCCGGGACCAGCTCGCCGACGGCGTGCTGCCGGACGGCTGGTGGTACGAGGGCGCGCCGGGTTACCACTTCTACATGCTGACCGCGGTGCTCGCGGCCGTCGAGAGCTACCGGGCGCTCGGCATCGAGACCGACGCCGCGGACACGCTGGAGCGGATGCTGCTGACGCCGATCGAGACCGCCCGCGACGACCTGACCGTGCCCGCGTTCAACGACGGCAACCCCCAGCTGACCGTGGCTCCCGGCCTCGCGCTGCGCAGCGATCTCTACGTCCGCGGTGCCCGGGTCTGCCGGTCCGCGGCGCTGGATCGGTTTCTGGAATCGCCGCTCAGCCAGGGATTCGACCGGGCCAGCAGTACGTACCTGATCTTCGGCCGCGGCGGTGCACCGGCGTCCGGCCCGGTCGAGGCCTGGCCGGTCGAGCGCCGCCGGGTGCTGCCCGACAGCGGGTACGCGATCCTGCGCCGGCCCACCGCAACGGACGGCGGCGAGCCGGACACCTGCGTGTTCCTCAAGTACGGGCCGCACGGCGGCGGCCACGGCCAGCCGGACAAGCTCGAGATCGACGTCATGATCAACGGCGCCCGGGTGATCGCCGATCCGGGCTGCGTCGCGTACACCAATCCGCTGCACCGGCCCTGGTACGTGCAGACCTGGTCCCACTCGACGATCTTGATCGACCGGATCAGCCAGCCGCCGATCAAGGGCACGCTGCTCGGGCACCGCCCGGTGACGGAGGACGCGTTCGGCATCATCGACGCCCAGGTGGCGTTCGGCGCGGAGCCGGATCCGGAGGGCGTCCAGGTGCTCTGGCACCAGGACGACCCGGCGCCGGTGGCCGCCTACGCCGGCGTCACACTGCGGCGGTTGTTGATCATGACCCCGCCGGCACTCGGTGACTACCTGCTCGACCTGGTGCTGGTCGACGCCGACCACCGGCACAGCATCGACCTGATCACCCACGTCCGCGGCACTCTGGTCACCGACGACCCGGGCCGCCCGGCGACCGACCGGATGCTGCTGCCGCACTTCACCCGGGTCCGCCGCGCCGCCGACCCGGCGGGCCGGACCGACTACGTCCTCACCGACGACGGCCGGCCGTTCACCCGTTGGCATGCCGGCGCCGACGAACTGCTGACCGCCGTCACGCCCGACAACCCACCGCACCAGACCTGCGCCAGCACCGTCGAACGCGTCGTCGGCACCCAAGCCCTCTTCGCCTCGGCTCTCCCCCTCGGCCCGGCAGACCTCACCGGCCTGAAGTTGATCACCGGCGGCATCGAGGTGCGGACCGGCGAGACGACCCACCGCTGGCACCTCGACCCTGCCGACCCGGCCGCGGATCGGTGGACCGAGCCGCCGATCAGCCTCGACGTGGACCGGCCACCCCTCAGCTGAGGATCCGCAGGGCGGCCTCGAGAAAAGCGTCCCGCCGCGCAGCCGCCAGCTCCGGGGTGACGTCCGGCCGGCCGTAGCTCTCGGCCACGTCCATCCCCCTCACCATGTCCGCCGTCGTGTTCAGGGCCACCCGGACATCCCAGTACGCGAGCGTCGCGGGATCCGGCCGCGCCCCCGTCTCCCGCGCCCAGCCGTCCAGGACGGGGCCGGCCGCCTCGGCGCCGAAGAACAGCACGGCATCGTGCCGGGCGCAGCTGAGATCGATGCCCGGGTGGCCGACGCCGGCCGAGTCCCAGTCGATCAGCGCGGTCAGCCGGTCGCCGTCCCACATCGTGTTGCCCTGCCACAGGTCACCGTGGACCAGGACCGGCTCACCGGCCGGCACGGGATGCCGATCGAGGAGCTCCGCCGCCTCCTCCAGGAGCCGGGACCGACCGCCTTCGGGATGCGGGATGGTCCGGCGCGCCCGCTCCGGCTCCCAGCCGGTCGCGGCGCACAGGTCGTCCACCATCGCCTGCCGTTCCGGCTCGGTGGCGGCCTCCCACCGGACCGCCAGCCGACGGGCGGCGGCGCCGCCGCCGACGTCGATCGGCCCGGTCACGGTCGGCAGCTCCGCTGTGGGTTCGGTACGGATCCGCGTCATCATCGCAGCGCCGCGGCCGAACGCCTCGAGTCGCTCCAGCGTTGCCGTACCGGGAATGCGGCTCGTCCCGGGCACCGCCGTCATCAGCAGCGCCGGGCGGCCGGCGACCGACCCGTCGAGGTCGACCGCGATCAGCCGCGGCGCCGACACCTGGTGCTCCTCGGCCAAGATCATCGCGGCCGACTCGTGGACGAAACCGCCATGCCGGCCGACCGATTCGGGCGCCTGCCGGAGCACCGTCTGCCGCCCGTCGTCGAGATCGATCAACTGCGGTGCGCCCGGGCGCCAGGTGTAAAGGGGTCGGGTGCCGCTCACTCGGGCACCCGTTTCCGACCTGATCCAGGCAGTGATCTCGGGGGTGAGGTCCATCCGCCGACCGTAACAGCGGCGCGGCTGCTGCTACGGCTACTGGAGCAGCCCGATCACGAGGGACATGCCCAGGAACAGCACGAGCTGGTACGCGGAGTTGATCACGGTGAGCCTTGCCGGTTTCTGCTCGAAGCCGTTGTGCTGCGCCAGGGTGGAGGCCGAGAAGCCGAGCCAGGCCACGAACCCGACGACCAGTTCGATCCGGGGCGAGCCGCCGCCGAAGTACCTCGCCGCGACTGCGCAGGCGAGGGCGAGGGCGAGGGCCGTCACGATGATCGATCCCACCAAGATCACGAACGGACCCTTGCCGGCCCTCACGGAGTCCGCCTTGGTCACGCCGGTGAGCTTCCGCCAGGCGGCACCGACGAGTCCCCAGTCGCTGTACCAGACCCAGGCGATCACCATCCCGACCACGATCGCGGCGGCCACGGCGAACCAGCTGATGCTCAACTCCACCACGATCTCCTTCGCCGAACGCACGGGAGCTTGATAGAATCAACTGTGATGGAGAAAGTCAACCACGCGGCGAAGGCCTCCCGCAGCTACGGACAGTTCTGCGCTCTGGCGCGCTCGCTGGACGTCGTCGGTGACCGCTGGACCCTTCTGATCGTGCGTGAGTTGCTCCCCGGCCCGCTGCGCTACACCGAACTGAAGGTCTCGCTCGAGGGCATCGCGACGAACCTGCTGGCGACCCGGCTGCGGACCCTGGAGGAGAACGGGATCGTCGAGCGCAGGCTGCAGGACGCCGGCGTCGCCTATGCGCTCACCCCCTGGGGCGAGGGCCTTCGGGAACCGATGGAGGCGCTCGGCCGGTGGGGCGCGCCGCTGCTGGCGTCGGGCCGTGGCGACGATGCGTTCCAGCCGCGCTGGCTGACGCTCGCCCTGCCCGCGCTGTTGCGGGCCGTGACCGCGAGCCCACCCGTCGAACTGGGCATCGACACCGACGGCTTCCGCATGGTGCTGCGCCTGGACGAGGACGGTCCCCGGGCCTTCGTCCGCTCCGAGGACGAGCCGCAGGCTCTGCTCACCGCCGCACCGGACGTCATCGTGGCGCTCGCCGCGGGCGGGCTCACCGTCAAGCAGGCCCTCGCGACGGCCGAGTTCAGGGGCGACCGGCGCATCCTCCGGACCGTCTTCGCTACGGGTCGGACCACCGCCGCTCCGGTACGGAGCTGACCGCCGCCCGCCCGGTCAGCCGACCTGCCGGTTCTGCCAGGCCCAGGCCGCGATCTCGACCCGGTTCCGGGTGCCGATCTTGGTGTGGATGGCGGTCAGGTGGCTCTTCACGGTGCTCAGCGAGATGGACAGTCCGGCGGCGATCTCCTGATTCGTCCGGCCTCGGGCGATGGCGCGCGCGACCTGGAGTTCCCGGTCGGACAGGGGGTGGTCGGAGCCAGGGACCGGGGCGACGAGGTGGCGCAGCAACCGTACGGTGACCGACGGCGACACCAGGGCGTCGCCGGCGTGGGCGGCCCGGACGGCCTCGACGAGCACACCCGGGCCGGCGTCCTTCAGCACGAAGCCGGTCGCGCCGCCGCGCAGCGCCCCGTACACGTAGTCGTCGAGGTCGAACGTGGTCACCACGACGACCCGGAGCGGTTCGGGCACGTCGGGGCCGGCCAGCAACCGGGTCACCTCGAGGCCGTCCAGGCGTGGCATCCGGATGTCCACCAGGCACACGTCCGGTCGCAGCCGGCGAGCCAGTTCCACGGCTTCGGCCCCGTCGCCGGCCTCGGCGATCACGGTCAGGTCGGGCTGGTCGTCCAGGATGTGCCGGAGCGCCGTGCGGACCATCGCCTGGTCGTCCGCCACCAACACCCGGATGGTCACCGGGCTGCTCCGGCCGGGAGCGGAAGGGTGGCCTGGACGGCCCAGCCAACTCCGCCGCGGGGGCCGGCCGTGAGGGTGCCGTCGAGGGCCTGTACGCGTTCCCGGAGGCCGAGCAGTCCGTAGCCGCCGGGCTCCGTCCGGCTCGACCGCGGCCCGTCGTCGACGACCTCGACCGTGATCATGCGCCGGTCCCGAGTGACCTCGACCATGATCGATTTCGCGGCCGGCGCGTGGCGGACGGCATTGGTGAGTGACTCCTGGACGATCCGGTGGACGGTGTTGATCAACTCCGGCGGCCAGTCCTGGAGATCGTCCGGCAGCCGGAGGCGCACCGGGGCGCCGAGCCCGGAGAAACGCTCGATCAGCTCCTCCAACGGCCCTGGTCCCGGCACGCGGGCGGCCGGAAGGTCCGGTTCGCGGAGGACCCCGACGACGCGCCGGGTCGCGTCCAGGGCAGCCCGGCCGGCCTTCTCGATCCCGTCCAGGGACTCGTCCAACCGGGCCGGCTGCCGGTGCCGGATGATCTTGGTCGCCTGCGTCTGCAGGACGATGCCGGCGACGTGGTGACCGACGACGTCGTGCAGCTCCCGGGCCAGCTTCAGCCGCTCGTCCCGGCGTACCTCCTCCGCCGCGGCACGGTGGTGTTCGTCCTGCAGGCGCAGCCCGAGCCCGGCGGCGACCGAGGCCAGCCAGCCGAGGCCGGCGAGGACGGTCACCGGCGGCACGGTCGGCGATCCCGTGCGCTGGAAGGCCAGGCTGCCGGCGACCACGACCAACCCGGCCCCGGCGGCGACGGCCGCGGTCGACCCCGGCAACCGGCGGACGGCCGAGCCGGTGAGAACGGCCAGCGCCAGGGTCAGGCCGGGACCCGGTTCGGCCGGGAGCCCGGCCACCGCCGCGATCACCAGTGCGACCACCGCGACTCCGCTGCCGACGTACGCCGCGATCGCCCGGCCGCGCCGTCGTGCCAGGGCGATCACCGCCACCGTCGTCGCCACACCGACATCGAGCAGCCAGGACAGGCCACCCCAACTGTCCGCGAGCCGGAGGACCCAGAAGGCCTGCACCACAACAAAGATCACACCGAAGCCGGCATCGATCACACGGTCGGTCAGCCGCTCGGACCTGATCATGAGGCCAAGGTTACAAAGCCGGCGGCGTCGGCGAACCTGACCGAAAGTACGATCACGGCGCCGAGATCCGGGCTGCGGTCCGATGTCGGTGGCGGCGCCCGCCATCAGGATCGACCGCATGCCTCATGCCGGTCATTCACCCACCGCCACACTTCCCGAGCAGGATCGACGGAGCAGGATCGACGCCCTGGACGTGATCCGGGGTTTCGCGCTCTGCGGGATCCTGCTCGCCAACGTGCAGCCCATCGCCAACCGGGGCCCGGCGCTCCTCACCGATCCGCAGAACACGGGCCCGGACTTCCTCGGCCTGTTCGTCGATCATCGGTTCTTCCCGATCTTCTCGGTCCTGTTCGGCATCGGCTTCTCCTTGCTGCTGGAGTCCGCCGGGCCCCGAGCGCGTCACCCGCGGCTCGTCCTGCTGCGCCGGTTGCTGGTGCTCCTGGCGATCGGGCTGGCCCACTTCTTCCTGCTCTGGCAGGGCGACATCCTGTCCACGTACGCGATCCTCGGGTTGTTGATCTTGCTGCCCTCGTCGTGGCTGCCACGCCGGCTGGTCGCTGTGCTCGCGCCGATCCTCGTCGGCGTCTCACTCGTCATCGGCGACAGCCGGTTCACCCTGATCGCCGGGCTCTTCCTGGCCGGCGCCGCCCTGGTCCGCTACGGCATCATCGATCGCCTCGAGTCATCGACCCGGGTCCCGCTGGCCGTGGGCCTGGGCTGCGTGGTCGGCGCGGTGCCGGCGGCCTGGTGGCAACTGACCCGGCCCGACCTCGGGTCGGCCTCGATCGTGGCCGGGCTGCTGCTGGCCGGGGGCTATGTCAGCATCCTGTTGCTGCTCCTGCGGACCGGGCTCGGCCCGGCGCTGCGCGCGATCTTCGCCCCGCTCGGCCGGATGGCGCTGACGAACTACCTGACCGCCACCGTGCTCGTCCTGATCATCAGCCGGCTGGTCGGTGACCGGCCGGAGACCTGGCCGACGGGCACCGTGATCGGCATCGCCGCCGTGATCCTCGTCCTGCAAGGGATCTGGTCGAACCTCTGGCTGCGCCACTTCCGGTTCGGCCCGATCGAATGGCTCTGGCGCTGGGCCACCTGGCTGCGCCGGCCCCCGGTCCGCCGAGCCGAGTCGTCCTGAGTTCACCGCCGCTGTCCGAATCGGGTCCGCCTCTTCGTAGAGCTGGTGACGGCAACCTCTGAAAGGCGTGAACCCATGACCGAACGACCCGTGATCGAACCCCACAACGCGGCGCGGCCCGAGATCGTCGACCGGGCGGCGTTCCAAGCCGACGTCGACCACCTGCTGGTGTGGGAGAAGGCGCACACCCGGGAGGGCGACGCGATCGCCGCGGCACGACGTCGGCTGCCGATGGTCGAGGTCGATCCGCGCACCCCGCTCACCGGACCGGACGGGGAGGTGCCGTTGATCGACGTCTTCGAGCGCCGATCCCTGTTGATCGCGTACTTCCACATGTGGCACCCGGGCCGGCCCGCCGGGGAACAGTGCGAGGGCAGTACGTTCTCCACGGCTCAGGTCACCGAGCTCGGCTACCTGCACTCGCGGGACGTGAGCTACGCGGTCTTCGCCGAGGGACCGTACGGGGAGGCCGCCCGGTACCGGGAGTTCATGGACTACCCCGTCCCCTGGTACGCGGTGCCGCCCGCCTCGACGGACCGGCTGATCGCGGGCCGCCATTTCGGCATCCTGGTCTGCTACCTGCGCGACGGCGACCGGGTCTTCGAGACGTACTGGACCACCAGCCGCGGCAACGAGATCATGGCGCCCTCGTACGGGCTGCTCGACCGCACCGTCTACGGCCGGCAGGAGACCTGGGAGGACTCGCCGGCAGGCTGGCCGCAGCGGTGGGGCAAGCTCGGCGGGCAGTTCCAGCACGACGGCCGCCCGACCGCGCAGTGGTCACGGATCAGGGCCGGCCGCGACGACGACCTCGGCCCACTGGCGGACGGCTGGACCGCTTGTGGCTGCGGCAGCCACGGCGACGCCTCGGGGCATTCCTGCCATTGATCAACAACCGCCGGCCCGGGCATCCCAGGCCGTTCGATTAGGCTGACCTCGTGCCGACGCCCGAATACATCGCCCGCCTGCGCACCAAGATCGGCAACGAACTGTTGCTGCTCCCGGGAGTCTCGGGGGTGATCGTGGACGGCGAACCGGGCGCCGAACGGGTCCTGCTCGGCCGCCGCGCCGACACCGGGCGGTGGGCCTCCGTCGGCGGGATCGTCGAACCGGACGAGCATCCGGCGACCTGCATCCTGCGGGAGATCACCGAGGAGATCTCGATCACGGCGCGGATCGACCGGGTCGTGTTGATCACCACCCATCCGCCGGTGACCTACCCGAACGGTGATCAATGCCAGTTCGTCACCACGGTGTTCCGGTGCAGCCCGGTCTCCGGCGAACCGGCCGTGGGCGACGAGGAATCGACCGCTGTGGCCTGGTTCCCGGTCGCGGATCTGCCGGACATCACTGATCATGAACGGCGCCGGATCCACCTGGCCCTGCCGCTCGAGGCCCCGACGGTCTTCGACCTCTGATCCCGGTCGGACTTCACCAGGTTTCCTCTCGCTTTACCACAGATACTTCTCTGGTAGAGCGCCAGTTTTTCACGCAACGTGAAAAACCGACCATGGCGCGGACTGGCCGAACGTCAGGGCGCGGCGGTGTGCTTGCGGCGGAGGTCGGTGACCAGCAGGTAGGTGCCGAAGGCGGCGAGCAGGGCGCCGGCGCCGATCACGATCGGCCGCGCCACGGCCGCCTTGGAGAGCCGGTCGGCGTAGCTCTCCGCCTCGCTGCCGTCCGCCTTCAGACACACGGAGCCGGGTGCCATCGGCTCGCCGCGGCAGGTCAGCGTCTCGCTCGCGCCGAGCGTGAACGGGTAGGCCATGATCAACAAGCCGACGATGATCACCGCCACCTGGACGATCCGGTTCCTCACGGTTCGCGGACCCCGGGCGTGACGAACGGCGGCTTGGTGATCACGAACTCTTCGGTACGGCCTCGGACGTCGACCCCGACCACGTCGCCGTCGGCGTAAGCGGTGTCGATCAGGGCCAGTCCGACCGGCGTCTTCAGCGTGGGCGAGAAGGTCGCCGACGTGACCGTACCGATCACCGCGTCGTCCTTCACCACGTCCATCCCCGGCCGGGCAGGCCGGCGACCGGTCGCCTTCAGCCCGCGCAGCAATCGGTCCGGGCCCTGTTCCTTCAACGCACGCAGGGATTCGGCGCCGAAGAACGTCTCCTTCTTCCAGCCGACCGCCCAGCCGAGCCGCGCCTGCACCGGCGTGATCACCGGCGAGATGTCCTGGCCGTGCAGCGGGTAGCCCATCTCGGTCCGCAGCGTGTCCCGCGCCCCGAGACCGGCCGGTTGCAGCCCGTACGGCTCACCGGCGGTGATCACCCGGTCCCACAGCGAGAGCGCGACCGACGAGGGCGCCACCAGTTCGTAGCCGCGCTCGCCGGTGTAGCCGGTCCGGCACACGGTGACCTCGGCGCCTTCGTGATCGGCGACCACGAAGGACATGTACGGGTGCCCGGCCTCGAACCCGGCGTTGCGCAGCACCTCGTCCGAGTGGGGCCCCTGGACGGCCACCACGATGTAGTCCTGGTGTCGGCCGGTGACCGTGATCCCTTCCGGGGCGGCCTCGGCGAGGATCCGGACCACCTCGGCGCAGTTGGCCGCGTTGGGGATCAGGAAGACCTCGTCCGGCGACCGCAGGTAGGCGATCAGGTCGTCGACGACCCCGCCGGATTCGTTGCAGAGCAGGGTGTACTGCGCCTTGCCCGGCGTGATCTTGGCCAGGTCGGCGGTCAGGCAGCGGTTCAGGAACTCGGCCGCACCCGGCCCGGACACGGTCGCCTTGCCCAGGTGGCTGACGTCGAAGATGCCGACCGCGTCCCGGACAGCGGCGTGTTCGGCGAGCACGCCCGCGCCCGCGTACTCGAGCGGCATCGTCCAGCCGCCGAACTCCGCGAACTTCGCGCCCAGCGCGACATGCCGGTCGTGCAACGGCGATCGGATCGGATCGATCTCACCCCTGGTCACGTCGCGAACCTACCGCACCGGGCCAGCGGATCCGCCCCCGACGGTAACCTGAGGCGAGCAGTTCTCCTGCCGACGAAAGGATTCACCTTGCCCGCCCCCACCCTGCCGTCGATCGACCTGGCCAAGACCCTGCCCCGAAGCTGTGACGTGCTGATCGTCGGGCTGGGCGGTTCGGGCGCGATCGCCGTACCGGAAGCGATCGAGCGGGCCCAGACCAAGCGGTACGGCGTCTCGGTGACCGACCTCGCCCGCTCCGTCGGCGCCAAGGCCGACGAGGGCAGGACCGCGATCCTGCCCGCCGCCGGCGACGGCCCGCGGCTGCTGATCATCGGCCTCGGCGACAGCGACCCGACGCCCGAGGGGCTGCGCAAGCTCGCCGGTGCCGCGGTCCGGCAGGCCGGCGGTCTGGCCGAGGAAGCCTCGCTGTCGGTCGCGCTGGCGTTGCCGGCCGAGGATCCCGAGACCCTGCAGGCGATCGCCGAGGGCGCGCTGCTCGGCAGCTACCGCTACCAGCCGATCTCCGGCAAGGTCGCGCCGGCCCAGATCGACCAGCTGACCGTGATCAACGACGCCAAGCTGTCCGGCACCGGCCCGCTGCTGGACCGGGCCCGGACCATCGCCGGAGCGGTCGCGCAGGCCCGCGACTGGGTCAACCTGCCGCCCAACCTGCTCTACCCGGACAGCCTCGCCGAGGACGCCCGGAACCTGGTCCGGGACACCCGGGTGACCGTCGAGGTGCTCGACGAGAAGGCCCTGCAGAAGGGTGGTTACGGCGGCATCATGGCGGTCGGCGGCGGTTCGTCCCGGCCGCCGCGGCTGGTCCGCTTCGGCTACACGCCGCGCGGCGCGAAGGGACACCTGGCCCTGGTCGGCAAGGGCATCACGTTCGACTCGGGCGGCCTGAACCTGAAGCCGGGCGACAGCATGTACACGATGAAGTCGGACATGGCCGGTGCCGCCGCCGTCCTCGCCGCCGTCTCGGCAATCGCGCGGCTCGGCCTGCGGGTGACCGTCACCGGGTACGCGGCGCTGGCGGAGAACCTGCCGTCGGACACCTCGTACCGGCCGTCGGACGTGCTCACCATGTACGGCGGCAAGACGGTGGAGAACGGCAACACCGACGCGGAGGGCCGCCTCGTGATGGCCGACGCGCTGGTCCGCGCCGGCGAGGACAAGCCGGACCTGATCGTCGACGTGGCCACCCTGACCGGCGCCTGCGTGGTCGCCCTCGGCAACCGAGTCAGCGGACTGATGGCCTCCGACGACGAGACCGCGGACCGGGTCCTGGACGCGGCCGAGGCAGCAGGCGAGTCCTTCTGGCAGCTACCGATCCCGGCCGAGTTCCGGGCCAAGCTCGACTCGAAGGTGGCCGATCTGCGGTCGACCGCGACTGACCGGGCCGGAGGTGCCCTGACCGCGGCCGCGTTCCTCCGCGAGTTCATCGCCGAGGGGATCGGCTGGGCCCACCTGGACATCGCCGGGCCGTCCTTCAACTCCGGCGAGGCGTACGGGTACACGCCGTCCGGTGGTACCGGCGTCGCGGTCCGGACCTTGATCGCGCTCGCGGAGGCGATGCAGGACTGACCCGGGCGGGCGCCCGGAGGGTGAGCAGGCCAGCGCAGTTCGTTGACATGGAACGGCGTGCCAGATGTCATGGTGGCATCGGACGCCGGCCGTGGTTCTACGGGTCCGGCCAGCCTCGAGGGAGCCAGAGATGCCGTTGCCCCGCCGTACCCTGCTGACCTCCATCGCCGCCGGCGCCACCACCGTGGCCCTCGGCGCCCGTACCGCCCAGGCGCAGCCCAGCACCGCGTCGGGCACCGGCACCCGGACCGACCCGGTCATCGTCGCGTCCGCCCCGTCCGGCCGGATGGCGTTCTTCCCCGACATGATCAAGCTCGACGACGGCCGGCTGCTGGTCGGCTATCGGGACTCGGTCAGCCACATCGCCCAGGACGGCCGGATCCTGGTCGTGGAGAGCTCGGACGACGGCCGCACCTGGTCGGCCCCGAGGGTCGCCGTCGACACCGCGATCGACGACCGCGATCCCAAGCTGGTGCAGCTGCGCGACGGCACGATCCTGATGAACTTCTTCCGGACCGACTGGACCGGCTACCCCGGCAAGCCGGCCACCCTGGTCGGCACCTTCGTCGCCCGGTCCACCGACGGCGGTGCCACCTGGAGTGAGCCGGTCCAGGTCGGCACCGCGATGTCCGGCCCGTCGGACGTGATCGTCGGCGCCTACTACGCCGGTCACGCGGCGACCCACGGTCCCATCGTCGAACTGCCGGACGGCGACCTCCTGGTGCCCCTGTACGGCAGGCTGCCCGAGGGCGGCAGCGGACCGGCGACCGTGGTCCGGTCCACCGACGGCGGCCTGACCTGGCCGAAGGAGGGCGAGGCGTTCATCGGCCGGACCGCCGGCCTGGACTACCAGGAACCCAACCTGTCCGTCCTGCGCGACGGCACGCTGCTGTCGATCCTGCGGACGTCACGGAACATCGCCTACCTGTCCTGGTCCGACGACGGCGGCCGCAGTTGGAGCACCCCCGTGGACAGCGGGCTGCCGGCCTCGTCGCACCACCAGTTGAGCCTGCGCGGCGGCAGCATCCTGTTCACCTACGGCGATCCGGGCCGCAAGATCAACTCCGGCCGGCCGACCCTGGGCCGGATCCTGCGGCATCCGGAACGCGGGATCGGCGATGAGAAGGAGATCCTGATCTACGACGCCGCGATCCACGGCGCCCCGACGTTCGACCAGGCCAACCCGTCCAGCGTCGCGCTGAGCCCGGCCCGGTTCTTCACGGTCACCTCGGACCCGTACCTGAAGTCGATCGTCGGCGTCTACACCGGCATCACGGAGTACGTGGGCCGGGGCTGAGGTTCAGCGCGGCGGGCCGGCGGCGATTCTGTCCCGAACCTGGCGCATGCGCTCGGCCGAGTGGTGCGGCAGCTCCCAGTTCGATTCCAGCCACCAGGTGGCTCCCGCCTCCGCCCACCGGCCGACCGTGCGGCGCGCACCGGCCGGATCGTCGGCCGCAGTCTCGCCCTCCGCGATCACGTCCAGCTCCGGTGTCGCGCCGTGCTCGGTCAGCCACGTGCAGAGGGCGCGCAACTCGTCGGGCCCGGATCGATCCTGGAACTGAGGCAGCACGCCCTCGCAGCGCAGCACCCGGCGCAGCGACTTCGGCCGCGGCCAGACCCCGACCACCCAGATCGGTATCCGGTCCTGGACCGGCCGGCCGACCTCGATCAAGTCGTCGCGGTCGCTCGTGTACGTGTAGTGCGTCCCCTGATAGCTCCCGCGTCCCGCCCACAGCTCGCGGATCAGGTCGATCCCTTCGTCCATCATCGCGGCCCGGGTACGCAGGTCGAGTTCCTCGCCGGTCCGCGGCAGGTCGGTCTCGGTGGCGCCGACCCCGATCGCGAGAATCGCCCGGCCGTCCGACAGTTGATCCAGCGTCACCACCTGGCTGGCCACCTTCCAGGGCCGCCGCCACGGCAACGGGGTCAGCATCGTGCCGAGCCGGATCCGTTCGGTTCGCGCGGCGATCGCGCTGAGCAGCCCCCAGGCGTCCACGCCGTAGGCGGCCTCCCAGACGAAGACCCCGTCCCAACCGGAATTCTCCGCCAGCACGGCCTGATCCAACTGTTCGGTCGCGCTCCCGCCGGGCAGGATCACGCCGCACTTCAGTTCGGTTGCCGTCATGATCGAGGGCGTCAGGCCGGCGGGCGCTTCTTCATTCGGCTGTTGTAGTCCCGCATCCGCTGCGGGTAGCCGACCACGGCCGCGTCGTAGCCCGGAATCTCCAGGTGCTCGGCGAAGGCGTGGCCCCATTCGGGCGACGGGATGGTGCGGCGGGTCCACTCACCGTCGTACGCGACGAGGAGCAGCGAGGTCTGCGTCACCGAGGTCTGCGGCTCGACGAAGGCCTCCACGCCGCGCCGGGTCCGGGCGAACTCGGTCAGGTGCCGGGTGACGGCGTCGTCGACCGCGCGGTTGTCGCGTGCCGTACGGGCACCGCGCCGCAACCGTTCGGCACCGCGTCTGAGCCAACCCATGCGCCCCATTATGAACGCGTCACCCAGCGCCGGGCGAGAACAACGCGACACCACGCTCCTAGCTTGCGTCGACCCGCTCCTCGGCGAGCCGCCGGGCCAGGGTCTCGGAGTCGGCGCCGTTGATCAGCACCAGCGAGCCGTCGCCGGCCAGGACGGCCAGGCTGCGGCGCAGGAAGGCGGCCCCGGACTCGGAGATCTGGATCCGGGCCGACTCCGCGGCCGGCACCAGGTCGGCGACCGGCATCGTCCCGGCGTCGGTGATCAGCGCCGGGTCGTCCGGGGCCGCGGCCGCCGGCGCGACGAACACGTCCGGATAGCCGGCGATCTCCGCCGCCTCGTCCAGCGCGCCGTCCGGGAGCGGGCCGGGATGCCGACGGGCCAGCACCGGCAGGCTGACCAGGACCCCGCGGTCGCCGAGGTCGGCCGGGTCGGTGCTGATCACGACCTCCGCGTCGCCGGTCCCGGCCAGGTCCACCGCGGCGCCGGTCGACCAGACCGCCAGCGCCCAGTAGAGCGTGCGCCAGTGCCGGTCCGGCAGCCGCAGCGTGATCACGGTGCCCGGTCCGGCGTCGTACTCCTCGGTCAGCAGGTTCGCGGCCTTGGCGACCCAGTTGTCCAGTGCGATGGCGGACAGCTCGATCCGCTCGCCCAGCGTCTCGTCGTAGTACGTGACCCGCGGCCGCGCCCCGTCGGACCGGAGCAGGGCCTTCATGATCATCGCTGGCGTCGTCACGACGGCCAGCCTAAAGGGTAGGCTGCTTCGCTCCCTGAGCCTGTCGAAGGGCAAGGTCCGATCCGGCACGGCACTTGCGCCTTGCTCAGTGCGCCTTCGCTCTAGTCCGTCAGCGCCGCGGCCAGTTGATCAACCGCGAAGTCGATCTCGTCCTCGGTGATCACCAGCGGCGGCGCGATCCGGATCGTCGAGCCGTGGGTGTCCTTGACCAGGACGCCGCGGGCCAGCAGCCGTTCCCCGATCTGCCGCCCGGTCCCGATCGCCGGGTCGATGTCGATCCCGGCCCAGAGGCCGGCGCACCGGACCGCGGTCACGCCGGAGCCGATGAGCGCCCGCAGTCGATCATGAAGCCGTACCCCGAGGTCGGCGGCCCGCTGCTGGAACTCGCCGGTCTCCAGCAGCCCGACCACCGCCGAGCCGACCGCGGCCGCCAGCGGGTTGCCGCCGAACGTCGAGCCGTGCTGTCCCGGGTGCAGGACGCCGAGCACGTCGGCGTCGCCGACCACGGCCGACACCGGCACCACCCCGCCGCCGAGCGCCTTGCCCAGCAGGTAGAGATCGGGCACCACGCCGACATGGTCGCTGGCGAACGTCGCGCCGGTCCGGCCGAGGCCGGACTGGATCTCGTCGCAGATCAACAGCATCCGGTTCCGGTCACAGAGCTCGCGCAACCGGGGCAGGTAGTCGGCCGGTGGGATGATCACGCCCGCCTCGCCCTGGATCGGCTCGACCAGGACCGCGACCGTACGCTCGGTGACGGCCGCGGCGACCGCGTCGGCGTCGCCGTACGTGACGACCGTGAAGCCCGGCGTGTAGGGGCCGAAGCCGGTCCGGGCCTCCGGGTCGTCGGAGAAGCTGATCACCGTGATGGTGCGACCATGAAAGTTGCCGCCGGCGACGATGATCTCCGGCTCGGCAACCCCGCGGACGTCGTGACCCCACTTGCGCGCGACCTTGATCCCGGACTCCACGGCCTCCGCGCCGGTGTTCATCGGCAGCACCATCTCCTTGCGGCACAGGGCCGCCAGGCGGTGCGCGAACGGGCCGAGCTGGTCGGTGTGGAAGGCCCGCGAGGTCAGCGTGACCCGGCCCAGTTGACGTACCGCGGCGTCGATGATCAGCGGATGCCGGTGGCCGAAGTTCACCGCCGAGTAGGCGGCCAGGCAGTCCAGGTAGCGCCGGCCGTCCACGTCGGTGACCCAGGCCCCGTCGGCCGAGCTGATCACCACCGGCAGCGGATGGTAGTTGTGTGCGAGGTGGCGCTGCTCCTGCTCGATCAGGCCGGCTCCGTCGGTCACGGTGATCATGGAATCATTCCTTCCGGGTCGGATGCGCGGCGGATCTCGAGGGTGCAGCACTTGATCCCGCCACCGCCCTTGAGCAGCTCGGGCATGGCGACCGGGACCGGGACGTAACCGCGCAGTTCAAGATCACGTGCGAGCCCGGTCGCAGCCTCGGCCATGATCACGTTCCGGCCGTCGGACACGAGATTCAGTCCCAGCACGGCGGCGTCGGCCTCGGCGGCGATGACGGCGTCCGGGTAGCGGCGCTCCAGCTCGGCCCGGCTGGCCGGACTGAACGCCGCGGGCAGGTAGGCGATCTCGTCGTCGCCGAGAACGGCGAGCGCGGTGTCCAGGTGATAGAAGCGCGGATCGATCAGCTCGAGCGTGATCACCTCGAGCCCGGTCAGCCGGGCCACCTCGGCGTGCGCGGCCCGGGTGGTCCGGAAACCGGTGCCGGCCAGGATCACCGAACCGACCAGCAGCAGGTCGCCCTCGCCCTCGTTCACCTCGGCCGGCAGTGCCACCGGTCCCAGCCCGGCCCGGTCCAGCCAGTCGGCGTAGATCGCGGCCTCGGCGGCCCGCTGCGGGTACGCGAACCGGGCGCCGACCGTCACCCGCGGCGTGACGAGGGCACCGTTGGCCGCGTACACGGCGTCGGGCAGCCCGGCCGGCGCCGGCAGTTCGTCCACCCGGTGCCCGAGCCGGCGGTACGTGTCGCGCAGCGTCCGCCACTCGGCCAGGGCGCGCCCGACGTCCACCGGCACCGCCGGATCCATCCACGGGTTGATGGCGTAGCTCACCGCGAAGTGTTCCGGCGGCGTCATCAGGTAGCGCCGGAGCCGGGCCCGGCGCTCCGGCGTCTGGCGCGGCGCCAGGGTCAGATCGGTCATGAGCCAAAGCTAGATTCGGGGCACATCTGCAATCAATCCACATTCATTGCCTGATGATCATCGGTTCATTGCGCAGAGATTCCCACGTCGGCGATTCGTTGCGCGGCTGTCGTACGGTAGGACCATGGACGGACTGGACGAGCAGATCATTCACCGGCTGGCCGGCAATGCCCGGGCGACGTTCGCCGAGATCGGTGCCGAGGTCGGGCTCTCCGCGCCGGCCGTGAAGCGGCGGGTCGACCGACTCGTCGCCGACGGCACCATCGCCGGGTTCACGGCGATGATCGATCCGGCGGCGCTGGGCTGGGGCACCGAGGCGTACGTCCAGGTCCACTGCAAGGGCACCATCTCGCCGGAGAACCTGCTGCGGATCTGGGAGCCGATCCCGGAGATCGTCAGCGCCAGCACGATCACCGGCCAGGCCGACGCGATCCTGCGGGTCCGGGCCCGTGACGTACAGCATCTGGAGCGTGCCCTGGAGCGGATCCGCGAGGACGACACGGTGGAGCGGACCGAGTCGATCATCGTCCTGTCCCGGTTGATCGAACGCGGTTGAGGCTGATCCATCGGTTGGTCGAGGCACGCTGCCGGGTTGCGCCCCGGGACCGATAGCGTTGGCCGGGCCATGGCAGACCCCGGCTGGTACCCCGACCCGAGCGGCACACCGCAACGACTCCGCTACTGGGACGGTACGTCCTGGTCCGGACGCACCACCTTCGACGCGGAGCGGCCGACTCCGAAGCAACGCACCGCGACCAAGACCAAGGGCGGGCGGGTGCCGTTGATGTGGCTGGCCGGCCTGCTGGTGTTGATCTTGATCGGCGTCGCGACCGTGCTGATCCGGCAGGACCCGGACGACGAGCCGGACATCTGGTCCACCTCGCTCACCGACAGCCCGCTCGGGCAGATCTCCAACCTGTTCTGACGGATGTCAGGATGAGGCCCATGGCGAACTATGACGTCGTGGTGTTGGGTGCCGGGAGTGGTGGGTATGCCACTGCGCTGCGGGCCGCGCAGCTGGGCCTCTCGGTGGCCATGATCGAGAAGGACCAGGTCGGCGGCACCTGTCTGCATCGCGGCTGCATCCCGACCAAGGCGATCCTGCACGCCGCCGAGATCGCCGAGGCGGCTCGGCACGGCGCCGAGTTCGGGGTGCACACGATCCTCGAGCGGGTCGATCTCGCCGGCGTCCGGTCGTACGCCGACGCGACGGTGGCCCGGCTCTACAAGGGACTGGCCGGCCTGATCAGGTCCCGCGACATCACCGTGACCTCCGGCACCGGGACGCTGCTCCCGGCCGAGGGCCCGGATGCGCCGCCGCGGGTCCAGGTCGGCGATCAGGTGATCACCGGCACCCATCTGGTGCTGGCGTCCGGGTCGGAGGCCCGCAGCCTGCCCGGCCTCGAGATCGACGGGAGCCGGGTGATCACCAGTGATCACGCGCTCCGGCTGGACACCGTGCCGCAGTCGGCGATCGTGCTCGGCGGCGGCGTGATCGGTGTCGAGTACGCGTCGGCCTGGCGCTCCTTCGGCACCGAGGTCACGGTCGTCGAGGCACTGCCGCGGCTGTTGCCGAACGAGGAACCGGAACTGTCGGCCGGCCTGGAGCGCGCGTTCCGGCGCCGCAAGATCACGGCGCTGACCGGGGCACCGGTCAGCGAGGTCGACGCGGGCGAGCACGGGGTCCGGGTCACCCTCAGCACCGGCCGCGCCGTCGAGGCCGAGCTGCTCCTGGTAGCCGTCGGCCGCGGGCCTCGCTCGGCTGGGCTCGGCTACGAGGAGGCCGGGGTCGAACTGGACCGCGGGTTCGTCGTCACCTCGGAGCGGCTGGCCGCCAGCACGCCGAGGACGTACGCGGTCGGCGACCTGGTGGCCGGCCTGCAGCTGGCCCACCGCGGCTTCGCGCACGGCATCTTCGTCGCCGAGGAGATCGCCGTGGCCGAGGGCAAGCTTGATCGTTCGCCGGTCCCGGTCCGGGATCGGGACATCCCGCGGATCACGTACTGCGACCCGGAGGTGGCCTCGGTCGGCCTCGGCGAGGAGGCCGCCCGCGCCGAGTACGGCGACGCGGTCACGATCAGCTACGACCTGGCCGGCAACGGCCGCTCCCAGATCCTCAAGACCGCCGGCCTGGTGAAGCTGGTCCGGGCCCCCGACGGCCCGATCGTCGGCGTCCACCTGCTCGGCTCCCGGGTCGGTGAACTGATCGGCGAGGGCCAGTTGATCACCACCTGGGAGGCGTACCCGGAGGACGTCGCCGCCGCCATCCACGCCCACCCCACCCAGTCCGAAGCCCTCGGCGAGGCCCACCTCGCCCTGGCCGGCAAGCCCCTGCACGTCCACGGCTGACCTCCGTGACCGCAACGGAATCGCTCGAAACACTCGACCTGCCCGGACGGTCGGTTCGGCTGCGCGAGTTCACCGGAGCCGACGAGGAGGCGGTCGCCGGAATCGTCGGGGACGACCGGGTCACCGACTTCCTCTCCTTCGACAGCCGCACTCGGGAGCAGTCAGCGGCGATGCTCGCGGGCATCATCGACCGCTCGGGGATCCGGCCGCGAGTCGAGTTCTACCTGGCGGTCGAGCCGCTGGCCGGTCCCCCGTTGGTCGGGTTCGTCCGGCTTGCTCTGGGCGGCGTCCGGGCGGCCAAGCTGGGGTACGCCATCGCGGCTGATCACTGGGGCCGGGGGTACGCGACCGACGCAGTCAGCACCATGATCGACTTCGCCTGGCAGACGCTCGACCTGCACCGGATCACCGCGGCGATCGGGCCTGACAACGAGGCATCGATCGCGGTCGCCCGGCGCGCAGGCCTGGAACTCGAGGGGCGCCTCCGCGACCACGTCTTCACCAACAACGCCTGGCGCGACTCCCTCCTGTACTCGATCCTCCGACCAGGCTCATGATCAACAACAGTTTGTTGCCGAGCTGACGGCGGTTCCTGCCGACCGCGACTGCCGCACCGCGTCAGAGACCTCGGGTCGCGACGCCCGTTCACCGCACCATCGCGTCCGGTCCGCCAAGCCCCTCGCAGGCAGAACCCCGCCCGGCCGTGCATCCTCCACCGACGCCCCAACCCGTCCGCTCCTCCGCCGCCCCCTTTCTCCGCCACCCCGGCGCACACCGCTCACCGCTCGAGATCTTGCGGTCGGTCAGGTTCCGTCTCCACCGAGCGGACACTTCGACCTGGATCTGGCCCCGCGCTGCGGGCCTAAACGTCCACTCGGTGAGGGCTGGGAGGCGAGGACCGCAGGATCTTCGGACGCGGTCCGCAGCCGAGCTTCCGCGGGGCACTGCTGAGCAGGGAGCCTTCGTGGCCATCCGCCGACCCGAGATCGTGCCGAACGCCGACCTGCCCCTCCCCGTCGACTCTGTGACGACGACATGATCACCCGGCCTGGCTCGGGACGGGGCCGGGGCGCTCGAACGCAATCCGAGGTTCTCCGCGAGACTCACCTCCCCCTCGCTGGCAAGCCGCTGCACGTCCACGGCTGACCCGGCGGGCGAGCTGTCGCGAAAGCTCCACAGCTCGAACGCTGGAACGCGATACGAGCTCCAGCAGCCGAGTTGTGGAGTTCTGGCGACAGCACCCTCGTGATGGTTTGTCAGGCCCGGCGAGCGCCGGTTCCGGCCGACGCCACGGGCCGAGACGGCTGGCGTTAGGCTGATCCCCGAACCGAGCACCGTACTGAAGGAGTCTCAATCCATCATGTCGACTTCTGTAACCCTCCCGGCGTTGGGCGAGAGCGTCACCGAGGGGACGGTCACCCGTTGGCTGAAGCAGGTCGGTGACACCGTCGCGGCGGACGAACCGTTGCTCGAGGTCTCCACCGACAAGGTCGACACCGAGATCCCCTCACCGGCGGCCGGTGTGCTGCTGGAGATCAAGGCCGCCGAGGACGAGACCGTCGAGGTCGGTGCCGTGCTCGCCGTGATCGGTGAAGCCGGCGAGCAGGCCGGTGGCGATGCCGGCGGCGACCAGCAGGCCCCCGCGGCCGAGGCCCCCGCCGAGCAGCCGGCCGAACAGCCCGCGCAGCCGCAGGCCGAACAGCCGAGCCAGCCGCAGGCCGAGCAGACCGACACCTCGGCCCAGCAGCCGCAGACCGAGCAGGCTCAGCAGCCGCAGGCCGAGGACGACCAGCCGGCGCAGCCGACCGGAGGCGCGCAGCCTGCCGCGGCGGGCCAGGGCACCGAGGTGACGCTGCCGGCGCTCGGCGAGAGCGTCACGGAGGGTACGGTCAGCCGCTGGCTGAAGCAGGTCGGCGACTCCGTCGCGGCCGACGAGGCCCTGCTCGAGGTCTCCACCGACAAGGTCGACACCGAGATTCCGTCCCCGACCGCAGGCACGCTGCTGGAGATCCGGGTCAAGGAGGACGAGACCGTCGAGGTCGGCGCCGTGCTCGGCGTGATCGGTTCCGCGGACGCCGCCCCGGCCCCGGCCGCCGAATCGGCTCCGGCCGCACCGGCCGCCGAGCCCGCCCCGGCTGCCGAGCCCGAGCCCGCCCCCGAGCCCGCAGCCGCCCCGAAGCCCGCCGCCGAGGCTCCGGCCCCCGCGCCGCAGCCCGAGCCCGCCGTAGCCTCGGCCCCCGCCCCGGCTCCCGCGGCCCCGGCTCCCGCGGCTCAGGCTCCGGTCGCCTCGCCGCCCGCCGCCCCGGCTCCGACGACCGAGACCACCGGCGACGGCCCTGGTTATGTGACCCCGCTGGTCCGCAAGTTGGCCGCGGAGCACCAGGTCGACCTGGGTTCGATCACGGGCACCGGTGTCGGCGGCCGGATCCGCAAGCAGGACGTGCTCGCCGCCGCCGAGGCCGCGAAGTCCGCCGCCGCCCAGCCCGCCGCCGAGGCTCCGGCTGCCGCCGCCCCGGCCGCATCCGCCCCGGCCGCCGCGGTGCAGCCGAGCTCGCTCCGCGGCACCACCGAGAAGATGACCCGGCTGCGCAAGATCATCGCCAAGCGGATGGTCGAGTCGCTGCAGACGTCGGCCCAGCTGACCACGGTCGTCGAGGTGGACCTGACGGTCGTCTCGCGGCTCCGGGCCAAGGTGAAGAACGACTTCCTGGCTCGCGAGGGCGTCAAGCTCTCGTACCTGCCGTTCTTGATCAAGGCCACCGTCGACGCGCTGAAGATCCACCCGAAGCTGAACGCGACGCTGGACACCGAGGCCGAGACGGTGACCTACCCGGCGACCGAGAACGTCTCGATCGCCGTCGACACCGACAAGGGCCTGGTGGTCCCGGTGATCAAGAGCGCCGGCGACCTGAGCATCACCGGGCTGGCCAAGAAGATCGCCGACCTGGCCGACCGGACCCGGAGCAACAAGCTGAGCCCGGACGACATCGCCGGCGGTACGTTCACGGTCACCAACACCGGCAGCCGCGGCGCCCTGATCGACACCCCGATCGTCAACCAGCCGCAGGTCGCCATCCTCGGCACCGGCGCGCTGGTCAAGCGGCCGGTGGTGCTGACCGACAAGGTGCTCGGCGAGACGATCGCGGTCCGCGACATGATGTACCTCTCGCTGTCGTACGACCATCGGATCGTCGACGGCGCCGACGCGGCCCGGTTCCTGGTCACCCTCAAGGAACGACTCGAGGAGGGCGACTTCGGCTCGGAGTTCGGGCTCTGACCCGACGATGAAATACCTGCTCGCCGGGGCCTCCGGATTCCTCGGCACCGCGCTGCGGGTCCGGCTGGCCGAGCAGGGGCACGAGGTCGTCCGGCTGGTCCGGACCGACCCGATCGCCGGCACCGAGTTCCGCTGGCACCCGGCGGCCGGCACGGTCGACGAGCGTGCGTTCGCCGGCGTCGACGTGGTGATCAACCTGTGCGGCGTCGGGATCGCCGACCGGCCCTGGACCGCCGGCCGGCGCCGGCTGCTCGAGTCGTCCCGCGTCGATCCCGGCCGTACGCTCAGCCAGGCGCTGGCCCGGCTGGACCGCAAGCCTTCGGTCTATCTGCAGGCCAGCGGGATCTCCGGGTACGGGACCGAGACCGGCGACCCGGCGGCGACCGAGGACAGTCCGCCCGGGACCGACTTCCTGTCCCGGCTGATCCTGGCCTGGGAGGCGGCCGCGAAGCCGGCCGAGGAGGCGGGCATCCGGACCGTGATCCTGCGCACCAGCCCGGTCCTGGACCGGACCGGCGGACTGCTCGGCCTGGCCCGGATCCCCTGGTCGTTCGGCCTGGGCGCCCGGCTCGGCGACGGCCGGCAGCGGACGCCGATGATCAGCCTGACCGACTACCTGCGCGCGGTCGAGTGGGCGGTCGCGACGCCGAGCGCGCGCGGCCCGTACAACCTGACGATCCCGGAGCCGACCACGAGCGCCGAGTTCTCCGACGCCCTGGCCCGGCAGCTGAACCGGCCGCGGGTGCTCGCGGTCCCCGCGCCGCTGATCCGCCGCGGGATGGGCGAGCTGGCCGAACAGCTGCTCGGTGACATGAACGTCGTGCCGGCCCGGCTGCTCGCCGAGGGCTTCACCTTCGCCGGTCCGGACATCCACGCGACCCTGCGCCTCGCGCTCGCCCGCTGATCCATGGCCACCCCGCCCCGGCGCTCGGCGTAGGGTGGTTCGCATGACGCTCGACGTACGCCTGCTGGGGCTCGGTTCGACGCTGATCGACTACTCCGAGGCGTGGTTGGCCCAACAGGAGGTACGCCAGCAGGTCGAGACCGGGCGGCTGCCCGACACCCTGCTGCTGCTCGAACACGCCTCGGTCTACACGGCCGGCAAGCGCACCGAGCCGATCGAGCGGCCGACCGACGGCACGCCGGTGATCGACGTCGACCGCGGCGGCAAGATCACCTGGCACGGTCCGGGTCAGCTGGTCGGCTACCCGATCGTCAAGCTGCCCGAGGCGATCAAGGTGGTCGACTACGTCCGCCGGCTCGAGGAGGCGCTGATCCGCACCGTGGCCGAGTTCGGCCTGACCGCGGGCCGGGTGCCCGGCCGGTCCGGCGCCTGGCTCGCCGCGGGCGACGGCCGGCCGGAACGCAAGCTCGGCGCGATCGGGGTCCGGGTCGCCGGCGGCGTCACGATGCACGGTTTCGCGCTGAACGTGAGCCCCGACCTGGGTGCGTACGACAAGATCATTCCGTGCGGCATCGCCGACGCCGGCGTCACCTCGATGGCCGCCGAGTTGCCGTACCCGCCGAGTCTGGTCGAGGTCGCCGCGGTCGCCGTCACCCAGCTGCAGGAGTTGCTCGCCTTCGAGCCGTACACGATGGCTCCGGATCTGCCGGCCCGCTCCCAGGTGCAGTACGGACTCGCGGTCGGCAACAGCTGACCGTGAGCGACAGCCTGGCGCCGGACGAGCGCCGTTGGGAACTCACCCGTCTGGTCCTGCGCAGCCTGATCCTGGTCCAGCTCGGCCTGGTCGTGGCCGGCCTGCTGGTGCCGGTCACCCGGACCGTCGACGACGAGGCGGAGCCGCTGACGGCGCCGGGCCTGTTCAACGCGATGGCCCAGGTGAACGACCCCGAGGACCTGGGCGCGGAGCGTGGCTTCTTCCTGGTGGTCAGCGCGGTGGTCGTGCTGGCCCTGATCGGCACGGCGGTCCTGGCACTGCTGCTGATCGGAGCCCAGTGGCACCCGGGCCGACTCCCGCTGCTGCAGTACGTTCTGGCCGGCATCCTCATCCTCGGCACGTTCGCCCTGCTGATCACCAGCGACTGGCTGGGCGTCGAACATCCCCGGTCGGACCGGTTCACCCTGACCGAGGCGAACACCGGCGGCCCGGCCTGGGGCCTGTGGATCCTGCTCGGCGCCGCAGCCTGGGCGATCAGCCTCGCCCGCGGCGTCCAGCGGCTCGCCGATTAGCGCCCCGGGTCGATCGGGCTGCGCTGAGGTTCACGGCTGGACGGTTCGAGGTGTCAGCTCGACAGCCGCACGGCCGGCAGCGGGATCGAACGGCACCGAAACCTGGTCGTGGAAGACGACCCACCGGCCGTCCTGCCTTCGGAAGCAGCCCGTCCAGCGCACCCACAGGCCCGGGACCGCCGTGCCGTCTCCGAGCGTGCCGCTGAGCTTGAAGAACCCGTGCCCGATCGCCAGCTCCTCCCCTGCGGTGATAGTGACGTCTCGGACGTCGTAGTCGATCGTCTCGAAGGCCGTGAACGCGTCGCTCCAATTCTTCAGCTTCGCGTCGACGCCCAGGTGCTGGAGCGGCGGGTGGACGTCGAAGGAGACGATGTCCTCTGCGTAGAGCGTTCTCAGCACAGCGGCGTTCTTGGTTCGGACTGCTTCCAACAGTTCGTCGACCCACTGCTGGATCGCGGTCTGGTCGGTCTCACACGGCGTGGACATGGGCTCACCTCTCGTGGGGATTCGGTGTCTGACCCCTCTGACGTGCTGGGCCGGCGATATGTGAGAGCGCTGAACTCGCTCTGCAGTCCGCCGGGCCCTGGCGGCCGGCCTCACCCGCGCCGCCCGGAGCCCCGCCGAGTAGGCTGACCGGGTGACGATCGCACCCGAGGGACGGAAGATGCTGCGGCTCGAGGTTCGCAACGCGGCGGTGCCGATCGAACGCAAACCGCCGTGGATCAAGACCACCGCGAAGATGGGCCCGGAGTATTCCGAGCTGCGCGAGCTGGTCAAGCGGGAGGACCTGCACACGGTCTGCCAGGAGGCCGGCTGCCCCAACATCTTCGAGTGCTGGGAGGACCGCGAGGCTACCTTCCTGATCGGCGGCGACCAGTGCACCCGGCGCTGCGACTTCTGCCAGATCGACACCGGGAAGCCGGCCGATTTCGACGCCGCCGAGCCGCTGCGGGTGGCCGAGTCGGTGCAGAAGATGGGCCTGCGCTACGCGACGGTGACCGGCGTCTGCCGGGACGACCTGCCGGACGAGGGCGCCTGGCTCTACGCGGAGACGATCCGCAAGATCCACGAGCTCAACCCCGGTGTCGGCGTCGAGATGCTGGCGCCCGACTTCTCCGGCAACCGGGACTACCTGGGCCAGATCTTCGGCACCCGGCCCGAGGTGTTCGCGCACAACGTCGAGACGGTGCCGCGGATCTTCAAGCGGATCCGGCCCGGTTTCCGGTACGAGAGGTCGCTGGACGTCCTGCGCTGGTCCCGCGAGGCCGGACTGGTCACCAAGTCGAATCTGATCCTGGGCATGGGCGAGACCCGGGCTGAGGTGTCGGAGGCGCTGCGCGACCTGCACGACGCCGGCGCGGAGATCATCACGATCACGCAGTACCTGCGGCCGAGCCCGCGGCACCATCCGGTGGAGCGCTGGGTGAAGCCGGAGGAGTTCATCGAGTTGCAGGCCGAGGCCGAGCAGCTCGGCTATGCCGGTGTGATGAGCGGGCCGTTGGTCCGTTCGTCGTACCGGGCCGGAAGGCTGTACCGTCAGGCGATGGACCGCCGGGGGCAATGATCCCGGCACAGAGATGATCATGGAAAGAATGTGGGTGAGGGTTGATGGCTGACGCGAAGAGCGCGCGGGCCGCGGCCAAGGAGGCCAAGGAGAAGGCGAAGGCCGCCGAACGGGCCGAGAAGGAACGCCGCAAGAACAGCACCGATCCGGCCGACATGGGCCGGATCCGGCAGATCATCCGCGCGTACCAACTCACGCACGAGTACGACAAGCCGCTGCCCTTCCTGCTCGGCGGGGCGTTCGTCGGCAGCATCGTCGTCTGCCTGGTGATCGGGTTCCTGATCGGCCAGCCGATCTACCTGGGCATCCTCGGACTGATGGTCGGCCTGCTGGCGGCCATGATCGTCCTGGTCCAGCGGGCCAAGGGCGCCACCTACAAGCGGTACGCCGGCCAGGCCGGATCGGCCGAGGTGGCCCTGCAGATGCTGCCCAAGAAGTGGGTCTCCGAGCCCGCCGTCGCCGCCAACAAGCAACTCGACGTGGTGCACCGCACCCTCGGCCCGGGCGGCCTGGTGCTGATCGGCGAGGGCGAGCCGGGCCGGCTCAAGGCCCTGCTGGCCAGCGAGGTGAAAAAGCACGAGCGCGTCGCGTACGGCGTCGAGGTGACCACCATCCAGATGGGCGACAAGGAGGGCCAGGTCCCGCTGGCCAAGCTGGCCGACCACATCCGCAAGCTGCCCAAGACGCTGCAGCCGCACCAGATCACCGACATCAAGCAGCGCCTCCGCGCGCTGGACGCGGTGCGGCCCAAGATCGCGGCGCCGAAGGGCCCGATGCCGACGAACCCGCGGCAGGTCCGCGGCGTCCGCCAGGCGATGCGGGGCCGCTGAACCCCCACGCGCCCTGAGCCCGTCGAAGGGCCGGAAGTCCGCTGACCTTCACGCGCCCCGAGCCCGTCGAAGGGCCGGAAGATCACTGACCCTCACGCGCCCTGAGCCCACCCCTCACGCGCCCTGAGCCTGTCGAAGGGCCGGAAGTTCGATCAAGGTCCGTACCGGTGAGCAGACCAGCCACAGACAGGCCAGGACGGTGCCGGTCGCGGCCATGATCAACAGCGCCCGGGTGCCGATCGCGGCGGCGACCAGCCCGCCGAGGAACGCGCCGAGCGGTGCCGCGCAGCCGACCAGGACCGACAGCGTCGCGGTCGCCCGACCCTGCAGCTCGGGCCGGACGACCGCCTGCCGCAACGCGGACTGGTTGACGTTGTAGAGCGGTTGGCCGAGGCCGCTGCCGAACGACGCGACCATGATCATCGCGATCGTGACCAGCTGCGGCCCGAACGCCAACGGCAGCGCCAGGTTGGCGACGCCGGCGGTCGCGAAGCCGATGATCATGGTCGGCCCGATCCCGTACCGCCGGGCGACCGGGGCGGCCAGCACCGAACCGAGCAGCGCACCCGGACCGATCGCGGCCAGCACCAGCCCGACCATCGCCGGCGGCAGCCCGAGGTCCCGGGACAGGTAGAGCACCTCCACCGCGAGGATCGCGCTCAGACAGCCGTTGTACGTCGCGGCAGCAGCTGCGCTCGCCCGCAGCAGCGGCTCCCGCAGGATCACCGCGATCCCCTCCCGCAGCTCACGACCCAGGTGCCGGCGACCCGGCCGGGACACCCGAGGCTCGTCGAGCCTGATCATCCCGAGCGCCGCCGCCGAGGCCAGATAGCTGATCACGTCGACCAGGATCGCGACCGGAGCGGTGACCGCCTGGACCAGCACGCCGGCCGCGCCGGGCCCGCCGATCCGCGCGAGGGCCGCGGACTGGGTCAGCCGCGCGTTGCCGTCGACCAGCCGTTCGCCCGGCAGCACACTGCGCAGGAACGCCGACCCGGCGATCTGTCCGATCACCGCGAACGACGCGACGAGCACCGCGACGACGGTGAGCAGCACCATGCTCGCCCGACCGGTCACGACCGCCACCGGGATCGTCAGCAGCAGCACCGCTCGGGCCAGGTCGGCCATGATCATCAGCCGCCGTCGCCGGACCCGGTCGACCCAGACGCCGACCAGCAGGCCGAACACGACGACCGGCAGCTTCGCCGACGCGGTCAGCAGCCCGAGCTGGGTTGCGGTCGCGTCGAGCAGGATCACGGCGAGCAGCGGGATCGCGACCGCCGACACCTGATCGCCGGCGTACGACAACGACTGCCCCACCCACAACCTGCGGAAGGCGGGCACCCGCCAGGCGGACGTGCCCCGGTCACGCACCGGTCAGCGCTTGTCCGCGAAGCGTTCCCAGGCGGTCTGCCGGCTCACCCCGAGCGCCCGCCCGATCCGGTCCCAGCTGATCTTGCGCTCCCGCAACGCCCGGACATGATCACGAACCGCCCGCTCGACCTGCGCCCGCGACGCGTCGAGCCGCCCCATCCTGGCCAGCAACTCCTCGTCCGACGAGTCCTCCACCGTGATGAACGAGGCCACCCGCTCCTTGGCCAGCAACTGTTCCGCCCGCCCGACGCAGTCGTTGCAGATGTAGGCCCCCGGCCCCGCCACCAGCCGGTCCGCCTCGGCATCGCTCTTCCCGCAGAACGAACACCGCCGCTCCACCCGCTCCCCGTCCCGCCCTCGCCGCCGTACCGTCACGACGTCAGGATAACCCTGACACCAACCAATTCCGGCTTTCAGCAGGTGACGTTCTTGCCTTCGCTGCCGAAGATGTCCAGCCGGCGCTGGTCAGGGATCTCCGGCGTACCTGCCGGGATGTAGTGCAGCTGGACGGCACGGCGGCGCTGGTCGGTCCGGTTGGCCGGGGTGCCGTGCTGCAGCAGGCCGTGGAAGAACAGGGCCCCGCCGGGCGGCAACGGGACCATGGTGTCGCGCCCGCGGTCGACGTCCTCATCGCAGAGTTGCCAGTCACGGCGGCGGAAGTGGACCACCGGGCCCTCGCGATGAGTGCCGGGCATGACGTGCATGCAGCCGTTCTCGGGGGTCGCCGGATCCAGGGCCAGCCAGACGCCGACGATCGGGGTGCCGGGCTCGAGGGCGAAGAACGCGTTGTCCTGGTGCCACGGCTTCTCCCGGCCGCCGCCCGGCGGCTTCAGCAGCGCCATGTCCTGCATCATCGTGATGTCCTCGGTGCCGCAGAGGCGCCTGACGACGGACAGGATCCGGTCGTTCTTCGCCAGCGCGGTCAGTCGTTCGTCCTCCTGGACGAACCACATGAACTTCCGGACCAGGTCCATCCGCTCATCGCCCGACGCGGCCTCGACCCGGTCGGCGGCCCACGCCTCGTACTGGATCATCGCCTCACCCGGCTCGACCAGCACCGCGGCCATGGCGTCCAGCACGCCGGAGACCTCGTCGGGCGTGAGGAGCCGGCGTACCGCCAGATAGCCGAGCTCGTCGAACTGGGCGAAGTCGGCGTCGGTCAGTTGATCAACGCTCTCCGCGAAGCGGCCCGGCTGGTCGAACCGGTAGAGGTCCTCCGGGTACGGCGCCGGAGTCTCGTCGTCGATCGGGACCGTGGCGTACGACATGAACCCTCCCCTGGGCTCGTGATCATCACGTTCATGATCAACGCTAGGTCCGCCGACCCGCTCCGGGCCATGGCCCGAGACACCGACTTCCTGCACCGATCCGTCGGTCGGACTTCAGCGCACAGCGCACGCGTCCAGACCGGAGATCTCGATCATGGTGATCGAATGCGGACCGAAGTCATGGTCCAGGGCCGAACCGTCGAGGGTGTCCCGGGTCGTCGTGGCGGCCACCTGGTCCGGATCGGTCTCGGTGTTGAACGCCGCCGGCGACGCACCGGTCAGGGTCGTCACCCGCACCGGCCGCCGATCACCCTCCGCGGCGCCGGCGACCTTGATCCTGGCCGGAAGCGGCCGGTCCGGATCGCGATTGAGGACCATGATCTTGGTCCGCGCACCCTGGCAACTCGCGACCACCCGCAGCGCGTCGTACGGTCCGGTCGCGGCGGTCAGCCGGGGGTTGTGCTCGATCCCGGACCGCACGACGACCCCGCCGGCCATCCGCCCGTACAGGCTGAGCATCCGGGCTCGGCCGGTGTCCACGAAGGTCGGCGAGGAGCCGAACAACTCCCCGTAACTGGGCCGCCCGCCGCCGGTCGGGCCGAGCACGTTCAGGTTGGAACTGGTCGAGATCCGGACGTCGCTCTCCAACTGCCCGGCCACCAGGTCGGCCATGTAGAGCGTGTGCGCCAGCATCGCACCAAGATCAGCGACCTGGACGTTCAGCGTGCCGTACTCCGTGACGATCAACTCGGGCCGCTCGGCGTCGTCCGGGAAATAGCGGGCGAACTGCTCCCGGAAGCCGGCCAGCTCGGCCGTCTTGCTGCCCGCCGCCCGTTGCAGGTTGTGATAGCGCAACGGGGTCCCGTCGGCCGGTGGCGTCGTGTACGAGTGCACGCCGAGGCAGTCGTACGGCCGGGAGCCGAGCACGTCGATGAACTCGGCCTTGCCCCAGCCGGCGCACACCTCGATCCCCGGGTCCACCGCCTTCATCGCGTCCCGGAATGCCAGGAAGCCCTCCTGAATCCCGGTCGTGTACTCGATCGCCAGTTCCGCACCGGCCGGCGGGACCCTGCCGTGCTTCCCGTCCCCGAAGCGGACCCGCCCGTCGGCCTGGTCGATCGCATAGACGGCATCGTCCGGCCCGGCGCCGGCCAGGTCGTCGATCAGCCGCCACTCCTCGCCGCCCACCCGCAGCACCGGCGCCTCGATCGGGCCGTCACCGACCCCGGGCGCGCCGGCCTCGTCGCCGGGCAGCGCGATCGGGGCATAGCGCACCCGGTAGGTCTGACCGGGCTCACCCGTGCCCTGCCGGCGGGTCGCCAGATCGCACCCGGAGAACAGTCCGTCGTTGTCCTGGTACGCCAGCGAGTCCGCGGTCTGGCGCTGCCAGCCGCCCTCGATGAACTGGCGCATCCGCGTCTGCAGGTCCACGGCCCGCCAATACCGCTGGTTCTGCAGGTAGGGCTCGTTGCCGTACTCCCAGACCTTGATCCGGTACGGCTCCGGGTGCCCGTTGGCGGCCCGTACCTCGGCCCAGTCCACGCCCCCGTTCGGGTTGCTCGCGTCGCCGTCGGCCCGGACGTTCATGTATTCCACGTAGTCGGCCGCGTCGGCGGCGGTCCGGTTGATCGTCGGGACCATGATCATCGTCGAGCCGCCGATCGCGTCGACGAAGCGCTCCTGCTCGTCCGGGCCGAAGCGGCTGTCGGTCGGCGCGAACAGGCCGTTGGCGAACCCGCCCGACGTCTGGCAGCCGCGCTCGGACTGCGGACCGATCGCCTTGGTGAAGTCGAAGAGGTTGGCCACGGTGCCGCCGGGATAGCGCACGGCCGTGAGCCCGGTGCGCCGGGACAGGTCGACGATGTTCCCCACGGGAGCGTTCGCCGCCGGATCCCACATGCCCTTGCCGTCGTCGGGCCAGCGATGGTTCGCGCCGACGATCTCGCGCGGGATCCGGCCCGGCGTCGTGCCGTCGGCCATCGAGTACGGCTCTCCGGTGACGGTGATCGTCGGAAGCTCCGGCTCGTCCGCTCGAACCGGGAACGCCTGGACGGTGAGGGCGGTGCCGAGCACCAGACTCAGGGCCAGAACGGGAACGCTTCGTCGCATGGATCCTCACCCAACCGTCATTTGCTACGTGGCAATTGCTGGGATCGTATGCGCGACGCACGCCGTCTGGCAACGGCCGGTCCGGCTGTCAGCTCCGGGGTTCGACGACCCGGCGGGCCAGCACCCCGCGAAGGGCCAGCACCGCCATCGGTACGCCGACGACGGCGGCCACCAGATTGAGGGCCGGGAAGCCGGCCAGGCCCATCACCAGCCCGGACAGTGCGGACGAGCCGGCCGCGGCCAGGTTCATCAGCGCGTCCGTACCGCCCTGGAGGGAGACCCGGTCCTGATCCGTCACCGAGGCCGCGAGCAGGGATGACCCGCCGATCATGCCGGCCGACCAGCCGAGCCCGAGCAGCCCGAGCGCGAGCGAGATGATCGGCCCGCTCGTCGTGTCGGCGAAGCCGCCGAGCACCAGGGCCCCGGCGAAGATGATCACGCCGATCCCGATCACCGCGGCACCGCCGAGCCGGTCGGTCAGCCAGCCCATGATCGGGCTCGCGCCGTACATGCCGAAGATGTGGATGCTGAGCACCAGGCCGACCAGGTCGAGGGTCATCCCGTGATGAGTCATGTGCAGCGGCGTCATCACCATCACACCGACCATGATCGTGTGCGAGCAGATCACGGCAACGATGGCCAGCCTGGTCCGCGGATCCTGCAGACCGGTCCGGATCGCCCGGACCAGCCCGGTCGGCCGCTGCGCGGGCCGGCTCGGATCATGATCGACTTCCGCGGTGCCGCGACCGGACAGCCCGACCGAGAGCACGATCGCCGCACCGGCGAAGGCGATCAAGGAGAAGAGGTACGGCCCCGTCAGCGGCTCGATCCCGAGGGAGCGGCCGAGCCGACTGCCGACCTCGGAGAGGTTGGGCCCGGCCACCGAGCCGAGGGTGGTCGCCCACATGACGACCGAGAGCGCTCGAGCCCGGTAGCGGACGCCGACCACCTCCGCGGCGGCGAACCGTGCCTGCAGGCCGGCGGCGGTGGCGGCGCCGAACGCTGCCGTACCGACGAAGAGCAGGGGGACGAACTGGACGGCCGCCGCGAGGAAGATCAGGCCCGTGCCGACCAGGGCCAGCAGGTACCCGGCACCGAGTCCCCAGCGCCGGCCGCGACGGCCGGCCAGTCGGGCCAGCGGGATCGCCCACAGGCCGGCGCCGAGCACCGAGGAGGTCTGCGCGAAGCCGGCCAGCGCGACCGTGCCGGACAGCCGCTCGGCCAGCAGACCGCCGACCGCGATGCCGCTGGCGACGCCGACTCCCGCCAACACCTGGCTGATGATCAGGGCAGCCAGCCTGCCCCGCCCCCGCGTCTCTGGCAGGCCTGCCTCGTTGTTCACGCGGACATCGTGACAAGTCGGACCGACAATCCGCGAACCGGCCTCCCTCGATCGCCGGCCCGCGGGTCGAACCGGGTCAGCGCCGGGCCGCGACCCGGTGGTCGTGCCGGGCCATCGCCCGGTGGCCGAGGTGCATCGCGGCGGCCCCGCCGACCGCCGCCGCGGTGCCCCCGACCAACGCCGCCACGAAGGCGGCCGGTTGCCAGGCCCCGGCCACCAGGAGCAGCAGTCCCGACACCATCAGCCCGCCGATGAGCAGCAGCAGGCAGATGACGTCGAAGCCGTTCCAGGCCAGGGTCCGGTCAACCGGAATGGAGCCGGGCTGCGGGCCCGGAACCGTTGCCGACGCCACCGGAGCCCGGCGCGGCAGATCGGAGACCAGCTCGATCAGGTCGACGACGGTCTGCGCCCGCATCGCCCGGGCCAGTCGATCGTCCAGTTCCTCGCCGGTCAGCCGGCCCGCGGCGAAGTGCGCGGCGAGTTCGTCACAGACATCGGAGCGTTCCCGGTCACCGACGCGTTTGGTCAGCCCGGCGCCGCCGTCATGAATCGGGTGAAGGTCCACGGCCTCAGTCTCTGCGGGCACCCCGGCCCAGGGAACCGGGATCGCCCACCCGCAGACCGGGGCCGGACCGCTGTCGGGCAATCCAAGACCACGGTCGTATCGGCGTCCCGGATCCTCAACGCGCCCCGCGCGAGCTCAACCGATGCAGCCGGATCGCGGAGATCAGGAAGAAGATCCCGCCGAGCGTCGCGTAGCCCGCGACCGTCGTGAGCGAGGCGTTCGGACCGCCCGCCATGACGACGAAACTGGTGCCGGCGAGAACCGAGATGCCGCCGCTGAGGATCATCGCCCACTGCCCGCCGAGGCGGTAGCGCCGGATCGCCACGATCATCTGGACGACGCCGGCGGTGATCGCCCAGACACCCCAGACCCGAAGCACGGCAGGGGATCCCGGAGCTCACGGCGAAGGCGAGGCCGACGGCGGTGAGCAGGCTGAGGGCCATGTTGAGGTAGAGCGGCAGGCTGGGCCGCGCCGCCCCCGAGGTACGGAAGTCGATCACCGCGGCCGCGACGTCGAACAGCGGATAGATCACCAGCAGCACGATCGTGGCCGGATCGATCGTCCGGCCCAGGGCGAAGACGAGGACCGCCCAGATCGCCGCGAAGGCGAAGCGGACGGAGTAGAGGTTGCGCAGCGCCCTGGCGGCGCCGGTCGCGGCGACGGTGCCCTGGCCTTCGAGGGCGTCGGTCGAGCTGGACATCGGATCCCCTTTCGCGGGGTGAGGAGGTCGATCAGAAGAGACAGAACGATCAGTACACCTGAGCATGCTCCACCTGATCACCACTGTCAAGACCGACCGTTCTATCTGCTAGTCTCGATCCGCCGTCACCGAGAAGGGAGGACCGGATGTCGGAGGCACGGACCCGGCTGCTGACCACGGCGACCGAACTCTTCTACGCCGAGGGGCTGCACGCCGTCGGCGTCGACCGCGTGATCGCCGAGGCGCAGGTCACCCGGGCCACGCTCTACCGGCACTTCCGCAGCAAGGACGATCTCCTCGTCGCCTATCTGAACGGTGCCGACGCGGCGATCCGGGCGCGGTTGGAGGCGGCTCGGGCCGAGCAGGCCAAGCCGGCCGACCTGATCCGGGCCGTCGCGCGGACGATCGCCGACGACCTGCGGCGACCAGGCTTCCGCGGCTGCGCGTTCCTCAACGCCGCCGCCGAGTATCCCGATCCCGGCCATCCGGTCCACCGGGCCGTCCTGGAGCACCGGGAGTGGTTCCTGACCACGATGATCGAGCTGTTCACCGGGATCGGGAAGATCGACCCCGAACCGGCCGCCCGGCACTTCGTCATGCTCCGCGACGGCGCCATGGCGGCCGGCTGCCTGACCGATCCACGGCCCGTCGGCGAGACACTGCTGCGCGGCGTCGAGGGCCTGCTCACGTACCGGAGCAGGCAGGGTCGCCGTCAGGACCGTGGTGTCGACCACGTTCCCTGAGCCTGTCGAAGGGCTGGCCCGATCCGGCCCGGCACTTCGACGAGCTCAGTGCGCGGTGCCACGCCCTAGACTCGGCCCGTGAACGCGCCCGGGGATGCCGTCCGTCGCGGCGCCGCCGAGGTGCCCGCGCCGGTGCTGGACGCCCTGCTCGGGGCCGCGGTCGTGATCGTCATCGCGATCGGCGTCGCCACCAACCGGACCAGTCCCACCGGGCCGACCGTCGGCGCCTATCTGTTCGCGGTCCTCTTCGGCGCGCTGTTGATGTTCCGCCGGCGCTTCCCGCTGCCGGTGCTGATCATCACGGCGCTGGGGATGTGCGTCTACTACACCTTGGACTATCCGGCGATCGGGCTCGCGCTGCCGATGGCCGCCGCGCTCTACTCCGCCGCCGAGAAGGGCCTCTCGCTGGCGGCCGCGCTGACCGGGCTCGCCATGATCATCTTGTCGATCGTGTTCCAGCTCCGCGACGGCCGCAACCCGGTCGAATTGCTCGGCTTCGAGCTGGTGTCGACGGCGGCTCTGATGGCGGCGGCGATCGCGCTCGGCGACGGCACCAGGTCCCGACGGGAACTGCGCCGCCTCGGCGAACTCCGGGAGCGGGAGGCTCGGGCCCAGGCCGAACGGGAGCGCGCCGACGAACGGCTCGCGCTGTCCCGGGAACTGCACGACGACCTGGGACACAGCCTGTCGGTGATCGCCCTGCACGCCGCCTCCGCCGAGGAGGCGGTCGCCGACGACCCGGAGTCCGCCCGCAGTTCGCTGCACAACGTCCGCCGGGCCGCGACCGAGGCACTGCGGCAGTTGCGCGGCACGGTGAAGGTGCTGCGCCGGACCGATGAGCCGGTGCCGACGGCACCGGAGGCCACGCTGGCCGAGTTGGACCGGATCGTCGCAACGCTGCGTGAGGCCGGGATCGACGTCACACAACGGATCTCGGCGCCGGAGCTGCCCGGCGGGGTGTCCGCGGTGGCGTACCGGATCGTGCAAGAGGCGACCACGAACGTGATCAAGCACGCTCGGGCCGAGCACGTCACGATCGAGGTCCGCACCGACGGGCCGGTGCTGCGGATCGAAGTGACCGACGACGGGGTCGGAGCCGGCGGATCCCAAGCCGGGCACGGGATCCGCGGTATGGCCGAACGCGCCTCGGCCCTCGGCGGCACCCTCGGTGTACGATCCGAGTCCGCCGGCACCACCGTGTCCGCATCACTGCCCCTGGACGAGGAGGGATCATGATCACCGTCGCGGTCGTGGACGACCAGGCCATGGTCCGGACCGGGCTGATCTCCTTGCTGGACAGGGATCCCGACATCTCGATCGTCGGCGAGGCCAGCAACGGCAAGGACGGCATCGCGCTGCTCCGGCGGACCCGCCCGGACGTCGCCCTGATGGACATCAGGATGCCGGTGCTGGACGGCATCGAGGCGACCACCATGATCACCGCCGACCCGGAGCTGAACGGGACCCAGGTGGTGATCTTGACCACCTTCGACGAGGACGAGCACGTGCTGGGCGCGATCCGGGCCGGCGCGGCCGGCTTCCTGCTCAAGGACGTCGAGCCCGACGAACTGCGCCGCTCGGTGCACCTGGTCGCCACCGGCTCGGCGCTGCTGGCACCGTCGGTCACCGGCAAGGTGCTGGCCGAGATCGCCCGCGCCAGGTCGCCGAAGGCACGGCCGGAACTCGTCGCCGAACTCACCGACCGGGAGCGCGAGGTGCTGGCCGAGGTCGGCCGCGGCCGGTCCAACGACGAGGTCGGCGCCGTCCTGTTCATCAGCCCGGCCACCGCGCGGACGTACGTCAGCCGGCTGCTCAGCAAGCTCGGCGTCCGGGACCGCGCCCAACTGGTCGTCGTCGCGTACGAGAGTGGCCTGGTCACGGCCGGGGAGCGCTGAACCCGTGGCCAACCTCGTGAACGCCGAGCGGATCAGCATCGCCTTCGGCACCCGGACCCTGCTCGACGAGGTCAGCCTCGGCCTGGACCGCGGCGATGTGATCGGCGTCGTCGGCCGCAACGGCGACGGCAAGACCACCCTGCTGCGCATCCTGACCGGCACCCTGGAACCGGACAGCGGCCGGGTCACCCGGTCCGGCGGCGCCTCGATCGGCTACCTGCACCAGACCGACGACTTCGCGCCCGACGAGACCGTCCGCACGGTGATCGTCGGCGGCGCCGATGATCATGTCTGGGCGGCCGACCCGGTCACCCGCTCGATCGTGCAGCACCTGCTCGGCGACGTCGATCTCGACACCCGGATCGCGACACTGAGCGGGGGTGAGCGACGCCGGACCGCGCTGGTCCGGCTGATGCTGGCCGGCCACGACCTGCTGGTGCTGGACGAGCCGACCAACCATCTCGACGTCGAGGCGGTCGCCTGGCTGGCCGAGCATCTCCGCGCGCTGCAGCAGGGCCGCACCGCGATGCTCGTGGTGAGCCACGACCGCTGGTTCCTGGACGCGATCTGCACCCGGATCTGGGAGGTCCACGACGGCGTCGTCGACGGTTACGACGGCGGCTATGCGGCGTACGTGCTGGCCCGGGCCGAACGGGCCCGGCAGGCCGCCCAGATCGAGTCCCGGCGGGCCAATCTGCTCCGCAAGGAGCTGGCCTGGCTGCGCCGCGGAGCGCCGGCCCGCACCTCGAAGCCGAAGTTCCGGACCGAGGCGGCCACCGTGCTGATCGAGGACGAGCCGCCGCCCCGGGACACCGTCGAGCTGAGCCGGCTGGCGACCAGCCGGCTGGGCAAGGACGTGTTCGACCTGCACCGGATCGCGCTGCGGGTCGGCGACCGGGAGTTGATCACGAACCTGGACTGGTCGATCGGGCCCGGGATGCGGATCGGCCTGATCGGGGTCAACGGCGCCGGCAAGACCACGCTGCTCCGGTTGCTGGCCGGCGAACGGGAACCGGACGCGGGGACCATCAAGCGCGGCCGGACCGTCCAGCTCGGCCAGCTCAGCCAGACGGTCGGCGAGCTGCCCGAGGACGACCGGGTCCGGGACTCGGTCAGCGCCAACGTCACCCAGCTCGCTTCCGGCAAGGAGATCAGCGCGACCTCGCTGTTGGAGGACTTCGGCTTCACCGGCGACAAGCTGATGGCCCGGGTCGGCGACCTGTCGGGCGGCGAACGCCGGCGGCTGCAGTTCCTCCGGATCCTGCTCGCGGAGCCGAACGTGCTGCTGCTCGACGAGCCGACCAACGATCTCGACATCGACACCCTGACGGTGATCGAGGACTATCTGGATCGCTGGCCGGGAACCCTGATCGTGGTCACCCATGATCGCTACTTCCTGGAGCGGGTCTGCGACGTGACGTACGCGCTGATGGGTGACGGCCGCTGCGTCCTGCTCCCGGGCGGGATCGACCAGTACCTTGATCATCGCCGCAACGCCCCGGCGACGGCCGAGGTCCCGGAGTCGGCGCCGGAATCGGCCCCCGCCCCGAAGCTCTCGGCGGCCGAGGAGCGGCAGACGAAGAAGGACCTGGCCCGGATCGAGCAGCGGCTGCAGCGGGCCGAGACCGCGATCGGCAAGCTTCATGATCAGATGGCCGAGGCCGCCGCGGACTACCAGCGGCTGGCCGAACTCCAGCGTGACCTGGACGGTCTGACGTCCGAACGGGAAACGCTGGAGCTGGAGTGGCTGGAGACCGCCGAGCGGCTCAGCTGATCAGCGCCAGGACTTGGGGTAACGCTTGCCGGCCTTGGGCTTGCCGAGCAGTTCGCTCACCGTGACCAGCGTGTAGCCGCGCTTCTTCAGGGCCTTGATGATGCCCTCCTGGGCGGCGATGGTGGTCCGGTGGATGTCGTGCATCAGCACGATCCGATTCCGCTTCGCCCCGCGCAGCACCTTGCGTTTGATCTTGCTCGGGTTGCGGCTGGACCAGTCGAGCGTGTCGACGTCCCACAGGATCTCAGCCAGGCCGGCCTTCCTGGCCGCCTTGTCCACGCCCCGGTCGGTCGCGCCGTACGGCGGTCGCATCAGCCTGACCCGGCAACGGCAGCCCTTCTCGAGCGCCGCCGAAGCCCGCTTGAGGTCCTGTCGGGCGCCCCGGACCGACTTGCGGTTCAGCGAGTCGTGGTCCCACGAGTGGTTCGCCACCTCGGACCCGGCCTGATGGACCTTCCGGACCAGCTTCGGATACCGCCGGGCCAGCTGGCCGAGCTGGAAGAACGTCGCCCTCGCCTTGTGCTTCTTCAGGATCTTGATCAGCTTGGCAGTGTTCCTCGGGCTCGGCCCGTCGTCGTACGTGAGCGCGATGCACTTCCGCTTCTTGCAGTCGACCGCCCGCCGAGCCGGTTTCGCGGCCGCCCTCGGAGCCGCCTTCGGCGACGCCGCCGCCACGGTCAGCGGCTCGACCGGCCGGCCGGCGGACGCCTCGGAGACGACTCCTGCGGACCGCGCCGTGGCGGTGGGCGGAGCGCCGCCGCAGGCGCCGAGGAGCAGGGACATCCCGAGCACGAACGCCGCAGCCGCAGAAACAGGCGCGGACCCTTGGATACGCACGGGCTGACCCTACTCCCGTGAGATGGGTTCGACCACGTTTCCCTGAGCCTGTCGAAGGGCAAAGCCCGATCGGGCTCGGCACCTTCGACAGGCTCAGGACATGCTTCGACAGGCTCAGCGCGCGTTGGACGCGCTCAGTGCTCCTCGCCGTCCGGCGGCGGCTCGGTGATCACGCCGATCTTGGCGACCTTCACCGTGCGATGACCGTTCGTGCCGCCGATGGTGACCTTGCGGTAGGTGGTGTTGTTCCCGGTGCTGGTCTCGACCAGCTTCCGTTCCGGGTTCGCCGTCACCTCGATGTAGTAGACGCCGTTCTTCAATCCCTTGAGATCGAAGGACTGGCCGGGCAGCGACTGGACGTAGGTGTCGCCGGAGCCGCTGGCCAGCACCTCGCGGATGCCGATCGACGAGCGGTCGCCGCAGGCCGTGTGCAGGTCGGTGTTCTCCGGCTTCCAGTTCGCGCCCTTGATCGTGTAGTCGATCGCGTCGGTGTTGGCCAGGCAGAACGCCTCCTTCTGACTGCGCACGACCACCTTCTTGTTCTCGTCCAGCAGCCGGTAGCGGGCGAAGTCGGTGAAGTGCCAGTGCTCGTGACCGTCCCGTGCGTCCCACTCCATGGTGCCGACCCGGCGATGCCCGATCTGCTTCCCCGAGCTGTTGAAGAAGTACTGATAGGCGTCCATCAGGTCCTCGTTCTGATCTTGACGGAAGCCGTCCACGACCAGCGGGGAGGGTCCCGCATTCCACACCGTGGCAGAGAAATCGAGATAGCGACCGCGGTCGATCATGATCCCCCAGGCCGGCAGGGACCGCAGATCGGGCAGCGGCCCGGTCGGCTTGGTGATCAAGGAACGGCCGGTCGGCCGGACCGGTGCGGGCTGGTCCGGCGGCGCCGTACGCTCCCGCCGGTGAGTCAGCAGCTTCTCCTCGGCGCCCTTGATCACCTTCAGGTTGACGGTGCTGGTCGCGGCCGCGGCCGGGATCTCGAACAGGTCCCGGTAGCCCTTCGGGATGGTCGTGGTGATCTTGTACGCACCGGGCTTGAGCTTCGTCTCGAGGTAGTCGACCGCGCGGACCGCGAAGCCCCGCTCGATCCCCCACACCGCCCCGGTCGTGTACGGATTCGCCAGGCACCCGACCGGATACGGCGACGTGGCCGGTGCGTCCGGCCGGCGCCGGACCTGTTCCGACGCGCTCGGACAGAAGTCGAGCTTGCGCTCCAGGACCTGCTTCCCCTTCGCGTCGACAATCCGCACGGTGAAGAACTTCCGCAGGCCGCCGAACGTCGGCACCGAACTCTCCGGGATCCGCCGATCGGCGCCCGGCTTCACCTGCCAGGCACTGATCGGCCGGCTGTAGGAGGTCCGGTACGCCCGGATCTCGAATGGTCGCGGGCCGGCGACCGCATAGAGGTTGAGCGGGACGGCGGTCTCGCCGTCCCAGTTCTCCGCAGTGATGTTCTTGGTCGCCGCTTCGAGCTTGAGCTGCGGGTCCTTCGGCGCCGCAGCCGCGGGAGCGTACGCCGCTCCACCGATCCCCGCACTCATGGCCACCGCGGTCAGGGCGCCCACAGTCGCCCGCCGCAGTCGATATCTGGTCATCAGACCCCCTCGATGTCGAGCGGCCCCGTGCCGCTCACGACCGATACGGTCCGGCGACCGGATCCGTTGCACGCCGAACCGAACAATTTCTGTGGGGTTTCGGGGTCGACGGTCCGGAGTTCGCGGTTCGACTGACAGCACCCCTTTCCTGGTGGACCATGGAGAGGAATCCAGCGCAGGGCGGCGGGACCTGCGGTCCACCCCTGATCGGAGTCAACGATGACTGAGCTCGACGATCTCCTGGGCCGGCTCCAACAGGCCCCGGAAACGATCACCATCACCGGATTCGCCGTCGGCAAGAGCGATGGCTACGTGCACCTCGCGGTCCGGACCGGCATCATCGGGGTCCCGGTCGAGGAGATCACCGACCTGCGGCGGGTGGAGGCTCCCGGCGCGTCCTCGGAGGTCGTCGAGGTCGACGTGAAGGATCCGGCGATGATCACCCAACTCCGACGGGTCCAGGTGTTTCCCCGCGGTGGCGGAGAGAGCCTCGCCTTCGATTCGAGCCACACGACCTGGACGATCCCGATCCACAGCGAGACCGCGACGCTGACCGGGGATCCGTTGGAACACGACATGACCGACGACGGGATCCACGGTTCGGAGGGGGACGACTCCCACGTCGTCGAAGCCGAGGAGATCTGGTTCTGAGCATGGCTCAAGATCAAGAGTGGCTGGACCGACTCCCCCGCCTCGGCGAGCCCGACCAGGACCGGGTGGTCATCACCGGGCTCGCGATCGGCGCGCCGCCCGGGCGGGTCCGACTCCTGCTGACGGAGGTTTGCGTCGACTTCGCCGCGCCGGACGTGGCGGACTGCCGGACGATCGAGCCCCTGCCCGGCGCCGAGGCGGCACGAGTCGAACTGGTCCTCGCGGAAGGTGCTTCGGTGCTGGCGGTTCAGGACGCCGATGCCCTGTTCGCCGGCGACGCGTTCGGCCAGGCCACGTTTCCCTACGCCGCTCGCCGGGACGTCAGCCCGACCTTCGCCTCGCCCACCTACCGCGAGCTGGAACGGGACTACACCCGTCGCTGGAACCTCACGGACGAAGGTTGATCATCATCCTCGCCCCGGCGGCGGACGTTCACGCCCGGCGGGTCTCCCAGGAGATCGTACGGCTCGGTGGCCGGGTGGAGATCGTCGATTGGCGGACCGCGGGTTCGGGAGCGATGGCGTCGCTGCACTACGCCGGCCCGCGGCTGCGAAGATCGATTCGAGCGAGCGACGACTCTCGGGCGCTGGACCTCGACGACGCCGGAGCGGTCTGGACCCGGCGGGTCGGTGCGGCCACCGTCGCGCCCGCGATCATCGACACCGAACAGCGCCGGTTCGCGGCGGCGGAATGGCGCGATCTGCTGTACGGCCTCGCCGAGGGCCCGACCGCCGTCAGCCCGCTCGGTGCCCAGCGGGCCGCGACGAAACCGGCCCAGCTCGCGCTGGCGCCGCGCGCCGGACTTCTGATCCCGGAGACCTTGATCACCAGCGATCCGGTGGACGCGGCCGCCTTCATCGACGACCACGCCGGGCGGGTCGTGCACAAGGTGATGACCGGACCCGCCGACCGGCTGCTGGCCACGTCCCGCTGGGACGAGCGGCACCGGGCCGACCTTGATCGACTTCGGCTGGCGCCGACGATCTTCCAGGAACTCGTCGAGGGTCCGCGCGACATCCGGGTCACCATGATCGGAACCGAGGCGCTCGCCGTCGCCTTCGACCGCGGCCGGAACCCGGGCCCGGTGGACTCCCGGCTCGATCTCGACGTGCCGGTGACACGGTACGACCTGCCCGCGGGGGTCCAGGCCTCACTGGTGCGGTTGATGACGGCGCTCGGGCTGGCGTACGCGACGATCGATCTCAAGGAGGGCTGGGACGGCACGCTCTACTTCCTCGAGCTGAACCCGCAGGGCCAGTTCCTCTATGTCGAGATCCTGACCGGTCTCCCCATCGCCGCCACGATGGGGAGACACCTGGTGGAACTCGACGGTCAGGCGTTCTGACGGCGGAACGTCCGGGTGCCGATCCAGAGCCCCGCCGCGGCGAGGACGATCGCCCACAGCACACCCCAGAACGTCTGGCCGGTGAGCAGGTCACCGCGGAAGACCGCCCGCACCCCGTCCACGATGTGCTTGGTCGGCAGCACGTTGCTGATCGTCTGCAGCCAGCCCGGGCCGAGCGTCATCGGCAGCAGGATGCCGCTGAGCAGCAGCAACGGCAGCGTGACCATGTTGAGGATCGGGGCCAGCGCGTCCTCGCTCTTGGTCGCCAGCGCGAGCGCGTACGAGCTCGAGGCACAGGCCGTCCCGACCAGGATCACCAACACCAGCCCGAGCAGCATCCCGCCGATCGATCCGCGCAGCCCGAACGCAAAGGCGAGCCCGATCAAGATCAATCCCTGCACGGTCAGCTGCAGCACGTCGCGGAGCACCCGGCCCAGCAGCAGCGCCACCCGGCTGGCCGGGGTGACCCGTTCGGCCTCGATCACGCCGTCACGCCACTCCCCGATCAGCCCGAAGCCGGCGAACAGCGCGCCGAACAGGCCCAGCTGCACCAGCAGTCCCGGCACGAAGAGGGTGTACGCGTTCGCGGTGCCGAGCTGGCCGGCGATCGGCTCCAGCAGCGGGCCGAACAGGACCAGGTAGAGCACCGGCTGCAACATCCCGATGATCACCCAGGCCGGGTTCCGGACGGCGAGCCGGAACTGCCGGCGGAACACGATGAACGTGTCACGGAAGAAGGTCATGATCAGACTCCTGCGGCTTCGAGTTCGGGGCTCGGTGCGGTGTCGTCGCGCAGCGAGTGCCCGGTCAGGGTGAGGAACACGTCGTCCAGGGTCGGCCGCCGCACCTCGACCGCCGCCAGCCCGATGCCGTCGGCATCAAGATCACGCAGCAGCCCGGGCAGGACCGCGCCGGCCTTCGGGATCCGCGCCGCCACGGTGGTCTCGACCGCCGCGATCTCGACCGCGCCCGGGACGTCCCGCAATCGCTCGATCGCCGGCCCGAGCCGGCCCGGATCGGCCAGCGTCAGCTCGATCAGGTCACCGCGGACGGCTGACTTCAGGGCCTCCGGGGTGTCCGCGGCGATGATCTTGCCGTGGTCGATGACGAAGATCCGGTCGCACAGGGCGTCGGCCTCGTCCAGGTAGTGGGTGGTCAGGAAGACGGTGCTGCCGAGCCGGTCCCGCAGCGCGGCGATGTGCTGCCACAGGTTGGCCCGGGCCTGCGGGTCGAGCCCGGTGGTCGGCTCGTCGAGGAAGATCAACTTCGGCTCGTGGACCAGTCCCATGGCGATGTCGAGCCGGCGCCGCTGGCCACCGGACAGGCTGCGCCCGGTGCGGGTCCAGATGCCGTCCAGGTCGAACCGGGTCAGCAGGTCGCGGGCCCGGGCGGTCGCCGTCGCGCGGTCGATGCCGTAGAGCAGGGCATGGTCGACGAGTTCGTCGCCGGCCCTGGCCTCGCTGGAGGCCGACCCGGACTGGGAGACGTACCCGATCGAACGGCGGACCTGGACGGGCTCCCTGGCGACGTCGTACCCGGCCACCGTCGCGGTGCCCGACGTCGGCCGCAGCAGGGTCGTGAGCATCTTCAGCGTGGTCGACTTGCCGGCCCCGTTCGGGCCGAGGAAGCCGACGATCTCTCCCTCGGCGACGTCGAGATCGACCCCGTCGACGGCGTTGACCTCGACCTTCTCGCGACCGCGACGGGTCAGGAAGGTCCGGCTGAGTTGGCGTGCATGAATCATGGATCGCTCCTCCTTCGATCCAATTATTCAAATTTGAATGCCGACAGTCAAATTTGAATGCTTACGCCTTCCGCTTCGCCAGCTCCTCCCGGTACCGCCGCGCCTGCTCGACCATCTCCCAGCCCGCATCGTCCTCGGGCGGCTGCCAGGGGTCACCGGTCTCACCGGAGAACCAGAGGAACCCGTTCTGCACCATGTCGGCGAACTCGGTCACCCAGCTGAGCTCCGCCTCGACCACCGTGTGATTGAGGGTCAGGGCATGCCGGACATGGCTCGGCACGTTCATGTTGCCGATCTTGGACCGCAGATCGTCCCGGTAGCGGGTCACCGCCTCGATCCGGCCCCGCATCGCCGCGACCACGTCCTTGCGCGGCAGCAGCGGAGCGAACGACATGCCCACCTGGAACATCACCTGGTTCAGTCCCGCCGAGCCGTCCAGCGCCCGCCGGACCAGGACCGGGAACTCGTCGACGCCGGTCGGTGACAGCTCGTAGACGGCCACCGCGCGGTCCGCCTCGGTGAGCTCGTGCCGGGTCAGCATTCCCTGCTTGGACAGGGAATTGAGCATCGAGTAGATCGAGCCCGGCCGCACCTCGGCCCAGTCCTCGACCGCCCACGAACCCAGCTCCCGGAGCACCTGGTAGCCGTTGACCGGCTGGAACAACGAGACGACGCCGAGGACGAGCATCCGGGTCACCGCGGCACTCGCCATGCGGCGGATTCTAGTGAAGGCGGGCCGTGCCGCTGGGCGGACCAGGTCTCGGTGCGCCGGGGACGGACGACGTACCGTGAAACCATGCCCGAGTCGCCGTTGCAGGAACTGGTCGCCGCATTGCCGCCCGGCGTCGTGACCACGGAGGCGGCGACGATCGAGAACTACCGCCACGACTGGTCCCGCGATCCGTCCGCCGGTACGCCGATCGCGGTGGTCCGGGCGACCGACGCCGGCCAGGTGCAGGCGGCCGTGACGTGGGCGGCGGCGCACAAGGTCCCGATCGTCCCGCGCGGCGCCGGTAGTGGGCTGTCCGGCGGATCCTCGGCGGTCGACGGCGGCATCGTGCTCAGCCTGGAGCGGATGCGCAAGATCGAGATCGACACCGACAGCCGGGTCGCGGTGGTGGAGCCGGGCCTGCTCAACGCCGAGGTCAAGGCGGCCGCGGCGGAGCACGGGCTGTGGTACCCGCCCGACCCGTCCTCGTACGAGATCTGCTCGATCGGCGGCAACATCGCCACCAACGCCGGGGGTCTCTGCTGCGTGAAGTACGGCGTCACCACCGACTACGTCCTCGGGCTCGACCTGGTCCTGGCCGACGGCACCGCGATCACGCTCGGCGGCAAGCGGGTCAAGGACTCGGCCGGCCTGTCGCTGCTCAAGCTGTTCGTCGGCAGCGAGGGGACGCTCGGCATCGTCACCCGCGCGACCCTCCGGCTGATCCCGGCCCAGCCGCCGCGCTCGACCATCGTCGGCACCTTCCCGACCGTGGTCGCGGCCGCCGAGGCCGTCGTCGACATCGGCCGCTCGCTCCGCCCCTCGATGCTGGAGCTGATGGACCAGACCTCGATCAACGCGGTCGAGGACTATCGGCCGATGGGGCTGGACCGCGACGCCGCCGCGATGCTGATCGCCCAGTCCGACGCCCCCGAGGGCGCCCGGGAGGCGGAGATCGCGATCATCGAGCAGGCCTTCACCAAGGCTGCGGCGATGGACGTCTTCCTGACCCACGACGCCGACGAGGGCGAACTGTTCGTCGCCGGTCGGCGGGCCTGCTTCGATGCCCTGGACGCCCGCGGCGCCCTGCTGCTCGAGGACGTCGGCGTGCCCGTCCCGGTGCTGCCGAAGCTGGTCGAGGGCATCGGCGAGATCGCCGCCAAGCACCAGGTCGAGATCCCGGTCGTGGCGCACGCCGGCGACGGCAACACCCACCCGAACGTCGTCTACAACGCCGCCGAGGAAGGGGCCCGGGACCGTGCCCTGATCGCGTTCTACGAAGTGATGGCGCTGGCGATCGAGCTCGGCGGGACGATCACCGGCGAGCACGGCGTCGGCCGCGCCAAGAGCCCGGCGCTGCCGGATCAGCTTGGCCCCGACGTGATGGCCCTGACCCGCAAGATCAAGAACGCCCTCGACCCGGACAACATCCTCAACCCGGGCGCGATCCTCGGCCCCTGAGCCGCCGGCCGTCAGCGGTGGTCGCGCCAGAAATCCACCGTGTGCAAGGCACTCCGGGCCCGCCAGCGATTGATCACATCGGCCAGCCGGGCCTTCGCACGGCCCGCCTCGGAGTCGACCGGCGCCTCCCAGAGGGTACGGAGCTCGTCCGGATCCGCGGCCAGGTCGAAGAGCTGGCCCTGGTCCGAGTCGACGAACTCGACGTACTTCCAGCGGTCGTCGCGGACCATGGTCATCAGCTCGGTGCCGGTCAAGATCATGTCCCGGGCGTGCTCGGAGAAGACGTGCTCCCGACCGTCCCACGGCTCGCCGCGCAGGGCCGGCAGCAGCGACCGCGCCTCCATCCAGTGCGGCACCTCGAGGCCGGCCAGCTCCAGCACGGTCGGTCCGAGGTCCATCATCGCGGTCAGCGCGTCGATCCGCTGCCCTGCCGCGACGCCCGGACCCCAGACGATCGCCGGCACCCGGACGCTCGCCTCGTACATGGTCCACTTCTGGCTGTGGCCATGATCACCGAGGCAGTCGCCGTGGTCGGAGGTGAAGATGATCACCGTGTCGTCCAGGACGCCACGATCCTCCAGCGCGTCCATGATCAACCCGAGTTGCTCGTCGATCTGGGTCACGTTGGCCAGGTAGTGCCGGCGCTGCCGGAGTGACTGCTCCTCGGTCGGGTCGGCCAGGTGCACCACCGAGTCATGATCGTTCTCCTGGTGGTGCCGGCGCAACTCCTTCAGCGCCTCCGGTTGTTGATCAAGGTCGACGTCGTCGCGGACCGGCAGCGGCACGTCCCGGTCGCGGTACGCGTCGAGGTGCCGGTCGACCGGGTCGTAGGGCGGGTGCGGGCCGGGAAACCCGATCTGCAGGAAGAACGGCTCGGTGCCGGGGTAGGTCTCCAGCCACCACCGGGCGTGACCGGCGACGAAGTTGTCCGAGTGCAGGTCGTCCGGCAGCTCCCATTCGAAGGCGCCCAGCCGTTCGGCGTAGTCGGGCTTGGTCCGGTGCACCTCGCGGGTCGGCTTGGTCAGCCCGTGGGTCCACAACGCCTTGTCCCACTGATCATGGTAGTAGGGCACGTTCGGGTGGAACCGATCCTTGTTCTCGACCACGGTACGTTCGTGGAAGCCGAGCGGCGTCTCCCACGGATGGGTGTGCATCTTGCCCACGTTGACGCACCGGTAGCCGCTGTCGGCCAGCCGCTCGACCCACGAGTGCCGCCACACCTCCTCGTTCCGCAGCACGCCGAACGAGTGCGGGTAGAGCCCGGTGAACAGGCTGGACCGGGACGGCGCGCAGGACGGTGCGCTGACATAGGTCCGGGTGAAGCAGGTGCCCTCCCGTACCAGACGATCAAGGTTCGGGGTGTCGACATGATCATGACCGAGCGCGTTGATCGTGTCGAACCGCTGCTGGTCGGTGATGATGAAGACGACATTCGGCCGGGTCGGGCCAGGTCGGGTCACGTGATCAGTTCCCTTCTTCGGTCAACGAACCGCGATAGGTCTCGCGGGAGAGCAGGATGCAGACCAGGCTGATCACACAGACCGCGGCGAGGTAGATCGCCACCGGCCAGTAGGACTGGCTGAAGGCCGCCGCCAGCGCGGCCGCGATCAGCGGGGTCGGGCCGCCTCCGATCAGGGCCGACGCCTGGTACGCGACGCCGATGCCGGTGTAGCGGGTGTGCGTGCTGAACATCTCGGCGAACAGGGTGCCCTGGATCGCGAACATGCAGCCGGTGCCGATCGCGAGCATGATCACGATCGCCAGCCAGGCCAGCACCGGGTTGCCCGACTCGAGTGCCGGGAAGTAGCCGAAGCCGACCACGCCGCAGACGACGATCCCGAACGCGTAGACCGGCCGCCGCCCGATCCGGTCCGACAGCGCGCCGATCAGCGGGATGACGGCGATCTCCACCGCGGCGGCGATCACGAAGCCGGTCAGCATGAACTGTTTGTCCATGCCCAGATGCGCGGTGGCGAAGGCGATCCCGAAGACGTTGATCACGTTGTACGTCACCGCGTCGGCGAGCCGGGCCCCGACGGCCAGGATCACGTTCTTCGGATGGTGCCGCAGCAGGGCCAGCAGCGGCATCCGCCGGGTCGGCTCGGCATCGGTGCTGAACACCTCGGTCTCCGGCAGCGCCCGTCGGATGTAGAGCGCGACGAACAGGAACAACCCACTGAGCAGGAAGGGGATCCGCCAGCCCCAGGACAGCAGTTGATCTTCGGGGAGCAGCTGGATCAGGGCGAAGATGCCGGTCGCGGCGAGCAGTCCGGCCGGCGTGCCGAGCTGGTGCACGCTGCCCATCACGCCACGGCGGCCGGTCGGTGCGTTCTCCAGCGCGACCAGGGCACCGCCGCCGAACTCGCCGCCGATGCCGAGCCCCTGGACCAGCCGCAGCAGCACCAGCAGGATCGGCGCCAGCACGCCGATCGTCCCGTACGTCGGCAACAGCCCGATCAGGAACGTACAGCCGCCCATGATCGCGACGGTGATCAACAACATCCGCCGGCGGCCGATCCGGTCACCGAAGTGGCCGAACACGACGGCGCCGACCGGCCGCATCACGAACCCGGCCGCGAACGCGCCGAAGGACTCGATCAGGCCCGCGGTCGGCGAGGCGCCCGGGAAGAAGATGCGCGGAAAGATCAGCCCGGCGGCGATCCCGAACAGGTTGAAGTCGTACCACTCGAGGAACGAGCCGGACACCGCAGCGGTCAGGGCCTTCCTGGTCCGCACGGCAGCCGGGAGCCGCCGGCCGGCGCTGGTGCTGGTGTCGGACATCATCGTCTCCGAACTCTCATATGAGCGATACTTACTCTCAGATGTGCACGAGGTTAGGCAGAGTGCGAGCGGACCGTCAAGGCCTCGCTCCCCGTACGCCAGACTGTGGACTCGAAGCGAAGGCAGGTGAGAACCGGTGGTGACGGCGAAGGGCCCGGGCGGTGCGCCCGCTGACGGGGCGGACGAGACCGCGCTGATGCTGACCATCGCCCGGCGCTACTACCGCGAGGACCAGTCCAAGGTCGACATCGCCCGCGAGCTCGGGCTGAGCCGGTTCCAGGTCGCGCGGCTGCTCCAGGAAGCCCGGCGGACCGGCCTGGTCAGGATCGAGATCGGCTCGCCCGGCCATGTCGACGAGGAGTTGTCGACCCGGGTCGCGGACCGCTGGGGCCTGTCCCGCGTCATCGTCGTCGAGGCCCATCCGAGCTCGCCCCAGGCGACGTTCGACTTCATCGGGGCCGCCGTCGCCGCCGAACTGGAGCGGCTGATCGCCGAGGACGCCGTGATCGGACTCGCCTGGAGCCGGGCCGCGCCGGCGATGGCGCGCGGGCTGCGGCGGCTGCCGCCGTGCACCGTGGTCCAGCTGTCCGGGGCGATCTACCCGCCGGGCGGACTGCCCGGCTCGGTCGAGGTGACCCGGGAGGTCGCGGCGGCGGCCGGCGGCACCGCGCACATCCTCTATGCCCCGCTGGTCGTCCCGGACGCCGAGACCGCGGACGGCCTGCGCCGACAGCCCGAGATCGCCGCCGCTCTCGGTCGCGGCGACCGGCTGGACGTGGCGGTGCTGTCCGTCGGGGCCTGGCGATCCGGCTCCTCCGCCGTGTACGACCTGCTGCCCGCAGCCGACCGGGAGGCGCTGCGCGATCACGGGGCCGTGGGCGAGGTCAGCGGCCGGGTCCTCGACACCGACGGCTGCCCGGTGATCACCGAGTTGGACCGCCGGATCGTCGGCGCCACCCTTGATCAACTCCGGGCCGCCGAGGTCCGGCTGACCACCGGCAGCGGCGCCGAACGCCGGGACGCGATCGTCGCGGCGATCCGGGCCGGCCTGGTCAGCACCCTGGTCATCGACGACGCCCTCGCTCACGTACTCAGCGAGGACTGATCACGATCCGACCCGCGGTGGCCGGCGACACTCCCGGCTGTTACATCCGTGAAACAATCGCGCAACTGGACGGAAATTCCGGATGTCTAGCCTCGGTGAGCACCGAGCGAGAACTCACCGGCCGCTCGTCCAGCCCTGGTCGATGGTCGGCGCCCGCCGGGCTCCGACCATCCGCCGACAACTCTCACCGGAGGACAGATGTTCCAAGGAGCCGACGACCTGTTGGCCTATGTCAAGAATGAGGGCATCGAGATCATCGATGTCCGATTCACCGACCTGCCCGGCATCCAGCAGCACTTCACCGTGCCGGCCGGTTCCTTCGGCCCGGAGGTGTTCACCGAGGGCCTGGCCTTCGACGGTTCCTCGATCCGCGGCTTCCAGAAGATCCACGAGTCGGACATGTCCCTGCTGCCGGACCCGACCACGGCCTTCGTCGACCCGTTCCGCGAGGCCAAGACGCTGGCGCTGAACTTCTTCGTGCACGACCCGCTGACCAAGGAGCCGTACAGCCGGGACCCGCGCAACATCGCCCGCAAGGCCGAGGCGTACCTCGCCTCCACCGGGATCGGCGACACCGCGTTCTTCGCTCCGGAGGCCGAGTTCTACGTCTTCGACGACGTCCGGTTCGAGACCAAGCAGAACTCCGGCTACTACTCGATCGACTCCGAGGCCGGCGCCTGGAACACCGGCCGGATCGAGGACGGCGGCAACCGCGGCTACAAGGTGCGGTACAAGGGCGGCTACTTCCCTGTCGCGCCGATCGACCACTTCTCCGATCTCCGTGACGTGATCACCAAGCACCTCGAGGCGTCCGGGCTGGTCGTCGAGCGGGCCCACCACGAGGTCGGCACCGCCGGCCAGGCAGAGATCAACTTCAAGTTCGACACGCTGCTCACCACGGCCGACAACCTGCTGAAGTTCAAGTACATCGTCAAGAACACCGCGTGGGCCGCCGGCAAGACCGCGACCTTCATGCCGAAGCCGATCTTCGGTGACAACGGCTCCGGCATGCACGTGCACTCGTCGGTCTGGAACGGTGGCGAGCCGCTGTTCTACGACGAGACCGGGTACGGCGGTCTGTCCGACATCGCCCGCTGGTACATCGGTGGCATCCTGACCCACGCCCCGGCCCTGCTCGCGTTCACCAACCCGAGCGCGAACTCGTACCACCGCCTGGTGCCCGGCTTCGAGGCCCCGGTCAACCTGGTCTACAGCCAGCGCAACCGGTCCGCCGCGATGCGAATCCCGATCACCGGTTCCAACCCGAAGGCGAAGCGCGTCGAGTTCCGCTGCCCGGACCCGTCGTCGAACCCGTACCTGGCCTTCTCGGCCCTGCTGCTGGCCGGCATCGACGGCATCCAGAACAAGACCGAGCCGCCGGCGCCGATCGACAAGGACCTCTACGAGCTGCCGCCCGAGGAGCACGCCTCCGTGCCCCAGGTCCCGACCGACCTGGCCTCGGTGCTGGACGCCCTGGAAGCGGACAACGAGTTCCTGCAGGCCGGCGACGTCTTCACCTCCGACCTGATCGAGACCTGGATCGAGCTGAAGCGGGCCGAGATCGACGCCATCCGGCTGCGCCCGCACCCGCACGAGTTCGAGTTGTACTACGACGTCTGATCGGTGGGCGGCCTAGCGACGCCCAAGATCAACCGGAACGGCGGTTGGCCGGAGCCCTGCCTCGCAGCGGGCTCACGGTCAACCGCCGTTCCGCTTGTCGCGGGCCGGTTGATCGATGTCGATCCTTCGTTGGCCGAGGACCTGGGCTGCTCCGATCCCGCCACAACGGTTCGGGCCGCCGGCCCCGAGCTCTCGGAGCGTCAGCGGGTGGTGTAGCCGCCGTTGGCGAAGATCGTCTGGCCGGTGATCCACCAGCCGTCGGTGGCCAGGAACTTCACGATCGGGGCGATGTCTTCGATCTTGGTCAACTGCCCGCCCATCGCCTGGGACTTGTGGAACTCGACCCGTTCCGGCGTCTCCTGACCGTAGAAGAACGGCGTGTCCATCGGACCCGGGGCCACAGCGGTGACCGAGATGCCGCGGTGGGCGAACTCCTTGGCGGCGGCGCGGGTGAAGTGCTCGACCGGCGACTTGCCGCCCGCGTAGGTGGAGTAGCCGTCTGTGAACGCGGCCAGCAGCGAGGTGACGATCGTGATCACCTTGCCTCCGTCGGCGACCCGCCGGCCGGCCTCCTTGATGAAGAAGTAGGCGGCCTTGGCATTGATGTCGAACATCGCGTCGTACTCGGCCTCGGTGGTGTCGACGATCGGCTTCCGGAGCACCTTGCCGACCGTGTTGACGGCGATGTCGACCGGGCCGAGCGCCGCCTCCGCCTCGGCGAAGAGGCGCTCGACGTTCTCCGGCCGGGTCAGATCGCCACTGAGGATGACACCCTTCCGGCCGGCTGCCTCGACGGCGGCCAAGGTCGCGTCCGCAACCGGGCGCGTGGCCTCGGAGTTGTAGTGGATGGCGACATCGGCGCCGGCGCCGGCCGCCTGCCGACTGATCAGCCCGCCCAGGTTTTTGGCGCCGGCGGCGACGAGCACGGTCTTGTCCTGAAGAGGGGTCATGCTGCTGCTCCTGTTCGTAGGTTCTTCGAGTGCGGGTCGCCACCCGACAACGGCACCGGAGTAGCCCAGCTGTCCACGCGGGCGAGCCGGTCATCCGCGGCGAGAAACGCCTCGTCCTTGTGCTCACCAAGCCGTGGCAACGGAGCCACTGACTGCCTGCGACGTAGGATCGCCAGCCGGAGTCGCCGACCCTCCGAGGGGACCAGCCCCCGGGGTTGGGGTGGGGGCTTAGGGGCTGGCCCCCGGGGGAAGGCCCGATCCAACCGATGGTGACAAGAAGCAGGGGAACCTCACCATAGGCCGGATTCGGGCGGTGGCGTCGCTCAGCGCCACCCGGCTCGGGAATACCCGAGCGCGTTCGTTCTGGAATTTCGTCGTTCGACTCTCTCAAGTCCACCACCTTCGCAGAGCCAGTGGTGTGGAGACTTGGATTCAGCGTGATTCCAGCCGCTATTCAATTCGATAGGGACACGAATCGGTGGCAGTGGCTCCCCCAGGTGGCCACTGTCACCGATTCGTGCATCTTGAGCGTTCGTTCTTGGTCCGAACGCTCATGGTTCTCAGTAGATCATCACGCCGGTTTCGGCAGCGTAAAGAATTTCTATTCGGGCCATGGGGGGTGAAATGCGTGACAAGTGCCGGCCGCGAGATCTGAATCCCATCGCCGCTCCTTCTCGGCCGCTGGGGTTCGGCTTGGTGGCGTCCCGCCGCCGGCGGGACNTCCTCCCCGTCCCCCCCCCCCCCCCCCCCCCCCCACCAGGGTCAGTGTCGACGGGCGATAGCCATGGCAGCGGCGCCGATTCCCACCGCTGCGATACCTAGGAGTGCGAACAGCGGTGAGATCCCTCCGGTATTCGGCAGCGTCGTCGTCATCGTCGGTGAATCGGTATGGCCGTCTCGACCGCCACCGGATTCATCCCTTGGAGCGCCGGCCTGTCGTTCTCGCGGATCCGCTGAGTTTCCGTCGGCAGTAGCTGACTCGCCACCGTCCGATTGCCCACTCTGACCCCTGTTGGGCAGCTCACCGTTGTCGTCAGCGTCGGAGTCACCTTCGGGGTTCCCCGAGGTGCGAGAGGAGTCTTCCGGCTGGCGCTTCCGCTTGTCGGTGTCCTCCTTGTCGGTGTCCTCCTTGCCGGTGTCCTCCTTGCCGGTGTCCTCCTTGCCGGTGTCCTCCTTGCCGGTGTCCTCCTTGCCGGTGTCCTCCTTGCCGGTGTCCTCCTTGCCCGTGTCCTCCTTGCCCGTGTCCTCCTTGCCCGTGTCCTCCTTGCCCGTGTCCTCCTTGCCCGTGTCAGTGCCGGCTTCCTGGTCCGCGGCTGGCACGATCCGAACGGGAGCTGTGGCGTCCTCGAGCACTTCGGTGATGTCTTCGATGCCCCGAATCCGAACTGTGTAGGTGCCGCTGGGGAAGGACTCCGGGACGGCGATGGTGCCGGTCAGCGTGCCGGAGTCGTTCGCACGGGGATCCTCGGAGGAGAACAGCCGGGGACGCCCGGCGTCATCGACGAGCTCAACCCGGTAAAGCCCTCCGCGGGTGAGGCCGGACCCGTCGACGGACAGATTCTCGCCCGCACTGATGGAGTCAGGTCCGGCGATCTTGGGCTGGGGCCGCCATCGCGTGTCCACCCGACATTGGTCGCTGATCATCTTCTTCGAGTAGATGTCCTTCGTGGGCACGCCCGCCTTACCCGGGGTGGGATACACCTTGAGCGTGCGGAAGTAGTTCGTCGTCAACTGGTCGACGCACTCGATGCCAGACATGTAGGAGCCATGCGAGTTCGACGCGACCGAAATCAACGTTGCCCCGGACGCCTTTGCGGCGATCACTCCTCCAGAATACGGTGTCGCGTTGTCATAGGTTCCGGCGATGGCCAAAATATTCGTCAACGCCTTGATCGGATGGTTCTTGGCCAACGGTTCACGCGCACTGATATCACTGTCGGGACAATACCGGAGAGCCGACATCTCATTTTCTCGGTCTGCGCAGAACCGGATCACCATCAGCTTTGCCGTTCCATTGTCACGGTAGCTTCCATCTGCGGCCCGATCGTAGTAGCGGTCAGCCAAACGGAGGATCTCCGCAGGATCCTTTCCATGCTTGACTGCATCGAGCCCCGCATTGAGTGCAGGCCACAAGGACTCGCTGTATTCGGCCATCGTCCGAGCATTCCGAATCTCTCCGAACCCAGAATCACCGGTGAACACCCAACGCTTAATTTCAGAGCTCCAGATCGGATCCTTCGCAATGGAAGCAATCCTCTCGAACTCAGCCTCTGCCAGATCGGCGTCGTCACCGAGTGCGCAAGGGACCTTTCTGCCCTCGAACTCGAAACCATCGTTCTCTACGCACTTGGCAGCCAACTGCTGGAAGACCTCTTCACTCTCTTCCTCGTCGTTCTTGGTGAAGTCCCCATACCGAGCCGCTTCCTCCGGGTTGTTCTTGAACGGGTTGGTGATGGCATCGATGACCATGGTACGAATTCGTTCAGGAAAGCGCTGAGCAAAGGCATACCCGATGGTGGTCCCGTAGGAGTAGCCGAGGTAGTTGAGCCGCTCATCACCGACAGCACTGCGGAAGACGTCAAGGTCCCTGACGACGTTGTTCGTGCCCACGTTGCGGAGGAACTCGGCGGAGTCGATCCCCTCGAATCCGCGCGCCGTGTCCCGGACACAGTTCCTCATGTTCGTTTCGGGTTGTTGAGCGGTTTCACGAAGGAAGTCGAAATAGGCGCTGGATATGCACTGGATCGAAGGAGCAGACGACCCCACGCCCCGCGGGTCGAAGCCGATCACGTCGTAGTCGTTGAGCAGCCCGAGTTCGTAGAGACGTTCCTCGCTGCCCCAGACCATTCCCATGCCCGATCCTCCCGGACCGCCCGGATTGACAAAGATCGTGCCTTTCTTCGGCTGATCGCCAACGCTCAGCCGCGTCAACGCGACCGCCACGGTCGGACCGCCCGGCTTGTCATAGTCCATGGGCACGATCCCGTAGCCACAGGAATAGCGCTTCTGTGACAATTTCTGAACGAGCTCAGGGCTCATTCCGATCCGGAATTGCGTGCACGATCCCCATTCGATCTTCTGTTCGTAGAACGGACGCAGAGCCTCGTCCACCGCTGGCCCGGTGACCGATCCGCCCGGAGTCGGGCGGCCGATCTTGAACTTGTCCCTCTCCCCCGTGCCGAACTTGTCGTAGATGCTTCGCGGCGTGATATCGGCGATCGGATCAGAGGTGTCGGCGATCTCCTGATTGTTACGGTCCGGGAAGTCCCGTTCTGGCGCGGCCTCCGCGGAGGTTCGTGAATCGGCCGATCGGTTCGGTGGGCCCTCGTCCTTCGGTTTCGCAGCAGCGGTCGTTGGCCACAGGACCGACGTGATGGTGATGAGCATGATCACGATCACCCCGATGGCGCGCGGGGTACGTCCAGTACCGATTCCGCCCATGACGATGATTCCTCCTCTAGAATCGGCAAGCGCGCTCCGTAGGACCGGCACTTGTGCCGGTGCGTCCCGAAGCCGATTTGGCACGATTTGTGTATCGCGGGTCGCAGCCCGCTCGTCAGGTCGGCACACCCTTCAGGTGCGCGTCTCCGCGGACGGTACCAATCTCCGAGTGTGGTGATCGTAAAGAAAATGACGCAGCGTGAGCGGATGCCTACAGTGTTTGAGTGCCTGGCTCGGCGAAGCGCACCGCGGCGGAATTTCGTTGGGCGTCGCGCCAATTCGGCGCCGTTGAGCGCTGGGCCGAGCCCTCCCAGAGCCGGTGATGGCGACGCCCAGTTCCGCCGGCAGTCCAGACGCCGCCGCGAGTCACGCCATTTCCGGGTCGATGGAGAAGTGAGGGGGTCGGCCGACTGCGGGGGAGCTGCCCCGACCCCCTCTACACAGCAGGCTCAGCCGAGCTGCGTAATCGCATTCCGAGCCCATTCTCCAACGCCGGAATGCAATGCTCCAGTAGTATCCAAGGGCACACAGGAGACCCAAATTCGACTACCTATCCGATACAGAATGAATACCTAGGCAGTCCGGCGTCATTCACGGCGCCCACCGCACGCTCCGCTTCCTGTCTCCTTGGACGCCTCGGAGGAAGGGAGCCGACTCCAATCAACGTGATAGAGGTCGATTCCGAAGTCGCTGAGCGCAAGAGTGTAGGCCCGCCGGCCGTCGACGAAGCGAATCCTTCGGACGTGGGATTCGTCCAGCCAGACCTCAGCCCGGAGCTGGTTCAACGTCTCGAAGCGATCCTGCGCAGGGCTTGGCATGCCGTCCGGGGCGGCGGCCGATGCATCAGCCAGATTGATCGTCGCACTGAAGTGGCGAAGGGCCGGCAGCTCTTGCACGTCTGGTTCACCAGCGGCCGTGACGCCGCCGAGCAGATCCATCAACCATAGGGGCGACCCCACGTGGGCTGAATCCGGGGAAATTGTGTCCAACGGCTGCCCGCATCGTCCCATCCACTCCTGTCCGCAGGCCTGGAGCTGAGCGTAGGTGCCGAAGTCCACCATCGATCTGCGCCGGGAAAGATCGAGCACGCCGTCGCCCTCCATATGCCGAAAGTCGAGGCCGCGCGCGATCAGTCGCAACAGCGTCTTGCCGAGCGCTTTTCCAACGAGCAGGACGCCCCGCGCCAGGACCGGCCGGATGCCGTCCTGGTCTTGGCTCACGGGTCGGTTCGGGAGCGACCAGTCAGTATCGACCGTGTAGACGATGCGGGCCGTCCCTGCGTTGACGGTGCGTTCCAGGGCGGCACGGATGTGATCGGAGTTCGGCATGTACGTACTCCTTCGGCCTGAGACCTGTTGCCTCGCCTTGGCGACCACGGGCAAGGTTGCCGGCATCTCTGAGATACCCAGTTGACCGTGCGTGCTGTAACCGGAGCGTATGGATTGTCGCCACAGTACCTAGGTATTCACGGAAGTTCGGTTGGGCTATGTGCCCTTGATGCCGTCAGGGTGGTTGCTGACGTTTCCTTCGAAAATCTGTGATTGGGGGAAAGCTGTGGTTCCGGATCTTCCCTACGCCCGCAAGGGCGTTCCGGGCGACAGCGAAGCACCGAAGAGTGATGGTCGCTTCGCCCGGCCGAAGCAGGTGTCCGCCGCGGGCGGCGCCGGTCGAGTCGCCTCTCGGCGACGTGAGAACGTCCCGGTCCGTTCGCGGAGCGGGGCGGGGGTTCCAGGGGGTCGTCCCCCTTGCCGGTCACGGTCGCCGCTGGTTCGTCGTGTGCGGGCGTGGCTGGTGATCGTGGTGGCGACCGCTGTCGTGGTCGCGTTGCCGGGTGGTCTGGCGACCGCTGATGATCTTGATGACCAGAAGGCCAAGATCGAGGCGCAGTTGAAGCAGACCAAGCAGCAGCTCAACGAGTCCAGCCAGCAGTTGCAGCAGGCGGTGGCGGCGGTGGAGCAGGCGCAGGCTGCGGTGGAGGCGGCGCAGGCGAAGTTGGCCCGGACGCAGGCGGAGTTGGCCGAGGCCAAGCGGGTCGATGAGCGGATGGCGGCGAAGCTGAAGGAGTCGCAGGCGGCGTTGAAGGCGGCGAAGGCTGCGGTGGAGGCCGGTCAGTTGAAGTTGGACCGCAAGGAGGCGCAGGCGACCGCGGTGGTGCGTCAGCAGGTTCAGCAGCAGACGAATCTGTTGCCGATCGCGTTGTTGGTGGAGAGCACGTCGCTGGCGGACTTGCAGACCCGGGTGCAGTGGTCGCACACGATGATCGAGACGTCGAATGCCCAGATCTTGGAGTTGACCGAGGCCCAGCGTGCGTTGAACGCGGCGCGGGCGAAGCAGACCGATATCGAGAAGCAGGACCAGGCCAATCGCCAGGCTGCGGCGGCGAACCTGGTGCTGAAGCGGGAGTTGGAGGCCAAGGCCCAGTCGGAGGCCGACGAGGTCGCCTCGCTGCTGGATGCGAAGCAGGCCGCCGAGGCTGCCGCGTCCGATCAGCTGGCCGCGGACAAGCAGCAGTACCAGGAGCAGGTCAACGAGCGGGAGAGCGTGGAGAAGCGGATCGCGGAACGGATCGCCCGCGAGAAGGCCGAAGTCGCCCGCAAGGCCGCCGCCGCACGGGAGAAGACCGAGCGGGCGAACCGCAGCTCCGAATCCGGCGACGAGGCCAGGCCGAAGAAGCAGGCCAGGAAGAAGAAGAGGTCGTCCAACTCGTCGGCTTCGCACGGCTTCGACTTCCCGGTCGACGCGCCGATCACCTCGCCGTACGGGATGCGGTTCCACCCGGTGCTGCGCTACTGGAAGCTGCACGACGGGACCGACTTCGGAGCCGGCTGCGGCACCGCCATCCGCGCCCCGTACAAGGGCCGCGTCGAGGAGCGCTACTCCACGTCCGACTACGGCAATCGGCTGATCATCGACCACGGCAAGGTCGACGGCCGCTACGTCACCACCGCCTACAACCACGCCATCCGCTACACCGTCGGCGTCGGCGAGCGAGTCGAACAGGGCGAGGTGATCGGCTACGTCGGCACCACCGGCTACTCGACCGGCTGCCACCTCCACCTGATGGTCTGGCTGGACGGTGACATGAAGAACCCGATGACCTGGTTCTGACCATCAGCGGGTCGTTGACCCCAAGCCCTGGTTCGGATGCCTTAGCCGAAGGCGGTGCTGCACTACCGCCACAACCGCGCTTCCATGATTCCGCGGATAGCAGTCAATGGCGCCCGAAGGGGACTCACGAAGACCTCCAGCCACGCGGGGGGGAAGGCGTCGCCATCCGTCCGAACTGGAGGTCTTCGCTCATCGTCTCGCGATTGCGCGCCGCATTTCCTACGGTTGCAGGACATCCTTGGGCGCCGGAAACTTCACTTCCAGCGGCTCATTGTGCTTCGAGAGCCGAAGGTTCGTTTTCACACCGCCTACGTCGCTCCGAAGTTCCACGAGCCGAGAATCCGACCGATTGAAGGCCAGACGAACCTCGTTCGCCGTTCCGGAGTTTGCAACCAACGTGATCTTCGCCGAATCCGACTCGGCCGGCACGATTGCGACATCTTGCTCCTCGATCTTCGCGGCAGCCTGGATGATTCGCTGCACCGAATAGCGTTCTGCGAGCCCATTTCCCTCGGTCACGTTGAAGACGACGTACTTGCCCCGCGCCTTCGCGGCCCCGTCCGCCGTATAGCCGGAACTTGTCCAGAACTTCTCGGGTGCCATCAGCCAGGTAAAACCTTTTGCTCGCACGATCTTCAGAGACATGACCGGCACCGCATTGGATTTGACATCGATCGAACCGCGGAAGGCGCCAGACTTCAGATCAATGTCGAACTTCCAATCCTGGTCCACACCGGATGCCTTGACGGTCACGGTCACGTGGGCTGTCCGGAGAGACTTGATCTTGCCCTTGCCCTTCGCGAAGACCTTCGCCGCCACGGAGTCCGTCGATCTCGACGGCGCGGGTGAGGCAACCGTTGGCGTCGAACTCGGCGACCCTGTGGGAGGATCGGACGGCGCCGAGCACCCCACGAGAAGGGTGAGGAACATAAGAGGAATGGCCACGACTGCAGGGCGCCGCAACGGGTAGCTGGCCACTACTTCTTCTTCTTCGGCAGTCCCGGCGCCAGCTTCAACTTGCATTCAGAGGCTACCTTTTCTCGGACCGAACCGAACGCCTTATCACTGGCCTCCAACGCCTCGGCAAGAAGGACTACGCTGTCGGTAGTTTCGCTCTGCCGCCCAGTGCTGTCGTAGAAGTCCAGGAGTACTTGATACTTTCCGGCGAGATTGATCCACGTCTTCTTCTCAGTTCCACGGGAGTAGCTGGCGAGCTTCTTGACGGAGTCACGGATTGTTGCCAGCCGGTAATAGAGCGCACGCCGGTTCTGCTCTTCCGTGAGCGAGCCGGTCTCCTTGCCGAGAGTGAGTAGCCGTTTGAACACGTCGCAATAGCTGGTCCCCTTGGCGGGATTCGTACCCTTTTCTTCCTTGGTCAGTTCCTTCTCCGGAACACTCCGCCGGCGGTCCGACGGATCCGCAGGAGACTTCGAAGGTCGTGGATCCGCCTTCTTCTCCTCCTCGGGCTCCCTGGTGGAACGATCGGTCGGCTTCGAGTCCTTCGGCTGCGTGGTCCGAGACGGCTTGGTCTCATGTGGCTTGGTCGTCGAGCTGCCTTCGGGGCTCGGCTTCGCCTGAGTCGGCGCCGGCGACTTGCTCGGTGATGGCGACTTGCTCGGTGATGGCGACTTGCTCGGTGAAGCCGGTGCCACCGTCCGGGTCGCCTCAGTCTCACCGGCTGCCGGATCGGGCGCAGCTGACTGCGTCGTCCCGCACGCTCCCAGTACGAGTGCCATCGCCACTGCAGCGGCGCCGATCACTCCAAATTTCCTGCTCAACGTTCGCTCCTCATCGTTCCTGCCTCTTAAGGGATAAACCCCGGTGGGCCGGCCTGAACGTTGGCCGACCCACCGGGTGGCTCATCTACAACGAGCCCGTTCTTTGAACCCGACTCTTGCTACCGAGTCCGCTGACGGTGGCGACGCACCAGGCCGGCCGTGACAACTCCGGCGCCGGCCAGGGCCACGCCCGCCGCACCGGCGATCTGCAGCAGGCCGATGTCAGCGCCGGTGTTCGGAAGGTTGACATCGCCGTTCGAAGAGGTCACGAGCTCATTACCCCTCGAATCGGACGTCGCATCCTTCGAATTCGACGCCGCGTCAGCCTTCTGATCGGCGTCGGCGGCGGCGTCCGAGGATGCCGACGACGACGCATCAGCCGTCGCCGCAGCCTCCGCCGCAGCAGCAGCATCGGCATCAGCAGCAGCCGAAGCCTCAGCATTCGCATCATCCGAAGCATCCGCCTTCGCCGCCGCCTCAGCCGCAGCAGCCGCCGACGCATTCGCCTCCGACGACACATCCGCCGAAGCCTTCGACGACGCATCCGGCGTCGCCGCAGCATCAGCAGCAGCCGACGCATCCACATCAGCAGCAGCCGAAGCAGCCGACTCCGCCTCCGGCGACGCCGCAGCCTCCGCAGCAGCCTCAGCCGCCGCATTACTGTCATCATCAGCCTTCGCCGAAGCAGCAGCCGACGCAGCAGCATTCGCATTCACACCAGCATCAGCATCAGCCTTCTGATCAGCATCAGCCTTCTGATCAGCATCAGCCTTCTGATCAGCATCAGCCTTCTGATCAGCATCAGCATTGGCGGATTCGTCATTCTCTTCGTCGCAGTTCGGGCCTCCGTTCAGACCGCCACTGCTCATCGTGGCCTCGAGATCTGCCCGTTCGACACCGAATTCAACGCTTGCGGCCGATCCCAAGGAAATACCGGTAAAGGGGATCTTGACATTAATCAGGCTGAGGTCAAGATTGAGGCCGTTCATGGACGCCGTGGCCCTCGTACCGTCCGCCTCCGGTACATCGTTTGTGGTGCCACCATAGGTCAGTTGGCCATCGGCGATGATGCTGAGGACCTCACCGATGCCCTCGCCGACAAAGATGTCGCTCAGTTCGAGACTCAGGCCGGGATCGAGCTTGAGATTCTGGCCGAATGCACGGATAAGCATCGTCGGCATCTTCGACTGTTCAACCTTTGCGCCACCCGGCCGGCCGTTGGCGCGCACTGTAACCGTGCCCGCTTCGCCGACGGCGTCTCCGCCCCATGAAATCGCGACCGTGTCGTTCAGAACGCTGATATCGGCGAAGTTCCATGACGCCGTTGCTTCAACGGCCAGAGCGTCAGGACAGGTTGCCGTTGCCGCCGGTACGAGTTTCACCTCACTGGAGTTCTGACCCAGGTTTGCCTTGAGCGCAGGGAAGATGCGGTTGACTCCCGGAATATAGTCGACGAGCGGCAGAGAAGGGATCAGCGTCAGAGCGCCGGTATTCTGCTCGGCCTTGGCCAGCGTCCCACCCTTGGACAACACCTCCTTGGTCCAATGGGACTCCGCACTACCATTGAGTCCCTGCAATCTGCCTAGCGGACCGGCATTCAAATCGCCCCATTTCTGATCCTGGCTTGCGTTCGGGATCCTGGTGGTCGAGCGGGCCTCGGCCTTCACGATATTGATCGGGAGCCCGATTGCACCAACTCCAACCGGAGCGGCACGCGCATACACTCGGGACTCAGGGTCCTGGGCAACGTCGGGAGGCACCGCATACTCACCAGGTCCGGTTCCGGCGTAATCCGCCAGGCCGGCCGAATTCGCCACGACGACACTCTCGGCGACATTGGCGCGTAGGTTGATGAGGTTGAGGACTGCCCCTGCCGACGCGAACGCTCCATAGTTGCGCACGGCTCCACTGAACGAAGCCGCATCGTCACTCAGGTCAGCCGCATTTGCCGGCGCTACGGAGCCCCCGAAAGCACCCACCGATACCAATCCGGCTGCTGCAGCGATCGAAGTCAGCGACCGAAGAATCGAGCGGCGTCGGTTCCTGACCCTGCCCAACCCTGCGATCCGCTTAGTCGACGAATCCTTCCGGCGCCCTGGTGGCCCGGAGGCTCGACTCGACTGTGATTCCATATACTTTCCTCTTCGTGTTAATGGTCAACACCTGACTCTGCGAGAGCCGAGGATTCACATTCCCCGACTCACAGACCTGTCAATATTTCGACAATCGCATCAGCTTCCCCTCTGTGCGGTATCGGTACAGCGGCACTCGCACCGACACCCGTCGATTCAGGTTGAAGCTATATTTCGCAGTTCTTGAACCAAAATCACGGAAAGGACTATTTACCTAGGCATACGTCCGCCATTACCTAGGTCAACGTCAGGCCAGACGTTCCTCGATCATTTGGCGACCTCGGAAATCAGTTTCGCGAACCCGACAGACCGGTCCGGTGAGCGAAAGAGATCCTCGCAGGTGATCAGGCTCAACAGCTTTTCGGTCGGCGGCTTCCCTGGATCTCGCGGGTTCGGATCGACAACCCACGTTTCGGTGTCTGCGACCGTGCGTTCACTCGGGGCTGCATAGATCCGGTAGGTGAAGATACGGTCGACCGTTTCGACCAGCACTTCGTCCCCCGGCTTGAGTTCGAGGAGCCGGCTGAATGGCTCGCCATGCGTGATGCGGTGACCGGCGACCGCGAAATTGCCGACCTCGCCCGGCAGAGCGGACTTCGGGAAGTGCCCGATGCCCTTGGCCAGGGTGTCGGAATCCACTCCGGAACGGATGGGAACGTCGATCAGCCCGATCCGCGGAATCCGCATCAGCGCGAACGCGCTTCCCTCAGTCAGCTTCTCCACACCCGATTCAGCGGAGTCCTTCTTCTTCGTCTGACGTGGAGGGTTCTCCCATTTCCGGCGAAGTTCCGACTTTCCCTCTTCGTACGCCTGCTGTGCCTCAATGTTGGTCCCGACGAACTGGTAACCGATCCAGCCCGCCCATACGAGACCAGTCACCAGAAGCAGGACGCCGAGGACGGTGAGAACGGACGGCCCCCGCCGTGGCGATCTTCCGGAGAGCGACCGTCGGCCTTCCCTCCGCTTTGGCCTGGCGCGCGAGTACCGGTTCACGATGACCACCGGGAGCCTGAGGGCGACGTTCGCGGCTTCAGAGGCGGGATGCGGTCGTCACGGTAGATGTTCCGAAGCACCGACGATGCCGCGTGAAATCCGCCCATGCCGTGCACCCCCGGACCGGGCGTCGCGGCGGATGAGCACAAGAACAGTGAGGTGTCAGCGACTCGCCACGGGTCCGCCGACAGCACCGGCCGGGCGGCCAGCTGCCAAGGAGTCAATGCTCCCGAGTAGATGTCGCCGCCGACGTAGTTCTCGTTCTTCGCTTCGAGCTCGCCCGGGCCGGTGCCCCGAGACCGCACGATGAGGTCTCGGAATCCTGGCGCGTACCGTTCGATCTCGTCCCGGATCCAGGGACCAGCCCCGTGGCCGGGGTCTCCCTTGGGCAGATGCGCGTAGGCCCACACGACCGTACGACCTCGCGCGCTTCGCGTCGGATCGTAGGTCGTCGGCTGACTCAGGATGATGAAGGGATGGAGGGGCCGCCGGCCGTGATGGACCTCATGGAGCCGCACCCCGACCTCGCTGCGGCTTTGACCGAGATGGACCGTTCCGGCTTCGTGAACCGGGGCGTCGCTCCAGGGAATAGGGCCCTCGAGGACCAGATCCAGCTTGAAGACCGGCGGTCCGGGTACCTGCCGACCGGCCATCCAGCTGTAGCGGTCCGGAATCTCTCGACCACCGATTCTCAGCATCGCCCGTGTCGACGTGTCGAACACCGTTGCGTCGGCCGGCGGCAGATCGTCGAGATCGGACACGCGGAAACCGGTCGTGATCTCGCCGCCGTATGACTCGAGATCCGCAACCATTGCAGCGACGATCCGGCCCGAGCCGCCGACCGGGATCGGCCATCCGAAGCCGTGGCCGTAGGTGGCCAGCACCAATCCCGTGACGGCCGCGCTGGCGCTGGAAAGAGGCTGCGCCGAGTGCGCCGATACACCGCTCAAGAGATCCGCCGCTGCACCTCGCAGATACCCGGCACGCTCGAGGGCAACGCTCGACGCCAGACGGAGCGCTTGGACAGGCGTCCGGAGAGCCAGCCGCGGGTCGCCCATCGCCATGTCGGCAAGGACCTGACCCTCATCGACCAGCGGCTGGAACACCCGTTTCCACCTCAGCCCGGACCGGCCGAGCTCGCTGGCCGTCCGCTCCAGGTCGCGGTACGCCACGCATGCCGCCGAGCCAAGCCTGGCCTGAGCGAAGGACGCCTCCGGAATCACGAACGCGACCCGTTCCGTGAGCCCGAACCGACGAAAGAACTCGGAGGCGAAGGCCGAAGGATGAACTGCCGAGCACACGTCGTGTGATGTGCCGGGTTCGATCAGCTCCTCGGTCCTGGCTCCACCGCCCGGCGTGTCCTCGGCCTCGAAGACCCGGACCGAGATCCCTGCCCGGGCGAGCACCACGGCCGCGGCCAGGCCGTTGGGACCCGCCCCGATGACATTGACGTGTCCGCTCAGTCCCCGCCGCTGAAGTGTGAGCCTGCCGCGCATCAGACGCCGACCTTGGTGGGCGCCGTAGGACGAGCCATCTTCCTGCCTGATGCAGCCGTACGTCGGCCAGCCGCGACCGGCCCCACGGAACTCGACTCATCCAGGTCCGCACCGCTGCGCCGATCGACCTGGATGCCCCGCCGGAAGAGTTCACCGGTGGCCCGCCATGTCACGTCGCGGATGAAGATCGTGTCGATCGCGATCATCGCCAAGGAGAACCACGGGAGGCCCATCAGAACAGCGATGCCGATATGAAACCCCGTAATACCCGCCAGCACGATGATCCTGCTGACACGATGGAGCAGCGCGACCGGAAAGATCATCTGGAGAATGATCGTGGACCAGCAGATCGCGGCCACCAGTGGCGCCGACGCCAGCACGAGGTCACTGAGTTCGGGCCACACGCCGAACCGGATCGTCTTCAGCGGACTGTAGATGGCATAGCCGCTTCGCCACGGTTCGCCACCGGCCTTGAACAGCGCACCGGATGCATAGACGAAACACACGTGACAGGCGATGGACACGAGGGCGAGATTGTGAACCGTCGCACTCACCCAGTCGGGGACAATGGTGCGCAGTCCCCCGAAATTGAGCCGGCTGTTCGGACGCTGCGTCCGGAGCCAGGCGTCGACCGACCAGCGTGCGGACGTGTCGGTGAAGATCAGGGTGAGCAGCACGATGCGATACATGTTGTCGCCCTGGTCGCCGACTGCGTCGTTGAGCTCAATGAAACTCACCCAGCCGACGAAGTACACCGGGATGACGATCCGGGACTTGAACCCGACGATCACGAGGACCGCCAGCATGCCCAGCACGACGTACAGCAGAGTGAAGACGACATCGTTGAAGGCCACGGTGCGGAACAGGCTGAAGATCCAGATCTTCGGAAAACTACTGAGCGGATCGACGCCTTCGCCGTTCCAGGCCGAACCGGAGCCGGCGAAGTAGTATCGGGTGGAGAAATTCGTCAGGAGCAGACCGATTCCGGTGACCCCGAGCACGACACGGCCGACCGCCAGTCCATAAAGGGCGTGCTTGCCGTCGGTCAACCAGCTGTAGGAGAACGAGACGATTCTCCCCACCGTGTCACGTACGACCTCCCAGATGCCGCCGATCCACGTACCGATCGCGTATCTCAGGCGACCGAACACCGTCGTCTTTCCCTCGGATGATCGCTTCACTGGCCCGACTCCAACACCGCTCGTCGGAAGGTTTCCCGAAACCTCTCCCGCGATTGTCCTGGTTCCTCGATCGTGCCGCGCCAGCCGGTCGGGACGATTTGCACTGCCGGCGGCTTGACGCCCGGCACGTTGCGATCCTCGAATGGGATGACGTTCTGTCTCGTGACCCGGAACTGAACGGCCCGCACACCGTCGCCCCACATGGCATAGGCGACCTGAGTCGCGTAGGCGGTGGCGACGTGGTCAGCCTTCGCATAACGAGCCGCAATGGTCTGGGGACGGTTCGCCTTGACTCCTAAATCCCTTTTGAACCGAGACTCCCAGTCAGCACCGCGAAAGAATCCCACCGCTGCCGTCTTCTTCTGTCCCTCGGAAAGCTTCTCCCATTCCTGCTTGACGTCCGAGGCGACTTGCGACGCCATGATGGAGGCTCTGGCCGGGAACAGATGGCGCTGCAACATCGAGAGCTCGGCTCGAGTCGCGTCGACCCACTCGGTGTTGCGTGACTCGCCCGCAGTCTCGACGCTGGCCCGGACTTCCAGCCGGTGATCGCCGTTGATCGGCACGGGAGCGAACACGCTCCAACTCTGGCCGAACATCGGCAGCATGTAGCTGGAAAGCAGATTTCCGGGCACTATGCTGCGAATCGCCGACGGTGGTGCGATCCACAGGAACGTGGCGAAGATGTGCCATGCCGTGAACGCGGCCAGCATGCCCACGATCGTCGGCTTGATCCACCGTGTTCGCCGCCCAACTCGGCCATGCAAACGCGACCCTCTTGCGTCCTTCACTGAATACTCCCACCCAAGCGTCGAACGTTACGGCGTTCGAGGCTCCTTGATCTGATTCCTCGCGTTGATCTGATTCCTCGCGCGGCCAAGGTCAGCGTGGCGATCGCCGGGGACGCCGGGGTCCGAATAACGAGAATTCTTTCGCATCCTAAATCGCCATCACCCAACGGCCCAGCGTGCAACGTTTCCCATTACCTACGCACTTCTGGAATTGCCTACGCACCCCTGCAATGACCTCGATACGATCTTCGGCTAGCGCCGGCGCCTGACCCAGATTCGGACCGCTTCACGCCTGTTCGATGCTCCGAGCTTCGAAAGGATGTTCCGCACATGGGCATGGACGGTTCGGACCGACAGGCCCAAGAGCGCAGCGATCTTCGCGTCCGCGAGCCCTTCTTGGATCATTTCCACGATCTCGGTTTCACGCGCCGTGAGTTGTCGCGGACTCTCAGGGCCCGCCGGCGGCGCCGGCGCCAGCCAGGCTGGGGTTGCGAGGGCAGTCACCGATCTGCGCTCTCGATCCGAGGCAGACAGGGCCCCGCGCTGGCGCAGCAGATGGCGGGCGATCCTGGCCATGCGCAGACTCTCCAGACAACAGCCCCGCGTGTTCAGCTCGTCGGCTGCCTCAACGATGGGACCGATCTGGCCCAGACCGTAGGCAGTGAGGACGCGCCTCCACAGCGTCACGAACCCCACCGAGTCAATCGCGTTGAGCGCTCGCTCAGCCACGTCCAGCTGGACTTCGACCCCCAGCGCCGCGCCGGTGATGGCCACGTTGATGTACAGGAAGGGATCCCGCTCGGGGCTCGTCGCGCCCAGTTGGTCCGCTATCCCTCGCCTCACTGGGGGTTCGTCGAACTCGCTGCGCAACGCCCTGAGCCCCGCCAACCTGTGCAGCCCGACACACAGGTCGACAGCCGAGTGAATGGCTGGGCTGCTTCCAAGGCCAGGAGAACGCAGCGGTTGGCCCAGGCCGACAGACTGGATCGCTTCGGCCGGTGCTCGGAGCAGGTGCCGCGTGTCAGACCTGATCGAATCGAGAAAGATGCTCGCACCAACAGCCGCCGAGTTCACCTTGCCCTGTTCGATATCGTTGAGCGCCGCCGCGAAATGAGCCACAGAATTCGTGGCTCGATCCCAGCCGACTGCGGACCCAATGAGTTGAACCGCCTGGTCGGCCAGCCGTTGATCCATGCTGAGGTGCGCGAACTGGAGGCGCATGAAGGCCGTGAGGAGCAACGGCCGGAGCGACATCCGCTTGAGGTTGAGCGTCCTCACGATCGTCGCGGCCTCCGTGACCGACCCGTTCCGGAACAGGTCAAGTGCGTCGACGAGTGATTGATGGCCCACGAAATCCGGCGGCAGTTCAGTGCCGTCGTCGGCGTACCTCTCTGCTCCGAGATAGTCTCCGGAACTGAGAATGCTTCTCAGATATCTCGCCGGCCCATTCGCGGGTTCGACGCTCGCCTCGCGCGCATACTTGAGGGCCGACTCGAGGCCATCCTCCTCAGCAGCACGGAAGGCCTTGGCGATCTTCCACGTTGCATTCTTGTCCGACGAATCCCGGAAATCAGCACCCGTCGCGCTGGCCCGATTCGCAGCGATGGCGGCAATTCCGGAGGCCGGTTGACGACCGAGCTGTGTCATCCACTGCCACATCGAGAAGGCAGTCGTGGGATCGCTGCACGACCTGACGAGCTTCTGCCCGTACGAGCAATAGAGTTCGAACTTGCGCGACAGCGACAAGGACGCGGCGAGAGTCTGCCCGTGCAAGGCTGAACTCGGCAGCACCCTGCGTTCACTCCTCGACATTCTGAGGGTGCCGCGGCGCAACAGATACTTCACGGCGCGAACCCCGAAGATCTCCATGATGTCGATGGAATCAGCCCCGCCCGTGAGCGCGACGAGATCCACCAGGTCGGCTGCGCCGGCGGGCGCTTCCGGTCCGGGCCGCCACCAGTCATACCGGGAGCTGAGATCAAGCGCGCCGTCGGCGAGATCGATCCGCCGAGCCACCAGGAAGCCGTTCAGTTCCAGGAAGGCGCCCCGCCTGGCCATGGCGTCCACGAGGTCGCAGAACACCCTGTACGTGCAGTTGGTGCGGGCCAGGAGGTGGTCCAGCGTCGGCCCGAACGGCGGCACTCCGAATCGGTGGTCGAACACGGTTGCGGCGCGGGCTCGATCGAAGGGCGAGATGTCGAACCGCTCAGCGGCCGCGATCTCGTCGGGCAGTTCCTGGTCGTCCTGAGCCAGGATGGCCAGCCTGATCCGTCCAGCGCGTGCCATCCAGAGAAGGCGCCTGATCGTGCCCCGGTCGAACGCAGCGGATGGGCTTGCCGCGACGACCAGGGGTCGGCCGGCAAGGCTGAGGAGGTGCTCTGCGATCTCCCCTTGGGAGATGATCTCCCGACGTTCCGACGCTGAGAGTTCCGCGTCGAACACGACTTCGCCGGCTGGAACGATCCGCTCCAGTGATGCGCGCTTGCCGCTGCCGGGCTTCCCGACCAGAGCGACGACTCCTCTGACCTCCAGGGCCTCCCGCGCCCTTTCCGTGGTTTCGGCACCGCACGGTCCGAGCCAAGCTCTAGGAGCTGCTCCACCTCCCGGACGAGTCGGCCTGTTCCCCATGGTTGTCGTGCGTGCTGGCTCAAGCACAGCCGACCGCGCACGACCCGGCTGTACCGCAGCACGCGTTGTCGCGTGTAACACAAACTCCCCTGCCCTGTGCAATTCGCATCCCGAAGCGTTCACATCACCCCAGCAGCCACCGCCTGCTATTCACCTGGTCCCCACCCGCATAGGTCCCTACGGCGACCACTAGCTCCAACAAGTAAAGCTTCGACTGCGTAAAACGGCCGTCAGCAAAAGTTTTTATGCGCCGTTTATCCGTCACCAACCGACCGCGATGGGCTGGTTGTCGCCAGGGGCCAGCCCTCAGAGTAGGGATGGGGGCTGAGGGCTGGCCCTGGAGGAGGCCCGGTCCGCCTTGGCCGAGAAAGGTAGGGAGTTCCTCGCCAACGGACGGACTCGGGCAACTGCGGCATCGTTGCCGCCGGCTCGGCGAGTAGCTCGAGCACGTTCTGCTCTGGAAATCCTGGGGCCGCTGATCCGTCTCAGGGCCGGGACTCCAGATCGCTATTCAATTACAGACAGGTGACGAATCGGCAGCAGCGTTCCCGAGGCATACCGACTCGTACGGGGACGGAGCGATAAAACTGTGCGGCGTGAAGGTACGGCTTGAATTCAGTCACGCGGAGACCGTCGAGAATTCACATTGCGAACACAAGATCATCGTGAGGTTGGCTCCGCTGCATCCGATGCTCGCACTTGACTTACCGCCCGGCAAGCGCTCGTACCTAGCCTTCTGGGCGTTCGTACCTAGGTAGCCAGGCAGAAGGGATCGCCCGTCGCGACACCACGACCCGAGAACGTCAGCAGTCTCGCGGAATTCGCCTCGAGCGACCGCAGCTTTTCCCGCAGGGTTCAGTGCCGGGTCTACGCTCAGGTGTTCCCGGCTGGCCCGGAGTCCGTACCGATCCGATAGCCGGCGCCCGGCACCGTTGTCACGATCCAAGGGTTCCCAAGACGCTTCCGCAAGGTAGAAACCGTGACGCGGATGGCATTGGTGAACGGGTCTGCATCGCCGTCCCACGCGCGCTCGAGGAGTTCTTCGGCGCTGACCACTCCCCCGCCGGCCAGCATCAGAACATGGAGCACGGTGAACTGTTTACGCGTGAGGGCAATGTATTGACCGTCGCGATAGACCTCGCGCCGGAATGGGTCGAGCCGGAGGCCGGACAGCTCCAGCACCGGTGGTACGGCTTGGGCGGACCGTCGACCCAAGGCCCGAATTCGGAGCACGAGTTCCTTCATATGGAAGGGCTTGGTCAGGTAGTCGTCGGCACCCGCCTCGAACCCGGTCGACTTGTCGTCGAGCCGGTCAGCGGCGGTCAGCATGAGGATCGGCGTGCCCGTGCCGGATTCGATGATGGCCCGAGCGACATCCTCTCCCCGGGGGCCCGGTACGTCACGGTCGAGAACCGCCACGTCGTACCTGCTCAAGCCGAGCAACTCGAGTGCCACATCCCCGGTGTCGGCGAGGTCCACCGCCATCGCTTCCAAACGCAAACCAGTCCGGATCGCGTTCGCGAGGGACGGTTCGTCCTCCAGTACCAGGACCCGCATAGCGCGAGGATAGTACGTCGGCTCTCAACCCGCTGGGAGGCGACGACGCGGATCAGGGCTGGTCAGGTGCCAGTCATCAACCTGCCTTGCCACGTTGAGCCCCTGACTGCCGGAGGGAAGCACACCGTCGCAACCAGTCCGCCGCTGGGCCGTGGCCGCAGGGTCAGTTCAGCCTCGTGTGCCCGGGCAATGGAGACGACGATGGCCAACCCGAGCCCGGCGCCAACCTGGTGGGTCCCGGTAGTGCGCGTGCGCCCCGAGCCGCGCTGAAACGGCTCGACGAACGTGGCCACCTGCTCCTCGCTGAGTTGGGCGCCAGTGTTCTCAACCGTGATTCGCGCGCACCCATTCGTGGCCACACCGGTCCGGACAGTGACAACGGGATCGGCGCCATCGTTGTGCACGACCGCGTTTCTGAGCAGGTTGGCGACCAGCTGCTCCAGCAGCACCGGGGCGCCCGTCATCCAGGCCGGCTCGGTCGTGAGCTGAACGGAGACGTCGCCGGACGAGTTCATCAGAGTAAGCGTCTCTGCGGCCTCTTCGACCACCAGTGCCAGATCGACAGGTTGGAACTCGATGGGCTGGCGTTCGATCTTGGCCAGGAGCAAGAGTCCCTCGGTCAGGCTGATCGCTCTGGCGTTCATCGCCCCCAGTTCGGCAAGCACCATGTGGATGTCGCGGTCAGGGTTCACGCGAGCCAGCTCGATCACGTTCTGGGTGATGGCCAGCGGGGTCCGCAACTCATGTGAAGCATTGGCCGCAAACCTTTGCTGTTCGCCGACAGTGCGCTCGATCCGGGCCAGCATCATGTCGAAGGTGTCGGCCACGCGCCGGAACTCGTTGTACGGCCCGGTCAAGGCGATGCGGTGACTCAACGAGCCCTCGGCGGCGAGTCGTGCGGCGGACTCGATCTCGCGCAGTGGAAGCAACATTCGACCGGCGAGCACCCAGCCGACGACCACACCGAGGAAGATCAGCACGCCAAGCGTTCCGATCGCTTTGGGCAGGAAGGCCTCCAGCAGATCGGTCCGGCCGGGCGCCCAATGACCACCACCGTTCACGTAGTAGCCGCGCCGGGGCACGTACCGCAGGAGGAAGAGGAACACCACGACCATCAGGGCGCCGCCGGTGGTCACGGTGAGCGCGGCATAGCTCAGCGCAAGACCGAACCGTGCCGAACCGGTGATGCGACTAAGCATCGGAATGATCGTCCGGCGGCTCGATCCGATACCCGGCCCCGGGGACGGTCGTGATCAGCGATGGCTCGCCCAACCGTTTCCGTAGCGTCGACACGGTGACGCGGACGCTGTTGGTGAACGGATTCGCGTGCTCGTCCCAGGCGCGCGCCAACAACTCCTCGGCACTGACAACGCCGCCGCCGGCGGCCATCAGCACCTCCAGCACTGCGAACTGCTTACGGCTGAGCGTCACGCGACGACCGTCCCTCGACACCTCTCGACGAAACGGATCGAGCCGGAGCCCTGCGACCTCCCGGATCGGCGGAGCCGCGGTCGTCGTGCGCCGGGACAGGGCGCGCAGCCGCAGCACCAGTTCGCGCAGCTGAAATGGCTTGGTCAGGTAATCATCCGCGCCGAGTTCGAACCCGCTCTCCTTGTCGTCGAGCCGGTCCGCGGCAGTGAGCATCAGGATCGAACACCCTTGCCGGAAGCCAGGATCGCCGCCGCGACCTCGTCACCCGAAGGACCAGGTACGTCACGGTCGAGCACCGCGGCGTCGTAGACATTGAGTTCGAGCAGCTCGAACGCGGCATCGCCATCCGCAGCCACGTCCGCCGCGATCGCTTCGAGCCGTAGGCCGTCGCGAATCACCTTCGCCATGACCGGCTCGTCTTCCAGCACCAGGACTCGCACGTTCGACACGCTAACCCGAGGCACAGCACGTCCTAGTAAAGAATCCGCACGGGCGGTCCATTACCTAGGTATTCGAAATCGCTTTTACGCAATCGAAAACCTCTCCAAGTATCGTCGCCGATACCGAGACCCATGGGTTGCATCCATCTGATCGAATCTAGGGGCGGCGAAGAACATGTACACTGCACGCCGGCGCCAGAGCGTCGGTATCCAGGTCAACGACCTGGCAAAAAGCTACGGACGGAGACAGGTACTCACGTCGGTGAGTTTCGGATGCCCACCAGGAACGATCACGGGTCTTCTGGGTCCGAACGGCTCTGGCAAGTCCACGATCATGCGCCTGATCACCGGTCTGTCGCGATCCGATCACGGTGACGCAACCTTCGACGGGACCCGATATCGAGACTTACGCGATCCCGGGAAAGAAGTGGGAGTTCTGCTCGACCCGTCGGCCCACCATCGTGGACGGACCGTACAGCAGACCATCGGAATCGCCGCCGCGATGATCGGAGTCGCCGAGGCGGACGCACATCGCGTCCTCGAATCCATGGGCCTCGCCGGTATCGCGAAGCGTCCGTTCGGCAGGTTATCCCTCGGAATGCAGCAGCGTCTCGGAATGGCGATTGCGATCATAGGGAACCCGCGCTTCCTCATCCTCGACGAGCCCATGAACGGGCTCGACGTTGAAAGCGCGCGGTGGCTGCGAGAGATGATCATCGCCTTCTCCCACACCCGCGGCGGGACTGTCCTGATCTCGAGCCATCTCTTGCAGGAACTCCAGGCCTACGCCGACCGGTACGTCGTGATCAGCGAAGGGCGTGTCGTGGCTGAATCCACCGCAGCCGACCTCACCGTCGCCGAACACTGTGAGGTCACCGTCCGAGATGCCGGAAGCTTCACGGTCGCGCTCCGGGGCCGCGGAGTCGAGTTCGAGGAGTTGGATCAGTGCAGATTCAGGGTGAACGCCAGCAGCGCCACCGTGGGGACCATGGCCATCGAGAACCGTATTCTCATCACCGCATTGATTCCCGGTGGAAGTCGCGCGTTGGAGGGGTTCTACCTCTCGTCGACCAACGGCGAGCTGCCGATCCCCACCGCAGGCGGCCCAAGATGAAGACGTACGGTGCGGCACCCATTCCTCGGATCCTGCACCTTGCCGCCCTGGAGGTGTGGAAATTCCTCGTCACCCGGTCAACGAGAATCCTGCTTCTGATTTCCCTCATCGTGAGCGCGGGCCTGATCGCCGCGTCTGTGCTGATCGGACTGAGCGGACCAGCAGCCGCGATCGATGCTGCCACGACCGTCGGCTCTCTGACACTGATCGTCAGCGTCGCGGCATCCCTTGCGGGCGTGCTGATCTTCGCGAGCGACTGGCAGCATCGCGAGATCATCAGCGTATTTCTCCTGGACCCGCGACGGCTCTCCACGTACTTCGCGAAATTGATTGCGGTGATCGTCATCGCGTTGTCGGCGGCCATCGTGGTGATCGCGATCTCCCTGTCGGTCACGCTTGCGATCTCAGCCATAACCGGAACGCCCTGGCAGCTCGCTGACCTTTCCGCGGCCATCGGCGCACTGATCGCGTCATCGCTGATCGGTGCCATGACCGGCGCCGCACTGGCCAGCGTTCTGCTCAGCGTTCCCCTGGCGATCGTCGCCGTATTCGTCCAGGCACTCGTCGTCGAAGTCCCACTCGCCCTCCTGCCCGGACCAGTGCCAGGCTATTTCCGGCCGTCAGCCGTTCTCGACTTCTTCACTCGCGATGGTTCGGCAGCCCAGGCACTCACGTCTGCCGGACTTTGGATACTCGTTCCCCTCACGTTCGGCTACCTGCGTCACCTGAACCGCGACGCCACCTAGGCCTCAACCACCCCCGCTCAGCCCAGGTCCGGTGAACCCACCTCCGCCGAACGAATGCCTACCCAGACCGCGCTGACCGAACCGAGCGGCACCTCCACCCACACCTCCCGTACTCCAGCTCCCCCTGCACAGACCCCCTCGGAGGCAGCCGCCATCCCCGAGAAGGAGGACGGCCCAAGCCAGAGCGGCGAACTTCCCGATACGGGTAGTGCGGTGCTACCACTCGGAATCAGCCGCAACTGCGATCGCAGGGCTCGGGGCGGCGATCCTGGCTGGTGGACACAGAGAGGAAACATCGACGGATGAGCGTGGGAGAGCGTCATATCCGGCGGCCCGGGGCTCGGTGATAGTGCAGCCCTGCTGGGATACTGGATCGAGTTCGGCTCGACTACGGAGGTACACGGTGGCTCGACGCCCCACTCGGAGCGCTCGATTCAGGCTCGCGCTCAGCTACGCCGTTCTCGTCCTCGTCGTTGTCGCCGCGATGGAGGCTTCCGGCATTCTGTTCTCCCTACTGAGCTATACAAACCTTCAAGTCGGAGGGAATCCCCCGCCAGAGGGATGGTTCCTCTATTTTGCAAACCAGTATTTTGAAACCTACTGGGCCTACGCGCGAGTGATGGCATGGCTCCCCCTGTGCCTCATCATCTTGGGCGTACTCGGCGGCTGGTTCCTGGCGGGTCGGATGTTGCGCCCACTTGAAGCGATCAGAACAGCGGCCCGCCTGACCACTGAGGGCTCACTCAGCCACCGTATCCGTCTGGCCGGCCGCGACGATGAATTCCGCGAGGTCGCCGACGCCTTCGACAAAATGCTCGCCCACGTCGAGCACAGTATCGGCGAACACCAGCGCTTCGCCGCCAACGCCTCGCACGAACTCCGAACGCCGCTCGCAGCCTCACGCGCACTGGTGGAGATTGCGCGCGCGGATCCCCGCGCCGATACTCAGGCGGTACTCGCGGAGATCGAGGCCGCCAACAACAGAGCCATCGAACTCACCGAAGCTCTACTCCTCCTCAGTCGCATCGACGCAGCCCAGTTCGAATTCGAACGGGTCGACCTCTCCCTCATCACCGAAAACGTCACCGAGTCGAACACGAAACTCGCCGATCAATTCGGCGTCTCCATCGACATCGACACCGAAGTCAGACACGTCAACGGCTCCACCATTCTCCTCGAACAACTCGTCAGCAACCTTGTGCGCAACGCCATCGTCTACAACGACCCGGACAACGGTCACGTCTGGATCAGCGTCGGCAGCGAACCCGCACACCCGCGAATCAGCGTCGAGAACACCGGCCCGCAGCTCTCGACGCAGGAGGTCGCCGAACTCACCGCCCCGTTCCGCCGCGGTGCCGGACGTACCCGCGCCTCGTCCGATCACCACGTCGGCGCCGGCCTCGGCCTCGCCCTCGTCGTCTCCATCACCCGCGCCCACGACGCCGAACTCGACCTCAAGCCGCGCCCCGCCGGCGGCCTGATCGCGACCGTCACCTTCACCGGCGAACAGTAGCCGGCGGAGACCCTCTGAACCCAGTGCATCACCGGGCGACGCTGGACGAGGTTGTAGGCCGCGCCGAGGAGGTTCGCAACGAGGCCGGTGAGCCGCCCCGGGATGTCCGGAGACTTCATTCGTTGGAAGGATGAAGTCTTATGTCACGTCCATCGTCTTACCCCGCGAGTTGCGGGAGCGGGCTGCCCGGCTGGTTGCCGAGACCAAGGGCAGCTACGGGTCGGAGTTCGAGTGCATGACAGCGGTTGCGACGAAGCTCGGGATCGGGTCGGCGGAGGCGCTGCGAAAGTGAGTCCGCCGGGGCCGAAGTTGATCATGGTCAGCGGCCAGGGGTGACGTCGGAGAAAGCGGCCGAGGTCAAGGCGTTGAAGAAGGAGGTCGTCGAGCTTCGCCGGGCGAACGAGATCTTGAAAGCGGCAGCGAGCTTCTTCGCGGCGGAGCTCGACCGCCCACACCGCAGCTAGGTGAAACCGCCCCTGCCCGATCGACCGGCGGGTCGGTCACTGGGCCCCGCCGCCGCGAACGGCGTCTGACCTGGGACGCCGCCGCACGGCACAGCCCGATGCCGGACGCAGTCTGCGGGGGCGCCGGCCGGATCGCGTCTCTAGGCAGCGTCGCCTAAACAACACGAGACGTCCTATGTCTCGTACACTCGGTCCTCGAACTCACGAATACTCGAGCTCGGCGAGGACAAGGAGTTGCCGTGTCGACCAGTGCTGACGGCGCCGACGGAACGAGGCCACCGCGGCTCGAGTTCATTCTCGACCGGCTGGACTCGGCTCCGGCGCTGGTGATCAACAGGATCGGCGACGTGATCGCGGCGACTCCGGTCGGCCACCTCCTCTTCGGGCCCATCGGGATGCTCGACGCGTCGCCCAGCAACCTGAGCCGGTACGTCTTCACCGATCCCCGCGCCAGGGCCGCCTTCCCGGACTGGGACTCGGTCGCCGACCGCGTGGCGACCCAGCTCCGGCTCGACACCTGCGACGAGACCGAGCCGTTGATCGCGGAGATGTCGCGGACCGCCGGAGCCGAGTTCGCCGACCGGATCGCGGCTCCGCTGTCGATGCCGGAACGCCACGGCTACGTGCGGCTGAACCATCCGGATGCCGGGCTGGTCCGGCTCACGTACGAGACGCTCGACCTGTTCGTCGACGAACCCCAGCACCTGCTGCTCTATCTGCCCGCCGACGAAGCCGCGACGCAAGCCTTGCAGCGGATCGCGGCGGCGGCCGGCGAGGCGTGATCTTGGTTCGACTCTGCAGTGGAAGGGACTCCGCGTGACCATCAGACTCGTCGCTTTCGACCTGGACGGGACGATCTTCGATCGCAACGGCATCGCAGCGGAGTTCGCCGAGGTGATCGCCCGCATCGCCGGGGAGGGCGTGCATTGCGTGATCAACTCAGGGCGCTCGGTCGGCTTCCAGGTGGACCTGCTGAGCGAGTACGACCTGCTGCAGCACTTCACGGCCTTGATCGGTGACGAACGGTGGGTGCACCTCCTCGACGGCGCCGGTACAGATCCGGAGCTGCGACCGCTCGATCCGTGGAATGCCGAGGTCCGGTCCAACTGGGCCGAGCTGGAGCCGATCGCCGAGGGCTGGTGCCGGGAGCTCGAGGAGCAGACCCGGCAGCGGGGCTGGGTCGGCAGGGTCTCCGATGCGGAGACCGCGCACCGCCGCGGCATCTGGGCGATCTCCCTCGAGAGGGCCGAGCAAGCCGAGGACCTGGCCGCGTGGCTGCAGCCCCAGCTGGCGGGCAGCGCCCTGGCCTGCAATTCCAACGGCACGATCGTGCATGTCTTCGACGCGGCCCGCGACAAGGGCACCTCCCTGACCGCGCTGGCCGAACACCTCGGGTTCGCCCACCACGAGGTGCTGACCTTCGGCGACGGCTACAACGACCAGCCGATGCTGGACGGCCGGCACGGCTTCGCGTCGGCGACCGTCGCCAACGCCAACGAGGACGTGAAGTCCTGGGTCCGGGCTGCCGGCGGTCGGATCGCCGAGGGCGACTGTGGTGTCGGAGTCGCGGAGTTGCTCACCGCGGACTTCCCGCCGCGGACCGCCGCGACGGCATGATCAACTTCGACGGGCCCGCCGTTGGCGACAATTCCGGTAGGAGGGCGGGCGGTCCCGCGATCCGCCGCCGGGCTCCTCGGTCCCCGTCGACGAACCCTGATCACCGCTGAGGTGATCACAGATGAGGTCGTGCGGACCGCTGTCGACCTCGATCAAGTTCGGTGTTCCGAAGGTGTACGTGTCGAGATCGGCAATGGCCCAACTCTCGCCCCACCGCACCCGATGGAACCGGAAGTTGCCGCTGTCGCTCGCGGCGCCGACGAAGCATCGGACGGAGGTCGGGTTGGGCAGCTCTCGGGCCAGTCGGACGACCTCATAGGCGAACCTCAGGCCCTGCCGCAGCATCAGCACCTGATCGGGCTCGCTGATCAAGGGGCCGCCGTCGGGTGTCGTGTCGACGCGGACGGGCACCACATCGTCGAGGTGGAAGCTGTTCAGGTCGGCTTCCCAGCCGGTCAGGTCCGGATGGCTTCCAGCCCGCCCGCTGAAGTCCAGCGTGAGTGCGTACTTCTCCTTGACCACCCAGCTGTGCGGAAACAGCAGAGCCTCGCCGTGCCAGACCAAGCCGGCGGCGACGATCTCGCGCAGCTCCGGGACAAGTTCCGGCGCAGGCGAGACCGGCGGCAGGCCGGCCCTCTCGAAGGTCGCGACCGCCGCGTCGTTCAGCCGCACGTTCATCACTCCACGATGGTCACAGACGCCATCGGCCGACTCCACCGGATTTCCTGACGGCATCCGGTTACCCTGCCGAGGTGACGTCGATCGCCTGGCCGGTCCGGACCGAGCGGCTCTCTCTCCGGCCGTACGAACCCGGCGACGTGGACGGTCTTTGGTCCTTCGAGCGGCTGCCCGAGGTCCAACACTGGCTCGGCTGGGCGCCGACGACGCGCGATGAGCTGAGCCGGGCGATGGACAACGAGGCGAGCGCCACCACCCACGTCGTGGTGCGGCTCGGCCCCATGATCATCGGCCACATCATGATCATGCCGCGGGACGGCTTCGCCCAGACCGACGTCGCAGTGCAGGCCAAGGGGCTCGAGGCCGAACTCGGGTGGATGTTCGATCCCGGCCACGGCGGCAGGGGCTTCGCCACCGAGGCCGTACGCGCCACCATCGGGCTCTGTTTCACCTCGCTGCGGCTGCGCCGGGTCCACGCGGGATGCTTCGCCGACAACACCGCGTCCTGGCGGCTGATGGAACGCCTCGGCATGCGGCGCGAGGAGCACAGTCGCGCCACCGCGTTGCACCGGGACGGCACCTGGCACGACGGCTTCCGCTACGCCTTGCTCCGCGAGGAGTGGCCACCTCGGTGATCAACTCCCGGTGAGTTCGGCAGCCGGTGTCAGATCGCCGGCGCGGCGGCGTCCTGCGGCGCCGGCGCCTGGGCCAGGGCGGCGATGCCGAGGCAGGCGGCGGCCATCACCGCGGTCAGGATCAACCAGCCGGCCGGGCCGAGCATGATCACCAGCGGCAGGGCGACCGCGGGACCGACGATCCGGGCGGCGCTGGTCGACATCGAGAACGCCGCCTGGAAGCGACCCTCGGCCCCATCCGGTACGTGATCGAGGGCGACCCGCCAGGTCGCGATGCCGCCGCACACCTCTCCCACCGTCAGGGCGACGATGCCGGCCAGGATCAGGACCACCACCGCGTTCGGCGATCGCACGGCGCCCGAGGCGGCGAGCAGAGCCCCGGCGACACCGAGCCCGCCGGCCGCGATCAGGGCAGTCCGCACCGTGGCCCGGGTGGTCCGCACCCGCGCTGCGTACGGCCGCTGCCCGATGATCACCAGGATCGTGTTCAGGCCGAGCGCCACGCCGGACAGCCAGAGCGGAGCTGCGGTCTGCTCCAGCACCCAGATCGGCAGGATCACCGACAGCACCGGCATGGTCAGCTGGATCACCGCCGCGAAGCCGGTGGCGGCGGCGAACCGGCGGTCCCGCAGTGCGATCAAGGTCCCGGCCCAGCCGCTCCGACGGACCGCCCGGGCCGGACGCCGCAGCGTGAGGGCCGCGGCCGCGGTCAGCACCATGATCACCGCCCCGACGCCGTACGCGAGCCGAGTGGTCGGGCCGAGACCGGAGGCTGCCAGCGCTGCGCCGAGCACCGTACCCAGCCCGATGCCGGCGTTGAGCAGCAGGTTCATGGTGGCGCGGACCGTGAGCCGATCGGCCGGCGCGGCCCCGTCGACGGCGAGCGCCTGACGGGCCGCCGCCGAGGTGGACTGGGCGATCCCGAAGGCGATGGCCGCGACGGCGAACCCGGCTGCCGAGTCGGTGATCGCATAGCCGGCGACCGCGACCGCCATCACCGCGGCGAACAGGGCGGCGGCGCGGCTCAGCCCGAGCCGGTCGGCCAGGCCACCGAGCGGCACCGCGAGGACCAGCGAGGTGGCGGCGCCGAGCGCCAGAATCATCCCGATCGCCGGGGCGGGCAGGTCGAGCTCGAGCGCGACCTGCAGCACGATCGTCGACAGCACAACGCCCTCGACGGTGGCGGTGCCGAACTGGAGGGCGCCGATCAGCCGGCGGTCCGTGAGCCTTCTCATGGCTCCATCCTCGGCCGCTCCTTGCCATCGGTCCAACAGATACTTCTGCTGGCTACTATCATCAGAGCTGATGGAAGTACACCAGCTCCGGTACGCGCTCGCTGTCGCCGACGAACACTCGTTCACAGCCGCGGCGCAACTGCTGCACGTCAGCCAGTCCGGCGTCAGTGCCCAGGTCGCCCTGTTGGAGCGCGAGCTCGGGCTGACGCTGTTCGACCGGTCGGCCCGCGGCGTCCGGGTGACCCCGGCCGGCGAGCCGGTTCTTGATCAACTCCGGCGGGCGCTGACCGAGCTCGACCGGGTCCGGTCGGTGGCCGACGAGCTCAACGGGCTGGTCCGCGGCGCGGTGAGCATCGGCGCCGTCGCCGGGCTCGGCTGGCCGGCGTTCCTCGACGCGCTGCAGCAGGTGCACCGGACCCATCCCGGGCTCGAACTGACCCTGCGCGAGGCCAAGTCGGTCGACCTCCAGGAGGACGTCGCGGCGGGCCGGCTCGACCTGGCGGTCGCGACCTGGGTGGACCGGCCCGGGGAGGGTCTCGGATCCTGGGTGGCGCTCGAGGAGCGGGTGATCGCGGCCGTCGGCACCGACCACCCGTGGGCCGGCCGCACCAGGATCACGCCGGCCGACCTGCTCGATCAGCCGATCGTCGGCCTGGCGCCGGGCACCGGCATGCGCAGTTCGTACGACGCCATGATGCGGGCCGAGGGTCTGCCCGCTCCGGTCCATTGGGAGGTCACCCTGCCCACGACGGCTCGGGCGCTGGCGGCCCGCGGACTGGGCGTGGCCGTGCTGACGAGCTCCCGGGCCGACCTGCCGACCGACCTGGTCCGGCTCAAGATCAACTCCAAGCATGCGACCTCGCGGCTCGGCGTCGTCTGGCGGACCCGTCCCGCTCCGTCGGCCGGTGCTCGCGCGACGCTCGAGGCGTTCCGCGAGCATCTGGCCGCAGGATCCTGATCAAGGAGTGACAGCGGCGACCGGCAGGCCGAACGCCTCGATGATCTTGCTCGCGGCCGCCGCGGGGTCCAGCACCGCGGAATCCAAGGTGAGGCTCTCCACGTCCGGGATGACGGCTGCGAGATCGTCTTGTTCCCAGGCTCGCCGCAATCCGTCGACGGTGGCCAGCTTGCCCAGCTCGTGCCGGCGCTCATCGGTCACCCGGGACTCGGCGGTCAGCCGATCACAGATCAGCCGGACCGGACGGACCCGGCCGCCGTTGCGCCGCACCACCTCGAACCGCTCGCTGGTCTGCGGCTCCGAGGCCGGGCCCGCGTAGACCGTCGTGAAGATCACGTTCGTACCGGTCCGGGCGGCCTCGGCCAGGATGTTCTCCCTGATCGAGCGCACCTGACGCCAGAACGGCTCAGTCCCGAAGTCAAAGACCGGCCGGACGCAGTCGATGCTCAGATGATTGTGGAAGACCCGGAACCCGGTCCGCCGGGCCAGCTCGGTCGCCACCGTGAGCTTGCCGGCCGCCGGCGGCCCGTACAGGTAGATCAACTCCATCGGCCGATCGTAATTCGGAGGACGTCGCCGCGAACCCTGATTAGGCTCGAGCGATGGCCAGAACCGTGTTGACCCCGCGGGCGCAGGACTTCCCGCAGTGGTATCAGGATGTCATCGCCAAGGCCGAGCTCGCCGACAACGGGCCGGTCCGGGGCACGATGGTCATCCGACCGTGGGGTTACGCGATCTGGGAACGGATGCAGGCGGCGATGGACGCCCGGATCAAGGCGGCCGGCGCCCGCAATGCGTACTTCCCGCTGTTCATCCCGGAGTCGTACCTGAGCCGGGAGGCCGATCACGTCGAGGGCTTCTCGCCCGAGTTGGCCGTGGTCACCCATGCCGGCGGCAAACAGCTCGAGGAGCCGATCATCGTCCGGCCGACCAGCGAGACCATGATCGGCGAATTCATGGCGAAGTGGATCAACTCGCATCGTGATCTTCCGCTGCTGCTGAACCAGTGGGCCAACGTGGTGCGCTGGGAGCTGCGCTCGCGGGTGTTCCTGCGGACCACCGAGTTCCTTTGGCAGGAAGGGCATACGGCCCACGGCAGCGAGGCCGAGGCGCGCGACTACGCCCGGCGGATCCTGCACGAGGCGTACGCGGACTTCCTGCGCACCGAGCTCGCGATTCCGGTCGTCCCGGGGCGGAAGACCCGCCGGGAACGGTTCGCCGGCGCGGTCAACACGATGACCGTCGAGGGGATGATGGGCGACGGCAAGGCGCTGCAGCTCGGGACGAGTCACGAATTCGGGCAGAACTTCGCCCGTGCCTTCGACATCACCTTCACCGACGCCGAGCAGCGCAGCCGGCTCGCCTGGACCACCTCCTGGGGTTCGTCGACCCGGATGCTCGGCGGCCTGATCATGTGCCACGGCGACGACGACGGGCTCCGGGTGCCGCCCCGGGTCGCGCCGACCCAGGCCATGATCACGGTGATCAAGGACGGCGACGGGTCTCCGGCCGCGGTCGCCGCTGAGCTGCGGGACGGGCTGACCGCCGCCGGAGTGCGGGTGGAGCTGGACGACCGGACCGACCTCCCGTACGGGCGCCGGGCCGTCGATCACGAGCTGAAGGGCATCCCGGTCCGGATCGAGATCGGGCCGCGCGATCTCGTCGACGGCATGGCGACCCTGGTCCGTCGGGTGCTCGGCACCAAGACGCCATGTCCGGTGCCCGACGTGGTGTCCGCCACCGTACGGGCGCTCGCGGATGATCATGACCAGCTGCTGGCCGAGGCCGAGCGTTTCCGGAACGACCGGACCGTCGAGGTGGCCACGGTCGGCGACGCGATCGAGGCGGCCCGGTCGGGGTGGGCGCGGATCCCGTGGCGGCTGCTCGGCGAGACCGGCGAGGACGAACTGGCTGCCCAGGGCGTCACCGTGCGCTGCTTGGTGCATCCCGACGGTCGCGTACCCGACACCGACGATCCGGCCGCCGAACCGGATCTGGTGGCGATCGCCGCTCGTGCCTACTGACTCCGCGGAGCCGAGCCGTTGGGCGCGGGCGGCCCTTGATCACGTCGCCCGCGCCAGCCGCGGAGCTCCGTTGGATCGGTCCCTGCGGGTCACGCTGAACTTCCATCCCGACCGGCTCGTCGGCAACCGTACGGTGATCGAAGGACTGGCCGAGGACCGGGTCTATCGCTCGCAGTTCGAGACCAAGATCAGCAACGGCGGCCTGACCGCCTTCCCCGGCGGCGATCGCTGGCGCTGGGAGCAGCGCAGCTTCGGCGGTGCGTACGACGACGCACCGCCGGAGTCACGACCGCGGTACGGCGCGCTGAACCATCGCCGGGCCGACGCCGGCGGCGCGATCCGGTTCGGGTCCTGCCACCTGCGGCTCACCGAGGGGGTACTCGACCGGTCCACGTTCTGCTTCCCCGACTCGGTCTTCGAACCGACCGCCTACGGCACCGCGGCACGCTGTGATCTTGCCGCCGCCGCCGACGCCTTCCACGCCCGCCCGCACACGGACCGTACTGAGAGCAGCGAAGGCGGCCTGCTGGACAGCTACATCGAGGCCCACGTCCACGGTCCGGTGCTGCTCGACCGCGACGTCGAGGCGATCGTGCTGGACCCGTCCTTCCGCGGCACCGAGGTGGAGGACGCAGCGCGGCTGGCCCATCCGGTGATCGAATGGACCGCCGGCCGCGTCCTCTCGGTGGCCGAACTGCTCCGCCACCCGGACTTCCGCGGCCCCGAACCCTTGATCATCGGCCCGGCCATCGCCGACCATGATCAACTCACCGCTCGGGCCATCGGCGTCGCCGCCCGCTCCGGTCGCGACGATCCGCAGGTGATCAAGAAGCTCTGGCACCTGGTGGCCCGGTTCGGGCGACCTAGCGCGGCGAGCTGAAGAAGTTGCGCAGCAGGGTGGCCGTCTGCTGCGGTGCCTCCTCCGGCAGGAAGTGGCCGCCGGGCACCGGCCCGCCGGAGGCATGAGGGGCCCAGGCACGCCAGAGCTGCAGTGGGTCGTACCACTGGGCGACCGCGCCGGTCTCGCTCCAGAGGGCGAGCAGCGGGCAGGAGAGGCCGCGGTGGCGGTCGGCCTCGTCGTGCGCGATGTCGTGGGTCGTGGCGGCCCGGTACTGCTCACAAATGGCGTGGACCCGAGCCGGGTCGCGGAACTGGTCCCGGTAGAACGGCCGGACGTCCTCGCCGATCGCGGCCGGGTCGTCGGCCCAGCTGTCCAGCAGGTGATCGACGAAGAAGTCCGGGGCGCCGGTGATCAAGGTCTCGGGTAACGGCGCCGGGGCGGCGAGGAATGACCAGACCCAGTAGCCGACGGCGAAGTCCCGGTCGGCCCGCGCGTACGCATCGGCGGTCGGCACGATGTCGAGTACGGCCAGCGCGGTGACCGCGTCGGGATGATCGAGGGCCAGCCGATACGCGCAGCGAGCGCCGCGATCATGGCCGGCGACGCCGAACGTCGGGTAGCCGAGCTGCTCCATCACCTCGAGCTGGTCCTGCGCGAGCTCACGCATCGCATAGGCGGCATGATCGTCGTCGCCAGCAGGGTGGCCGCTCGCCCCGTACCCGCGCAGGTCGGTGACGACGATGGTGAAGCGATCGGTCAGCTCCGGTACCACCCGGCGCCACATCAGGTGCGTCTGCGGGATGCCGTGCAGCAACAGCAGCGGCGGGCCGGAGCCACCGCGCCGGCCGAAGATCGTGGTCCTGCTGGTCTGGATCGTGAAGGTGTCGAAGCCGTCGAACACGGGCCCTCCTCAGCGCCAGCGGCCCTTGATCATCAAGGTCCGCCCGGCCAGCTCGTTCGCCTCCCGCCAGGCCTGGATCCGGTGCGGCCGGAGACGGAAGTACAGGAAGGGGTCCGTGTCCTGACGAGGATCGAAACCGGCCTTCTCCGCGAACGCATCCCCGACCTTGGCCGGTATCTCGGCGGCCGGCACCGTCTCGACGACCGTGACATCGATCATGATCACGTCACGGGTCTCCCCCAGCGCCAGCCGCGCGGCGCCGCCGGCCGTCAGATTCCGCGCGGTCGGACTGCTCGCGACCGTGGCGATCATGATCGCCTCGCCGTCCCACAGGAACGACAACGGCACCAGCGCCGGCGCCCCGGTCGCGGCCTCCGCCGTGGCCACCCAGAGATCGACATCGTGTTCCAGCCGGTGCAGCGTGTCCTCGCGGCGCTGCGCGGTCGAGCGGGGCTCCTCAATCGTCACCCGCCCATCCTGCAACATTCGCCGTCCTGAAGCAGGAGGCAGTGGCACTCGGCGGTCTACCAGGCGAGTTCCACCAGCAGGGGCCGATGGTCGGAGGCACGTACGTCGAGCACGGCGGCGCCGACGGGCCGCAGGCCGCGGACGAAGATGTGGTCGAGCCGCAGCTCCGGAACGTCGCTGGGGTAGGTGAGATAGCCGTTCACCTCTGCGGCCGCGTCGTCCAAACCCTCCGCAATGGTCGTGACCGACGCCTCGTCCGGGCCGGCGTTGAAGTCGCCCATCAAGATCACCGGTCCGTCGCCGGTCACCAGGTCGCGGACCTGCCGGGCCTGGTGCGCTCGCTGTTCGGCAGACACGTGATCAAGGTGGGTCACGATCACGTCGACCGGCCGCCCGGCCACGTCGACGGTCGCCCTGGCCACGGAACGCTGCTCCAGATCCGCGTCGTCGGACGGCAGGTTCTCCAGCCGGTACGGTCTGAAATCGATCAGGGGGTGCGGGGTGAGGATCGCATCGCCGTACTGCCGACGTTGATCACGACCCGGCGCCGGGTCCAGGTCGAGCGCCGGGGCGAACACGCCGGTCCAGCCGAGCCGCTCGGCCAGGTCGGCGGTCTGGTCGCGATGATCACTGCGGGCGTCGAAGTGGCGGTCCACCTCCTGCAGGCCGACGATGTCGGGCCGGACCGCGGCGATCACGTCCGCGGTCCGGCCGAGGTCGAGCCGGTTGGCCAGGTCGTGGCCGGCCCGGATGTTGAAGGTGAGGACCCGAAGCATCGGCTCAGGATAGTTGATCACAGCCGCGGATCGACCGGCTCGGACTCCAGCGCGAGCACCGCGAAGACGAGCTGGTGCACCCGCCAGAGCGGCTCCTCGGCCACGAACGTGATCAACGCGTCCAGACCGAGTCCGTGCTCCCGGGACGCGAGGCTGCGCTTGCGGCCCAGGCCCCGGTTGCGCAGCAGGTCCAAGGCGTCGGAGTAGTCCGGGCCGTAGATGATCCGGAGGTATTCCCGGCCGCGGACCTTCAAGCCCGGCTGCACACCGCGCCTGGCCGCCACGGGCTTGATCACCATGCCCTCGCCGCCCGCCTCGGTCAGGTCGAGCCACCACCGGGTCGCCGCGGCCCGTTGCTCGGCCGAGCCGAGGTCGACGAACCGGTGCCGGGTCGGCGTGATCAACTCGCCCGAGACCCGGCCCAGCTGCTCGAGGTGCCACCGATGCGACTCCGTGACGGCCAGCGCCTTCCCTTCTGCGGCAAGGATCTGGAACGGTGCGTAGGTGACGCCGGTGAGCCCCGAGGTCGGCCGGACATAGCTCCGGTACGCCCTCCGGTAGGCCTCGGCGTTGGCCCGGCGTCGGCCCGTCCGGTCGACCAGCGCAGCGACATCCAACCCTCGCCGCGCGGCCGCGTCGAGCCCGGCAGCCACCGCGGGCAGCGAGGCTCCGGCGGCCGCGCCGACCGCCGCGTACTGATCGTGGATGAGCGGCAGGGCCTTCGCCGACCAGGGCAGCAGTTCCCCGTCCAGGGCCAGCCAGTCGGTCCCGAGCTCGTCGAACAGCGGCCGCACGGCGGTCCTGATCCGGTCCACGAGCTCGCCGACCTCGGCGAAGAACGGCCGCCCGGTCCGGGTGTAGACGACCCCGGTGCTGCCGTCGGTCACCCCGAACCGGCGTTCCGCCGCGGCCGCATCGCGCGCGATCACCGCGATCGCCCGCGAGCCCATGTGCTTCTCCTCGCAGACGACCTCCGGTACCCCGGCCGCGGCGAACTCCTCGAACGCGGTCTCGGGATGCTCGAGGAACCCGTCCAGCTTCGAGGTCGCCGCAGGGGCCATGGTCGGCGGCAGGTAGATCAGCCAACGGGGGTCCACCGCGAACCGGCTCATCACCTCCAGCGCCGCGGCGGCGTGCTCCTCGTCGATCTTGATCTTGCCCGCGTGCTCGCTCTCCAGCCACCGGGTGCCCTGGACGTCGTCCAGCCGGAGTGCTGCCGGTTCCCGCTCGACGACCTTGATCAACGGCCGGGCAGGCTCGTACCACTCCTGCTCGGCCGGTACGGCGACCAGCTCCCGCTCCGGATAGCGCAGCGCGGTCAGGCTGCCGCCGAACACGACGCCGGTGTCCAGGCAGATCGTGTTGTTGATCCATTCCGGCTCCGGGGTCGGCGTGTGGCCGTACACGACCATGGCCGAGCCTCGGTAGTCGCGGGCCCACGGGTAGCGGACCGGCAGCCCGTACTCGTCGGTCTCGCCCGTCGTGTCGCCGTACAGGGCGAAGGAACGGACCCGGCCGGACGACCGTCCGTGGTAGGCCTCCTTGAGCCCGGCGTGCGCCACGACCAGCCGGCCGTCGTCCAGCACGTAGTGGGCGATCAGCCCGTCCAGGAAGGCGAGCACCTCGGCCCGGAACGCCTCGGGCTCCGCTTCCAGCTGCTCCAGCGACTCGGCCAACCCGTGCCGCAGCTGCACCTTCGCGCCGCGCAGCGCCCTGATCAACTTCGCCTCGTGGTTGCCGCAGACGCAGAGCGCGTGGCCGGCCGCGACCATCCCCATCACCAGCCGCAGGACGCCCGGCGTGTCCGGGCCGCGATCGACCAGATCGCCGACGAACAAGGCCATCCGCCCGTCCGGATGGTACGCGTCGACGGCCCGGCCCTGATCATCGAGGACCAGCTGCCAGCCCAACTCCGCCAACAGGGTACGGAGCTCGGCGACACACCCGTGCACGTCGCCGACGACGTCGAACGGGCCGGCCAGCTCACGGCGGTCGTTCCACGGGCGCTCCCGGACCACCGTCGCCGCATCCACCTCGGCAGTCCCGTGCAGCACGTGCACCCGCCGGAAGCCTTCCTTGCGGAGCCGGCGCAGCGACCGGTCGAGGTCGCGCTGCTGCCGGTTGATCACCCGGTCACCGAAGTCCCGGTCCGGCCGCTCCCGGTTCCGCGCGCTCGCCACCGCCTCGCCGACGTCGAGCACGATCGCGTCCGCCAGCACGTCGTGCTCCTTGGCCAGTTTGATCAAGGACGCCCGGGCGGCGGGCTGGACGCTGGTCGCATCGACGACCGTGAGCAGGCCGCGCCGCAGCCGGGTGCCGACGATGTAGTTCAGCACGTCGAACGCGTCCGCCGTCGCAGACTGGTCGGTCTCGTCGTCGGAGACCAGGCCGCGGCAGAAGTCGCTCGAGATCACCTCGGTCGGCTTGAAGTGGGTCCGGGCGAAGGTCGACTTGCCGCTGCCGGAGATGCCGACCAGAACCACCAGTCCCATCGCCGGGACGTTGATCACGGTCCGGTTGTCGATCATGGGATCAGCCACGGCGGAACACCGCCAGCTGGGTCGGGGCGCCGAGCGCGGCGTCCGGCTCGCCGATACCGGACAGCGCGACCCCGTAGCCGTGATCAGCGGCAACCCGCTGCGCCCAGGCAGCGAATTCGGCCCGGGTCCATTCGAACCGGTGATCAGGATGGCGCAGGCCGGAAAGTCCTTCGTAGTGGGGGTTGTACTCGGAGTTCGGTGTGCTGACCAGGACCGCGGCCGGCCTGGCGTCGCCGAAGACGACCCGCTCCAGGGCGCCGAGGCGCGGCGGGTCGAGATGCTCGATCACCTCCATCAGCACGGCCGCGTCGTAACCGGCCAATCGCTCGTCGGTGTAGGTCAGCGCGCCCTGGAACAGCTCGATCCGACCGGCCTCCCGATCGGACAGCCGGTCCAGCCGGAGCCGCCGCCCGGCCAGCTCCAGTGCCCGCGCGGACACGTCCATGCCGGCGATCCGGGTCAGCGACCGTTCCTTGATCAACTTCGTCAGGAACTGGCCGGTGCCGCAGCCGCAGTCGATCACCGACGTCGCGCCGAGGTCGCGCAGCACCGCGAGCATCGCGTCGTGCCGCTGCTGGTTCAGCGGCTGCCGCCGCTCCGCCGGTTCGGCGGTCTCCTCCTCCACGTCCGGTTCGAGGGTCTGCTCACGGTCGCCGTCCAGCTCGGCCAGCCGGGCCAGGGCGGCCCGGGTCAGCGCACCGCGCCGGCCCAGATAGCGCCTGGTGATCATGGTCCGGTCCGGGTGACCGGCCAGCCAGCCGGCGCCGGACCGGAGCAGCTTGTCGACCTCGTCCGGTCCCTGCCAGTAGTGCTTGGCCTCGTCGAGGACGGGCAGCAGGACGTACAGCTGGTTCAGCGCTTCGGCCAGCCGCAGCGTCCCGGTCAGGGTGAGCCGGACGTAGCGCGAGTCGCCCCAGTCCTCGTACTCCTCGTCCAGCGGGATCGCCTCCGCGGTCACCCGCCAGCCGAGCGGTTCGAAGATCCGGACCGCGATCCCCGGGCCGCCCCGGCAGGGCAGCGCCGGGATCGTGATCACCAACGGGATCGCCGAATCGGCCAGGTCCTGCCGGGACCGGCACCGCCCGCCGCGGGCCGTGCTGAACACGTCCGCCAGCGCGGCGCCGAGCAAGGACGAGGCCGCATAGGAACGGTCGTTGACGTACTGCGCCAGACTGAAGTCCGGCGTGTCCCGGCCGACCGTACGGGCCAGCCGCACCGAGTCGATCTCCAGCAGCAGGGCGGCCGTGCACCGTTCCTCCGACGCCTCCGGGTAGAAGACCGTGGCCGTACCGAACGCCTGCTCGAACTGCTGCACCCGCTCGGGATGCTTGTGCAGCAGGAAGCCGAGGTCGGTCGCGGGCCGGTGGGTCGTCGTCAGGGTCAGGTACACCCGGCCATCTTGCCTGCCGAATGGCACCGAGGTCAGCCGATATTCCGGGGTTAGGCTCGGCAGATGATCTTGACAGCCGAACCGTCGCAGAGCTATCTCGGCCTGGACGCCGTGATCGACGGTGATCATCCGCGGGTCGCCGAGCTCGGTCAGGAACTGCGGGCTGCGCACCCGGATGATCACGCGTTCGCCCGCGCCGCCTGCGAGCACGTCCGCGACGAGATCCTCCATTCCTTCGACGCCGGCGATCCCCGGGTCTCGGTGACCGCCTCGGAGACGCTCGCGAACGGCGTCGGACTCTGCTTCGCGAAGTCGCACCTGCTGGCCGCGCTGCTCCGCGGCCAGGGCATCCCGACCGCGCTCTGCTACCAGCGGCTGACCGATGACGGCAGCACGTACACCGTGCACGGGCTGATCGCGGTCCACCTCGACGGCGGCTGGCACCGCCAGGATCCGCGCGGCAACACCGGCTCGGTGGACGCCCGGTTCTCGCTGACCGAGGAGCGGCTGGCCTGGCCGGTGCGGCCGGAGCTCGGCGAGCGCGACGACCCGCGACTCCATGCCGCTCCGCTGGCGTCGGTGATCACGACGCTCCGGTCCACCGACGACATCCTGCGGCTGCGGCACGGCGGGCTGCCCGGCGACTTCTGAATGCGCGCGGGCGTGGGAGGATCGGCCGGTGCAGATCGGCATGTTGGGTCCCTTTCAGGTGCGCGCGGACGACGGTACGGTCGCCGACGTGCCGGGCGCCCGGCTGCGCGGCCTGCTGATCGCGCTCGCCCTGGAGCCGGGCCGGGCCGTCGGCAAGGCCGCCCTGATCGACTGGATCTGGGGTGAGGACCCGCCGGCCGACGCCTCGAACGCCTTGCAGCGGCTGGCTTCCCGCCTCCGCAAGGTGCTGCCCGGCGGAGCGATCGAGGGCCAGGCGGGCGGCTACCGGCTGGCGGTCGACCCCGAATCCGTCGACGCCGTACGGTTCGAACGGTTACTGGTCCGGGCCCGCCAGCAGGAAGGGTCGGACCGGGTCCGGCTGTTGCGGGAGGCGCTCGGCCTGTGGCGCGGCGCGCCGCTGCAGGACGTCGGGCTGGAGGACAGCGAGGCGTTCGACGCGGCGGTGACCCGGCTGGAGAACCTGCACGCGGCGGCGACGGAGGAACGCTACGTCGCGGAGGTCGCGGCCGGCCACGGTGCCGACCTGATCCCGGAACTGACCGAGGCGGTCGCCGCGGATCCGCTGCGGGAACAGCTGGTCGCCGCCCTGATCCGGGCGCTGGCTTCCGCCGGCCGGGACGCCGAGGCCCTGCTCGCGTACGAACGGACGCGGGAGGCACTGGCCGACACCCTCGGCGCCGATCCCTCGCCGGAGCTGTCGGCCCTGCACGTCTCGCTGCTGCGCGGTGAGCTCGGCCGCCGCGAGGAGAGCCGGAAGACCAACGTGCGGGCCGGCCTGACCAGCTTCGTCGGTCGGGAGGCGGACCTGGCCGCGGTGCGGACCATGATCACGAAGCATCGGCTGATCACGCTGATCGGGCCCGGCGGCTCGGGCAAGACCCGGCTGGCGACGGAGGCGGCGCTGGAGTTGCAGGGTGAGCTGCCGGACGGCGTCTGGCTGGTCGAGTACGCACCGATCGGTGCCGACGGCGACGTCGCCCAGACCGCGATCGCGGCGCTCGGGCTCCGCGACACCCTGGTCGGTACGGCGTCGTCGGCGGACCCGGTCGACGGCCTGGCCACCGCGCTCCGGGATCGCGAGATGCTGCTGATCCTGGACAACTGTGAGCATGTGATCGAGCCGGTCGCGGCGTTGGCGGAGCGGCTGCTCGGCGAGTGCCGGCGGCTGCGGATCCTGGCCACCAGCCGGGAGCCGCTCGGCATCACCGGTGAGGCGCTCTGGGGAGTCGAACCGCTGCCGCTGCCCGACGGCTCCGATCCGCGCGAAGCGGTCGCCTCGCCGGCGATCCGGCTGCTCCGGGAGCGGGCCGGCGCGGTGCGCCAGGACTTCGAGCCGGACGAGCACACGCTGGCGACCATGATCAGGATCTGCCGGGCCCTGGACGGCATGCCGCTGGCCATCGAACTCGCCGCGGCCCGGCTACGCACGATGACGATCGACCAACTGGCCAACCGCCTGGACGACCGGTTCCGGCTGCTCACCGGCGGCAGCCGGACCGCCCTGCCGCGGCACCGCACCCTGCGCGCCGTCGTCGACTGGAGCTGGGAACTGCTCAGTGACGCCGAGCGCACCGTCCTCCGCCGGCTCTCCGTATTCTCCGGCGGCGCGACGCTGGAGGCTGCCGAGCAGGTCTGCGGCAGCGGTCCGGTCCAGCCGGACGAGGTGCTGGAGGTGCTGACCTCGCTGGCCGAGAAGTCACTGCTGGTGACCGCCGGCGGTGACGCGCCGCGCTATCGGATGCTGACCACGATCAGGGAGTACGCGCACGACCGGCTCGCCGAGGCCGGCGAGGTCGACGCGACCAGGCTGGCCCACCTCGCGTACTTCACCGAACTCGCCGAGACCGCCGAACCGCACCTGCGCCGGTCCGAGCAACTGGAGTGGCTGGCCGTTCTCAAGGCCGACCACGAGAACCTGAGCGCCGCGCTGCGCGGGGTGATCGCGGCCGGTGACGCGCAGGCGGCGATGCGGCTCGCCGCGGCGACCGGCTGGTACTGGTGGCTCGGCGGCCGGCGGGGCGAGGGCCAGGCGCTGCTGATCGCGGCGGCATCGCTGCCGGGCGAGGTCTCCGACGTCACCCGAGCGCTCGCGTACGGGATGGTCGTGCTGTTCCTGACCTCGGGGCCGGGCGACGAGACGATCGGCGAGGACTGGATCCGCAAGGGCTACCGCTTCAGCCAGCAGGCCGCCGGCATCCACCCGCTGCTGGACTTCGCGACCCCGCTGATGCGACTGCTCGACGCACCCGAGGAGGCGCCGGAGGCGTTCGAGTCGCTGCTGAACAGTACCGACCCCTGGGTCCGGGCGATGGGTCGCTGGCAGAGTGCCAAGATGCGGTCGGTCCTCGGACTGTCCGGTTACGACGAGGAGCCGACGCTGGAGCAGGCGCTGGCCGAGTTCCAGCGGCTGGGCGAGCGATTCGGGACCTACCTGACCCTGTCCGAGCTGGCCGCCTACCTGACCCGGCTCGGCAACTTCGCCGCCGCCACCGCCCGGCTCGACCAGGCTGCCGTCGTGCTCGCCGAGATCGGCGCCGTCGAGGACGTCATCGAGGTCCGCACCCAGCAGGCCGTGTTGTACCGGCTCGCCGGGGATCCGGCCGCATCGGCCGCGGCGATCGCCATTGCGGAGCGGAGTGCCGAGGGCGTGACCTGGCCGTACGCGCTGATCGGGCTCGCCCTGGCCAAGGCCGAACTGGCCCGCCTGGACGGCGACGCCGCCGAGGGCCGACGGCAACTCGAGCTCGCCACCCGGTTACTCGGTGACGCGGCCGAGGGGCCGAACATCCGGCTGCAGGTGCAGGATCTGCTCGGCTACCTGGCCACCGAGGTCGAGGAGTCCCGGCAGCATCGGCTGGCGGCCCGGCAGGTGGCGGCCGAGGCGGGCGGACCGACTCAGATCGCCCGGCTGCTGGTCGGCGTCGCCGACCTCGCCCTGCGGCTCGGGGACGACGAACAGGCGGCCCGGCTGCTCGCGTCCGCGGTCGCCGTGCGCGGGGGGCCGGATCGGTCCCGGCCGGACGCCGACCGGATCGAGGAGACGGTACGGCGCCACCTCGGCGAGGAGCGGTTCGCCGAGGTGACGCGGGAAGGTGCTGCTGCGGACTGGGCCGAGTTGGCCGACGCCACGCTCAGCCGGCCCGCTGGATGACGATGTCGCCGCGGCGGGTCCGGGCGTCGACCGTGACCAGGTCGGCGGCCGGGGTGGCCGCGTTGCGGAGCGAGTTCCGTACGGTCCCGTACTTGCTCTCGGCCCGTTCCAGCCGGACCTCGCAGCCGGCCCCGACGCCGACCTCGATGTTGCCCGAGGCGTTCGTCAGGAACGCGTGACCCTGGCTCATCCGGCCGATCTTGATCACCGCGTCGCCGCCCACCATCGCCGTCACGCTGGCCCGGGCGCTGCCGATCTCGAAACCGCCGCTGCTGTTGGTCAGGTCGAGTTCGCCGGCCGCCTCGCCGATCCAGACCGGCCCCGAGGAACCGATCAGCTTCACGGCCCCGCCGGCCTCGCCGATCCGGATCGACGCCGACCCGCCCTGGATCGCGGCCCGGCCGAAGATCCGGCCGACCTCGAGCTCACCGGCGGCCAGGCTGGCCCGGAGATCCTCGATGGCGTCCAGCTGGACCCGGCCGGAGGCCAGGTTGACCTCGGTGCTGCCGAGCCGGCCGACGGTCCGCAGACTCGCGTACGCCTCGCTGTACTCCAGACTCGAACCGGTCGGCAGGTCGATCGTGATCGCCACCGATCCGCCCTTCGCCCCGGCCCTGCGGGTCTTGACCGTCAGCTCGCCGACGGAGAACTCGACCGTGGTCCGCTCGGCGACCTGGTTGTGCTTCGGGTTGCCGGGATCGATCGGCTCGACCCGAACCGCGGTGTCGGTGCGCTCGGTCGCGTTGATCGTGACGCGGGCCCCGGCGACCTGGACGACGGCCTTGATCGGGCTGGGGGTGCTGAAGGTGGTCATGGTGGCTGCTCCTCGCTCGGTGTCGCTGATGGGACCAGCCTCGGCGGACCGCCTGCCACCCGCCTGACACGCGCCTGACACGGTCGCTGACACCCCGAAATCGGCTGGCGGCCCCGGCGTCGGTACGCCTACGGTCGCCGGATGGAGACCGCTGAGATCACGAGCCGCAACCGCGCCTACTGGGAGGCCATCGCCCCGGGGCGGACCGGCGAGCCGGTCGAGTTCTTCCGCGCCGGCGGCTGCGCCCTGGACGACCGGGAGCTGGCCGCGATCGGCGACGTCACCGGCCGCCGGACCCTGCACCTGGCCTGCTCGGTCGGCGACGAGGAGCTCAGCCTGGCCCAGCTCGGAGCGGCTGAGGTCGTCGGCGTCGACATCTCACCGACCCATCTGGCCACCGGTCGGGCCAAGGCCGCCGAGCTCGGATTGCGGGTCGACCTGCGCGAGGGCGACCTGACCGCGCTCGACCCGGCGCTGACCGGCTTCGACTTGGTCCTGATCTCCGGCGGCGGGCTCTGCTGGGTGCCTGACCTCGGCGCCTGGGCGGGCACCGTCGCCGACCGGCTGGTCGCCGGCGGCCGGCTGGTGATCAGCGAACACCACCCGCTCTGGGAGGTGCTGAGTGTCCGCGGCGCCGGCCGGCTCGAGGTGACGGCCGACTACCTCGAGCCGTACCGCGCCGGTTACGGCGATCCGCGCAAGGCGCCTCAGGTCACCTGGGGCCGGACCGAACCGCTGCCGGAGCACACCAGCTTCGTCTGGTCCCTCGGCCGGGTGGTGACCGCACTGCTCGGTGCCGGACTCGTGATCCGCTCGCTCGAGGAGTACGCGCAGCCGGAGCTCTACGACGGCCTCGGCCCGGCGGCGGCCGCGCTTCCCGCCGCGTACCTCCTGGTCGCCGAGCGTCCATGATCACCAGCCGCCGCGCGGATCGGAGAGCCGTTCCCGCGCGGTCTCCTCGGCCTCGTCCTCCAGTTCGTCGGAACCGAAGCCGGCCTCGTACAGCTCGTGGTGGCCGAGGTCGAGGTGGGCCAGCACGTGCGCCAGGCCACGGATCGCGTCCCCGGCCCAGCCGGCCCGGTCGAAGTAGGCCTCGCGGCGGTCCAGGTCGATGATCTCGATGATCCCGTCGGGCAGCGGGGTCTCGGTGAAGTTCCAGTCCGGCCAGCGCTCGGCCGCCGCCTGGAACGGGTCGTAGCCGTGCGGCGGCACGCTCGGGTTGCTCCGCTCCGCGTCGTCCTGGTGGACGGAGAAGTCGAGCAGGAAGGCGTGCCGGGTCCGCCGGCGGCAGATGTCGCACTTCAGGTCGATGGTGCAGCGCTGGTCGGGCCGGCCCTGGTCGTCGATCCGTCCGCCGCCGCCGTAGCGGGAGCTGAACCGGCGCACCTCTCCGCAGACACAGCACAACGCCCGGAACTGTCCCGGCACGGGCCGCAGTTTGCTGATCATCCCCCACTCCTTCCCGACAAGCGCGCCTCCCCTGGCTCACCTGCTGGTCCCCAGTGTGGGCGGTACCACTGACACCGTTAGCCTGGTGACGTGCCGAGGAGCAGCCCGAAGCCGGACCGGGTCGCGATGATCTCGTTGCACACCTCTCCCCTGGCGACGCCCGGTGTCGGCGATGCCGGCGGGCTCAACGTCTACGTGGCCGAGCTGGCGACCGCGCTCGGCCGGCACGGGGTCGAGGTCGAGATCATGACCCGGCGGTCCGATCCGGCCACGCCCGAGGTGGTGCCGCTGGCCGAACGGGTGACGGTCCGCCATCTCGCCGCCGGCCCCCCGGCGCCGATCGCCAAGGAGCAGTTGCCCGGGCTCGTCGACGAGTTCGCCGCCTCGCTCCGCCCGCTGGCGGGTCGCTTCGACCTGTTCCACTCCCACTACTGGCTGTCCGGGCTGGCCGCGCTGCGACTCGACCAAGATCAACCGGCTTCGGTACGCCCGCCGCTGGTGCACACCATGCACACGATGGCCCGGGTCAAGAACGCCGCGCTCGCCGATGATCAACAGGCGGAGCCGGAACCGCGGGCCGACGGCGAGTCCTTGATCGTCAGGACTGCCGAGGGCCTGACGGCGAACACCGACGAGGAGGCCGCCGAACTTCGTGATCATTACGGTGCCGACCCGGACCGGATCACGATCGTCCCGCCCGGCGTCGATCTCGACGTGTTCCATCCGTGCTCGCAGCGCGAGTCCCGGGCGCTGCTCGACATCGGTGCGGACGCCGAGGTGATCTTGTTCGTCGGCCGGATCCAGCCGCTCAAGGCGCCGGACGTGCTGATCCGGGCGGTCGCCGAGTTGATCAAGCAGCAGCCGCGGCGCCGGGACCGGCTCAAGTTGATCATCATCGGCAGCCCGTCCGGCCCGGACCGGGACTGGGCCGACACGCTGCCCGGGCTGGCGGATTCCTTGCAGGTGGGCGAACTCGTGGAGTTCCGGCCGCACTCCGAGCGGCTCGAGCTGTACCGCTGGTACTGCGCCAGCGACATCGTCGCCGTACCCTCGCACAACGAGTCGTTCGGCCTGGTCGCCCTGGAGGCACAGGCCTGCACCCGGCCGGTGGTCGCCGCCGACGTCGGCGGACTGCGGCATGCCGTGGCCGACGGGCGGACCGGCATCCTGGTCGCCGGCCACGGTGCGGCGGACTGGGCCGGCGCGCTCGGTTCGCTGCTCGATGATCATGACCGCGCGGTACGGCTCGGCAGGGCCGGCATCGATCATGCCCGCGGGTTCAGCTGGGATGCCTCGGCCGAGGCCACGCTGCGGGCGTACCGGACGGCACGGGGATGACCGAGGCCCGGACCCAGCGGCGCACCGCGGTCCGCGTGCTGCCGATCGACGACGAGGACCGGGTCCTGCTGCTGCACGGCTTCGATCCCGCCCGGCCCGCGGAACCGTACTGGTTCACGGTGGGCGGCGGCCTCGAACCCGGCGAGACCCCGCCCCAGGCCGCGGTCCGCGAACTCGCCGAGGAGGTCGGCCTGACCGCCGCCCCGGACCGGCTGGTCGGCCCGCTCGCCGAGGCCACCATCGAGTTCTGGTTCGACTCCGTGCGCTACCTGCAGCAGCAGACCTACTACGCCGTCCGGATCGCCGCCGCCCCGATCACCTTCGCCGGCCAGGACGCCATCGAGCACGCCTCGATCGACCGCTACGCCTGGTGGTCCGCCGCCGACCTCGCCGCCACCACCGACCAGGTCTACCCCGATGATCTTGCCGAGCTGCTCGCCCGCGCCATCGCAACCCTCGCCTGACCGACGACCGGCTGCGTAGACTGCGAGGCGGTTCAGCCGTCGTCCAAAGGAGGGCGCCATGCGGAGGGTTCTGCGCGGGCTCGTTGTCTTGATCATGATCGCCGCGGGGAGTGCGATCGCGCTGCCGGCCCAGGCGGCGCCCGATCCGCCGGGCGAGACCGAGCCGACCAAGGGAGCCTGCGCCTTCACCCCGTTGGCGGACCAGACCTACTCGACCTGGGTCGGGCTGCCGCCGGATCCACGGCACACGCCGGATCGCGGCACGCTGCGGGTGACGCTGCGGACCGAGCACGGCGACGTCCGGCTCGAGCTCGACCGGAGCCTGGCGCCCTGCACCGTGCAGTCCTTCCTGTTCCTGCTGCACCAGAAGTACTTCGACCAGACCTCCTGTCACCGGCTGACCGCGTACCAGACGCCGCCGGCGGCCCTGTCCGTGCTGCAGTGCGGCGATCCGCTCGGCACCGGGTGGGGCGATCCCGGCTACAGCTTCGCCGACGAGCTGGACTCTGCGCGGGCGCTCGAACCGTGGCCGGGCGCCCCGGAGCGGCGCAACTACGCGCGCGGCACGCTGGCGATGGCGAATGCCGGGCCGGACACGAACGGCAGCCAGTTCTTCCTGGTCTACCAGGACTCCCGGCTGCGCCCGGACTACACGGTGTTCGGCCGGGTCACCGAACAGGGCCTCGCTGTGCTGGACAAGATCGCCGCCGGCGGGATCGATCCGGGCGCCGAGGGGACGCCGGAGGACGGCGCGCCCGCGTTGGGCGTGACGATCGAACGGGCCAAGCTCGGCCGCTGAACCGCCGCTCCCTGAGCGTGTCGAAGGGCAGAGCACACCTGACTCAGCCCTTCGACAGGCTCAGGGCACGGGCCGAACCAGCCCTTCGACAGGCTCAGGGCACCGGCCGAACCAGCCCTTCGACAGGCTCAGGGGCGGAAGACGCAGAACTCGTTGCCCTCCGGGTCGGCGAGCAGGTCCCAGGCGACCTCCTGGTCGGCCTCGCGGAACAGCCGGGCGCCGGCGTCGAGGAACTCCTGGGTGACGCCGACGACGTCCCAGTGCACCCGGTTCTTCACCGTCTTCGGTTCCGGCACCTGGGCGAACACCATCGGGCAGGGCAGGGTGCCGCCCTCGATCGCCCACACCGGCTGATCGGCCTCCTGCCGCGGCCGCAGCCCGAACCGTTCGCCCCACCAGGTGCAGATGGCCAGCGGGTCGGTGCCGTCGATCGCCAATTCGTGGAGGCGGTAGCCGTCCAGTTGATCGGGCTCGCGGACGAAGGCGTCGAACTCATTGCCCTCCGGATCGACCATGATCGTCCACGGGTGACGCTGATCAAGGACGCGGGCGCCGCGCTCGACCAGTTCCTCGATCGAGCCCGTGTTGATGTCGAAATGGACCCGGTTCTTCACCGAGTGCGGTTCCGGCACCTCGTTGACCCAGACGGTACGCTCCGGACGATCGCCGGTCAGCAGCAGATTGGTCGCACCGCGGGACTCCGGCCGCAGGCCGAGGGGCGAAGCCCAGAAGGACTGCAGCCGGACCGGGTCACGTGCGTCGATGCAGAGGTCCTTGAACGTCGCCGTCATGCTTCTGGGGTTCCCGCGGTGTTGGTCGGGGGAGCGCAGCGGAGGAGAAGCACGTCGTGGGGTGATCTCATGATCAGCACCCTACAAGGACCGGTACGGGATCATGATCAACGGACCGGCGGATGGTGCCCGGTGATCGCGTCCGCGGCCCGGACCAGGGCCAGGTGGGACAGGGCCTGGGGCGTGTTGCCGGCCTGCCGCTGCCCGGCCGGGTCGTATTCCTCGCTCAGCAGACCAAGATCATTGGCGAACGACAGCAGCCGGTCCATCAGGGTCTGGGCGTCCTTGGTCCGGCCGGTCCGCGCATACTGCTCGACCAGCCAGAAGGAGCAGGCCAGGAAGGGATACTCGCCCGGCGGCAGGCCGTCCACGCCTTCTTCGGTCCGGTACCGGTGGACCAGCCCGTCGTTGATCAACTCCCCTTCGATCGCGGCCACCGTCGCCAGCATCCGCGGATCGTCCGGCGCGCAGAACCCGACCTGCGGCAGCTGCAGCAGGGCTGCGTCGACGCCGCGGCCGCCGTAGTACTGGGTGAAGCAGCCCCGTTCATGATCGACTCCGTCGCGTTCGATCTCGGTCCGCAACTCGTCACGGATCCGGCGCCACTCGGCCACCGGGCCGGGCAGCCCGTGATCTTCGACGCCGCGGACACCACGGTCGAACGCGGCCCAGGTCATCACCGCCGAGTGGGTGAACCGGCGCGGCGCGCCGCGGATCTCCCAGATCCCCGAGTCGGGTTGGCCGAGGGTCGACCGGGCCCGCTCGAGCAACGCGCGCTGCAGCGGCCAGGCGTGGCCCGGATGCGGGATTCCGCTGCGCAGGCTGAGATCCAGGGCGACCATCACCTCGCCGATCACGTCGGCCTGGTATTGATCAACGGCGCCGTTGCCGACCCGGACCGGGACCGAGCCGGCGTAGCCGGGCAGCCAGGGCAGTTCCCGTTCCGGCAGGTCCCGCTCGCCGGCGAGGCCGTACATGATCTGGATGTCCTCCGGATCGCCGGCGACGGCGCGCAGCAGCCAGTCCCGCCAGGCCACCGCCTCGGCCGAGTAGCCGTGCGCCAGCAGGGCCTCCAGGGTGAGTGCGGCGTCGCGCAGCCAGCTGTAGCGGTAGTCCCAGTTCCGCGGCCCGCCGAACGCCTCCGGCAGCGACGTCGTCGCGGCCGCCACGATCCCGCCGGTCTCGACGTGGGTCAGGGCCCGCAACACCAGCAAGGAACGCTGCACCGGGGCGAGATAGCGGTCGTGCGGATCGGCGCCGCAGTCGGACCGATCCGCCCAGGAGGTCCACCAGTGCTCGGTCCGGGCCAGTTCGGCGTCGACGTCGACCGGCTCCGGCGGCGGCTGGTACGAGGGATGCCAGGCCAGCGTGAGGTCGTACCGGTCCCCGGCGGCAACCCGGAACTCGCCACGGTGCCGGTGCCCGCGCGCCACCGGCAGTTGATCACCGCGCAACAACAGGGCGTCCGGGCCGGCCGCGGCGAGCAGCCCGCCTGCCGTACGCCGGACCCAGGGCAGCGCCTCGGCGTAGCCGAACCGGAAGGCCAGGTCCTGCGCCAGCTCGACGGTGCCGGAGACACCCTCGATCCGCCGGATCACCTGTGGGTACGGCGATCCGATCGGCATCAGATCGGTCAGCCGGGCCACCCCGGACTCGGTGTGGAACGTCGTCTCCAGCACGAACGTGTCACCCCGGTAGCGCCGCTCCACCCGGGCCGGTCCGGTCGGCGCGATCTGCCAGCGACCATGCTCCTCGGTGCCGAGCAGCGCCGCGAACACGGAGGCGGAGTCGAACCGGGGCAGGCACAACCAGTCGATGCTGCCGTCCCGCCCCACCAGCGCGGCCGTCCGGCAGTCCCCGATCAATGCGTAGTCCTCAATCGGCAACGGCATGACGGCCAGTCTGACAGTGTCGGGGGAAGGAGGACGACCCCCTTCCGGTCCCCCGCCCCGCTCCGCGCGCGGACACGCACTGACAGTTCGCCTATGGTGGGCCAATGCGCAGCGCAGTCGGGATCGCCGGGATGATCCTCGCCGCGGTCGCCCTGGTCGGGTGCGCGGCGATGGAGCCGAAGGCGTGCACCTTGATCGGCAGTGTCCCCGGGGTCAGCGTGACGATCGACGAGACCGCCGCGAAGGGGGTCGACGGGCTCCGCCTCGAGGTCTGCTGGAAGGGCGACCCGTGCCGGGAGGCCGAGGTCGAGTTGCGGCCCGGCACCGACGCGGTCGACCAGGGTTGCGACGGCGACGATCCGGACTCCACCTGCTCCGCGAGCGCCGTACCCAACGGGACCCTGGTCGGCTTCGCCCAGATCGAAGGCCTGCCGGCCGGCCCGATCGACGTCACCGCCGTCGTGATCAAGGAGATGAAGCGGCAGCCGGAGAGCAAGGCCACCGTGATGGCGGCCGCCACCCATCCGAACGGGCCGGACTGCCCGGCCGGCGCCCACCAGGCCAAGATCACCATCGGTTCCGACGGCATCCGCTGACCGCGCCGGTTCCGGCTGTCAGGCGTTGTTCCAGAACAAGCGGTCGACGACGGCACGGGCCCTGCGGGTGAGCCGGCGGTACTCGGCCTCGAGGTGGGACGAATCATTGCGGCCGAAGCCCATCAGGTGGGCCAGCGCGGCGAGTTCCCTGGTGTCGGAGGGGAGCGAGTCGGAGCCACGGCCGCGCAGCAGCATCAGCTGGTTGCGGACCCGGCTGGCGAACAGCCAGGCCTGCCGCAGGGCGTCCGCGTCGTCGGCCAGGATCAGCCCGGCGCGCTCGGCGGCGTCCAGAGCGGTGAGGGTACGGGTCGTCCTCAGCGACGGCTCGGTGCCGGCGTGCTGCAACTGGAGCAGCTGGACGGTCCACTCGACATCGGCCAGCCCGCCCGGGCCGAGCTTGGTGTGCTTGGCCGGGTCGGCGCCGCGTGGCAACCGCTCCGATTCGACCCGGGCCTTGAGCCGCCGGATCTCCAGCAGCTGAGCGTCGGTCAGCCCGTCCTCCGGCCAGCGCCGAAGATCGATCTCGGCCAGCAGCGCCCGGCCGAGATCATGATCACCGGCCAGCGCGTCGGCCCGGACCAGCGCCTGCAGCTCCCAGGTCGACGACCATTGCCGGTAGTACTTCTGGTAGGCCGACAGCGATCTGATCAAGGGACCCTGCTTGCCCTCCGGGCGCAGCGCCGCGTCGATGATCAAGGACGGATCGACGCCCGGTTTGGCCAGCAGGTCGCGCAGCGCGCTGATCACGGCGACCGCCCGGTCGGTCGCTTCCGGATCGGCGCTGTCGGCCATGACGAACATGGCGTCCGCGTCGGAGGCGTACGAGAGCTCCCGGCCACCCCAACGGCCCATCGCGATCAGGGCCATCTCCGGCACCGGCCCGGTGATCGAGTTCCGGGCGACAGTCAGGGCGACGTCGATCGTCGCCGCCGCCAGATCGGTGAGCGCCTCGCCGACCGTGTCCACGTCGTTCACGTCGAGCAGGTCGCCGGCGGCGATCCGGAACAGTTCCCGGCGCCGGATCGCCCGGATCGCCTCGACGGCGGACCGCGGCGTCTCGTGCCGGCCGGCGGCGGCACGCATCTCGGCCCGAAGATCGTCGACGGGACGCGGCGTCAGGGCGGTGTCGTCGGACAGCATCTGCACCGTCTGCGGCGACCGGGTGAGCAGCTGCACCGCGTACCGGCTGGAGGCGAGGATCCGGGCCAGCCGCTCCGCCATCAGGCCCTCGTCGCGGAGCGCCCGGAGATACCAGGGGGTGGAGCCGAGCGCCTCCGACACCTGCCGGAACGCCAGCAGACCATGATCGGGATTGGGCCCCTCCGCGAACCAGCCGAGCATCGCCGGCAGCAGCTGCCGCTGGATCTCGGCCGACCGGGACACGCCCTGGCTGAGCGCCGCGATGTGCCGCAGCGCGGCGTCCGGATCCGCATAGCCCAGCGCCCGGAGCCGGTCCACCGCGGCATCGGTGGTCAGCCGGAGCGCCGAGGACGGGATCCGGGCCACCGCATCCAGCAGCGGCGAGTAGAAGATCCGCTGGTGCAGCCGCCGCACCTGCCGGCTGTACGACCGCCAGGTGCTCAGCAGCGTCGCGACCGGATCGGCGTACCCGAGCGAGCGACCGAGCCGGCGCAGATCGTCGTCGGCCTGCGGCAGCACATGGGTCCGGCGCAGCCGGTAGAGCTGGATCCGGTGCTCCAGCGCCCGCAGGAAGCGGTACGCCTCGTCCAGCCGGCGGCCGTCCTCGCGGCCGACGTACCCGTTGTCGATCAACGCCTGCAGCGACGGCAGCGTGGCCCGGGTCCGCAGCCGCTCGTCGGCCCGGCCGTGCACCAACTGCAGCAGCTGCACCGAGAACTCCACGTCGCGCAGGCCGCCCTCGCCGAGCTTCAGTTCCCGTTCGGCATCCCGGGCCGGGATCAGGTCCACCACGCGGCGCCGCATCGCCTGGGTGTCGGCGATGAAGTTCTGCCGCTCGCCGGCCCGCCAGACCAGCGGCGTGACCAGGTCGACGAAGTCCTGGCCCAGCGCCAGGTCGCCGGCGCTCGGCCGGGCCTTGAGCATCGCCTGGAACTCCCAGGTCTTGGCCCACTTCTCGTAGTAGCCGCGGTGACTGGTCAGCGTCCGGACCAGCTGCCCGGCCTTGCCCTCCGGCCGCAGTGCGGCGTCCACCGGCCAGATCGTCCCGGCCGCCGTGTGGGCCGAGCAGATCCGGCTCAGCTCGGACGCCAGCTGGGTCGCGATCATGATCGCCCGGTCGGAGTTGATCATGGGCTCACCGGCGTCGTCCAGGGCCGGCTCGGCGACGTAGAGGACGTCCACATCGCTGACGTAGTTGAGTTCCTGGGCGCCGCACTTGCCGAGCGCGATCACCGCGATCCGGCACAGCAGGGCATCCGGGCCGACCTTGGCCCGGGCCACCGCGAGGGCGCCTTCCAGCGTCGCGTCAGCCAGGTCGGCCAGTTCGCCGGCGATGTCGTCGACCACCTCGGTCGGGTCGTCCGCGGTCAGGTCCCGGGCTGCGATCCGCAGCACCGCCGTCCGGTAAGCCGTCCGCAGCGCGTCACCGGTCAGGTCGGTCGCGACCGGCGACGCCGCCGCCGGATCGGCGCCGACCGCGGTCAGCAACTCCGCGCGCAGCTCCGCGGCGGGCACCCGCCCGGCCGGCCCGTCCAGCCGGTCCAGCCGGTCCGGATGGGCGACCAGGTCGTTGGCCAGGGTCGCGCTGGCACCGAGCACGGCGATCGCCCGCCCGGCCGGTCCGGGCCGCTCGATCAACCGGTCCAGCACCTGCGGATCGGCGTCCCGCAGCCGGTCCAGCGCGGCCAGCGCGTGGTCCGGGTCGGCGGCTCCGGAGACCAGGTCCAGCAGCGGCGCGTACCGCTCGTCCCAGCCGCCGAGAATCCTGACCGCGGACTCCGCGGCGGTGAAGCCGCGCCGCGCCAGCGCCCCCTCGCGCGTTTCGATGCGTGCCACAACCCGACCCTACTGGCCGGGAGCGCTGCGCCCGGCCCGGCCGGTCCTGGTCGAGGGTCAGGCGAGCGCGCCCTCCCAGGGCGAACAGTTGTCGCCCGGCGTGCTCTTGTAGCCCCGGCAGATCATGATCTCCACGCCCCGGCCCTCCGGCACGTCGTACGATCCCGAGTCGCCGTAGCGCAGGTTGAGGTTCTCGTAGCCGTCGGAGACGACGAACCGGTCGTAGTCCCAGACCGGCGGGATATGGCCCTCCGGCGCTTGGCCGAAGAACTTGACGTAGGCGACCGCGGCGTACCCGTCAGTGGCGTCGTCGTAGACCTGGAGCGTCTCGCCCTCCGGGCCGGAGTGCTTGAAGACGGCCTTGTACGCGCCGTGCCGGGCGGTGGCGTTGCTCCCCCGGCTCTCCGCGTAACTCGGCGGTGCCGTCACCACGGCGATGGCCGAGATCGCGACCAACGCCGCTCCCCCGGCCGCGATCCGACCGATCACGTTGCGCATGTGTTGCCTTCCTGTCCGCATCCGGGCGTCGGTCGCCCGGTCGGCTCCCACCGTCACCCGGGCCGCTATAGCGGCGCTATCCCATCGCTATGGCACGGCCGATGAGTTCCGCCACCGGCCGAGGTCGATACCGTCGACGCCACACTCCGGACGGAAGGAACCTCATGACGCAGGGCAGGTACGCCTCGGTCAACGGCATCGACCTCTACTACGAGATCCACGGGGCCGAGCACGACGGACCGCCGTTGATCATGCTGCACGGCGGTGTGCTCACCTTTCAGCTGAGCTTCGACCCGCTGCTGCCGGACCTGGTCGCCGACCGGAAGGTGATCGGCGTCGAGCTGCAGGGGCACGGACACACCGCCGCGGCGCCCGAGCGGCCGTTCTCGATCCGGCAGTGTGCCGAGGACGTGATCGCGCTGCTGGACCACCTCGGCCTCAAGCAGGCCGATCTGCTCGGCTACAGCCTGGGCGGACTGACCGCCACCGAGGTCGCGGTGCTGGCTCCGGACCGGGTCCGGCGGGTCGTGCTGGCGGCAGCGCATTTCCATCCCGATGCGTACTACCCGGAGATCACGGCACCCGAGCAGGACTCGCCGCGGCTGCCGACCGAGGCCGACTTCGCCGCCATGAAGGCCGCCTACGACGAGGTGGCCCCGAACCGGGACGACTTCTTCCCTTTCCTGGAACGGATCCAGCCGGCTGTGCACGCGTTCGAGCCCTGGACCGCCGAGCAGCTCGCCCGGATCACCATGCCGGTGTTGATCATCATCGGCGACACCGACTTCATCCGGTTGGAGCACGCGGTCGAGATGAAGCAGTCGCTGCCGAACGCTCAGCTGGCCATCCTGCCCGGCACGACGCACATGCGGGTCGTCTCGAATCCTGATCTTGTGCTGCCGATGATCACGAGGTTCCTGGCCGCCGGCTGACCACAACGTCCCCTGAGCTCGTCGAAGGGCGAGCCAGACCGGGGGTTGGCCCGTCGACTGGCTCAGGGCACGTCAGATCCGGCGGGCGCGGCGGGGCAGGGCGGTGATCGCGTCGGGCGGGACCTGCTCGCCGGCGGCTCGGCGCGGCAGTGAGGCGACCCCGATTCGGGCCAGGTCGACGGTCAGACCGGGCCGGGCCATCTGGACGCTCTCCAGGCCCTCGGCCCGGGCCGTGGCCAAGGCATGATCGGCGGATGCGGTCGGCCACAGGTGGGTCAGCACGGTCAGCTGCGGGCGGGCGATCGAGGCCTGCCGGGCCACCTGCCGCACCGTGCAGAGGTACGGGGCGTCGCCGCCCGGCACCTGGTCCACGTAGGTCGCCTCGGCCAGGTACACGTCGGCGTCGCGGGCCAACTCGATCCGCGCCGCACAGTCGCCGCTGTCCCCCGTGTAGGCCAGCACGTCCCCCTCGGCCTCCAGCCGGTAGCCGAGGTTCGTCGCGTGGTGCGGCAGCGTCCGGGCCCGGACCCGGATCGGGCCGATCCGGACCGAACCGCCGTCGGCCAGCGCGTTCAGCTCGACGCCGCGCCGGACCACCCGTACCGGATCAAGATCAAGAATGCGTTGCAGGGCACCCTCCGGCGCGTACACCGGAAGGACCGGCGGCCGTTCGTCGCCGAGCACCCGCGCCCGCAGCAGCGGGTTCAGGTCCGCGCAGTGATCAGGATGCGCGTGGCTGATCAAGACGGCGTCGATGTCGCCGGCGCGGCACTCCTCCAGCAGCCGCGGAAAGATCGCGTAGCCCGGATCGATGAGGATCGTGGTGTCCTCGTGCCGGACCAGGTAGCCGCTGCAGCCCGCGACGGCAGTGGGCCATGCCCCGCTGCCACCCAAGACCGTCAACTTCACTCTCTACACCTGCCGACCCGTCAAGTCCCCGTCGCTCCGCGCACTTCCTTCCGGGCCCGCCTCGATGGCGTTCGGGCGAGCGCAGCGGAGGAGAAGAACGTCGTCGGGTGGACTATAACCCGCAGGTACCGCCGATCCCGGGGACGCCGCGCGCCGTTGCCGGAACGCGGCTGATGCTAACGTCGCCGCCGTGGCCGGCCCGAAAATCCAACCAGAGCAGCACTTGCTGGACCAGGCCCGGATCGTCCGGGACTGGCTCTCCGAACTCTCCGTCGAGGAGTTCGACCGACCGACGATCCTCGACGCCTGGGATGTACGGACATTGACGGGGCATCTGGTCGGGGTCGTGAGCCGGCTCACCGAGGCCCTGCGCCAGCCGTCCCGGCAACCGGCCGTACCTGTGCACGAACTGGTCCGCCGGTATCGCCGCGATGTGACGATGATCATGGACTGGACCGAGCAACTGACCGGCGACCACACCGGCCCCGAGTTGGTCGCCCGGCTCGGCACGGCGATCGAGGAGGCCGCCGAGGCACTGCGGCCCGGCACCGTGCTGCCCAAGGTGATCATGACGCCGCGGGGTCCGGGCCGCACCACGGACTTCGTCGCGACCCGGATCGTCGACCTGGTGGTGCACGCCGATGATCTTTCCCGCTCGCTGCCGGACCGGCCGGCGATCGCCTCGCCCAGGCCGGCGGTCGCGGCCTGCACCCGTACCCTGGCAGCGATTCTGGCCGCCCAGCAGCCGGGCCGGTCGATCGAGGTGAGGGTGCCGCCGTTTGCCGCCGTCCAGTGCGGCATCGGCGAGCCGGGACCGACCCACACCCGCGGCACGCCACCGAACGTCGTCGAGACGGACCCGGTCACCTTCCTCCGGCTGACCACCGGAAGGCTCGCCTGGGCCGAGGCGATGGCCGGCGGCCGGGTCAGCGCGTCCGGGCAGCGCGCCGACCTCAGTCCGGCGCTTCCCGTCCTTTCCTGACCCCGAGCCGACACGGGCTCAGAACCGTGGCAGCGTCGGGTCGTAGTCCGGTTGGACCCGCCGGAGGTAGGACGTGTCGTCCCGCTTGGTTCGACCGGAGGCAAGGAAATCCTCGTGCCGGGCCGCCAGCTTGTCGTGATCAAGCTCGACGCCGAGGCCGGGACCGTCCGGGATCGCCAGCGTCCCGCCGGTGAACTCCAGCGGCCCGTTCTTGATCACGTCGTCCTCGCTGTTCCACGGGTAGTGCGTGTCGCAGGCGTAGCCGAGGTTGCGGATCGCCGCACCGAGATGGGTCATCGCGGCCAGCGAGATGCCGAGATGCGAGTTGGAGTGCATGGAGATGCCGAGCCCGAACGTCTCGCAGATCGCGGCCAGCTCGAGGCTGTGCCGCAGGCCGCCCCAGACGTGATGATCGGAGAGGACCACGCCGACCGAGCCCTTCGCGACCGCGCCCGGCACGTCCTCGAACCCGATCACGCACATGTTGGTGGCCAGCGGCATCGAGACCTGCTTGGCCACCTCGGCCATGCCGTCCTGGCCGAGCGTCGGATCCTCCAGGTACTCCAGCTCCTCAACCAGCGCCTCGCCGACCATGATCGAGGTCGGGACCGTCCAGGCGCCGTTCGGGTCGATCCGCAACGGCATCCCGGGGAACGCCTCGGCCAGGGCCTTGATCGCCGCGATCTCCTGGTCCGGCGGGAATGCCCCGGCCTTGAGCTTGATCGACTCGAAGCCGTACCGGTCGATCATGATCTTGGCCTGGGCCACCACCCCGGCCGGGTCGAGCGCCGGGCCCCAGTCGTCCGTGATCACTCCCTGGCCGTCGAGGTCGGGATGTTCGCCCCACTTGTAGAAGAGGTACGCGCTGTACGGCACCGCGTCCCGGACCGGGCCGCCGAGCAGGTCGCAGACCCGCACCCCGAGCAGCTTGCCCTGCGCGTCCAGGCAGGCCACCTCGATCGGCGAGAACACCGCCCGCGCGGCCTTGGACGGCATCCCGATGAACCCGCCGCCGATGCCCGGCCGGTCGCCGAGCACGGCGTCGATCCGCCGCTCGATCTCGCCGGTGGCGAAGACGTCGCAGCCGATCACCGCCTCGCGGACCTTGAGCAGTTCCTCGGTACGGGTCGTGCCGCCGGTGCACTCACCGAGGCCGACGGTGCCGTCGGCCAGCACGACCTGAACGATGCAGCGCAGCGCCAGCGGTTCGTGCACACCCCAGGAGTTCAGCAGGGGCGGGTCGCGAAACGCGATCGGCGTGACGACGACATCGTTGATCAACATCCGAGAACCCCCATGTAGGAAAGAAGAATCAGAGCACCGGCAGCAACCGCTGCAACTCGATCGGCGTCACCTGGCGCCGGTACTCCTCGAACTCCGCCCGCTTGTTGCGCAGGAAGAAGTCGAACACGTGCTCGCCGAGCGTGTCCGCGACCAGTTCCGAGTTCTCCATCGCCCGGATGGCCTCGTCCAGGTTGCGCGGCAGCGGTTCGATGCCGAGCGCCTGCCGTTCCCGCTCGGTCAGCGACCAGACGTCGTCCTCCGCGCCCTCCGGCAGCGGATACTCGCCCTCGATGCCGGCCAGGCCGGCCGCCAGGGTCAGCGCGAACGCCAGGTACGGATTGCAGGCCGAGTCGAGCGAGCGCAGCTCGACCCGCGCCGACGCCCCCTTGTTCGGCTTGTACATCGGGACCCGGACCAGCGCCGACCGGTTGTTGCGGCCCCAGCAGATGTAGTTCGGCGCCTCGCCGCCGCCGGCCAGCCGCTTGTACGAGTTCACCCACTGGTTCGTCACCGCGGTGATCTCGCTGGCGTGCCGGAGCAGACCGGCGATGAAGTGCCGGGCGATCTTGGACAGGTGGTATTCGGCGCTCGCGTCGTAGAAGGCGTTGTTGTCGCCCTCGAACAGCGAGACGTGGGTGTGCATGCCGGAGCCGGGATGCTCGGTGAACGGCTTCGGCATGAAGGAGGCGTGGATGCCCTGGGACAGCGCCACCTCCTTGACGACCACCCGGAACGTCATCAGGTTGTCGGCGGTGGACAGGGCGTCCGCGTACCGAAGATCGATCTCCTGCTGCCCCGGCCCACCCTCGTGGTGGGAGAACTCGACCGAGATGCCCATCTGCTCGAGCATCGTGATCGCCCGGCGGCGGAAGTCGCTGCCGGTGCTCTGTGGGGTGTGATCGAAGTAGCCGGACTGGTCCACCGGGGTCGGCGGCCGGTCCGGGTGCAGCGGGTCGTTGAACAGGAAGAACTCCACCTCGGGGTGGGTGTAGAACGTGAACCCGAGATCGGCCGCGCGCTGCAGCGCTCGCTTGAGCACGTACCGCGGATCGGCGTACGACGGCGACCCGTCCGGCATCGTGATGTCACAGAACATCCGCGCCGTCGCCGGGTTGGCGTCCCGCCAGGGCAGGATCTGGAACGTCGACGGATCCGGCCGGGCCACCATGTCGGACTCGTACACCCGGGCGAAGCCCTCGATCGCCGACCCGTCGAACCCGATCCCCTCGCTGAACGCCCCCTCCAGCTCCGCCGGTGCGATCGCCACCGACTTGAGGAAACCGAGCACATCGGTGAACCACATCCGGACGAACCGGACATCCCGCTCCTCGATCGCACGAAGAACGAACTCGGTCTGCTTGTCCATAGCCTGAGTCTGCCTGCCACCGTGTAACAGACGCGTTACAACCCTCGCCAAGCCTGAAAAAGGGGATCCCGCGATGGGGTCTTGGGGGTCTGTGCGCGGACAACCATCCGCCCGCGATGGCCTGAGTGCCGCTGCCGCAGTACTGCGATGCGGGCTCCCCGGACCATCGCGGCCGATGGTTGCCCGCGCACAGACCTCCGTACCGCGCAGCGCGATGATCCCCGAACCCGACGAACCACGATCCCGATTAGGCTCATGCTCGTGGCAAACCTGCGCATCGCCCTGGCCCAGCTGAACGTCATCGTCGGCGACATCACGGGTAACGGCGAGAAGATCCTCGACTGGTCTCGGCGCGCCGCCGAGAAGGAGGCTCAGCTCGTCCTGTTCCCCGAGACGGCTCTCACGGGGTACCCGGTCGAGGACCTGGCTCTGCGGCAGTCTTTCATCGAGGAGTCCCGGCAGAGCGTCGTCCGGCTCGCGGGCCGGCTCGCCGACGAGGGGCTCGGCGAGCTCGTCGTCGTGGTCGGGTATCTGGATCGGACCGACGAGCCGGAGCATCCGAAGAAGGGGCATCCGCAGAACGTGGCGGCGGTGCTGCACCGGGGCGAGGTGGTGGCCCGGTACGCGAAGCACCACCTGCCGAACTATGGGGTGTTCGACGAGTTCCGGTACTTCAAGCCGGGCCACGAGCTGGCGGTCCTGACCGTCGGCGGGGTCGACGTCGCGGTGGCGATCTGCGAGGACCTCTGGCAGGACGGCGGGCCGGTGGCGGCGACGGCCGAGGCCGGAGCGGGGCTGCTGGCCGTGATCAACGCGAGCCCGTACGAACGGGACAAGGACGACACCCGCGGCGAGCTGGTGTCCCGCCGCGCCAGGGAGGCCGGCTGCGCGCTGGCGTACGTCAATCTGATCGGCGGCCAGGACGAGCTGGTCTTCGACGGCGACTCGATGATCTCCGACGCCGACGGTACGTTGATCGTCCGCGGGCCGCAGTTCGTCGAGGATCTCGTGATCGCCGACCTCGATCTGCCCGACGCCCGAGCGGTGGACGGGCCGACGGTCTCCAGCGCCGAGAAGTTGATCATCAGCCGGCACCATGTCACGGACGCCTACCCGGCGCCGGCGACCCCGGTCGACGCGCCGCGGCTTCCGCGGCTGTCGGCCGAGGAGGAGGTCTACTCGGCGCTGGTGGTCGGGCTGCGCGACTACTGCGGCAAGAACGGGATCGAACGCGTCTACCTCGGGCTGTCCGGCGGGATCGACTCCACCCTGGTCGCCACGATCGCCAGCGACGCGATCGGCGCGGCGAACGTGTACGGGATCTCCAACCCGAGCGCGTACTCCTCGGAACACTCCAAGACCGACGCCGCCGATCTCGCCCAGCGGCTCGGGCTGAACTTCACGACCGTGCCGATCGCACCGGCCGTGGACGCCTTCCATTCCTTGATCGACATCGACGGGATCGCGGCGGAGAACCTGCAGGCGCGGATCCGGGCGGTGATCTGGATGGCCGAGTCCAACCAGCACAACCCGTCGATCGTCCTGGCCTGCGGCAACAAGAGCGAGCTCGCGGTCGGGTACAGCACCATCTACGGCGACGCGGTCGGCGGCTTCGCGCCGATCAAGGACGTGCCCAAGACGTGGGTCTGGCGGCTCGCGAAGTGGCGTAATGATCATGCCGCGGCGCGTGGCGAGCAGCCGCCGATCCCGGAGAACTCGATCACCAAGGAACCGAGCGCCGAGCTGCGGCCGGGCCAGAAGGACACCGACAGCCTGCCGCCGTACGAGGTGCTGGACAAGATCATCGCCGAGTACGTGGAGGGTGATCAGGGCCGGGCCGAGATCATCGCGGCCGGGTACGACGCCGAGCTGGTGGACCGGGTGATGCGGATGGTCGACCGGGCCGAGTACAAGCGCCGGCAGTACCCGCCGGGCACCAAGATCTCCTTCAAGGCGTTCGGCCGGGACCGCCGGCTGCCGATCACCAACGGGTGGCGGGAGGAGCATCCGGCCCTGCAGGCCACCCGATGAGCGCCGGGCCGCCGGGGATCGGTCCGCAACCGGGCTGGTATCCGGATCCGGACGGCACCCCGGGCCGGCTCCGCTACTACGACGGGCGGACCTGGACGGCGAACGTACGGAAGGCGCCCGGCCCCCGCCGCGGCCGGCTGGCGGCCATGATCACCGGCGGCGTCATCGTCTTGTTGATCATCGTCGCCGGGGTCGTCGTGCTCACCCGGCAGACCAGCGGTGCCTTCACCGACGCCGCCCTGCCCAGCTCGTCGGTCAGCGGCTGGGACGACTCCAGTCCGACCGAGGAACCGTCGTCGGCCGAGCCGAGCGGTACCCCGAGCGCCCGCCCGGTGGCCTGTGACCTGACCACGCCGAACCAGCTGCCGGACCCGCCGCGGGACGACCTGGTGCACGGCGGGCCGCTGGCGTTCAAGCGACTGCCGGTCAGCTGGCAGTCGCCGGTCGCGACCCGGCGCTTCCCGTACAGCCGGGATGCGCAGGTGCAGACCCAGCGGATGCGGGAGGAACTCGGCTGGGAGGCCTCGGCCCAGGTCGGCGTACTCACCTTCGAGGACGACCCGAAGGGCGAGGAGGCCACCTCGCGGCTGCTCCAGTGCCTGGTCACCAGCGACTTCTACACCAGCGTCGACGTCACGATCGCGAAGAACGAGACGAAGCCGGTCAAGATCGGCACCACCCCGGCAACCCGCTTGGACGCCATGCTCACGTTCTCCCATCCACAGTTGAGGACCAAGGGCTCGCTGATCCGGATCATCGTCGTCGACTCGGCCCCGAGGACGTACTACTTCCACGCGGTGCCGATGGAGCGGGACGACCTGATCGCCGAGCTGGACGCCGCCACGAACTCGCTGGCGGTGAACTGATCATGTCCGTTCCCGGCTGGTACCCGGATCCGGGCGGCCAGCCCGGCGCCTACCGCTACTGGGACGGTCGTTCCTGGTCGGCGGAGACCACGACCGACCCGCGGCAACCCGGACCCGGAGCCGGTGGTCCTGGCCCCGCAGGGCCGCGGCCCGGGCGCTCCCGCGCGGCCTATCTGATCATCGCTGCACTGGTCCTCGTCGTGGTGATCGTGATCGCCGCGGTCATGATCTTCCGGACCACGACCGCCGGCTCGCCGATCACCGACCGTACGTACCCCAGTTCGACCGTGAGCGGCTGGGACGACTCGGAGCCGACCGACGAGCCGACCAGCGTCTCGCCCAGCCCGAGCCCGGACGGCGACCGCCCCTGCCCGCTGGGCGATCCGAACCGACGCGAGGCGCATCCGGAGGACGGCCGGGTGCACGGCGGCAACCTGTCCTTCCCGGCCGCCGGCAACTTCCAGCCCGCCGCCCCCGAACCGCGGCTGAGCTTCGCCTACGACGTCACGCAGCAATACCTCGGCGTGAACGACAGCCCCGGCTGGATCGCCCAGCTCGCCGTCGGCCGACTGCTCGGCTCCGACTTCCCCGGCAAACCGAAGGCGATCGCGGAGTTGATCATGCAGTGTGGCGTCACGACGGACATGTATCAGCCCTACAACCCGACCCGGAAGGACCTCCGCAGCGAAGCGATCACCATCTCGGGTCAGCAGGGCTGGCTGATCGAAGCCGACATCACCGTCGACAAGCCCGGCCTCCCCTTCCCCGGCGACAAGGTGATCTTCCTCGTCATCCCCGACGGCGACAACTGGGGCATGTTCTTCGGCGCCGTCCCGATCGGCAACACCGGCCTCACCAACCAGCTGAACCAGGTCGTCCGCGACCTCCGCGTCGACTGACCACCCCGTTCCCTCGCGCCAACCGGCACAGGGCCGCGCGAGACACGAGAGCCGTGGCCGGGGCCTTGCCCTTCGACGAGCTCAGGGCACGGATCCTCGCGCGATCAAGACCACCGCACGGTGATCCCGACCCACTCGAATCCTGATCAGCGCTCGGCTCGGGTCCGTCCCAACCCGGGGAGGCAGGCCAAGGGCGCGGCGCACAGACCTCCCCAGCCCCCGCCGCGCCGCCCCTACAACTTCTGCAGCGGCGCGTACTTCAGAGCCAGTCGCTTCAGGCCCGCCGACCCGAAGTCCACATCGGCTTTGGCGTTGTCGTCCGCTCCCGACGTGGCGACGACCTTGCCCAGACCGAAGGTCGGGTGGAGGACCTTGTCGCCCGGGGCCAGGGACGGGATCTCGCGCTCGGTCGGCCTCGGCCGGGTCGGCTGCGAGTTCCAGGACTGCCGGCCCGAGGACTGCCGGGAGGAGGTCGCGGAGGTGTTCCGCCAGGAGGTCAGGGCGCTCTCCGTACGGCGCCAGTCGACCAGCCGGTCCGGGATGTCGCCGAGGAACCGGCTCGGCGGGTTGTGCTGCGGCGCACCCCAGGCGGCACGGACGGCGGCCCGGCTCAGGTAGAGCCGCTTCCGGGCCCGAGTCAGTCCCACGTACGCCAGCCGGCGCTCCTCGGACAGCTCGACCGTGTCGGTCAGCGACCTCTGGTGCGGGAACACGCCGTCCTCGAGCCCGGTCAGGAACACCGTGTCGAACTCCAGGCCCTTCGCGGTGTGCAGCGTCATCAGCGTGACCACGCCGGCGTCGTCGGCGTCGGTGGACGGGATCTGGTCGGAGTCGGCGACCAGCGCGACCCGTTCCAGGAAGGCGCCCAGCGACGGGTCCGGCTCCGGCGCGCCGCCGGCGAGGTCGAGCTCCGCGGTGATGTCGAAGTCGGCCGGTAGATCGGCCGACAGCGCCCCCGGCTCCAGCTCGGCCTCGACCCCGACGGTCCCGGCGACGAACTCTCGGGCCACCGCGACCAGCTCGACCAGGTTCTCCATCCGGGTCTCGTCCTGCGGGTCGGTCGAGCCCTGCAGCTCGGCCAGGTAGCCCGACTCGGTCAGCACGCTGGTCAGGATCTGGTCGGCCGGCTGCCCGTCGGCCACCATCTTCTCGTGTGCGTCGAGGAAGTCGACGAACAGCCGCAGCTGCTTCGCCGACCGGGTCGCCAGACCGTTGATCTCGTCGATCCGGCGCAGCGCCTCGCCGAAGCTGATCCGTTTCTCCCGGGCCAGCTCCTCGACCGCACCCTCGGCCCGGTCGCCGATCCCGCGCCGCGGCACGTTGAGGATCCGGCGCACCGACACGTCGTCGTCGCGGTTGTTGATCGCGCGCAGGTACGCGATCGCGTCGCGCACCTCGCGCCGCTCGTAGAACCGGACCCCGCCGACCACCTTGTACGGCAGCCCGACCCGGATGAACACCTCTTCGAACGGACGGGACTGAGCGTTGGTCCGGTAGAACACCGCGCAGTCCGCGTACCGGCTCTTGCCGTCGTCGCTGAGCTTGTCGATCTCGCTGGCCACGAACTGGGCCTCGTCGTGCTCGGAGTCCGCCACGTACCCGACGATCAGATCACCGTCGCCGGCGTCGGTCCAGAGCCGCTTGTCCGGCCGGCCCTCGTTCTTGGTGATCACCGCGTTCGCCGCGTTGAGCACGGTCTGGGTGGACCGGTAGTTCTGGTCGAGCACGATCGTGCTGGCACCAGCGAAGTCGGACTCGAAGTCGAGGATGTTGCGAATCGTCGCCCCGCGGAAGGCATAGATCGACTGGTCGGAGTCGCCGACCACCATCAGCTCGGGCGGGTCCGCCTCCCGCTGCTCCGGCCGACCGTCGATCGCGGACAGCTCGGACCCGCAGAGCTCCCTGATCAACGCGTACTGAGCGTGGTTGGTGTCCTGATACTCGTCCACCAGCACGTGCCGGAACCGGCGCCGGTACTGCTCCCGTACCTCCGGGAAGGCCTGGAACAGGTGCACCGTGGTCATGATCAGGTCGTCGAAGTCGAGCGCGTTCGCCGCGACCAGGCGCCGCTGATACTCCTGGTACGCCTCGAGGAAACGCTCCTCGTCCGGTCCGTTGACCCGGGCCCGGGCGGAGTCGTGATCGACCAGGTCGTTCTTGCAGTTGGAGACCCAGTTCATGATCGTCCGGACACCGAACCGCTTCGGATCCAGATCAAGATCACGAGCCACCAGCTGCATCAGCCGCTTGGAGTCGGCGTCGTCGTAGATCGAGAAGGTCCGGTTCATGCCGAACCGGCTGATCTCCGCGCGCAGGATCCGGACACACGCCGAGTGGAAGGTGGAGACCCACATCAGCTTGGCCCGGTTGCCGACCAGGTCCATCACCCGGTGCCGCATCTCGGCGGCGGCCTTGTTGGTGAACGTGATCGCCAGGATCGAACCGGGGTGAACCTTCCGCTCGCCCACCAGGTAAGCGATCCGGCGGGTCAGCACCCGGGTCTTGCCGGAGCCCGCACCGGCCACCACGACGACCGGGCCGCCGTCGTGCAGCACGGCCTGGCGCTGCGGCGGGTTCAGCCCGTCCAGCAATGCGTCCAGGTCGAACTTCGGCTTCCGCTTCGGCCGCGGCTCCGCCACCGCGCCGAACAGGTCGTCCTGGACGTCGCCCATCGCGCGCGCCACCTCCTCCGCCGCGGACGCGACGACATCGATCCGGGTGTCCGCTGCTGCTGCCGAGTTCGAGGAGTTCATGACCCCACCACACTAATGCCGGCCACCGACAGTTGCGATTTGGTGAGGGGACGACCCCTTCAGATCCCCGCTCCGCTCCGTGCCCGGTCCGCCTGTCGGGACGCCCCACTACTCTGTCTCCATGAAGATCGGTCGGCTCCGGATCGGCACCATCATCAGGCGGATCCTGTTGGTGATCGCCGCGATCCAGGGCGCGACCTTGATCGGGCTGCGGATCGTGGACGTGTGGCGGAAGCGGAAGCGGGCGCCGGCGGTGTTCCCGCGGCTGCCACCGCGCTCGGTCACGGTCGGCGGGTCCGAGGTGACGGTCTATACGTACGGCGAGGATCTGTACGCCGACATGCTCGACGCGATCCGGCAGGCGAAGGAGCGGGTCTTCTTCGAGACCTTCATCTGGAAGTCCGACGCCGTCGGGCAGGCCTTCAAGCAGGCCCTGTTCGACGCCGCCGACCGGGGCGTCGAGGTCTACATCGTGTTCGACGAGTTCGCCAACCTGGTCGTCCCGCGCCGCTTCTTCAGCTTCCCGAGCCACCTGCACGTGCGCCGGCATCCGCTGGTGGCCAGCCCGCTGCGGATCATCCGCAACTCCGGCCGGGACCACCGCAAGCTGCTCGTCGTCGACGACAAAGCCGCCTTCCTGGGCGGCTACAACATCGGTTCGCTGTACGCCACGGACTGGCGCGACACCCATGCCCGGCTGACCGGCGACATGGTCTGGGACGTGCAGAACGCGTTCATCGACTACTGGAACCTCTTCGCCAACCGCCGCCGGCCGGCCCTGCCCGACAGCGGGGCGCCGATCTGGACGCCGACGATCCGGATCCACCGCAACATCCCGCGCAACCTGGTGTACCCGATCCGCGGGATGTATCTGGAGGCGATCGACCGCGCCTCGCACCACGTCTATCTGACGCATGCGTACCTGATTCCGGACGAGGACATGCTGGCCGCGCTGACCAGGGCCGCCCGGCGCGGCGTGGACGTGCGGATCATCGTGCCCAAGGAGTCGAACCACATCGTCGCCGACTGGCTGTCCCGCGGTTTCTACAACCAGCTGCTCAGTGCCGGCGTCCGGCTGTTCCTCTATCAGGGCGCGATGGTGCACGCGAAGACGGCGACCATCGACGGCCAGTGGTCCACCATCGGCACCGCCAACATCGACCGGCTCAGCCTGCTCGGCAACTACGAGATCAACCTCGAGGTGTTCGATCCCGGGGTGGCGCGCCAGATGGAGGAGATCTTCTCGATCGACTCGTCCAACACGATCGAGCTCACCCTGGAGTCGTGGAACCGGCGCAACCTGATGGTCAAGTTCTCCGAGGCCGTGCTGTCGCCGTTCCGCCCGTTGATCTGAGCCGCGGTCAGCGGACCCGGACCGAGTCGCTGATCTTGGTGATCTCGGCCAGGCCGGCCGCGGAGTCCTCGCCGTCGACCACGACGAAGATCATCAACCGGTTGGTCTGGATCGTGGTGAACACGATCCGCGAGCCGTCCTCGCGCCGGCCCTCCTGGCGGCAGGCGATCTGCCCGTCGACCAGGAGGTCAACCGACGCCTCCAGCGTGCAGCCGAACTCCTCGCAGTTGGTCTCGACGTAGGTCTCGTGCTGCTCGGCGATGTTCTGTTCGCCGGGCTGCCGCTCCACGATCCACAGTGAGAGCCAGCGTTGCGCGGCACCGCCCGCCTCGATGTCGGGGACAGCCCAGACGCCGGTCTCGTCGGTCCGGCTGCCGCCGGCGTCGCCGGGGGTCTCGTCCCACCAGGACCGCGGCAGCTCGACCGAGACCCGCTGCTCGCCGTCGCCGAGCCGGAGCACCTCGGACCGGTCCGGCGTCACGATGAGCCGGGTCGCGACGGCGGCCGTGAGCAGGAACAGCCCGGCCATCAGCAGCCCGCCGCCGATGATCATGATCGCGAGCCGGCCGCGACCGGGGCCGGGCCGGCCGACGGGCGCGCTCGAGGGCACCATGGCCGGCTCAGCCGATCAGCCGGACCGAGTCGGCGATCATGAGCAACTCCCCCGCCGCGTCGTCCGGTCCCTCGACCATGACGAAGATCAACCACTGGTCGGTGGCGACGGTCGTGATCACTCCGAGGTGGCCGTCGGCGAAGCGGAGCGTCTGGCGTAGCCCCGGCCGGCCGTCGACGGTGACGGCGGCGGCCGCGTCCGGCGTGCAACTGTTGGCGTCGGAGCAGGTGGCCGCGAGGAAGTCGGCGTGCGCCCCGGTCGGCCCGTCCCCGCTGCCCGGCGGAGCGTCCAACCACACCGCGAGCCGGCGCGGCGCATCGCTCGCGGCCGAGAGCGCGGCGACGAGCCAGTCACCGGTGTCGTCGCTGACCGAGCCGCCGGCGTCCAAGCCGGTCGTGTCCCACCACGACGTCGGGAGTTGGATCGCGACCCGTCCCTCCGGGTCGAGCAGGTGGAACAGCTCCGGGTCGGCGGAGGGTGGCGAGAGCAGCCGGTTGGACTGTCCGGTGACCAGGATGATGATCATGGCGACGACCCCGACGAGCACCACGCAGGCACCGATCCCCATCACCAGTCGGCCCCAGCGGCGGCGGCGCGGGGCCAGCCGCGCGCCCGGCGTACTCATCAGCCGACCAGCCGGATCGAGTCCGAGATGGTGATCAACTCGGCCGCACCGTCGGCGGTCTCCACACCATCGGCGGTCACGAAGATCATCCAGTCGCCGGTGTCCAGGGTGGTCAGCACGGCGAGGTGACCGTCGTCGAAGTGGGCCAACTGCCGCAGCCCGCGATGCCCGTCGATCGTGACCTCGGCCGCCGTGTCGGCGAAGCAGACGTCCGGCGGGCAACCGCCTTCGGTCACGAAGGTCTCGTGCTGCCGGGCCAGCGCGCTGTCCTCGTCCCAGGGCCGGTCGATCCAGACCGACAGCCAGCGCGGCGATTCGCCGGAGGCCTCGAGATCGGGAACGACCCAGTCACCGGTGTCGTCGCTGACCACCCGACCCGCGTTGACCGATGTCGCCTCCCACCAGGTCTTCGGCAGTTCGACCGAGACCCGGTCCGCCTTGTCACTCAGTCGGTACGTGGTCGAAGCCGGCCCAGGCACGGGAGCCGGCGTGACCAGTCGCGTCCCCACGGCTCCGGCCAGCACGAACAGCGACGCCATGATCAACGCGCCGCCGCTGACCATCACCGCGAGCCAGCCGCGGCCCGGCCCGGGGCGCTGGGCGCGCAAGCCCGCAGAGGCGCTCAGGTACTCCATGGCGAGAAGCGTAAGTTGGGCGCGCCGCCCGCGGGCCCGATCCCGCAGAATCGTTACGGGGTACGGGCTCCGGGCGGTTCACCGGCTGCGGGAGTCGCTCAGCGCCGACGCGCGCTGAACGCCGCGGCGCTGTGCGTCGGGGTCGCCGCAGGACCGTGGTTCGAGGGCGCGGCGGAGTTGTGGGAAGGCGCCGCCGCCGGGCTCGACGAGGACGACGGGCGGCGCCGACGGCGGCTCCGGGAGCCACCCGCCGACCGAGCGGAAGTCTCCCGCCCAGCGATCGCGCTGCCACGCTCCGTGGTCCTGCCCTCGCGACCGGCGTTCTTGCCGCCACGCTCAGCGGCCCCGCCGTTGCGCCCGGCGGACCCGCTTCCGCGCCCGGCGATCCTGCTCTGGCGGTCCCCGGTCCTGCGCCCGCGCTCCGCGGTCTCGGTCCCGTGCTCGGCCTCCCGTTCCGCCGCAGCGGTCCGTCCGGCCCGGCCGCGACTTCCGCCGCGCCGGCGACCCCGACCGTTGCCGGCCCCGGCCGACCGACCGTCCGGTCGATCCTCGGCCGACCGACCGTCCGGTTGCTCGTCGACTGGCAGGCTCGGCGCGGCCGGGGTGTCCGCCGACGGCTGGAGCACCCGGGGCCCGGGCGCGAGCTCGCTGAGCACTGCGTGCCGGTCCGAGTTGATCTTGGTGGTCGTCGGGGTGATGCCGGCCGACCGCGTGAGCTGCCGTACCTCCTGCGCCTGGTCCGGCGTCGCCAGCGTGATCACCGACCCGGAGTTGCCCGCGCGAGCGGTACGCCCGGAACGGTGCAGGTAGGCCTTCGGATCGACCGGCGGATCGGCGTGGATCACCAGCGCCACATGATCGACATGGATGCCGCGGGCGGCGATGTCGGTCGCGACCAGAGTCGTCGCACGCCCACTGTGGAAGGCTTCCAGGTTGCGGGTCCGCGCGTTCTGGTTCAGGTTGCCGTGCAGCTCGACGGCCGGGACGCCGCTCCGGTTGAGCTTGCGGGCGAGGCCCTTGGCGCCGTGCTTGGTCCGGGTGAAGACGACGGTCCGGCCCGGCGCGCTGGTCAGGTCGACCAAGATCGGCAGCCGGTTCTCCCGGCTGACCTGGAGGACGTGGTGCGTCATCGTGCTCACCGGCGACTGGGCCGAATCGGCCTGGTGCACCTGCGGATCGACCAGGAACTGCCGGACCAGGGCGTCGACCGCACGGTCCAGGGTCGCCGAGAACAGCATCCGCTGACCGTTCTTCGGCGTGTCGGCGAGGAGCCGGCGCACCGCCGGCAGGAAGCCGAGGTCGGCCATGTGGTCGGCCTCGTCCAGCACCGAGATCTCGATGTCGGACAACGAGCAGAGGCCCTGGTCGATCAGGTCCTCGAGCCGGCCGGGGCAGGCGACCAGGATGTCAGTGCCGCGCCGGATCGCCGCGACCTGGGCGCCCTGACCGACGCCGCCGAAGACCGTACGCGACGTGAGCCCGGCCGCCTTGGCCAGCGGCTGCAGGGCGGCGTCGATCTGGGCGACGAGCTCCCGGGTCGGTGCCAGGATCATGGCCCGCGGCGCCCCGGAGCGGGGCTTGGCGCGGCCCGGGCCGGACAGCCGCGCGACCAGGGGGAGCAGGAAGGCGAGCGTCTTGCCCGACCCGGTCCGGCCCCGGCCGAGCACGTCCCGCCCGGCGAGTGCGTCCGGCAGGGTGGCCTGTTGGATGGGCGTCGGGGTGTCGAAGCCGAGCTCGGTGAGGACGGCGGCCAGGCGTGCAGGCACGCCCAGGTGGGTGAAGGAGGTCAAAGGGTTACACCATCTGTGAGTACGTCCCGCCGACAATCCGGCCGGATGTGTCCGGCGAATTACGCACGGAGCAGCTGCCAGGTGCTTCGACGTGCGATCAACCCGCGGCAGGAACTCGACGAGTTGAAGACCTTCAGTCTACCGAGCCGGAGCTGGTGCGACGAATCGCCTCAGACCCAGGCGTCCGGATTGTCGGCCAGGTTGGCGACGGTCCGTGGCAGCTTCGCCTTCGCGACGTGGTCCAGGGTGACCTGTTCCAGGATCGACCGCTCCGAGGCGCGCAGGGCGATCCAGACCTTCTGCAGGGTGATCGCGGCGCCCACGTACTCCAGGTGCTCGGGCCGGCTGCCGCGGATGTTGGCCAGTTCGCCGTCGAGGGCGCGGATCACGTCGGCGATGCTGATCTCGGCGGCGGGCCGGGCCAGCCGGTAGCCGCCGTCCGGGCCGCGCTGGCTGCGCAGCAGGCCACCCCGGCGCAGCTCGCCGAGGATGCTCTCAAGATACTTCGCGGGGATCTGCTGGGCGGCGGCCAACTGATCGACGGTACGAGGTTCCCCCGCGGCGGCCAGTTCTGCGGCGGCGCGGAGGGCGTAATCGACTCGGGCTGAGAGGCGCATCCTGTCGCAGACCTTACTGCCAGATCACGGCAATCGCCGATTCCGCGAGCGACATGATGAGGAGAATTCCCCACAGGCCGCGCGGGATCGAGGTGAACTTCCGGTTCTTCGCCAGCAAGATCAACTGCAGGATCATGATCACGGTGACGACGATCGGCTGCAGGTACCGGCTCGACGGTTCGGGGTACGGGGCGAGCCCGATCAGCTGCCAGGCCGAGAGCGCGACCCAGCCGATCAACTGCACCCAGCCGCCGATCAGCATGCCGCCGGTGACCTCGGGATCGCGGGAACGGAGTTGCCCGAGGAGCCCGCCGCAGGTCGCAGCGAAGCCCAGCAGCGTGATCAAGAGCACGATCTGGTGGGCAACCTCCATGACCTCGAGCTTAGTGCTGGCGGCCGGACCAGGAGCCCAGACACCACTGGCCGTCCTGGTCTTCCCTGGTTCGGACTTCGGGCTCCCCTGATTTCGGCTCCGAGGCCTGGGACGGCCGTCGCGGCGCGGGTAGCGTCACGGCCATGGGCATCCTTTCGTACCTCATCGTCGGCTTGGTCATGGGCACGCTGGCCAAGGCGATCCTCCCCGGCCGGGTCAACGGCGGCTGGATCAGCACGCTGGTCGTCGGCGTGGTCGGAGCGGTCGTCGGCGGGTTCCTCGGCGACCTGATCTTCAACCGCGGGATCAGCGGCTTCTTCTCGCTCTGGACCTGGTTGCTCGCGCTCGCCGGCAGCCTCGTCGTGCTCGCGATCTACGGCGTGATCAAGGGCCGCAAGTCGGTCCGCAGCTGAGCTTTCCCCACCACCGCGGGGAAATCGCACCCGGCCGGCTGCTGCCGGCCGGGTCTGCTGTGTCCGCCGGTCACCGCCCCGCAGCCCGTGCGGCCTGCCGTTCGATCAGTTCCGCGACGGGGGTCGGCAGCGTCGTCTCGAAGTCGATCAACTTCGCCCAGGTCGGCCTGACGACGATCCGGACCATGCCGTCCGCGTAGAGCGATCGGATGCCGGCCTCCCACTCGACCCGCTGCTCCGGCGTCATCTGGTACGTCGTCGCGACCTTCAGGTACTCCTGCGGGATGCCGTCGGTCGGGTCCAGTTCGGCGTTGCCGCGGAGCAACAGGATCTTCGGTGGGTGGACCTCCGTGTCGATCGTGAAGGCGACCGCGGGGTTGCGCCGCAGCGAGTGCAGCTTCGGAGCGTTCTTCGGACTGCAGACGACCATCTCGGTCCCGTTCCAGGTGAACCCGATCGGGATGTTCCGTGGCGTGCCGTCCTTGGCGACGTAGGCGAGCCGGGTGATGTCCCGGCTGAGCAGTTCCTGGCTGTACGGATGGTTCAGGACTTCGGCGATCTCGGTGGCGTTCATGGTGGGCTCCCTGGTCGTGTCTCTCTGCTGACACCTGGGGAACGGAGCCCACCACCGCGTTTCTACATGCTCCGGAGAAATTCTCAGACCAGGCGGCGATCGGTGGCCCAGCGGGTCAGCTGGTGCCGGTTGGACAGCTGGAGCTTGCGCAGCACACTGCTGACGTGGGTCTCGACGGTCTTGATCGAGATGAACAGTTCCTTCGCGACCTCCTTGTACGCATAGCCGCGCGCGATCAGCCGGAGCACCTCGCGCTCCCGCTGGGAGAGCCGGTCCAGGTCCTCGTCGACGCTCGCGATGTCGATCGCGCCGGAGAACGCGTCCAGCACGAAGCCGGCCAGCCGCGGCGAGAAGACGGCGTCGCCCTCGGCCACCCGGCGGATCGCGTCGATCAGTTCGTTGCCGGCGATCGACTTGGTCACGTACCCGCGGGCGCCGGCGCGGATCACGCCGATCACGTCCTCGGCGGCGTCCGACACCGACAGGGCGAGGAACTTCTGCTCCGGGTTCTTCTCGTGCACCTTCCGGAGCACCTCGATCCCACCACCGCCGGGCAGGTGGACGTCGAGCAGGACGACATCGGGCTGGGTGGCCAGCACGACCTTGATCGCGGTGTCGGCGTCGGCGGCCTCGCCGACCACCTCGACGGCGCGGCCGATCTCGGCCTTGACGCCGGTCCGGAACATCGCATGATCATCGACGACGACCACGCGGCGCCGGGCCGGCGCGGGCTGACCGGCTTGCCCTTGGGGAGAAGGCGATCCGGGCTGAGCGGGTCGCTGCGGCTGGGACGGGTTCGGTGGTTGGGTCATCGTCATCCTTCGGTGATCATCAATGGTTGTCGATCTTGAGCCGGACCTCGGTGCCGTCTCCCGGTTCGCTGCGGATCTCGGCGCTGCCGCCGTGACGTTCCATCCGGTCGATGATGCTGCGCCGGACCCCCATCCGGTCGGCGCCCACGCCGGACGGGTCGAATCCCTGGCCGCGGTCCCGGACGAACACCTCGAGCTCGTCGTCGAAGACCTCGGCGTAGACGTCGATCTTGTCGGCACCGGAGTGCTTGGCTGCGTTGACCATCGCCTCCCGGGCTGCGGCGACGATCGCCTGCACCGCCTCGCTGGGATGGCTGTCGCCGACGGTGACCAGTTCGATCGGGGTGCCGCGGTCGTCCTCGACGTCGGCGGCCGCGGCGGCCAGCGCCGCCTTGAAGGTCACCTGCTCGGTCTCGTCGTCGTACAGCCAACCGCGGAGTTCCCGCTCCTGGCGCCGGGCGAGCCGCTGCACCACCTTCGGGTCGTCGGCCTGTCGCTGGATCAGGGCCAGCGTCTGCAGCACCGAGTCGTGCAGGTGCGCCGCCATGTCGGCCCGCGTCTCGGCCCGTACCTTCTCCGCCCGGGCCTCGTTCAGCTCCGCGCGCGACTTGTGCAGCCAGGGCGCCAGCACGATCGCCAGCGCCGCCAGCGCGAGCATGGTCATCGCGAGCACGTTCGGCAGCTGCTCGAAGTTGCCCTGCTGGACCAGGACCAGCGCGAACGCGATGCCGACCAGGGCCAGGCCGAGGATCAGCGAGACCGTCGTCAGGGTACGTTCCCGGGCCGCCGAACGAGCGGTCCGCGGCCGGGCGGCCAGTTCGGCCAGGGCCTGCCGCTGCCGGCTGACGTCGGCCTGCCGCCAGACCAGCGCGACCCCGGCGCAGGCGAACAGCACCGGCCAGAAGATCTGCTGGGCCATCCCGAGCCCGCTGATCTGGATCATCCAGAGCAGCCCGACCCCGAGGGCGACCAGCGCGAACATGGCGCCCCAGTCGAACCGGCGGAGCTGCGCGGCCGGATCCCGCATCCCGCTCCGGGCCGCTGACTCCAGGCCGGGCGCGGCGCGGATCGGTTCCGGTGGGAGCAGCAGCCAGAGCAGGCCGTAGATGACCACGCCGACGAACTGGATGCACATCAGGACCACGAAGCCGACCCGGAGCACCATCACCGGCCAGCCGAGGTGCCGGGCCAGGCCGGCGCAGACGCCGCCGAGCATCGCCGTGCCGGCGAGTCGGGTGGCCCGGGGCCGTTCCTCCGACACGTCCGGCGGCGCGGGAGCGGCCGGGACAGCGGATGTGGAGGGAGTCGGTACGGCGAGCGCGGCCTGGTCCCCGGCCGGGGGCACGGTCTGGTCGAACTCGCCGGGCTGGGCTTCGGGATCGGGGCCGAGGGCCGCGTCGGCCGGCTGGGTGTTCTGGGCCGAGGCCTCGGCGCCGGGCGTGGCGACGTGAGCGGAACCGGAGTCGGCAGCCTGAGGGGAGTCGGCAGCAGCGTCGTCGACCGGAACGTCGGCGGCGGGAGCGGCGGCGGAGGGCAGGGGGCGACCGTTCCCGGGGCGGTCCGCGTCGGGGGCGCCCGGGCCGGGCATCGATCGCGGTTCAGTCGCGGACATGGGCTCCTTGGCCATCGGTCTTGGCCCTGTCGCCGGCCGCGGCACCCGGCTAGCATCAGGCACGCGGCACTCATCGGGCCGTCTGCCGCCATTAAACCCCGCTGGCCGTCATGGGGGCGACAGCGATTGGGGGCAGCCGGGCGGAATTGGGGGTGCTCCCGGATGGTCCGAACGCGCAGGCCGGGAAGGATGGCCCCATGGGTTCGATCTGGACGATCCGGCGCAGCACGGCTGACCGCAAGCTGACCGGTCTGTGTGGCGGCATCGCCGCGCACTGGGGCATCGACCCGCTGCTGGTCCGGATCGGCGGAGTCCTGCTCGCGCTCAGCGGCGGTGTCGGCCTGGTGCTCTACCTGGCCGGCTGGCTGCTCATCCCCGAGCAGGGCTCGGAGCGGTCCAAGCTCGAGGAACTCGTCGGGCCACGGGTCCGGAAGGTGCCCCGCGAGGCGTGGATCGCGATCGTCGTGGTCGCCAGCGTGATCTCGATCAGCGTGTTCGGATCGCTGCTGCCGTTCGGCTTCGGCCCGGCTCTGATCCTGGCCGGCATCTGGTACTTCGGCTATCACCGCGGTCGCAGCAACGACAGCCGTCCGCCGACCGACGAGCCGACCATCCCACCGGTGGGCCAGAGCCCGCAGCCCCCGTACGCCCAGCATCCGTACGCCCAGAACGCGAACACCGAGAACCCGAACGCCCAGTCCTGGTACGGCCAGGACCAGACCCGGTCGAACCCGGCCGGCCAGTCCGGGCAGACCCCGAACGCGGACAGCCCGTTCGCCCAGGCCGCCGAGGCCTGGCGGCGCCGGGTCGCCGAGGCGTCCGGGCAGCCGACCTCGGCCGGTCACGCCCGGCCGGCGGCCGATCCCGGCACCGCGCGGCACACGGAACCCGTCGGCCCGGCCCAGTCGTCGGCGCCCACCGACTTCCAGCAGCCGCCTTGGGCGAAGCCCCAGCCCGATCCGGCGGCCGCCGACGCGCAGGCCCGGGCCGCGTACTTCAGCAACCCCGACCCGATCGGGCTCTATCACCCCGAGCCGGCGCTGCCGGTGCCGGTCGCCCCGGCCCGCCCCGCCGACCGTCCCTCGGCCCGCCGGCTGCGGCTGATCGGCGTGGTCGTGCTCGGGCTGGTGCTGGCCGGGCTCGGTATCGCCGACGCGCTGGGGGCGCCAATCACGGCCACGGTCTACTTCGCCGCCGCCCTGCTCGTCGTCGGCATCACGCTGGTCGCCGCGACCTGGCTCGGCCGCGCCCGGGGCATCCTGCCGGTCGGCATCGCCCTGGCTCTGGCCCTGGCCGCGGTGTCGGTCGCCGGCGCCGCGCAGCAGGTGCAGGACATGGCCCGCGACGTCCGGGTGTACGCGACGCCGGCCGACCTGCCGACCACGCCGATCGTCAAGGAGTTCGGCTGGCTGGAGCTCGACCTCAGCCAGGTCGACCTGACCAAGAACACGACGGTCAAGGCGAACGTGGACGTCGGCACGCTCCGGGTGCACGTGCCCGAAGGGGTGAACCTGAACGTCCGCTACCGGGTCGACAACGGGAACGTACGGGTGCTGGACCGGCGCGACCAGTCCGGCAGCGATCTGGCCGACGAGGTGCCGGTGACGACGGATCCGAAGGCGCCGACGTTGACGCTGGACCTGCAACTCGACCAAGGTTATCTGGAGGTGACGCGATGAAGCGCGACGTCGTTTCGTTGATCGCGGGACTTCTGTTGAGCACGATCGCCGTCTTCGCTCTGTGGACGACGATCGCGGGAAAGATCGAATGGGGCGTACTGCGGGTGGCCGGACCGTTGACCCTGGTGGTGGTCGGCGTGCTCGGTCTCGCCCTCTCGCGGGGCAGGGAATAGACCTATGGCCAACGACCGGAACAAAGGAGAACTTCAATGAGCAACCCGTACCCGCCCCCGCAGAAGCGCCTGATGCGCAGCGGTTCGAACAAGGTGTTGGCCGGCGTCTGCGGCGGGCTGGCCGAGTACCTGAACATGGACGTGACCCTGGTCCGGGTGCTCTGGGTCGTGCTCACCCTGGTCACCGGCGGCGGCGTCGGCGTGATCGTCTACATCGTGATGGCGCTGGCCGTACCGGAGAACACGACGCCCGGCGGCTACCCGTCGGTGAACGGCCCGCAGCCGGGTCAGCAGCCGCAGTCGTACGCGCCGTACCAGCCGCCGCAGCAGCAGGGCGCCGACCCGGTCTGGGGCAGCTCGGGCGCGCCGTGGGAGCAGCAGTCGCAGCAGAACACCCAGCCCGGCCCGTTCCCGCAGCCGCAGCCGTCTCCGCAGCCGGAGCCGTTCCCCAAGCCGGAACCGTTCCCGCCTGGCCCGGAGCCGACCCCGACCCCCGAGCCCACCCCGCAGCCCGAACCGACTCCGCCGGCTCCGGAGCCGTTCCCGCCGGCGCCGGAGCCCGGTGAGCCCAAGGCCGCGGAGCCGACCTCGAGCCTCTCCGACTCCAGCCTCGGCGAGTCCAGCCTGGGCTCCACCTCCGGTGACCAGGACTCGTCCGCGACCAGCTCCTTCGACTCGCCCTCGACCGAGACCGGCACCACCGAGTCGAGCTCGTACGACTCCGGCTCGAGCGACTCGAGCTCTTCCGACTCCGGCTCGTCCGACTCGGGCAGCAGCTCGAGCAGCTCGGACAGCGGATCCAGCTCCTCCAGCTAGCCACGATCACCCTCAGCCCGGGTCGCGCCACGCGCGGCCCGGGCTGATCCATGTCCAGGCATCCGTCGACTGTGGCGGTTCCGACCTCGGATCGCGATGTCGCGGTAGGAATGGTCACACTCGGCGGGCTTGCTCACATTCACCGGCGAGAGCGGAGCGGCGCAACCGACGCTTACGGAACGGGCTGCCGCGGCCCTGCTGGTGCTGCCCGCGGACTCGGTGATCACCGGGGGGACCGAGCTCTGGCTGCACGGCGTCGAGATCGGGGATCCCCTGCCGATCCGGGCCGCGACCCAAACCGCCGGCCAGACCCGCCGCTCCACGATCCGGTTGAGTCGGGTCGAACGTCTCCCGCCGGCGCCAGCTCGCTGCCCCACCCGCGGCTTGGGTCGCCGTCCACGCCGCCCCGACATCCCTCTTCGAGCAGTGTCGAGGTCGGGATCAGGCGAGGGCGCCGGCGAGGGAGCGGCCTACGGTGCGGCCGCTGAAGAGGCAGCCGCCGAGGAAGGTGCCTTCCAGGGCTCGGTAGCCGTGCATGCCGCCGCCACCGAAGCCGGCCGCCTCGCCGGCCGCGTAGACGCCGGGGAGGACGTCGCCGCCCGGGATCAGGACGCGGCCGTCGAGGTCGGTCTCCAGGCCGCCGAGGGTCTTCCGGGTGAGGACGTGCAGCCGTACGGCGACCAGGGGGCCGCCGGTGCCGGCTCGGCCGGGATGCTTGCGGTCGAGCAGGGTGTGCGGCGGCGCGACGCGCATCAGCTTGTCGACGACGAACTGCCGGGCGGCGGCGATCGCGGTGATCTGGGGGTCCTTGCCGAGGCCGCTGCCGACCTGGAGGTCGCGCAGCTCGATCGTCTGGCGCAGCCCGTCCGGGTCGATCCGGTGTTCCGGGGTCAGCTGGTTCATCTTCGCGGCCAGCTCCGCCACGGTCTGGGCGGTGAGGAAGTCGACGCCGTGGTCGAGGAAGGCCCGCACCTCGGGGGTCGGGCCGGGCGCGACCCGGCCGGCCAGCAGGCGCAGGTTCTTGCCGGTCAGGTCGGCGTTCTGCTCCGAGCCGGAGAGCGCGAACTCCTTGCCGACGGTCTCGGCGTCGGTGACGAACCAGGAGTGGTCGTGGCCGGCAGCGGTGATCGCCCGCAGCGCGCCCAGGGCGTCGAAGCCGGGGAACAGCGGCGCGGGCAGCCGCCGGCCCTCGGCGTCCAGCCAGAGCGAGGACGGGCCGGGCAGGATCCGGATGCCGTGCCGGGTCCAGACCGGCGAGTGGTTGACGATGCCCTCCGGGTAGTGCCACATCCGGTCCGGGTTGATCACCCGGGCGCCCGCGGCCTGGGCGACCTCGAGCATCGAGCCGTCGACGTAGTCGGGTACGCCGATGATCATGTTCTGCGGCGGCTCGCCCCAGGCGCGCGGCCAGTTCTTGCGGACCAGGTCGAGGTTGCCGCCGATGCCGCCGGCCGCGATCACGACGGCCTGCGCCGAGAAGGCGAACTCGGCCACCTCCGTCCGTTCGGTACGGACTCCGCGCGGCGCATCGGACGGCGTCAGCACGGACCCGGTCACCGTGACCCCGCCGGCGCCGGCCTCCAGCCCGGTGACCCGGTGCCGGTTCCGGAGCCGTACCCGCGGCGAGGCGAGCACCTGGTTCGCGAACGGCTCGACCAGCCCGGGACCGGTGCCCCAGGTGACGTGGAAGCGGGGCACCGAGTTGCCGTGCCCGGGGGTCGTGTAGCCGCCGCGTTCGGCCCACTGGACCAGCGGGAACCAGCGCACGCCCAACCCGTGCAGCCAGCTGCGCGCGTCGCCGGCCGCGAAGTGGACGAAGGACTCGGCCCACTTGCGCGGCCAGTAGTCCTCGTCCCGGTCGAAGCCGGCCGAGCCGTACCAGTCGGCCAGCGCGAGCTCCTCGCAGTCCCGGACACCGAGCCGGCGCTGCTCCGGGGTGTCGATCAGGAACAGCCCGCCGAACGACCAGTGCGCCTGGCCGCCGAGCGACTGGATCGGTTCCGCGTCCAGCAGCAGCACGGACTTTCCGGCCTCGGCGAGTTCCGCCGTCGCGACCAGGCCGGACAGGCCGGCGCCGACCACGATCACATCAGCGTCCATGCCCTGCATGCTGCCAGGTTTTCGGGTGGAAGGGTGATGGATAGACTTCCGGCTTCCCACCGGTGACGTCCGAGAAGGCCTCGAACCCTATGACCTCGTTTGATCATGACCTGGTGATCGTCGTCGACTACGGCGCCCAGTACGCACAGCTCATCGCGCGCCGGGTCCGGGAGGCGGGCGTCTATTCCGAGATCATGCCGCACACCGCCTCGGTGGAGCAGATCACGGCCCGCGCTCCGAAGGCGATCATCCTGTCCGGCGGACCGGCCTCGGTCTACGCTCCCGGCGCGCCCGGACTGGACCCGGCGATGCTGACCAACGGGACGCCGGTGTTCGGCATCTGCTACGGCTTCATGGCGATGGCCCAGGCCCTCGGCGGTACGGTCGCGCACACCGGCATGCGGGAGTACGGCCGCACGCCGGTCACGGTCAAGGCGCCGGGCGTGCTGCTGAACGGGCTGCCCGGCGAGCTGAGCTCCTGGATGTCGCACGGCGACGAGGTCACCGCGGCGCCGGAGGGATTCATCGTCAACGCCACCTCGCCGCGGGCCACCGTCGCGGCCTTCGAGGACACCGACCGGAAGCTGGCCGGTGTGCAGTGGCACCCGGAGGTGTTGCACAGCGAGCACGGCCAGCAGGTGCTGGAGCGGTTCCTGATCGACATCGCCGGCTGCCGGCAGACCTGGACGATGGCCAACATCGTCGAGGAGCAGGTGGAGCGGATCCGGTCCGAGGTCGGCGACAAGCAGGTGCTCTGCGCGCTGTCCGGCGGAGTCGACTCGATGGTCGCGGCGGCGCTGGTGCAACGCGCCATCGGTGATCAACTCACCTGCGTCTTCGTCGACGGCGGGCTGCTCCGGGCCGGCGAGGTGGAGCAGGTGGAGCGCGACTTCGTGGCGCACACCAAGACCGACCTCAAGGTCGTCGACGCCCAGGATCAGTTCCTGTCCGAGCTGGCCGGGGTGACCGATCCGGAGGCCAAGCGCAAGATCATCGGCCGGGAATACATCCGCACCTTCGAGGCCGCCGCCCGGGAGGTCGTGGCGAGCGCCGAGTCCGGCGACGGGCACACCGTCGAGTTCCTGGTCCAGGGCACCCTCTACCCCGACGTCGTCGAGTCCGGCGGCGGCGAGGGCGCGGCCAACATCAAGAGCCACCACAACGTCGGCGGCCTGCCGGATGATCTTCAGTTCCGGCTGATCGAGCCGCTGCGGACCCTGTTCAAGGACGAGGTACGCAAGGTCGGCGAGCAGCTGGGCCTGCCGCCGGAGATGGTCTGGCGGCATCCGTTCCCCGGCCCGGGACTGGCGATCCGGATCGTCGGCGAGGTGACCAGGGAGCGGCTCGACCTGCTCCGCCAGGCCGATCTGATCACCCGCGAGGAGACCACCGCGGCCGGCCTGGACCGCGACATCTGGCAGTTCCCGGTGGTGCTGCTGGCCGACGTGCGCTCGGTCGGCGTGCAGGGCGACGGGCGGTCCTACGGGCACCCGATCGTGCTCCGCCCGGTCAGCAGCGAGGACGCGATGACGGCCGACTGGAGCCGGCTGCCGTACGAGGTGCTGGAGAAGATCAGCACCCGGATCACCAACGAGGTCGCCGAGGTCAACCGGGTCGTGCTGGACATCACCAGCAAGCCGCCGGGCACCATCGAGTGGGAATGATCATCGTTCTGGGCCCTTCGACAGGCTCAGCGAACGTCAAGATCAACTTCCCTTGAGCCGGCGCCGCTGCGGGTAGATCGTCTCGCCACGGCCGAGCATCGCGGTGAGTTCGGCGAGCCGCTCGGCCCGGTCGGCGACGGCCTGCTCGAGCCGGTGCAGCACGGCGAACCGGTTCTCCTTGGTCAGGATCGCGAACAGTTCGGCCGCGCGCGGTTCGCCGGCCAGCGCCGCCTCAAGATCATCCGGTACGGAGAGCTCCGGCGATCCGGCCAGCGCCATTTCCCAGCGACCGTCCGCCTGCGCCCGCTCCACCTCGGCCAGCCCGGCCGGGCGCAGCCGGCCCTGCTCGATCAGCGCCCGGACCCGCTCCGTGTTGCTCAGCGACCACGGGCTCCGCGGCCGCCGCGGGGTGTAGCGCTGCAGGTAGGTGGCCGCGTCCCGGCTCTTCGTGTGGCCGTCGATCCAGCCGTAGCAGAGCGCCTCCAGCAGCCCGAGCTCGTACGTCACCGAGGTCGGTTCCGTGACGCCCTTCTTGGCCAGCACCAGCCAGACCCCGGCGGTGTCGGCATGATGGCGGTCGAGCCAGGCCCGCCAGGCGGCCGGGTCCGGCACCGTCAGCACGTCCAGGTCAGCCATGGCTCGCATATTGCCACCGCTGCGACGGCCCGCCGGAAATGCATTCGACGTACAACCCGAATGCAGCCGTGGCGTAGACATGGTTCCTCAGGCGCGCCGCGAAGCCCCAGCGCTCGTCCCCGCTCGGCCCGGACGCCTGCCAATCGCGGGGGAAGGTCATGGATCCTGAAGCGTTCGACGCCTTCTACACAACGTCGTTCGGCCGCCTGGTCGGTCAGGTCTATGCCATGTGCGGAAACCTCGCCGAGGCCCAGGACTGTGTCCAGGAGGCGTTCGTCCGGGCCTGGGACAAGCGGCACTCGCTCGATCCCGACCTGGCCCCGGAGGCCTGGGTGCGCACGGTCGCGTACCGGCTCGCGGTCTCGCGCTGGCGCCGGGCGAAGCGGGCCCTGCTCCCGCCGGACCGGGCCAAGCAGCCGGAGCGGACCCCGCCGGAGCCGGACGTGACCGGTATCGCGCTGGCTCGCGCCCTGGCCGGCCTGCCCGCCGAGCAGCGCCGGGCGATCGTGCTGCACCACCTCTGTGACCTGTCGGTGGCCGAGGTGGCCCTCGAGGTGGGGGCGCCGGAGGGGACGATCAAGGCCCGGCTGTCACGCGGCCGCGCCGCGCTCGCCGACCAGCTGCGGAGCGATCCCGTACCCGCGCCTCGGGCGGCGTGAACGGCTCAGGAGGCCGCGTGGTGCTCCGCGATCGCCTGGTGGTGCCGGACCACCTCGGCCACGATGAAGTTGAGGAACTTCTCGGCGAACTCGGGATCGAGCTTGGCCTCCTCGGCCAGCTCACGCAGCCGGCTGATCTGCTGGGCCTCGCGGGCCGGATCGGCGGGCGGCAGCCCGTACTGCGCCTTCAACTCCCCCACCCGCTGCGTGATCTTGAACCGCTCGGCCAGCAGATGGACCAGCGCCGCGTCCATGTTGTCGATACTGTCCCGCAGCCGGTGGAGTTCGGTCATCACCTGATCGGTCACGCGGGTCAGCGTAGTCCCGTACCGCAGCGACCCAACGGCTGCATAGCGGATGACCGAAACGATAATTTGGGTATTGCTGAAACATCGCGGCGGCTCTAGCGTGACTGAATGGATCGACGTCAGCTGATCAAGACCGGTGGACTGGCGGCCCTGGCGGGCGCGACGCTGGCCGGCACCGGAACGCTTCCGGCCGCGGCCGCCCAGCCGCCGAAGCTGTACGGGACGGCGGCGCTCTCCGCGGCCATCGTCGGCTTCGCGACCGACGGCAGCACGGCCTGGTGCGTCAGCCGCGGCCAGACCCCGCCGAAGGTGATCACGTACGACATCGCCTCCAGCACGGTGACCAAGGTGGTCCCGCTGGAGCGCGGCGACGGCGCCTGGGCGGCCGGGCTGTCGGGCGGCAAGGTCTACATCGGGACCTACTCGTTCGGCGACCTGGTCGAGTACGACCCGGCGACCGGGACCCCGACCACGATCGGCCAGATCGGCCCGACCGGCACCATCCCCTGGCAGACCGCACCGGCACCCGACGGGGTGGTCTACCTCGGCACCTACCCGCGCGGCGAGGTCTGGTCGTTCGATCCCGCGACCCGTGCGCTGACCAACCTCGGCCAGGCGGTCGCCGGCTCGCAGTACGCCCGGGTGCTGGCCGCCGACGACCGGTACGTCTATGTCGGCACCATCCCCTCGCATCTGATCCGGATCGACCGGGTCAGCGGCGAGAAGGTCGACATCATGCCGGCCGACACCACGCTGAGCCGCGGCTTCGGTTCGCTGGCGGTCCGCGACGGCAAGGTGTACGCCGGCGTCGGCAACGGCGTGATCGAGATCAACCGGGACGGCTCCGGCTTCGTCGACCTGCCGGCCGCCGACGAATACCTGATCGACTCGCTCGCCTTCGACGCCGACGGCGCGGTGATCGGGCTGGGCCGCAGGACGGGGAGCATCCTGCGCCGGGAGGGTAACACGATGGCCGTGATCGGCCAGGCCCCGGGCGGCGACGAGACCCGCGGTGTCGCGGTGCTGCCGGACGGCAAGATCATCGGCGCCTGCGGCAGCGGTCTGCTCTTCGTCCTGGATCCGGCCACCGGAACCGTGCAGACCAGCGATCTGGTCGAGAACGCTGACGCGGCCGGCCCGGAGCTGCTGCAGTCGATGAGCCTCGGACCGGGCGGCACCGTGGCGGTCGGCGGGCACTTCTCGATCACCGTGCACGACCCGGACCGCCGGACCAGCCGGCGGTTCCACGTCGGCGGCGAGCCGAAGGACATGATCCCCTGGCGCAGCGGCGTGATCGCGGCGATCTACCCCAGCACCGAGTTGATCTTGCTCCGGCCGGACACCGGCAAGGTCAGCAGTTACGGCCGGATCCTGAACGGCCAGCAGCGGCCGTGGTCCGTCGTGCGGCACCCGAAGTCGGAAACGATCTTGATCGCGAGCGCTCCGCCGACCGGCTCGTTGCAGGGCGGGCTGACCCTGCTCGACCCGGTCTCCGGCACGTTCGAGGTGCGGCTGGACATCCTGAAGAACCAGGGCCTGACGTCGATCGCCCTGGACGGCGACCTGGCCTATATCGCCGGCGACACCTGGGGCGGCGGTGGCACCCCGCCGACCGAACCGACCAGCGAGGTGGCCGTCTTCAACGTGATCACCCGCAAGGTGGTCGGCCGGATCGCGCCGCTGCCGGGCATGCCGAGCATCCAGAGCGTCGCGGTACTGAACGGGATCCTGTACGTGTCGTACAAGCGGACCTCCGGCACCTGGATCGCGTACGACCTCGCCCGCAGGACCGTGATCGCGCAGGGCAAGCTGACCGGCTACGGAGTGATCACGACCCATCGCGGCCGGGTCTATGCCGGCGCGAACTTCGGTGACACGCTGTATCAGCTCGGCCCCGGCCTGACCGAGGCGAAGGTGCTCCATTCCGGGATCGGCACGAACTGGTACACCGTGCCGCGGATCATCCCGGCCGGCCGCGGAGCCGCCGGCTGGACCGCGATCAACCGCGAGCTCGCACTGATCGACCTGCCCTGACCGGCCTTGATCAACGCGGACCGAAGCTTGATCAACTCGGACGGAGCTTGATCAACTCGGTGGGCCGGCGGCCCTGAGCGCCCGCTCGCTGAGCCGCCGGAGGTGGTCGATCAACTCGGGCGGCTCGTGCACCAGGAACTCGCAGTCGAGCCGGAACAGCCGGAAGGCGAGGAACTCGACCGTGTCCTCGTGGCTCACGTACCGGCAGCCGCCGCCCTCCGGCGTCAGCCCGTCCCGGCCGCCGAACAGCCGGGCGACCCGGTCGAGCGGCGCGGCCAGCGAGACCACGGCTCGGAACACCGGCGCCCGCGCGTACACCTGGCTGCGGACCAGCGCCTCGACGCTCCCGTCCGGCAGCTCCCGGGGCCGGAAGCGGTGCCCGGTCGGCCGCAGGACGCCGATCCGGTCCACCCGGAACGTCCGCCAGTCGTCGCGGTCGAGGTCGTACCCGAGCAGGTACCACTGGCCGGACTGTGCGACCAGGTTGCGCGGCTCGACGTTCCGGTCGGTCGACGTACCGTCCGCGGCCACGTAGTCGAACCGGACCCGCTCGGTGTTCTCGACCAGCCCGGCCAGCCGGGTCAGCTGCTCCGGCTCCACCGCCGGGTCGGTGCGCAGGCTGAACGGCACGGTGGCCGCGCCCAGGGTGCCGACCCGGCGCCGGAGCCGCTTCGGCAGCACCTGTTCGAGCTTCGCCAGCGCCCGTACCGCCGTCTCCTCGATGCCGGTCACGGCCTGTCCGGCGGCGATCCGCAGGCCGATCGCGATCGCCACCGCCTCCTCGTCGTCCAGCAGCAGCGGCGGCACCGCGGTGCCGGCGACCAGCCGATAGCCGCCGTCCGGCCCCATCGCCGCCCGCACCGGATAGCCAAGCGCCCGCAGCCGATCGATGTCGCGCCGTACGGTCCGGGTGGTGACCCGGAGCCGGCGGGCCAGTTCGCTGCCCGGCCAGTCCCGCGGCGTCTGCAGCAGCGACAGCAGGCTCAGGAGTCGTTCCGAGGGATCGCCCATGGCCTCCAGACTCCTCACGGTGTAGGACAGGATCCGTCCTATACGAATCCTAGGCTCGTCGGTATGACGACAGAGATCAGGCCCTTCCGCATCGAGATCCCCCAGGCCGACCTGGACGACCTGCAGTCCCGCCTGGCGAACGCCCGGCTGCCGCTCAGCCTGCCCGGTGACGGCTGGCGTCGCGGCGTGCCGACCGGCTACCTGCGCGAGCTCGCCGAGTACTGGCGGACCGGGTTCGACTGGCGTGCCCAGGAGGCCCGACTGAACGGCTTCCCGCAGTTCGTGACGACGATCGAGGACATCGACGTGCATTTCCTGCACGTGCGGTCCGGGGTCCCGGGCGCGCTGCCGTTGTTGATCACCCACGGCTGGCCGAACTCGGTGGCGGAGTTCGTCGCCCTGATCCCGGAGTTGATCACGCGGGGGTTCGACGTCGTGGTGCCGCACGTGCCCGGCTTCGGGTTCTCCGGCCAGCCGCAGAAGGCCGGGTTCGGCGTCGCGGACGTCGGCCGGCTCTGGGCGGAACTGATGCGACGGCTCGGCCACCAGCGCTACGGCGTACAGGGCGGTGACCTCGGGGTCTACGTCGCCCAGGAGACCGCGAAGGCCGCCCCGGAGCAGGTGGTCGGCGTCCACCTGGACAGCGGGATCGGGCTGCCGACCGAGGACCTGCTGCCGGACCTGAACGCCGAGGAGCGGGCCGTCCACGACCAGATGCAGCAGTGGGCCGGACAGGGCGTTGATCATCATCTGCTGCTGCGGCACTACCCGCAGACGCTGGCGTACGGCTGGAACGACTCACCGGTCGGCCTGCTGGCCTGGCTGATGCAGAAGTTCCACGAGTTCACCTACGTCGTGCCGGAGCCGCAGGACGCGATCGATCGCGACCTGTTGCTGATCAACGCCTCGATCTACTGGTTCACCCAGACTGCGGCCTCGTCGTCCTGGTTCATGTTCAACAGCGAGCGCTTCGTCTGGCCCGGCGGCCAGCAGGCCGCGCCGACCGGCCTCTACAGCGGCCCACCGGGGATCCGCCGGCTCGCCGAATTGGGCAACGACGTCCGGCACTGGGGCACCGACAACCCGGGCAGCGGCCACTTCATCGCGATGGAGCAACCCGCCGCCCTGGCCACCGACATCGCCGCCTTCTTCGCGGGCCTCTGACCTCAGGTGGGCACCTTCGACGGCTCCGACCGGGCGCTCAGAACGCGGCGAAGCCGTCCCGCCAGGACCGATGTACGGGCGTCCAGCCGAGGGCGCGGGCCTTCCGGTTGGACACCCCTCGGCGCGCCCAGCCGGCGGGCTCGGCCGTCGAGGTCTCCGGCACCGGCGACCCGACGGCCCGGCAGAACGCGGGCACCCAGTCGGTGCCGGGCGCCGGCTCGTCGTCGGTCACGTTGACCGGCCCGCTCGGCCAGCGCAGCGCCTGGACCGCGGCCGCGGCGGCGTCGTCGACGTGCAGGAAGCTGGTCACGTCGCGGCCGGCCACGAGCCTGCCGGCCCGCGCCTCCTCGGCCTTCAGCCCGGCCGGGGCATACCAGGTGTCCGGCCCGTAGAAGAGCCCGTACCGGAGCAGGACGGCCTCGGGCACCTCCGCCGCGGCCTGCTCGGCCGCGGCGACGGCGCCGACCATGGACCGCCGGGCCTCGTCGCCGTCCAGATCGAGCGGCTCGTCCTCGTCGGCCGGGCCGCTCCCGGGCGCGTAGATCCAGCCGAGACTCTGCTGAACGAACCGGCGGACCCCGGCCGCCAGCGCGGCGTCGACCAGGTGCCGGGTGCCCTCCCGGCGCAGCCTCGCGTTGGCCGCGACGTCGTACTCGACCAGATCGGTCAGCTGATTCATCACCACGTCGGGCCGGGCCGCCGCGACGACCTCGTGCAACCGGTCGCGGTCGTACGCATCGACGACGACCGGCTCGGCGCCGAGGGATCGCAGCAGGCCGGACTTCTCGGGACGCCGGGTGGTGCCGCTGACCAGATGCCCTTCCTTGATCAACAACTCGACGATCCGGCGGCCGACGGCGCCGGTGGCACCGGCGAGGAACACGTGCATGAGGAGCGTCTCCTTTCGACGCCGGCCAGGCTAGCCCGGACGCTCGGCCGAGCCCGGCCCGGCCACAATGGGTGCCGTGTGGGAGGAGACGGCTCCGCGAGGAGCACGCGCCGTGTCGACGGCCGAGCCCCGAACCGTGCTCGTCGTCGGGTACGACGGCGCGGAGCTGGTCGACCTCGCCTGCGTCACCTCGGCCCTCCTCTGGGCGACCCGGCTCGGCGCCGACCCCGGCTATCGGGTCCAGGTCGGCAGCGTCGACGGGACCGCCATCACCACGGCCGGAGGCCTGTCGCTGAGCGTCGACCTCCGGCTCGCCGAGCTCGTCGACCCACCGGACACGTTGATCGTCTCGGGCGGCTGGGGCCATCTCGACGCGCTGCGGGACCGCCGGTTGATCATGGAGGTGCAGCGGTTGTCCGCCGGGGCTCGCCGGGTGGTCTCGGTGTGTACGGGCGCGTTCGTGCTGGCCGAGGCCGGGCTGCTGGATGATCTTCGCGTCACCACGCACTGGTACTACGCCGACGACCTGGCGCGGCGCTACCGCGCGGTCCGGGTCGAGACGGACCCGGTCTACATCCGGCAGGGCCGGATCGCCACGTCGGGCGGCGCCACCGCTTCGCTGGATCTGACCCTCGCGCTGATCGAGGACGATCATGGACCGGAACTGGCCCGCTGGGTGGCCGGCGGAATGGTGACCTATCTGCACCGCCCGGGTCACCAGGCCCAGCTCAGCGTGTTCACCGCGACCCGGCGACCCGACCACGCGGTGCTCCGCACGGTCATCGACCACATCGTGGCCGAGCCGAGCTCCGACCTCAGCGTCGCGGCGCTCGCGGCGGTCGCCAACGTGAGCCCGCGCCAGTTGAGCCGGCTGTTCCGGGAACACCAGAACGAGACCCCGGCCGCCGTGGTCCGGCGGATCCGGCTGGAGATCGCGACCCGGCTGCTGGCCACCACGGACCTACCGCTCGGCGGAATCGCCCGCCGCTGCGGCTTCAGCTCGATCGAGACCCTGCGGCAGGCGTTCGTCGCCCGGCACGAGGTGAGCCCGAGCGCGTTCCGGGCCATGATCGGTTCTGCGGGCGCGCCGACGCCGGACCAGCAAGAACCCGCCGGCTGAGACGAGCAGGCCGGCGGCCGCCAGCACCAGCGGCGGCAGCACGCCCGACCACGGGACCGCCGGCCCGTCCAGCTCCAGGTCCGCGGGGGCGTACTCGAAGATCTTCGCCGCCCACCGCGCCGTCGGCACGTCGCTGGTCGCAGCGAGCGTCTCCAGCGCCGGGTCGAAGGCGAACCGGGTGTCGCTGTGCAGGTAGCTGACCGGGACTGCACCGGCCCGGGCCGCCGCGTCGATGTCGGCCGACCGGCCGCCGCCGGGCACCAGGACCAGGCCGGTCGTCCCGACCGCGTCCAGTCCGGCCCGGGGCAGGAAGGTCAGCCCGTGACGCGTCCGTACGGTCTCGGGCCCGATGGCCAGCGTGCGGGCGGAGCGGACCTCGGCGTACGGGCCGAAGGCGGCGGCCAGTTCGAGCTCGCCCACGCCCTCGGTGATCACCACGCCGACGGTGGTCGCCGGGGACCGGTAGCCGAGGTTGATCAGGTGCAGCAGGCGTTCGGGCCAGGTGATCTCCGAGATCGGGATCTCGGCCGGGCCGCCCGGAGAGTAGTAGGGCCAGTGCACCGCCCGGGCCGCGTCGGCGGCGGCCTGTGCCGAGACGAGCCGCTCCACGACGCGCAGGGCACCGTCGACCGAGGAGAGCAGACCGCCCGTGGTGATCACGTCGCCGGTGTCGACGTAGCGCACCCCGCGGCGCCAGCGCACCTCCGGATGGCTGGGGGCGATCTCGTTCAGCCGGTACCAGTGCGAGGTGGCCTCGCGCCCGTCGAGGAGGCCGGCGTCGGCCACCAGCCGGGCGCCGGAACACACGCCGAGCACCAGGCCGCGGGCCGCCGTGCCGCGCAGCCAGTCGACCACGGGCAGGTCGGAGGCCGCGACGTTCGGCAGCTCGGGCACGACGGTCACGTCCGGCGCGCTGCCGCCGAGCCGGCCGGCCAGCTCGGCGAAGCTGAGGTCGGGCATCACGTCCAGCCCGCCCAGCAGGGTGACCGGGCGCCGCTCGGGGGCGACGACATACAGATTGAAGGCGCCGGTCGCGGCCAGCACCTCGTACGGAGCCAGCACGTCGGCTGCGTTGGCGCCGCCGTTGCCGACTACCACCACCGCGGTGGGCCGACCGGCGACGTGGGCCGGCGGGTCGACCGGAGCCGAGCGCGGCGGCTCGGGTGGGGCGTACCGGTAGCGCTCGAAGCCGACCGCGCCCACGCCGAGCACCGCCGCCGGCAGCGCCAGGGCGGCGGCCAGCAGGCCGATCCCGGCGACGACCTTACGGAGCACCGATCCGGTTCGCATGCCTCCAAGCATGATCATCGTGCCGCCGGACGGGAGACGATCGGCGGCCCGTGGCGCGAATCCTGGCCAAGGTGGCCCGAATCGCGGGCCGATCCGGCGCGAGGGTCAGCCGAGGTCGGTCGTCGCGCAGCGCGCCATCAGGTCGGCGATCGCCGTCGTGGCGGTACGGCCGCCGTCGGCCGTCTCGTACGCGATGCCGGTCCGGCGGTGCAGCACGTCGTCGACGGTGATCGCCCCCTCGTGGGTGACGGCGTGGACGACCTCGGCGGCCAGGTAGTCCTCCGCACCGGGCAGCGGCCGGGCCAGCTCCGGGTCGTCCATGATCAACTCGAGCACCGGGTCCAGGGCGGAGCCGTGCCGGCGGAGCAGGTGCTCCACCCGGGCCACGTGCAGGCCGGCTCGGCGGGCCAGCAGATGCCGCTGGTTCCAGCGGGCGAAGTAGCCGTCGGCGCCGAGCAGCGGCACCCGGTCAGTGATCGGCTTCGGCACCAGGCCGCCGATCAGCCCGGCGGCGGCGTCCACCGCGCGCGCCGCCAGGTCCCGGTAGCCGGCCGCCTCGGCCGTCACCGCGGTGACCAGACCGGGCGCGGTGCCGACCCAGCGATCACGATCATGACCGGCCGCGTCGGTGATCACCGGATGACTCCCGGCATAGCCGGCCTCGACGTCGGCGGCACCGAGCGGCCGGGCCAGTTGCGGATTGACCGCATCCAGGATCAGCCGCCGGTCATGATCATCGAACGGCCGGATCGGGCCGTCGCCGACCGGGGAGCGGGTCGGCCCGACGATCCAGTGCCGGCCCCAGGGCACCAGCGAGATGCCATGATCGTCGAGCAGGATCCCGGTGGAGGCACGGATCCGGTCCCGCGGCAGCACCAGGTAGGCGCGCCGCTGCCGTTCGATCCGGGGCAGTGAGATCCGGTCGCCCACCAGCATCGGCGTGTGTGCCCCGGCGGCGACGACGGTGGTCGCCGCGGTGATCGAGAACTCCTCGCCGGACAGGGCGTCCCGGGCCCGGACGCCGGTCACCGTCCCGTCGCTGGTGATCAACTCCAACGCCGGGCAGTGGTGGGCCAGCGTGGTGCCGTACAGCTCGGCGGTGCGGACCAGCGCCAGCACGAACCGGGCGTCGTCGCACTCGGCCTCGAAGTACTGCACACCACCGGTGATCAACTCGGGCCGCAGCGCCGGCGCGATCCGGCGCACCGCCCGCCGCGGCAGCTGCCGGTGCGCGGGCAGCAGCCCGGCCCGGCCGGTCCGCGGCACCGGCGCGTCCTGGGCGATCAGCTCGGCGGCGATCGCGACCCGGTCCCAGGGTGAGGCGACCGGCTGCAGCATCGGCACCCGGCGGACCAGGTGCGGGGCCAGCCGGTCCAGCAGCCGGGTCCGTTCCCGCCGCAGCACGGGAATCGCGCGCAGATCCTCGGTCCGGGTCCGCGGGCGGCCCGCCATGATCTTGCCGGTCCGTCCGGACGCGCCGCCGGCCCAGTCGGCCGCCTCGATCAGCGCCACCCGAAGCCCGCGGGTGGTCGCGTCGAGCGCGATCCCGGCGCCGAGCACGCCGCCGCCCACGACGACGAGGTCGTACCGCGTTTTGGGCAGTTCGACCAGCGCCGCAGCCCGCTGGTCGACGTTCAGCCGTCCGTCCATCGAGGAGACAGCGTCAGCCGAGGACCACTTCGACCCGCTGGAACTCCTTGAGGTCGGTGTAGCCGGTGGTGGCCATGGCCCGGCGCAGCGCGCCGACCAGGTTCATCGTGCCGTCCGGCACCGTGGACGGGCCGCGCAGGATCTGCTCGAGGGTGCCGACGGTGTCGAACTTCGCCCGCTCGCCGCGCGGCAGTTCCGCGTGCCAGGCCTCGGCGCCCCAGTGGTAGCCCCGGCCCGGCGCCTCCTCCGCCTTGGCCAGCGGCGAACCGACCATCACCGCGTCGGCACCGCAGGCGATCGCCTTCGCGATGTCGCCGGACCGGCCGACCGAACCGTCCGCGATCACGTGCACGTAGCGACCACCGGACTCGTCCAGGTAGTCCCGCCGGGCCGCCGCGACGTCCGAGGTCGCCGACGCCATCGGTACGGCGACGCCGAGCACCGACCGGGTGGTGTACGCCGCGCCGCCGCCGAAGCCGACCAGCACGCCCGCGGCGCCGGTCCGCATCAGGTGCAGCGCGGCCTGGTAGGTGGCGCAGCCGCCGACGATCACCGGCACGTCCAGCTCGTAGATGAACTGCTTCAGGTTGAGCGGCTGCCGCGAACTGGACACGTGCTCGGCGGACACCGTGGTGCCGCGGATGACGAAGTAGTCGACGCCGGACTCGACGACAGCCTTGGCGTATTCGGCGGTGTTCTGCGGCGACAGCGCGCCGGCCGCCGGGACTCCGGCCTCCTTGATCTCGGCCACCCGCTTCAAGATCAACTCGTGGTTGATCTCGGCCGAGTAGATCTGCTGCATCCGGCGGGTCGCCTCGATCGGGTCGGTGATCGCCGCGATCTCCTCGAGCAGCGGCTCCGGGTCCTCGTACCGGGTCCAGAGGCCTTCCAGGTTGAGCACCCCGAGCCCGCCGAGCCGGCCGACCGCGATCGCCGTCGCGGGCGACATGATCGAATCCATCGGCGCCGCGATCAGCGGGTGGTCGAACGTGTTGGCGTCGATCCGCCAGGACAGCGAGACCTCTTCCTCACCACGGGTCCGGCGGGACGGGACGATGGCGATGTCGTCGAACGCGTACGCCTGTTCGGCGCGCTTGCTCCGACCGATGTCGATCATGGAACTCCTCGGGTCTGGACGGCCGCAGCGGCTATTTGCCGGAGTAGTTCGGCGCCTCGACGGTCATCTGGATGTCGTGCGGGTGCGACTCGCGCAACCCGGCCGACGTGATCCGGACGAACGTGCCGCGCTCCTGCAACTCGGGCACCGTCTGCGCGCCGACGTACCACATCGACTGCCGCAGTCCGCCGACCAGCTGGTACGCCACCGCGGCCAGCGGGCCCCGGTACGGCACCTGACCCTCGATGCCCTCGGCGATCAGATGATCATCGGAATCGGCATCGGTCTGGAAGTAGCGGTCCCGCGAGTACGACGGCGTCCGGCGGCCCCGGCTGGCCATCGCGCCGAGCGACCCCATTCCGCGATACGCCTTGTACTGCTTGCCGTTGACGAAGATCAACTCGCCCGGGCTCTCGTCGCAGCCGGCCAGCAGCGAGCCGAGCATCACCGTGTCGGCCCCGGCGACCAGCGCCTTGGCGATGTCGCCCGAGTACTGCAGCCCGCCGTCGCCGATCACCGGCACCCCGGCCGGCTTGCAGGCCCGGGAGGCGTTGTAGATCGCGCTGACCTGCGGCACGCCGACGCCGGAGACCACCCGGGTGGTGCAGATCGAGCCGGGCCCGACGCCGACCTTGACGCCGTCCGCGCCGGCCTCGACCAGCGCCTTGGCACCCTCGTACGAGGCGACGTTGCCGCCGACGATGTCGACGCCCGCCGCGGCCCGCTCCGCCTTCAGCCGGCGCACCATGTCGATCACGCCGTGCGAGTGCCCGTGGGCGGTGTCGACGATGAGCAGGTCGACGCCCTCCTCGATCAGCGCCATGGCCCGCTTCCAGGCGTCGCCGTAGAAGCCGACCGCCGCGGCCACCCGGAGCCGGCCCTGGTCGTCCTTGGACGCGTTCGGGAACTGGTCGGACTTGACGAAGTCCTTCAGCGTGATCAGGCCGCGCAGCCGGCCCTGGTCGTCGACCAGCGGCAGCTTCTCGATCTTGTTCTGGGCGAGCAGCTTCATCGCCTCGTCGCCCTTGATCCCGACATGGCCGGTGACCAGCGGCATCTTGGTCATCACCTCGCCGACCAGCCGGGTCGGGTCGGTCTCGAACCGCATGTCCCGGTTCGTGACGATGCCGAGCAGCTTCAGGTCGGCGTCCACGACCGGGACGCCGGAGATGTGGTAGCGGCCGCACATCGCGTCGGCCTCGCCGATCGTCGCGTCCGGCGAGATGGTGATCGGCTCGTCGACCATGCCGGCCTCGGAGCGTTTCACCACGTCCACCTGGTGCGCCTGCTCCTCGATGGAGAGGTTGCGGTGGATGACGCCGAGGCCGCCCTGCCGGGCGATCGCCACCGCCATCCGCGACTCGGTGACGGTGTCCATCGGCGAGGACAGCAGCGGCACCTTGATCGAGATCCGGCGGGAGACCCGCGAGGTCGTATCGGCCTCGGACGGGTTCACGTCACTGAGGCCGGGCTGCAGCAGCACATCGTCGAAGGTCAGGCCGAGCGTGTTGAACGGATTCGGAACGCCGGCCGCCGTCAGATCACCGGGAGGCTGGGACACGAGACACCTTTCGCGCGCAGTAAGGACCTCATGCTAGTGCCCTGCGCCCGCCGACCCCAATCGCGGTCGACGGGTCCCCCGCCGCCGTTCGGCGACCACTCCGGATCAGTGGTCCAGCACCTCGTGCAGCCGCCGGCCGAACGCCTCCGGCTGGCCGGTCCAGCCGCCGTCCCCACCGATGAAACCGCCGTGGTGGCTGGGGAACACCACGGCCTCCTGGCCGAGCCGGCGAGCGGTCGCGATCGCGGCCCGGCCGGTCAGCACCTCGGCCGACTCCTCGCCCACGGCGATCAGCACCCACGTCGGTACGGCGGCAAGGGCCTCCGCGTCCGGCCGGTAGGTCCCGATCGCGAGCGCCGCGTCGGACAGCAGCGGGTCGTCGCGCCGCTCGTCGTCCTCGGCCGGCATCCCGAACGCCGCCGGGTCGGGCAGCGGCCGGGCGAAGAAATCCTCGGTGAACTCGCCGGTCCAGGAGGTGACCGCCATGAAGGCGGCCATCCCGGCGCCGAAGCCCTTCGCCTGGTACGCGTCGCGGAACAGCCGGCCGGCTCGCTCGGCGTTCACCGCGTCGGGGAGTTCGAGATAGAGGGAGGCCCATGGGCGACCAGGGTCGCCACGTCGTCCGGGTACGCGGTCACCAAGGCCAGTGCCGTCACCGCTCCCCCGCTGCTGGCGAACAGGTCGACCGGCCCACCGACGGCCTCGATCACCGCGTGCACGTCGCGGGCCTGGACCTCCGGGTGCTGGTCGACCCGGCCGTCCTTGCGCACGCTCCGCCCGATCCCGCGCGGGTCGTAGGTGATCACGGTCCGGTCGGTGAACTCGGCGGCGAGGGCGGTGAAGCCGCCGGCGTCCATGGGCTGGCCGATCATCAGCAGCGGGCGGTGTTCGGAGTCGGCGGGGCGCACGTCGTAGACGAGGTCGACCTCGGGGGTCGCCAGGGTGTGGGTCTGCATGAGGAAGCCGACTCGTGCCGCGGCCGGAACTCAGCGGCACCGACTGTGGCAAGTCATGGCAATCGTTTGTCACCGGTTGCCGAGTGTGCTTTTCTGCCTGTGCAAGCACAGGTGCGCAGCGAGCGCCGGCGGGGATCTGAAGGGACCGTTCCTTCACCGAGATCGAGGGATCGAGGAGGATCGAGGCGTTGTCAGAAGCAGGCGGGGCCGACCGGCCGGCCACGATCGGCGATGTGGCCGCCGCGGCGGGTGTCGCCGCGTCCACGGTCTCCCGGGCGTTGAACAACCCGGGCCGGGTCAACGCGCGCACCCGGGAACGGATCGAGAAGATCGCCGCGGACCTCAACTACGTGCCGAGCACCCAGGCCCGCGCACTGTCCTCGGGCCGGACCCGGACCGTCGCGCTGCTCGTCCCCGACATCACCAACCCGTTCTACTTCGACCTGATCCGGGGCACCCAGCACCAGTTGAAGGCGGCCGGCTACACCCAGCTGCTGGTGGACACCGAGGAGTCGGCCGAGGTCGAGGCGGAGGCGCTGGACCGGCTGCGGACGGCGACCGACGGGGTCATCCTGACCGCCTCCCGGCTGACCGACGAGCAGATCATCGCCACCCACCGGACCCGGCCGATGGTCACGATCAACCGCAACGCCGGTACGGTGCCGACGGTCGTCATCGACACCCCGACCGCGTTGCGCCAGGCGCTGGATCACCTGCTGGCGTTGGGACACCGGCGGCTGGCCTACCTCGGCGGGCCGGTCAACTCCTTCTCCAACGGCCTGCGCTGGAAGACCCTGTCCGAGGAACTGTCGGCCCGGCCGGGGCTGGAGATCGTCCGGCTCGGGCCGTTCGCGCCGACCATGACGTCGGGCGGCCCGGCCGTCGAGGCCGTACTCAACGCGGAGGCGACCGGCTGCATCGTCTTCAACGACCTGATCGCGATCGGGATGCTGGAACGCTGCCGGGCCCGCGGCATCGACGTGCCCGGCCAGTTGAGCATCGTCGGCTGCGACGACATCTTCGGTGCCTCGTTCTGCCATCCGCCGTTGACCACCTGTACGGCACCGATCGAACGGGTCGGCCAGGTGGCGACCACGATGCTGCTGTCCCAGATCAATCCGGGCCTGGTCGGCCGGGCCCAGTCGCGGCGCAGCCTGACCCTGGTGCCGACCCACCTGACCATCCGGTCCTCCTCCGGACCCGCCCCCGTGCCTGCTGTTGCCGAGAGTTCGAGAGACAAGGACCGCGTGTGACCGAGACCGCCACCCCGACGCTGCAACTGGACCCGGATCGGCTGTTCCCGGCCGATCCCACGATCCGGGCCCTGGCCCGGGAGCTGTACGAACCCGTGGCCGACGCGCCGATCTACTCCCCGCACGGGCACGTCGACCCGGCCCTGCTGCTGGACAACGCACCGTTCGGCGACCCGGCCGAGTTGTTGATCACTCCTGATCACTACGTGCTGCGGCTGCTGCACGCCACCGGGGTCAGCCTTGGTGATCTTGGTCGGGGCAGCACCGACGGCACGGCTCCGGACGGCCGGGAGATCTGGCGGCTGCTCTGCAAGAACTGGTACGTCTTCGCCGGCACCCCGGTCCGGTACTGGCTGGAGTCGCAGCTGGCGGAGATCCTCGGCGTCACCGTGCGACCGAGCGAGGAGTCCGCGGATCGCTTGTACGACGAGCTTTCCGAGCTGCTGCAGAGCGACGCGTTCCGGCCCCGGACGCTGTTCGACCGGTTCAGGATCAAGGTCCTGGCGACCACCGACGACCCGGCCGATGATCTTGCCGCGCACCGGGCGCTGGCCGCCGACCCGACGTTCACCGGCCGGGTACTGCCGACCTTCCGCGCCGACGGCTACCTGGACCCGAGCGTCGTCGGCTGGCCGGACCGGCTGGCCCGGCTGGCCGAGGCCGCGGGATCGGCCACGGACTCGTACCGGGGACTGATCGACGCCCTGCGGGCCCGCCGCCGCTACTTCATCGAGCACGGCGCCACGGCCACCGACAACGGCCCGTTCGACGCCTGGGGCACGCCGCTGCCCGACGCCGAGGCGGAGCGGATCCACGCCGCCGGCCTGGCCGGCACGGCGACCCTCGAGGACGGCGCAGCGTACCGGCGCAACCTGCTCTACCAACTGGCCGCGATGTCGGCCGACGACGGCCTGGTGATGCAGCTGCATCCCGGCGTGCACCGCAGCCACCACGCCCCGTCGCTGGCCAGCTACGGGACCGACGCCGGCCATGATCTTCCGGCGGTCGGCGGCTACACCGAACCGCTGCGCCGGATCCTGAACGACTTCGGCACCGACCCGAACTTCCGGTTGGTGCTGTTCACGGTCGACGAGACCACGTTCTCCCGCGAGATCGCCCCGCTGGCCGGCTTCTACCCGAGCGTCTACGCCGGCGCCCCCTGGTGGTTCCTGGACACCCCGGCCGCGATCGGCCGCTACCGGGCCGCGGTCACCGACAGCGCCGGCTTCTACAAGACCTCCGGCTTCATCGACGACACCCGCGCCTTCCTGTCCATCCCGGCCCGGCACGACATGTCCCGGCGCACCGACGCCGCATACCTGGCCGAGCTGGTCGCCACCCATCAACTGGACCTGGCCGAGGCCCACACCATCGCCCGCGACCTGGTCACCACCATCCCCCAGTCCGTCTTCCGCCTCTGACCAATCCGCCGACCGGTCACCAAGCAGGCGTTTCGGCGGCGTGTCGCTGCGGAACTGACCGGTCGGGCGTGGGTTGGGGCGACCCGCACCACGTGGGATTGTCGACTTTCCCACGCAGAATCCGACCAGAACGGCCGGGTTGTCGACTTTCCCACGCGCCTGCCTGTGAGGCCGCGAAATCCACTGGGCCGGCCGGCCGGCGTGAGATTAGGGTCGGCGGCTATGGACGTCCAGTTCTACGAGGACCCGGCCGAGTTCCTCGCCGTGGCCGGGCCGGTGCTCGCCGCGGACCCGGTGGTCGGCAGCGTCGTCGCCACACACACCGGGCGGGTGGTCCGGCAGCGGGCGGCCGGCGAGCCGAAACCGACCGATCGGCCCTTCTGGTGGGCCACGGTCACCGACGGCGCGGACGTGGTCGGGGTCGCCATGCGGACGATGCCGCACCCGCCGCACCCGATGTTCGTCCTGCCCATGCCGGACCAGGCGGCCCGGCTGCTCGCCACCACGCTGCTGGACCGCGGCGAACATCCGGGCGGCTGCAACGGCGCCCTGCCCGCGGCCCGGATCGTCGCCGACGAGACCGTACGGCGCCTGGGCGGGACCGTCGAGGTGGCGATGCACTCCCGGCTGTTCGAGTGCCGCGAGGTGGTCCGGCCGAGTGCGCGGGCCGGGACCCTGCGCCCGGCCGAGGCGGCCGACGACGACCTGGTCGTGGACTGGTGCGACGCCTTCGGCCGGGACGCCGCCGAGCAGGGCGGCCGGGAGCCCGAACTCGGTCACGCCCCGGACCGCGAGGTGGTCCGCCAACAGGTCCTGGCCGGCCGCGAGTTCTGGCTGTTCATCGACGCCGACGGCGAACCCGCGCACCTGACCGGGATCAACCCGCCGGCCTTCGGGGTGAGCCGGATCGGACCGGTCTACACCCCGAAGCAGCACCGCGGCCGCGGCATCGCCTCGTACGTGGTCGCCGAGCTGACCGCGCGCGGCCTCGCCGCCGGCACCCGGATGTGCCTGTTCACCGACCAGGCCAACCCGACCTCGAACAAGATCTACGAGGCGATCGGCTACCGCGCCGTCGTCGACATGGCCAACCTGGCGATCCGACCCGGGTGAGCCCGGTCGGGCGCTGGCCCACGGCAGGGCTCACCGTCTCCTGCTAGCCTCCCGGCGATGAGCGGAGCGCGCGGGAACCGGGCCGGCCTGATCGCCCTGGCGGCGGTCCTGATCGGAGTCCTGTTGTTGATCATCCCGCCGAACTACTCCTCCGAGGTGAACCGGATGGACCTCTCCTGCGGAGTGCCGCTGTTCTTCGACGAGGACGTGGTGACCCGGGAGGCGCGGGAGCACCGGGTCGGCACCGACACCGCCCGGCTGATCGGCGCGGAGTGCCACGAACGCGTCACCGGCCGGATCGCCGGCGCCGTCCTGGCCGGACTGGCCGGCGTCGGGACGCTCGGCGTCGCCAACCTCGTCCAGGGGCGCCGCCGGACCGACGACCTGGGGCAGCCTTGACGCCGGTGCGCCCTGCAGTGATCAGCGAACCGACGGAGGTGCCATGACGGAGATCGAAGATCAACTGGCGATCATGACGGTGATCGCCCGGCACGGGCATCTCGTCGACGACGGGGAGTTGGAACGGCTCGGCGAGATCCTGGCCGAGGACGTGAGTTACGACGTCTCCGATCTCGGCGGCGGCGTGCTGACCGGGCTCCCGGCGATCATCGAGGCCTCGCTCGCCCTCGGCGCGGCGAACCCGCTCGCGCACCTCGTCACCAACACCGTGATCGACTCGATCGACGGGGACCGTGCGGCGGCCCGGTCCAAGGGCCTCGGGGTGAACACCGACGGCTCGCTGGGCACGGTCACCTACCTGGACGACCTGCGGCGGATCGACGGCCGCTGGCTGATCACGCGCCGCACGGTCGTGGCCCGGCGGGCCCCGCTCGGCGGCCGTACGGCCTCGGCCGTCGCCCCGGACGCCTCCGACGGGTAACCTGCACCGCCATGGAGATGTCCGGGGGATTCGACGAGTACGGCATGCCTGGCGGCCCCGAGGTCCCACCGGGCCGGACGACGCTCGGAGCGTTGCGGGGTGCCGGCTATCGGTACCACAGCGTCAGGACCGAGATCCGGCACAACCTGGTCGCGAAGCTCAGCATGGGCCGGCCCACCGTCCCCGACCTGATCGGCTTCGAGACGACCGTGCTCCCGGAACTGGAGCGGTCCCTGTTCGCCCTGCACGACGTGATCGTGATCGGCGACCGGGGCCAGGGAAAGTCGACCCTGCTGCGCGGGCTGCGGGAGTTGCTGGACGTGTGGGCGCCGGTGATCGAGGGCAGCGTGCTGCACGAGCACCCGATGAACCCGCAGAGCCGCTGGGCCAAGGACCTGCTCGCCGAGCACGGCGACGACACCCCGGTGGACTGGGTCCACCGCGACGCCCGGCTCGCCGAGGTGCGGGCCACCGCCGCGACGACGGTGAGCGACCTGCTCGGTGATCATGATCCGGCGGCCGGGCAGGGCCTGCTGGCCGCGATGAACCGCGGTGTGATCATCATCGATGATCTTGGTGCGCTGCCGCCGCGGGTGCAGTCCGCCCTGGCCGGCGCGCTGGCCGACCGCGAGCTCGCCGTGGCTGCCGATGCCAGCCGACTGCCGCTCGATGTGCTGATCATGGCGAGCATGGACCGGGTCGACTACGAGGAGGACGGCCGGCTGATCCCTCCGTTGCGGGACCGGTTCGCCGGCGTGGTGACGACCCACTATCCGCCGACGCTCGACGACGAGGTCGAGGTGCTGCGCCGGCAGTCGGTGATCGGGCCGCTCGACTCCAATCTCTTCATTCCGCGGATCCCCGACTACCTGGTGGAGATCGTGGCCCGGTTCGCCCGGGCGGTCCGCGGCACCACGACCTTCGACCCGGAGCAGGCAGGCAGCGTCCGGTTCGGTATCGCCGCCCTGGAACTGCTCGGCGGCTCGGCGGCCCGGCGCGCCTCGCTGTGCCAGGAGGACGCCATCGCCCGGCCCTCGGACCTGGCCACGCTGCTGACCGGCGCAAGCCTGCGGCTGCACGTCCCGGACGGCGATCTCGAGCAGGAACGGTTCCTGCTGGACGACCTGCTGGACGACGCGATCGCGCAGACCTGCCGGGCCCGGCTCACCGAGGCGGATCTGACGATCATCGGGACACGGATCGATGCCGGCGTGAGCGTCGACTCCGGCCCGGACACCGGGTCGCGAGAGCTGCTCGATCAACTCGGCACGGTGCCCCGGTTCTCCCAGCTGCTGCAGCAGCTCGGCGTCAACGACGGCGCCGAGACGCCGGGCCTCGCCGCCGGCGCCGTCGAGTTCGCCCTGGAGGGGCTCGCGGCGCGGCATCAGCTGGTCCGGCGGCGCACCGGGACCATGATCAACTATCGCGCGGCCAGCCAGGCCGGCACGCCGTGACCTCCCGGCCGGCGGTCGATCTGGTCGCCGAGCTGGTGCTGGACGGCCGGTCCGTCGAGCAGGCCGTCAGCACCATGATCAGGTACGGCCATCCGGCCGGGCTCACCGGTCTGGACGCGCTGCGGCCGCATGTCGCCGCGCGGCGCGCCGTGGTCGACGACGTGCTGGCCGTCGAGCCTGTCCTCGCCGAGATCGAGCCGGTGGTCGACGACGCGGTACGGGTCGAGCTGCGGACCCTGTTCGCCGATCCGGACGACCTGGCCCGGCTCGAGGAGGCCGAGCTGCGCCAGCTCCCCGGCTCGGCCGCGGCGACGTACCAGCTGCTGTCGAGCCGGCGCTGGCACTCGGCCGCCGCCGAGGCGATCTTCGCCGACGCCGCCGCCACGGTGCACCGGTCCGTCCAGGCCGTCCTGGTCGATCGCGCGGTACGCCGCCTCAGTGCCGTGACCGGCACCGAGGCCGAGCCGATGATCATGGCCCTGGAGTACTTCGGTGCGCTGGCCGGCCAGGGCGACCGCGGTCCCGGCACCGACCAGGACCGGGCCCGGCTGCAGCCGCTGGCCGGCCGGACCGATCCGGCCGTCTTCGAGCTGGACGAGCTGGCCGACGAGTTCGCCTGGCGCTGGTCCGCCCAGCACCGGCTCCTCGCCGTCCTCGACGAACCCGGCCGGCGCCGGCTCGCCGCCGCCTGGTCGGCGCTGACCGCGCGGCGGCCGGCCTGGCTCGCCGCGGTCACCGCGTTCCACCGGCGGCTGACGGTGCTGCGGAACGGCCTCGATCCGGACCGTCCCGACGATCGGGTGGCGCTCTACCTGTTCGCCGACGTGCTCGATCCGGTCGCGGAATCCGCTGATCTCGACCTGCTGGACCGAGCGCTGGGCCAGGACTATCCGGGGGCGAGCCTGGACGACGTCGACCCGGAAGCGGTGCTCCGGCTGCTCGGCGACGCGGCCCGGCGCCGGCTGGCCGACCTGAACGCGTTCGCCCGGCGGGTACCGGCCAACGACGACACGGCCGCTCGGGTGCGGCGGCGGTTACCGGCCGCGGCCCTCCGCCGTGCCCTGACTCCGTCGCTGCGCCGGCGGCTCGGCCTGCTCGCCGAATCCGTACCGGAGGATCGGGCGGCGGTCGTCCTGGTGACGGACTCGGGCAGCGCCTCGCGGGCCGCGGAACTCGCGATCCGGGAGCTGGTCCGCCGGCACCGGCCCGGGGACAGCGTCGCGGTGATCATGGACGCCACCGGGTTCCCTCAGCGGATCGCCCGTGCCGTGGCGCGTACCGCGGCCGACCGGGCCGCGGTCCTCGTCCTGGGCGGTGATCATGGGGCAGACGCCGTGGACCCTGCCGCGGTGCGAGCGCTCCGTCGTCGCGGTGATCAACGGGGGTGGGCGATCGGCCTCGCCCCGGGCTCCGGCGCCACGGCCGGCGAGCGGGTCACGACCACGGCCCGGCAGGCCGTCGAGTTCATGATCGACTTCTGGGCCGGGCGGGACTGACCGGCGTTCAGCCCAGATGCTCGGCGAGCAGGTTACGATGTGACACGACCGCCTTGGTGTGGAGCTTCTTTCCCGCCACCGTCAGCCCGACCAGCAGCGCTCGCCGGTCGTCATCGCAGGTCATCCGATCCACCAGCCCGGCCTTGTAGAGCCGATCGACGACGCGGGACAACGCACTCTGGGTCATCGACGTGAGGTGGCTGAGATCCTTCATCCGGCACGGCTGGTCCGGATCCTGCGCCTCCCAGACCAGGTCGAGCACCTCGAACTCGCTCAGCCCGATGCCGTACTCGGCGGTCAGCGCGCGGTCGATCGCCATCGATGTCCGCAGATAGGTGCCCTGCAACTCGCGCCAACGCTCAACCAGACCTGTGTCGGCCACAGCACCGTTCATGAACCCCATTCCTACCACGCAACAGAACAACATGCAACCTCATAAGATGCTTGCGCATTGGATGCGTACGCATATATCTTCTCGATTCGTGACTTCATCTGCTTCCGCCGCGGCGATCGCCGCGGAACCCGTCCGGTGGCCCCGCAGCCGCTGGATCCTGCTCCTGACGGTCAGCGTCGTGCTGGCCCTGGACGGACTGGACGTCTCGATGGTCGGCGTGGCCCTCCCCTCGATCGGCCACGAACTCGGACTCGACACGGCGGCCCTGCAGTGGATCGTCTCGGGCTACGTGCTCGGGTACGGCAGCCTGCTGCTGCTCGGCGGCCGGCTCGCCGATCTGCTCGGCCGGCGCCGGATCTTCCTGATCGCCCTCACCGTGTTCGCGCTGGCGTCGCTGATCGGTGGCCTGGTCTCCGATCCGCTGCTGGTGATCGGGATGCGCTTCGTCAAGGGCGTCGCCGCAGCGTTCACCGCGCCGACCGGCTTCTCGATCATCACCACCAACTTCGCCGAGGGCCCGGCCCGCAACAAGGCGATCTCGATCTTCTCCACCTTCGGCGCCTCCGGCTATTCACTCGGCCTGATCGTCGGCGGTCTGATGACGACCGTGAGCTGGCGCTGGACCTTCCTGTTCTCGGTGCCGTTCGCCCTGGTCGCCGTGATCATGGGCGCGATCTTCGTACCCAAGGATCGACCGGAACCGGGCGGCGGCCATGATCTTGCCGGGGCGATCACTCTGCCCGCCGGCATGTTGATCTTGGTCTACACCCTGGTCTCGGCACCGGAGGTCGGCTGGCTCGCGCCGCGCACGATCGGCGGCTTCGCCTTGGCTGCGGTGATCCTGGCCGCGTTCGGCGTGATCGAGACCAGGGTCCGGCACCCGTTGATCAGGTTCGGCATCCTGCGTCAGGGCTGGGTCGCCCGGGCCAATCTGAGCATCGTGGCCCTGTTCGGCTCGTACCTGAGCTTCCAGTTCATCGTCACCCTCTACCTGCAGTCGGTGCTCGGCTGGCAGCCGCTGTCGATGGCCCTGGCCCTGTTGCCGGCCGGCCTGCTGGTGGCGTTCACGGCGCCCTTCGCGGACCGGTTCATCGACCGGATCGGCAGCCGCAAGCTGATCATGGTCGGACTGGGCGCCCTGGCTCTGGGCTACGTCCTGTTCCTGCGCGTCGGGACCAGCCCGAACTACCTGGTCGACATTCTGCCGTCGGTGATCCTGCTCGGGATCGGCTTCGCGCTCGGCTTCCCGTCGATCAGCGTGCAGGCGACCTCGGGGATCAGGGACTCCGAGCAGGGACTGGCCGCCGGGCTGCTGCAGACCAGCACCCAGGTCGGCGCGGCGCTGGTGCTGGCCGTGACGACGGCGCTGGTGGTCGGCGGCGGCCACGGTGCCCCGGCACCGTCGGCCCAGGAGATGCTGGCCCAGTTCCGGCCAGGCCTGTTCCTGTCCCTCGCAGTGGCGGCGGCCGGCCTGGTGATCGCCCTGCTGCCGCGGCGCGGGGCTCCGGTGGTCGACCCGGAGCCCGAGCCGACGCCGGAACTCGAGCGGGTCTAGCCCGAGACGAGGACGGGCTCGGCCGGAGCCCCGCCGCTCAGCAGGTCGCTGAGCAGGTCGGGCAGCCCGGCCGGGCGGAGACAGTCGGTGGTGGACCGGAGCTGCGGCACGGTCCACCACCGCTGCCCGTCGATCGCGGCCCGCTCCAGCGCCTCGAACCTCGACGTGTCGAGCTCGAAGGCGGGCGTCCGGAGCAGGAAGTAGCGCTGGAAGTTCCGGTACGGGATGCCCTCCCGGACCGACGCCCAGGGGCGGCCGCGCCACACCTCCCGCCCGAGGTCGGCGGGGTCGACCGCCAGCCCGGTCTCCTCCCACAGCTCGCGGGCCGCCGCCTCCGGGTACGTCTCCCCGTCGACCAGCCCGCCGCCCGGCGCGAACCAGCGCGTCGCGCCGTCGTCGGTCACGGAGAAGAGCAGGATCCGCTCGGCCGGGTCCACCAGCAGGACCCTGGCGCTGCGCCGCACCCGCTCCTCGATCACGGCAGCAGCCTAGTGTTGTGGCGGTGGACCTCTTCTCACTCTCGTGGACGGCCCTGCGGGGTGCGGTCGCCGAGCTCTCCGGCGAGGACTTCACCCGGCCGTCCGGTTGCACCGGCTGGCTGGTCCGGGACCTCGTCTGCCACTTGATCATCGACGCCCAGGACGTGCTGATCACGCTCGTCACACCCGCGGACGAGGAGCCGACCCGCGACGCGATCACCTACTGGGAGGTCGGCGACACCCCGCCGACCGGCACCGACCCGCTGGACGCGCTGACGGTCCGGCTGGCCGCCGCCTATCAGGACCCGGCTCTGCTGACGTACCACCTCGACGACGTCGGCTCGGCGGCCGGCCGCGCGGCCGAACTGGCCGATCCCGCCCTCCGGGTCCGCACCCAGGACCAGGTGCTCACCGCCGGCGACTACCTCTCCGCGTACGTCCTGGAATGGACCCTGCACCACCTCGACCTGGTCGCCCACCTGCCCGGCGCCGGCGGGCCGCCTCCCGCAGCGCTGGCCAGGACCCGGCTGATGCTGGAGCAGCTCGCCGGAGCCGCGTTTCCGGTGAGCCTGTCCGACACCGACGCCCTGCTGATCGGCACCGGGCGACGGGAGCCGACCGACGCCGAAGCGACAGCCCTGGGCGGATGGGAGGCCCGGCTCCCGCTGATCCTGGGGTAGACCGGCGAAAGGGCCCCGAGCACCTCCCGGACGTAATCGTCGGGGAGGGCCCGGGGCCCTTCCTTGATGTGCGTTCTGACCGAAGGTCAGTGGGAATGCCCGGCAGCGGCCGGCGCGTCCTCTTCCTCCGGCTTGTCCACCACCAGGGTCTCGGTGGTGAGCAGCAGCGAGGCGATCGACGCGGCGTTGGCCAGCGCGGACCGGGTCACCTTGACCGGGTCGATCACGCCGGCGCCCACCAGGTCGCCGTACTCGCCGGTCGCGGCGTTGTAGCCCTGCCCGACGGGCAGCTCGGCGACCTTGTACGCGATGACGTAGCCCTGCTCGCCACCGTTCTCGGCGATCCAGCGCAGCGGCTCGACCAGCGACTTCTTGACGATCGAGACACCGACCTTCTCGTCGCCGGACAGGTCCAGCCCGCCTTCGAGCGCCTGCGCCGCGTGGACGAGGGCGGAGCCGCCACCGGCGACGATGCCCTCCTCGATCGCGGCCCGGGTCGCGGACACGGCGTCCTCGATCCGGTGCTTCTTCTCCTTGAGCTCGACCTCGGTGGCAGCGCCGACCTTGATCACGCAGACGCCGCCGGCCAGCTTGGCCACCCGCTCCTGCAGCTTCTCCCGGTCCCAGTCGGAATCGGTGCGCTCGATCTCGGCCTGCAGCTGCTTCACCCGGGCCTGGACCTCGTCGCTGGAGCCGGCGCCGTCGACGATCGTGGTGTTGTCCTTGCTGATCACCACGCGACGGGCCCGGCCCAGCACCTCGAGCCCGACCTGGTCGAGCTTGAGGCCGACGTCCGGGGTGACGACCTGACCGCCGGTCAGGGTCGCGATGTCCTCGAGCATGGCCTTGCGCCGGTCGCCGAAGGCCGGAGCCTTGACGGCGGCCGAGTTGAAGGTGCCCTTGATCTTGTTCACGACCAGGGTGGACAGCGCCTCGCCCTCGACGTCCTCGGCCACGATGAACAGGGTGCCGGAGGCGCCGATGACCTTCTCCAGAAGGGGAAGGAGCTCGTTCATCGAGCTGATCTTGCCGGAGTGGATCAGGATGTACGGATCGTCGAGAACCGCCTCCATCCGCTCCGCGTCGGTGACGAAGTACTGCGACAGGTAGCCCTTGTCGAACTGCATGCCCTCGGTGAACTCGAGCTCGGTGCCCATGGTCTGCGACTCGTCGACGGTGATCACACCGTCCTTGCCGACCTTGTCGAAGGCCTCCGCGATCAGCTCGCCGATCTGCGGGTCACGGGCCGAGATGGTCGCGACGGAGGCCATGTCCTGGGTGGTCTGCACCTCACGGGAGTTCTCCCGGAGCCGCTCCTCCACCGCAGTCACCGCGGCGTCGATCCCACGCTTCAGCCCGACCGGGCTGGCGCCCGACGCGACGGCCTTGAGACCTTCGTGCACCAGCGCCTGCGCCAACACGGTGGCCGTGGTGGTGCCGTCACCGGCGACGTCGTTGGTCTTGGTCGCCACTTCCTTGGCCAGCTGAGCGCCGAGGTTCTCGTACGGATCCTCGAGCTCCACGTCGCGAGCAACGGTGACGCCGTCGTTCGTGATCGTCGGCGCGCCCCACTTCTTGTCCAGGACGACGTAGCGCCCCTTGGGGCCGAGGGTGACCTTCACGGTGTTGGCGAGGATGTCGACACCGCGCTCCAGGGAGCGACGGGCCTCCTCGTCAAATTGAAGGATCTTTGGCATAGCTGAGTCCCCTTACCGGATCACTTGGTGACGACGGCGAGGATGTCCCGCGCGTTGAGCAGCAGCAGGTCCTTGCCGTCGTACTTGACCTCGGTGCCGCCGTACTTGCTGAAGATCACGACGTCGCCCTCGGCGACGTCCAGCGGAACCCGGTTGCCGTTGTCGTCGATCCGGCCCGGTCCGGTGGACAGGACCTTGCCTTCCTGCGGCTTCTCCTTGGCGGTGTCCGGAATGACCAGCCCGGACGCCGTGGTCTGCTCGGCCTCGAGCGGCTCGATGAGGATGCGGTCCTCGAGCGGCTTGATCGTGACTGCCACGTTCAAACCCCTTTCACAGGTGAAATGTATGTGCATGGGATAGCTCAGCCGAGCCGTCGTCGCGGTGCCGCCCCGGTTGAGTTGGCACACTCGGTTGGAGAGTGCCAATCCGACATTAGCACTCACCCTGGACGAGTGCCAACGACCGAACGGAACGTTCAGCGCTTCGGTGTTCCGCCGACCCGGGACAGGGCTTCCTGGGCGACCCAGTGCCGTGATCCCTCCGGCGAGGTGATCAGGCAGACCAGCTCGCCGTCGACCACCTTGACGGCCCGGACGACGGTCACGTGGTTGGTCCGGAGCCGCCGGCCGTCCTCGAGCGCGATGGGCGCCGCCGGCCGTACCGCCTGGCCGACCTTGAGCGGCCGGGGCGGCAGGAAGAGCATGATCAACAACAGGATCGGGCCGAGCAGCACGCCGAGGATCGTGAAGATCAGGTCGTGATAGCCCTTCCGGCGGGCCTCCCACGCCGCGGCGACGCCGGCCGCGACGTACAGCACCACCAACAGCACATTCAGCGGCGACACGCTCCACCTCCGGCGCAGAGCCTAGCCGGGCCGCCGCGCTGCCGGGCGAACGGTCCAGCTGTCGCAGCCCCGGGTCAGGGAGTGTCCAGCTCGGCCAGGTGTTCGTCACCGAGCTTCAGGTCGACCGCACCGAGTGCCTCGTCCAGCTGGGCCACCGAGCTGGCGCTGAACACCGGGATCATCGCTGCTCGCCGGGCCGGCAGGTCGGCCGCGGCGTGCTGGCTGCTGCCGGGCACGTAGTGCAGTGTGCTCCGGACCCCGGCCAGGTGCCAGGCCAGCACGACCTGGTTCGCGGTCGCGCCGAGTTCGTGGCCGATCCGGTGCGCCAGCCGCAGCCGGCGTTCGCTGCCCGGATGGTTGTACGGGTCCCAGAACGGCATCCAGGGCCGGACCAGCTGACCGCCCTGCTGCGGCGAGTAGCTCATGATCGTCAGGTCCGGCTGGTCCGCGGCGTAGTCCACCGCCTCCGGCGTGACCCGGGTGGCCTCGTCCGCGCCCGGCGCCGGCCAGTAGAGCGAGTGCTGCTGCTGCCAGGCGCCGAACTCGGCCCGGCCGGCGACCCGGCTGTGCTGGCGGCCGACGGCCAGCCGCCAGGTCGCCGTGTTGGACAGGCCGGGGATCGCGACCAGGCCCTCGTCCACCAGGGCGGAGAAGGTGTCGGCGATCTCCGTGATGTCGCGGTCCCGATCGTCGACGTGGCCGAGGTAGACCCCGACCCGGTCCAGGCCCAGACGCTGCAGGCTCCCGGTCAACTGGGTCCGGACCACCTCCGGGCCCAGGCCCTCGTAGTTGGTCGGCGGTTCGATGGACAGCGGCCGACCCGGGTCGCGCTTGCCGGCGCCGCACTTGGTGGACACGACCACCTCGTCGGCCACCTTCCGGCTGGCGATCCAGCCGCCGAGCAGCCGTTCGCTGTCGCCGGACCGGGTGCCGAGGGTCGCCTCGGTCCAGCCGCCGTAGTTGTTCGAGGTGTCGAAGAACCGGCCGCCCTGTTCGTAGAACCGGTCCAGGATCGCGTACGAGGTCCGTTCGTCCTCCCGTACGCCGAGGAACATCACGCCCAGGCAGAGGGCGCTCACTTCGAGTCTGGTGTCTGCGCTGTGCAGGAATCGCGTCTTCACACGAGCGAATCTAGAAGCGAAACGGCCTGCCCACCCGATCCAATCCCCGCCACCGATCCCAGACCAATCTGCTGAGCGTCAGAGCCAGCGGCGGCGCTTGAAGACCAGGTAGAGGACGATCGCGGTGGCGAGCGTGGCGAGGATCGCGACCGGGAAGCCGAAGATCCAGTCGGAGCCCGGCAGATAGTCGAAGTTCATCCCGTAGATCGTCCCGACGAGCGTCGGCGCGAACAGGATCGCGGCCCAGGCGGAGATCTTCTTGACCTCCTCGTTCTGCGCCAGGCTGGACTCGGTCAGGTGCTGCATCTCGGCGTTCTGCCGTTGCCCGACCAGCGTCGCGTGCACGGTCAGCGCGTTCTGCAGCAGGGCGCGGTAGGCGTCCGCACGCTCGACGATCCTGATCACGTGATCTTGGACGTCGCGCAGGTTGCGCTGCAGTTCGACGTCGACGCGGTACTTCTCGAAGCCGCGCTCCAGAGCGTTCAGGATCGAGAGCAGCGGCCGGGTGGCGCGCTGGAACTCCATCACCTCGCGGGAGAGTTCGTAGATCCGTCGGGACACGGTCTCGTCGCCGGTGTTGAAAAGTTGATCTTCGATCTCGTCGATGTCGTTCTCCAGGCCGGCCACGACGGGCTCGTACTCGTCGACCACCTGGTCCAAGATCGCGTAGAGGATCGCCTCGGGGCCCCGGCAGAGCAGCTCCGGGTTCTCCTCCAGCCGACGCCGTACGTGGGCCAGGTTCGGCGACTCGGCGTGGCGCACGGTGACCACGAACTCGGGGCCGATGAACACGTGCAGTTCGCCGAACTCGACCCGCTCCACGTCGTCCAGGTAGCGGGCCGGCCGCAGCACGGCGAACAGCGTGTGACCGTAGCGTTCCAGCTTCGGCCGCTGATGCGCGGTGATCGCGTCCTCCACGGCGAGATCGTGCAGGCCGAACTCGTTGGCCACCGAATGGATCTCGTCCTCGGTCGGGCGGTACAGGCCGATCCAGGCCAGGCCGCGGCGCTCCCGGAGGAGTTCGTACGTCTCGTCGAGGCTGGCCGGGCTGCTGGTCCGGACGCCGTTCACGTAGATCGCGTTGTCGACGACACCGCCACGGCGTTCGGTCGTCGGTTCGAGGTCGTCGGGCATCAGTGCGCCGTCATGATGGGTGAGGGTCTTGGAAACCCGGAAAAGCCGAAGAATGGACATCGGGAACTCCCGCTGCGTCGGCAGACCCGAACGTCCAGCATCGCGGCGAGTTGATCAATCGCCCGTGCTGGTGGCCGGATCCGAGGCGGTCTGAGGACGGAGCTGGGTACTTTGACCAGGACTCATGGTCCTCACCTCCTTCGCCTCGGGGCACGCACGCGCCGATCCATTACGCGGCCAGGGTATCCCCAGGTCAACGCGACAACAAGCCGAACCGGTGATCACACCCCGACACGCTGCCCGCCCGGTCCCGCAGCCGGCGCGCTCCGCCTGGCTGGACGGGCCGATCCCGGCGCGCTCCGCGGCGCTCAACCGCGGGCCGGTGGCCGGTCCGGCCGCCCGAGTTCGTGATCATGGTGTCGACCAGTTCGATCTTGCGCAGCATGATCGACATCCCGGAACGGCCGGCCCGATGATCACGCGGGGTCGAGGAACCGCTTGACCTCCGGGGTCGCGCCGTCCGCGCCCCAGCCGAGCGTGGCCGCATAGATCACGCGCCGCTTGTCGGCCGGCAGCGGGAACACGTCCGCACAGGCCGTGGTGGAGAGCGCCGGGCAGACCCAGCCGTGCAGCACCAGGCGCCATTCGCCGGGCGTCCCGGTCGGCGTCGGGTCAGCTCCGCCCGGACCGCAGACCCCGGTCTTCTTCGTCGTCAGCAGGCTCCGCTCCGGGCCGGAGGTGAACCCGCCGGTCGGGGAGTTCGAGCGCCACCAGACGGTCGCGTAGTCGCAGCTGAGGTAGTTGTACTTCGATGCGAACAGGACGAACTTGCCACCCCGCTGCACCATCGCCGGGTTCTCGATCTGGCCCTGGTACCGCTGCAACTCGACGCTCGGCGCGATCGCCGTGGTCCAGCCGGCGTCCACCTCGACGATCCGCAGCGTGGTCAGCGGATTCGGCCGCTGTGTCTTGTACAGCACGAATCTGCGGCCGTCCTCGGTCAGGATCGGCGACGCGTCGATCAGCCCGTCGCCGGGATTGGGCGTCGGCGGCTGATCACTGGCGTTGATCAACTCGCCGTTGTCGTGCCGGCGGGCACCGGCCGGGCAACTGACCGGCCGGTCGGTCGGCTGGTACGGCCCCGCGGGCCCGGTCTCGGAGACGGCGACGCCGATGCAGCGCTGGTTCGCGGCCAGCCCGTCGACCCGGGCCGAGTAGTAGAGCACGTACCGATCGCCGCCGACATGGACCGCGTCCGGCGCCCAGATCGGCGCATCCAGCGCCCAGCCGCCGGTCCCGGTCAGCGCCGGGCCCATGGCCTGCCACGGGCCGGCGGGCGTCGGCGCCTTCAGGTACGGAGCACCGGCGCCCGTCGTGAAGGCGTAGTAGGCGCCGTCGGCGAAGATCACCCCCGGATCGGCGGCGACCGTGCCGGCGAACACCGGTTCGGGCGGCTCCGGCGTACCCGCGGAGGCCGGCACCACCGACCCGAGCAGCAGCCCGGCCACGGTCAGCAACCCGGCCAGCCAAGCACGCTTCCACGATCGACGTCGATCCATGATCATCTCCCTACCCCTGGGTTCTGCCACGTGGCAGAGACGATAGCGGGCGGCGCCGCCGACCACCAGCCCTCCGTCGCCTCCACGGACATCACGGCCCACCGGCTTCACCTCACCCGCAGCAGCGACCTCGCCCTCCGCCGTCGCGCGATCTCACCCTCTCCGCAGCCGACGGGCGGGCGTTGGAGCGCGGTCAGACGCGACGGACGTGCAGGGCGCGGGCGCCGGAGGGGGTTCGGGTGATCAACAGCGTGGCCGAGGCGGGGCCGCGGGGCTTCAGGCGGACCCGGAGCAGGGCCGGGTCCAGGCTGATCCCGCGCTGCTTGATCTCCAGCGTGCCGATGCCGTTGTCGCGGACCCAGGCCCGGAGCACCTTCTCGCTGTACGGCAGTTCCTTGATCACTTCGAAGGCCGCGGCAGTGGGCGTGTCGATCAGTTCGTCCGAGGTCAGGTAGGCGACCTGCGGATCGAGCAGGGAGGCGCCGAGCATCATGCCGACGGTACCGATCGCGCGGGACCTGATCACGGCTCCGATCGGTTCGTAGACGTACCGGAGCGGTCCGGACACGGGCAGTTGGACCGGCTCGCGGACGATCCTGGTCTCGGGCATGATCAACGCCGACCAGCGGCCGGGCGCGGTGCCCGGCCCATTCCACAGGCCGAGCTCGACCGCCTCGCCGCCCGAGCTGAGCCATTCGGCCTCGACCGAGTCGTCGATCCGGTCGTGCGGCAGGCCGGGGCCGAGCTTGATCCCGGTCGCGCCGGGGCGCCGCAGCAGTTCCGCGGCGAAGTCCCACGGCGGGCTGAAGTCGTCCGGGTTCCAGACCCGGCGGCCGGCGTTGCGGCGGGCCGGATCGAGGAAGACGCCGTCCTCCGGACCGGGCCGGACCGCGCCCTCGGTGACGTCGGCGATGATCACCTCGGCGGTCAGGTCCTCGGCGTCGGCCACCCGGCGGGCAAGATCAAGATTGTGCCGGGCCAGGATCGCCGTCGCCGGGTCCCGTTCCACCGCAACGACCGAGATCCCGGCCAGCAGGAAGGCGATCGCGTCGGCTCCGATGCCGCAGCCCAGATCGAACACGCGTAGGGTTCCGGCCGCGGTGAACCGGTCGGCGTGGTGGCCGGAGACGTCGACCCGGGACGCCTGCTGCAGCCCGTCCGGCGACAGCAGCAGCCCACCGGGCAGCAGATCCAGCAGTTCGCCGAGCTTCGGCCGAGCGGCCCGCCACAGCGACGCCTGGGTCAGCGCGGCGGCGGCCAGGTCGGGCCGGAACGCCCGGCGCAGGGCGGTTGCGGCCGCCAGACTGTCCGGGTCGTCCTGCTCCATCGCCAGTTCGATCGCGGCCGCGCCCTCGATGGTGGTCAGCGCCGTCGCCGTCGCCGCGTCCATGATCAGACGACGATCGTCGACACCGGCAGACCCGGGTCGGCACCGAGATCGAGGCCGGACGGCCGCAGCCCGCGGCTCACCACCTCGGCGCCGAGGGCGGCGATCATCGCGCCGTTGTCGGTGCACAGGGCGGGTCGCGGGGTACGCAACGTGATCTTGTTCTCGGCGGCCCGCTCGGCGAGCAGAGCCCGCAGCCGGCCGTTGGCCGCGACCCCGCCGCCGATCAGCAGGTCGGTGGCGCCGGTCGCTCGGCAGGCGTCCATCGCCTTGGCCGACAGCACGTCGCAGACGGCTTCCTGGAAGCTCGCCGCGACGTCGGCGACGGGTACGTCCTGCCCGGCCAGCCGGCGCTCCTCGACCCAGCGGGCGACCGCGGTCTTCAAACCGGAGAAGGAGAAGTCGAACCGGTGCTTGATCAGATCGCGGTTGGTGCTGAGCCCGCGCGGGAACGCGATCGCGGTCGGATCGCCGTCGGCCGCCGCGCGGTCGATGTGCGGCCCGCCGGGGTACGGCAGCCCGATCAGCCGAGCCACCTTGTCGTACGCCTCCCCCGCCGCGTCGTCGATCGTCGAGCCGAGCTCGGTGATCTTGCTGGCCATGTCCTCGACGGTGAGCAGCGACGTGTGTCCGCCGGACACCAGCAAGGCGGCACACGGGCTCGGCAGCTCACCATGATCGAGCAGGTCGACCGCGACGTGCCCGGCCAGGTGGTTGACGCCGTACAGCGGCTTGTTCAGCGCGTACGCCAGCGCCTTGGCCGAGGACAACCCGACCACCAGCGCACCAACCAGGCCGGGGCCTGCGGTGACCGCGATCGCGTCGATCTCGGTCAGGTCGACGTCGGCCGTCGCGCAGGCCCGCTCGAGCGTCGGCAGCATCGCCTCCAGGTGGGCCCGGCTGGCCACCTCGGGCACCACGCCGCCGAACCGGACGTGCTCCTCGACGCTGGAGGCGACCTCGTTGGCCAGCAGTTCGTGGCCCCGCACGATGCCGACACCGGTCTCGTCGCAAGAGGTCTCGATGCCCAGGATCAACGGGCCACTCATCATGACGCTCCAGGGTCGAGGTCGAGGTCGTACCGCTTCAGGATCAACGCGTGCCGGCCGGGTCCGTAGTAGTCGGGGCGGGCGCCGAGCTGCTCGAAGCCGTTGCGCTGGTAGAGCCCGATCGCCGCCTCGTTGTCGAAGCGGACCTCGGCCAGCACCGACCGCACCCCGAGCTCGCGGACCGCCGCCAGGCCCGCGTCCAGCAGGCGGCGTCCGATCCCCTGCCGGCGATGATCATCGGCGACGACGATCCGGTGCAGATCGGCGAGCTCACCCGTGGCACGCAGGGTGATCACGCCGAGGAGGGCCTGATCGTCGGCGGCCGTCAGCACGGTCCGGCCGTCGCCGGACAGTTCGTCCCGCCAGCTCGCCTCGCCCCACTGCTCGCCGGAGTCGAAGCCGGCCCGCTCCAGATCCATGATCGCGGCCAGGTCGGCCGGTCCCGCCGGGCTGATCGTGATCATCACGAGCGCCTCCGGTTGGTGGCCAGCACCGACTTCGGCCGGGACGGCTCGACGGCGTCGGGACGCCTGAGATACAAGGGTTCCAGGCCGACGTCGGGCAGCTCCGGTCCGGTCCCGGCCAGGGTCCCGCCGTCCAAGATCAACTCAGGTCCGGCGCTGTTCAGCCGGTCCGGATAGACCGCGGTCGCCGGGCCGTAGCAGGGCAGTTCCGGCACATTGTCGGGCGGGCCGACGTCCGGTCCGGCCAGCCGCCGGCCGGCCGTGTCGTAGCGGGCCCAGTAGACCTCGCGGCGCCGGGCGTCGGTGGCGATCACGAACTCGCCGGCCGGTGCGGCGTCGGCGACGGCCTGGGCGGCCAGCACGTCCAGACTGCAGACGCCACGGACCTCGATGCCGAGAGTGAGGCCGAGCGTGCGGGCGGTGACGATCCCGACCCGGAGGCCGGTGAACGGGCCCGGGCCGACGCCGACCACGAGCCGCCGTTCCACGGCCCGGTCCCGCGGATCGATCCCGGCCTCGGCGCAGACCTGGTCGACCAGGCCGATCAACTGCTCGGCGTGCTTCATCCGGTCCGGGGCGGTGGCGCGGCCGAGCACCGTACCGCCGCGGGCCAGACCGACCGTCGCGACGGTCGACGTGTCGATCCCGAGCACGTACGCCTCAGTCGGCATCACTCGCCCCTTCCCGCAGCGCCGTCAGGTCGGCGTCGTCCCAGCGCGTCCCGATGCCGCGCAGCAGCACGGTCCTGGTGTCGGTGCCGGGCGGCCGGTGGATCCCGATCTCCAGCCGCTCGGTGGACAGCCTTTCGGCCAGCCCCTCGCCCCATTCGATCAAGGTCACCGAGTCGGCCACCCGGGAGTCCAGATCAAGATCATCGAGCTCGTCCTCGCCGCCGATCCGGTACGCGTCGACGTGCACCAGGTCGGGCCCGCCGGACCCGGACGGGTGGATCCGGGAGATCACGAAGGTCGGCGAGATGATCGGGCCCTGGCTGTCCAGGCCCTGCCCGACGCCCTGGGTCAGTGTGGTCTTGCCGGCACCCAGTTCGCCGGAGGCGATGATCACGTCGCCGGCCTGCAGCAGACCGGCCAGCCGGCGGCCCAGCGCCTGCATGGCGTCGGCGTCCGGGACCATGATCACGACCGGCAGCGGCTTGATCAGGTAGACGCCGTGCGGCGCCTCCCGCTCGACCCGGTAACCGCGATGCCGCCAGAACTCGATCAGCTCGGGGAACTCGGCCCGGGCGAACAGCTCCACCTCGGTATGGCCCTCGGCCGCGGCCAGTTCCTCGGCGGCGCGCACCATGGCCGACGCGACGCCGTGGCGCTGGAACGCCGGATGCACCGAGACCCGTTGCAGGCTGGCCCGCTGCCCGACCGTACCGCCGATCAAGATCACGCCGGCCGGCTTCTGGGCCACGGTGGCGTACACCCCGACGCCGCGACGCAGCGCCTCGGCGACCGTGGCCGGCGTCTCGTCGATCGCCGTGGACGGCGGGTCGAGCGGCGGCCGGGCCCCGAAGGCGGCATGGATGACCTCGACCATTCCGGCGGCGTCCTCGGGATCGGCCTGCCGGAGTTCGAGTTCAGGTACGGATGCGTTCACCAGCGGTCATCGTAGTGCGGCCGCATCGTCTGGGCGCGGGCGGCGTCGGTCCCCGGAACCCCGCCGATCGCCGAAGCCCTTGCGGCCCCCGGATCCCTGGCGGCCACGGAACGGACGCTGCCCCGAACGGCCCGCGCCGCGCGGCGGCTTCGGCGGGCTGATCAGACGCTGGTAGTCGGCGTCGCTGATCGGCTCGCCGGACGGGGTCCGGGCGCCGGTCGCGTCGGCCAGGGCCGGATCGCCGGACTCGCCGACCACCGGCGTGGCGCTCACGCCGGCCTGCCGGGTGAGCCGATCGAGCTCGCGGCGCTGGTGCGGCAGAGCCAGGGTGACCACGGCTCCGCTGCCACCGGCGCGGGCGGTCCGGCCGGCCCGGTGCAGGTATTCCTTCGGGCCGTTCGGCGGGTCGACCTGGAGCACCAGGCCCACGTCGTCGACGTGGATGCCGCGCGCGGCGACGTCGGTCGCCACCAGCGCGGGGACCCGGCCCTCCTTGAACGCGGCCAGGATCCGGGTCCGGGCGCCCTGGGTCAGGCCGCCGTGCAGCGCACCGGCGGTCACCCCAGCCTCGCGCAACTGACCGGCGATCCGGTCGGCCGCCCGCTGGGTCCGGACGAAGATCACCGTACGACCCTTGCGAGCCGCGAGTTCGGCCGTCAGCACCGTCTTGTCCTTCGGCTGGACGTGCACGACGTGATGGCTCATCGTCGCGACGCTGGCCCGGTCGGAATCGACCTGGTGAGTGGCCGGGTCGGACAGGTAGGTCCGGACCAGCCGGTTGATGCCCGAGTCCAGGGTGGCCGAGAAGAGCAGCCGCTGGCCGCCCGCCGGCACCGTGTCGAGCAGGGTCGTCACCGCGGGCAGGAAGCCGAGGTCGGCCATGTGATCGGCCTCGTCGAGGACCGTGATCTGGATCTTGCTGAGGTCGCAGATGGCCTGGTCGAGCAGGTCGATCAGACGCCCGGGGGTGGCGACGATCACGTCGACGCCCTGTTCGAAGGCACGCCGCTGAGGCCCGTACGGCATGCCGCCGGCGATCAGCGTGACCGAGAGGCCGACCGACTTGGCCAGCGGCGCGATGGCATCCGCCACCTGCAGCGCCAGCTCACGGGTCGGGACCAGGATCAGGCCACGGGGCTGCCGCGAGGACGTACCGGCGAGACGGGCCAGCAGCGGCAGGCCGAAGCCGAGCGTCTTGCCGGACCCGGTCTGGGCGCGGCCGAGCACGTCCCGGCCGGCCAGCGCGTCGGGGATGGTCGCCGCCTGGATCGGGAACGGGTCCTTGATCCCGGCGCCGGCCAGAACGCCGAGCAGCGGCTCCGGCAGCCCGAAGTCGGCGAAGCCCGAACCGCTGGCGTCGGCCTCGGCGGTCTCCTCGGGACCGGACCAGGTCATCAGGTCCTGGTCGGCCTCGTCGGCGGGGCGAGCCGGGCGCTCCCGGTCGCCGAAGCGATCATGGCGGGGCCCGCGGGTGTTGCCGTAGCGGTCGCCAGGGGCATCGTCACGCCGCGAGCGATTCTCGCCGAACCGGTTGTCGCCGAACCGGTAGTCGCGGGAGCGATCGTCGCGCGGGCGGTCGTCGCGGAAACGGTCACCGCGCGGCCGGTCGTCCCGGCGGCGCTCGTCACCGAACCGGTCGTTGCGAGGACGGTCATCGCCGAAGCGATCGTTGCGGGGGCGATCGTCGCCGAAGCGGTTGTCGCGCCGGCGGTCGTCGCGCTGGCGGTCGAAGGGCCGCCGGTCGTCGCGGGCGCGGTCGTTGCGGGGACGGTCGTCCCGGCGGAACCGATCGCCACCGGACCGGTCGTCCCGGCGCCCGCCGCGATCGTCACGGCCCCGGTCGTCCCGGAACCGGTCGCCGCGGCCGCGATCGTCGCGGGGACGATCGTCGCTGTTGTTCCGGAAGCGGTCGCCGCGATCGCGGTCGTCCCGGGACCAGCTGCCCTGGGGACGGTCGTCGCGGGTACGTTCCTCGCGGAACCGATCGTTGCTCTTGCGGTCGCCCTGGAACTTGTCCGGGCGAGCGTTGTCGTCGCGGCCGGTCCGGTCGTCCCGGGTCCGCTCGCTGCGGAAGCCCTGGTCCCGCTCCGGCCGGCGGCTCGGCCGGCGGCCGCGTTCGGCCCGCTCCTTGGCGGTCCAGCGGTCCTTCTTGGTCTTGAGGTTCTTGGCTGACTTCGGGCGCGCGCGGGAACCCGCGGCAGTGCTCGACATCTTGATGCTGCTCACTTCTCTGCCCATAGGCGGGCGATCGCTCGGTTCGCTCACACGATCGATCGACCACAGGGGCACGAAGAAGAGAGAACCGGTGGTCCGCGCTCGGCGGACGCATGGCCCAGGAGCGGAAATCGTCCCGGGGAGACCCCCACTCTAGCAACCTGACCCGCTTCCCCACGAATCCGGCGTCTCCGCAGCGGGGCCGTACTCACCGAGTGTGACGAAACGAACCGTCGAAATCGATCTCGGTGGTACCCAACTCCACACTCGGCGATCTCCTGTGTCGGCAGTCGGGGTTAGGGTCCGGCGCATGTGGTTCGTCGAGGCCTGGGTGACCGGGTGGATCAAGTCACGGCGCCCGCCTTCGGCCGAGGCGGTCGACGGGGGTTGGTTCATCCGGACGGGGACCGAGCGGGAGGCGTGCCGGTGGGTGCTGACCGAGTCCGACCCGGAGCGGCTGGCCGAGATCCTGGCCGGGCCGGTGCCGGAGTCCGGGTGCGTGAAGTTCGCCGGTGACCCGAAGGAGTGGATGCCGCGGTTCGGGCCGGGCTGGGTCGAGGACGACCTCGGCTGGTTCATGGCCCGCGACCTCGAGCCGGAGCAGCCAGCGACAGTGCCGGACGGCTACCGGCTCGAGGTGACCGCGGAGCCCGAGTTGATCATGGTGCGCGTGGTGGACCGGTCCGGCGAGCTCGCGGCCTCCGGCCAGGCCGGACTGGTCCGGCCCTACGCGGTGCCGGACCGGATCGTCACCGAGGAGGCGCACCGGCGCCGCGGCCTCGGTCGCGCGGTGATGGGCGAACTGCAGCGGCTCGCGTACGACAGCGGAGCCCGGACCGCCGTGCTGTCGGCGACGACCGAGGGCCGGGAGCTCTATCGCAGCCTCGGCTGGCGGGAGCTCAGCGGCCTGGTCGGCGCCTACTACCGGCCATGATCAGATGAACGGCCGCCGGTCGAGCACCAGGCGCAGCGGCACCGGCGTGCCGATCGACCCGGGCACCGCCCGCTGCAGTTCGGCGAGCGCGCAGACGGCACCGAACGTCGAGTGCACGTCGTCGAACGCGGCCGAATCCCGATAGGCCCGATCGGTCAGCAGCGCGACGACCCGTTCCACCAGCAGGTCCAGGGCGACGCCCACCTCGTCGAACCGATACGCCGTCTGCCGGCGGGCCCGGCTGAGGCAGAAGATCAAATCGATCTCGGCGAAGCCGACCGTGTCCAGCGCGAACCGGCCGGCCGATTCGTGGAGCAGGATCAGGCAGCTGTCGATCAACCGGTCCACCGCCGGCCACGGCTGCCTCAGATAGTCGTAGACGAAGTGATAGTGGAACGAGCCGCCCAGGTTCGCGAAGAAGCCGGGCCAGGTGTCGGCCGGCAGCATCCGGCCACGTCGCCACAGGCCGGTCGCCGGATCGACCTCGGCGTCGAACCAGTCGAAGTAGGCCTCGAACCAGTCCGGCCCGACCTCGCCCGTGATCGCCAACGCGGACGCCGCACCGGCCGCGTCATGGGAGGCCGGCCAGGGATGATCCCAGTCGAGCCGGTCCAGGAACTGCCGCAGTCGATCATGGTCGGCCAGCTCGGCCAGGAACTCCAACCGATGCAGGGGTCGCGCATCGAACAGTTCCAGGGCAGCCGTCACGTGGGCGGTGGTGTGGTAGCGCGAGTGGCTCTCGTCGACGAACTCGCCGTCCGGCCGCTGGAAGCTCTGCAGACTGTGCACCCAGGCCGCCCGTTCCTCGGCCCGGTACGGCAGCTCGCCGATCATGGCCAGCAGATTCGCCGCATCGGCGCAGCCGTAGGCGTCCGCGGCAGCGCTGTCGTACCCCTCCCGGCGGAGGTGACGGGTGTAGCGGCCCGGTTCGCCCAGGTTGTAGCCGGCCAGCCAATCCCGCAGGAAGTCGATGAACTCGGTCAGGTCGTGCCGGTACCGGGGCATGCGCGAAGATTCCCTCTCGTCGTGATCATGATCTACTGATCGGCTCGGGCCGCGGCGAACTCGGCCTTGATCTTCTGGCCGTCGCCGGAATTCCAGGTACGCAGTGCGTCAGCAAGATCATCGAGCGTCTTCCGTCCGGTGATCACGCCGTTCTGCAGGTCGGTCAAGGTCTTGCCGAACGTGTTGCCGGTGCGGGCCTGCGTCTCCGAGTACAGGCCGATCACGGCGCTGCGCCGATAGCCGGGCTCAGCCTGCCGCGCGAAGTCATACTTGGCCTGGGTGATCTTGGTCAGCGACCCTTCGTAGGCCACCTTGACCCCGTCCGCCAGGTGATAGTCCAGCGCCTCGGTGACCGGGGTGATCTCGTCGGTGCCGCGCTTGGTCAGCACCGGGTTGTCGCCCTCGGCGGTGTGCTGATCACCGGCGTTGCCGTACTTGCGATAGAGGAACTCCGCCGAGCCGAACGGTGCCGCCAGGAAGTTCATGATCTTGAGCAGCTCCACGATCCGGTCGTCGTCGGCCTTGGTCAGGACCGTGAAATTGGTCGACCCGGCGCCGATCGCGTACGTCGGCGTCGCACCCTCGAAGCCACGCACGGTGAGCCCGCCGATCACCTCCTGCCGGCCCTCGGGCAGGAACCGGGCCAGCGATCCCCAGGCCGAGTAGCCGTCCGGATGGATCCCGATCTGGCCGCCGACGAGCCGCTGCTTGCCGAGCACCGTCGCGTTGGCGGCGAACGCGTCCGGGTGCAGGAAGCCGGCCTTGGCCAGTTCGGCCACCCAGCTCAGCGCCTGCCGGTACTGCTCGGTCTCCTGCCAGCGGACCAACCGGCCGTCCACCTCGCCCCACTCGTTGATTCCGCCGAGGGCTCCGTTGAGATAGGCCATCGGCGGCAGACTGAGGGCGTACCGGGACTCCTTCGGCGCGGTGAGCGCGGCGCAGAGATCACGGAACTCCGACCAGCTCCGCGGATCAGGATTCAGCCCACGCTGCTGGAACAGGTCGGTCCGGATGAACGGCACGCCGGACTGGATCGGCCGCGGCACCGGCAGCCCGTAGATCCTGCCGCCGAAGATCGTCGTCCGCCACATGTCCGGCGCGAAGGCGGCGAGGTTCGGGTAGTCCTTGATCGACTCGCCGGACAGGTGACCGGTCAGGTCGGCCGCGACCGCCTTCAACAGCTGCGGCAGCTGCGGCTGGGTCGGCAGCATCTCCAGCAGGTCGGGCAACTGGTTGCCGGTGACCGTCGTCGCGAGCTTCGCCTCGTAGTCCGGCGCGGGCACCACCTGCAGCCGCAGTTCGGCGTTCAGCCTGGTGTTCAGCTCGGCCAGGTACCTGTTCGCCGGGGCCGAGGTCGGCGTGACCGCGTAGCTGCTGAGCAGGGCCACCACCGGCCCGCCGGCGCCGGGCCGCTCCGCCACCGAGGCCGCCGGATCGGCCGGATAGCCGAGGTAGCCGTCCGGGATGCCCGAGGCGGTGCCCTTCAGGTCGGGCACGGCGCCGTCGTACGGCTGGGTGACCGGCAACGGGACCGGTCCCGAAGCCGTGCCCGGGGCGTCGCCGCTGTTGCCACAGCCGGCCAGCAGGCCACCGGCCGAGGCCGTGGCGAGTCCGGCGGCGCCACCGAGCAGGACGCGACGGGTGATCTCGGGTGCGGGTGTCATCTGCGGCCTCCTCGCCGTCGGACCGAACCGGTGATCATGAACCGAGTGATCACCACGAGCCGACGCTAAGGACGCCGGGCCGGTCGACGGGAGCCAGATCGCTCAAATCGCTCAACGAGTACGGGGAGCGGGGCCGGTCGAGGTCCGTACCACCAGCACCGGGAGCAGCCGTACGTGCGCCACCGGTGGCGGGTCCAGGCCGGCGCTGCGGACCCGGTGCCGCCGCAGCAGCAGCGCAACCGCCTCGATGCCGAGCTCGTGCTTCGGCGGCGAGATCGAGGTCAGCGCCAGGTCCGGCCCCGGGGTCACGATGTCGTCGTACGCCAGCACCGACACGTCCTCCGGCACCCGCCTCCCGGCCCGCCGGAGCAGTGGCACCAGCGCCTGCGCGGTGGAGTCGGTGTGCACGACGATCGCCGAGGCCTCGGCCATGATCACGGAGTCGACCATCGGGGCCAGCGCCGCCGGACTGGGCCGCGGCGGGGTCAGCATCGGCGGCAACAGCTGCGGCAGGCCGCGTCGGTCGAGCTGGTCGACGAAGTAGCGGCGGAGCAGTCGGCCCGGCGGCGACTCGTCGTGGATCGTCGCCACGATCCGGCGGTGGCCCAGCAGCTGAAGATGATCAAGACCGAGACGCATGCCATACGCGTGGTCGGCGATCACCGAGTCCAGCCGGAACAGCGGATGCTCGGGATCGACGTCCCGGCCGCCGAGCACGACCGGCACGGTCAGCCGGTCCAGCCAGGGCGTCGGCTCTGCCAGCTCGGCCTCGCTGCGCCACTGCGGCGCATAGATCAGCCCGAGACACCCGGCCTTGGTCAAGGCCCGGGCGGCCCGGTCCGCGTCGGCCTGGGTCTCCACCGGCTCGATCAGGAACCGGTGATCACGGCGTTCGGCCTCGCGCCGGGCGGCCTGGGCGATCAGGGCCAGGTAGCGGTTGTCGGAGTGCATCATCCCGATCGTCGCCGGCCGCACCGACCGCCGGCCCGCCGAGTGCGGTTCGAGCTCCACCGAGCCGTGCCGGCGACGCAGCCGGCCGCGCCGGCGCAGTTCCTCGACGTCACGCCGGATGGTGGCGATCGAGACACCGAACTCGTCGGCCAGCTCGGTCAGCCGGGCGGAGCCGGTCCGGCCGACGCTGCGGATCAGGCCGGTCCGCCGGTCCTCGGCTGTGCTCATCGGGGCCGTCGCGCCGTTCGGCGCCGCTTACCGGCCCGGTTCCTGATCACCTGTGCGTTCTTGATCAAGAGCGCGGGCCTGATCAAGATCGGTGGGCTCCTGGGATCGGGCGATCAACCGGTCCAGCACCGGGTTGATCTCGGCGTGCCGGTCGATGATGCCGAGGTGGCCGCAGCGTTCCAGCCGGTGCGCCTCGGCGTCGGGCAGCAGCGCGATGATCTTGTCGGTGTGCTCGATCGGGGTGATCACGTCGTCCACGCCGCCGACCACCGCGGTCGGGATCCGCCGGAGCACCCGGAGCGCTTCGTACTCGTCGAGTTCGGCGAACGCCGGATAGAAGTCGGCGACCACCTCGAGCGGCGTGCGGCCGAGCATCTCGCTGACGAACTCGATCCAGGAGACCGGCGGGTCGGCGGAACCGAAGGCCATCCGGCGGGTCACCACGTAGCCGATGTCGGAACCGGCCTGGCGGCCCTTCTCGACCAGTTCCGGGATCCGGTTCAGGGTCGCCATCAGCGGCGGCGCGATCCGGGAGAAGGCCCGGCCGGGCAGGGCCCGGATCGGCGAGTGGTCGGCCATCTCCCCCGCCGACGTGGCGAACAGCGCCACGCCGCGGACCCGGCTGCCGAACCATTCCGGCCGGGTCGCGGCCAGTTCCATGATCGTCATGCCGCCCATCGAGTGGCCGATCAGGATCACCGGCCGGTCGCCGGCCAGTTCGTCCAGCACCTCGGCAAGATCATCGGCGAGCTGCGGGATCCGGCAGCGCTCCGGGTCGGACCGGCCGGAGCGGCCGTGCGAACGCTGGTCGTAGAAGACCTGGCGGTAGCGGCCGCGGAAGTACTTCCGCTGGAAGTGCCAGCAGTCCAGGCTGAGCGCGTACCCGTGCACGAAGACCAGCGTCGGCCGGTCCGGATCGTCCTGCTCGGGCTCGTCGATCTCGGTGTGCAGCAGTACGCCGTCGGCCGTGGTCAGGATCGGGCCGTCGGAGCGCAGCCCGAAGAAGTCCTCGTCGGCGCGGTCGGAGCGACGGTGGATCCGCTTGCTGACGAACCGGCGCTCCAGTTCCAGTCCGGCGGCGATCCCGCCGGCGGCCAGCGCGGCGAAGCCGGCCAGCAGGCCGAGGCCCTCGCCGATCCCGATCCCGGACCGGGCGGGCGGGGTCGCGGCGCGACGGGCCGGGGCGGGGTCCGGACGCGGCTTCGGTTGCGGGCGTGGCTTGGGCATCAGTCGGTACCGTTCCGATAGCGCCGCGGCACCCGGGCGCCGATCCTGGTGACGATCTCGTACGCAATGGTGCCGCACCAGGCGGCCCAGTCCTCGGCGGTCGGCTCGCCGGCCGTACCGGGCCCGAACAACACCGCCTCGTCGCCGAGCTTGCCGCCGTCCGGGCCGAGGTCGACGACGAACTGGTCCATGCAGATCGTGCCCCGGTTCGGGGCCCGTCGGCCGGCCACCTCGACCTCGATCCGGTTGGTACCGTGCCTGGGCACCCCATCGCCGTAGCCGAGCGGCACCAGGCCGACCACCGTGTCCTCGGTGGAGGTCCAGCGGCAGCCGTACGAGATCGAGACGCCGGGCCCGATCGGGTGGACGTTGGCCAGCTGGGCCCGCAGCGTCATGGCCGGAGTGAGCGTGATCCCGGCCAGGGCGGCGAGGCCGGGGGCCGGGTCGATGCCGTACGCGGCGATGCCGATCCGGACCAGGTCGAACCGGGTGTCCGGCAGGATCATCGCGCCGGCCGAGTTGGCCAGATGCCGCTGCGGGTCGAGACCGGCCGCGCGCGCCTCCTGGTACGCGGCGTCGAAGGCCTGCTGCTGCAGCGGGACCGACGGGTGCCCGGGCTCGTCGGCGGCGGCCAGGTGGGACCAGACCGCGACGACCTCGACCCCGCCCCGGTCCTGGGCGGTCCGGGCGGCGGCGCAGAGGGCCGGCCAGTCGGCGGCGTCGCAGCCGTTCCGGGTCAGCCCGGTGTCGATCTTGAGATGGATCCGCGCGGTGTGGCCGGTCGACTCGGCGGCCGCGGCGACCCGGGCCAGCTGGTCGGTGGACTGGACCGAGACGTCGACGTCGGCGGCGACCAGCGGTGTCAGGTCCTCGTCGGGGCCGTACAGCCAGCAGAGCACCCGGCCGGTGTCGCCGGCGGCGCGCAGCCCGAGCGCCTCGTCGGGGATCGCGGCGCCGATCCAGTCGGCGCCCGCGGCGCGAGCCGCCTGGGCAGCGGGGACCATGCCGTGCCCGTACCCGTCGGCCTTGACCACGACCATCACCGCCGCCGGCGCGACCAGTTCGCGCAGCGTGCTGACGTTGCGCCGGATCGCGGCGAGGTCGATCTCGGCGCTCGCGGTCTGATGGTCCACGAATCCTTTCTACCGCAGCCGCGACCGGCTCAGCCGGAACGTCCCGTCCCGATTCGTGCCGTTGCGGCCAACTCGGCGATGGTCTCCGGGAGCAGCCGGGCCAGATCCTGCGGTGGGCGGGGACCGGGGTGCCGGGCCGCCGCGTACGCCTGCAGGGAGGCGGCGAGCTGGCCGGCCCGGAACGCGGGCTGCCCGGCCGCGAGCAGGGTGCCGCAGATCCCGGCCAGGACGTCGCCGGAGCCGGCCTGCGCGGTCCACGAGGGCCCGGCCACCGCGACCCAGACCGGTGCCGTGTCGGGCGAGGCGACCAACTGGGTGGCTCCCTTGAGCAGGACCGTCGCGCCGGTCTGCTCGGCGCCGGCCCGGACGGCGCGGATCGGTGCGGCTTCGACCGCGGAGCGGTCCCAGCCGAGCAGCCGGGCCAGCTCGCCGGCGTGCGGCGTGAGCAGCCAGCTGGACGGCAGTCGGTCGGGCAGGTGGGCCAGTCCGTCGGCGTCGACCACGGCCGGGGTGCCGGCGTCCAGCGCGTCCTTGATCAGCCGCGCGCCGTCCGGTCGGTCGCCCCAGCCGGAGCCGAACACGTGCGCCTGCACCCGGCCCGGCGCGAACACGACGTCCGGCAGTTCCGCGCCGACGAGCGAGGTCGGGTGGTCGGCACCGAGGAACCGGACCATGCCGGCGCCGGCATAGACCGCGCCGAGCGTCGACAGCAGCCCGGCACCGGGATAGCGGTCCGAACCGGTGTCCAGGCCGACCACGCCGCGGGCGTACTTGTCGACGTGTCGTCCCGGGTACGGCCACAGGGCAGCCAGCCCGGCGACGTCGAGGGCGATCAGCTCGGGCCGCGCCGCGGTGAAGTCGAGCCCGATGTCGATCATGGTCAGCTCACCGGTGGCGGACCGGCCGGGCTCGACCAGGTGGCACGGCTTCGCCGCGCCGAACGTGACCGTACGGCGCGCCCGCAGCCAGCGGTCACCGACGGCACCCGAGTCGGTCTCCACCCCGGACGGCAGGTCCACCGCGATCACCGGAACCCCCTGTCCCGCAAGGCGTCCGGCGAGTTCGCCGACCGGCTCGGGCAGCCCCGGCCGGCCACCGATGCCGAGGATGCCGTCGATCGCCAGATCCCAGTTCCGGTCCGGGAGGTCCGGCAGCGCGACCAGCCGCCCACCGGCCTGTTCGAGCGCGGCCCGGCCGGCGGCGTGCGGCGTTCCGATGCAGCTCACCGCGAGGATCCTGGCGCCCCGGCGAGCCAGCAGCGCCCCGGCGAAGAGCGCGTCGCCGCCGTTGTTGCCGCCGCCGACCAAGATCAACACCTGGGCGCCGTAGACCCGCCTGCGGTCCATGATCAACTCCCGCCGGGCCACCGCCGCGACCCCGGCCGCGGCGCGCCGCATCAGCGGTTCCGCTCCGACCGCGGAGATCTCGACCTGCTCCACCTCGCGGACCGTCGCGGTCGAATAGGCGCGCTGCTCCATGGCCCCAGGCTAGTGGCGCCGTCCGTCAGGACCTCAGCATCACCTCCGCGGCGACCACCACCGGGAGGTTCAGCGGCAGCGCCGAGACGCCGATCGCGGTGCGGGCATGCCGGCCGACGTCACCGAAGATCTCCAGCACCAGCTCCGACACCGGATTGATCACCGCGGTGGTCTGCGGATAGCCCTCGGCGGCGTTGACGTACCCGCTGATCGACAACCAGGCCTCGATCCGGTCGAGGTCGCCCAGTTCTCGGCGGAGCGCGGCGATCATGGCGAGACCGGTCAGCCGGGCCGACTCCTGCGCCTCGGCCAGGCCGACCACGTCGGGCACTCGGCCGAACGGTCCGGCCGGGGCTCCGTCGGGGCCGATCGCGCCGTGACCGCTGAGAAGACATCGCCGGCCGACGACCCGGACCCACTCGAACGGGATCCGCACGCCCGGCGGCGCGGTGGTGGGTGGCGGCAACTCCACGCCGAGCTCCGCCAGCCGTGCTTCGAAGGTCATGGCCCAGTCTGGCACGAGCGGTGCCCGTAGGGTGGTCCTCGTGGTGGAGATCCCGGCGAGCTTCCGTGCGATGCCGCGGTGGTGGCACGGCGGTACCGAGTGGCTGGACCTGCTCCCGGAGTTGATCACCGAGACCTGCCGGCGGCTGCGGCTGACGATCGACGGGCCGGCCCGGCACGGCTCCAACGCTCTGGTTCTGCCGGTCCGGCGGGACGGGCTGCCGTACGCGCTCCGGCTGAACCCGCCCGATGATCAAGATCTCCCCGCCCAGATCGCAGCGCTCGAATTCTGGGCCGGCCGCGGAACCGTACTGCTGCACGAGGCCGACCTGGCCGCGGGCGCGATGCTGCTGGAGCGGCTGGACGGCGGCCGCTCCCTCTCCTCGCTCCCGCTGGCCGAGGCGGTGCCGATCATCGCCGGGGTGATGCGGCGGTTGGCGGTGGACCCGCCCGACGGCGTACCGACGACGGCTTCCTGGCTCCGCAGCGGCGCCGAACGGTTCGGCCGCGAGTGGGAGGGGCTCGACCGGCCGTTCCCGGCCCGCCTCCTCGACGGCGTGCTCGAGGCGACGGGCCGGTTGATCACCGAACCGGGCGAGGAACGGGCCGTGAACGGCGACCTGCACTACGACCAGGTGCTGGCCGGCGAGCGGGAACCCTGGCTGGTCGTCGATCCGGTGCTGGTCCGCGGCGACATCGAGTACGACCTCGCCCGGATCCTGTGGAGCCGGCTGGACGAGATGACCGACCGGGACGTCCATGATCATCTCCGGACCGTGGTCGAGGTGGCCGGCCTGCGCGCGGAGCGGGCCCGCTGCTGGGTGATCTTCCGGGCCGCCGACTACCTCTTCTGGGGTCTGCGACACGGCCTCACCGAGGACCCGCCCCGCTGCCGCCGCCTGCTCGACCTGTTCCTCCCCGCCTGACACCGCTCAGCGGCTGGGATCGCGGCGGTACAGGTGCCGCGACCAGAGGAAGCCGCCGACCGAGATCACCAGGCACCAGCCGATCGCGAGGCTCCAGCTGTTGCCGATCGGGGTGCCGAAGAGGAGGCCGCGCAGGGTCTCCATGATCGGCGTGAACGGCTGGTACTCGGCGAACCAGCGCAGCCCGAGCGGCATCGACTCGGTCGGCACGAAACCGCTGCCCAGGAAGGGAAGCAGGGTCAGCGGCATCGGCGTGTTGCTCGCCGACTCGACGGTCTTGGCGACCAGGCCGAGGGCCACGCAGAGCCAGGTCAGGGCGAAGCCGATCATGGTGATCACGCCGATCACGCCGAGCCACTGCAGCGGCCCGGCCGGCGACCGGAAGCCGATCAGCAGGGCGACGCCGATCACCACCGCGGAGATCAACAACGTCTGGACGACGCCGCCGATCACGTGCGAGGCGAGCACCGACGGCCGGAAGATCGCCATCGTCCGGAACCGGGCGATGATGCCCTCGGACATGTCCATCGCGGCCGACACCGCGACGCCCTGGGCGCTGGCGGCGACGCCCATCACCAGGATGCCGGGCACCACGTAGTTGAGGTAGTCGCCGCGGCTGCCGCCGATGCCGGCCCCGAGGGTGCCGCCGAACACGTACACGAAGAGCAGCAGGAAGATGATCGGCATCCCGATCAGCAGCAGGGTCATGCTCGGGTAGCGGACGATGTGCAGGAGTTTGCGGCGGGCCATCGCCATCGTGTCGGCGGCCGCGTAGGTGAGCGTACTCATCGGACAGATTCCTTCTCGTTCGTGATCAGGGATTCCTTCGGCTGGCCGGTCAGGGCCAGGAACACGTCGTCGAGATCCGGCGTGTGCACGGAGAGCTCGGCGATCTCGATACCGGACCGGTCCAGCCGGTCCAGCACCGTGCGCAGCGAACGGACCCCGCCGTCGCTGGGCACCTGCAGGGTGAGCGCCTCGAGATTCGGCACCGAACCGTCCAGCGCCACCGTCGCCGCGCCGAGCGCCTCGGCGTCGTCGAACCGGAGCAGCAGGTGCCCGCCGGCGATCCGACTCTTCAGTTCGGCGGCCGTGCCCTCGGCGATCAGCCGGCCGTGATCAAGAACGGCGATCCGGTCGGCCAGTTCGTCGGCCTCCTCCAGATACTGGGTGGTCAGGAAGATCGTCACGCCGCCGGCGACCAGCTCCCGGATGATCTGCCACATGGTCCGCCGGCTGCGCGGGTCGAGACCGGTGGTCGGCTCGTCCAGGAAGATGATCTTGGGATCGCCGACCAGGGTCATGGCCAGGTCGAGCCGGCGCCGCATGCCGCCCGAGTAGGTGGCGGCGGCCTTCTTGGCCGCGTCGACAAGATCGAACTGCTCCAGCAGCCGGGCGACGGTCGCCTCGGTCTCGGCCCGGTCGAGGTGGTGCAGCCGGGCCATCAGACGGAGGTTCTCGGCGCCGGTGAGGAGCCCGTCGACCGCGGAGAACTGGCCGGTGACGCCGATCGCGGCCCGTACCGCGTCGGGTTCGGTGGCCAGGTCGTGGCCGGCCACCCGGGCCTGCCCCGCGTCCGGCGTGATCAAGGTGGACAGGATGTTGACGGTGGTCGTCTTGCCGGCACCGTTCGGGCCGAGCAGGGCGAAGATCGTCCCCGTGGCGACGGTCAGATCGACCCCTTCGAGCACGGTCAGGTCGCCGTAACTGCGGCGGAGGCCGACGGCCTCGATGGCTGTGGGCATGGCTGCGCCCTTTCAAGGTGTGGGTGCGAGGTGGGCAGGCTCGGAAGACCGGAGGGCGCCCGTCGTCCCTCGGTTGCGGTGTAGGTAGGGGGTGGCGGCCTAGCTCAGATGTCCAGGTCCTCGATCAGCGGATGATCTTCGGACGACGCGACCAGGTCGTACAGCTTGGCCGGGATCTTGGGTTTCAGTTCCTCGAGCGTGTCCACGACGTCGAGCGTCGACTCGCCCTGGGTGAAGCTCCAGCTCTGGTTGGCGCTGAGGTTGCCGACCCACGCCCGCCAGCCCTGACTCCATTTCTCGGCGTTCTCGGACTGGTCCTTCCATTCCGGCGACCGTTCGGTGTGCACCACGAACTTGCCGGTCCGGCTCCGGTAGACCCGGTACGTATCCACCTTGGTCGCGGTGGTGTCCATCCATTCGACCAGCAGCTGCCCGGAGAACCGGACCTTGCGACCGACGCCGAGGCCGACCTTGACGACGATCTCCTCGAAGCCCTCCAGCTTGCCCTCCTCCAGCTCGACGTACTGTCGGAGAGCGGTCGTGATGGCTTGCGAGAGACTGCCCCCGGCCAGCTCCTGAGCCCGGGCGAAGAGCTCCTGGTCGCTGTCGGAGACATAGATCGTCTTGTTCGGCATACGCAGAACTATACATATACATATGCGTAGGTCGCAAGAGGTGTCGATCCGATCTCGAACCGGACGCGACGGAGGCGGCGAATCTACGCTCGTGACATGGCCCGGAGGTTGCGGGGCTGCTGGCTGGTCGCCGCCCTGCTCATGATCACGTACGGCTGCGTTCCGATCTCCACCTGGAACCCTCGGCCGGCACCGAAGGTTGCGCCGCTGGTGGAGGGGCGCTGTCCGCGCGACGGCGACGGATTCATCCATCCGAATGTCGTGGAGGGTGGACTGGCACCGGCAGGTTTCGTGGCGACCCGAGCGATCCGGTGCCTGGAGGACGGGCCCCTGACCCGCAAGGACGGGCGGCTCGTCTACACCGTGCGCGAGCTCTCCGGTGAGTTGGCGCCCGAGCTGCTGACCGCCCTGACCCTGCCGGACGACGGACCACACTCTTGGAACGAGGCTTGTCCGGCCAGGGGATTCATCGCGGTCCACCTCCTGCTGATCGACGCCAGCGGGTAAGGCTATTGGCCACGGATCCCGATCACATGGTGCTCCGAGCCCCGAACCGAGGTCTACGAAGCCGTCGACGCCATCTCCTGGCGAGAACTCGACCGGTTCGAGGTCGTACGGAAGCCGTAGCCGGTCAGCTGATCACCAGGACGGTCGCCAGGAGACCGGCCGCGAGCGCGAGCGCTGTGCCGGCCCACTGCAGTCGCGACCGCCGGGTCCCGCTCCACGGAAGCCCCCTCCAGCGGACCGCGGCGACGAAGATCGCGGCTCCGGCCAGCGCGGCTCCGACCAGCCAGCCGGCGATCGCGACGGGTGCGACCATGCCGGCCGCCCGGCCGACCGCGAAGACCAGGAGCGACCAGCCGAGGGTGCCGAGCAGGCCGGCCCGGTCCGGCGTCCGCCGGCGACGGCCGTACCAGCCGCCCAGCGAGGCGGCCAGCATCGACGCTCCGGCGGCGAGCGGCAGCCCGGCCCCGACCACGAGCTCGACCAGCCGCGGGGCATCGTCGCGACCGTTGGCGGTGCCGCTGAGCAACTGCATGCCCACCTCGTCGACGCCGGCCTTGCTGTTGTTGAGGACGGCCACCACCCGCCGTTCCTCCCGGTCGAAGCCGAGGAACGCGGTGTAGCCGCCGGACCTGCCGTTGTGCCAGACGACGGTGCCGCCGTCGGGGGTCGGGGTCGAGTTCCAGGCGTACCCGATCCGCCCCTCGCCGGCCGGGAAGCGAGGCTCGGCCGCATCGTGGCCGGGTGTGTCGCCGGCCATGACACGCTGTCCGAAGGTGGCCAGGTCGGTCGGCGTCGACCAGACCCCGGCGCCGGCCGGGATGTCGCCGGTGCTGACGTCGGAGGGGATGACCCGGCCGCTCCGGTCGTGGCCGACCGAATCGGACGGTATCGCGTCCTGGCTGGTCGGGATCGACGTCGCCCGGAGCTGCAGCGGCCCCAGCACCCGTTCGCGGAGCAGGTCCGGATACGGCCGGCCCGCCTTCTCGGCCAGCACGTGACCGAGGAAGGCGAAGCCGAGGTTGGAGTACGCGTACTCGCCGACGCCCGACCGGCGTGCGGCCGCGGCCTCGCTGATCACCTGCTCCGGATCGCCGATGGCCGGTTCACCGCCGCCGAAGGTGGAGCCGGCGATCCCGAGGGCCGTCCGCGCGGTCACCGGCACCCGCGGCAGGCCTGACCGCTGGCTGGCGAGTTCGGCCAGCGTTGCGTCTCCGCCGCCGCCGGGCTGCCAGTCCCGTTCGGGCAGCACCTCGCGGACGGTGTCGTCGGGTTCGACGACACCGTCGGCGACCAGGTCGGCGAACAGGGAGGCGGTGAACGGCTTGGTCACCGACCCGATCTCGAACGCGGTGTCCGGGGTCACCGGCCGCCCGGTACCGGTGTCGCCGAGGCCGGCCGTCCGCAGCCGGCCGTCCTCGATCACCGCGACGGAGACGCCGACCCGGCCGGAGCCCGCCGTCAGGGCCCGGACTCGATCGGCGAGCGCGGCGTCGGTGCCGGTGACGGAACCGCTCGGTGACACCGGCCAGGGTGCCGTCAGCAAGCCTGCGGCGATCGCGAGCAGCAGCGCGACCGCGAGCCCGGTGATCCTCGCCGGCGTACGGAAGCCGCCCCGGGCCTCCGGTCCTCGACTGGACACGATCCTCTCCCGTCGTGGCCTGCAGTGGTCCCCTCGCCCCGTACCCAGGGTGGACGCCGGCGAATCCGTCCGCTCGGGGTCAGGACTCGCAGACGACCATGGCCGAGGCGATGCCGGCGTCGTGCGAGATGGACAGGTGAATGGTGCCGACGCCGAGTTGCTCGGCCCGGCCGGCGACCGTACCGATGATCTTGAAGGAGGGTCGCCCCTCCGCGTCGGTGACCACCTCGGCGTCGGTCCAGATCATCCCGCTCGGCGCACCGAGCGCCTTGGCCAAGGCCTCCTTGGCGGCGAACCGCGCGGCCAGCGAGGCGGTCGACTTCTTCGCCTCGGCCGGCGTGAACAGCCGGTTGATCAAGCCGGGCCGGCGCTCGATCGTCTCGGCGAACCGGGACACGTCACAGACGTCGATCCCGACCCCGATGATCATGCTCGATTCACTCGACCGTGACCGACTTGGCCAGGTTGCGCGGCTGGTCGACGTCGTGACCCTTCCGGGTGGCCAGCTCGCAGGCGAACACCTGCAGCGGCACCACGGCCAGCATCGGCTGCAGCAGGGTGGACACCTTCGGCAGTTTGATCATGAGATCCGCGTACGGCTCGACGGCTTGATCATCGACCTCGGCGAGCACGATGGTCCGCGCGCCGCGGGCCCGGATCTCCTGGATGTTGGAGACCACCTTGTCGTGCAGTTGATCACGACCGCGCGGCGGTACCACGACGAACACCGGAAGTTGATCATCGATCAGGGCGATCGGACCGTGCTTCAGCTCGCCGGCGGCGAAGCCCTCGGCATGGATGTAGGCGAGCTCCTTGAGCTTCAACGCTCCCTCCAGCGCGACCGGGTAGCCGACGTGCCGGCCCAGGAACAGCACCGACGGCTCGTCGGCGAACTCCTCGGCGAGCTTGATCACCGGCTCGATGTCGTCCAGCACCGACTGGATCGCGGCCGGCATCCCCTCCAGCTCACTGACCGTGGCGGCGATCTCGTCGTCGAACTTCGTGCCGCGCACCTGGGCCAGGTAGAGCCCGAGCACATAGCAGGCGACCAGCTGGGTCATGAAGCCCTTGGTCGAGGCGACGCCGATCTCCGGCCCGGCGTGGGTGTAGATCACCGCGTCGGACTCGCGCGGAATGGTGGAGCCGTTGGTGTTGCAGATCGCCAGCACCCGGGCCTTCTGCTCGCGGGCGTGCCGGACCGCCATCAGCGAGTCGGCGGTCTCGCCGGACTGCGAGATGCAGACGACCAGCGTGGTCGGCCCGACGATCGGGTCCCGGTAGCGGAACTCGTGGGCCAGCTCGACCTCGCAGGGCAGCCGGGTCCAGTGCTCGATCGCGTACTTGGCGACCAGGCCCGCGTAGAACGCCGTACCGCAGGCGACGATGATGATCTTGTCGATCTTGCGCAGGTCGTCCTCGGACATCCGCAGCTCGTCCAGGACCAGCTTGCCCTCCTTGGAGTGCCGGCCGAGCAGCGTGTTGGCGACCGCGTCCGGCTGCTCGTAGATCTCCTTGCGCATGAACCAGTCGTAGCCGTCCTTCTGGGCGGCGGTCAGGTCCCAGTCGACGTGGTACGGGCGCACGTCGGCCGGCCGGCCCTCGAAGTCGGTGACCGTGACCCCGGCCGAGGTGATCTGGACGACCTGGTCCTGGCCGAGCTCGATCGCGTCCCGGGTGTGCTCGATGAAGGCGGCGACGTCGGAGGCGAGGAAGTTCTCTCCCTCTCCGACGCCGACCACCAGCGGCGAGTTGCGGCGGGCTCCGACCACCAGGTCCGGCGTGTCCCGGTCCACCGCGACCAGGGTGAACGCGCCGTCCAGCCGGACGCAGACCCGGCGCATCGCGGTCGCCAGATCGACGCCCTCCTCGAGCAGCCGGCCGATCAGGTGGGCGACGGTCTCGGTGTCGGTGTCGGAACTGAGCGGGATCCCGGCGGCGACCAGCTCGGCCCGCAGCGCCGCGAAGTTCTCGATGATGCCGTTGTGCACCACGGCGACCCGGCCGTCGGCGGAAAGGTGCGGGTGGGCGTTGGTGTCGTTCGGCGCGCCGTGGGTGGCCCAGCGGGTGTGGCCGATGCCCTGGCCGGTCTGCGGCAGCGGGTGGTCGGCGAGTTCCTTGTCCAGGTTGGCGATCTTGCCGGCCTTCTTGACGCAGCGGAGCTCCCGGGTGTCGCCGTCGTCGACCACGGCGACCCCGGCGGAGTCGTACCCGCGATATTCCAGGCGTCGCAGCCCCTCGACCACCACCGAGCCGGCGGGCTTGGTTCCGACGTATCCGACGATTCCACACATGTGCGACAGGCTAGTGGACACTCCACGCCGGAGCCGCGCCCGCGCGGCAGGAGCCCCGAAATGGTCCGATCGGTGGCCGCCGGCCCAGTTCGGGCCGTCCCGCGGCGGAGAAAATGCCGTGCCGGAAGTCCCGTGCGGAACGGTCGGCGGTGCACCGCGGCCGGTGCCCGGGTTTCGTACCGGCGGCGCCGATTCGGCAGAATGCGTCCTTGTGGTTCAGCGGTTCACCGGAAACGGCAACGGCAACGGCCTCGGCCCCTATGTGGAGCGCGACCGGGCCGATTGGGCTGAGTTGGCGGCGTCCACCCCACTCACCCTCGACGCGGCGACCCTGGAGAAGCTGCGGGGTCTGCGCGACCCGACCCGGCTGATCGACGTCAGCGAGGTCTACCTGCCGCTGACCCGGTTGCTCAGCGAGTACGTCCGGCACACCGGCAACCTCTACCGCTCGACCAACGAGTTCCTCCGGCTCTCGGTGGACCGGACGCCGTTCGTCATCGGGGTCGCCGGCTCCGTGGCGGTCGGCAAGTCGACGATGGCGCGGCTGCTCCGGGAACTGCTGGCCGGCTGGCCGGAGCATCCGCGGGTCACGCTGATCACCACCGACGGCTTCCTGCTGCCGAACGCCGAGCTGGAGCGGCGCGGCCTGATGCATCGCAAGGGGTTCCCCGAGTCGTACGACCGCCGGGCGCTGCTCCGGTTCGTGATCGACGTGAAGTCCGGCAAGGAGGAGGTCACCGCGCCGGTCTACTCGCACCTGACCTACGACATCGTGCCGGGCGAGCAGGCTGTGGTCCGGCGCCCGGACATCATGATCATCGAGGGTCTCAACGTGCTGCAGCCGGCCCGGGTCCGCGCCGACGGGACCACCGGGCTGGCGGTGAGCGACTTCTTCGACTTCTCCGTGTACGTCGACGCCGACCCGGTCGACGTCCGGGACTGGTACATCCAGCGCTTCCTGTCGCTCCGCGACACCGCGTTCCAGGACCCGCGCTCCTACTTCGTCAAGTACGGCCGGTTCACCGAGGAGGAGGCGGTCGCGGAGGCCGGCCGGATCTGGGACACGATCAACGGGCCGAACCTGTGGACCAACATCCGGCCGACCCGCGGCCGCGCGACTGCGATCCTGCGCAAGGATTCCGACCACCGAGTGAAGTGGGTACGAATCCGGAAAGTCTGATCGGGAGGCGATAGCGTCGCAGCCATGAGCAACCCGTATCAACCGCCGTCCGAGACCAAGGTGATCATCGGCGCCGGCACCGCGATCAAGTTCGGCTTCTTCGCCGCGTTCGGCGTGGTGCTGTTCTCGCTGATCATCTCGGTGATCATGCTGTTGATCAGCGCCGTCCTCTTCATGGTCTTCGGCGTCCAGACCCAGCTGCCCTTCCCCCGCTGACCGAGGCCGGGCCCACGACGATGTCGTCGTGATCGCCGGGAATCCCTTGCCCGACAGGGATCCCAGCCCGACCGTCGGACGATCAGCGGGGTCCGAGGCCGGTCGTGCCGTCGATCAGCTCCCGGGCCACGTCGAGGTGGCCCGCGTGCCGCGCGGTCTCCTCGATCAGATGCAGCAGCACCGTCCGTACCGATGCGGACAGGTGGATGTGCTCGGGCGGCACTCGGCCCCGCGGCCGGTCGTCCAGCGCGAGCCGGGACAGCCTCCGGTCCGACTGCACCCACTGTTCGCGATAGGCCTGCACGGGGCCGATCCCGACCGGGTCCGGGCCGACCTCCTCGCCCGCCAGCAGCCCGTGGCACCAGTAGCGCTCGGCACCGGTCAGGTGCATGATCATGCTCGCCGGTGTCCAGCCGCTGGGCACCACCGACCGGTGCAGCCCGGCCTCGTCCAGCCCGTCCACGATCGCCACCACGCTGTCCCGCTGCGCCTGCAGGTAGTGCAGCAGGTCGGCCCGGTCATGCTCGTTCATCCGGCGTTCGTCAGCGGCACCAGATAGGACTCGACCCGGCTGATCTTGTCGCCGGCGAACGTGAACACGTCGTTGAACGCGAACCGGTGCACCCGGCCGTCGACGAAGGTGCCCTGCCCCGTGCCCAGCGCGACGACCGCGTCGTCGCCCTCGATCAGCCGATCGATGATCAAGGTCGGGCTGCCGCTGAAGGCCTCGTTCTCGATCTCGCCGTCGAACGCCTCCTTGCCCTGCAGGTGGCGGAAGCCGGGCAGGTCCCAGATCACGTCGTCGGTGAGCAGCGCCAGGATCGCCGCATGATCACTGCGCCGGAACCCGTCGAAGTAGCGCTGCACCGTGTCCTGGCGACCGGATCCGGCCGCGTGCTCTGGCGTCGTCATGCCGATCATCATGCCCCGGCGCACTGACAGTGGACCCTCCCCCTGGAGGAGCCTGCACGCTCGAGGCAGGACGACAGAATGGAGTCATCATGCTGAACATCGGAGAGTTCGCCCAGTGGACCGGCCTGACCGTCAAGGCCCTGCGGCTGTACGACGAGCGCGGGATCCTCGCCCCGGCCGAGGTCGACCCCTTCTCCGGCTACCGCCGCTACTCCGCGGGTCAGCTCCGGGACGCGATCATGGTCAAGGCGCTGCGGGACGCCGGCGTACCGCTGGCCGAGGTGGCCGGCGCCGTCGCCGCGCCGGACCGGGCCGCCGGACTGCTCGAGGCACACCGGGAGCGGGTCGCGGCTGCCCGCCGGGCCGAGGACCTCGCGGCCGAGCAGGCCCGGCGGGTGCTGGCCGACCTGGAGACGGAGGTCGGCGTCGAGGTCCGGCCGGCGCCGGCCCAGCCGTACGCGGGCGTGCTGGTCGAACTGTCCGGTGAGGACGCCACCGAGGCCGACGACGAGTTGGCGAACGGTGCCTTCACCCTCCTCTGGCACGCGCTGTCCGCTGCCGGCAACCCGCCGACGGGCAGCTTCTGGAGCACGATCCGCTCGGCGCAGGACCCGGAACACGTGCAGCTCGTGCTGAGCTGGCCGGTGGCCCGCGAACCGGAGCCCGGCTTCGCGCTGCCCGAACACCGGGTGGAGGTCGGCACGCTGCCGGAGCGGGAGGAGATCGTCGCCGCCTGGACCTTCACCGGCACCGATCCGGCGGAGGGCGCCATGCACCCGGCCGCGATCGCGCTGGTCGAGGAGGTCGAGCGCCGCGACCTCGACCTGAACCTCGGCCTGCTCCGACAGGTCGGGATCACCGACGAGGCCGGCACCCCCACCGGCATCGAGCTCGCCTACTCCCTCCCCAGAACCGCCTAGCCGAAGGGACGGCGCCGACACGAAAAGTGCCCGGCGGGAGCGGGGTTGGGGTCGCGGTGAGATCGGGGCCGGGCGTTGGGTCGAGGCATGGAAACGCCTCGTTTGCTGACCTTGCGCAGCGCCCGCCGGCACGGGCTGACACCACGCCAGCTGGGCCGACCGACCAGGTTCCGGCGACTCGAGCGTGGCGTGTACGCGAGCGGACCGGACGAACCGACGCTCACGGAACGGGCCGCGGCCGCCCTGCTGGTGCTGCCCCCCGGACGCCGTGATCACCGGGACGACGGCGCTCTGGCTGCACGGCATCGAGATCGGCAACCCCCTGCCGCTCCGGGCCGCGACCCGAACCACCGGCCAGACCCGGCGCCCCACCATCCGGTTGAGCCGGGTCGAACGCCTCCCCGAGTTCCACCGCCGACTCGCAACCCCGCCCGCCGCCTGGGTCGCCGCCTGCGCCGGTTTCGACCTGGTGGAGGCGGTCGCCGCGGCGGACTGGCTGATCCGGCTGAGTCGCGCGACGCCCGCAACCCTCCGGGACGTGGCGGCCGACGCCTCCGGTCGGGGCTGCCGGCTGGCCCGGCACGCGGCGGCCCTGGCCCGGGCCGGGGTGGACTCGCCGAAGGAGACAGCGCTGCGGCTCCTGCTGACCCTGGCCGGGCTGCCGGAGCCCCGCTGTAACCCCACGATCGGCACCCGAACTGCACCGATCGGCCGGATGGACCTGGTCCTCGAGGGGTACCAGACGATCGTCGAGTACGACGGCGATCAACACCGCACCGACCCGCTGCAATGGAGCCGTGACATCGCCCGCCACGAGGCCGCCGTGGCGGCCGGCTACCGGATCATCCGAGTCACGCACGGCCGGATGGTCGACCCCCGCGAGATCGCCGACACCGTCCACGCCGCCCTGACCGCTCGCGGCTATTCCGGCCCCCACCCCTCCTTCACCCCACTCTGGCGATCCCTCTTCGAGAAGCGTCGAGTGTGACGGTTGCGACCGTGATTCGCGATGTCGCGGTGGGAACCGTCACACCCGGCGATCAGGAGACCGAGCAGCGCCGGAATCAGGTGAGGGTCAGTGTGGTGCGGACGACCGAGGCCAGGTGCTCGGCCACCGCGGTGGCCCGGTCGGCGGTCTCGGCCTCGACCATGACGCGGACCAGGGACTCGGTGCCGGAGGGGCGGAGCAGGACGCGGCCCGTGGTGCCGAGTTCGGCGGTCGCGTCGGCGACGGCCCGGGTCAGGATCGGGTCGGAGTCGGCGCGGGTCTTGTCCACGCCGGGAACGTTGATCAGCACCTGGGGCAGCCGGGTCATCACGGAGGCCAGCTTCGCCAGCGGCTGGCCGGAGGTGGCCATCCGGCGGACCAGGTGCAGGCCGGTCAGGATCCCGTCACCGGTCGTCGCATGCTCGGACAGCACGACGTGGCCGGACTGTTCGCCGCCGAGGACGTACCCGCCGGCCTTCATGGCCTCGAGCACGTAGCGGTCGCCGACCTTGGTCTGCTGCACGATGATGTCGGCCGAGTGCATGGCCTGGACCAGGCCGAGGTTGCTCATCACGGTCGCGACCAGGGTGTTGCCGGCCAGCCGGCCCTGCTCGGACAACGCCAGCGCCAGCACGGCCAGGATCTGGTCGCCGTCGACGACCTCGCCGGCCGCGTCCACGGCGAGGCAGCGGTCCGCGTCACCGTCGACGGCCAGCCCCAGGTCGGCGCCGTGCTCGACGACGGCCGCCTGCAGATCTTCGGGGTGGGTGGAGCCGCAGGCCTCGTTGATGTTGATGCCGTCCGGCTCCGAGTGCAGCCGGATCACCTTCGCCCCGAGCGCCTCGAACGCCTCCGGGCCGGCCCGATGGGCAGCGCCGTTGGCACAGTCCAGCACCACGGTGATGCCGTCGAACCGGGTCGGCGCAACGGTCCGAACCAGATGCCGGACGTACGAATCGGTCAGTGCCGTGTCGTTCCAGACCCGGCCGACATCGGCCCCGGTCGGCCGCGGCCACGGCTCCCGCAGCCTGGCCTCGATCAGGTCCTCGACCGCGTCGTCCAGCTTCTCGCCGCCACGCGCGAAGAACTTGATGCCGTTGTCCGGCATCGGGTTGTGACTGGCCGACAGCATGACGCCGAAATCGGCCTTCGTGGACCGGGTCAGGTACGCCACGCCGGGCGTCGGCAGCACACCGAGTCGGTGCACATTGACGCCGGCGCTGGCCAGCCCGGCCACCACCGCAGCTTCGAGGAACTCCCCGGACGCCCGCGGATCCCGGCCCACGACCGCGGACGGGCGGTGCCCACCGAAGGCACCGCTCTCCGCGAGGACATGGGCCGCGGCCACCGAGAGGTCGAGCGCCAATTCGGCGGTCAACAACTCGTTGGCCCGACCACGGACTCCATCGGTCCCGAACAGTCGCCCCATCGCGAGGACGACGTCAGCGCTTGCTGTACTGAGGAGCCTTACGGGCCTTCTTCAGGCCGGCCTTCTTGCGTTCCTTGATCCGGGCGTCCCGGGTCAGCATGCCGGCCTTCTTCAGCGCGGACCGGCTGGCCTCGGCGTCGACGGCGTTCAGCGAACGGGCCACCCCGAGGCGCACCGCACCGGCCTGGCCGGTGATGCCACCGCCATGGACCCGGGCGATCACGTCATAGGAGCCCTCGACACCGGCGGTGCCGAACGGCTCGGAGGCGATCTGCTGGTGCACCTTGTTCGGGAAGTACTCCTCGAGGGTGCGGCCGTTGATCTTCCAGGTGCCGCTGCCCGGAACGATCCGGACACGGGCGACGGCCTCCTTGCGCCGGCCGGTCGCCGAGCCAGGAGCAACGACGGCGGGACGGCTGGTCGGCCCGGTGGCCTGCGGGTTGGCCTCGGAGCGGTAGGCGATCTCGCGGTCGCCCTCGGTAAACGGGCGAACCTCGTCGTCCAGGTTCTCGGTCACGGTTTCGGACACGGTCGAAGAGCTTCCTTGTCTTTACTGGCTGATCTGGGTGATCTGGTACGGCTGCGGCTTCTGAGCCGAGTGCGGATGCTCCGGACCGGAGTACACCTTGAGCTTCTTGATCAACTTCCGGGACAGCCGGTTCTTCGGCAACATGCCCCAGACGGCCTGCTCGACCGCCTTGCGCGGGTCGGTGTCGAGCAGCTTTCCGTACGCGATGGACTTGAGCCCACCGGGCCGGCCGGAATGCCGGTAGCTGATCTTGTCCTCGCGCTTGTTGCCGGTGAGCGCGATCTTCGACGCGTTCACGACCACGACGAAGTCACCCCCGTCGACATGCGGCGCAAACGTCGGCTTGTGCTTACCCCGGAGCAGCGTGGCCGCAGTCACGGCGAGCTTGCCCAGCACGAGGTCATCGGCGTCGATGACGTGCCATTCACGGGTGACCTCACCCGGTTTGGGACTGTACGTGGACACTCCTCGCCCTGCCAATCTCTCTCTGGTGTGCTGCTGAAGGATCCCTGCGAGCACCCCCGGACTTCCGGCCGGTGCATGATGCAAGGAAGTGAGTGCGCATTGGCGCAACAGCGGTCAAGATTACCGGCCGCTCCGATGCCGGTCAAAACGGCCGATTTCGGCGGCCCTCCGGGGGCTGAGTGAGCCAGCGCACATCGCCGTCCCCCGCTGGCCACTCGCCGCTACGCCCGCGTAGGTTGTCGCCATGACCGAGTCGCTCACCGTACGGGACAACCGCACCGGCAAGGATTATGAGCTGGAGATCACGGACGGCACCATCCGCGCCGCCGACCTGAAACAGATCGCCGTCGAGGGACAGCCCGGGCTGGCGACGTACGACCCCGGATTCGTCAACACCTCTTCCTGCCGCAGCGCCATCACCTACATCGACGGTGAGGCCGGCATCCTGGAGTACCGCGGCTACCCGATCGAGCAGCTGGCCGAGTCCTCGACCTACCTCGAAGTGGCCTACCTGCTGCTGAACGGCGAGCTGCCGACCACCGACCAGCTGGCCGAGTGGACCCACGAGGTCACGTACCACACGTTCGTGCACGAGAACCTGAAGCAGTTCATCCAGGGCTTCCGCTACGACGCGCACCCGATGGCGATGCTGATGGCCGGCGTGAGCGCGCTGTCCACGTTCTACCCCGAAGCCGTGCAGATCGACGACGCCGAGAACCGGCAGCTGCAGATCACCCGGATGATCGCCAAGATGCCGACCCTCGGCGCGTTCGCGTTCCGGCATCAGCAGGGCAAGCCGTACGTCTACCCGGACAACGGCCTCTCCTACACGGCCAACTTCCTGGCCATGCTGTTCAAGATGAGCGAGCCGGAGTACAAGGCGGACCCGCGACTGGTCAAGGCGCTCGAGGTGCTGTTCATCCTGCACGCCGATCATGAGCAGAACGCCTCCGCCAACGCCGTCCGTGCGGTCGGTTCCACCGAGGTCGACCCGTACTCGGCCGTCGCCGCCGGCATCGCCGCGCTCTACGGCCCGCTGCACGGCGGCGCCAACGAGGCCGTGCTGCGGATGCTGCGCCGGATCGGCTCCACCGACAACATCCCGGGCTTCATCGAGGGTGTGAAGGCCGGCAAGGAACGACTGATGGGCTTCGGCCACCGGGTGTACAAGAACTACGACCCGCGGGCCAAGATCATCAAGAAGGCCTGTGACGACGTCTTCGAGGTGACCGGGGTCAACCCGCTGCTCAAGATCGCCCAGGAACTGGAGAAGATCGCCCTGGAGGACGAGTACTTCGTCTCCCGCAAGCTGTATCCCAACGTGGACTTCTATTCCGGCCTGATCTACGAGGCGCTGGAGTTCCCGCCGGAGATGTTCACCGTGCTGTTCGCGATCCCGCGCACCTCGGGCTGGCTGGCCCAGTGGTCGGAGTTGATCACGGATCCGGAGCAGAAGATCGCCCGGCCCAAGCAGATCTACACCGGGCACCGGACCCGCGAGTTCGTGCCGATCGGGCAGCGCTGACCGAGCACCCGCGTCGGGCGGAACTCTCGCCCGACGGTACGCAGTACTACGACGGACCCGACTGGGGCTGGCAGGACCTCTGGCTGACCCCGGATCAGGTCCTCGCCTTCTGTACCGAGGATCGCGGCCTGCCGGCGACCCGGGTGGGTCTGCTGGCCGAGGGATTGCTCAACCAGACCTGGAAGATCGAGTGTTCCGATCATGATCGGGTGCTTCGGGTCGGGCGGTCCGAGCGGACCGCCGAACAGGTCGCGTACGAACTCCCGGTGGTCCGAGCCTGGGCCGAGGCGGCGCCGGTCGTGGTCGCCGCGGAGCATCAGGACGTACCGGTCGTCGATGATCGAGTCCTGACCGTCTTCCCTTACGTGGAAGGCTTCTCCGGCCTCTCGGTGACCAGCGCGGATCGCAGCCGGGCGCTGATCCCGGTCGTCGCGGCGATGCACCGCGTCTCCCTCGGTCTCGGCCTGGAGCAGCGGCCCGGCTTCACCTCGATCGACGAGCAGCCACGCTGGTCGAACTGGGCCGTGGCGCGGCCGGCGGTGCTGGACCGGTTCGGCCGGGGCGCCGACATCCTCGGACCGGTGAGCGTGATCGACCGGGCGATCGAAGAGCTTGATCGACAACTCGACGGCTGGACCGAGTCCGGCCGGCTGGCCGGGCGGGCGCCGATCCACGGGGACCTGAACCCGCGCAACCAGCTCTATCTGGAGGACAGCCTGGTCGCGATCATCGACACCGATGATCTTCGCGTCGACCCGCTGATCTGGGAGGTCGCGAACCTCGCCTACACCGACGAGGACGTGGATCCCGGCCAGGTCTGGCGCGACTACCTGGCCGCGGGCGGACCGCTCGACCCGGCCGACGAAGAACTCCTGCTGCCCTTCGCCCGGCTGGGCGTCCTGGGCGAACTCCGCTGGCTCACCGACGCCGACGGAGCCGCCGTCCACACCGCCGACCGGACCCTGTTCGACCTGGCCGCCGCCGTCACCGGCCGCCCGTCGCGCGACTGATCCACTCCGGCGCGAGGACGGACCAGACCTCGAGGTCGAGGCGTTCGCCGCCCGGGTGCAGATAGACCTGCCGGAGTACGCCCTCGCGCACCATGCCGAGCCGCTTCGCGACGGCGATGCTCGCGGTGTTCCCGACCGCGGCCAGCCACTCCACCCGGTGGATCCCGCGGTCCCGGATGGCCCAGTCGATGATCATCCGGGACGCCCGGGTGACCAGGCCGCGGCCCACCGCCGCCGGCTCCAGCCAGCAACCCGCCTCGGCCGTACCCTGCGGCACGTCCATCACCCGGAACAGCACGCCGCCGACCAGGGTGCCGCCGACCCGGATGCCGTAGATCCGGCCGGTGTCGTCCCGCGCCTTGTCCGCGTACGAGCGCAGGAAGGAGCGGGCGGACTCAAGATCACGAACGGCGTGCGCGAGCCCGATGTAACGGCCGATGAACTCCCGCCCACGGTCCATGTGGGCCAGCAGCTCCTCGGCCTGCCACGGCTCCAGCGGACTCAGTTCGGCATCGTCACCCAGGGACTTCGTGAACAAGGACTCCTCCTGACTCGCGGCCACCCGGTCATTCTCGCCGACCGGACCACTCCAGGAAGATCACGTGCCGGCCGAAGCCGGACAACGCGGACTCGGCACCCGGGTAGGCGGCGACGTCCCGGAAGCCCAGCGAACGATAGAGCGCCTGTGCCTCGGTCATGAAGACCGCCGTCTCCAGCCGGACCCGGCGGTAGCCCAGCTCGCCCGCGGCAGCGAGCAGGTCGGTGAGCAGCCGCCGGGCGATGCCGCGGCTGCGGGCGCCCGGCTGCACGAACATCCGCTTCACCTCGGCAACCTCACCGTCGACCGGCAGCAGGCCGACGACGCCGACCGGCCGCCCGTCCAGTTCGGCGATCAGCAGCCTGCCGCGTGGCCCGAGCAGCTGCGGAATCTCCTCGGCGAACGCGGCGTGGTGCAGGTCGATGGCGGCCGGTTCGAGCGGCACACCAAGCCTGCGCATCTCGGTGTAGCCCCAGCGGACGTACTCGTCCAGCAGCGGGCTGATCCGGGCCTGCGCCTCGCCCGCCTCCCCGGCAGCCCGGACGATCTGCAGCACGGCATCGCCGCCGGCGGCCTCAGGCGTTGACTTCATGATCTTGGCGTAGCACCGGTCGGCCGGTCGCCGCCAGGCGTTCCAGCAGATCGGCCCCTTCCTCGGCCGCGTCGTGCGCGGCCAACTCGGTGCGAACCCGTTCAGCGGCGTCACGGAAGGACGGCTCGGCCAGCACCCGGCGCACCGCGTCGCGGACCCGCTCCTCGCTCGGATGGGTCCGGCCCAACCGCAGACCGACCCCACTCCAGGCGATCCGCGCGGCGATCTCCGCCTTCTCCTCGGTGGTGCCGGCCTGCACGATCGGAACGCCGTTGGCCAACGCCAGAGTGACCCCGGTGTAGCCGCCGTTGGTGACGAACACGCTGGCCCGGCCGAGCAGTTCGTCGTACGGGAGCCACGGTGCGACCTGGCAGTTGGCAGGCAACGGACCATGATCACGTTCCAGCGCGGCGCGGTCCGGTCCGCCGGTGGTGACGATCACCTGGACCGGGTCCGTGGCCAACGCCCGGACCGCCGGCATGATCAACTCCGTCGGGTCGGGCCGCAGGCTGCCCTGGGTCACGTGCACGAGCGGCCGGTCCTCCGGCAGCGTGTCCCACCAGTCCGGCCGCTGCCACGGCACCGGGTCGGGCCGAAGGGCGCCGACCCAGTGGATGTGCCGCGGCAGGTCGGCATGCGGGTACTCGAACGAGGGCGTGCAGCCCTGCAGGTGCAGCATCGGCGACGCCACCCGGTCGAGGGCCGGGACGGGGTCCGGCGGCAGTCCGAGCTCGGCCCGGATCCGCCGGTAGGCCCGCTCGGTCCGGCCGAAGATGATCTTGTCGGCCAGCCCGCTGACGAGCCGGTTGCGGAGCCGCCCCAGGGGTCCGGGCAGCGGCAGCAGTCCCGGCCCGAAGGGCGGTGTGTCGGCGTCGACGTACGGCAGCGGCCCGTCACCGAACGTGGCCCAGCCGATCCCCTCGAGTTCGGCGAGCAGACCGACGCCGAAGCTCAGGCCCTCCGTCAGAAAGGCGTCGACTCGCCGCTCGGCGGTGATCCGGCGCAGATCCGCGACTCGTTGCGGCGCGTGGCCGACGAAGATCTTCTCGAAGCCGAGTCCGATCATGGCCGGGCCCGATCTCCCTTGGAATTCGGGGAAGGCGGCTTCGATGTCCTGGCCGCTGTAGTCCGGCTGGTCGGTGAACCCGATGGGCCGTGCTCCGGTACCGGCGATTCGATCATGGAACGCGCGGCCGGCGTACCAGAGCACGGTGTGGCCGCGTTCGACCAGCCGGGCGGCGATCGGCATCGGGTTGGTGGTGTGGGCCTGGATCGGGATCGAGGCGAAGACGAAGGTGGACATGCGGGCTCCCCTGCGACGGCGGCGTCGCTGCTCATTTAGACTGGAATGACGGTAACATCATTTTAGTTGGAGTCAAATGAATCCGAAGGAACGCCCGTACAGCAGTCCGATCCGCGAGGAGCAGGCCCGGCTCACCAGGCGCCGGATCATCGATGCCGCGCATCGGGCGTTCATCGACCACGGCTATCCGACGACGACGATCGCCGCCGTCGCCCGCGCCGCCGGCGTCTCCGCCCAGACGATCTACAACGCCTTCGGGTCCAAGCCGGCGCTGCTCAAGGCCGTGCACGACATCGTGCTGATCGGCGACGACGAACCGGTACCGATGGCTCAGCGCCCGGACGTGGTCGCGCTCTACCGGCTGACCGACCCGCGCCGCTTCCTGATGGGGTACGCCGCGCTGGGCCGCCGGGTCTCGGAACGGATCGGCCCGCTGATGCTGGCGGTCCGGGCCGGGGCGGCGGCCGGCGACCCGGAGCTCGCCGAGCACCAGGCCACCACCGACGCCGAACGGCTCGCCGGGACCCTGATGGTGGCTCGCCGGGTGAAGGAACTCGGCGGCCTCCGGCGCGGGCTGTCCGTCGAGCTCGCCCGGGACCGGATCTGGACCCTGAACAGCCTGGAGGTCTGGGAGCTGCTGACCGAACGCCGCGGCTGGTCCGGAGACGCGTACCAGAAGTGGGTCGGTGAGGCGATGTGCGCCGCCGTCCTGCCCGTCCCGTGAGCCGGACCTGCGCTGCCGCGGCCGGGTACGGTCTGAAAGGATTCAGGCTGCAGTAGGGACGAGCTGGAGGTGAAGGGGGACGATGAGTACGACTGGGAGACGGACCGCGTTGGTGGTCCGAGGCGGCTGGGACGGGCATGCGCCGGTCCAGGCGACGGACCTCTTCATTCCGCATCTGGTCGAGAACGGCTTCGCCGTCCGGGTCGAGGACTCGCCGGCGATCTACGCCGACACGGACTACCTCGCGGGCGTCGATCTGATCATGCAGTGCGTGACGATGAGCACGATCGAGCGTGATCAACTCGAGGGACTGCGCGGCGCCATCGCGGCCGGCACCGGGTTCGCCGGCTGGCACGGCGGCATCGCGGACTCGTACCGCAACAGCAGCGACTACCTGCACCTGGTCGGCGGCCAGTTCGCCTGCCATCCCGGCAAGCCCGCCGCGGAGCAGGTGCCGGACGACCCGGCCAACAACTTCGTGCCGTACGTGATCAAGATCAAGCCCGAGGCGGCGACGCATCCGATCGTCGCCGGGATCGAGGACTTCGAGCTGGTCACCGAGCAGTACTGGGTGCTGTCCGACGACTACATCGACGTCCTGGCCACCACCACGCAGAAGGTCCGCGACGGCGACCCGTGGCACCGCGAGGTGACCTCGCCCGCGATCTGGACCCGGACCTGGGGCGAGGGCAAGATCTTCGTCGCGACGCCCGGTCACAGCATCGACGTCCTACAGCATCCGTCGGTGCGCACGATCGTCGAACGCGGCCTGCTCTGGGCGGCCCGGTGAACGGCCGCGGACGGGCCCGGGTCGGCCTGATCGGCTGCGGCGCGATCAGCGGCGCCTACCTGGGAACCCTGCCCCGGTTGCGCAATCTCGAGTTGGTCGCCGTTGCCGATCTTGATCCGGAGCGCGCCAAGGCCGCCGCGACCGCCTACCCGGGAGCCCGGCCGCTCGGTGTCGACGAACTGCTCGCCGCGCCCGAGGTCGACCTGGTGCTCAACCTGACCATCCCGGCCGCGCACGCCGAGATCGCCGAGGCCGCGATCGCCGCCGGCAAGAGCGTGTACGGCGAGAAGCCGCTGACCGCGACCGTCGAAGAGGCTCGGCGGGTGCTGGCCGCGGCCGACGCCGCCGGGGTACGGATCGGCAGTGCGCCGGACACCGTGCTCGGCACCGGGACCCAGACCGCCCGGGCGGCGATCGACTCCGGCCTGATCGGGGCGCCGATCGCCGCGACCGCGACGATGGTGACACCGGGCCACGAGCGCTGGCACCCGAATCCCGACTTCTACTACCAGCCGGGCGGCGGGCCGTTGCTCGACATGGGGCCGTACTACCTGAGCTCGTTGATCACGCTGCTCGGCGACGTGGAGTCGGTGATCGGGGCGGGCAGCCGGACCCGGGACAGCCGGGTGATCGGCAGCGGCCCGCGGGCCGGCGAGACGATCGGCGTCACCGTCGACTCGCACGTGACCGGCGTGCTCACGCACTCCTCCGGGGTCCTCTCGACGCTGGTGATGAGCTTCGACTCGGTGGCCAGCCACGCGGCCCGGATCGAGGTGCACGGGGAACTCGGGTCGCTGACCGTACCGGATCCGAACCGGTTCGACGGCGAGGTGGAGCTGCACGGCCTCGCCGACAAGGGCTGGCGGACGCTCGAGGTCTCGGCGGGCTACCGCAACGCCAGCCGAGGGTACGGGCTCGCCGACCTGGTCGCCACGCCCGACGGCACCGAACCGCGGGCCGGCGGCAAGCTGTCCTTCCACGTGCTCGAGGTGATGGAGTCGCTGCTCGCTTCGGCACGGTCGGGCCGGCGGGTGGAGATCCAGTCCCGGGTGGAGCGGCCGGCTCCGGTACCGCTGGGCGACGGGGACTTCACCGGCTGAGGCTCACCCGCCGGGCGGCCGAGTTCCCCCAGCCGGGGGAATCGGCGGCCGTCCGGTCCGGGCGATGCTGAGGGCATGGACAGCACTCTGCTCGCTCGGATCGGCCTGAGCCGAGCCGCGGCAGCGGCCTGCGCGCTCGCCGCCGCCGGGTTCGTCGCGCTGATGATCTTCGACCTCGGCGAGACCGCACCCGGCATGCCGCTCGCGCCCCGTCCGGTCGCCGCCCTCGGCGCCGCCGCGGCGGCGGTGTTGATCTTCCTGATCCGCGGGCGGACCCGGCCGACACTGTTGATCATCGCCCTGGCCGCACTGCTGATCATGGTCGCCGGCAGCGCCGCGGCGATTCCGCACACCGCCTTGATCCTGATCATCATGACGCTCGGCCTGATCACCCAGGTGAGCGGCCCGTTCGTCCTGGACCCACCGGTCGTCACCATGATCACGCATCTGACCACCGCGATCGCCGCGTTCCTCGGCGGCGCCTGGCTGCTCGGTCGCTGGCGGGCGGGCCGCGGGGTCTGCCCGTCCTGCGGCCGGGTCGAGGCCACGGTGCCGCCGAGCCGGTCGCGCCGGGTGCCGATCCTGGCGGCCGTCGCGGTGGTCGGTGCGCTGCCGTACGGGCTGCTCAAGCTGGCCTGGGCCCTGGGGATCCGCGTCGGCCTGCCCGGGCACGGCTTCGACAGCGTGTCGTTCGCCTCGCCCGGTTTCGGTGACACCGCCATGCTGACCGGCCTGTCGATCATCGCCTCGGTGCTGATGGGACTGCGGCTTCGGCAGCGGCTGGTTCGGCTCGGCCTGATCTTCGTCGGCACCATCGGTTCGTTCATGCTGGTCCCGGTCGGCCTGATCGGGGCGGTGATCGGCCTGATCCCGGCGGCGCTGGGCCTGCGGTCGATCGGCGACGCGGAGATCGCCGGCTGGGCGTACGCCCTGGTGTACGCCAGTTTCGCGGTCTGGGGCCTCGGGCTGTGCCTGCTCACCCTCGGCTACGCCCGCACTACCCGGCCGACCTGCCGTTCGCATCGGGCGACAGCGGCGGTCGGCGCTGGCAGGATGGAGCCCGTCGCGCCCAACCCGGCCTGATCAGCCCGGCCGGAGCCGCCGAGGAGGACGCCTTGCCCGACGAGAATCCCGACAGCACCGGTGCCGCCGAGGTGCCGGAGCCGATCCCGCCGGGCGTACGAGCCCAGCTCCTCTCCACCGAACACTGGAGCCTGCTCGCCACCCGCGGCCTGTCCTGGAACGAGAGCTTCAGCCGGGCCAGCTGGTTCATGACCGTGGTCTCGGCGGCCGTCGTGGCGATCGCCCTGGTCGCGGACAGCACCGATTTCGGCACCGGCTTCCGGGTCTTCACGCTGTTGATCATTCCGCTGCTGGTGATCATCGGCCTCGCCACCGTGGTCCGGCTGGTGCAGCTGGACGCGGTCGACGTGGGCCTGGTCGCCGGGATGAACCGGCTCCGCCGCGGTTACCTCGACATCGCCCCGGAGCTCGAACCGTACTTCGTGACCGGGCACCGGGAGGACCTGGCCGGCATCATGCAGACCTACGGCGGCCGGCGGACCAGGATCCCCGCCGTCCAGTACCTGTCCAGCATCGCCCTGCTGGTCAGCGTGATCATCGCCGTTCTCGTCGGCGCCATGATCGGCCTGATCGCCGACACCGCCGGAGCCGGTCTCGCGGCCGCCGTCGTCCTGGGCGTGATCACCGCCGCAGCCGCCCTCGCCGTGATCGTCATCCTGGTGGTCCGCCACGTCCGCCGCTCCTGGCCCGGCCCCACGTCGACGCCATGACCCCCCCCCGCGCCCCCGAGCCCGCGGCCCTACGCCCTCTTCGGTCGTGCTCGGACCACCGCCCGGTTCCACCTCGCGGCTACGCTGACCAGAACCGAGCGATCAACGGAGGATCATGATCAACGACCCTGACGCAGCGGCCGTGGCGAGCTTCGCGTACGAACTCGGCGTGCTGAAGCGGCTGCGTCGCTCCGGCTGGTGGCAGGTCGGGGTCCGGGACCCGGAGTCGGTCTCGGAGCACAGCCTCCGGGTGGCCCAGCTCGCCGCGCTGATCGCCGCGGAGAGGGTGCGGATCCGGCGCGCTCCTCGTACCTCGGAATCTGGCACGACTCTCAGGAGACCCGGATCTGCGATCTGCCGCACTCGGCCCGGACGTATCTTCCGACGATGCCGGACAACGAGCAGATCACCCGTGATCAACTCGCCGAACTCCCGGAGACCCTGGCGAACTCGATCTTGGAGGCGGTGATCGAGTACGAGGCGGCCGAGACGGCGGCCGCGATCTGCGCCCGGGACGCGGACAAGCTCGAATGCCTGATCCAGGCCGTCGAATATCGCCAGGCCGGGCATCAGGACGTCCAGGGCTGGATCGACACCTCCCGCCGTTCGCTGCGCACTCCGTTCGCCGCCCGTGTCGCCGACGCCGCTGTCGACCTGTCGCCGCTGACCTGGCTGAGCCGTCCGGGGCGTGAAGCCGGCCGATCATGAAATCCCGGTTCATAGACTGCTTCAGCACCCGTTGCCAGACTCGACGACATGATCAACAGGAAACAGACCGTGCTGACCGCGATGACGAACCTGATCGGGAAGGCCGACCTGGCTTCGGTCGAGCCGCTCCTCGCACCCGACTTCGTCGACCACAACCGGCAGCTGCCCACCATGTCGCGCGAGGAATGGCTCGCCGCGTTCCGCGTCTTTCCCTTGCAGGACATGCGGATCGACATCGAACTGCTCGCCGCCGAAGGTGACCTCGTGACGATGTTCTCCCGGCGCTGGCTGCCCGACGGTGAGGTGATCGCCGTCGCCGACGTCTTCCGGTTCTCCGGCGACCTGATCACCGAGCACTGGGAAGTGGTGCAGCCGCTCGGCCAGGACGACACGAATCCGCTGCACGGTCTCGGCGCCTACGCCGGAGCCGGCGCGCCGAGTTCATGACGCAGACCGTCGGCTGGCTGCTCCGCTCCTGGCGGCACCGTCGAGGCCTCAGCCAACTCGACCTGGCCATCGCGGCCGACGTCTCCGCCCGGCACGTGAGCCTGGTCGAGACCGGGCGATCGAATCCCAGTGCCGAGATGGTGCTGCGACTCGCGGCCGAACTCGAGGTCCCGCTCCGGGACCGCAACCGGCTGCTCGTGGCGGCCGGGTTCGCGCCCCGCTACTCCCAATGGCCGCTGGACGGCCCCGCCCTGTCAGCCGCCCGGGAGGCGGTGCAGCGCGTGCTGACCGCGCACGAGCCGTATCCGGCCGTCGTCCTCGACCGGCACTGGAACCTCGTGGCCACCAACGAGACCGCGGCCACGGTCCTCGGCGACGCGGTCGGCCGGTCCGCCGAGCCGGCCAACCTGGTCCGGCTGGCGCTGTCCCCCGGCGAGCTGCGGTCCCGGATCGTCAACGTCGCTGAGGTGCGGGCCTTCTTCCGCGCTCGCCTGTCCCGTCAGCTGGCCCGGACCGGAGATCCCGCCATCGAGGAGCTCTACCAGGAGTTCTTCGCCGGGTCCGCGGCCGAGGAACCGGACGCCGCGGCCGAGTTCGACGTCGTCATCCCGATGATCATCCGGCACGAGGGGCACGAGCTCCAGCTGTTCTCCACGATCACCATGTTCGGCACGCCGCAGGACATCACGCTCGAGGAGATCTCCGTCGAGTCGTACTATCCCGCCGACGAACGGACCGCGACGATCCTGCGGTCCCTGGCCCGGGCCCGGCGATCGGCCGAAGTCGATCATGACGCCGGGCCCGGCGGCGAGTGATCAGCCGACCACCCGGATCGAGTCGATCGCCACGGTGCCGGTCGACGTGCCCTGGACCGGATCGACCCGGAGCTGCCGGATCCGGCCGGTCCATTCGGGGTTCTGGCTCAGGTCGATCAGGTACGTCTTGACGTCGGCGTCGTTCGCGGTCACCGTGATCGCCGCCCGTTTGGCACCGTCGATCACCGGGTCGTCGTCGGTGCTGAAGTAGACCACCAGCTGGGTGTCGGCGGTCTGGTTGCGCATCCGTACCTCGACCTTGCCGTAGTCGGCGGTCGGCAGGCCGAGCAGGTCCGGGGTGACGACGCCGGGGTCGTCCTGGTTCACGGTCAGGTTCAGCGAACCGCCGGCCACGGTCGCCGGCGCCTTCCGTACCGTCACGGACTCGAAGTCACCGTCGGTGTCGAAGGTCCAGCTCGACTTCCCGGACGCGGGATAGAGATGCTCGGACAGAGCCAGGTCGTCCACCCCGTCGGTCAGCGGCAGGGTCCAGCCGAACGTCTGGTGATCATCGACGAACCGAGCCCGGTCGAACGACTCGAGGACCGTTCGGGCGTCCCGGTTCTTCCGGTACTCGCGGTGAGCAAGCTCGTACAGGCTCACCAGGTTGTACTCGATCGTGCTGGCGACGTAGTACCCGGTCCGCGCGCCCGGGTCCGCCGTCATCAGGAAGTCGTCGTAGAGCTTGAACGGCAGCGCGAGGTTCTCCCCGCGCGGCCCGACGTAGGCGAACCAGTCCCGGGATCCGTTGTTCTTGGCGATGTCGGCCTGCAGCATCAGTAGTTGCAGGTGCAGGAACGTGTAGTGCAGCCCGTGCCCCTGTGTGGTACGGCTTCGGTCCCAGATCTCACCGGGCTCCGGCAGCGGCGCGCCCGCGGTGTAGGTCGGATCGCCCTTGTAGAGATCGCCGTCCGCCACGCCCCCGCCAAGATCATCGGGCATCACGATCGCGCCGTTGATCAACTCCCGGAGATCCTTGTCGTTCTTCGGCGAATCCAGTTGTTCCTGGATCATCGCGTTGTCACGGAACATGGCGGCAATGGCCAGCAGGCCGAGGTTGTGCGCGGACAGGTGGTTGCTGAAGTAGTTGCCGCCCAGGTACGTGCCAGGCTCACCGCGATAGCGGCAGACGCCGTAGTCGCAGGTGTGCGTCTCGTACCTGAAGATGTTCCGGCTGATCATGGTCGCCTCGGCCATCTTCCGGAACCACTGCTCCATCAGGGTGCGTTCCTGCGCCGGGAGCTCCTTCCAGAGCATCGCGTAGGTGTCGGCGAAGATCGGGATCACCCGTCCGATCACCAGTCCCATCTGGTGCGGGCTCCCCCAGCCCGGGTACTCGCCGTCGATCGCGTCCCGGGCCCAGAGCCGGAGGATCTCCCGGGCCTTGGCGGCATAGCGGTCGTCGCCGGTGATCCGGGCGGCCAGCGCGAGGCTGCGGGCATCCTGCGCCTGGGGGCGGGCCTTGCCGAAGTAGGTCTCGTGGTTGTACGACTGCTCCGGCACGTAGGTCTTGGTCAGCGCCGCGTCGGCGACCGCCTTGGTCTTCAACCACGAGGTGTAGAAGGGTTCCTGGCGTTCGGCGACCCGGCGGATGGCCCGGACGATCTCCCCCTCGGTCGTGAAGATCACCGGCCGTTCCCGACTGGACTCGGTGTCCGCAGTGGCGTACGGCGCTGCCGACAAGATCAACATGGCCGTCGTCAGCAAGCACACCAGGGCGGTCGCGGTCCGGTGCGAACGCAGCCCGACCGGCGAGGACTTCATCATCGATGCCTCCGAATTCTGCCGTGAGGACGGCACTGGTGAGGCGAGCGTGCACCGGGCAGATCATCGAGGACCAGCGACCGGACCGAAACCGGTCAGAACCCGTCAGGTGGACGATCGCACCACCAACCGAGGATGCAGCGCGATCTGTTGCGTCGCATGCGGACCCGGGCCGAGCCGGGCGATCCGGCGCAGGCACAGCATCACGGCCGTGAACCCGACGTCCTCCTTGGCCGGAGCGACGGCGGTCAGCGGCAGTTCCTCGCTGGCCAGCTCGTCGTCGTAGGTGATCACCGCCAGATCCTCCGGGATCCGTACGCCCGCGGCCCGGGCCGCCGCGAGCAGATACAGCGCGGCCTCGTCCGGCTGGCAGACCACGGCCGTCACCTGCTGCGCCTGCAAGGCGGCCAGACCCTCGGTGACCAGCCCGCGGTGATCAGGATGGTCGATCCGGCCGAGCCACGGCAGCCGGTGCTCGACCAGCGTCGCCCCGGCGTCGGCCACGACGGCGCGCAGCCCCTCCAACGCCGGTTCGAAGGTGGGCGAGGCCGGCCAGCCCAGCATCCCGAGGCGCCGATGGTTCCGGTCGAGCAGATGCCGGCCGGCCAGCCGGCCGCCGTGAGCATGATCGGATACGACCGAGTCCACTCCGCGGGCCGCGAACGCCTCCGGAACCCTCCGCTCCACCAGGACCACCGGCCGGTTGACGTCCTGCAGTGCCTCCAGCACCCGGTTGTCGCCGAGCCGGTGCAGATTGGGCGCGATCAGCAGGGCGTCGACCTCGATCTGCAGGAGGGTACGCACGCGTACCTCCTCCTCCAGCTGCGGGTCCGGGGCCTCGCCGAGCACCAGCCGCAGCCCCGTCAGCTCGGCCGCGCGCTGGGCCCCGGCGAGCACCTTGGCCCAGTAGTAGCCGCGCTGCGGAATCAGGAACCCGACGGTGCCGGTGCTGCCCGACCCATGCCCCCGATTGGTCCGCAGTCCCAGGGCGACCGTTCGCAGCTCGTCGACGACCGGCCCGCTCGGCTGCCTGGTCTCGACCGTGGTCGCGCCGCCGTGGATCCGGCGCAGCTCGCCCAGCGCCTCCAGCGCCGCCAGATCCCGCCGGGCCGTCGACTCCGAGCAGCCGAGCCTGGTCATCAGGTCGGCGAGCCGGACCACGCCGTGCAGCCTGAGCAACCTCATGACCTCGCGGTGCCGCTCCCGTACCAACACGGGCTTACTCCATCACGGATCCGACCGCAGCGAGAGCCGCCGTCAAAAAGGATCCCGCACCTCAGGTCCGCGGATATCCTGACAGCATGTCCCAGCTTCAGCGCATCGTCATCGACGCCGACATCGTGCACGGTCGGCCGAGAGTGCGTGGCACCCGCATGCGCGTGAGCGACGTGCTCGCGCTGCTGGCGTCCGGCGCCTCGGAGCAGGAGATCCTGGACGATTATCCGTACCTGACTGCCGACGACATCAGAGCGTGCCTTGAGTACGCCGCCGCGCAAGCCGACCACGCGATCCTCATCGCGTCGTAGTCGACGTGCGGTTCCTCGATGATGCGCAATTGCCGCCGGCGTTGGCTCAGATGCTGTCAGACCGCGACCACCACGCCGAGCATGTCTTTGGCATCGGGCTGGCCGAAGCGCCGGACCGGGACATTTGGCGCTATGCCATCGAACACGGCGCAGTGATCGTCACCAAAGACGAGGACTTTCCGGATATGGTCGCGCTCAGCCCCGATCCGCCGGCAGTCGTCTGGTTACGCGTTGGAAACACCAGACGGCAAGCACTCCTCGACTGGTTCGAGCCACAGGTCAGCACCATCGTCGAATTGCTCGAGACCGGTAACCGGCTGATCGAACTCCGCTGACCGAATTCGGCTGCTCACACCTGCCAGGAAGAGCTTCGGTCAAGATCAGCCGCGGCCCTGCAGGGCTCCGCCGTTGACCTGGAGGATCTGGCCGGTGGTCCAGCCGCCGCCCGGCCCGGCGAGATAACTGACCGCCGCGGCGACCTCGTCGGGCGTTCCGGGGCGGCCGAGCGGGATCTGCGCCAGGCGCGACGACACGACCTCGTCGGTGAGCCGTCCGGCCCAGAACTCAGTGTCGGGGACGAAGCCCGGAGCGATCGCGTTCACGGTGATCTGATCCGCCGCCAGCTCGGTGGCCAGGCCCATCACCCAGGCGTTCAGGGCGCCCTTCGCGGCCCCGTACGCACCCGGACCGCGGAGCCCGGCGATCGAGCTCATCGCGATGATCCGGGCGCCGGGACGGGTCAGCCGGTCCCGCAACGCCTCGGTGAGCAGGACCGACGTGAGCACGTTGAGGTCGAAGATCGTCCGCCAGGCGTCGGCGACACCGTGCAGGCTGGTGGTGTCGCCGTAGGTCGCCCCACCGCCCGCGTTGAGCACCAGGACGTCGACGGTCGGGCCGGCCGCCAACTGTTCGGCCACGGCCGCCACCTGATCCGGATCGGCCAGGTCGGCGGTGGCGGTGGCGACCCGGTCCGCGCCCAGGTCCACGTTGATCCGGTCCGCCGTCTCGGCCAGCACCTCGGCCCGCCTCCCGATGATGGCCACCCCGGCGCCCTCCGCCGCGAGTCGGCGCGCCACCGCGGCCCCGATCCCGGTACCACCGCCGGTCACCACGGCCCTGCGCCCGATCAGTCCGCCCTCAGCCATGGCACGACCGTACTGGTCACGGTCTGGCGACGCCGCGGAGCGTCTGGTTCTATGGTTGCGGGGGCCTGTCGTGCGGTGGGGAGGTGGGGTGAGGGCGGTAAGCAGTCTGCGGTGGGGCCGCTGTTTGAGCGCGCTCCTGGTGGCGTTCGCGTTCGTCGTCCTGGCGAGCGCGACTCCGGCCTGGGCTCTGCCGACCGATCAGGAGGATCCGATCCGGAGCGTCTGCGCGGCGGACGGGACGGCGGACTACCAGTACCTGCCCGTCGAGCGGTGGTCCGGGGCGACCCAGAAGCTGCACATCCGGTCCGGCGGCGGCACCCCGTTCGACTTCGCGCCGTTCCAGCGTGAGTTCCAGGGCGGCGCCTTCGCCTTCGGCGACTTCTTCTACTCGGTCACCACGAAGTTCGTCACCTGGTCGACCGAGTTCTGCCCGCTGCAGTCGATCGGCCTGACCATCGACCAGACCGTGGCCCGCTTCGGCCAGGCCGTCCTGCAGTCGCCGCTGCTGGCCGGCATCGTCGGCCTCGCCGTGATCGGGTTGCTGCTCCGCGGACTGCGGCAGGACCCCGGCTGGCTGCCACGACTGATCGTGAAGATGATCATCGTCGCGATCCTGGTGATCATGATCGTGGGTGCCGGGAGCAGTACCACCGACTCGGCCGGACGCTACAAACCCGGGCAGGGATCCCCTGGCTGGTTCGCGACCATGATCGATCAGGCGATCACCGAGATCGCTGCCGCGCCCGCCGCAGCCCTGGAGGCTCCGTCGGCGTACGACAGCGTCGGGGTCGACCAGGACGAACTGAGCTGCGGCGCGTACGTCAACGCCTTGCGGGAGGGGTACGAAGCGTCGGCCCTGTCCAAGGGTGCCATGATCAAGGCGAAGTCGATCCCGGCCCAGACGGTCTCCAACCTCTGGCAACTCTCCGGCTACCGGGCCTGGTCGGTCGGGCAGTTCGGCCGGGACAATCTGAACGGCCAGAACCGGGTCGCCTGCCGGATGCTGGACGCCAACGCCGGGATCCCGGCTGGACTGGAGGCGTACCCGACCGAGGGCCAGGACGACACACTCCACCGGTCGGCCGCCACCCGGACCACCGTACTGCGACTGGTGACGGAGAACCCCGGCCAGCTCGTCGTCAACACCCGTGCCCCGGCCTGGCGGCCGCTGAACCGGGTCGAGCAGGACAAGGCCTGGATCGCCTGGGCCGCTTGCGTACCCAGGGACGACAAGCTCGCCAACCTGAAGGAGTCGACCGGCTGGCACACCCCGCGGGCGCAGGGCTGGCTGCTGAAGGCCAGCCAGCAGGAGCGTGCCCTGGCCGAGGAGGGCCGCTCGGAGAACTTCGACAAGGCCTGCTTCGAGTTCTTCAACACCGAGGGCGACAAGGTCGCCTCGATCTTCGACTGGGGCGACGGCGACGGCGAGCTGAAGAAGGTCGCCGGCGAGATGCCGCACTCGATCTACGACTTCATCTCCGCCCTCCACGGCACCAACCAGGGCGCCAGCAACTCCGCCCTGATCGGCTACATCCTGTCCGCCCTCGGCGTCGCCGGAGTGTTCGGCACCATGGGCGCGATCATCATGATCGTCAAGGCGGTCGCCGCCTTCATGCTGCTGTCCGCGATCTTCGTCTCGATCATCTGCCTGTTGCCGAACGCCGACAACAATCGCCTGGTCCAGTTCGTCAAGGTCTACGTCGGCCTGTCCCTCACCGCCGCGTTCGCCGTCTTCATCCTCAGCCTGATCACCCTGCTCACCAACGTGATCCTGAACGTGATCAAGGGCTTCACCGGCCCCAACTCGGACATGACCCTGATCCTCGGCGGCCTCGCCCCGGTGATGGCCGCCGTCGCCCTGCATTTCGCCTTCCACAAGGCCGGCATGCCCTCGCCCCTGACCATCAAGGGCGCCATGGCGTGGGGCGGCGCCCTCTCCGGCGGCGCCGGGCTCGGCGCGATCAGGATCGGCACCCAGCAACTCGTCGAAAGCGGCCAGGGAGTCCTGCGCCGCCGCCGCAAGGACGACGACGAGGAGGTCACCGGCAAGGGATCCACGGCCAAGCTCGGCAAACGCAACGCCGAACTGGACACCGAGCAGCCCCTTCCCCGCAAGGCACCGCGGCCCGGCCCCGTCGGCCCCACCCCGTACGACACCCTGCACGACCCCGACGCCACGCCACCAGAGCTGCGCGCAGCGGCCCGGCGCCGGCTGGCCCAGAACAGCATCCGGCTGCCACCGCCCGAAGGCGAAGCGCCCGCCGGCCCCGGCGAGGGGCCGTTGGACGGATCGACCGTCGGGCCGCCCCGCCAGACGGTGCCGCCGGCGAGCTTGGGCTGGGCGGACTCGACCGACTACCACGAGACCTTCCGGCAGGCGTACCCGAGCCGGTCCGATTCGGTGACCGTGGATCACGCGGTCCAGGAGCAGGCCATGATCACTGCTCCGACGGCCGACCTCGCTCCGAACCAGATCCACTCGTTGGAGAATCTGCGCGGCGTCCCGAGGCGTCCGGAGAGCAAGAAGGTGGTCACCGGGCTGCGGAATGAGTGGAATCGCTTCTACCGCAAGAACCCGGAGCCCACGCAGGACCAGCTGCTCAACTACGCCACGAAGCTCGACCAGAAGTACGGCAGTCACTTCGACCCGCAGGTGAGATGGAAATGATCATGGACTACTTCGCCCTCGAGCCCGAGGTCGCGGGCGGGTTCGGCAAGCGTACGATCCTGGACGCGACCGTCCATCCGCCCGTGGTCCAGCACCTCAACTACGAGTTCGGCTGGGGCTACCTCGGCGACGAACTGCTGGAGAACTTCCCCTGCTTCATCGTGACGCAGCGGCTCGCCGACATCCTGGTCCGGTCGGGCCTGGGCAGCTTCTACCTGGACGAGGTCGAGGTGACGTTCACCCCCGATGCCCAGGAAGAGCATGCTGGCAAGCCGTTCCCGCATTTCCTGTGGCTCCGGGTCACCGGAACCGCGGGTCAGGATGATCTTGGCCTGACGGGCAAGGCACAACTCGTGGTCTCCGAACGAGCGCTGCAGGTCCTGCGTGGCGGTGTGATCGACAACTGCGGCATCGAGCCCTACCTGCCCGAGCTGCACGTCTGACGAAACCAGGCGCGATCAGGAACGGGCGCCGGCTCGGCGGAGCATCATCAGTTGGCCCAGTTCGGCGATGTTCTTCGTGTGCTCGACGGTGACCCAGGCGAGTTGATCAAGGCGGGTCCGGCCGGCGTCGCCGGGCCAGGGGAAGGCGCTCGGCAGGGCCAGGTCGGCATCGGTCAGGTCGATCAGCACCGTCGACCAGGCGGTACGGAGCTCGGCGAGCTTGGTCCGGATCCAGTCGGGGTCGGGCTGCCAACCGGTCCCGGAGCGGGCCGGGGCCGGCCAGCCGTGGACGTCGGCGAGGGTGCAGGACCACCACCAGATCAGGTGCCAGCTGAGCCAGGCGATCGTGGGCACCGGGACCGGGTCGGGCTCGCTGTCGGCCCAGTCGGGCTCCCAGGGTCCCGAACCCGACCGGTGCATCGTCCAGTGCGTCGGGGCCGGCACCCAGTCCAGGTCCTCGACCGTCAGGCCGGTCAGGTGATGATCGAGGAGCATCGAGCTCACTTCGAGCTGGAAGGCCAGCGGCGCGGTCGGACTCGTGGGTTCCACGACAGGGTCACCGGCCCGCGATCGACAGGCCGGCGAAGGTGACCGACCCGTTCGGGGCGGCTCCGGACCACAGCAGCGGTACGTCAGCTCCGATGATCAATTCCGCGAACCGCACCTGGTCGGCCGAGCCGTCGCCGAACTCGAGCCCGACGGCGGAATCTCCGATCACCAGGCCGTTGAACGCACAGCGGCGCAGCCGGCCACCGACTCTGACCGCGACCGTGGCCGGCCCGACGTGGCAGTTGCCGATGATCACGTCGCGGGACTCGCCCTCTTGATCATGGGCACGCAGGTCCAGCCCGGTCCCGGCGACCCTGATCCGGCATCCCTCGATCGTCACCCCGCGCGCTCCGGCGATCATGATCCCGGTCCCGGCATCCGCGCCGCCGACAACCCTCGGCCCGCGCAGGTCGATCTCGTCGCAGTCCGCGATCGCCACGGCCGCACCCGGCGCGTCGCCGGCGTCGATCGTTCCGGTCCCGGTGATCGCGATGTTCCGCTGCCCGCGCAGAACGACCAGGTCGCCCGTGTGTTCCGGGTCGGCGATCAGCCGGCTTCCGGGCGCCAGGTGCAGCTCGACGTTCGAACGCAGGTCGACGGACCGGCAGCGGTAGCTTCCGGCCGGCACCAGGACCCTGCCGCCGCCGCCCGCACTCGCCCGGTCGATCGCCAGTTGCAGGGCCTCGGTGTCGTCGACCACCCCGTTGCCGACCGCGCCGTAGTGGCGGACCTCCCAGGCCAGCCGGGTGATGTCGTCGAGTTGCATCGGATCTCCGTTCCCCGCGTCACCGCGCTCGGGCGACCCGTCCTTCGTCCCAGACCGGCTGATCGGCCTCGTACACGCTTCCGTCGGCACCGAAGATGAGGAACCGGTCGAACGCCCGCGCGAACCATCGATCATGGGTGACCGCGATCACCGTACCGTCGAAGACCTCGAGGCCGTGCTCCAGGGCCTCGGCCGAGGAGATGTCGAGGTTGTCCGTCGGCTCGTCGAGCAGCAGCAGGGTGGCCCCGGACAGTTCCAGGATCAGGATCTGGAACCGGGCCTGCTGGCCGCCGGACAGGGTCTCGAACCGTTGCTCGGCCGATCGGGCCAGCTCGTAGCGATCCAGTTTCCGGGCCGCTTCCTCCTGGCCCATCCCGGCTCGATGATCGTCGCCGCGGTGCAGGATCTCGAGCAGCGTCCGGCCGAGATACTCGGGATGGTGGTGCGTCTGGGCGAACCAGCCGGGCCGCACCCGCGCGCCGAGCCGGGCCTTGCCGGTGTGCTCGACCGGGGCGATGTCGAGCGAGGCCACCGGTCGGTGTTCGACGTCGGGATCGCTGCCGCCCAAGGCCAGCAGACGCAGGAAGTGCGACTTGCCGGATCCGTTCGAGCCGAGCACGGCCACCCGGTCGCCGTACCAGATCTCGGCGTCGAACGGCTTCATCAGTCCGGTCAGCTCGAGGTTCTCGACGATCACCGCACGCTTGCCGGTCCGGCCGCCACGCAACCGCATCGAGACGTGCTGGGCCAGCGGGATCGCCTCCGGCGGGCCGGCCTCCTCGAACTTGGCCAGTCGTGTCCTCGCCGCCTGGTAACGCGCCGCCATGTCGGAGTTGTACGCGGCTTTGATCTTGTACAGCTGGACCAGGTCCTTGAGCTTCTGGTGATCTTCGTCCCAGCGCCGCCGCAGCTCCTCGAGCCGGTCGAATCTCGCCTGCCGTGCCTCGGCGAACGTGCCGAACCCGCCGGGATGGACCCAGAGCGAGTTTCCGGCCGCCCCGAGCTCGACCGCGGCGATCGCCGTCGCGGCCTGGGCCAGCAGTTCCCGATCATGGCTGATCAGCAAGATCGTCTTCTGGGTGTTCCGAAGTTGATCTTCGAGCCAGCGCTTTCCCGGCACGTCGAGATAGTTGTCCGGCTCGTCGAGCATCAGCACGTCGTCGGAACCACGCAGCAGCGCCTCCAGGGCGAGCCGCTTCTGCTCGCCGCCGGACAGCGTCCGCACCTCACGCCACCGGGCCCGGTCGTACGGGACCCCGAGCGCCGACGTGCAGCAGGCGTCGAACATCACCTCGGCCTCGTAACCGCCCGCGTCGCCGTAGTCGGCCAACGCCTGCGCGTATTGCAGCTGTACGGCCTCGGAGTCGTCGTCCATCAACGCCAGCTCGAGCCGGTCCACCTCGGCCACCGCCGCCCGCAGCCGGTCCCCAGTCAGCGAGAACAGCAGATCGCGCACCGTACTCTCATCACGGATGCTGCCGATGAACTGCCGCATCACCCCGAGCGTGCCGCTCCGCGTCACAGTCCCCGACGTCGGAGCAAGGTCCCCGGAGATGATCCGCATCAGCGTCGTCTTGCCGGCCCCGTTCGGCCCGACCAGGGCGACCACGGCTCCGTCCCCCACCCGGAACGAGATCTCGTCGAGCAACACCCGCCCATCCGGAAGGTGATACGACACGCGTGCCAACTCAACGTGTCCCATGCCCCGCACCCTAGTTGCAGCGCCCTCCCGAGGCACGCGGTTTACCCCGGACCCGTGGAGCGCCCCGAGCAGGGTTACACCCCACGCACCCTCGGTGGCACGCGCACCTGGAGTGACCGAAATCGAGCGCATTTCGACGGAACCGCCGTCAACCGGCAAGGTTTCGCGCAAGTGCGCTGGATCCCGGTCCGTCGCCGCCCAGCCAGGTCGGCGGCTGCGGTCCGGAATCACGTTCGCGGTGCCGAGACGACTGCCTCCGGACGTCACCGAGCGACGCCGGCGGCGCGCAAGAGCGCGCGAACCGTCGGCGGAGCGGCCGCGGCGTTGACGATCGGCTGCCGCGCGGGCACCGCGGTTGCCCTGCGGACGCCGCAGGAAGTGTGCGGTGTCCGCCGTCCGCGGGCCGCCTGTCCGCAGGACGCCGGGTCTGGGCGCGGCCGCGGACGGCCTGCGGAAGTCCGCGACGTCCAGACCGCGCCAGCACAACTCAGATCACCGCGGGCGGATGGTTGTCCGCGCACAGACCCCCGAACCGCGCCGCGAGACCAAGCACTCCCCCACCCCAAGGCCCTTCGACAGGCTCAGGGCACAGGCCAGAGGTCAGGCGACGCGGGCCAGATCAGCCGCCGTCACCGCATGCTGCAAAGGCGAACCAGCGACGAACCGTTCCACCTCATCCACGGCGGCGGCTCCCATCCGGCCGAGCTCGTTCCCGGCCGAGCCGGCCAGGTGCGGCGTCAGGAAGACGTTCGGCAGCCCGTACAGCACATGGCCGGGCGGCAGGGGCTCCGGGTCGCTGACGTCGAGCATGGCGCGCAGCCGGCCCTTGATCAGTTCCGCCTCCAGTGCCGCCGTCTCGATGATCGACGGCCGGGCGGTGTTGATCAGCGTGGCGCCGTCCGGCAGGGCGGCCAGCACCTCGGCCGAGATCATGTTGGCGGTCGCCGGGATGGACGGGGCATGCAGGCTGAACACGTCGCTGCGCCGGGCCAGCTCGACCAGGTCGTCGATCTTGGTGGCGCCGAGTTCGGCGGCGCGCTCGGCGGTCAGGTACGGGTCGTACACCAGAACGGTCAGGTCGAACGGCTGCAGCAGTTCGATCACGCGGGCCCCGACCAGCGACGCGCCGACGATTCCGACGGTCCTGCCGTAGTTGCCGATCTCCGGGCCGCGGTCGGTCCGCACCTGGTCGGTCGTGTACGCCCGCGAGATCCCGATCACGTCCTTGCCGGCGAACAGGATCGCCGCGAGGGTGAACTCGGCGACCGGCACGGCGTTGGCGTGAGCGGCACTGGACACCTGCAGCTCGCGCTGCCAGGCAGCGTCCGGAAGCATCGAGCGGACCGAGCCGGCCGCGTGGATCACACCGCGCAGCCGCGGCAACCGCTCCAGCGCGGCGGCGTCCAGGACCGGGGCGCCCCAGCCGGTGATCGCCAGCTCCACGTCCGCCGGGGCGTCCTGCCAGTCGCGGATCACCAGGTCGGGGTCAAGGTCGAGCAGTTCGGTCAGCCGCCCCAGCCGGTCGGCGTCGAAGAACCGCCGCTCCAGCCCCGGGTTCATCGCGAAAACGGCCTTCGGCGCCATGGAGCTCCTCCCCTGCCGCTCTACTGGGCGGTTGGTACATTGCGTGATCATGGTAGGCCAGCGCTCAGGGACGGTTCGCCGCGGGATCGTGTCCTTCGTCCGCCGCGGCGGACGGATCACCGTGGCCCAGCAGAGGAATCTGGACCGGTTCCGGGAGCGCTGGGTGATCGACGTGCCCCCGCCGCCGGTGCCGGAGAACCCCGCGGCCGAGCAGCCGCTCGACCTGACCGGGATCTTCGGGCGCGAGGCGCCGCTGATCATCGAGATCGGTCCCGGGATGGGCGAATCGCTGGTCCCGATGGCGGCCGCCCGGCCGGAGGCGAACGTCATCGCCTTCGAGGTGTACACCCCCTCGGTGGGTTCGATCCTCGGCAAGATCGCCGACGCCGGGATCGAGAACCTGCGGGTCGCCGAGACGGATGCGGCGGAGGGTCTGCGCCGCCTGCTGCCGCCCGAGTCGATCGACCGGTTGTGGACCTTCTTCCCCGATCCGTGGCCGAAGAAGAAGCATCACAAGCGCCGGTTGGTCAGCCGGCCGTTCGCCGATCTGGTGGCGAGCCGGATGAAGCGGCACGGGGTCTGGCGGCTGGCCACCGACTGGGAGGACTACGCCGGGCAGATGCGCGAGGTCCTCGATGATCATCCGCGGTTCGTCAACGAGTTCCGCGAGGGCTGGGCGCCGCGCTGGGTGCAACGGCCGATGACCCGGTTCGAGGAGCGCGGGATCGCCGCCGGGCGGCACATCTTCGACCTCTCCTATCGCCGTCGTTGATCATGACGGACGACGTTCCGGTACGGCTCCGGCTCGATCTCGCCTACCACGGCGCGAACTTCGCCGGCTGGGCCGACCAGCCCGGCCTGCGGACCGTGCAGGGCGAGCTGGAGCGCTGGATCGCGGCGGTGCTGCGGCTGCCGGAGCCGGCCCGGGTGGTCTGTGCCGGCCGGACCGACGCCGGCGTGCACGCACGCGGCCAGGTGGTTCATGTCGATCTTGCCGCCGAGGTGGCCGGCGACGGTACGACGCTGCTCCGCCGGCTGAACCGGGCGCTGCCCGATGATCTTGTCGTCCGTACGGTACGGCCGGCGCCGCCGGGCTTCGACGCCCGGTTCGCGGCAGACTGGCGGCGCTACAGCTACCGGATCGTCGACGGAGCGATCCGGCCCGACCCGCTGATCCGGGACGTCGTCGCGCACGTCCGCGAACCGATCGACCTCGACCGGCTCAACACCGCGGCCGCGACGCTGCTCGGGCTGCGCGACTTCGGCGCCTTCTGCCGCCGCCGCGAGGGCGCGACGACGATCCGTACCCTGCTCGACTTCGCGGGCCGGCGCCACGACGGCGGCCTGATCGAGTTGACCGTGCGCGCGGACGCGTTCTGCCACTCGATGGTCCGTTCCCTGGTCGGTGCCGTCGTCGCGGTGGGCACCGGACGCCGCGATCTCGCTTGGCTGCAAGGGATCGCGGACACCCCGGTCCGGGATTCGTCGGTCCAGGTGATGCCTGCCCACGGGCTCACGCTGGAGCAGGTGCACTACCCGCCCGATGATCGACTCGCCGCTCGCGTCGCCGAGGCCCGCAGCACGAGGTCGCTGCCATGACCCAAGATCACTATTTCGAACGGGAGCCGGCCACGCCGGAGAAGCGGCGCCGGATCACCGCTCGGATCGGTGATCGGGAGCTGTCCTTCAGCACGGCGAACGGCGTCTTCTCGGCCGACGGTCTTGATCATGCGACGGCGCTGCTGCTGCGTACCTTCGAGCCGCCGGCCGGAGCTCGGCGGCTGCTCGATCTCGGCTGCGGCTGGGGGCCGATCGCGATCACGCTGGCCCTGGCCCTCCCGGAGGCGCGGATCGACGCGGTGGACAGCAACGACCGGGCGCTGCGGCTCTGCCGGGACAACGCGGCCGAGCACGGCGTGGCCGACCGGATCACCACCCTGCGACCGGATCAGGCCGACCCGTCCGTCCGGTACGACGAGTTGTGGTCCAATCCACCGATCCGGATCGGCAAGGAGGCGGTCCACGCGCTGCTGTCGACCTGGCTGCCGCGGCTGGCGCCGGACGGGGTGGCCCGGCTGGTGGTCGGCAAGAACCTCGGCGCCGACTCGCTGCAGCGGTGGCTGGTCGAGCAGGGTTACCGGTGCGACCGGGTGGCCAGTGCGAAGGGGTTCCGGCTGTTCGCCGTCACCCGGCCCGCTCGCTGACCGCGGCCATCACCTCGGGCCAGCGGCGTTCCAGGGTACGGCCGCCGAGCCGGATGCCGTACCGGAGCACGACGAGGCCGCCGACGATCCCGACGACCAGCGCGAGCGCGGCGAGCCAGCCGACCCAGAACGACCCGATCACCAGCGCGATCAACGGCAGCCCGAGCCCGATCGACAGGCCGGACGAGACCAGGAACGACAGCAGCGCCGGCAACCCGCCGCTGTTGCCCTTCTGGAACGGGCTGCTGCCGGGCGGCGGCGCCGGCCACTGCCAGAGCGCACCGACGAACGACCCGACCCCGAAGCCGATCAACGTCAACCCGACCACCAGCGCCAGGACCTGGGTGGTGAGATGCCATTGGCCGCTGATCGCCAGCGAGACCACGGTGACCGCGAGCAGCAGCGGTCCGAGCAGGGTGAGGCCCGAGTAGACCCGGCCGGCCCGATCATCGGCACCGGACAGGCCGCCGACGATGTGCAGCCAGATCGCCGAGCCGTCGTAGGAGAGATCCTGGGCCACGCTGACCGAGACGAACAGGCCGAGCAGCACGGGCGCGAACGCGATCAACGGCCGGCTGGCCACGTTCGGGTTCGCGATCTGGGTGGCGATGAGGGCCAGCGGCAAGATCAGGAAGCCCGCGATCCCTGCGATGTAACGGGGGTCGCGGCGCCAGTAGATCAGGGTACGAAAACCGACCCCGCCCGACGGGGTCGCCGGGTAGAGCCGTTCCACGAGCCGGCCCTGCTTCACCTTGCGCGCCTCGCCGCCGCCCTCGATCGGCTCCACCAGCCGCTTGGCCAGGAAGTGCCGCCAGACCAGCCAGAGTCCGATGATCATGGCCAGGCCGAGCAGCAGCTTGATCGCCGCGACCGCGTACCCGCCGCGACCGACCTCCGCCGGCACCGACCAGAGCCAGCCGACCGGCAGCCAGCCGGCCACCTCGGCGCTGTCGCCGAGCACCGCCCGGAGTTGATCAAGGCCGGCGCCGGCGAGCCCGCCGGACAGGTTGCCGAGCACGGCGCTGCCGGCCCCGAAGACCGCCAGCAGCACGAAGGCGAGATCGCGGAACCGGCGCGAGGACAGGAACCGGGCGAAGACGGTGGTCGCGGTCCGGGCCAGCAGGAAGCAGCTGGCCACGCCGAACGGTACGACGAGGACCGCCGCGACCGTCGACACCGGGTCACGGGTGTAGCCGATGATCATGGCCAGCGCGACCAGGGTGGTGGCGACGCCGGGGATCCCGATCAGCCCGGCGATCAACAGGCCGGGCTGCAGTTCCCGGGCCCGTACCGGCAGCAGCGCGAACTTGGCCGGGTCGACGGTCTCGTCGACGCCGAACACGAGCAGCGAGAAGAACAGCCAGCCGCCGGTCAGCAGGGCGAAGGCGAGCACCAGGACGTCGGCCGCGATGTCGGCCGGCGCCCAGAGCCGGAGCGCGACGATCCCGAAGATCGCCCCGGCCACCAGGCCGAGTCCGTACACGCCGCCGATGATCATGCCGACGGTGCGCCAGATGCTGCGCCGCAGGCTGTTCTTCAGCAGGGTCAGTTTGAGTCGGACGACGATTGCAACCATGCCAGCCCTCCCTCCGCGCCGGCCTGGAACCCGACCAGCTCGAGGAAGCGCTGCTGCAGCGTCGATCCGGCCCGGACGTCGTCAAGTGTCCCGGCCGCGAGCACCCGGCCCTGAGCCACGACGGCCAGCTCGTCGCAGAGGCTCTCCACCAGCTCCATCACGTGGCTGGACAGCACCACCGTGCCGCCACCGCGGACGAAGTCGCGCAGGATCGAGCGGATCGTCTCGCCCGATACCGGGTCGACCGCCTCGAACGGTTCGTCCAAGATCAACAGTCGCGGCGCGTGGATCAGCGCGCAGGCCAGGCCGATCTTCTTGGTCATGCCGGCCGAATACTCGACCACCAGCGTGTCGCGGTCGTCGGCCAGTCCGAGCGCCGCGAGCAGTTCGGCGCTGCGGGCCTCGATGTCGGGCAGCGGGACCCGGCGGATCAACCCGACGTAGCGAAGCAGTTCACCGCCGCTGAGCCGGTCGAAGAGCCGGAGCCCGTCCGGCAACACGCCCATCAGCTCCTTGGCCCGGACCGGATCGGACCACACGTCGTGATCGAGCACGGAGGCCGTCCCCGCGTCGGGGCGGAGCAGGCCGGTCGCCATCGACAGGGTGGTCGTCTTGCCGGCCCCGTTCGGTCCGACCAGGCCGAACATGCAGCCCTGCCGTACCTCGAGTTGGAGGTCGTCGACGGCCCGTTTCTGGCCGAAGTTCTTGCGCAACCCTCGCAGCGACATGGCCGAGATCATGGAGCCAGTGTCCTGCACCGGGCTGCCACCGCGTCGCACCGGGTTGCGCGCGCCGCGCCGCGTTGGCCCTTGATCGGGCCCGAAAGGGCGAGCGTAGGATGTCAAGTCGAGTTCGTTGAACCTGCGAAAGGAATGCGCTGTGCCTGCTTATGAGCTTCCTGATCTTCCCTACGACTACGCCGCGCTGGAACCCCACATCTCCGGCACGATCATGGAACTCCACCACGACAAACACCACGCCACCTACGTCAAGGG
>NZ_JCAMPJ010000008.1:0-236871 GCF_059617205.1 Microlunatus sp. YIM B11417
CGACACCACGAGCACGGGGTTTGTTGTGCATATTTGGCATTGACTTTAAGCACGCTGTTGAGTTCTCAAGCTTCGGGCGCACACCACACGGACACTCACGTTTCCGTGTGGGGCAACTCGACTTACTTTAGTGAGGTCCGTGATTCGGTGTCAAAACCGGTCCCGATCCCCACTGTTGATTTGTCTTTACCCACACTGCTGTTCCCGAAACCTTGCCGCCCTGAAGAAGAGCGCAATGATCCGGGTCGATCATCGTGGGTGGTGTGCCCCCTTCTGGAGGCTTGGGCTACTCTACGCGCCCGACTCCGGAGGGTCAAGCTGTCTCGTACCCCTGCTCCCTCGAGGCTCCCGAGCCGGTCATCGCGGTGGGCCCGATCAAGGGCGCGCACCAACCGGATCTTCATCTCGGAGGAGTTCGGCCGGTGGCTCGCTTCGGTTTCCCTCCGCGTTCCGCCCCCCGGCTCGACATGTAGAAGATTACGAGGCTTCATCCGACAGGGTCAAATCGAGCGGCCGTGGCAGTCCTCACAGCGTGACACGCCCGAACCGGGTGGCCTGAGGTCACCGCCGGATGGTAACGGCGCCGACCGTCTTGCGGCCACGCCGCGCGATCACGTACTGCCCGTGCAGCAGTGCCGCAGCGGCGACCTTTGCGTCCGGGTCGGTGACCTTCTCGTTGTTCAGGTAGGCGCCGCCCTCGGCGATGGTGCGCCGGGCGGCGGACTTGCTCGCCACCACGCCGCTGGCCTCCAGGACGTCGACGACGCCCGGCAACTCCCCAGCCGGCGACGTCACCTCTCCCCCGCCGACCTCGGCGATCACCCCGGTCAGTGTCTCCTCGTCCAGGTCGGCCAGGGAGGCCCGGCCGAACAGCGCCGCGGCGGCGGCCTCGGCGGCTTCCCGCGCTCGGCGGGAGTGGACGAAGTCGGTCACGTCGTCGGCCAGGGCCCGTTGCGCCCGGCGCTCATGGGGACGTTCCTCGGTCGCCTTCGCCAGCTCGTCGATCTCCTCGGCCGAACGCGGCGAGAACACCTTGAGGTACTCGATCACCTTCGCGTCCTCCGCGTTCAGGAAGAACTGGTGGAACGCGTACGGGCTGGTCATCTGCGGATCGAGCCAGACGGTGCCCGATTCGGTCTTGCCGAACTTCGTGCCGTCCGCCTTCGTCAGCAACGGGGTGGCGAGAGCGTGCACCCGGTCGCCGGTCGACCGCCGGATCAGTTCGACGCCGGCGGTGATGTTGCCCCACTGGTCCGAGCCGCCGAACTGCAGCGTGCAGCCGTGCCGCCGGAACAGTTCCAGGTAGTCGAAGGACTGGAGCAGCACGTAGGAGAACTCCGTGTACGAGATCCCGGCCTCCAGCCGGTTCCGTACGACGTCCCGGGCCAGCATGCGGTTCACCGGGAAGTGCTTGCCGATGTCGCGGAGGAAGTCGAGCACCGGCACCGAACCGGTCCAGTCCAGGTTGTTCACCACCGTGGCGGCCGCGGGTCCCTCGAACTCGACGAACTTCGACACCTGGCTGCGGATCTTCTCCACCCAGCCGGCGACGACCTCCTTGGAGTTCAGCGTCCGTTCGCCGGAGTCCTTCGGGTCGCCGATCAGGCCGGTCGAGCCGCCGACCAGGATCAGCGGCCGATGGCCGGCCCGCTGCAGGTGGCCGGCGACGATCAGCTGGACCAGGTTGCCGAAGTGCAGGCTCGGCGCGGTCGGGTCGAACCCCACATAGAAGGTGACAGGCCCGGCGGCGAGGTGCTCGCGCAATGCGTCGCGATCGGTCGATTCGGCCACCAGGCCGCGCCAGCTGAGCTCATCGAGGATGTCAGTCACGCCGGTAAAACTAGTCCACGCCGATGGCGCTCGTGAGCCGGTCCACGGCCCGCATCTTGTTCGTCACGTCGAGGGCCGCGACCTTGTACGCCTCGGACAGGGTCGGGTAATTCAGCACCGTGTCCACCAGATAGTCGACCGTCCCGCCGCAGCCCATGATCGCCTGCCCGATGTGCACCAGCTCGGTGGCCGAAGTGCCGAAGACGTGCACCCCGAGGATGTGCCGGGTCTCGCTGTGCACGATCAGCTTGAGCATTCCGTACGGGTCGCCGACGATCTGGCCGCGGGCCAGCTCACGGTAGCGGGAGATGCCGACCTCGAACGGCACCGCCTCCGAGGTCAGGTCCTCCTCGGTCCGGCCGCAGTAGGACAGCTCCGGAATCGTGTAGATGCCGATCGGCTGCAGGTCGCGCAGTTCGTGCGCCGGTTCGCCGAACGCGTGCGAGGCGGCCAGCCGGCCCTGGTCCATCGACGTCGCGGCCAGCGCCGGGAAGCCGATCACGTCGCCGACGGCGTACACGTGCTCGACCGCGGTCCGGTAGTCCTCGTCGACCACGAGTCGGCCACGGTCGTCGGCCGTCAGACCGGCCTTCGGCAGGTCGAGCCGGGCCGTCGCGCCCTGCCGGCCGGCCGAGTACATGACCACCTCGGCGGCGATCTTCTTGCCCGACGCGAGCGTGGTGATGGTGCCGTGGCCGGAACTGGCCACCGACGCCACCTCCTCGCCGAACCGGAACGACATGCCCTGGTCGCGCAGGTGGAACTTGAGCGACTCGATCAGCTCCGGGTCGCAGAACTCGAGCATCCGCGGCCGCTTCTCGACCAGCGTGACCCGGGTGCCGAGGGCGGCGAAGATCGACGCGTACTCGACACCGATCACGCCGGCGCCGACCACCACCAGGGAGTCCGGTACGTGGTCCAGGGTGAGGATCTGGTCGGAGTCGAGGATCCGGGTGCCGTCGAACTCGATGTGCGGCGGCCGGGCCGGCGTGGTCCCGGTCGCGATGACGATCTTGGCCGCGGTCACGGTCCGGTGCTGCGTCCCGCCGTCGACCTCGATCGACAGGGTGTGCGGATCGGTGAAGGCCGCCATGCCGCCGATCAGTTCGATGTGGTTGCGCAGCAGCTGGGCCCGGACCACCTCGGTCTCCCGGCCGATCACGTGCTGCAGCCGGGCCAGCAGGTCGCCGATGGTGATGTCACTCTTGACCCGGTAGCTCGCCCCGTACAGGTCCCGCATCTGCATGCCGGTCAGGTAGACGACCGCCTCGCGCAGGGTCTTCGACGGGATGGTGCCGGTGTTGACGCAGACACCGCCGACCATGTGCAGCCGGTCGATCACGCAGACCCGATGGCCCAGCTTGGCGGCCATGATCGCCGCTTTCTGACCGCCCGGGCCGGAGCCGATCACCGCGAGGTCGAAGTCGTAGCCGTGGTCCATTTCCTCAGGGTGTCACGCAGAGATGACATCCGTAAGAGGTTCCGGAGTCTCACAAGCAGGCCAGGAGCTTAACGGTTCTCGGCCACAGCGCCACGTGCTCGGGGCTCCCGACATACGCACGCAGCCCGTCCGGCGAGAACCACAATCGATCACCGCCGAGGCGGAATCCCGAGTCGATCGCGTCGGCGGGTAGCGGCAGGTCCGCCCGGAAGGGCTCAGCGAAGTATTCGGCCAACTCCGGGATCGTGCCGGCCACATAGACCACGTCGCGGGACCCGTCCTGGTCGCGGTGGAGGAACGTCATCCCCTCCCAGCCACAGTGCTGGGGGCCGCGGACCGAATAGAGCTCCGTGGTCAGGACGCGTTCGCCCTTCGCGTCGGTCCAGATCTGCATGCCGGTCGGCCGGGTGATCGCGTCCGGGAACTCCGCCGGGTCGCACCGGGCGTCCGACTCGACGTACCAGCCGGTGTCGCCGCCGAGCGCGTCACCGAAGTGCGTCACCAGCGCGTGCTTCGCCACGCCGGCCGGTTCGTAGCGGTACAGGACTCGGTCGCCGGACTCGGCCGCCCTCCGGTACTCCGAGGGCTCACCCTTGAAGGCTCCGCTGCGCAGGGCGTCGCGAAGGGCGGCCTCGGGAGTCGGAAAGACCTCGCCGGCGTGCTCGGGGGTGAAGCGGTTGCGGCCGACCGGCTCACCGCGGCACTGCAACGCCAGTGCCGCGGCACCGCCCTGGTCCGGGTCGCCCTGGTCGGGCGGCACCGTCTGCTCGACCCGCAGCGGGCCGTGGTACGGCGTCGCAGCCGGGCTCGGCTCGCCACCCTGTTCGGCGCAGCCACCCGCCGCCAATACCGTCAGCAGCACTGCGGCGCCGACACCGGTCATCACGAAACTCCGGCCCATGATCATCTCGCCGCCCCTCGTCGCTCCCAGTATCCGTCCGCGGCGGCGAGTGCGTGGGTGTTACGAGTTCCGCAGATGTCGGTGCATGCCGCCGTACGGACTCGTCGGCGGCAGCAACGACTTGGCCAGCTTCAACGCCGAGCTGTAGTTCGCGTCGACCACGTTGGCGATCGGCGCCTTCGCCAGCTGCGACACGACCTGGTAGCCGTCCATCCGGTCCAGCCCGTACAGCTCACCGAGCCAGGTGATCATCTCGACCTGGGCGATCCGCCAGGCGTCCTCCAGCGGGCGACTTGAGCCGACGACGATCAGCCAGTCGTCCTGCTCGATCCGCGGCCAGAGCGGTGCGCCGCCCTTGATCAACTCGACGATCAGGGTCACGTTCATCGCACCCTCGACCGCGGTGCCGCAGGCCTCGCCCTCACCCTGGCGGTAGTGCCCGTCGCCGATCGAGAACAGGGCGCCCGGGACGTTCACGCCGAGGTAGCAGGTGGCGCCGGCCTTCAGCTCCGGGGTGTCCATGTTGCCGCCGAAGCGTTCCGGGACCAGCGAACTGCGCACCTCCCGGGCGGGCGGCGCGACGCCGACGGTGCCGAGCATCGGCTCGGCCGGCCAATCGACCCGGAAGTCGCTCCGGGCCGCCTCGAAGGTCACGGTCTGCCGGGCGCTGTCGTACTGGTAGATCCAGGTGATCTCCGGCAGCGCGTCCTGCAACAGCGCCGTACGATCCGTGCCGGTCAGGCCGCCGAAGAACGGGATCGTCGTCGAAACGCCCCAGTCGCGGGCGGGCTGCAGGTCGACGAAATGCAGCGCCAGCGTGTCTCCGGGCTCCGCACCCTCGACGTAGAACGGACCGGTCTGCGGATTCACCCGGTTGATGTCGATGCACTGGCTGGGCAGGTCGGCCGCCGACCGGAGCCGGCCGGAGTAGGCGTCCTCGCACCACAGCCGCATCAACGTCCCCGGCTTGACCTTCAGGATCGGCTCGACGCCCCCGAACGTCCAGGCGAGCTGCTCCGATGTCGGCGTGAACTCGACGGTGTCCATGCTCGCAAAGTCTCACCGCCGCGCCGGGCCGTCAACCGGTAGCGGCCGACCGGCTCAGCCGACGAACCGGGTGATCGCGTCGAAGGAGTCCAGCAGCTCGGTCAGCTGCCGCCGCACCTGCTCGGTCGCGGTGCCGCCGCGGCCGTTCCGGCTGTTCACCGAGCCTTCGACGGTGAGCACGGTCAGCACCTCAGGGGTCAGCCGGGGCGAGATCTCGGTCAGCTGGTCCGGGGTCAGGTCGGACAGTTCGATCCCCCGCTGCTCGCAATACCGCACGGCCGCGCCGGAGATCTCGTGCGCCTCGGCGAACGGCACCCGCTGCCGGACCAGCCAGTCGGCCACGTCGGTCGCCAGCGAGAAACCCCTCGGCGCCAGGGCCGCCATCCGCTCGGTGTCGAAGCGCAGCGTGCCGACCATCCCGGCCACCGCCGGCAGCAAGATCAACAACTGGTCGATCGAGTCGAAGATCGGCTCCTTGTCCTCCTGCAGATCCCGGTTGTACGCCAGCGGCAGGCCCTTCAGTGTGGCCAGCAGGCCGGACAGGTTGCCGATCAGCCGGCCGGCCTTGCCCCGGGCCAGTTCCGCGACGTCCGGGTTCTTCTTCTGCGGCATGATCGACGAGCCGGTCGACCAGGCGTCGTCGAGGATCGCGAAGCCGAACTCATGGGTGCACCAGATGATCACGTCCTCGCTCAGTCGGGACAGGTCGACCCCGAGCTGGGCACAGACGAAGGCCGCCTCGGCCGCAAGATCACGGGCGGCAGTGCCGTCGATGGAGTTCGGCACCGACGAGCCGAAGCCGAGGTCGCGGGCCACCGCCTCCGGGTCGAGGCCGAGCGAGGTGCCGGCCAGCGCCGCCGATCCGTACGGGCTGACGTCCAGCCGTCGATCAAGATCACGGATCCGTTCGGCGTCCCGGAGCAGCGGCCAGGCGTGCGCCAGCAGATGGTGCGAGAGCAGCACCGGTTGGGCCGACTGCAGGTGGGTCCGGCCGGGCATGATCGCGCCCAGGTGGGTCCTGGCCTGTTCGTGCAGCGCGCCGACCACCTGCTGGATCCCGACGGCGACCTCGCGCATCGCGTCGCGCAGGTAGAGCCGCAGCAGCGTCGCGATCTGGTCGTTCCGGGACCGGCCGGCCCGGAGCCGTCCGCCCAGCTCGGGCCCGGCGAGCTCGATCAGCCCCCGCTCCAAAGCGCCATGCACGTCCTCGTCGGTCGGCGCCGGCCGGAACTCACCGGCGCCGACCTGCTGGTCGAGCCGGTTCAGCGCGTCGACCAGGCCGGCGTGCTCGTCCTCGGTCAGCAGGCCGGCCGCGAGCAGCGCCGAGGCGTGGGCCCGGGAACCGGCGAGGTCGTACCGGGCCAGCCGCCAGTCGAACTGGGTCGACTGGCTCAGCGCGAACATGGCCTCGGCGGCGCCGCCGGCGAACCGGCCGCCCCAGAGCTGGCCCGAAGGGGTCGCGGGTGCGGTCATCAGTCCGTACCGGCTTCCAGGGCGGCCTCGTCCAGCGAGCTCTCCAGATCGCGACCGGCGGTCTCCTCGGCGGTCGCGATCCGGTCGAACCCGCCCTCCGGCAGCTCGCCGAAGAGCGTGCCGTGCTCGACCAGCACGGTGCCCTGCTCCAGCGGCTGGCCGGCGTAGGCCTCCAGCTTGGCCCGGGAGTCGGCGATGTCGAGGTTGCGCATGGTGAGCTGGCCGATCCGGTCGGTCGGGCCGAAGGCGGCGTTCTCGACCCGCTCCATCGACAGCCGGTCCGGGTGGTACGAGAAGCCCGGGCCGTCGGTGTCGAGGATCGTGTAGTCGTCGCCCCGCCGCAGCCGGAGCGTGACGGTGCCGGTCACCAGCGAGGCGATCCAGCGCTGGATCGACTCCCGGATCATCAGCGACTGCGGGTCCAGCCAGCGGCCCTCGTAGAGCAGCCGGCCGACCTTGCGGCCCTCGGCGTGGTAGTTGGCGACGGTGTCCTCGTTGTGGATCGCGTTGACCAGCCGCTCGTAGGCGATGAACAGCAACGCCATCCCGGGCGCCTCGTAGATGCCGCGCGACTTGGCCTCGATGATCCGGTTCTCGATCTGGTCCGACATGCCCAGCCCGTGCCGGCCGCCGATCGCGTTGGCCTGCTGGACCAGGGCGACCGGATCCGTGAACCGCTCACCGTTGATCGCCACCGGATAGCCGGACTCGAAGGTGACCGCGACGTCCTCGGACTCGATCGCGACCGCCGGATCCCAGAACTTCACGCCCATGATCGGGTCGATCGTCTCCAGCGACACGTCGAGGTGCTCCAGCGTCTTCGCCTCGTGGGTCGCGCCCCAGATGTTGGCGTCGGTGGAGTACGCCTTCTCCGCCGCGTCCCGGTAAGGCAGCCCGTGCGCCGTCAGCCAGCGGCTCATCTCCTGCCGGCCGCCCAGCTCGTGCACGAACTCCGCGTCCAGCCACGGCTTGTAGATCCGCAGTTCGGGGTTGGCCAGCAGCCCGTACCGGTAGAACCGCTCGATGTCGTTGCCCTTGAACGTCGAGCCGTCGCCCCAGATGTTGACGTCGTCGGACTGCATGGTCCGGACCAGCAGGGTTCCGGTGACGGCGCGGCCCAACGGCGTGGTGTTGAAGTACGTCCGCCCGCCGGACCGGATGTGGAACGCCCCGCAGGCCAGGGCCGCCAGCCCCTCCTGCACCAGCTGCGGCTTGATGTCGACGACGCGGGCGATCTCGGCGCCGTACTGTTTCGCGCGGCCGGGCACACCGGAGATGTCCTGCTCGTCGTACTGGCCGAGGTCGGCGGTGTAGGTGCACGGGATCCCGCCCTTGTCGCGCATCCAGGCGACCGCCACCGAGGTGTCGAGGCCGCCGGAGAAGGCGATGCCGATGCGCTCGCCCTTCGGGAGGGAGGTCAGGACCTTGCTCACGGGATGGATGCTCCTTCGTCAGAGTTCGCGCGGCCGGCCGCGGAGTTGTCGAGGCCCGCCGGTTTGCCGGTCCGGGCCATGATCAGAAACTGTTCGGCGATCGGGGCGCCGCCGTTCGGGTCGCGGGTGATCATCAGCACCGTGTCGTCGCCCGCGATGGTGCCGAGGATCGCCGACCAGCCGACGCGATCGATCGCCGAGGCGAAATACTGCGCCGCACCGGGCGGGGTGCGCAACACGACCAGGTTGGCCGACGCCTCGGCCGAGGTCAGCACCTCGTTGCAGAGCCGGGCCAGCCGGACCGCGAACGTCGCGTAGTCCGTCTGCGGGGTACGGTCGCCGCCGTCCGACGGCACCGCATAGATCAGGTGGCCGCCCTCGCCGCGGACCCGGAGCGCACCGATCTCCACCAGGTCCTTGGACAGCGTGCCCTGGGTGACGTTCACGCCCGCCCCCGCGAGCAGCTCGGCGAGCTCGGTCTGGGACCGCACCGGATGCTGCCCGAGCAGCTCGATGATCTTGGCCTGCCGGGCCGCCTTGCTGGGGGGTGCGGTGATCATCTCGAGGCCAACAGGTACGTGAGTAGGGCCTTCTGCGCGTGCCGCCGGTTCTCCGCCTGGTCCCAGACGACCGACTGTGGGCCGTCCAGCACGTCGGCGTCGATCTCCTTGCCCCGGTAGGCCGGCAGGCAGTGCAGCACGATGGCGTCCTGGGCCGCCCTGGCGAGGAGCGCACCGGTCAACCGGTACGGAGCGAAGATCGCCGGCCGGTCCAGGCCGTCGTTCTCCTGCCCCATCGAGACCCAGGTGTCGGTGGCCAGCACGTCGGCGTCGGCCGCCGCGCTCTCCGGGTCCTCGGTGATGATCACTTCGCCGCCGGTGGTCGCGGCGATCCCGCGGGCCCGGTCGACGATGTCGGTGCGCGGCTGGAAGCCGTCCGGGGAGGCGATGGTGATCTTCATCCCGGCCAGGGCGCCGCCGAGGACGTACGAGTGCGCCATGTTGTTCGCGCCGTCGCCCAGGTACGTCAGTGATTGCCCGGCCAGTGTGCCCCGGTGCTCGGCCACGGTCTGCAGATCGGCCAGGATCTGGCACGGGTGGTAGTCGTCGGTCAGCGCGTTGACCACCGGGACGCCGGCGTACTCGGCCATCTGGGCCAGATCGTCCTGGGCGAAGGTCCGCCAGACGATCGCCGAGCACTGCCGGCCGAGCACCCGGGCCACGTCCGGCACGGACTCGCGGGTGCCGATCCCGGCCAGCCGGCCGTCGACGATCATCGGGTTCCCGCCCAGCTCGGCGATGCCGGCGCTGAACGAGGACTGGGTCCGCAGCGTCGGCTTGTCGAACAGGACGGCGACGCTCTGCGGTCCGGCCAGCGGCCGCTCGGCGTACGGGTCGGCCTTGAGCTTCGCGGCCAGTGCCAGGACCTTGGCCTGGTCGTCCGGGGTCAGGTCGTCGTCGGCGAGGAAGTGGCGGGTCATGCGGCGGCCTCCAAGATCGCCGGCAGGGCACCGACGAAGCTGTCGAGTTGGTCGGCGGTGATGATCAACGGCGGGGCGATCCGGAGCACGTCCGGCCGCGGCGCGTTGATCACGAAGCCGGCCTCGAGGGCGGCGTCGGCGACCTGCTGCGCGACCGGCTCGGCGAGCAGGATCGCCTGCAGCAGTCCGCGACCCCGGGTGCCGGTGATCAGCGGATGATCAAGACCCTTGACAGCGGTGGCGAGGTGCTCCCCCATCGCGGTCGCGTTGGCCAGCAGGCCGTCCCGTTCGATCACCGCCATCACCGCGAGGCCGGCGATCGCCGCCACCGGATTGCCGCCGAAGGTGGAGCCGTGGCTGCCCGGGCCGAGCAGGGTCGCCGCGGCGCCGGTGGCCAGGCAGGCCCCGATCGGGAAGCCGTTGCCGAGGCCCTTGGCGACGGTGACGATGTCGGCCCGGACCCCCTGGTCGGTGTGCACCAGCCAGGAGCCGGTCCGGCCGATCCCGGTCTGCACCTCGTCGATCCAGAGCAGCGCACCGGTCGCGTCGCAGAGCTCGCGGGCCTTCGCCAGGTAGTCCGGCGGCGGCACCACGACCCCGTTCTCGCCCTGGATCGGCTCCAGGACGACGGCGGCCACGGTGTCGTCGATCGCCGCCGCGAGCGCGTCCGCGTCACCGTACGGGACGAAGATCACCTCACCGGGCAGCGGCTCGAACGGCTCCCGGTACTTCGGGCTGTGGGTCACCGCGAGCGCGCCGGTGGACCTTCCGTGGAACGCGCCCTCGGTGGAGATGATCTTGGTCCGGCCGGTCCGCCGGGTGATCTTGAAGGCGGCCTCGTTCGCTTCCGTACCGGAATTGGAGAAGAAGACCCTGGTCTCGACCTCACCGGGGATCAGCGCGGTCAGCCGCTCGGCCAGCGCGACCTGGGCCGGCGTGGCGAAGAAGTTCGACACGTGGCCGAGCGTGGACAGTTGGCTGGTGATCGCGGCCAGCACGGTCGGATGGGCGTGGCCGAGCGCGTTGACCGCCAGTCCGGACAGCAGGTCGAGGTGCTTGCGCCCCTCCACGTCCCAGACGTAGCAGCCTTCGCCACGGACGAACACCCGCTTCGGCGTACCGAACGTCGGCATCAGGGTCGCGGTGTAGCTCTCCAGCACGTCGGCACTCGTCCGCCCGTTCCCGCTGACCCGCGAGAGTCCCTGGGTGTCGATGGTGCTCACTGGTGATCCTTGCTGATCATGAATTCGCCGTTCTGCAGTTCGTGGTCCGGGATCGGCTGGCCGGCCGGGAAGACGCGGCTGCCCAGGCGGACCAGGCCGTCCTGGATGATCATGGTGCCGATCCCCTCGTTGGTGAAGATCTCCAGCAGCAGCGAGTGCGGGACCCGGCCGTCGGTGACCGTGGCGCGGGTCAGCCCGCCCTCGACGGCGCGCAAGCAGGCCTCCATCTTCGGCACCATCCCGGACTCCAGCGTCGGCATCAACTCTCGCAACTGGGAGGCGGAGATGTTGGTGACGACCTCGGTGCTGTTCGGCCAGTCGGCGTAGAGCCCTTCCACGTCGGTCAGGACGACGAGCCGTTCGGCCTGGAGCGCGACCGCGAGCGCCGCCGCGGCCGTGTCGGCGTTGACGTTGTGCACCACGCCGTTGACGTCCGGGGCGATGCTGGCCACCACCGGGATCCGACCGGCGCCGATCAGGCCCTCGATCGCCTCCGTATGGACGGCCGTCACGTCGCCGACCAGGCCGAGATCGACCTCCTCGCCGTCCACCGTGAGCGACTTGCGTTCGGCGGTGAACAGGCCGCCGTCCTCGCCCGACATGCCGACCGCGAGCGTGCTCTGCTGGTTGATCAGACCGACCAGGTCCCGGCCGACCTGGCCGACCAGGACCATCCGGACGACCTCCATCACCTCCGGGCTGGTCACCCGCAGGCCGTTCTTGAACTCGCTCGGGATGCCGAGTCGCTTCAGCATGGTGGAGATCTGCGGGCCGCCGCCGTGCACGACGACGGGGTGCACGCCGCACCGCTTCATGAACACGATGTCCGAGGCGAAGGCGCGCTTCAGGTCCTCGTCGATCATGGCGTTGCCGCCGTACTTGATCACAACCGTCTTGCCGGCGTACGTCTCCAGCCAGGGCAGCGCCTCGGTCAGGATCGACGCCTTCTCGATCAAGGTCAGCCGGTGCTCGTCCTTCGTGGTGTCCGTCATGACGAGTACTCCGCGTTCTCCTTGACGTAGTCGTACGTCAGGTCGTTGGTGAGGATCGTCGCCGTCTCCGCGCCGGCGTGCAGGTCGATCTCGACCCGGACCTTGCGGTCGGACAGGTCGACCAGTTCGCGGGGTTCACCGATGCCGCCGGCCCGGCAGACCTGGACGCCGTTGAACGAGACGTCGAGCTGGTCCGGCTCGAAGGTGGCGGAAGTGGTGCCGATCGCGGCGAGCACCCGGCCCCAGTTCGGATCGGCGCCGAAGATCGCGCACTTGAACAGGTTGTTCCGGGCCACCGACCGGCCGACCTCCACCGCCTCGGCCTCGGTCGCGGCGCCGGCCACGACGATCTCGATCTCGTGCGAGGCGCCCTCCGCGTCGGCGATCAGCTGCCCGGCCAGGTCGGCGCAGACCTCGGTCAGCGCGGCCTGGAACTCGGCGGCGTCGGGCATGATCCGGGAGGCGCCGTTGGCCAGCACGAACACGGTGTCGTTGGTGGACATGCAGCCGTCGCTGTCGGCCCGGTCGAAGGTGACCCGGCAGGCCTCGGCCAGTTGATCATGGAGCCGGTCGGCCGGGACGCTCGCATCGGTGGTGATCACGACGAGCATCGTGGCCAGACCGGGGGCGAGCATGCCGGCCCCCTTGGCCATGCCGCCGATGCTCCAACCGCCGCCCTGGTGGAGGGCCTGCTTGGACACCGTGTCCGTGGTCATGATCGCCTCGGCGGCTGCCGGACCGCCCTCGGCCGAGGCCTCCTCGACGAGCGTGGGCAGGGCGTCGATGATCTTGGCGACGTCGAGCTGGACGCCGATCAGGCCGGTCGAGCAGACGGCGACGTCGATCGCGCCGATGCCGAGTGCATCGGCGGTCCGCTCGGCGGTCCGGTGGGTGTTGCCGAAGCCCTCCGGCCCGGTGCAGGCGTTGGCGCCGCCGGAGTTCAGGATCACGGCCTTGATCGCGCCGTCCTTGATCACCTGCTGGGACCAGATCACCGGAGCGGCCTTGACGCGGTTGCTGGTGAAGACGCCGGCGGCCGCGTACTCGGGGCCGTTGTTGATCACCAGCGCGAGGTCGGCCTTGCCGGAGGCCTTGAGTCCGGCCGCGGTGCCCGCGGCCGTGAAGCCCTTGGGGTGGGTGACGCTCACGGTGCGACTCCTACGGTGCTCAGACCCGTCGTCTCGGCGAGGCCGAGGGCGAGGTTCATCGACTGGACCGCGCCACCGGCGGTGCCCTTGGTCAGGTTGTCGATCGCGGCGACCGCGACCAGCCGGCCGGCGGCCTGGTCGACCGTGACCTGGACGTGCGCGGCGTTGCTGCCGAGCACGGCCTGGGTCTGCGGCCACTGGCCCTCCGGCAGCAGGTGGACGAACGGCTCGTCCGCGTAGGCCTCCGCGTAGCTCGCGTACGCCTGCGCCGCGGTCGTCGCCGGATCGGCGAGCGGCGCGGTGCAGGTGGCCAGGATGCCGCGCGACATCGGGACCAGGACCGGGGTGAACGAGACCGTCGGGCCGGTTGCGCCACAGGCGGTGAAGTTCTGCAGCAGCTCCGGGGTGTGCCGGTGCACACCGCCGACCCCGTACGCGCTCGCGGAGCCGATCAGCTCCGAGCCGAGCAGGTGCGGCTTCAGCGACCGGCCGGCGCCGGACGGTCCGCTGGCGGCGACGATCACGACGTCCTGCGCGGTGATCAGTCCGGTCGCGATGGCCGGCAGCAGGGCGAGGGTGCCGGTCGTCGGATAGCAGCCAGGCACCGCGATCCGCTTCGCCCCGGCCAACTTGTCCCGCTGCCCGGGCAGTTCGGGCAGCCCGTACGGCCAGCTGCCGGCGTGTTCGCTGCCGTAGAACCGACGCCAGTCCTCCGGATCGGTGAGCCGGAAGTCGGCGCCACAGTCGACCACCAACCTGTCGGGACCGAGCTGCTCCGCGATCGGCGCGGACGTGCCGTGCGGCAGTGCGAGGAAGACGACGTCGTGCCCTGCGAGGGTCTCGGCGTCGGTGCTGCCGACCGTTCGATCCGCGAGCGGCACCAGGTGGGGCTGGTGGTCCCCCAGTCGCGACCCGGCGTTCCCGCCGGCCGTCACCGCTCCGATCTCGACCTGCGGGTGACCGAGCAGCAGCCGGAGCAACTCCCCGCCCGCGTACCCGGTAGCTCCCGCCACCGCCACACTCACCGTCATAGGAATAATCATGCCACAGGCGGAATACTCTTACCACTCGATCAGAGGCTCAGGCCGCGATGCGGAGGCGCTGTGCCGCCTGGTCATGGGTCCGCCGCAGCACCAAGCCGGCGTTCGGGGCCGCGAGCGAGGCCCGGTCGAACACGACGATCGTCCAGCCCCGGCGGCGCAGCCAGTCCCGGCGGCGCTCGTCGTACTTGCGCTGGGTGGCCGTGAAGTGGTGGTCCTGGCCGTCGTACTCCGCGGCGTACCTCGCGGCGGGGTCGGCCAGGTCGAGCCGATAGACCGGGAAGCCACGGTCGTCGCGGACCACGTACTGCGGCTGCGGCGTCGGCAGCCGGGCGTCGAGCCAGCGCAGCCTGAGGATCGACTCCTGCGGCGACTCGGCGCGCGGGTCGCACAACGGCACCAGGTAACGCAGTTGGACGATGCCGCGGTAGCCCTTGAACCGCGGCAACTCGGCCCGCAGATCGGCACGGGTGAACCGACCGAGGCGGAGCAGCCCGTCCAACGCGGCCAGGGCATGGCTGCGTTTCAGGAGGCGGCCGAGATCCAGCGCCGTGCGCAGCGGCGTGGTGACCCGGAGCCCATTGATCGTCTCGACGTCGCGGGCTTCGAGGGTGCGCAGCCCGCCGGTCGTGGCGGCTGTCCGTACCCGCGTCTTGTCGGGCACCTGGAACACCGAAACACGCGGCAGATCGTCACCCGACGGTTGGACCCGCGCCCCGTGCAGCCAAGCCGCCGAGAGGTCGGTGATCACACAGTCCGGATGGACAGCGAGGGCGACCGCCGCGGTGCGCAGCTCCGTGCTGTCGGGAGTAGAGGCGTCGACATAGACGGAGCGGAGCACGGCGCGGATCAGGCCCTGCTTGCGCAGCCGGGCGATGATGCTCCGGCTCACTCCGGCCGCCGCGGCCTGCTGCAGCGTGAACGGACGGTGCGTCGGCAACCGCGAGTCCGCGGTCGCCGGCGTCGGATCGAGAGTTGCCATGCCGAGATTCTGCGAGCCTCCGCACGCCCCGGCCCGGTTATCCACAGGCCAACTTTCCCGGCCCTCGCCGACCGGTCAGTTCTGCAGCGACACGCCGTCAGAACAGCTGCTTTTGTGACCGGTCGGCGGTTCTTCTGGGTCGGGTTCTCGGGTCGGGATCAGAGGGTGCGCTGGAGGGCGCCGAGGGACTCGGCTGCGGAGGCCACGGCGGCGTCGCGGGCCTCGGCGGACTCGGCGTCGGTCAGCGTTCGGTCGGGGGCGCGGAAACGGAGGGCGTACGCGAGCGACTTCTTGCCCTCGCCGATCTGCGGACCGGTGTAGCTGTCGAACAGCCGGACCGATTCGAGCAGGTCTCCGGCACCGGCGACCAGGGCCGCCTCGACCTCGGCCGAGGGTACGGCCTCGTCGACGATCAGGGCGACGTCCTCCTTGGCCACCGGGTGCGACGAGATCGCCGCCACCGTCCCGAGCTCCGGTGCCAGCTCGATCAGGGCGTCGCAGTCGAACTCGGCGGCGCAGGCGCGCTCGGGCAGGCCGGCGGCCTCGATCACCCGCGGGTGGAGTTCGCCCGCGTAGCCGATCACCCGGCCGGCGACGCTCAGCGCGGCGCACCGGCCCGGATGCCAGGGCGCCCGCTCGGCGGCCTTCACCTCGATCGTGGCCCCGACCGCCCGGGCGGCCGTCTCGGCGAACGCGATCGCGTGCCGCCAGTCGGCCGGAACCGCCGGACCGCTCCAGCCAGGCGGCTGCCAGTCCCCGGTCAGCAGGACGGCGGCGTGCCGCGGCTGGTGACCGATCGCGGCGTCCATCGCGGCCAGGTCCGCCGCGGAGGGGCGCTGCTCGACGCCGGGCCGGGGTGCCGGGACCGGCTGCTCCGGCGCGAAGAAGACGGAGCCGAGCTCGTACAGGGCAAGATCATCGAGACCGCGGCTGGTGTTGCGGTGCGCGGCCGCGATCAGGCCGGGCAGCACCGTGGTCCGGAGCAGCGGCTGGGTCTCCGACAGCGGGTTGGCGATCTCCATGGTGCGGCGCCGCTCGTCGTCGGCCCCGATCGCCAGCAGGTCGAGATCACCGGTGCCGAGGAACGGGAACGACAGCACCTCGACATAGCCGGCCTGGGCCAGCGCGGCGTTGATCAACCGGCGCGACCGCTGCGACCGGGTCAGACCGCGGCCGCTCGGCGCCGGCGGCAGCACCGGGGTGATCCGGTCGTAGCCGTACAGCCGGCCGACCTCCTCGACGAAGTCGTACGGATCCCGCAGGTCGGGCCGCCAGGTCGGCGGGGTCACGGCCAGCTCATGATCGTCGGCGGCCACCGTCACGCCGACCCGGCGCAGGTTGTCGGTCACCGTGTCCGGGCCGAGCTCGGCGCCCATGATCTTGCCGGGCAGGTCCACGCCCAGCCGCAGCGTCGGCACCTCCGGCACGGCGCCGGCGACCGTCTCGGCCGCGGCGACCTGGCCGCCGCCGTACTCGACCAGCAGGGCCGCCGCCCGGTGCGCCGCGGCGTACGTGGCGCCGGGGTCGACGCCGCGCTCGAACCTCCGGGACGCCTCGGAGGACAGCTTGTGCCGCCGCGACGTACGGGCGATCGAGATGGCCTCGAAGTGCGCCGCCTCGATCACCAGGGTCGCCGTGTCGGGACCGACCTCGGTCGTCTCGCCGCCCATCACGCCGGCGATGCCGATCGGGCCGGAGTCGTCGGTGATCACCAGGTCGTCGGTGTCCAGCGTCCGCTCGACGTCGTCGAGGGTGGTGATCGTCTCGCCCGCGGCTGCCTTGCGGACGACGATCGGGCCGGCCAGCTTGGCGCCGTCGTAGGCGTGCAACGGCTGGCCGGTCTCCAGCATCACGTAGTTGGTCACGTCGACCGCGAGCGAGATCGGCCGCATCCCGGCCTGCTGCAGCCGCGAGGTCAGCCAGCGCGGGCTCGGCGCTCCCGGATCGACCCCGGTCACCGTCACCGCGACGAACAGCGGGCAGCCGTCGCTCTCCAGCCGGACCGGGTGGCCGTCGCCGACCGTGGCCGGCACGGCGCGGTCCACCGGATCGGTGAACGGCACGTCGAACGCGTGCGCCGCCTCCCGGGCCAGGCCGCGGACCGACCAGGCGTAGCCGCGGTCCGGCGTCACGGCGATGTCCAGCACCTCCTCGCCGAGCCCGAGCACCGGCCGGGCATCGGCGCCGACCTGGAGGTCGTCGCCGGCGAGCACCATGATCCCGTCATGATCATCGCCGAGCTCGAGTTCCTGGGCGGAGCAGATCATGCCGTCGGAGATGTGCCCGTATGTCTTCCGGGCCGCGATCTGGAAGCCGCCGGGCAGCGTGGTGCCGGGCAGTGCGACGACGACAAGATCATCGACCGCGAAGTTCCGGGCGCCGCAGATGATCCCGCGCGAGGAGGTGTCGTCGCCGCCGGAATCCTTGGCGTAGGAGCCGTTGTTGTGCTCGCCGACGTCGACCCGGCACCAGCGGATGATCTTGCCGTTCTTCTGCTCGGCCTCGGTGAACTCGAGCACCCGGCCGATCACCAGCAGGCCGTCGATCTCGCCGCCGGCGGTGTCGACCGACTCGACCTCGAAGCCGATCTTGATCAACGCCTCCGACACGTCCCGGCCGGAGGTGCCCTCCGGCAGCGGCGCGTACTCCCGCAGCCAGGACAGCGGTGCCCTCATCGTGCTCCTCCCACCAGCGAACGGCTGAACCGCACGTCGCCCTCGATCATGTCCCGCATGTCCTCCGCGCCGTTGCGGAACATCAGCGTCCGGTCGATGCCCATGCCGAACGCGAAGCCCGAGTACTCGGACGAGTCGACGCCACCGGCCTCCAGCACCCGCGGGTTGACCACGCCGCAGCCGCCCCATTCGATCCAGCCCTCGCTGCGGCAGGTCCGGCACGGATGCTCGGGATCGCCGACCGAGGAGCCCTTGCAGACGAAGCAGAGCAGGTCGACCTCGGCCGACGGCTCGGTGAACGGGAAGTACGACGGCCGCCAGCGGAACTTCGTGTCGTCGCCGAACATGGCCCGGGCGAAATGCTCCAGGGTCCCCTTCAGGTGGCCGAACGAGATGCCCCGGTCGACCGCGAGCCCCTCGATCTGGTGGAACACCGGCAGGTGGGTCGCGTCGTACTCATCGGCCCGGTAGACCTTGCCCGGACAGACGACATAGACCGGCAGCTCGCGGTCCAGCAGGCTGCGCACCTGCACCGGCGAGGTGTGCGTCCGCAGCAGCAGGTTGTGTTCCGGCGGCGCGATGAACAGGGTGTCCTGCATCGTCCGGGCCGGGTGGTCCGGGATGAAGTTGAGCGCATCGAAGTTGAGCCACTCGGCCTCGAGCTCGGGGCCTTCGGCGATCTCCCAGCCCATCGCCAGGAAGACGTCGCTCATCTTCTCCATCAGCGCCGTCACCGGGTGGACCGCACCGAGCGGCCCGAGCTCGGTCGGCAGCGTGACGTCGACCCGCTCCTCGACCAGCCGGCGATCCAGTTCGGCCGCGCTGATCTCGGCGTCCCTCGCCTCGAGCGCCTGCTTGACCCGGTTCCGGGCCTGGCCGACCCGCGAGCCGGCCTCCTTGCGCTGCTCGGGCGGCAGGCCGCCGATCTGCCGGTTGGCCAGGGCCAGCGGCGACCGGTCGCCGGTGTGTGCCAGCCGGGCCTGCTTCAACGCGGCCACGCTGTCGGCGGCGGCGAACGCCTCGATCGCCGCCGTCACCAGGGCGTCGAGCTGTTCGGCGTCCAGAGCGTTGGCGGCCTCGGTCTGTGTCGGCCCGGGCATGAAGGGCTCCCTCGGATTCTGCGAATGGGGTCGTGAATGCCCGGACAGTCTAGGAACCGCTCGCGTACGGCTGCCACTCGGACACCCGGACCCGGCGTAGCGCGGCCGTCACCGGCTCCGTAAAATCGTTTCATCCCCATCCCGGAGCGCGGTCGAACCCGCCTCGAGGAAGCGAGTGACATGCCGAGCGACGATGCCGCGATTCGGACCGATGCCCTTCGACAGGCTCAGGGCACGGCTCAGGGCACGGGAGATGGCACGGCTCAGGTGACCGTCGCCGAGGCGCGGGCCGGGTTCGCGGAGCCGGATCCAGCGGCCCGGCCGATGATGCGGTGGTGGTGGTTCGGGCCCGACGTCGAGGACGCCGAGGTCGAGCGTGAGCTCACGGCGATGGCCGACGCCGGCTTCGGTGGCGCCGAGGTGGCGTTCGTCTATCCGCTGCGGCAGGTCCGGCACCCGTTCCTGTCCGACACATTCGGCGACCGGCTGCGACACGCCGCCGAGTTCGCCCGGTCGCTCGGACTGCGGTTCGACCTGACGATCGGCAGCGGTTGGTCGTACGGCGGCCCGCACATCGGGCCCGAGCACGCCGCCCGGCGGCTGCACTGGGAGACGCGGGAGCTGACCGCCGCCGCCCTCCAGGCTCCGGTCGTCGCGCCGTGGCCGGGCGACGAACTGGTGGCCGCGTTCCTGGCCGACGGCTCTCCGCGGGACGCGCCGTCGGGCTGGGCCCCGCTGCCGATCACGGACTCCATGATCACGATCGGTGCGGGCCGCGGTCCGCGCACGGTGCTGCTCGCCTGGTCCCGGCCGACCGGGCAGAACGTGAAGCGGGCGGCGGCCGGCGCCGAAGGACCGGTCCTTGATCATTATTCGGCGGCGGCGACCCGGAAACACCTGGCCGAGTTGGGAGATCGGCTGCTGGCCGCGGTGCCGGCGGAGCTGCTCGGTTCGGTGTTCTGCGACAGCCTGGAGGTGTACGCGGCGGACTGGACGCCGGACCTGCCGGCCGAGTTCGCCCGGCGCCGCGGCTACGACCCGCTGCCGCAGCTGCATCGGCTCACCGTGGAGGAGGCGGGGTCGGCCGAGTTCCGTACCGACTTCTACCGGACGTTGACCGAGCTGGCCGAGGACAACTTCATCGCCGTCTGCCGGGAGTGGGCCGCCGGGCACGGGGTGCCGTTCCGGCTGCAGGGGTACGGGGTGCCGCCGGTCACCGTGAGCAGCAACCGGCACGCGGACCTGATCGAGGGCGAGGGCTGGGGCTGGACCGAGCTGACCCAGACCCGGTGGGCGTCGTCCGCCGGGCACCTCTACGGCCGGCCGGTGATCTCGTCGGAGATCTGGACCTGGGTGCACTCCCCCTCCTTCCGGGCCACGCCGCTGGACCTCAAGGGCGAGGCGCACGAGCATTTCCTGCTCGGCATCAACCAGTTCGTCGGGCACGGGTGGCCGTACTCGCCGCCGGACGCGCCCGGACTCGGCTGGTACTTCTACGCCGCCGGGGCCCTGGACGACCGCAACCCGTGGTGGCCCGCGATGCCGGCCCTGAACGCGTACCTGACCAGGCTCGGCTGGCTGCTCCGGCAGGGCGAGCCGGCCGCCGACGTGAAGCTCTACCTGCCGGCGAGCGACCTCTATCCGGCGCTCGGCGGCGGGCTCGATCTCTGGAAGGAGACCCGGAGCCACGTCGGCCCGGAGTTGCCGCGGACGATCCGGTGCGCGGGCTACGACTACGACCTGATCGACGATCCGGCGCTGGCGTCGGTCGACCCGGCCTCGGTGCCGGTCGTCGTGCTGCCCAAGGTGACCACCCTGCCGCCGGCGGCGCGGGCCTGGCTCGATGCGGTACGGGAGGCGGGCGGCACCGTGCTGGCCGTCGACTCCACCGCCTATCCGGCAGGAGTTCCCGCGACCACCGCGACGTTCGAGGAGGCACTGCGCCGGGCCCTGCCGCCGGACACCGAGCTGTCCGGCGCGGGCGAGGAGATCGGCGTCGTCCACCGTCGCCTCGCGGACGGCGACCTCTACTTCGTGGCGAACACCGGGAACAGCGTGCGGACCTTCGAGCTGGCTCCGCGGACCGAGCGGGATCGCTTCGAGCGTTGGGATCCGGCGACCGGGACGGCCGAGGTGCTGGCCGGCTCCCGGTCGGTGATGCTGACCCTGCACCCGTACCAGGCGACGGTGATCGTCGGCATCGACGCGGCGGACGACGGCGGCCGGGCGGGCGAGCCGGTGGCCCGGTCCGGCTCGGCCGCGGAGTCGTCGCTGGCCGGCCCGTGGCGGTTCGGCCATCTCGACGCGAGCGGGTTCCGCGATGTCGTCCTGCCGCACCGCTGGGAGGACGAACGGCCCGGCTACTCCGGCGGCGCCTGGTACGAGCTCGAGCTCGACGCCCGGCCGGACTGGCTGGACCCGGCGACCGAACTGAGCCTGGACTTCGGGCCGGCCGAGCCGCTCGATGATCGAGATCCGGGCAGTGCGGAGCTCCGCGGCAACTCCTACCGGGCGCGGGTGGAGGCGCCGGTGCGCGAGGTCGCCGTGGTCTCGGTCAACGGCGCCGCCTGCGGGGTGGTCTGGGACGCGCCGTACCGGCTGGACCTGACCGGCCGCTTCCGCCCGGGCACCAACACGCTCCGGATCGAGGTCTACAACACCGCGGCGGCCGCGGCGGCGACCGATCCGGACGCGGCGGCGATCATCGAGGAGAGCCGCCGATTGTACGGGGTGCGGTTCCATCAACAGGACCTGGAGCTGGCCCTGGACGGGGTCGCCTCCGGCCTGCTCCGGGTGCCCTCGTTACGCTCCGCGCATGCCTGATCTTGATCTTGACCGGCTGCGGACCGAGCGGAATGCGTGGCTGTGCACGCTGCGCCGGGACGGTTCGCCGCATGTCACGCCGGTCTGGTACGTCCTCGTCGACGACGAGTTCTGGATCAGCAGCGGCGAGCGCAACGCCAAGGTGCGCAACGTGATCAACGATCCTCGGGTGAGCCTCGCCCTGGACGGCGGCGACCACCCGTACGTGGCGGAGGGCCGGGCCGTCGTGCACCGGGACCGGCTGCGCGAGGACGTCCTGGCCGCGCTGGCTGAGAAGTACGACGGCTGGCAGGCCGGGGTCGAGATCGAGCCGTACGGGAAGCGGGTGTTGATCAACGTGCCGGTCGACCGCTGGCTGCTCCGCGGTGCCGCCCAGTGATCACGTAGCGGCGTGGACGGCCGGGATCACCTGCCGGGCGAAGGTCTCGATCCCCCGCCGGGCCTGCTCGACGGTCAGGCCCGGCAGCCGGCCCCAGAAGGCGAAGTGATCGAACGGCACGGTCTCGTGCAGCGTGATCAGCCGCTCCGCGATCTCGTCCGGCCGGCCGACCAGGAAGTCCGCCGGGTCAAGATCATCGGCGGTGATCGGCCGGTCCTCGCCGCGGGCGATCCGGAGTTGATCTTCGAGATAGGCCAGGCACGGGCCGGCCTCGGCCCAGGCCCGGTCGGCCGACTCGGCGACATGGGCGACGCCCGTCCAGACGAACGGGAACGACTCCGCGGACCGGCCCGCGGCCGCGAGGGCCGACGCATAGGTCCGATAGCGCGGCGCGAGATCGCGCTCCGCGGTGACGTAGATCAGCAGCCCGTCGGCCAGCCGGACCGCCCGCTCCACCGCCGCCGGGGCGACCGCCCCGACGTAGATCGGAGCAGCGGCCGGCGGCTGCGGCGTGAACGGACCGTCGGGCAGCGTGTACCGCCGGCCCTGGTAGCCCGTACGCCCGTCCCGCCAGGCCCGCCGGATGATCCCGATCCCGTCCTCGAGCCGCGAACTCCGCTGGTCCAGCGGCGCCTGGAACAGCGCGAACTCGTCCTCGGCATAGCCGCGGCCGACGCCGAGGATCAGCCGCCCGTCCGACACCGCGTGCACGACGGCGCCGTCCTCCGCCACCCGGAGCGGGTGGTGCAGCGGCAGCAGCAGGATGTTGGTGCCGATCCGGATCCGGCTGGTCCGGGCGGCGATCGCGGCCGCTGCCACCAACGGGGACGGTGCGAAACCGTCGGCCCGGCCGTGGTGCTCGGACAGCCAGACGGCCTCGTACCCGAAGCGCTCGGCGTCGGTGATCAGGTCCAGGATCTCGGCGTAGTAGGCCGGCCACGGCACCGTGGCCGGCAGTTGCTGGGAGAAGTCGTGCAGGACACCGAAGGAAGGTTGGGGCACGCCCACCATCCTCCCCGCCGCCGGCACGTAGCGCACCGCAATTCCCGCCGGCCCGCTCCTCGCCGACCGGTCAGTTGTGCAGCGACACGCCGTCAGAACGCCTGCTTTTGTGACCGGTCGGCGGAGCTTTGTCAGGGGTTCTGGGCGGTGGCGCTGGCGTAGAGGCAGACGGCGGCGGCCGTGGAGAGGTTGAGGCTTTCGGCGGAGCCGAAGATCGGGACGGCGACGACGCGGTCGGCCAGCCGGGCCAGGTCGGCGGGCAGGCCGTGGGCCTCGTTGCCGAACAGCCAGAGGGTGGGCCGGGCCAGGTCGCCGGCCGTGGTCAGGGTGGCCAGGCTCTCCCCGGCGCCGTCCGCGGCGAGCACCTGCAGACCGGCGGCACGAGCGGCGGCGACCACGTCGGGCACCTCGGCGCCGACGCCGATCGGGAGGTGGAACAGGCTGCCGACGGTGGCCCGGACCGTCTTCGGGTTGTACGGGTCGACGGACTCGGCCGACAGCACGACGCCATCGGCGCCGAACGCGTCGGCGCAGCGGATCACAGTGCCGGCGTTGCCGGGATCGCTGACCCGGGCGCAGCAGACCAGCAGTCGCACGTCGTCGGTGATCAACTCCGGCACCGGCCGGAGCTCCATCCGGCAGACCGCGACCACGCCCTGCGGGGTGACGGCGTCGCTCAGCGTACGAAGATCGTCAGCGGTGATCAGCGCCGGCGCCGGGTGGGCTGCGGCCAACTCCGGATAGCGGTCCAGCCCGGCCTCGGTCAGGAACAGGTCATCGACCCGGCCCGGTGCGGCCAGCGCTTCCCGTACCGCCTGCGGGCCTTCGGCCAGGAAGGTGCCGGTCGCGTAGCGGTCCTTGCGCCGGAGCAAGCGTCGAGCCGACCGGATCCGCCCCCGCGATGCGGCAGGCAGTCCGATCGGCTCGTGCCCTTCGACAGGCTCAGGCCGCCGGGAATCAGGCAGCGGACTCGGTGACCCGGGTGGCCTTGGCCAGGTCGACCAGGGCGGTGAACGCCTTCGGGTCGGATACGGCCAGCTCGGCCAGGATCTTCCGGTCGACCTCGATGCCGGCCGCCTTCAGACCGGCGATGAACCGGTTGTAGGTCACGCCCTCGGCGCGGGCCGCAGCGTTGATCCGCTGGATCCACAGCTTGCGGAAGTCGCCCTTGCGGGCCCGGCGGTCACGGTAGGCGTAGACGAGCGAGTGGGTGACCTGCTCCTTGGCCTTGCGGTACAGCCGCGACCGCTGACCCCGGTAACCGGAGGCCTGCTCCAGAACCTCGCGACGCTTCTTCTGGGCGTTGACGGAACGCTTCACGCGTGCCATTGCACTACTCCTTGACTCGGTGGGGCGCGGCCTACTTGCCGAGCAGCTTCTTGATGGTGGACGCGTCGCCCTTCGACAGGACCACGGTCCCGGTCAGGCGCCGCTTCTGCTTGGTCGGCTTGTGTTCGTTGAGGTGCGCCTTGCCGGCCTGGCGGCGGACCAGCTTGCCCGAACCGGTCACCTTGAACCGTCGCTTGGCACCGGTGTGGGTCTTCATTTTCGGCATGATCGTGCCGCTCCTTGTTTCCTGTGTCTGATCCACGGGACCGGGGAGGCCCCGCCGGCTGGGTCAGCCGAGGTCGATGTCCGGGTCGAGGTTGTCGGCCGGACCACGCTTCTTCTTCACCGGCTCCGCTGCCGCCTTGGCTCGCCGATCGGCCAGCTCCGTCCGCTCGGCCTCGGCGTCGGCCTCCCGGGCGGCGGCCCGGCGGTCACGCTCGGCCTGGACGTCGGCCTTGGCCTCGGTCTTCTTCTTGTGCGGGCCGAGCACCATCAGCATGTTGCGCCCGTCCTGCTTCGGCGAGGACTCGACGAAGCCGAACTCGTCGACGTCGTCGGCCAGCCGCTTGAGCAGGTTGAAACCGAGCTCCGGCCGGGACTGCTCCCGCCCGCGGAACATGATCGTGATCTTGACCTTGTCCCCGGCCTTGAGGAACCGGACCACGTGACCCTTCTTGGTCTCGTAGTCGTGGTTGTCGATCTTCGGCCGGAGTTTCATCTCCTTGATCACGGTGTTGGTCTGGTTACGGCGGTTCTCCCGCGCCTTCTGCGCGTTCTCGTACTTGAACTTGCCGTAGTCCATCATCTTGACCACGGGCGGACGCGCCATCGGCGCGACCTCGACGAGGTCGAGCTCGGCATCCCGGGCCAGCCGCAGGGCATCCTCGATCTTGACGATGCCGGCCTGCTCCCCGGCCGGTCCGACCAACCGGACCTCCGGGACGCGAATGCGATCGTTGATTCGCGGTTCAGTGCTGATTGTTGATCCTCCTCAGTGGATTCCTCAGTGATCGGTACGGCCTCCGCGGCGGACCCGCCCGGAAACGAAGAAAGGGCCTTCGTCACCGACGAAGACCCTGATCAGGCGATGCGGCCTAGGCCGCAGTCGCGGACCGACCCGGCAACCTGTGACAGTCGCAGCGGGTGGGAGATCAGGTCTCCGCTTGCGGGTTCAACGGGCATGCTGAACCGGTCGGCGCCCACTGTAACACCCCGCGACCAGCGCTGTCAGATCGCGTGGACCTCAGCCTGCCACGACCGTGGTCCAGCCGAACTCCCCCGGCTCGACCTCGACCAGCCGGTGTCCCGCCGCCAGCTGCCGCAGCACCTCGTCCTCGATCACCAGCGAGGCCGGGCCGGCATGGTCGATCAGCAACGCGTCGGCGTGATCGGCGACCGCGGCCTCGGCGGCCTGGTCCAGGGTCACCGGGACCGGCCGGGCCGCCGGATCCCAGCCGGCGAGCGAGTCCGTTCCGGTGAAGGAGAGCATGGCCCGGCGGCCGTCCGGTGCCTGCAGCAACACCACCGACATCTCGGCCTCCTTGTCGGAGGCCAGCCCGTGGGCTCCGGTCCCGGTCGAGGTCGCCGTGGCCACCACCGGGACCAGCAGCCGGTCGCCGCAGAGGGCCGCCACCGCGCGGAGGTACGCGATCGGGTCCGACCCGCCGGTCTCGGCCCACGCGGCCAGCGCGGACCGGGTCGCCGGCGTCGCGCTGCCGTCGTCGCCGGGGAACGGGGACGGGCTCAAGCTCCGCTCGTGGTGCACCGGGTCACCCTAATCCGTCAGCGCCGGACGTCACCGCCACCGACCGGCCGTCCGATCGGCATCGAGTGGAGTTCGACCCCGATCCGGCGCGAGATCGAGGGTCGATGTGTCCACTCGATGGGGTGGGGCGGGTCGAGCGCACGCCGACCTCGGTCCAGAAGCGCACACGCTGTGGCCGAGCTCCGCAGGGTGCCGGTCGGCGGGTCGTGCGGTTGACGCAGTCGGGATGGGGGCTCGGTGCGGGCGGTCACCCATGCCCGGGGGTGGATCGCTGTGGCAGGGTTGAGGCATGCCTGCCTCGGATGCCGTACTCCTCCCGCTCTGCGCCGGAATCGCCCTGCTCGGCGTGATCATCACCGCGCTGGCCTGGCGCCGGGGCAACAAGGGCCGGGTGGTGCAGGGCGTCGGTGTCGTGCTGGCCCCGATCGCTCTCTATTTCGCCGGCCTGCTCACCCTGGTCTGGAACGCGATCGTCGCCGTGGTCGGGTGGGCCGCGCGGATCGTCTTCACGCCGCTGGTCTGGCTCGGCATCTCGATGCTCGGCCTGTGCATCGTGCTCTGGGTGGTCGGCGGCATCGTCGCCAACCGCACCGGCGGCGGCAAGGCGAAGGCGGACGAGGGAGCCAAGCCGGTCACCGGCGGTCAGCCGAAGGCCGTCGGTGGCGCCAAGCCCGCGCCCAAGCAGCAGAAGCAGGCCGCGCCGGCGAAGCAGGATCCGGTCGACGACGACCTGGCCGAGATCGAGGCGCTGCTCAAGAAGCGCGGCATCGAGTGATTCAGGCAACCGCGGCGCGGTAGCGGCGCAGGGCGTCCACCGCCTGCCGGGCCCGGTCCCCGTCGTGGCCCTGGATCCCCATCAGGGACAACCGTTCGGCGTCCAGGTCGGCCTCGAACGGGGTCCCGTCGGCCGGCACCAGCAGCGCGAAGGCCCACGGGTCGCCGTCCCGCAGGATGATCTTGTGCACCCGGTCCCAGTCGACCCGGTGCCGGCGTACCCCGTTGCGGACCGTGATCCCGGCCGGGTCGGCGGTCACCGAACTCGCGGTCGCGATGATGATCACCGCGATCATGGCCACCAGGATCGCGATCAACGTACCCAGCTGGAACGGCGTCACCAGGGCGCGAATCGTGGCCGGGAAGGCGAACCAGCCCACCACGGCGAAGATCACGAAGCCCACTGCCAGGGCCCGGCCGACGATGCGCAGCCAGAACGGGCGGAGCACCAGCCGGTCCGCACCGGGTTCGGTCGAGGGCATCGGACTACAGCCGGCAGGCGGCGATGTCGGTGACCAGGATCGCCCTGGCGCCGACCTCCCACAGCTCGTCCATCACCCGCTGCGCGTCCCGGCGCGGCACCATCGAACGGACGGCGTACCAGTTCTCCCGGGCCAGCGACGACACGGTCGGCGACTCCAGGCCGGGCGTGATCACCATGGCCTTGTCCAGGCCGTCGCCGGACACGTCGTAGTCCATCATCACGTAGTTGCGCGCGACCAGCACGCCGTTCAGCCGGCGCTGCAGTTGATCAAGGCCGAGCGGCGCCGGTCGTGCGGCGCTGGTGATCAGGACCGCTTCGGAGGTGAGGATCGGGTCGCCGAAGAGTTCCAGGCCGGCCTGCCGCAGCGTGGTCCCGGTCTCCACCACGTCGGCGATCGCGTCGGCGATCCCGAGCCGGATCGACGACTCCACCGCGCCGTCCAGTTCGATCAGCCGGGCGGTCACGTTGCGCTCGGCCAGATAGCCGGACACCAGATTCGGGTACGAGGTCGCCAGCCGCAGCCCGTCCAGCCCGGACACGTCGAGGCCGCTGCCCGCCGGCGCGGCGAACCGGAACCGGCTAGCGCCGAAGCCCAGCTGCATCACCTCGGTGGCGGCGGCACCCGACTCGACCACGATGTCGCGGCCGGTGATGCCGAGGTCGAGCACGCCCTCGCCGACGTAGACCGCCACGTCGCGCGGCCGCAGGTAGAAGAACTCGACGCCGTTGGCCTCGTCGTACAGCACGAGGTCCTTGCTGTTCGGCTGGCGCTGCGCGTAGCCCGCCTCCCGCAACATCTCGGCGGCCGGCCCGGACAGTCCGCCCTTGTTCGGTACGGCGATCCGGAGGGTCCCGTTCCGGGACTGGGTGTCGGTCACGGCGCTCATCGTAGTCGGCGGGTTCTCAGAGCTTGGCGTACACGTCGTCGAGGTCAAGGTCCAGCGCGAGCATCAGCACCTGCAGGTGGTAGAGCAGCTGGCTGATCTCCTCCGCGGCGGCCTCCCGCGACTCGTGCTCGGCCGCCATCCAGACCTCGGCCGCCTCCTCGATGATCTTCTTCCCGATCTCGTGGACGCCGGCCTCGAGCCGGGCCACGGTGCCGGAATTCGGGTCCCCACTGGCCGCCTTCGCGCTGAGTTCGGCGAACAGCGACTCGAACGTCTTCGGCGTACGGGCTTCGGGCGCGGTCACGCGGGTCAGCGTATCGGGAGGCCCACGGACCGCTCGGCGCAGTGCCATAATCCGGCCATGGCCCGACCCGTCCCACCGGCCGAGCCCTGGACCTGGCAGCTGCCGGGCGGCCCGGCCGGTCCGGGCCGAGGAGCCGCGGGCCCACCCCTCCCGACTCGGCGTCCCGGCGCGGCCGGCACCGTCGTCCGGGTCGTCGTGCCGCTGCTGCTGCTCGGCATCGTGTGGGCGCTGGCGTACCCGTTGACCAGACTGCCCGCAGCCGAACCGGGACTCGGCCGCTATCTGCCGGTCGGCGACCCGGTGACGACCCTGGTCGACGGCACCGACGGCCGGCCGTGGCAGGCGAACCAGGGGCTCCGTGAGCCGGGTGCCGGCCTGGCCGAGCTGGCCGCGCCGATCCGCCGGCTGATCGGCGAGCCCGGTGACGAACCCTGGCTGATGGTGGACGCGATCCGGCCCGACCAGCAGGGGCGGTTGCTCCGGCTCGCGTACCAGGTCGGCGACGTGATCACGCTGCGCGCCTACCAGGACTCGGCCGGTTGGGCCGTGTTCAGCCCGGGACTGCCGCTGCTGGCGGCCGACGCGGCGGCGGGCGGTTCGACCCGGTGGACCGGCACCGCGGCGATCAAGACGGTCGCGGAGGCGGATTCCGGCGACGATCCGGTGCCCGCGGCGGCCGAGGCGGTGATCACCACGCGCCCGCACCCGAGCCTGCCGTTCTGCCTGGCCAGCACGGTCGAACTGATCGTGGGCGGGGTGACCTCGCAGCTCGGGGCGACCTGGTGCGCCGGCGAGGCGGCCGGCTGGGCGGGGGCGCAGGCACCGGCGTACGTGCTCGAGCCGGCCGCCGGTCCCGTACCCGCTCCGGAGCCGCCGGCCGATCCGGCACCCGCCCTGCCCCGGCTCGACGCCGGGCAGGTCCGGCAGGTCCGGTTCCTGACCAGGCTCGCCGGGCGGTGGCAGGAGCAACCGACGATCCGGCCGTCCCGGCTGGCCGTGGCCGGCGCCACGCTGGTGATCGCGGACGTCGACGGCGGCGTCACCGGCTGGCAGCGGCTGCCGGAGGAACAACAGCAGGAGGCCTACTACGGGCAGCTGTGGCGGGTCCGGCCCGGCGGTTCGGTGCGCGGGCTGGCGACGATCGGCGGTCTCACGGTGGTCGGGACGACCGCTCGCACGATCACCGGGTACAGCAGCGACGGCTGGCAGCGCTGGCGGCAGACGATCGACGACGCCGTGGTCGACGTGGCCCGGCTCGGCACCGACGCCCTGGTCACCGACGCGTCCGGCCGACTGCGGCTGCTGGACGGCTCGACCGGGGCCGTCCGCTGGGAGGCTGACGGCGGCGACGTGCCCTGGGCACCCGTCGTCGACGACCGCTCGATCGCCTTCCTGGACGGCGACACGGTGCGCGTCCTCGACGCCGCGAGCGGCCGGGACCGCTGGAGCGCGGCGGCCGACCAGCGCACCACCGAGGTCGCCCTCGCCGGCGACCTGGTGGTGATCAAGGTCGGCAACTGGCTGGTGGCCCGCGGCGCCGCCGACGGCCGGCACCGCTGGACCCGGGCGGTGCCGGCCGGTGCGTTGCTGAGCGGCAGCGCCGACCAGGTGATGATCTTCGGCGACGAGAGCACCAGCGCGCTCGACCTCGCCGGCCGGGAGCGGTGGTCCGCCCCGGCCGCCGGCGGGGCGCGCGGGGTCGCCGACGGGATCGCGTTGATCATGCCGGACCGGGTCGAGGTCCGGCGGGCCGACGGCTCGGCCACGGCGCTCCCGTTCCCGGCCGGCTTCGGCGAGCCCGACCCGGCGCCGGTCGCCACCCCGAGCGGGCTGCTGGGACTGCAACGCGACCCGAAGGCGTCGGTCTGGTGGGAGTACCGGTGATCCCCCAGTACGCGCCGCCGCAGGGCTACCGCCGTCCGTCACCCCTCGCGGTCACCGGCCGGTTGATCAAGGAACTGTTCCTGCGGGTGCTGGTCGACCCGGTCCTGTCCGGTCGGTTGCGCGGCGACGGCTGGCCGCGCGGCGTGCGCCCGCTGGTCGGGATCGGGCTGGCCGTCTATCTGATCACGGTCGGTCTGGCTCTGGTCGCCGGCCCGTTGCGACGCGCGTTGCCGCCCGGCGACGCGGCGTTCGGTATCCCGCCCGGGCTGTTCGGGATCATGATCATGATCACGCTGGCCCTGCTGCCGTTGCTCTGTGCCGCCTCGCTGCACGCGCCGTGGTACCTGCGGCTGGTCGGCCTGCTGGCCCCGGTCGTGCTGGCCCTCGGCTTCGCCCGGATGGCCGAGCGGCCGGACCAGTTGCTCTGGCCCGGGCTCGCTCTGGCGGCCGTGATCATCTTCAGTTGCTGGCGCTGGTTCGGCCGCTGGGCCTGGTGGGAGTACGTCGTGCTGCTGGCCCTGGTCGGCGCCGGGACGATCTCGTCGCTCTGGCTGCTGGTCCGCCCCGCGCTGGCCCGGGGCACGGTGGATGTCAGCTTCGAGTCGGTGATGGTGCTGATGGCGGTCGGCGTGTTCGCACTGCCGTTCACGGTCGTGTCCGGCGCCGCGCTGGCCGAGGTCGCGCTGTCCAGTGCCAGCTGGCTCGTCGAGCTGATCAGTCGCCGGATCTCGCCGCGGGCGCTGATGGTGCTGGTCGCCCTGCTGGTGCCGGCCGCGCTGATCCTGGTCGCGGTCCGCTGGTCGACGTCGATCGTGCCGCCGCTGCCGAAGCTGATCGGGCTCAGCTTCGGCGGCGCCGTGGTCGGTCTGACCTGGTTCGGCTGGCTGCTCGTGGACCTGCTGATCGACCGGCGTGAACGGGCCGCCGGACGGGCCGTGGCCGGCGACACCCGGCTGGCCCAGCTGCCCGCCCCGTTCCGGACGCTGACCCTGGTGCTGGGTTCCGCCGTCGTCGCCCCGTTCATGATCAACTGGGTCTGGGCGCGCGCCGAGTACGGTCTCGCTCCCCTGCTCCGCGAGGCCGGGATCGCCTACCTGCCGGGCAATCTGACCGACCGGCTCGGCCTGCCGAACGTGACGCTGCCGGCCGGCTTCGCCCTCGCCGCCGCCGCCGGCCTGGTGCTCGCCGCCGTCGCCGTGCACCGCCGGCAACGGGGCCTGGCCGAACTCGCCGTGGTCGCCGCGCTGCTCTGCCTGGTCCGGCTGCTGACCACCGTCGAACTGCCGTTCCTCACCGTCACGCTGGACGACCTCGCCGCCGTCGTGATCGTGGTGACGGTGATCATCACGGCCGTCTGGGCGCTCCGGCGCCGGCTCAGCCCGGTCCGGGCGGAGGCGGTCGCCCTGGCCCTGGTGCTCGGCCTGGCGATCACCGTACGGGAGCTCATCGCCGACCCGCTGGGCTGGCTGCTCGGCGGCACCGGCGGAGCGTTGATGATCATCGGCCTGGTCTGGGGCCTGCTCACCGGAGCGGCGGAGGCCAACGAGGACTCCACGCGATTCCCGCGGCCGGCCCGGGCCCTGGCGCTGATCGGCTACTTCGCCACGGCGATGGCGATCACCGCGTTCGATCAGCTCGCGGTCACCTTCGCCGTCGACCTGAACCGGTTCGCCCTGGTCGGCTCCGACCTGCTCGGCACCGCCCTGCTGCTGACCGGGCTGTGGGCGGTGATCGCCGCGGCCCGACGGCGCGAGGAGATCCTCGAGCCGGCGGTTCCGCCGGTTCCGCCGGTCAGCGCAGCGCCCCCACCGTCATACCCGCGGTGATCTTGCGCTGGAAGATCAGGTAGACGAGCAGTACCGGGACGGTGGCGATGGTGAGGCCGGCGAACAGGCCGGAGAAGTCGCTGGCGTAGCCCTGGTTGACGGCGAGGTTGGCCAGGCCCTGGCCGATCACGTACTTCGACGGGTCGGTGACCAGCACGATCGGCAGCACGTACTGATTCCACATGCCCAGGAAGTCGAAGATGCCGATGCTGATCAGACCGGGCCGGGCCAACGGCAGCATTACGGTCCAGAACACCCGCCAGTGGCCGCAGCCGTCCAGCAGCGCCGCCTCGGCCAGCTCCATCGGCAGTGATCGGAAGAACGCGGTCAGGAAGAACACCGAGAACGACAGCGACTGGGTCGCGTAGACGATGATCAAGCCGGCGAATGTGTTCAGCAGGCCGAGATTCTTGACCACGAAGAACAACGGGACGAGGGCCAGGAAGCCCGGGAACGCCATCCCGCCGACGAACAGGTAATAGAGGAAGGTCCGGCCGGCGAAGCGGAACTGCGCCAGGACGTAGGCCACGACCGAGGACAGTGCCAGGGTCAGGATCAGGCCGAGGGTCACGACGATGATCGTGTTGAGGAAGTACGCGCCGATGTTGGACTGGTTCCAGGCGCGGACGAAGTTGTCCCAGCGCCAGGCCGCCGGCAGCGACCACGGGCTCTCGAAGATCTCCGGGTCGGACTTGAACGAGCTGACGAAGGACCACAGCATCGGGACGCAGACGATCACCGCCCAACAGAGCAGGATCAACTGCGCCGGGGCACCGAGCAGGGTCCGGCCGAGCCGCCGCATCAGACCTCCCGTCGGGTGAGCCGCAGCGTCACCGTGGTCAGCACCAGCGTGATCACCAGCAGGGTGACGCCGATCGCGGAGGCGTACCCGAAGTTGCTGGACTTGAATGCCGTGTCGTACATGTAGAGCGCCATCACGGTGCTGGAGTTGTCGGGCCCGCCGTTGGTCAGGATCTGGACCACCGCGAAGCCGTCCAGCGCGCCGATGATCAGGAAGATGATCGCGGTCTGCACCGGTGACCAGACCAGCGGCAGCACGATCCGCCAGAACGTCGCCCAGCGGTTGGCGCCGTCGATCAGCGCCGCCTCGATGATCTCGGTCGGGATCGAGGCCATCGCCGCCGTGAACAGGACGACGTAGAAGCCGGCCGAGACCCACACCATGACGGCGATCACGCTGGCCAGCGAGGTGCGTGGATCACCCAGCCAGACCTGCCGCAAGCCGTCCAGCCCGACCGCGGTGAGGAAGCCGTTGAGCAGGCCGTTGCGCGGTTCGAAGATCGCCTGCCACATCACCGCGATCACCGCGATCGACAGCACGCTCGGGAAGAAGTAGACGATCCGGTAGAACCCGGCGCCGCGGACCCCGGTCACCGCCCGGTTGCCGGACCGACCCGAGCCGCCGAACGTGATCATGGTGGCCAGGAACAGCCCGAGCAGGATGATCAACACCGGGCAGACCACGAGCATGATCACGTTGTGGCCGAGCGCCCGGAGGAAGTCCGGATCACGGAGCACCCGGACGAAGTTGTCCAGGCCGACGAAGTTCCAGGACGCCGAGTAGCCGCCCCAGTCCGTCATCGCGATCCAGACGGCCTGCCCGTACGGCGACACGACGAAGATCACGTACAGCGCGACCGGGACGACCAGCGCGGACAGGATGAAGCGCCACTTGTGGTGATGCATCGAGGCTCGGTCAGCGCGCTTCGCGGTGGTACTTGGTCACCGAGGAGTCGGCGGCGATCGTGTCGGCCTTCTTCTGGATCCTGGCCGCCCAGCCCTTCGCGTCGACAGCGCCGGTCAGCAGCGCACCGGTGGCGTTGTCGACCTCCTTCTGCAGCGCCTGGTACCAGGTGCCGAACATCCAGTAGCTCCCGACGTCGTCCCCGGCGGCTTCGATCATGGAACTCATCGACGTCATGGCGAACGAGATGTCGGCGCCCTCGGCGGCACCCTTGACGATGCCGAGCGAGCGGGTGACCTCGATCCGGCGGCGACTCGCCTCGACCGACAGCATCGCCCGCAGCAGTTCCATGCCGGCGCCGGGATTGGGCGCGTCGGCGGCCACCAGCAGGTCCCCGCCCGGCCCGCCGTTGCAGGCGACGAACGGCAGCGCGTCCCCGGCGCCGAGGCCGGGGGCCGGCTTGGCGGTCATCTCGAGATCCTTCGGCGCGATGGCGCCGAGCTCGTTCTCCAGCCAGGCGCCGCACGGGATGAAGACCGCCTTGCCCTGGGCCCAGTACGTCTGCGCCTGGGTGTGGGTCAGCCCGGCCGTGCCGTCCAGGATGTAGCCGCGGGCCTGCAGCTCGCCGTACCGGGCGGCCGACTCGACCAGCGCTTCCTGCTGCCAGGCGCCGGGTTCGAGATTGTCGACGGCGAGGCCGATCTCCCGGCCGCCGGCCTTCTCGGCCGTGCCCATGATCGGACCCCACATGTAGCCCGGGTACTTGCCCTGGTACGTCCAGGGCGCGAGCCCGGCCTGCTTGATCTCCGCGCACAGGGCGAGCATGGCGTCGAACGTCTCCGGGTATTCCCAGCCGTGCTGGGTCATCAGCTTGCCGGAGTACCAGACCGCGTTCAGGCCGTAGCCCGACGGCACCGAGTAGCGCTTGCCGTCGTAGACGCCGACCTCGGCCACACCCGGCAGCAGGGTCTCCGCCACGGTCTTGCCCTCGGTGTCGTACGCGGGAGCCTCGAGGACCGGACCGAGGTCGACCAACCGGCCCTGCTTGACCAGACCGGCCGTGTCCAGCCCGACGTTGCCGATCAGGTCCGGTGGCGTACCGTCGACGAACCGCGGCTGCAGCTCCTTGGGCAGGTCCTGGCTGCTCCTGTAGGTGACCTTCGAGTCCGGGAACCGGGCGTTGTAGAGACGGGTCGGCACGTCGAACCAGTCGTGGCCGTAGCCGCCCTCGAAGTTGAAGAACTCGACCGGCTGGTCGACGGTGACGCCGAACGGGTTGTCCGCGCTGGTCGGCCGCGGCGTGGTCGGGCCGCCGCTGCCGGGCCCGCCTCCCATGGCGCAGCCGCCGAGCGCGAGCGTGCCCAGGGCCGCCGTGCCGAGCATGGAGCGTCGCGACAGGCGACGCGGGACCGATCCGGACATGTCCGCTCCTCGACCGATCAGGCTGATGTTGATCATCAGTCGGTGCGCCGAACGGTATCTCCGCCGGACCCGCCGCGGAGCGGGCCGGAACCAGTGCCGCTAGACCTGCGGGCGCGAGTCGATGATCATGGTCCGATCGAGTGGACGAGCCGGAACCTCTTGTCCGGCGCACGTTTCCGCCGCGGCAGCGCGTGGCGCCGCTCGGGCGAGAAGCGCGAAGTGGTCTAGCGCTGTTGGGTCACCGGCTCCGGCTGGGACGCCGGCTCCGGGTTGCGCTCCAGCCGCCACCAGGCCACGAAGCCGGCCAGGCAGAAGCCGCCGTAGATCAGGTACATGATCGCGGACGGGTAGTAGCCGGCCGACAGCAGCAGCGGCACACCGACCGCGTCCACCGCGATCCAGATCAGCCAGAACTCGACCCAGCCGCGGGCCATCCCATAGGTGGCGAGAATCGAGCCGGTGAGGATCCAGGCATCGGCCGCCGGACCCCAGGAGCCGAGGGCGGACAGGGCGAAGTAGAAGGCGACCCACAAGATCACCGCGGCGATCGCCAGCTGCAGCCGGCCCCGCCAGCCGGCCCAGCGCGGCTGCACGCCGGCCTTCTCGTCGGCGTGCGCCTTGCGATAGCCGTACCAGCGGACCCAGCCGTAGACGCTCACCGCGAAGAAGAAGATCTGCCGACCGGCCTGGCCCCACAGGTCGAGGTCCTGGGGCGTGTGGAAGACGCCGCCGAGGAAGACCGTGAAGAGCAGGATGTTGCCGATGATCCCGATCGGCCAGGCGGCCACGCGGCGTTGCATGCCGAGGATCGCGCTGGCCAGCCCGAACCCGTTGCCGATGATCTCCCGCCACAGGATGCCGGGGCCGATGTCGAGCTTGGCGTTCAGGAAGCCAAGCAGCAGTTCCGAGAAACCCACTGACCTCTCCACTCTCCGGGCACGTGCAGGCCGGGGTGGACGGGGTCCATGGTCGCGCCGGGTCGGCGCGTGCCACGACCCCCGCGGTTCCTCCCATCCGGACTTTCACCGTCGGTCGTGGAGTTTCACCACATCAACCGGCCCTGAGGCCGGGTCGCGGACTGTCACCGCCGGTTCGGACTTGCACCGACCCCGGAACACGCGCGAGCTGTTCGACTCGTCAACCGGCATCCTCCCACCCTTATTCCCCACCCCCAACATTCCCGGTCTTGGCGGACGCGTGCCAGGAGTGACGTATCGCCGGGCCTGGACGAGACCGGGACCCGACCGGGCGAAGCAGGCGGAGCCGACCGGGCCGGGCGAAGCGGCGAAGGTGACCGAACCCGGCCGGACCGGGCGAAGCCGACCGGACCCGGCCGGACCGGGCCGGGATGGGAGCGGGATGGGCGAGATGGTCGAAGTCGGACCGGCGGATCCGGACGGGACGAGTCGAGGCCGAACCGACCGGGCCGCACCGGGCCGCACCGGGCGAAGAGGGCGGAACCGACCGAGCCGGACGAAATGGCGGGGCGGGCGCCTTCACACATTGGGGAACCTTCGGCCGCGAACTCCCGGCGCAAAGTTCCACGTTCCCGTGCTCCTCGTTCTCACGCGCCGAGGTCATGGCCGCGCTCCGCTCGGCGCGCTCACTCCGACCGGGGCCGCCCCGCGACCGACCTCCCGATCGACACGTCACTTCTGCAGCGACACGCCGCCAGAACGCCTGCTTTGGTGACCGGTCGGCGTTAGAGGGAGATGCCGAGGAGGGCGTCGGTGGCGGAGGCGATCAGGGACGGGGCTTCGGCGTCGTCGCCGTCGATGGTGAGGGAGGCGCCGGCCCAGGCGTCGATGGCGGCCAGGGCGGCCGGAGCGTCGAGGTCGTGGCGGAGGGCCTCGCGGACCTTGGCCAGGGTCTCGGTGGCGCCGACCCCGGCGTCGCGGCGGACCGCCTCGCGCCACTGGCCCAGTCGCTCGGTGGCCTCGGTGAGCAGGTCCGGGGTCCAGGACCAGTCGGCTCGGTAGTGCTGGGAGAGCAGGGCCAGCCGGATCGCCATCGGGTCGGCGCCGGCGGCGCGCAGCCGGGAGACCAGTTCGAGGTTGCCCTTCGACTTGGACATCTTCTCGCCGTTCAGGCCGACCATCCCGCTGTGCACGTACGCCTTCGCGAACTCACGCCCGGTCGCCACCCGGCCCTCGGCCGCACACATCTCGTGGTGCGGGAAGATCAGGTCCCGGCCGCCGCCCTGCACGTCGAACTCCGGGCCCAGGTAGCGCAGCGCGATCGCGGTGCACTCGATGTGCCAGCCGGGCCGGCCGGCGCCGAGCACGGTCTCCCAGCTCGGCTCGCCGTCGCGGGCCAGCCGCCAGACCAGGCAGTCGAGCGGATCCTTCTTGCCGGCCCGGTCCGGGTCGCCGCCGTTCTCGCCGAAGATCGTCACCGCCTCGGCGCCGAGCTTGGACAGGCTGCCGAAGCGGCCGTCGGCGGCCCGGGCGAAGTAGAGGTCCGGATACTCGGGATCGGCGACCGGGTAGATCGCGCCGTCGATCTCGCGCAGCTTCTCGATCAGGGCGACGACCTCGTCGATCGACTCGACGGCGCCGACCAGGTGGTCCGGCGGCAGTACGTTGAGCGCGGCCAGATCGGTCCGGAACAGCTCGATCTGCTCCTCGGCCAAGGCGGCCCAGTCGACCCCGGTCTGCTCGGCCCGCTCGAGCAGCGGGTCGTCGACGTCGGTGACGTTCTGGACGTAGGCGACCTCGAGCCCGGCGTCACGCCAGGACCGGTTCAGCAGGTCGAACGCCACGTAGGTGTTCGCGTGCCCGAGGTGCGTCGCGTCGTACGGCGTGATGCCGCAGACGTACATCCGGGCCGTCCCGGAGGTCGGGCCGACGGGGACGACGGCCCCGCTGGAGGTGTCGTACACCGAGACCGTTCCGTCCGATCCCGGCAGGCGGGAGATCCCCGGAGCGCGCCATGCCTGCATGAGCCAACCCTAATCAGCCGGGCCGCTTGCCACGAGACCAGCCCAGAGTTAGCTTAGGCACGCCTCACTCTGAGGCAGTCGGAGGGCATCATGGTGGCGAACTTCCTGATCGGCCTGCGCGAAGGCCTCGAGGCGGCGCTGGTGGTCAGCATCCTGGTCGCCTACCTGGTCAAGAGCGACCGGCGGCACCTGCTGCCGCGGATCTGGGCCGGGGTTGGGCTGGCGATCGCGCTGTCGCTGCTGTTCGGGGCGGTGCTGACGTTCGGACCGAAGGGTCTGACCTTCGAGGCGCAGGAACTGATCGGCGGCTCCCTGTCGATCATCGCGGTCGGCTTCGTCACCTGGATGATCTTCTGGATGGTACGGGCCGCGAAGGGCCTGGCCGGAGAGCTGCGGACCAAGATCGACGCAGCGGCCGACGCCGGCCGCTGGTCCTTGATCATCGTCGCCCTGCTGGCCGTCGGCCGGGAGGGCCTGGAGACCGCCCTGTTCCTCTGGGCGGCGACCCAGACCGCGCTCCGCTCCGGCGGCAGCACCGCGGTCCCGCTGGTCGGCGCTCTGCTCGGCATCCTGGTCGCCGCGGCCTTGGGCTATCTGATCTACCGTGGCGCGATCAAGATCAATCTGACCCGGTTCTTCACCTGGACCGGAGCGTTCCTGATCATCGTCGCGGCCGGCGTGCTGTCGTACGGCGTGCACGACCTGCAGGAGGCGAGATTCCTGCCCGGGTTGCATGATCTGGCGTTCGACGTGTCCGCGGCGATCCCGCCGACCTCCTGGTACGGCACGCTGCTCAAGGGCGTGTTCAACTTCTCCCCCGCCACCACCCGGCTGGAGCTGATCGCCTGGCTCTGCTATGCCGTCCCCACCATGATCATCTTCCTGACCATGATCAACCGTCGCAACCGCCCGATGCCGGCGGTGACCGCGGCGCCCCGTACCGAAGGAGCAGCATGAAGCGCCTCCCCACCCTGATCCTCGCCGCACTGGCCCTCACGCTGGCCGGCTGCACCGACAACGCGGCACCGGTCGGCCCGGCCGGCAACCCGCAGGCGCTGACGGTCAAGGCCAGCGACACCGCGTGCGCGGTCTCGGCCGCGGAGGCCCCCTCGGGCAACCTCACCTTCAGCGTGACCAACGAGGGCAGCCAGGTGACCGAGTTCTATCTGCTCGGTGCCGACGGGCTGCGGATCATCGGCGAGGTGGAGAACATCGGTCCGGGTCTGTCCCGCGATCTGGTGCTCACCGCGCCGCCCGGCGGCTATTTCACCGCCTGCAAGCCGGGCATGGTCGGCGACGGTATCCGGGCCGCCTTCACCGTGACCGACTCCGGTGCCGACCTGGCCCCGGCCGGCGACGACGCCGCGCTGGTCGAGCAGGCGAACAAGCTCTACGGCTCCTACGTCAAGGACCAGACCGAGCAGTTGCTCGCCGCGACCGAGAAGTTCGCCGACCTCTACACGGGCGGGAAGGACGACGAGGCGCGGGCCCTCTACCCGAAGGCCCGCGAGCACTGGGAGCGGATCGAGACCGTCGCCGAGTCGTTCGGTGATCTTGATCCGAAGATGGACCTGCGCGAGGCCGACCTGGCCGAGGGTCAGGAGTGGACCGGCTGGCACCGGATCGAGAAGGACCTCTGGCCGGCCCGGGCCGAGGGCTACACCGAACTGGACGACGCCGGCCGGAAGAAGTACGCCGACGACCTGGTCGCCAACACGCGGGAGCTCTACGACCGGACCCGTGACCTGACCTTCACCGCCGACCAGATCGGCAACGGGGCGAAGGGCCTGCTGGACGAGGTGGCGACCGGCAAGGTGACCGGCGAGGAGGAGTACTGGTCGCGCACCGACCTGTGGGACTTCCAGGCCAACGTGGACGGCGCCCGGGTCGGCTACGAGGGGCTGAAACCCCTGCTGCAGAAGCGGGACCCGGATCTCGACGGCAAGATCGGCCAGCGCTTCGAAGAGCTCCAGCAGCTGCTCGACCGGCACCGGAAGGGCGACGGCTTCGCTCTCTACGACGAGCTGACCAAGGACCAGGTCAAGCAGCTGTCGGACGCGGTGAACGCGCTCTCGGAGCCGCTCTCGTCGATGACCGCGGCGGTCGTCTGATCATGGCCGAACCGGAGCGCGAACCGGCCGCCGTCGGGTTGTCCCGGCGGCGGTTGTTCGGCACCGCCGGGGCCGGTGCGGCCCTGCTCGGTGCCGGCGTCGCCGCCGGGGTGATCGGCGACCGGGCCCTTCATGATCACGGAACCGGACCGGGGGCGGTGCCGGCGGCGGACCGCCGCTACCCCTTCCACGACCAGCATCAGGCGGGGATCGCGACCCCGGTCCAGGATCGGCTGCACTTCGCCGCGTTCGACGTCACGTCCGGCGACCGGGACGAGCTGGTCGACCTGCTCCGGCGCTGGACCGCGGCCGCCGCGCGGCTCACCCAGGGCCTCGGCGCCGGCGAGCTCGGCCCCACCTCGGGTCCGTACGACGCACCGCCGGACGACACCGGCGAGGCGATCGGGTTGCCGCCGGCCGGGCTCACCCTGACCTTCGGATTCGGGCCGTCCCTGTTCCGCGATGATCATGGCCGGGACCGGTTCGGGCTGGCCGGCCGGCAGCCCGCAGCGCTGCGCCGGCTGCCGCACTTCCCCGCCGACAAGCTCGACCCGGCCCGCAGCGACGGCGACCTCTGCGTCCAGGCTTGTGCCGACGACCCGCAGGTTGCGGTGCACGCGATCCGCAACCTGGCCCGGATCGCGTTCGGGACCGCCGCGGTGCGCTGGTCGGAGCTCGGCTTCGGCCGTACCTCGTCGACGTCGACCGGGCAGCAGACGCCGCGCAACCTGTTCGGCTTCAAGGACGGCACCGCGAACCTGAAGGCCGAGGAGCCCGGGCTGCTCGATGATCATGTCTGGGTGCCGGCCGGGGCCGACCCGCGGGCGGAATGGCTGGCCGGCGGCACGTACCTGGTCGCCCGCCGGATCAGCATGGCGATCGAGCCCTGGGACCGGACCTCGCTGCGCGAGCAGGAGGCGCTGATCGGCCGGACCAAGGCGACCGGCGCCCCGCTGTCCGGCGGTTCGGAGTTCACCCAGCCGGACTTCCGGCTGGCCGGACGCGGCGGCGAGCCGTTGATCGCCGCCGACGCTCACGTACGGCTGGCCCACCCCGACGCCAACGACGGGGTACGGATGCTGCGCCGAGGCTTCAACTTCGTCGACGGCACGACCGGGCTCGGCCGACTGGACGCCGGACTGTTCTTCATCGCCTTCGTCCGCGACCCGCGAACCCACTACATCCCCATGCAGACCAGGCTTTCCGCGACCGACGGGCTGATGGAATACCTGCAGCACACCGGTTCGGGCCTCTGGGCGGTGCCGCCCGGCGTCGCCGAGGGCTCCTACGTCGGCGAGGCCCTCTTCTCCTGACCGGGATGATCAGAAGGGCGGCCAGGGTACGGTGCGATGATCATCGGCGCGCGGCCGCGGGAAGCGGCGGCTGCCGAGCAGCCGGGATGCGCGGTGCAGGAACGCCTCCACCTCGTCCTCGGCCAGCAGCTTGCGCAGCACCGGCGGCGCCGCCGTCGCGGCCCGGTCGACGCAGGCCAGCTCGGCCTCGGTGAGCTCCTGACCGGCCCAGCCCCAGAGCAGCGTGCGCAGCTTCGGCTCGCTGTGGAAGCTGATCCCGTGATCGACGCCGAACACGCCGTCGCGGCTGTTCAGGATGTGGCCGCCCTTCCGGTCTGCGTTGTTGATCAAGGCGTCCAGGACGGCCATCAGCCGGAGTCGATCATGGTCGGCGTGGATCACCGCTACCGGCGTCTCGTCGGCGCCGTACCCCTCGACGCAGGTGAACCAGCCGTCCCGCGGCATGGTCTTGGCCGGCACCAGGTCGATCAGCTCCTCGGCGTCGTCCTCGACGTCCACCCAGGCCTGCAGGGATCCCGGCCCCAGCGGCCCGTCGACCAGGACGGTGACCGGGACCAGGTCGAAGCCGCCGGCCCGGGACACCTCGTACGCGGCGACCTCGCGCAGTGCCAGCGTGCCGTCCGGGAAGTCCCAGAGCGGACGCTCGCCCTTGATCGGCTTGTAGACGCAGTCGATCCCGAGCTTCGTCTCGGGGTCGGTCAGCGTCGCCAGCAGCGTGACGTTGGAGGCCTGCAGCAGTCGCCCGGTGATCTCCAGCTCGCCGGTGTCCAGGCGAGCTTCCAGGGCAGGGTGCACCGGCGTCAGTTGAACAGCGGACGCCGGTAGCCGTTCGCCCGCGGGCACACGTGGCCCTCGGGATCGATCGGCTGCAGACAGAACGGGCAGGCCGGACGCCCGGCGTTGACCAGCGCCTGGGACCGGGCCACGAACTCGCGAGCGTACGCGGCCGTGATCCGGACCACGAAGACCTCGTCGGACTCCTCCTCCGGCGACAGCTCCTGCTCCGGCTCGGCCGGGGTCTCCTCCTCGCTGTCCTCGGCGGTCTCGACGTTGGAGAACATCTCGATGACGATCCGGTCGATGTTCGGGTCCCAGGCGATCGTCATGGTGCCGACCCGGAACTCCTCGGTGATCGGCGCGTCGAGCGGCTGGGTGTCCCGGGGTGCCGGAGCCGGCGGCGGCACGTCGATCTCGCCGCCGCTGCGCCGGACGACCTCGTTGAGGATCTTGTCCAGGTGCTCGGCCAGCACCGACACCTGCTGCTTCTCACACACCACGCTGGTGATCCGGTTGCCCTCCCGGGCCTGCAGGAAGAAGGTTCGCTCCCCTGGCTGCCCGACGGTGCCGGCGACGAACCTGTCCGGCGCGTCGAAGCGGTGAACCAATATCGCCATGATGCCCAGCCTAGTGCGGTCCGCCGGCGGCGCCGAGCCCGCCGCCGACCGGTGCGTCGGCCGCCGCTTTCCTGGACCGCTTCTTCGGTGCCGGCGGAGGCTTCAGCAGGTCGCCCAGGTCGGCCGTGGTCGAGTTCATCGTGACCAGGTACGGACGCGTCGCGGTATAGCGGATGATCGAGATCGAGGCCGGATCGACCAGCAGCCGCTGGAACTGATCCAGGTGCAGCCCGAGCGCGTCGGCCAGGATCGCCTTGATCACGTCACCGTGCGACACCGCCGCCCAGACCGCGTGGTCACCGTGCTCGGCGGCTTGCTTCGCGTCCCAGGCCCGAACGGCGCCGACCGCGCGGGCGGACATCTCGGTCATAGACTCGCCGTTCGGGAAGCGCACCGCGGACGGCTGCTGCTGCACCGTCGGCCAGAGCTTCTCCTTGGCCAACTCCCGCAGCGGCCTGCCGGTCCAGTCGCCGTAGCCGCACTCGGTCAGGGCGTTCTCGACCGTCGCCTGCTGTCCGTCCCGGACCGAGAGGATCGCCTGGGCGGTCTGCCGGCAGCGGCGCAACGGCGAGGTGATCACGGTGGTCAGCGGCACCCGGAGGAGCCGTTCGGCGACCGCGGCGGCCTGCCCCCGGCCCACCTCGTCGAGCTCGACGCCGGGCGAACGGCCGGCCAGGATCCCGGCGGTGTTGGCCGCGGTGCGGCCGTGCCGGATCAGCAACAGTGTCGTCATTTGCCGTCAACGGTAACAAGGCGGTCCAGCACGCGTTCCGCACCGCCGACTGCCCACTGACACATCCATGTGCCGGATCCTCGCCTGGGGCGCCGACAACGACGAGCAGGCCGACGACTGGTCCGAGAGCAAGCGCGCCATGGCGGACGAGTTGACCGCCAAGTACTCGTGATCACCCCGCGCGTCCTGCTCGACACCGCCGTCTTCGTGTACGCGCTGGGTGGCGAGCACGCCGAGCGAGAGCCCTGCCGCCGCGTCATCGGCGCGGCCCGTGATCAGCTGATCGAACCGCACGCCAGCTGGCAACTCGTTCAGGAGTTGGTGTTCCACCGCCTCAGGCACACCTCGCGGGCAACGGCGGTCGAACAGGCGCGCACCGCGGCCGACATGCTTCACCTGCACGAGGTCGACTCATCGGTCGTCCTCCGCTCACTGGACTTGATCATGACGACCGACACGATCCGGGGCCGCGACGCCCTCCATGCGGCGACGGCGCTCGAGCTCGGGATCAGTGTGATCGTCACCCCGGACCCGGACTTCGATCAGGTGCCGGGGCTGACCCGGGTCGCCCCGTCCGACATCGAGAGCATCGCGCGCGCGGCCGGATAGCTTCGGTCAGGGAGCGACGGTTCCGTAGCGGCCGCGCAGGTGGGCCAGGGCGTCGGCGGTCGGGTCGGCGAGTTCGACTCGTTCGATCGTGGCGCGGACCAGCAGGGCCCAGCCGGCCCGGGTTGTCCGGTCCACGACGCGGGCGCCGAGCCAGGCGGTGGTGCCGGCGAGCACCGGGCCCCAGTCGGTGTCGGTCCACTCGGCGAGCCGGAATGGCCCGCCCGGCGCCGGGGTCTGTCCGGCGAAGGCGTCCGCGAGCCGTTGGTCGGCGCGCCCCAGCAGGCTCACGGCGACGGCGTCGTGGTCGGCGAAGGCGTCGGCCAGGTCGGAGTCGGGATCGATCAGGCCGATCAGCTCGGCGGGGTCCCCGTCGGCGATCAGCAGCGACGACACGGTCAGTCCGACCCGGGCCGGACTCGTCCACAGGGTGACCGGCGCGGGCAGCCGGCCGCGGAACCGGCGGACCGGCGACCGGTCCCGTTCCGGCGGCAGGAACGGGTGGTCCGAGTGGATCGTCACGCCTCCAGTTCTACCGGTGACCGGAATCCAGCGCACTTCGGCCGGATCGCGGTCTCAACCGTCGATCCCGGCGAAGTGTGCTCGATCCCGGTCGGGCCGGTGGTCGCACCCGACACGGTCTCGAATGGGACCGGGGTGCGACGAGCCCGTACCGGCTGGGGTCTAGTGTCTTCCGGGGCCCGGGTGTGGGCCGATGCCGACGAACGGGAGACACGAGCGACGTGGGATGGCTTGAAGCGCTGATCTTGGGCCTGGTACAGGGATTGACCGAGTTTCTGCCGATCTCCTCCAGTGCGCACATCTCGATCGTGGGCCGGCTGATCAGCGGCAAGGATCCGGGGGCGGCGTTCACCGCGATCACCCAGATCGGCACCGAGCTCGCCGTCGTCCTCTACTTCGCCCGGGACATCGGCCGGATCATCTCGTCCTGGTTCAAGGCCTTGTTCCGTTGGGAACTGCAGGACGACCCGGACGTTCGGATGGGCTGGCTGGTGATCATCGGCTCGATCCCGATCGTGGTGCTCGGGTTGCTGTTCCAGGACCAGATCGAGTCGGTCTTCCGCAACCTGTGGCTGACCGTGGCGATGCTCGCCGGCTTCGGCCTGATCATCGGCGTCGTCGACCGGTTCGCGAGGACCGAGCGCACGCTGGAACAGATCACCTGGAAGCACGGCATCCTGTTCGGCCTGGCCCAGTCGCTGGCGCTGATCCCCGGTGTCTCCCGGTCCGGTGCGACGATCGCGGCCGGCCTGGCGATGGGTTACAAGCGTGAAGCGGCGGCCCGGTACGGCTTCCTGCTCGCGATCCCGGCCGTGCTCGGCTCCGGGTTCTACCAACTGTTCGGCCTGATCAAGGACGAGGGCGTCCCGTCCGACATCGGCCCGATCGTCCTGGCCACCGTGATCGCGTTCGGCGTCGGCCTGGCCGTGATCCACTGGCTGCTGCGCTACATCAGCACCCACAACTTCCTGCCGTTCGTGATCTACCGGCTGGCCCTGGCCGCGGTGCTCGCGGTGCTGTTGATCACCGGACTGGTCCCGCCGGTCTCCCCCTAGGGTTCGGGGTAGGCCTCGCGGACCGCGGTGATCATCGCGATCTTGTCCTCGACGGTCCGGCCGAACGGCAGCAGCGCCGCGCTGGTCACCCCCGATGCGGCGAGCACGCCCAGCCGCTCGGCGATCCGGCCGGGCGGGCCGACCAGCGAGGTCCGATCGATGAACTCGTACGGGATCGCCGCGGCGGCGTCGCGGTGCCGGCCGGACAGGAACAGGTCCTGCACCTCGGCGGCGGCGTCGGCGAACCCCATCCGGACCGCGAGAGCGTTGTAGAAGTTCTGTTTCCGGCTGCCCATCCCGCCCACGTACAGCGCGGCGTAGGGCCGGATCAGGTCGGCGCAGCGCCGCGCGTCGTCGCCGACCACCACCGGAACCGTCGGCACGACGGCGAACTCCCGGTCCGGCTGCCCGGACCGTTCCCGCCCGCGCCGGATCGCGGCGAGTTGATCATCGGCGTGCTCGGGCGCGTGGAACACCGCCAGCCAACCGTCGGCGATCTCCCCGGCCAGCTCGAGGTTGCGCGGGCCGACCGCGGCGAGCAGCAGCGGGATCCGTTCGCTGGGCGGCACGATGGTCAGCTTCAGCGCCTTGCCCGGGCCGTCCGGCAACGGCAGCCGGTAATGATCACCGTCGTGGCTGACCGTCTCCCGGGCCAGCGCCGACCGGACGATCGCGACGTACTCCCTGGTCCGGCCCAGCGGGTGGTCGAACCGGACCCCGTGCCAGCCCTCGGAGACCTGCGGTCCCGAGACGCCGAGCCCGAGCCGGAACCGGCCACCGGTCAGCAGGTCGAGCGAGGCGGCCGTCATCGCGGTCATCGTCGGCGTCCGGCCGGGGATCTGCAGCACGGCCGAGCCGATCCCGATCGTGGAGGTCTGGCCGGCCAGCCAGGCCAGCACGGAGACGGCGTCGGACCCGTACGCCTCGGCCGCCCAGACCGTGTCGAAGCCCAGTTCCTCGGCCCGCCGGACCAGCCGCAGCTGGCCGGCCGGGTCCTCGGAGCCGACCAGGTATCCAAGATTCAGGCCAAGTCGCATGCCGGTCACCGTAATCGATCCGATTAGAGTGGCGCGCTATGGAAACGCGCCAGGTCGGCAGCACCGGACTGCGGGTGTCGCGACTGGGTCTCGGAACGCTGACCTGGGGACGCGATACGACGGCCGAGCAGGCCAGGTCGCTGCTGCAGACGTACTGCGAGGCGGGCGGCAACCTGCTCGACACCGCCGCCGCGTACGGCTCCGGAGAGACCGAACGACTGATCGGCCGGCTGCTCGGCGACGTGGTGCCGCGCGACGACGTGATCATCGCCACCAAGGCCGGCTTCGCGATCAGGTCCGGGCAACGGGTGGTCGACACGTCCCGCGGCGCCCTGCTGCGTGATCTTGAAGGATCGCTGCGCCGGCTCGGCACCGACTACGTCGACCTGTGGCAGCTGCACACCTGGGGCGACGCGCCGCTGGAGGAGTCCTTGTCGGCACTGGACCTGGCAGTCGCCCAGGGCAAGGCGCGCTATGTCGGGGTGTCCAACTTCGTCGGCTGGCAGACCGCGCAGGCGGCCACCTGGCAGCGGGCGATGCCGGGCCGGACGCCGATCGCCAGCGCGCAGGTGGAGTATTCGCTGCTGGCCCGGCGGGCCGAGGTGGAGGTGCTGCCGGCGGTCCGTTCGCTCGGGATCGGGTTCTTCCCCTGGTCGCCGCTCGGCCGCGGCGTGCTGACCGGGCAGTACCGCAACAGCACCCCGCGCGGCTCGCGCGCGGCCAGTGATCATTTCTCGTGGTTCGTCGAGCCCTACCTGGAGCAGCGGTCGCGGGCCGTCGTCGAGGCGGTCGCGCGGGCCGCGGACGGGCTCGGGCTGACTCCGCTGCAGGTGGCGCTGCTCTGGGTCCGCGACTCCCCCGGCGTGACCGCGCCGCTGCTCGGAGCCCGTACCTCCGGACAGCTGATGCCGGCGCTGGCGGTCGAGGACCAGGAACTGCCGGCCCAGATCGCCTCGGCCCTGGACGACGTGTCGGGCGGTCCGATGGCCGCTCGCGCCGACGAGCGGGTCGCGACGGGCTAGGACCCTTCTAGAGCTCCAGGGTCGGGACGGCCGGGATGATCTTGCGGCGGATCCAGATCTCGCGGCTGCCGTCCCAGTAGCGGCGCAGCCGGGTCAACTCCCAGCCGCCGTACTCGGCGTGGTCGGTGAGGAGCTTCCGTACGGCATTCTTGGAGACCGTGCGATCCAGCCGGACCCGCTGGACCTGGTACTCCACCTGACGTTTACTCATCAACCACCAGAGTATTCGGATTGTTCAGGCGCTGGCCAGGAACCGGTCCAACACCCGGGCGCCGAATTCCAGCGCGTCCGTCGGGACCCGCTCGTCGACCCCGTGGAACATGCCGACGAAGTCGAGGTCCGCGGGCAGCCGGAGCGGCGCGAAGCCGAAGCAGCGGATCCCGATCCGGTCCCAGGCCTTGGCGTCGGTCCCCCCGCTCATCAGGTACGGCACCGCGCGGGCGCCCGGGTCCTCGGCGGACAGACTCTGCTGCATCGCCGCCACCAGTGCCCCGGAGAACTCGGTCTCCACCGACGGCTGCAGGGTGTCCGTCTCGATCGTGATCTTGTCGCCGACGAGTTCCTTGATCGTCGCCAGGAACTCCTCCCGGCCGCCCGGCACGAACCGCCCGTCGATCGCGGCCTCGGCCCGGCCCGGGATCACGTTGTGCTTGTAGCCGGCGGTGAGCATGGTCGGGTTGGTGGTGTTCGACATCGTCGCGCCGATCATCCGGGAGATGCTGCCCAGCTTGGCCAGCGTCTCCTGAGCCCGGTCCGGATCGAGCTCCACCTCGAGTGCCTCGGAGACCGCGTCGAGGAACGCCCGCTGCGCCTCGGTGATCTTGTGCGGCCACTCATAGGCACCGATCCGGGCCACCGCGGCGGCCAGTTCGGTGACCGCGTTGTCGTCGTTGCGCATCGAGCCGTGGCCGGCCGTACCGTCAGCGATCAGGCGCAGCCAGGCGATGCCCTTCTCGGCGGTCTGGATCAGGTAGAGCCGAAGATCATCGCGTACGGTGAGCGAGAAGCCACCGACCTCGCCGATGGCCTCCGTGCAGCCGTCCAGCTGGTCCCGGTGATGATCGACCAGCCAGTGCGCGCCGTAGTGGCTGCCGGCCTCCTCGTCGGCGGTGAAGACAAGCTTGACCGGCCGTCGCGGAGCCACGCCGGCCCGGGCGCGGGCCCGGATGACGCTGAGCACCATGGCGTCGAAGTCCTTCATGTCGACCGCCCCGCGGCCCCAGACACAGCCGTCCGCGATCTCACCGGCGAACGGATGATGGGTCCAGTCGTCGGCGTTCGCCGGCACCACATCGAGATGCCCGTGGATCAGCAGCGGCGTCGCCGAGGTGTCGACGCCCTCCGGTGCCCAGTCCGCGATCAGCGAGGCACGTTTCGGCCCGGCCTCGTAGATCTGGGAGGAGATGCCGACCTCGTCGAGCAGGCCGGCGACGTGCTCCGCGGCCTCCCGCTCCCCCGGCCCCGGTTGGGGGCCGAAGTTGGTGGTGTCGATCCTGATCAGGTCGCGGCAGATCTCGACGACCTCGGCATCCGGTCGGTGGTCCATGGCCGCCATCCTGCCACTCGGCCCTGCGGTGGGCTCAGGCGCCGCCGACGAGCCGTCCGACGACGTACGTGATGATCATGGCCAGCACGCCGCCGAGGACGTTCCTGATCACCGCCCGCGAGGTCGCCGCGCCGCCGAGCCGGGAACTGATCACGCCGGTCAGGCCGAGCGCGACGACGACCGCCCCGAAGGTGATCGGGACGCGGACCGCCTCCGGCGACAGCAAGATCGCCAGCAGCGGCAGCAGGGCGCCGACGCTGAACGAGATCGCCGAGGCGATCGCGGCCGTCCACGGGTTGGCCACGTCGTCGGCGTCCAGGTTGAGCTCGACGTCAAGGTGGGCCTTGAGCGCGTCCTTCTCGGTGAGCTCGACCGCGACCTGACGGGCCAGGTCCGGCGACAGGCCCTTGTCCCGGTAGAGCTGGGTCAGCTCCTCGAGCTCCTGTTCCGGCATGGTCCGCAGCTCGTCGCGCTCCTTGGCGATCAAGGCCCGCTCGGTGTCGCGCTGGGTGCTGACGGAGACGTACTCGCCGGCGGCCATCGACAGCGCGCCCGCGATCAGCCCCGCCAGGCCGGCGATCGCGATCGCGCCGCGGTCCGTCGTCGCACCGGCCACGCCGACGACCAGCGCAGCCGTCGAGACGATGCCGTCGTTGGCTCCCAGGACGCCTGCGCGGAGCCAGTTGAGCTTCTGCTGGAGCCCCTGACCGTGCGGTTCATCGTGGTCGGCGACGTCCTTCGGCACGGTCGAATCGGTCATGGTCAGCACCGTAACCGGTTTTCTTGAACCATTCCAGAAAGGTAGGCCTGGCTCACCCGGACCACGAATTGTCGTTCCGGGGCTCTCGGTTGCTATAGTTCAGGCGCTGTTCACACCAGCCTGGTCCGGGTGGCGGAATTGGTAGACGCGCTAGCTTGAGGTGCTAGTGCCCGTTATAGGGCGTAGGGGTTCAAGTCCCCTCTCGGACACAGTACGACTCATCGTCGGATCTCCAGCACGTTGTTGAACGGCGTCTGCGCGGCGATCCGAAATCTCCCGAAACCGGCTGCCGCCACGATGTCGTTGATCTTGGCCGGGCCGGCCTGGGTGCCGATCGCCAGCCCGACCTCCTGCGCCAGCGAGGCCGGTGTGCAGAGCAGCGTCGAGAATCCGTAGTAGGCCCGGCCGACCGGGTTGAGGTTGTCCTCGACCCGATCCCCCGCCGCCGGCTCGACGACCATCCAGGTCCCGTCCGTGGCGAGCGCATCGGCAACCCGCCGCGCGGCGCCGACCGGGTCACCCATGTCGTGCAGCGCGTCGAAAGTGGTCACCAGGTCGTAGCCGGTGCCGGAGAAGCCGGTGGCCGGCTCGACCAGGAACGTGATCCGGTCCGCGACACCGGCCTGCTCGGCGCGTCGGCGTGCGGTCTCGATCGAGCCGGCGTGGGCATCGAAGCCGACGAAGGACGAGTGCGGGAAGGCCTGCGCCATCAAGATCGTGGAGGAACCGTGGCCGCAGCCGAGATCGGCGACCTTCGCGCCGGCCTCGAGCTTCGCGATCACGCCGTCCAGGGCGGGCAGCCAGGCGGCGACGAGGTTCGCGGCATAGCCGGGCCGGAAGAAGCGCTCGCACCCGTCGTGGACATCGGTGTTGTGATCACCCCAGCCGAGCCCGTCGCCGTCCCGGGCCAACTCGAAGATGCGGTCGGCATCTCGTACGGTCCCGAAGGCGATCTGGAACATGCCGGGCAGGAACACCGGCGACGATGCGTCGGTCAGGGCGACCGCGTGCTCCGGCGGCAGCGTGTAGCGGCCCGCCGCGGGGTCGTAGCCGACGAACCCGCCGGCGGCCTGGGCGTTCAGCCACTCCCGGGCGTACTTCTCGCCGGTGCCGGTGATCCGGGCCAGCTCGGGAGCGTCCAGCGGACCGTGCTCGGCGAGGGCCCGGTAGTAGCCGAGACGATCACCCATGACGACGAGCGCACAGTTCAGCGTCGCACCGACCTCGTCGACCGCGCGGAAGACGAAGCCCATCAGCTTCTCCTCGTCCAGGGCGGCTCGGGCTGCGGTAGCGGTCATGATCATTTCTCCTGTCGATCGCGGGTCCGGCCGGTCCGGGCCCGGATCGAGCGTCGGCCGCGACCTCACCCGCTCGCATCAGGGCGGCCACCTAGGAATGACGATCTTGCTCCGCGAAGCCGCGGCGATCCCTAGACTCGAAGTCCATGCTGATAGGTCGGGGGGCCGAACGACGCGCCGTCGACGCGCTGCTCTCCGACGCTGCGGTGAGCCGCGGCGGAGCCCTGCTGATCACCGGCGAGGCCGGCATCGGCAAGACCCGACTGCTCGAGTACGCGAGCGACCGCGCCGCCGCCTTCCGGCTGCTGCGGGTGACCGGCAGCGAGACCGAGCAGGATCTGCCCTTCGCCGGGCTGGCCGCGTTGTTGCGCCCGCTGCTCGACCGGATCGACCGGTTGCCGGAACCGCAGGCCGAGGCCCTCGGCATCGCCCTGTCGCTGCGCCACGGCGGCACCGTGGACCGGTTCGCGGTCTGCGCCGGCGTACTCACCCTGGTGACCCAGGCCGCCGAAGCCGGACCGGTCGGCCTCGTCGTCGACGACGGCCACTGGGTCGACCGGGCCTCGGCGGAGGCGATCGCCTTCACCGGGCGCCGGCTGCTCGCCGACCCGGTCTTCGTCCTCGTGGCGAGCCGGACCGCCGACGCACCACCGTGGTCGGCGGGTGCCGTGCCGCGGCTGCAGCTGTCCGGGCTGGACGACCCCGCCGCGGCGGAGCTGGCCGAGGCGACCGCCCCGGCACCGTTGACCGCGACGCGCCGCGATCGCGTGCTGCGGCTCGCGGGCGGGAACCCGCTGGCGATCCGGGAACTGGCCCGCGACCCGGCCTGGGCCGACGACCAGCCGGACGGGATCCCGCTGCCGGTGCCGGCAGTTGTCGCCGAGACGTTCGGCCGCCGGCTGTCCGAACTGACACCGGACGACCGGGCGGTCCTGCTGCTGGCCGCCGTGGCCGACGGTGACGTGACCGTGGTGGCCCGGGTCTGCTCCGGCGCGGGCCTGGACCTCGGCGCGCTGGAGCGGGCGGAGGCGGCCGGGCTGGTCCGGGTGACCGAGGCCGGGATCGCGTTCCGGCACTCGCTGATGCGGTCGGCCGTCTATGCCGCGGCCACCGGCGCCGAACGCCGGCGGGCGCACCGGCTGGTCGCGGATGCGTTGCCGACCGGCGACCTGGACCGCCGGGCCTGGCAGCTGAGCGCCGCCACACTGGGCACGGCCGAACCGGTGGCGGCGGGGTTGGCCGCCGTCGGCCGCCGGGCCGCCGATCGGGGCGCGTACGCCGTCGCCGCGGGGGCCCTGGCCCGGGCCGCCCGGCTGTCGCCGCGGGACGCGGACCGGGCCGAACGGTTCCTGCAGGCGGCCGAGGCGGCCTGGTTCGCCGGCGACGACCGGCTGACCGTCGAGCTGGCCGAGCGGGCGGTCCAGTACGACCCGTCGGCGCCGGTACGAGCACGAGCCCTCGGCCTGTCCGGCCTGGCGAGCGCCCGTGGCGGCTCCCTGCGCCAGGCTCGCGATCTGCTGTTCGGAGCCGCCGACGCGGTTCGTGATCAAGCGCCGAACGATGCGCTGGTGCTCTATGCCGACACCGTGGATCTGTCGTTCATGCTGCTCGACATCGGCGGCGCCCGTGCCGCGGCGGACCGGCTCGAACAGCTGCTGGCCGAGCAGGACCGCGGAGGTCGCGACGGGACCGACGGCGACCGGGCGGCGGCGGTGGCGTCGATGGCCGTCGGGATGGCGCGGATCGTCGCCGGCGAGCCCGGGGCCGCCATGGTCAGGGAGGGCGTCGACCGGCTCGCCGTCCTCGACGGAGCGGACGACGCCCGGCTGGCCTGGGAGGTGCTCGGGCCGCTGTTCCTGCGGGAGAGCGACGGCGGTCGGGAGCTGGTCGCGCAGGCCGTGGAGCAGCGGCGCCGGGCGTCCGCGATCGGAGCCCTGCCCCACCTGCTCTGGCACCTGGCCCGGGATGACGCGACCACCGACCGCTGGACCAGGGCGGAGGCGGGCTACGGGGAGGCGGTCGCGCTGGCCCGCGAGCTCGGCCAGGACACCGAGCTCGGAGCCGCCCTGGCCGGCCTCGGCTGGCTGACGGCCCGGCTCGGCAGGATCGAGGAGAGCGAGGGCCACCGCGCGGAGGCCCTCCGCCTGGCCGAGACCCATGACCTGCACATGGCGACGGCCTGGTCCCGGTTCGCCGCTGCCGAGCTCGAGCTGTCACTCGGCCGTACCGAAGCCGCGGTCGCCGCGTTCCGCGACCTCGAAGGCTGGCTCCGGGAGCGTGGCGTGCTGGACGTCGACCTGTCGCCGGTACCGGAGCTGGTCGAGGGCCTGACCCGGAGCGGCCGGACCGCGGAGGCCCGTTCCCTCGCGCCGGGCTATCTGGCCGCGGTGGAGCGGAAGGGTCAGCCCTGGTCGCAGGCCCGGGCCGTCCGGGTCCGCGCCCTGCTCGCCGAGCCGACCGAGCTGACCGCTCTGCTGGCCCGGGCCCTGGCACTGCACGGCCGGACCCTGGATCGGTTCGAGGAGGCCCGCACCCGGCTCGTCGTCGGGCAGCTGTTGCGGAGGAACCGGCGCCGAGTGGCCGCGCGGGAACAACTCCGCCTCGCGCTGACGACCTTCGAGCGGCTCGGCGCGGCGGTCTGGGCCGAGGCCGCGTTGACCGAGCTCAACGCGACCGGCGTCACCGCCCACCGCCGCAGCCTGGGGCCGGTGCTGGAACTGACCGCGCGTGAGCTGCAGATCGCCCTGCTGCTGGCCGACGGCCGAACCACCCGGGAGGCGGCCGCGGCTCTGTTCCTCAGCCCGAAGACCGTGGAGTACCACCTTCGGCACGTGTACACGAAGCTCGGCATCGCCTCCCGCGTCGAGCTCCGTGATCAGCTCCGGCTCCGGACGACCTGAGCCCGGCGGGAGGACGTACCCGGAACTCCCGGCTCCCCCGTGCGGGTCATCTCACCGACCCGAGTTCACCCGGACAGCGGAGGCGGCCGCCCGGCTTCGAGCGGTGCACTGTGATCATGATCAGTACCCGCACTCTGCTGCCGGTCCGCCGTTACCGGATCGCCGGCCTGCTCGGCTTCGTCCTCGGCGCCGGCTACGCGATCTTCGTCCGGTTCTACCAGGCCGCCGGCGGCACCATCGGGCTGCCGGACTCGCCGCCGCCCGGCCTGGCCTGGGCCAGCTACACCGCCGGGCTGCTCATCCTGGTCGGCGCCGCGGCCTGTCTCGTCCTGACCCAGCCGAGCCTGCGCACCGTACCGGACTGGTCACCGGTGCTGGCCGGCCGCAGCCTGCCGCGGTGGTTCATGATCACCTGCTGCGCGGTGCCGACCATGATCGCCGCGGTGATCGCGATCGGGCACGGCGCGGGCGGCGGGTTCGCCAAGGCGCTGGAAGCGGCCGGGGTCGGCGTGGCGTCGATCCGGGCCGACGACCCGCGCGGCTCGGCGGCCGAGCTCGCCTGGGAGATCGCGTTCTACCAGCCCTGGTTCCTCGCGTTCGGGATCTGCCTGGCCGTCGCGGCGATCGGCTACCTGCGGGAGTCGGGGCTGGCGGAACGCACCGTCCGTCGGGTGGCGTCCACCGTGATCACGCTGTCCTTGATCAACTCGCTCTACTTCGTCCTGGCGATGATGCTGCACTGGGACGTCACGCTCTGACGACGACCGGCCGTCAGAAGGTGGCGATCGGGTTGACCGGGCTGCCGGAGGTCCCGGCGTAGCGGACCGGCGCGACGGCAAGCTGGAAGTCCCATTGGCCCAGCTCGGTCGCCGTCCTGGCGCACTCCTCCAGGTCGCAGTTGTCCAGCAGCCACAGGCCCATCGCCACCAGGCTCACCGCATGGACGGGCATCAACACCGCGTCGTAGCCCGACGGCTGCACGTCCTGCGGGGTGTCGGCGCCGATCAGCGCCACCTCGCGTTCCTGCAGCCAGGGCAGACAGGCCGCGTGCCAGCCGGCCTGGGTCATGCCGCCGGTGTCGCCGACCTCGTGCCGGACCCGGCCGTAGCCGGTGCGCAGGAGCAGCGCGTCGCCGGTGCGCACCCGTACCCCCTGGCGGCGCTCGGCCTCCTCGAGATCCTCGGGAAACACGCCCTCCCCCGGCTCCAGCCAGTCCACCCCGCGCGCGGCCGCGACGTCCAGCAGCACACCCCGAGTGACCATGCCGTTCGGCGCCGCCGTGACCGCCGCCCAGCCCGATCCCGTGTCGGCGCTGACCAGTTCGTGCGAGCGCCCGTTGTACATCCGGCCGTCCCAGTAGAGGTGGCAGGGCGAGTCGACGTGCGTGATCGTGTTGCCGTGGAACAGGATGCCGAGCCGCTCGTTCGAGAAGCCCCACCGGCGGTCCTGATGGAAGGCGGGCGGCATGTGCTCGGCGCCCGGCATCTCGACGGCGCACGGGCATGAGTTCGTCGCCCGCTCCATCTCCGCCGGCACCGTGATCTCCCAGCCGCAGGACACGGCCCGGCCGTGCCGGACCGCCCGCGCCCCGGCCAGCCGGACCTCATCGGTGATGTGGTTCAAGGTGCCGATCTCGTCGTCGTCGCCCCAGCGCCCCCAGTTCGACAGCGTGTCGAAATAGCCGAGCACCTCGTCCTGCGTGGGCAGTGATCGTTCCGCGGTCATCCCAGCATCGACTCCTCCGGTCACGCCGTACGGCTCCAGATCTCAGATCGACACGTACGGTACGGCACTCCCCGAGCCGACGGAACGTTTCCCGCTTCCCGGCTTTACGAAGGCCGGCGATGCGGCGTCGGGGCCGAGGAAGGTCTGCGGACGATGGGTTGCTGTCGCGTGGACGTACCCGCTCGTGCTGATCATCACCCACCGGCGGCCGGCCGTCGCGAGCAAGGCTCTACTGACCATGATCGCGATCCTGAACGCGTCGTTCGGGCTCCCTCCCCCGGAACCGCCCGCGGGACCCTCGGCCTGAACGCCTGGTTCCGGAGAGCTGCCCTCGTCGCCGGCCCGAAGCCTCCGTGGACGGACCCGACGCCCGGTCTCCAGAGGCCAGCGTCGGGGCGCTGTTGATCCGCGACCGGATCCGTCAGTTCCCGGATGCTGGCGTGACCGGCACTTACCACGCGGTCCCCTGGTCCAACCTGATCCTGTGTGCGGATTCCACCACACCGCCGTCCAGGAGAGCGGCATGAACATCCGCACCGTCGGAGGCGGCGAGGGCTTCAACCTGCGCCGCCTCCGACGCGGCACCTCCGCTCAGGCGCGAGCCCAACCTCCCTTGCGGGCCCAGTTGAGGTAGCCGATCCCCAGGGCGTGGGAGCCCTGGTTGGGCACGAGCTGCACGGCGTCGTAGACGCGCAGGCACTGCGCGTAGATCTCCTGGTCATAGCGGGCGTACGGCATCCAGCGGGCCGCCTGGACGGCGTTGCCGGGCACCGCGTCGGCGGTCCCGTCAACCCGGAACCAGACCTCGGTGGCGGACCTGATCACGTTCTTCACGAAGGTCCGGGCGATCGCGGTGAGATCAAGATCAGGATGCCGGATCCCGGCTCGTTCGGCGGCTTCCAGGAACTCGATGGTGATCGCCGCGTGGCTGATGTCCTCGATCGAGCGCACCGCCGAGTAGGCCGGGGTGTAGCTGGACAGGTCGTCGGCCTTGGTGTAGCCCGAGTAGAGCTCGCTGTGCACCGGCCAGTAGTTCCAGACGTACGCGCCGTCGGCATCGGTCCGGACACCGTGGGCGTAGCTGTTGATCATGGCCGCGACCCGGTCCCGGTAGCCCGGGTCGCCGGTGACCCGGTAGAGCTCGACCATCGCCTGGCCGGGGCCGTGGCTCTGGTTGTACGGCTGGATCAGGCCGTCGAACGGGATCGGAGCGTTGCGCGGCCAGACGTAGTCGCCGAGGCCGGCGTCGTTGATCACGAACTCGTCGTCGTGGAAGGCGATCGCGGCCGCGGCGGCTGCGGCAGCCCGCTTCCCCGCGGCGCCGTACTTCTTCTGCAGTCCCTTCGTCTTCGCGACGACCCGGGCGAACAGGGCCAGCGGGTAGGCCACCATGCCGGTGTGCACGGCGAACACGTAGTACTGCGAGGCGAACGCGATGGTGCCCGCGGGCGGCGGGTCGGCCGGGCCGGGTTGGTCGCGCAGGTCGACCGCGGTCCAGCGCAGGCCGGTGGTGTAGGCGGCGTTGATCACCGATACGGCGTAGTTCGCCGCCGCCGGGTCGAGGGACAGTCCGGTCCGGGTGATCACCGTCGCGGTGGCGGGATTGCGCAGGGTGAGCGTGAAGGTGCCGCCCGTCGACTCGGTGATCACCGCCGTCGACTCCGCCCCGCGGGTGCCGGCCCACCGGACCTGGATCGCGGGCGTTCCGGCGGCGTCGGTGATCACTCCGTGCGCCGCCGTGTAGTTGCCGGCCGTCCGCCAGACCGGACCGGACCGGCCGAGGTAGTCGGTCACACCGCGGCCCTGGTCGGTGGTCGCGATCAGGTGATCGAGCCGGTCCACCAACGTGTCCAGGTAGCTGGTCTCGCCGTACGCCTGGTACATCCGGACCAGGCCGAGCAGGAAGTACGACTCGCCCCAGGCATAGCCGCCGGCCTCGTTGTGCTCGAAGCCGATGGCGAGGTAGGCCTGTTGTGCCTCCGTGAACGCCGGCGGCAGGTCGTAGCCCCCGGCCGCGCCGGCCCGGGCCGCCGGCAGGGTCAGCGCGGCGGCGATCCCCGCCGCGCCGGCCAGTGCGGTCCGGCGGCCGAACGTCGGTCCACCATGTGTGATCATTCTCTTCTCCTCCATGCCCTGCGACGGGCTCAGGACGCCGGTCAGCCTTTGACCGCGCCACTCATGCTGGCCAGGATGTGCCGTTGCAAGATCAGGAAGACGATGATCACCGGCACCAGGGAGATCACCGTTCCGGCCGCGAGCCCGCGCACGTCGGTGCCGCTGACGCCGGTCAGGTACGCGATGCCGAGCGCGATCGGGAACTTGGACTGGCTGGTCAGCACCACCAGCGGCCAGATGAAGCTGTTCCAGACCGAGATGAAGCCGAGGATCGCGAGCACGGCCATGGTCGGCGCGGCGATCGGGACAGCGATCCGGGCGAAGATCATGAACTCGTTCGCACCGTCCACCCGGGCCGCCTCGATCACTTCGTCCGGGATCTGCAGGAACGTCTGCCGGAGCAGGAAGATGCCCAGCGAGGACAGGATCGCCGGCAGGATCACCGCGGTGTAGCTGTCGGTGAGCTGCAGCTGGCTCATCACCAGGAACCGCGGGATCAGCATCAGCTCACCGGGCAGGAACATGATCGACAGGAAGAGCAGGAAGAAGAATCCCCGGCCCCGGAAGTCGATCCGGGCCAGCGGGTACGCCACCAGGGCGCTCACCACCAGGTAGACCGGCACGATGATCACCACGTAGATCACGGAGTTGATCAGGAACTGCCCGTACGGGATCGTCGTCCACGCCTCGACGAAGTAGTCGGCCACCGGCGGCCGCGGCAGCAGGTCCGGCGGGAACGAGAACACGTCCTGGGTGGCCGGCTTGGTGGCCGCCGAGAGCAGGATCAGGAACGGCCCGATGAAGACCGCGGCCAGTGCGAGCAGCAGGACGTACAGCAGCACCCGGCGCACGTGGAAGCCGGTACTCCTGGCCCGCCTCTTCGACAGGCTCGGGGCGCGTCCGCCCGCGGCGCTCATCGGTCCCGCCGACGGGTCATCAGCAGATTGGCCATGGCCAGAATGATCATGATGGCCCAGAGAATCAGGCCCATCGCGCTCGCGTACCCCATGTCGTAGTCCTGGAAGGCCTTGGACCAGATGTAGTACCCGAGAGTCAGGGTCGAGTCGAGCGGTCCGCCGCGGGTGAGCACGTAGACCGACTCGAATGCCCGCATCCCCTCCAGCATGCTCAGGGTCAGGGTGACCGCGAAGGTCGGCAGCAGGCCCGGGATGATCACGTGCCACAGCCGGCGGACCGCCGAGGCCCCGTCCACCCGGGCCGCCTCGATCAGCTCCCGCGGCACCGCCTGCAGCCCGGCCAGGTAGATCATCATGAACAGCCCGGCGCTCTTCCAGGCCTCCAGCAGCACCACGGTCGGCAGCGCCCAGGCGGTGTCCAGCAGGAAGTCGATCGGCCCCAGCCCGACCAGGCTGAGCAGCCAGTTGACCACGCCCTCCCGGTTGAACACGTACCGCCAGCCGACGGCGACCGCCACCATCGACGTGATCACCGGCAGGTAGTAGGCCATCCGGAACGCCTGGATCCCCCGCAGCGGGATGTTCACCAGCAGCGCCAGCAACAGCGGAACCACCACCGAGAGCGGCAGGAACATGATCAGGAACAGCAGCGAGTTGCCCAGCGCGTGCCAGAACCGCGGATCGGCACCCATCGCCTGGAAGTTCTGCAGGCCGACGAACGCGATCGGGTTGATGATCGTGTAGCGGGAGAACGCCAGCTGGATCGCGATCACTGCCGGCCAGGCGAACATCGCCGCGTAGAGCACCAGCCCGACCGCCAGGAACAGGTAGGGCGTCCACCATCGCTGGCCGACCACCCGACCAGGTCCGCCACTGCGCCGGGCCAGCCCTGCCGCGGTCAATGCCATGCGCACTCTCCCGATCTTTGTTACGTGCCCGAAACATATGGTTCAGGAATGACCGAAACGCTAGGTAGCCCGGTCGCCCGGTGTCAAGAGTCGTGCAGGTAAATACACATTCGGCCTTGACTTCGCTACGGGCTCGGTTCAACACTGTGTCCGTAACCTATCTTGAGGACATCACTCACAACCAGGAGGGACGCCATGTCCGCGCCCACCGCCATCTCCCGCCGCCGCTTCTCCGCGGCCGCTGCCCTGCTGCCCCTGTTGGGCGCGGCGGGCTGCCTGTCCGGGAACCCGGCCACCGGTCCGCAGGCTCCGGCCGGCGACAAGTTCGCGGGTGACGTCGAGTGGTGGACGATCAACCTGCAGAAGAACTACGCCGACTACCTGAACGGCATGATCAACAGCTACACCTCCGAGCACGGCGAGGTGAAGATCAACTGGGTCGACGTGCCGGGCCAGGACATCACCACCAAACTGCTCGCGGCGATCGCCTCCGGCAAGGTGCCGGACGCGGTCAACTTCACGTCGGCCACCACCGGGCTGTTCGCCGGCCAGATGCGTGATCTCGGCGAGTTCTTCAGTGCCGAGGACCTGGCCGCCTACGCGCCCGGCCTCACCGAGCCGCTGAAGAACGCCCAGGGTCAGCAGATCGCGATCCCCTGGTACAACGGCGGCACCTCGCTCGGCTTCTACAACACCGCGTTGCTGGAGCCGACCGGCTTCGATCCGGAGCAGCCGCCCAAGACGTTCACCGAGGCGCTGACGCTGGCCACCGAGTACCACAAGGCGACCGGCAAGTCGGCCACCAACCTGATCCCGACCAGCGCCGTCCTGCAGCAGAACGACATCCAACTGCTCAGCGAGGACAAGAAGACCGCCGCGTTCAACACCGACGAGGCCCGCGAGTTCATCGCCACCTTCAAGCCGCTGTACGAGTCCGGCGCCATCGCACCGGGCGCGATCAGTTCGGACGTACGGAACCTGCCGCAGAACCTGGAGAACCAGCTGATCGCGTTCTCCCCGATCACCGTGTCGTCCAACCTGCTCAACGTGCAGAAGAACGCACCGCAGGTCTACCAGAAGATCGCGGTCACCCCGCCGGTGACCGGCGCCTCGGGCAAGTACATGATGCCCGGCCAGCAGATCTTCGGCATCCCGGCCAAGTCGGACAACCCGGCGGCCGCGGCCGAGTGGCTGAAGTTCGTCACCTCCGCGGCCAATCAGGTCGCGTTCTGCAAGCTGGTCGCGATCTACCCGTCGGCGTCGAAGGCGCTCGAGGACCCGTTCTTCACAGCGAAGACGACCGACGCCACCGAGCCGGCCGACGCCGCCATCGCGACCTTGATCAAGACGTTCCCGAACAGCGCCGACGCGTCGCTCGGCTCCGGCAACGACGAGCAGTTGCGGTTGATCTTCGACACCGAGATCGTCGCCTTCCTGACCGGGAAGAAGTCCGCCGACCAGGCTCTGGCCGACGCCGAGAAGTCCTGGAACACCGAACTGGCCAAGCCCCGGTGACCGCGCCACTGCGGGCCGAGCCGCTGCGGATCGGGATCATCGGCGCCGGGATCATGGGCCGCGGCAATGCCGTCGCCCTGTCGCGCGAGCCCGGCGTCACGATCACCGCCTGCGTGTCCCGGACCCGGGCCAGCGCGGACCGGCTGGCCGATGAGATCGCCGGACGCGGTGCGCCCCGACCGCGGGTCCATGATCATCCGGACGCGCTGCTCGCCGATGACGAGGTCGACGCGGTCGTGATCACGACGCCCGATCACCAGCACGCCGACCTGGTGGTGGCCGCCGCCGAGGCAGGTCGCCATGTGCTGGTGGAGAAGCCGTTCGCGACCTCGGTCGAGGACGCGGACCGGGCGCTCGCCGCCGTCCGCTCGGCCGGCGTGATCGGGATGTGCCTGTTCAACCACCGTTGGGTTCCCGCCTACGCCCAGGCGTACGACGAGCTCGGTACGATGGGTGACGCTGCGGTGGCGTACGCCCGCAAGAACGACACGATCAGCATCTCCACCGAGATGATCAACTGGGCCGGCCACACGACGTCGGCCTGGTTCCTGTCCAGCCACGACATCGACCTGGTCTCCTGGCTGATCCGGGACCGGGTGGTCCGGGTGTACGCGACCGGGCGCTGGGGTGTGCTGCGCGCACGCGGCATCGACACGCCGGACGCGATCCAGATCCACGCCGAGTACGCACGCGGCACGGTCGCCACCTTCGAGTCGGCCTGGATCTCGCCGGCCAGCTTCCCCACCCCGGTCGACTCCTACATCGGGATCGTCGCCGACGGCGGCGTGATCCAGCTGGACCGGCAGGCCGAGAACCTCGTGGTCTCCCGGCCGGAGGGGCTCACGTACCCGCGGACGCTGCTGCAGCGGGTCGTCCACGGAGTGCCGGCCGGTGCCTACCGGGACGCGATCGTGCACTGGATCGATTGTTGCCGGACCGGCGCCGAACCCCTGGTCAGCCTCGAGAGCAGCCGGGACGTGACCGCCGTGCTGGCCGCCGCGCACGAATCGCTGCGGACCCGGCAGCCGGTCGACGTACCGCCGCCCGCGGAGGCGGGCCGATGACCACCGCGCCGGTGCGGGGACCGGAGAAGCCGCGCCACATCGACGCCAGGATCACCACGCTGACCGACGACGACCTGATCGCCGCGTTCGGCCGGCCGGACGGTGTCGTCGACGTGGCGACGCTGCGTTCCTGGGTCGGCACACGGTTGCGCCCGGTCGCCTGGCCGTTGTCCGAGTGGGCCGACCGGGTCCGCGGCAGCGACGAGGCCACCAAGATCATCACCGCGGCCGACCGGCTGCTGGACGACCATCTTGACGTGACGGGAGCCGACCAGGGCCGCTCGCAGCGGTACGGCTGGCACTATCTCGGCTGGCTCGCCGAGGGCATCCAGGCCTGGCTGCTCAGCGGTGATCAACAACGGCTGCGCGCCGTGGACCGGCATCTGGTCCGCTGGGCCGAGACCCGGGACGCGGTGGTCGGCGAATGGCCCGGCCTGGATGTGATCTGGTACTCGCTCGGCACCTGGGCCCGCTGCCGCAACCTGCTCCCGGCACTCGAGGTGCTGACCCCGGCGGCGCTCTCCGATCAGGCCTGGCGGGATCTGGTGGCGGCATTGATCGGCGGGGCTCGCTGGGCGTACGACGAGCATGATCGTTTCCGGCACGGCAACTGGCAGCTGGTCTCGGCCACCCAGCTGATCCAGCTGGCCGCCGTCCTGCCGGACCTGACCGAGGCCGCCGACTGGGACCGGCGCGGCCGGGAACGGCTGCTGGAACACCTCGAGCTCGACGTCTATCCGGACGGAGGCCACTACGAGCGCTCCCCCGGCTATCACGTGATGTGCCTGGACGCGGTCCAGCTCGCGGCCAAGATCGACCGGGAGTACGGCGACGGCTCGATCCTCCGGCATCCCCGAGTGCGGGCGATGCACGACTGGCTGGTGACGCTGACCAGTTCCGGCGGCTGGGTGCCGCACCTGCAGGACAGCGGGATCGTCTGGCCGGCCGACTGGCTCCGGCGCGGCGGCGAGCTGCTCGACGCCCCCGAGTTGATCACCGCCGCCGAAGCGGTTCCGGTGCCCGGCCCGGCGATCGACCTGCTGCCGGACTCCGGCTACGCCGTGCTCCGCGCGGCGGATGATCTTCGGGCTGTGATCAACGTCGGGCCGCACATCGAGCACGAGCTGGAGTCACACTCGCATCGCGCGGTGCTGGATCTGGTGCTGGACGGCTGGGGCGGGCCGCTGCTCTGGGAGGCCGGCGGGCCGGCCAGCTACGACGTGCCGGACTACCTGACCTGGTACCAGGCCGGGCGCGGCCACAACACGGTCACCGTGGACGACACGGATCTCGCCGACGACCGCGGTGCGCGGCTGCTCGGCTCCTGGACCGCCGGCCCGGTGCTCGCGTTGTCCGCCGAACACCACGGCTACGGAACATCTCAGCGCCGGGACGTGATCATGGCCGGCGTCGACCCGGCGGTGATCGTCGTCCGGGACCGGGCCGAGGAGACGGCACCGCGGCAGTTCCGCTGCCACTGGCACGCGGTGGAACCGTGGGCGGCGTCCGGGACGGGCTTCCGTTCCGGAACGCCGGGCGGGCCGGGACTGGCGATCACCGTGCTGCCGAGTCCGGACGAGACCGTACGGTTCACCGAGGGTGTCGCCCGGCGGCCCGCTCCGGCCACCGGAACCGCCGACCCGGCACCGCTGTACGGGCTCGTGGTGGAACGTTCGACGGGGGCCTTCACCACCGTGCTCCGACCCGGACGCGACACGGATGATCTTGAGCTTTCGGCCACTGCCGACGAGCTCGGCCGGGTCGTGGTGCAGACTGCCGACGTGGTGGACACGATCGAGGAGACCCGCTGGGTCCGTCGGGGCGCCTCGGGGGCGCTGCACTGGGCGGCTGCCTGGGCCGGTGCCGATCTCGACCTGCCCGAACTGTCGGTACGGCAGCGGGACCCGCGGGCCGGCACGCTGGCCTCGATCGGACTGACCGCCGGGGCCGACGGGATCACCGTCGATGTGATCAGCACCGGGCGCTCCGGCCTCCGGATCGCCGGGCTGGCAGCGGCGGCCGAACTCCGGCTGAACGGGATCGGGATCGACCCGCACCGGGACGGCGACGTGATCATGATCGGCCTGCCGATGGCGGGACGGTGGCGCATCGACGGGCTGAGCCGATGAGCGCCCGGTCCGAGCAGACCGGCTGGTTCGACGCACACGTCCGGTCCGGCCGGCATCCCGAGCGCCCGTTCGGCCGCGGCGACGCCGCCGCCATCCGTGATCATCTGACCCGGTTCGGCCTCGCCGGCGCCCTGGTCGGCTCCAACCTGTCCTGGCTGCACGATCCGCTGACCGGCAACGCCGAGGCGTCCGCGATCGCCGCCGAGCTCGCCGACCACGGCGTGCTGGCCTGCTGGACCGCCGTGCCCGCGACGCCGGGCGAGTCGGCGGACCCGGCAGCCCTGGTCGACCGGGCCGTCGCCGAGGGCGTGGCCGCGTTCCGGCTGTTCCCCGACACTCACCGGTTCACGCTGACCGATCCCGGGCTGGACGGCTTCTACGACGCACTGGTACGGCAGCGGCTGCCGCTCTGGCTCGACCTGGACGAGACCGGCTGGGCCGCCGTGGACACCCTGCTGAGCCGCCGCCCGGAGTTGGTCGTCGTGATCAGCCAGGCCGGCTATCGCGAGCTGCGGTACGCGGCGCCGCTGCTCGCCCGCCACCCCGGGCTGCGGCTCGATCTGGTCAACCTGGCCACCCACCAGGCGCTGGAATGGCTGTACCAGAACGGTTTCGGCGATCGGATGATCTTCGGCAGCGGCCTCGGGCTGCGGGATCCGGCCGAGGCCGTGTTCCGGTTGGTCGGTGCCGGACTGGACGACGACACGATCACCACCATCGGCCGCGAGAATGCAGAACGGCTGTTTCCGCAACGATCCCTGAGCTCGTCGAAGGGCGAGCCGGATCGGGCCCTGCCCTTCGACAGGCTCAGGGATCGTCGAGCCGTGGACGTGGTGGATGCGCACGCGCACCTGGGCCCGTACTCGCGGTTCTTCATCCCCGATCCCGACGCCGGCACCATGGTCGCCGTGATGGACCGGGTCGGCACCTCGGTCGCCGTCCTGTCCTCGAACCTGGCCATCCAGCTGGACGCCGAACGCGGCAACGACGCGACCCTGGCCGCGGTCGACGCGCACCCGGACCGGCTCGCGGGCTACGCGGTGATCAACCCGTGGCAGGACCCGGATGATCAACTGGCCCGGGTCGAGTCGGACCGGCGGTTCGTGGGGATCAAGCTGCATCCCAGCCTGCATGCATATCCGGTGACCGGCCGGCGCTACGCCGCCGTGTGGGAGTTCGCCGACCGCACCGGCTGCCCGGTCCTCTCGCACACCGCGCAGGGCTCGCCCTGGGACGCTCCGGCGGCCTTCGACGAGGTGGCCTCGGCCCATCCGCGAGCCAAGATCATTCTCGGCCACTCCGGCATCACCCCGGCCGGCATCGACGAGTCGATCATGGTCGCCGGGCGCCACCCCGGGCTGCACCTCGAGCTCTGTGGATCCCAGCTGGTCGGCGAGCTGATCATGGACCTGCTCGCCGCGCTGGGACCGGACCGGGTGCTGTTCGGCTCCGACTTCCCGTTCATCGACCACCGGCTCTCGCTCGGTCGCGTCCTCGGCCTGCCGGCCCCGGACGACGTCAAGCGCGCGGTGCTGGGCGGTTCGGCCCGCCGGCTGTTCGGCTGGCGTCCGCTACCCGGATCGGGAGGATGCTCATGAGCGAAGAGCCGAAACGGCCGCAGAACGGTCCCGACGTCACGGTCGGGCTGGTGGGCCAGCGCCGGCTGCTGCGGGAGATGCAGTCCTGTGCCCAGCAGGTGGTCGAGCGGTACGCGCCGCAGCGGCTCAAGTTCGTCACGGCGCCGACCGACGACGCCGACGAGGAGTCCGCGATCGAGCGGATCGCCGACCGGATCGACGCTGCGGTGTTCCCGGGTCCCTGGCTGTACGACCGGATCCGGAGGACCGGCTGGCTCACGGTCCCGGCCACCCACGTGGCGCTGAGCGGTTCGGCGCTCTACTCCGCCCTGCTCCGGGCCCGGCTGGCCGACCCCGCGGTCGATCTGACCCGGCTCAGCATCGACTCGCTGCGCCGGTCCGACGTCACCGAGGCGTACGAGGAACTCGGGCTGTCCGCGGACCGGGTCCGCTGCCTGGCCTACACCGGGCCGGAGTCGGTCGGCCAGTTCGCCTCCTTCCACGCCGCGGCGCTCGAGTCCGGCGAGGCAAGCCTGGCCCTGACCACGATCCTCTCGGTCGAGCGAGAGCTGCGTGCCGCCGGGCACCCGGTGCTGCGGCTCTCCCCCACCCGGGCCACGGTCCGGGACGCGATCGAGACCGCGGTCCTGCTCGGCCAGGGCACCCGGCTCGGCGCGAACCGGATCGCCATGATCGCGGTCCGGTTGATCACCGCCCCCCGCTCGGCGGCCCAGGACACCGACTACTGGCAGCAGGAACTGGCCCTCGCCGCCCAGCAGCGGCTGCTCACCCACGGCCGGCGGGCCGGTGCCACGGTGACCCGGCGGTCGGACACGCTCTTCCTGGTCACCACCACCCACGAGGGTCTGGATCTGCTCACCGAACGGCTGCAGGTGGCGCCCTTCATGTCCATGATCACCGCCTCGCTCGGCGTACCGGTCGCGGTCGGCGTCGGCGTCGGCCCGACGGCGCGCAGCGCCGAGGCCAACGCCCTGGGGGCGGTCGAGGAATCCCTGGCCGGCAAGGGAACCTACGCCGTCTACCGGGACTCCGGCGGCGACCGGATCGACCTGCCGCCGGGCTCGTCCGACACCGCCCGGGACGAGTCCGTCCCCGACAACGGGTCGAGCCTGGACGACCGGCTGCGGGCGATCATGGACCGGCTGGTCGAACGTGCCGACGAAGATCAACCGGTGATCGCCGACGTCGAGACGGTCGCCGCGGCCATGTCGGTGACGCCGAGGACCGGCCGCCGGATGTTGAAGGATCTGGTCGCGGCCGGTCTCGCCTGGCCGCTGCCGTCGGCACCGTCCGCGGGCGGCGGCCGGCCGCGGCAACTGTTCCGCCTGCTCACCGAGAAACTGGAGTGATCATGAATGCCACGCCCGCACCGGAACGGCCCTCGCCCGGCCAGCGATCGGTCTCGGCGTACGAACGCGCCCGCCGGGTGATCGCCGGCGGCGTGTCCAGCGACGCGCGGCGCAGCGCCGGCGTCCCCCTGTTCGTCGACCACGCCGCCGGCGCCGAGCTGTGGGACGTCGACGGCCGGCGCTACCTCGACTACGTGCTCGGCCAGGGCCCGAACCTGCTCGGCCACGCCGCCCCGCTGGTCGCCGAGGCCGTCGCCGCCCAGGCGAAGCGCGGCGTCGCGTACGCCGCGCAGCACGAGCTCGAGGCGTCGGTCGCGGAACGGCTCTGCGCGATGATCCCGTGCGCCGAACTGGTGCGGTTCAACAGCGTCGGTTCCGAGGCCGTGCACGGCGCGATCCGGCTGGCCCGCGGGCACACCGGCCGTTCCTTGATCGTCAAGTTCGAGGGCAACTACCACGGCTGGCTGGATCCGGTGCTCTACAGCGTGCACCCGGATCTGGCCGCCGCCGGCGACGCCCGCCATCCGGCCACGGTCGGCGGCACCGCCGGCCTGCCACCGGAAGGCGCGAACGGCCTGCTCGTGCTGCCGTACAACGATCTCGAGGTGCTCGCCGAGACCTTCGCGTCCCGCGGTGCCGAGGTGGCGGCGGTGATCATGGAGCCGGTCCTCTGCAACACCGGCTGCATCACCCCGGACCCCGATTTCGTCGAGGGAGCCCGGGAGCTGACCGCGGAGCACGGTGCGTTGTTGATCTTTGACGAGATCATCACCGGCTTCCGGGTGGCTCCCGGCGGCGGCCAGGAACTCATCGGCGTGACGCCCGACCTGGCCACCTTCGGCAAGGCGCTGGCCGGCGGCATGCAGGTCTCGGCCCTGGTCGGCACCCGTACCGTCATGGACACGATCAGCAACGGCACCGTGGCCCACGCCGGCACCTTCAATTCGCATCCGGTCGCCATGGCCGCGGCCGATGCCGTCCTCGGCCATCTCGCCGACCATGCCGACACGCTCTACCCGCGGCTCCGGTCCGTGGGCCGCACGCTGATGGACGGCCTGCGCGAGATCGCCGGCCGGCACGGCGTGCCGCTCCTGGTCGACGGACCCGGCCCGGTCTTCCAGACCTACATCACCGACCGGCCGGCCGTCCGCGACTACCGCGACTTCGCCGCCTGCGACCGGGCCGCGATGGCTCGGCTGCACGAACTGCTGCTGGCCGGCGGGATCAACATCGTGCCGCGCGGCCTCTGGTTCCTCTCCACCGAACACACCGAGCAGCACGTCGCCGAGACGCTGGAGGTCGCCGAGACCGCCTTCGCCCGCCTCTGACGAGGGACGGCGGCGCAGGACGCCGGCTCCGAGCCCGATCTCACGATGCGGCCCCAGGGCTGTGATCGGGCTCCGGCGTTCCGTAGGTTAAGCGCTTAGATGCCTCAAGGCGGAGGCTCGTTCTCGACCTTCGGGGAAGTCGGGGACGAGGTGAGCAACGCGTTCCGTCGCCGAGGACGACAACGACGTTGGAGGCCCCGATGTACGACCCGACGATCTCTCGACGCAGACTCCTCTACGGCTCCGCCCTGTTCGCCGGCGCCGCCGCCCTGAGCGGCTGTTCCGGCGGGGACCCGAACACCGGAAGCTCCGACCAGCCCCGCTCGGAAGCCCAGGGTTCGGTGACCGAGCCGCTGCCCGCCCCGGACTCGTACCGCCAAGCACCGGCGCTGGAGGGCCAGGACCTGCCGCCGGTGCAGGAGCGACTCCCCGAGCAGCCGTACGTGATCCCGCACCGCTGGGTGACTCCGGGAAAGTACGGCGGCCGGCTCAACATGAACGTCTTCGCCACCACGGGTGCGGCCGGCGCGGTCTCCGACTTCGAGTTCTTCTACGGCAACTCGCTGCTGCGTTACCTCAACGACGGCCAGGATGTCGGCCCGGGCCTGGTCGAGTCGTGGGAGTCCAACGACGACGCCTCCGAGTGGACCTTCCATTTCCGCAAGGGACTGAAGTGGTCCGACGGCGAGCCCTGGACCACCGCCGACGTGATGTTCTGGTGGGAGGAGTTCGTCCTCGAACAGAAGATGGCCGTCACTCCCCCGGACGAAGCACGTTCGGGCCGGGGCACGCTGGCCACCTTCACCGCCGTGGACGAGACCACGCTCAAGATCAGCTTCGACACCCCGGCACCGCTGACGCCCGACCGGATCGCGATGTGGGTGAACGGGCCACGGGTCGGGCCCTTCTGGTCCATGCCGAGCCACTACCTCAAGCAGTTCCATCCCAAGTACAACAAGAGTGTCGCGGCCGACTGGGACGCGGTCGGCGGGCTGATGGCGACCCGCTCCGACTGGCACCGCAACCCCGAGTGCCCGACCATGACCGGCTACCGGTGCAAGTCGTTCGACAATGCGCGGGGCGTCGTCCTGGAGCGCAACCCGTACTACTGGGCCGTCATGCCGAACGGTGATCAACTTCCCTACATCGACGAGATCCAGATCAGTGTCGTCACCGATGATCAAGTCGGCAAACTCCAGCTCCAGCAGGGATCCGTCGACTACTGCCACGGCCCGTTCAACCGCGTCACGCTGAACGACATCCAAGGCCTGAGGGACGCCGCCGCCAAGTCCGGCACCGAGATCATCCTCTGGGACAGCGGCTCCGGCACCGGGTCGATCTTCTTCTTCAACTACGACTACATCGACGATGATCTTCGAGAACTGATCCGCACGCCGAAGTTCCGGCAGGCGATCTCGTACGCGTTCGACCGCGAGGCGGTCCGCAAGTCGGTCTACTTCAACACCGGCGAACCGACCACCGGCACACTCAGCCCGAAGGCGATCGAATACCTGGTCAACGACACCGGCCGGCAGGCCTACACGGGCTGGCGCGACTCCTACGTCGTCCACGATCCGGAGCGGGCCAAGCAGCTGCTGGACGAGCTCGGGGTGGTGGACTCCGACGGCGACGGGCTCCGGGAACTGCCCGGTGGCAAGAAGCTGCGGCTGCGGATCGACAGCCAGGCCGACTCCTCGCCCGAGCACTCCACCAAGGACAACCAGCTGGTGACCGACCTGAAGGCGGTCGGGCTGGACATGACGATCAACCCGATCCCACCGCAGAGCTTCGACGATCAGTGGAAGACCGGCAAGCTGATGTCGCGCAGCAACTGGGAGGCGAGCGACGGGCCGAACCTGCTGGTCAACCCCACCTGGATGGTCCCGATCGAACCGACCCGGTGGGCTCCGCTGGAGGGTCAGTGGTACCAGCAGACCGGCACCAAGACCGCCGGCACCGAACTGGACCTGGACCCGTGGCAGCGGCACCCGCCGCGACTGGAGCCCGACCCTGACGGACCGATCCAGAAGATCTGGGATCTCTACAACGCCAGCAAGATCGAGCCGGACGAGCTCAAGCGGCACGAGCTGGTCTGGGAGATGATCAAGATCCATGTCTCCGACGGACCGTTCTTCATGGGCTGCGTGGCCAACTATCCGCAGATCACGGTGATCAAGAACGACCTCCGCAACGTGCCGCGCAAGGAGAATCTGACGCTCGGCGGTTTCGTCAACACCTGGATCCACCCGACCCCGGCGGTCTACGACCCGGAATGCTACTTCTGGGAGCACCCCGATCAGCACGGGTGACCGGGCTACGACTCCCAGGGATTGATCACCCGACGCGCGACCCGGGACAGGTGCTTCTCGTTCCGGGTCACGACGGTCATCTTGTGATGATCGGCGATCGCGCCGATCATGCAGTCCTTCATGTCGATGTTGGTCCGCTTGTGTGCCCCGGCGGCTTCGGCAGCGGCCAGTGCGTCCAAAGGCAGCACTCGATCCCGGAACCTCTCCATGACCTGGCGGAACCAGTGCTCAAAGGCCTCCGTCTGGCGGCGATCCCGACCGGGAATGTTCAGGATCCCGAGCTTGATCTCGAAGATGGTCAACGCCGTGGTGTAGACGGCTTCCTCGTCCTGGTTGCTCAACCATCGGACTACCGAGGGATCGGCGTCGTCCTTCTTCCTAATCTCGGAGATGACATTCGTGTCGAGCACGAACATCAGAACGTGGCTCCCTTGATATCGATCTTCACCGGGGGAAGCTCCACATCGTGATACTCGTCCATTTGGAGGGCCGTGACCAGGTCCGACTTGGGTTCGCCCTTGAGCCTCCGGTACTCGTCGATGCTGATCACCACATACGCGGGCTTCCCGTGCTCGGTCACGTACACGGGCCCCTCGTCGGCCTTACGCTTGGCCGAGGTGGGGTTGCGGTTGAACTCCTGCGATGACATGGTGCTCATGGCCACCTCCAAGTAGTTAGCTAACTACCAGTGTAGGCCCTCGACTCCCCAGCGTGCCATTGAGTGTTGTGCATATGTTCAGTCCACCATGCGCATCACGCATTGCCAACGTGTGCATGCTGGCCTTACCTTCTCCGCCATGGGGGAATCAACGAAGTTCACCGCCCGCACCTCGTTCCGCCGGCTCGACAGCGAAAGTCGCCGGCGCTTCCTTGCTCTCGCCGGTGGCGGCGCCGCCGGCCTGGCCTTCGCGCTCCGCCGGCCCGACCCGGCCCAGGCGGAGACGACCACCAAGATCAACTCCTATCCGTTCCGGGCCGGCGTGGCCTCCGGCGACCCGCTGCCGGACTCCGTGGTCCTCTGGACGCGGCTGATCACCGATCCGTTCGACTACACCGGCGGGCTGCCGGCCACCGGCCGCTACCGGCTGGACTGGCAGGTCGCCACCGACGAGAGATTCACCAAGATCGCCCGTAGTGGGACGGTCACCGCCTTCGCCGAGAACAGCTACGCGGTGCACGTCGAGGCCGGCGGACTGCAGCCGTCCCGGCGCTACTGGTACCGCTTCCGGATCGGTGACCACGTCTCCGAACCCGCCAGCACCCAGACCGCACCGGCACCGAACGAGTCCCGGGCCCTGCGCTTCGGCTTCGCGTCCTGCCAGAACTACCGGGCGGGCTACTTCAACGCGATGCGCGACGCGGCCAGTGCCGACCTGGACGCGATGCTCTTCCTCGGCGACTTCATCTACGAGTACGGCATCGTCCAGATCAACGGCGGCCGGCCGGTCAGCGGCATCCCGTCGGAGGCCGAGGTCACGGCGACCGACCTCGCCGACTACCGGTTCCGCTACGGCCTCTACCGCAGCGAGGACGACCTGCTGGCGGTCAGCCAGAACACGCCGTTCATCTCCACCTGGGATGATCATGAACTGGCCAACGACTACGAGTCCAGCCCGCTCGACCTCGATCGGCGCGCGGCCGCGTACCGGGCGTTCTGGGAGAACATGCCGCTGCGCCGACCGCAGCAGCCGCGCGGCTCCGACGCCCGGATGTATCGCCGGCTGCGGTACGGAACGATGGCCCAACTCGACGTGCTGGACACCCGGCAGTATCGCGATCCGATGGTCGGCGGGACCGTGCCCGACGAGGGCGGCCGGCGGGATCCCGACCTGGTCATGCTCGGGGCGGAGCAGGAGCAGTGGCTGCTGGACGGGCTCGGGGCCAAGCGGGTGCGCTGGAACCTGATTCCGCAGCAACTGCTGCTGGCCCGGCTCAACACGGCCTCCGGCCCGGACCAGCCGACCCAGTTCTCGGGCGGCACCTGGGACGGCTACCAGGCCACACAGCAGCGCGTCTTCGGTGCGATCGGCGATGCCCTGGACGCCGGCCGGGTGCGCAACTTCGTTGCGCTCGGCGGCGACGTGCACCGTTGCTACGCCTCCACGGTGCCGCGCGACACGCTCGATCCGGAAGGCCCGACGATCGGGGTCGAGGTGACCAGCCCGTCCATCTCGAGTGCGCTCGACTTCGATCCGGAGGCCAACGAACGCGCGCAGATCCGGCGCACCATGAACCCGCTGCTGGCCTGGGCCGACCTGCATTGCGGCTACGGGATCTGCGATCTCGACTCCGACCGGATGATCATCGAGGTCCGCGGTTCCGACAAGGTCAGCGTCCGGGACGAGGTCCGCACCCTGGCCCGGTTCACGGTCGCGGACGGCGACCGACGGTTCAGCTCCGTCGATATCTGAAGATATTCATAGCCAACCCCTGTACATGCGCTATTCGCATACCTAAGGTGTACCCATGCACACGCCGCCGACGTCGTCCAGCACCCGCACGGGCCAGCTCTACGTGGCTCCGTCCGAGCCACGCCGCGATTTCCGTACCGAACAGCTCGAGGCCGGCCTCGTCGTCGTCGGTGGCGGCATGGCCGGTACCTGCGCCGCGATCACCGCGGCCCGGGCCGGTGTCCGGGTGATCTTGGTCCAGGACCGGCCGGTGCTCGGCGGCAACGCCTCCAGTGAGGTACGGCTCTGGGTGCTCGGCGCCACCGCGCACATGGGCAACAACAACCGGTGGGCCCGCGAGGGCGGCGTGGTCGACGAGATCATCGTCGAGAACACGTACCGCAACAAGGACGGCAATTCGATCATCTTCGACACCATCCTGCTGGAGAAGGTACTCGAGGAACCCAACATCACGTTGCTGCTCAACACGGCGATGGTCGGGTCCGAGGTGGCCGACGGCAAGATCAGCTCGGTCTCGGCGTTCTGCAGCCAGAACTCCACCCGGTACGAGATCACCGCTCCCCTGTTCGCCGACTGCACCGGCGACGGCGCGCTCGCCTTCTCGGCCGGCGCCGGCTTCCGGATGGGCGCCGAGGCCGCATCCGAGTTCGGCGAACTGTTCGCGCCGACGGAGGAGTACGGGCCGCTGCTGGGCCACTCGATGTACTTCTACAGCAAGGATGTCGGCCATCCGGTCACGTTCACTCCACCGTCGTACGCGCTCGCCGACCTGTCCTCGATCCCCCGCGCACGCAGCTTCAACACCAAGGAGGACGGCTGCCGGCTCTGGTGGATCGAGTGGGGCGGCCGGCTCGACACGGTGCACGACACCGAGACGATCAAGTGGGAACTGTGGAAGGTGATCTACGGGGTCTGGAACCACCTGAAGAACTCCGGCGAGTTCCCCGACGCGGAGAACCTCACGCTGGAATGGGTCGGCCATGTGCCGGGCAAGCGTGAGTCGCGCCGGTTCGACGGGCTCTACCGGCTGTTGCAGAGCGACATCCTCGAGCAACGGCAGCACCACGACGGCGTCGCGTTCGGCGGCTGGTCGATCGACCTCCACCCGGCCGACGGCGTGTTCTCCGAGCATCCGGGCAGCAATCACCTGCACGCCCGCGGCACCTACCAGATTCCGTACCGCTGCCTGGTCAGTGCCGACGTGGACAACCTGTTCCTGGCCGGCCGGCTGATCAGCGCCAGCCACGTCGCGTTCGGCTCGACCCGGGTGATGGGCACCGGCGCGCACATGGGCCAGGCGGTCGGCGTCGCCGCCGCGCTCTGCCTGCGGGACGAACTGGCGCCGGCCGCGCTCGCCGCCGAGGACCGAACGCCGGAACTGCGCCGGGAACTGCTCCGGCGCGGCCAGCACATCCCCGGCGTCCTCCTGGACGACCCGGACGACCTGACCCGCACCGCGGTGATCACCGCATCGTCGCAGGCCTCCTTGGCGGAACTCCCGGACAGCGGCGCCGCGGTCCCGCTGGATCGGTCCCGCGGCCAGTTGTTGCCGCTCGCCGCCGGCCCGGTCCCGCAGTTCCAGTTGATCTTCGACGCCGACCAGCCGGCGACGGTACGGGCCGAGCTGCGGATCGGGCAACGCCCGGACGACTACACCTGTGACGTCGTCCTGGCCGGCACCGAGATCGAGCTGGCGGCCGGGTCCGGACAGCCGGTCAAGATCGACTTCGACGCCGAGCTGGACCAGCCCGGCTACGCTCAGCTCAGCCTGCTCGCCTGCGACGGCGTCGCGGTGCACGTCAGTGATCAACTACTGACCGGCACGGTCGGCCTGCGGCACAAGGCGACCCAGGAGGAGGACGCCGCCATCGGCCGGCCTCGGCTTGAGTTCTGGACGCCGGAGCGCCGCCCCGAGGGCCGCAACCTGGCGCTGCGACTGGATCCCGCGCCGGCCAGCCACCCGGCGACCAACGTCGCACTGGGGTCGGACCGGCCGACCTCCGGCAGCAACGCCTGGGCGGCCGCCTTCGACGACCCGGCCCCGCGGCTGGATCTGGCCTGGCCCGCCGAGCAGCGGATCGGCCGGATCGAGCTGTCCTTCGACACCGATTTCGATCATCCGATGGAATCGGCGCTGTTCGGACACCCGGAGGCCGAGATGCCCTTCTGTGCCAGGGACTTCCGGGTCACCGCCGGCGACCGGGTGCTGGCCGAGGTGACCGGCAACCATCAGACCCGGCATCAGCTGGTCCTGGACCCGCCGGTCGCGACGGACCGGATCGGCGTCGAGGTGCTGGCCACCAACGGCAACGCGCCGGCCGCGATCTTCTCGGTCCGCTGCTATGCCGATCCCGACCCGCGGATCCTGCGGTCCGCCGAACCGGCATGAAGCTGAGCCATGATGCGGGGATGACCGACACTCGCGCCTCCGCGGGCGGCGTCCAGTCCCTCGCCCGTGGCCTGCAGATCCTGCGCACCCTGATCGACGAGGGTGCGCCGCTCACCGGCACCGAGATCGCCCGGCGGTTCGGGCTGCACCAGAGCTCGATCTCCCGGGTGCTCGCGACCTTGATCGATCTGGGGTACGTCCGCAAGGATCCCAGCGGCAAGTTCGTACCCGACTACGGGATCCTCACGTTCGCACCGGCCATCCCGCAGTTCCCGCTGGTGATCGAGCCTCGCGCCACCATCGAGCAGATCGCCGCCGAGCATCCCGGCTTCACCGTGCACCTCTGCCTGCTCTGGCGGACCGAGATGATCTATCTCCTGCGTACCGCCATGGGCAATCAGACGATCACGTTCTGGGGCTCCCCGTTCCCGTTGCACGTGTCCTGCCCGGCGCTGCGGCTGCTGCTGGATCTGCCGCGCGCCGAGGCCACCGAGATCCTGAACGCCTCCAAGGAGCGCCTCGGCTGGACGCTGACGACGCCCAACGTCCCGGCCACGGTGCCGGCGACGCTCACTGCGGCCCGCAAGCTGCTCGAGCACGACGTGTTGATCTTGGACGAGTGGTTCGAGCTGGGCGGGGTCGGCGGTGCGATCCCGCTGCACACCAGCGAGGACGTGCCGGTGGCCCTGGCCATCACCGGAGCCAGCGACAAGGTCGATCACGCCACCCTGCGGCTCTGGTTGCACGATGCCCGACGGAGGGTCGAGGCCACCCTGGCCTGACCCACGAGACTCAATGGGGAGAAAGAACATGATCAACACAACGACCGGCCCACTGTCCGAGCGCGCCGCGGTGCCGCGCCGCGCCGTGCTGGGCGGACTGGTGGCCGCTGCCGCCGGCGGCCTCGCCGGCTGCAACAACGGCGGCACCGGCAATCCCGGTGGCGGCGGGGGCAAGGGCGGCGTCCTCAACGTCTGGGGCGGGGTGCCGGCCGAGTCCGGCCCGGACGACCTGATCAAGGCGTTCAACGAGGAGCACCCGAACATCAAGGTGACGTACACCCGTTACGTCAACGACGACCAGGGCAACCTCAAGTTGGACACCTCCCTGCAGGGCGGTGTCCCGATCGACGTCTTCTTCTCGTACAGCCCGGCCAACGTGAAGAAGCGCAGCGGTCTCGCCCTCGATCTCACCGAGCGGATCGCCGCCGACCCGGACCTGGCCAAGTTCACCGCCGACGCGGATCCGGTCAACAACTACCCGATGGACGGGAAGCTGTTCTGCGTCCCGGCGGCACTGGCCCCGCTCAACGTGTACGTCAACGAGACCATGATCAACAACGCCGGGATCACGCTGCCGGAGAACTGGGACGTCGACGAGTTCGTCGAGATCGCCCGGAAGCTCACCGTGAAGGACAAGACCTTCGGCTCGCTGAACGCGCCCCTGCTGGCCCGGCCGACGCTCGGCTCGAACTCCAGCTACACCGAGGCCGGGAAGTCGAACTTCGGCGACCCGCTCTTCGCCAAGGAGCTCGAGCTCGCCCTCACCCTCCAGAAGGAGGGCACCACGATGCCGCAGGCCCAGATCCTGGCGGAGAAGCTCAAGACGTTCCCGCACACGCCGTTCATCGCCGGCCGGGTCGCCATGGTGATCCAGTCCGGGCACCTGGTGCGCTACATCGGCGACACCAAGGAGTACCCGCACGACTTCAAGACCATCTGCATGCCGCCGCCGGCCCCGACGAAGGGCAAGCCCTACTGGAACACCGGCGGCATCGGCGACCTGATGTCGATCAGCGCGAAGTCGAAGAACGCCGACAACGCGTGGACCTTCATCCAGTTCTGGGTCAAGAACGCGGCCAAGTACATGATCAAGGGCGGGCGGCTGCCGTCGCTGGTCGGCGACGCGAAGCCCGCCGACATGATCGCCCAGCTGCTCGGCCCGGAGCGCGACAAGCTCTACGACCCGGCCTCCTTCGAGAGCTTCCTCTTCTCGCCGGAGCTCCAGGTGGCCGTCGACACGAAATTCGCCGGCGCGACCCAGATCGCCCAGATCCAGGAGAAGCTCACCGACGAGGTGCTGCTCGGTGACCGTACCGTGGAGAGTTGGGTGACCGAGGCCGTCAAACAGGCCGACGCCGCGATCGCCACAGCACCGTGAGCACGATGACCGAAGCCACCGTCGACGGGTCGAGGACCACTCCGGCTCGGCCGGCTCCGCCGACCCGGCGCCGGGCCCGCGGCCCGGGCGGCATGTCACCCCGGGTCGGCTGGCTGTTCATCCTGCCCAACCTGCTCGGCTTCGGCCTGTTCACGCTGATCCCGCTGCTCTCCGGGCTCGCGATCGCCTTCACCGACTGGGATGTCGTGTCCGGCCTGGAGGGTCTCAGCTTCGTCGGCGTGGCCAACTTCGCCGAGCTGGCCGCCGACCCGGCCTTCTGGTCAGCGGTCCGGCGGACGATCACGTACGCGGGTCTGGGCGTCCCGCTCACCATGGCCGGCGGAATGGCACTGGCGCTCGCCCTGAACGGGGAGGTGCCCGGCCGGGCCGCGCTCCGGGTGATCTTCTTCATCCCGCACATCGTCTCGTCGATCGCGATCGGCTTCGTCTGGCTGCTGCTGCTCAACCCGTCCAGTGGCCTGATCAATCTCGGGCTGCGCGCGATCGGCATCAGCGACCCGCCGACCTGGCTGGTCTCGCAGGACTGGAGTCTGCTGTCGCTGGTCCTGATCGCGGTCTGGTCCGGCGTCGGTTTCCACGCCGTGATCTATCTGTCGGCACTGCAGAGCATGCCGGCCGATCTGCACGAGGCTGCGGCGATCGACGGAGCCGGACCGCTCCGCCGGTTCTTCACCGTGACCTGGCGGTCGCTGATGCCGACCACGACGTTCCTGTTGATCACCTCGATGATCAGCCAGTCCCAGGGCTTCGGGCTGATCGCGTTCCTGACCCAGGGTGGCCCGGGTGACTCGAGCACGACGATGTCGTACCTGATGTATCAGAACGGCTTCCAGTTCTACCGCTTCGGCTACGCGGCGGCGATCGGTGTCACCAGCTTCCTCGGCGTGTTGATCTTGAGCGTGTTGTTCTGGCGACTGCAACGAAATCAGGGGCTGTACTCATGACCGCGACCACCGCGCTCCCCCGTCCGACCGCGCCGGTCCGCCGCACCCCGGCGCGGAACCGGCCCGCCGCGCGCGCCCGGCGTTACGTCAAGACGATCGTGCTCTGGGCCCTGGCGGTGGGGTTCCTGCTGCCGTTCGTCTGGATGCTCTCGTCGTCGTTGAAGCGCAATCTCGACGTGTTCTCCATCCCGGTGCGCTGGATCCCGGATCCGGTGCAGTGGTTGAACTACGCCGACGTGTGGATCGGCGACGCGTCGATCGCCCGCTACTTCGCGAACTCGCTGATCGTCTCGCTGATCGGCGTGGTCGGCGACCTGACCACCTCCTCGATGGCCGGGTACGCGTTCGCCCGGTTGTCGTTCGCCGGCCGGGACAAGATCTTCCTGCTCTATCTCGCCACCGCGATCGTCCCGACCCAGCTGTTGTTGATCCCGCGCTTCATGTACTTCCAACAGCTGGGCCTCTACAACACGCTCTGGGCCCTGATCCTGCCGGGGATCTTCACGGTCTTCGGTACCTTCCTGATCAGACAGTTCTTCGTGGCGGCCCCGCCCGAGCTCGGCGAGGCGGCGCGGATCGACGGCGCGAACGAGTGGCAGGTCTTCTGGCGGATCTACCTGCCGTTGGCCCGCCCGGTGCTGGCGGCGCTCGCGATCATCAGCTTCGTCGGCTCCTGGAACGACTACGAGACGCCGTTGATCATGCTCTCGGACCGGACCAGCTACACCGTGCCGCTGGGGCTGACCCAGTTCATCGATTCCGACGGCGGTCTGTCGGCCGGGTTGGCGATGGCGGCCTCGGTGTCGTCGGTGGTGCCGATCATGATCGTGTTCCTGATCTTCCAGCGGAACTTCATCGCCGCCCTGGCGCACAGCGGTCTCAAGTGATCACCAGGAGCTGAGGATCTCCCGGACCCGGGCGGTCAGCTCGAGGGCGGTGCCGAGCGATGCGGCACCGTACGGGATCGGCCGGACCCGCCCGGCCCGGACCGCCGGCAGGGTCGCCCAGAGCGTCGACCCGGTCAGCGGCTTCGTGTCCTCGGCAGCGGTCCGGCCGTCCGGGCCGGCGTTGATCAACAGCAGCGAGGAGTCGGTGAGCACGTCCAGCCGTTCCAGCGAGTACTCGACCGTCGCCGTCTGCTGCGAGGCGGACGGCTCGGCCAGCCGTACCCCGCAGTCGAGCAGCACCGAGGTGTCGGTCCAGGCCGGCCCGTGGGTCCAGAACGTCGTCTCGCCGGCCATCGCGACATAGCTGACGGTGGTCGCCCGCAGCAGCTCGGCGAAGTCCCGGCCGATCGCGGCCGTCTCGGCCCGGTAGCGGGCGGTCAGCTGGTCCGCCTCGGCGATCCGGCCGAGTACGGTCCCGATCCGGTTCGCCACCTCGACCAGCGACAGCCGCTGGAACGAGATCACCACGGTCGGAGCGATCGCGGTCAGCCGCCGGTAGAGATCGGGTTCGGTGTCGATCGTGCGCAGAATCAGGTCCGGCCGCTGCGCCGCGACCCGTTCCAGGTCCGGCGCGGTGAAGTCGCCGATCGACGGCACCTCCGCCAGCCGCTTCGCGTACGTCGGGCCCGTGCCGGCATACCCGTTACTCGCCCGTTGTCGTGGTGAGCAACACGATCTGTCCGAACAGACCGCCGGGTGCAGGCTCGGCGCCGGTGACCCGGCCGAGGCCGAACTCATCGGCCACGGCCTGCAGTTGATCAGGTTCGATGATCCCGAGCGGCTCGGAGTACCTGCGCGATGCCAGGCTCATGGGATCCGACCCTGCCACGAGTCATCCCGCCACGCCTTCGAATAATCCAGTGGCCTCGGAGGACCCGACCCCCGGACCCGTCAGCGGCGGGAGGGATCCAGGGGTGCGGGCGGGATCGGCTGGTCGTTGGCGGTCAGGTCGATGCCGAAGTCCTTGGCCCAGACCATGTGGGTGTCGACCTTCACGTCGTCGCCCTGCTCGGTCAGGGTGAAGACGCGGGCACCGCGGAGCCGGTTGCGGTCGGCGCCGGACAGGCCGTAGGTGCCGAAGCCGGTGTTGCCGGCGTAGCCGAGCAGGACGCCGTAGTAGTCGCCGACGTAGGTGTTGACATGATCATGACCGCAGAAGACGCCCTTGACGTCGCCGCGGTCCAGGATCGCCGAGAACATGCCGCTGTTGATCGGGCCGGGGCACTCGTCCTCGTTCCGCTCGCCGATGATCTTGTGCCGGGCGACGGCGCGTTCATGATCGGCAGCCGTACGGCCGTCGACGCTGCCCCACCACATGAACCGGTACTCCCACAGCGGGATGTGGATGAACATCAGGGCCGGCACCAGCCGGCGAGCCTGCCGCTCCACCCGGCGCGAGGTCTCGGTGTACCAGTGGACCTGATTCATCCGGAGCCAGTCCCAGGTCGGGTAGCCCTCGAAGTCCTGCCCGGCGATCTTCTCCGGCGCGTACCGGCCGCTGTCCAGCAGGAACAGGTTGAAGGCCGGGCGACGGCCCTTCGAGCCGTTGATGATCAGGTTCATGTTGCCGGTGCCGGTGACGTCGTCCGGGCCGGGGCGGTTCAGGTTGTGGGCGTACGAACGGTAGAAGGCGAGCATGTCCGGCTCGTCCAGGCCGGTGTCCGGCGTCGAGTCCTCGTCGTGGTTGCCGAACGTCACCGCCCAGGGGATCTTCCGGCTCTCCATCGGCAGCACCACGTTGTTCATCGCCTGCCGCATCGCCAGCGCGTTCTCGCAACCGCCGGTGATGTTGTCGCCGTTCATGATCACCAGATCCGGCTGCACCGAGTCGAGCGTCTTCTCCATCAGCTCGATGGTCCGGCGATCGATCTGTTCGTCGTCCTGGGTGTCGTTGAACTGGACGATCGTGAACGTGCCGTCCTTGCCGAAGCTGAGTGGACGGGCGCTCTGCGGCTGGGCCTGAGCCGGGATCGTGTTCATCGCCGCCGCTCCGAGTCCCACCGCGGCCGCCGCGCCGCCGATCCCGATGAACCGGCGCCGATCGATGCCGGGAGCCGCCTCCACGTCAGGCAGGTCTTGATCATGGTCAGTCACAGTAGTCCCCCGTCTGGTTGTGGCTCCGTCGCGGGGACCGTAAGCAGTCAAGACCTCCGCCGCGGGTCACCCACGCGACGTCCGGGTGACCAATGGATGACCAGCGGGTTCGGCACGCAGCAGCCGCCAGCACAGGTAGAGGCAGCCCGCCATGGCCGGCAGGGCCAGCAGCGTGCTGGCGACGGCGAGCCCGACCACGCTCTCCCCCAGATACAAGGGGATCATGATCGCCGCGGCGACGCTGAACTTGATCAACCACACCCCGCTGCAGAGTTGGTACGTACGGCGCAGCCGTCGATCCCGTCGCCACGCCAGGCGCTCGCCACGTTCTCGGCCGAGTCCCTCGACGACCACACCGATGATCGGGAACCGGACCAGCATCGACGCCAGGACGACCGGCCAGAGGACCAGGTTCAGCAGGAGATCCGGGAGGTAGAACCCGACCGCCCGGCCGGTGCCACCCGCCAGGACGGCGGACAGGACGACGACGGCCAGCGGAACGGCCACCTGGTACCACTTCTTGCGGCGGGTCAGCAGCCGGACGACCGCCAGCACGAACACCAGACCCACCGCCGCCAGGACCGCCGGCACCATCTCGCCGGTGATCACCGAGACGACGACGAACACGGCGTTGGTCGCCACGGCCTCGGCGAGCGTACGCCAGCCGCCGACACGATCGAGCAGAGCCCGCACCTTGGGGGCAAGACTGCCGACCATCCGCGCCTCACCGACCCCGGGTCTCGTCGAGCGGACGTTGCCCCGACACCGGTCGGTCGACCTGCCGCACGTGATCACCGAAATCGGTCAGCGCCGGGAGCAGCGACTGCTGCCCACGGTCGACCTCGACGAGCGCGTCGCGGAGCCGGTGCGCGTCCTGCATCGCCAGATTGCCACCGAATCCGGGAGCGGCGTGCACGGCGTCACCGATCACGGTCACCGGGCCGTCCGGGAAGGCGGGCAGCGGCGGAATCTGCGCGATCCGCAGGGCGATGGTCGCCGCGGGCCAGGCCTGGTCGATGATCGACTTCAGCTGTCCCGGAAGGTCGCCGGACAGGGACCGGGCGCGCTGCCAGAGCTCGTACGGCGCCGTGGCCGCCCCGAGCTCCTGACCGCTGAGCGACAGGGCCCACATCACGTAGTCCTGGGCATCGGTGAGGGCGGACGACTGAAGATCGGGCACCCATCGATCGCGGGCCGCCGTCGGCCGGACGGTGTGGCGCAGCACGCCCAGGGCCAGCATCCTGCCGGCGGTCGCACTGGTGGGGTTGTCACCGATCAGCGCGAGCAGCCCCGTGTCGGCGGCGGCCCGCAAGGGCGCCGCTCCCATCAGCATCCGGCGGCCCGAATCGAGGACCAGCGCCTGCGGCAGGTACTGGCGGCGAACGGTCGAACCGATGCCGTCCGCACCGACCAGCACGTCGCCCGTGTCCGTACTGCCGTCACCGAACCAGGCCTGCACGGTGCCGTCGGCGCGGGTCCGGTACCTGGTGAACGGAACCTCGAACCGCACGGCGCCTTCCAGACCGTGCAACAACACGGCGCGGAGCAACGGCCGGTCCACCTGCCGGCCCGGCCGGGCCTTGCTGGTGGCGGCCGTCAGCGGTTCGGCCCGCACGAGCGTCAGCGCCCCCTCGACCTCGGCCAGGACCTGTGCCTGGACGCGCGGCCGCCCCATCGTGGCCTCGACCATCGCCAGCAACGCCGGCGGCAGGCAGCCCCGGAGCGCCGACAGTCCACGGTCGTCGACGTGCAGGCTGATCCCCTGCCGGCGCCGGCCCGCCGGATCCCGTTCGTACACCGCGACCTCGATTCCTGCCTGGCGCAGCCCCAGAGCCAGGGTCAGTCCGCCGATTCCTGCGCCGACCACGATCACGCGCACAGCACTCACCTCTTTCTTCATCGCTTGGTGAAGTTCAGAGTAGCGAGCCCCTCCGAGAAACACCATCGGCTGATGAAGAATTTGGTAGGCTCGGGCGATGACGACCCCGGAACCTCCCACCCGCCCGGGGCGCTGGCGTTCGGGGGCGGAGAGCAAGCAACGCATCCTGGACGTCGCCGGTGCCCTGTTCCGGGAGCGTGGCTATCGCGGCACCACGGTGCGCGCCATCGCCGCGGCGGCGGACGTCGATCCGGCGATGGTGTTCTACTTCTTCGACACCAAGCAAGGGCTGCTGGCGGCCACACTCGAGATCTCGCCGCACATACCGCCCGCCTTCGAGTTGATCTTCGAGGGCGGGCTGGACGGGATCGGGGAACGTATCGTCAGGGCGCTGCTCGAGGCGATGGACCAGTCCGACCGGGTACCGTTCGCGATCTTGACCCGGACCGCTACAGACCCGAACGACCAGGCCGAATCGGTGCTGCACGACTTCATCGACGGCGAGCTCACCAGCCGCCTGATCGCTTTGCTGGACGTGCCCGACGCCGCCCTGCGCGTCGCGGAGGTCAACACCTACATCCTCGGGCTGGCCGTTGCCCGCTACGTGGTCAAGCTCGAACCGATCGCCGCGGCGTCCGTCGACGAGCTGGTCGCCCGGATCGGGCCAATCCTGCAAGGGATTCTCACCGGAGAGTCCCTGGCCGGCACGACCGACCAGGGACCGTCGGCCAAGCCTTAGACGCGTTCCAGGATCCGTCCGGTACGGACCTCACGCAGGGCCGCCGACCAGGCCGTGAGCTGGTCCAGCATCCGGCCCAGCGCCGCGGTCTGCACCTCACCGGCCCGGAGCACCGTGAAGTCCTCGAAGTCGTTGTACAGCGACAGCGTGACCTGCTCGCGTACCGTCGCGATCTGGAGCTCGGCGGCGACCAGCCGCAGGTGCTCGACGGCGCGGGCCCCGCCCACCGCGCCGTAGCTGACGAAGCCCGCGGCTTTGTTGGTCCACTCCTGATACAGGTAGTCGATCGCGTTCTTCAGGACGCCGGACGTGGAGTGGTTGTACTCCGGCGTCACGAACACGTAGCCGTCGAACCGGTCGATCGTCTCGGCCCACCGGATCGTGTGCTCCCCCGCGTACTGGCCGGCGGAAGCCGGGATCGGCTCGTCGAGATGCGGCAGCGGATGGTCGAGCAGGTCGATCACCTCGTACTCGGCGTCGGTCCGGCTGGACGCCTGCTCCAGGACCCACTGGGCGACCGCCGCGCCGTTCCGCCCGGGCCTGGTGCTGCCGAGGATGATGCCAATCCTGATCATGAGTTCTCCTGAGGTCACGGGAAGAAGCCACGCCTCCTCCCTGTTGTCGTCTCCAGAACGTGGCGTACGGGTGCGCGCATTTCGGCTCGCTCATTCGCACTTTGAAGTGCGTCACGCACCTGAGCGGAAGAGAAGGGATCGAGCATGACGGAGGCGGAACAGGTCAGGCCTCGGGACTGGATTCTCTGCACCGACGAGCGGGGCCAGCAGCACGTCCGGGACCGGCTCCGGATGGTCGGCGACAAGTGGTCCCTGGTCGTCGTCTCGCTCCTGGTCCCCGGGCCGCTGCGGTTCACCGAGCTGATGCGCGAGGCCGAGGACATCTCGCACCGGATGCTGACCCAGACGCTGCGCGGGCTGCAGCGGGACGGTCTGGTCGCCCGAACGGCCTACGCCGAGGTGCCGCCGCGCGTCGTCTACGAGCTGACCGACCTCGGCCGCACCCTGCTCGTCCCGCTCAACGCGATCACGGCCTGGGTGGAGACCCACCAGGACGCCGTCGACCGGCATCGCAGGGAGTACGACTCCGACCCGACGTCGTGATCATCCGATCGCCACGAACCGCCGCAACCCGTCGGCGATCTCCGCGACCTCGATCTCGCCACGAGCCGCCGCGAGGACCAGAGTCTCGGCCGTGTCGACGTCGAGCTCCTGGTCGAGAGCGATCCCGTTGACCTCCAGAAAGACCCACGCTGCTGCCCACGCGATGCGCTTGTTCCCGTCCACGAGCCCGTGGTTGCGGACGAGCGACTGCAGCAGCGCCGCAGCCTTGGTCAACTCATCCGGGTAGGCGTCCTGCCCAAATACGGTTGTCCGCGGGCGCGCGACTGCCGCCTCGAGCAGTCCGAAGTCACGCACCTCCACCGGATGGCCGACGGCGTGACTGCCCGCGGTCAACACATCCTCGAGGTCGAGGAAATAGGTCACCGAGCGAGCCGGTCGTTGAGTTCCGCGCTGATGGCCGCGACGCGCGCGGACGCCTGCTCGACCAGGTGCTTCCGCGACGAGACGGCGTTGACCACGGCATCGTGAGCCAGCGACTTGAGCGACTTGTCCTCGCGCTCGGCGGCAGCCCGAAGGTCGGCCATTTCCTCGTCGGTGAACTGCAGGTTCAGAGCTGGCATGAAGCAATGGTACCTGATTTGGTACCAAGGACCAGGTCAGCCGGTGGAGTCGTTGTAATTGGCGATCGTGATCGCGACGTTCTCCTTGACCTGACGCATCGACGCCGCCGGGTCCTGGCCGATCAGGACACGTTCCAGGCCGTCCTCGGAGGCCTTCCGGATCTGCGGCATCGAGCCGGCCACGCAGCCCGTGCTGGCCGGCCGGACCTCGGTCGCGTTGAGCGAGTCGATGGCGACCTGGAACTGCGGGTTCTTGGCCAGGTATTCCTTCTCCACCGGGAGTTCCAGGGCTTCGGGATTCACCGGGAAGTAGCCGGTGTTGGTGTGCCAGAAGGCCTGCGACTCGGGCGTGGAGAGGAACTGGACGAACCGCCAGGCGGCCTCCTTCTCCTCCTCGGTGTGCCCGGGTCCGGAGATCCACAGGCTGGCTCCCCCGATCGACGGTCCGGCTCCCGGCTGGAGGCTGCCGGACACGACGGGGTACGGAGCGACGCCGACCTCGAACTTGCCCTCGGCGGCGGCCAGGAACGACTTCAGCGAGCCGGTCGACTCCAGCGTCATCGCGGTCTGCCCGGCCTTGAACGCGTCCTGGGCGTCCTTCGTCGCGCGGCCGGTGTTCACCGCGAGCCCGTCGTCGATCATGGACCGCCACCACCCGACCGTCTCGATCAGCAGCGGCGAGTCGAGGTTGACGCTGCTGACCCGCTCGCCGGACCGGCCGTTGTCGGCGTCGCAGTAGAGCTGATTCGCGGTCGAGGTGAACTGTTCCAGCAGCCAGCCGTAGATCGCGGCGCCGAACCCGTACTGGATCGGGCCGCCACGGGACTTGGACAGCTTCTCGGCCGCCGCCCGGATCTCGGCCAGGTTGCTCGGCGGGTCGTCCGGGTCCAGTCCGGCCTCGCGGAACGCGGTCTTGTTGAAGTACAGCAGCGGAACCGAGCTGTTCAACGGCATCGACCACTGCCGGCCGGCCACCGTGTAGTAGCCGGCGATGTTCTTCTGGATCTTGGACAGGTCGTAGTCGTCCCGTTCGGCGAAGCCGGCGATCGGCACCACCTGCTGGGAGTCGATCATGAACTGGGTGCCGATGTCGTAGATCTGCACCATGGACGGCGTGGTGTTGGATTGTACCGACGCCTTGTACTTCGTGATCGCGTCGTCGTAGGCACCCTGGAACGTGGCCTTGACCTCGATCTTGCCGCGGTGCTCGGCGTTGAACTGATCGACCAGCTTGTTCAGGGCGACGCCGTTGCTGGCATCCATCGAGTGCCAGAAGCTGATCGTGGTCACGCCGTTGGCGCGGTCCAGGACGTCCTTCGCCGGCACGTTCAGGTTGCCCTCCGGCCGACCGCCGGCACAGCCGGCCAGCAGCAGGACCATGATCAGCAGGTACGCGAGCCTCCGTTGCATGATCATCACTTCCCGGACCCGGCGGTCAGCCCGCGAACGATGAACCGTTGCCCGAACAGCACCAGCAGCAGGGTCGGGATCAAGGCCAGGACGACGCCGGCCAGCACCATGCCCGGATCGCCGGCGTCCACCGACTGCAGCTGGGTGATGCCGATCTGGATCGTCTGGTTCTCCGGCGCCTGCGTGATCAACAACGGCCAGAAGTACATGTTCCACGCGGACAGGAAGGACCAGACGCCCAGTGCGGCCAGGGTGGGCCGGGTGAGCGGGATGACGATCCGCCAGAGGAACCCGAAGTCGCTCACCCCGTCCACCTTGGCCGCGTCGCGCAGCTCCATCGGGAACGCCAGGAACGCCTGCCGGACCAGGAAGACGCCGAATCCGGCCGCCAGGTACGGCAGCGCCAGTGCCCACACCGTGTTGACCAGTCCCAGCTCCGCCATCGCCAGGTAGTTCGGGATGATGATCGCCTCCCAGGGGATCATCATCGTGCTGAGCAGCAGGAAGAACCAGAACCGCCGGGCCCGCAGCTTGAGGAAGACCAGGGCGTACGCCGCCGCGACGCTGGTGATCAACTGGCCGAGCACCACCAGGACGGCGACGGCGAACGAGTTCCCGTACTGCTGGACGAGCGGGATCACGTCCAGGGCCGAGGCGTAGTTCTGTGGCGTGAAGCCGTTGACCGGCCACAGCTTCGGCGGGAACGTGTTGATGTCGGCCGGCGACATGAAGCTGCCGATGATCACGTAGTAGACCGGGAACAGCAAGATCAGGAACAACAGGCCCAGCGCGATGTAGGTACCGACGCCGGCGCGGGTGTGCTGGGCACCGCCGCGGCGTCGGCGGCGTGGCTGGGTGGTGGTCGGCTCGACCGTCGCGATGGCCATCAGCTGTAGTACACCCGCCGTTCGAGGACGCCGAACTGGAACGCCGTGATCGCCAGAACCACGATCAGCAGCACGATCGCCTGGGCCGATCCGTACCCGAAGTTGGAGTTGTTGTTGGCGAAGGCGACGTCGTAGATCGAATAGACCAGCGTGGTCGTCGTCCGGTCCGGCCCGCCCCGGGTCAGGATGTGGATCTGGCCGAAGCTCTGCAGGGCCTGGATCGTGCCGGTGACGGCCAGGAAGAACAGCTGCGGGCTGATCAGCGGCATGATCACGCCGAACTGCAGCCGCAGCCCGTGCGCGCCGTCCAGCCGGGCCGCCTCCAGCACGTCGTCCGGCACCGCGCCGAGACCGGCCGACAGCACCAGCAGGTTGTAGCCCAGCTGCATCCAGACCGCGGTGATCGCCACCGAGATGAGGGACCAGCGCGGATCGGTGAGCCAGCCCACCGGGGCCACGTTGATCATGGACAGCAGGCCGTTGAGCACGCCGGTGGCCGGGTTGAACATCACCCCGAACAGCACCGCCGCGGTCGCCACCGAGAAGGCGAACGGCAGGGCGAACGCGGTCCGGAACAGCCGGATCGCCCTGATCTTGTCCTGCAGCAGCAGGGCCAACAGCAGTCCGATCGCCATACTCGGGATCACCGTCAGCAGGACGAAGCCGAGCGTGGTGAGCAGGATCCGGCCGAACTCCGGATTCGTGAACAGGTTCGCGTAGTGGGCGAACCCGACCAACCCGGTCGGCCGGCCGAAGATGTCGCTCCGCGTGAACGACAGGTAGATCGAGCGGCCCAACGGAATGAAGAAGAACGCGACGAACACCAGCAGCGCCGGAATCAGGTACGCGAACGCCGCCAGGTTGGTCCGCAGGCTCGATCGGGGTGCCCGGCCCACGCCGATCGGGCCAACCGCAGCGTCGGCCATGTCCCGAACCCTAGACCGAAACCTTGCCTGCGGGCGGGTGCGCACGCCGGTGTGTCGGGCCGGTTAGCATCGCAGCGTGGAGCCGATCCCCAGCACCACCCGAGCCGCGTACGTCAGCGAACCGGGACCGGCCGAGTCGATCATGGTCGGCCCGGTGCCGGTGCCGCCGGTCGGCGATGATCAGGTGCTGATCCGGGTCGAGGTGGGGGCCGTGAACCACGTGGACACCTTCATCCGCTCGGGTGCCTATCGGACTCCCCTGCCGTCGCCGTTCGTCATCGGTCGTGATCTTGCCGGTACGGTGGTCGAGGCCGGGCCGGCGGTGGCCGACCTGGCACCGGGCAGCCGGGTCTGGTGCAACAGCCTGGGGCACGGTGGCCGGCAGGGCTCGTTCGCCGAGTACGCGGTCGCCGACGCGGAGCGAGTCTATCCCTTGCCCGACGGGGTTTCCGGCGAGCGGGCCGTCGCGGTCGCCCATGCAGCCGCCACCGCCCAGCTCGGGCTGCACCGGGAGGCTCGGCTACGGCCCGGCGAGACCGTTCTGGTCGACGGCGCGGCCGGAGCGGTCGGATCGGCGGCGGTCCGGCTCGCCACCGCGGCCGGAGCCCGGACCATCGCGGTCAGCTCGGCGGGCGGCCTGACCGCCAGCACCCGGTCGGGCGCCGACCGGGTGCTGGCCCGCGATGAACTCGAGCAGCTCGACGAGGGCATCGACGTCTGGCTGGACGCCTCCGGACAACTGGACGCCGCCCGGGTGCTGCCGGCGATGAACCTCCGCGGCCGGATCGTGGTGATCTCCGGCCTGGACGTCGTCGCCTCTTTCCCGCTCGGCGCCTTGTACACCAGGGATCTGAGCGTGCACGGCTTCGCGATCAGCAACGCGTCCGTGCCCGAGCTCGCTGCTGCCGCCGAGATGATCAACGCGCTGCTGGCCGCCGGACGGCTGGACACCGACGTGTACGCGACGCTGCCGCTGGACCGGGCCGCTGAAGCGCACCGGCTGGTCGAGCAGGGTGTGCGCGGCAAGGTCCTGGTCAGCCTCGTCTAGTGGCGCAGGGTCAGCAGGGCGGCCCGGGCGATCGCGTCCGTCTCGCGCAGGAAGCGGGAGTTCGTACCGGCAATGGGGCCGAGCTGGGTACCGTAGAGGAGACCTTCCAACGGGACGCCACAGGCGAAGATCCTGGGCTGCTCGGAGCCGTCCGCGCCGATCAGCCGGTACGGGTCCGGGCCGACCTCGACCGCGCCGGAGTCGAACGGCTGGTCATGATCGGGGATCAGGTAGCTCCGCGCCAGACCATGATCACGGAGCCCGGCCAGCAGCGGATCGGCGGTGGTGCGCAGGTCCGGCGGCGGCAGGTAGGCCTCCACGAACGCCGGTGCCACGACCTCGCTGTCCAGCACCTGCGCGGACGAGGCCACGAAGCCGTCGTCCTGGTCCGCGATGATCATGCCCGGACCGACCGGCCGGATCAGGCCCGCCTCCGTGAGTGCGATCAGTTCGGCGATCCGCCGGGCCGGCGGGCCGCTGGCCAGCGAACCGGCGAAACCCTTGTACCAGCGGTCGACCTCGGAGTCGTAGGAGTGCCCGAGCAGGCCGCCGTAGCGGACCAGGGTGCGCAAGCAGGTGCGGCCCTGGCCGAACATCACCGACGCGACCTTCAGCGGGCTGTCCAGGCCCAGCTCGGCCTCGGCCAGGTCCCGCCGCAGATCACCGAGCCACCAGTCCCGGAACGATTCCGGCGAGTCGAAGCTGCGGCCGGCCAGCGGCCGGTCCCATTCGGCCAGGTCGGCCCGGTCGGCCGGGTCCGGGACCACCGACTCGAGCGTCTCGGCCAGGTCGGCGCCGTCCCAGGCGCACTCCCGGAGCGCCTTCATGATCAGCTCCGGGTCGCCGGCGAACGCCTCGGGACGGACCCGGTTCAGCGTCGCGTAGTAGACGGCGAGGGTGTCCTTGACGATCAACGGCCACAGGTCGGTCCGGAAGTCGATCCTGCCGCGGCGTTCCAGCCGGGCCACGACTTCGTCGGTCAAGAAGGCGTGCGGCAGCTTCGGCGTCATGGTGCCGAAGATCGCCTTGGCCCGGTACGGCGTGCCACGGCCGGACCCGACGGCCATGATCGGCTCGGCGCCGCTCGGGCGGTAGACCAAGCCGGCCGCGGAATCCTCGAACCGGCCGCCGCGCCCTTCGGTGAGGAGCGAGACGTAGTCGAAGAAGTTCATCCCGAGACCGCGCAGGATGACCGGCTGCCCGGCCGCCACCCCGGACAGGTCCCGGTCGATCGGATTCGTCGGCCGGCCGTAGAAGCGACCATGATCGCGGGCGTGTTCGATCCGGTGCCGCTCCCGCTCGCCGGCCACCAGGTCCGCGTGGCCCGTGGCCAGCAGCACAGCGGCGGCGTCGATCACCGTGCCGTCGGCCAGCTCCACCGTGACGCGCTCGGGCCCGGTGTGCAGTGCGACGGCCGCCTGCCGGTGCTCGGCCACCCGCATCGTCGGCGGCAGCCGCTCGAGATCGGTACGGAAGCACCAGTCCAGATAGGCGCCGAGCAGCCGGCGCGGCGGATGCGAGTGCGGCTTCATCGAGGCCGCCATCGCGGCCAGCTCCGGGTCGGCGGCGTCGAGCTCGCCGTCGACGATCCGGCGGCACCATTCGTACAGCGTCGGTCCGGGCACGATCGGGCCCTCGCACCGGACCGAGGGGTCGGTGAAGTGGGTCGCGTCGTCGCACAGGGTGTTCATCAGCAGGTGGCCCGGCTGGTCCGGCCGCCAGACCCGGCCGCCGACCGGCGCCGGGTCGACCAGGTGGATGATCACCGGCGTGGCCTCGGCCAGGGCGGCGTTCGCGATCAGGCGCTCCACCAGCGACACGCCCCGGGGCCCGGCGCCGATGATCACGATCGCGCGCGGTGTCGCGACTTCGCTAGCCATGCGCACGTTCCGCCCGACGATAGCCGCGCAGGTAGAAGTAGGCCGCCCCGGTGAGCAGGATCGCCGTACAGACGGCCAACGCGGACGCCTGGCCGATGCTCTGCGAGTCGAACGCCAGCGACCTGATCTCCAGCGGTACGGTCACGGCGGCCCGGTCCGGCCCGCCGCCGTTGGACAGCAGGAACGGCAGGTCGAAGTCGTACGCGGTCCAGATCGTGCGCAGCAGCGCGCCGGCCAGCACCACCGGGACGATCGCCGGGACGGTGACCGTGGTGAACCGGTGCCGTGCCCCGCCGCCGTCGACCGAGACCGCCTCGTACAACTCGCTCGGCACGGTCTGCAGCCGGGCCAGCACGATGATCACGAAGAACGGCGTGTACTTCCAGACGTTGACCACGATCACCGTGCCCAGCAGGGTGGACGGATCGCTGAGCCAGGACACCGGGGCGTCGATCAGGCCGATCGTCTGCAGCAGATAGTTGATCAAACCGGTGACGTCGTTGAACATGAACCGGAAGATCAACGCGACGACGATCGCCGGCACCATGTACGGGAACAGCACCAGCCCGCGAGCCAGGCCCTGGAACCGCAGCCCGGCATTCAGCAGCAGGGCCACCCCGACACCGAGCACCACCTGAAGCACCAGGTTGGCCAGCGTCCAGACCACGCTGCGGCCGATCGACGCCACGGTCTCGGGAGAAGAGAAGATCGCCACGTAGTTGCCCAACCCGGCGAAGCTGGCGGCACCCGTGTTGATGTCCACGTCGTTGAACGAGTTCCACGCAGCCATCGCGAACGGATAGAAGGCGAACACGATGATCAACACCGCGGCCGGAGCGGCCATCGCCGCCGCGAGCTGCCGATCGGACAATCCTGACCGGCGCGGCTTCTCCGGGCCCCGGCCCTCCGCCCGGGCCCGCTCCCGCGAACTGACGTAGGCGCTCATCCGCGCACCGCCCCTTCCCCGATCCCGGAGATCAGCCAGCGCTGCGCCACCAGGAACAAGATCACCACCGGTGCCACGATGGTCAGCGCGGCCGCCATCAGCAGACCCCACGACTCCGTCCCCATGTGGCCCATCAGCAGGAAGATCGCGGCGTTGGCCGGCAGCTTGGAGTTGGTCGTCATCAGCGTGGAGGCGAACAGATACTCGCTCCACGCCGCGTTGAAGGTGAAGATGCCGGTGCTGATCAACCCGGGCGCAGCCTGCGGCAGCACGACGCGGAGGAAGGCACCGAAGCGGGTGCACCGGTCGATCATGGCGGCCTCCTCGATGTCCACCGCGATGCCGGTGAAGTAGGACCGGAGGATCCACAGTGCGAACGGCAACAGCGTCGCGGTGTAGAGCACGGCCAGCGCCACCCGGTTGTCGCCGAGACCCGAGCCGAACAGGATCTGGGTCACCGGGACCAGCACCAGGATCGGCGGGATCAGGTACGCCACCAGGGAGAGCTCGCCCAGCACCCGGACCAGTCGGTAGTCGAACCGAGCCATCGCGTAGGCCGCCAGGGTGCCGAAGACCAGCGCGCCGAGCGTGGCGACGGTCGAGATCACCAGGCTGTTGATCACATAGGTGCCGAAGCCGTACAGCGTGAACAGCGACACGAAATGATCACCGGTCAGCTGCTGCGGGAACAGTGTCGGCGGGTAGGCGGCGATCTCCGAGTCGGGCCGGATCGCGTTGATCAACACCCAGACCAGCGGGCCGGCCGAGATCACCAGCACCAAGATCAACAACAGGTACTGCAGGATCCGGACCGGCCGCGGCCCGCGGCGTCGGCCCTTCGACCGGCTCAGCGCGGGCGGAGCCGCCACTACCGGCTCACCTCGGGCTTCCAGTCGGGGTTCTTGGCCCGCCAGGCGTCGGCCTTCTCCCCCATCAGCTTCGCGGTCTTCTGCCAGGCGGCGTCCACGGACTCGCCCTTCAGCAGGATGTCCTGGAACATGGTGCCGTCCAGCGGCGGCGACGGCCAGATGTCCGGCGCCCACGGGCACATGTTCAGGATCTTGCCGTCGAACGTCTTGCCGGTCACGGCACCCATCGACACCGACGACGTCATCGCGTTCGGCACCTGCTCGATGAAGGTCTGCAGCCACTCCTTGCGCTTGGCCAGGTAGCCCTCGGTCGCGCCGGCGATCTTGTCCTGCATCAGCTTCAGCACGCTCTTCATCGGCGGCAGCAGGTGGCCGGGCACGGTCAGCGCAAACGCCAGTGCGTCCTCGCCGGTGGTCAGCCGGCGCAGGAAGTCCTTGGCCAGGTCCGGATCGGAGGTGCGCGCGTAGAGGCCGTACTGCTGGCCGGAGCCGAAGTGCAACTGGCCGGTCATGAACGGCCCGGCCGGGATCGGCATCACGCCGGTGTTGTCGGCCACCTTGGCGGCCCGGTCGTCGATCGTCACGCCGAGCCGGCCCGGGAAGGTGGCGAACGCGGCCTGGCCGGCGCTGTAGATCGTCACGATGTCGCCGTACGCGGCGTTGTAGAGCGACTTCGGCGCGTACTTCATGATGTCGGTGAACCGCTGCACCGCGTCCCGGACCTCTGGCTGGTCGAAGGTGAGCTTGCCCTCGGGATCGAAGTAGTCCCAGCCGGACTGGTAGATGTACGGCGCGAAGAACTGCAGAGGCAGCTGGGCCGTCGCCCCGACCGCCATCGCGATGCCGACCTGGTTCTCACCTTCCCTTTGGTGCAAGGCCTTCACGGCGTTCAGGTACTCGTCGTACGAGGTCGGCACCGGCAGCCCGGCGGCATCCAGCAGGTCCTTGCGGTAGTAGACCAGCGACGAGTTCGACTGCAGCGGAATGCCGTAGTCGTGCCCGCCGATCACGATCCGAGTGCCCGGCAGGAAGTCGTCCTTGCCGATCTCCTCGACAAGATCATCGAGCTCGGCCAGGTGGCCGGCCTGCTGGAAGTCGGAGAACGAGCTGACCGCCGGCGAGAAGATGCCGACGTCGACGTTGTTCTGGAACGCCGTGGTCAGGTACTGCAGCTGATTCGCGTCCGCGTAGACGGTCACCTTGACCGTCTTGCCCGGATGGTCCTTCTCGAACTTGGCGATCACCATGTTGTAGAAGGCGAGCGTGGCCGGGTCGTTCTCCACGGTGTAGAGCGGGATCACGTTCGGATCGCCGTTGCGTTCCGAGGCCCCGCCGGCCGGCTGCTGGGTCAGACCGCCGCCACAGGCGGTCAGCAATGCTGCCGAGGAGAGGCCCATGGCTGCGGTCAGGAAGCCGCGCCGGCTGATGTCGCCGGCGACCAGCTGCCCGCGCAACCGCCGTAGTTGATCAAGATCATTCCGTACCGACGACATCACAATCCTTTCGAATACTGCGGGATTCGACCCGGCGCCAGGCCCAGCCACCGGCGGCGGCGACGGGTGCCGCGGCCTCCAGGAAGGGGTCGACGACCGAGGAGATTTCGGCCCGCAGCGATCGGCCGAGGAGGTCCTCGGCCGCAGTGATCACGGCATTGATCCGTGGTACGTCGATGCCGAGCCGCTCGGCCACGGCCGCATAGCCGGCCAGACCGTACGGCACGTCGTCGGTGAGGTAGCGGTAGTCCGGCGACGGTGGCGACGGCACGTCGGCGAAACCGGGGAAGCTGGCCAGGCACTCGTCGATCGAGCCGCCGGTCATGCCTTGATCACGGTAGAAGCGGAGCAGCCAGTCGGTGATCGACAACGGCTCTCCGCCCAACTGCTCGACCAGGGCCAGCCGCTCCGCGTCCGCCGCGGCCAGCCGGTCCACCAGCTCGGACAGGCGGCCGTCCCGGTAGAGCAGGAACGTCTCACCGGCGACGACCCGGTCCGCGTTGAGCAGGGTGATCACCGGGTGCAGCAGGTGGTTGGTGTTGGAGAGCGAGGTGGTGGCCAGGTCGCTCGGGACCAGGTCGGGCAGGTAGCCGCGGAGGGCGCGGTACACCTCGTCGGTCGCGGCCGCGTCGATCCCGGCCAGCGGCATCGACCGCTTGATCCCGCGCAGCGCGACGGTCCCCTCGCCGCCGCCCAGAGCCGGGAAGCCGGTCGCCTCGGCGACCACGGGAGGCTCGACGCCCCACTGCTCGAACAGCCGCCGGACCCGTACCACCGCGCCGAAGCCGCCCGGCGCGACCAGCAGGACGCGGCCGGCCAGCAGTTGGCGATGCTCGGCCAGCAAAGATTCCAGGCGCCCGCTCGTGGTGACCGCGACGTACACATCCGCGGTCGGACGGTCGACCACGCAGACGTCGACCGGACCGGAGCTGAGCCCTTCGATCCGTACCGCTCCGCGGGTGCGGCCCGGCCCGGGACCGAGCAGGACCGTACGTCCGCTGCAGTGGGACGCGAGTCCCGCGACGACAACGGCCTGGCTGTCACCGATTACGGCGAGTGGCACGCAAACCTCCCCTACAAAGGTTAAGATGCGACAGGAACGCTACTAGAATTTCAGGCCGAGGACTAGCTCCCCCGTGAGCGCGCGGCCCACAGGCACCCGCACCGAGGAGGCAGGGCGGCGCATGGAACTGTTGGCCGAGAAGGCGTACGTCACGATCAAGCAGGCCATCCTGTCCTGCACCATCGCCCCGGGCGAGGTGATCAACGAGAAGGCCTTCGCGACCCAACTCGGCACGTCCAAGACACCGATCCGGCACGCGATCAACAAGCTGGCCGCCGACGGACTGGTCGAGGTTTTCCCGCGCCAGGGCACGATCGTCCGGCACATCTCGATCCGGGACATCAAGAACGTCTATCTGGTACGGGAGCTGACCGAGCCGGGCACCTCGGCGCTGGCGGCGGCCCGGGCCACCGAGGCGGACATCCTGCGCCTGGAGCAGCTGGACGACCTGCTGCTCGCCACCGGCACCGACTCGATCGACCTCGAGCAGCACGCCGCGTTCCACGTCGCCGTCGCCGAGATCACCCGGGTCCCCCAGCTGGTCACGATCATCGCCGGGATCCATGATCAACTCCGCTGGTTCCTCGCCGCCCAGGCTGCCGATCACGGACCCAAGCCACGCAAGCGGAACCACCGCCGGCTGCTGGATGCCATCCGCGAGCACGACGCCGATCAGGCTCGCGCGATCACCGCCGAGACCATCGCGATGTCCCGCGACTGGATGCTCCAGAGCATGATCAAATACGGCGACGACTGACCCGATCTCACCCCGCCCCGGCAGCCGCGACCGTTCCTCGCATCCGCGACTCGTGCAACGGTCGCAGCTGCGTCGAACGGTCGCGGATGCGCTGGGCGCAGGGCACAAGGGGCTCGACGCGGGAGGCTCGGGGGGTCACGGCGCGCGGACACCTCGGCCTGGCAGGCACCACGCTCGGACCGATCCCGCTGCCGACCCGTCACCACTGCAGCGACACGCCGCCAAAACCGCTGCTTTTGTGCCGAGTCGGCGAGGTCTTCAGCGGAGGGCGGAGAGTTCCTGCAGGCGGGCGAACATGTCCGGGTCGGTGGTGTTGCAGCCGAGGTCGTGGTCGACCTTGCCGACGCCGTGGTAGTCGCTCGAGCCGGTCATGATCAATCCCAGCCGCGCGCCGAGCCGGCGCAGTTCCCTGCGTTCGGCCGGATCGTGATCTTGGTGGTCCACCTCGACGCCGTCCAGGCCGTGCTCGTCGACCAGGCGCTCCAGCACCTCGGGCGGTAGCAGTCGCTTCCGGCCGCGGCCCCACGGGTGGGCGATCACCGCGACCCCGCGAGCCTGGTGCACCAGGTCGATCCCGCGCTCCAGCTCGACGGTGTAGCGGGCCACGTGGGCCGGGCCGCCGTCGGCCAGGAAGCGGTCGAAAGCCTCGGTCCGGTTCGCCACGTGGCCGGCGGCGACCAGGGCGTCGGCGATGTGCGGCCGGCCGACCGACGGGCTGGTGCCGACGTGCAGCAGCACCTGCTCCTCGGTGACCGGAACGCCGAGCTCGGCGAGCTTGGCCAGCACCGGGGCCAGCCGGCCGGACCGGCCCTCCCGGATCTTGATCATCTCGGCGGTGAGCGCCGGATCCTCCTCGTCCACCCCGTACGCCAGCAGGTGCACGCTGTGACCGCCCCGGGAGGTGGACAACTCGGCTCCGCGGATCACCCGGACCCCGAGCCGCTCCCCGGCCGCGGCCGCCTCGTCCAGGCCGTCGAACGTATCGTGATCGGTCAGGGCGACCACGTCGAGGCCGGCCTCGGCGGCCCGGGCCACCAACTCGGCCGGCGCGTCGGTGCCGTCCGAGACCTTGGAATGCGTGTGCAGATCGATCCGCATGCGTCCAACCGTATTGGGCCCGCTCCGCCGCTCGGATCCGGGTGCCTGGCCGATCATTCGGCAGCGGGCAGCAGCGAGCGGACCAGCCGCAGGCCGACCGACATCCGGGCCAGGTCCGACCGGCCCTCGGTGACCAGCCGGAGCTCGCGGACCACCTCCCGGACATGCGGATTGGTCGATTCCCACTCCTCCAGCAGCGACTCCGGCTCGGCCCCACCGCTGCCCAGCACCAGAGCCGTCAACTGCGCGTGCACGGTGTGCAGGTCGTCCCGCAACGCCGCCCGGGCCATCGTCTGCCACCGGTCCGACCGGGGCAGCCGGATGATCTGGCCGAGCAGCCGGTCCAGCCCCAGCCGCTGCGCGACCAGGAAGTGCAGCCTGGCCACCCGATCAAGATCATGATCATCGCGCCGCGCGGTCTGCACGATGGTCAGCGCAGCGTAGGCCGGCGGCAGCGCCGCGATCGCCGAGGCCAGATGCTCCGGCACCCCGGCCGCGGTGTAGCTCTCCAGCCGGTCCCGGTAGGCCTTCAGCTCCCGTTCCGCCAGCAGGTCGGGCACGGCCGCGGTCACCTGCCGGACCCCCTCGCGGAGCTGGTCGACCGCCGCGGTGATGTCGACCGGCCGGCGCCGGTTGTTCACCAGCCAGCGGGTCGCCCGCTCGACCAGGGTGCGGATCTCCAGCCGCAGCGCGGTCTGGGTGGTCGCCGCGACCTTGAAGTCGAGCTCGGCGATCCCGCGCTGCAGTTCGTCGGTGCCGAAGATCGCCCGGGCCGCGATCTGGGCCCGCAGCAGGTCCGCCGCGCCGGCGCCGGTCTCGGCCGACAACCGGTGATAGCAGGTGGTGCCGGAGATGTTGACGAAGTCGTTCACCACGACGGTCGCCACGATCTCCCGGTGCAGCCGGTGCCCGGACATCTGCTCCCGGTACCGTTCCCGCAGCTCGGACGGGAAGTAGGTGATCAACTTCTCGGTCAGGTACGGGTCGTCCGGCAGGTCGGACGCCGTGATCTGCTCCTCCAGAACGATCTTGGTGTACGCCATCAGCACCGACAGCTCCGGCGCCGTGAGGCCGCGCTTGTCACCCCGCCGCTGCGCCATCTCCTCGGTCCCCGGCAGGAACTCGATGTCGCGGTCCAGGTGTCCCTCGTCGGCCAGCCGCTCCATCCAGTCCTCGTGCACGCCGGCCATCGAGTAGGCCTGGTGGACGCCGTTGGCGAGAGCCAGGTTCTGCTCGATGTTGTTGGCCAGCACCAGGTCGGCCACCTCGTCGGTCATCGAGGCCAGCAAGGGATCCCGGTCCGCCTCGGCGAGCCGGCCGGCCGCGATCTCCGCCTGCAGCAGGATCTTGATGTTGACCTCGTGGTCGGAGGTGTCCACGCCGGCCGAGTTGTCGATGAAGTCGGTGTTGATCTTGCCGTACTCGCCGGTGTGGGCGTTCTTCGTCGACGCGTACTCGATCCGGCCCAGCTGGGTCAGGCCGAGGTTGCCGCCCTCCCCGACACAGCGGGCCCGCAGCTCGGCGCCGTTCACCCGCAGCCCGTCGTTGGCCTTGTCGCCGACCTGGGCGTTGGTCTCCGAGGTCGCCTTCACATAGGTGCCGATGCCGCCGTTCCAGAGCAGGTCGACCGGCGCCCGCAGGCAGGCACTGATCAACTCGCTCGGCGTCAGGTGCTCGGTCTTGGCCTTCAGGCCGAGAGCAGCCCTGATCTCCGGCGTGATCGGGATCGACTTCATGGTGCGCGGGAAGATCCCGCCGCCCGGCGAGATCAGGGACGCGTCGTAGTCCGCCCAACTCGACCGGGGCAGCCGGAACAGCCGTTCCCGCTCGGCGAAGCTGACCGCCGGGTCCGGGTTCGGGTCGAGGAAGACGTGCCGGTGGTCGAAGGCCGCGACCAGCTTGATGTGCCGGCTGAGCAGCATGCCGTTGCCGAACACGTCGCCGCTCATGTCGCCGATGCCGACCACCGTGAAATCCTCGGCCTGGCAGTCCAGGCCCAGCTCACGGAAGTGCCGGCGGACCGACTCCCAGGCGCCGCGGGCGGTGATCCCCATCGCCTTGTGGTCGTAGCCGGCCGAGCCGCCGGAGGCGAACGCGTCGCCGAGCCAGAAGCCGCGGTCGACCGAGATCGCGTTGGCCACGTCGGAGAACGTGGCGGTGCCCTTGTCCGCGGCGACCACCAGGTACGGGTCGTCGGCGTCGTACCTGATCACGTCGCGGGGCGGCACCACGGCGCCGTCGACGATGTTGTCGGTGACGTCGAGCAGGCTGGAGATGAACAGCCGGTAGCAGGCGGTCCCCTCGGCCAGCCAGGCGTCCCGGTCCGACGGATCGGGCAGTCGCTTGCAGACGAAGCCGCCCTTGGCGCCGACCGGGACGATCACCGTGTTCTTCACCATCTGCGCCTTGACCAGGCCGAGGATCTCGGTCCGGAAGTCCTCCGAGCGATCGGACCAGCGCAACCCGCCGCGCGCGACCGCGCCGAACCGGAGATGGACGCCCTCCAGCCGCGGCGAGTAGACGAAGATCTCGTACGCGGGCCGCGGTTCGGGAAGATCGTCGATCTTGCGCGGCAGCACCTTGAACGCGAGCGCGTCCCGGTTCGGCTGGAACGCGTTCGTCCTGATCATGGCGCCGATCACGGCGAGGTAGGACCGGACGATCCGGTCATGATCAAGACTGGCCACGTCGTTCAGCGCGGCGGTCAGCTGCTCGGTCAGCTCGGTGACCCGGGCGGTCCGAACCTGATGATCATCGCGCTCGCCGTCGGCGACCGGTTCGAACTTGGCCTCGAACAGCCGGCTCAGGCCGCGGGCGAGATCCACGTTCGCCGCGAGCGCTCGGGCGATGTAGGTCTGGCTGTACGGCGAGCCGGCCTGCCGCAGGTAGCGGCCGATCGCCCGCAGCACGGCGACCTGCTGCCAGGTCAGCCCGGCGCCCATCACGAGCGCGTTGTAGTCGTCGTGCTCGCTCTCGCCGAGGTACGACGCGGCGAAGGCGTCGGTGAACCGGTGCCGGGCCTCCCGCGACCACCGGACCCGGCCCTCCCGGCCGCCCGGGATGGTCAGCCCGAAGTCGTAGATGAAGGCGCGTTGATCACCGGCCAGCTGCAGCTCGAACGGCCGTTCGTCCACGACGTCGACGCCGAGCACGGACAGGTGCGGCAGCACCTTGGTCAGCGACAGCGGCTCCAGCCGGAAGATCTTGAGCCGCAGGTCGGCCGGGTCGTCATCGTCGTCGGGGGCGTACACCACCATCGACATGCCGATCGACGGGTCGATGCCGTTCAGCGCATCGAGGTCCATGATCGCCTGGCGCGGCTCGTACTCCTCCTTGTAGCCCTCCGGCAGCGCGCCGACCAGCGTGGACAGCGCCGGCTGGCCCTGGCCGCCGACCAGCAGGTCGGCGAACTCGTCGTTCCATGATCGCGTCGCCGCGGTGAGTTCGCGTTCCAGCGAACGGACGTCGATCTCGCCGACCGTGGTGCCGACCCGCATCCGCATCACGAAGTGCAGCCGGGCCAGCACCGACTCGCTGACCCGGGCCGTGTAGTCGATCGAGTCGCCGTCGAAGGTGTGCAGCAGGGTCTGCTGCATCCGGCTGCGGACCGCCGTCGTGTACCGGTCGCGAGGCAGGTAGACCAGGAAGGAAACGTAACGACCGTAGGGATCCCGGCGGACGAACAGCCGGACCTGGCGGCGCTCCTTGAGGTGCGCGACCTTCTCGACGGTCTGGTAGAGCTCGGCGATCGAGGACTGGAACAGCTCGTCGCGCGGGTACGAGTCGAGCACGTCCATGATCGCCTTGCCGCCGTGGCTGTCCGGGTGGTAGCCGGACCGGCGCAGGATCTCCTTGGCCTTCTGGCGCAGCACCGGGACCCTGGTCACCGCCTCCGAGTACGCGGTCGAGGCGAACAGCCCGAGGAAGCGGCGCTCGCCGGTGACCGTACCGTCGTCGGCGAAGGTGCGGATGCCGATGTAGTCGAGGTAGGCCGGCCGGTGCACCCGGGAACGATGATCATCCTTGGTGATCACCATCAGGACCGGCCGGCCACGGCCGGCCAGCGGCAGCGCGTGGAACGTGTCCGGAGCGTCGGTGTCGGCGCGCAGGATGCCGAGGCCGGTGGCCGGGACCGGCCGGTAGGTCGGCTGATCACCGGGGACGTAGGTGTATTCGCGGTAGCCCAGGAAGGAGAACTGGCCGTCGTTGAGCCACTGCAGCAACTCCCGGGCGCGAGCCGCCTCCGGCTGCTCGTCGGCGTCCAGCTCGTTCAGCATCCCGATCGTCTCGGTGGACCGCTGCACCATCTTGCGCCAGTCGGCGACGGCCTCGTCGACCAGCCGGAGCACCTCGTGCAGTCCCTCGACGAGGCGTTCGACCGGATCGCCGTCCTGCCCGGCCGGCGCCGGCGGCAGGATCTCCAGGTGCATCCAGGACTCGGCGATCACGCTCGGGTCCCGCTGCGCCTCGGAGTCGCGGACGATGTCGATCAAGCTTCCGGCCAGCGTGCGCCGGACGGTGAACTGCGGGTGGAACACCTCGCGGATGCTCCAGCCCTGCCGGAGCACCTCCATCGTCACCGAGTCGACCAGGAACGGCCGGTCGTCGGTGACGATCTGGACGACGGTCGTGCCGCCGGTGGTCCAGCCGCCCTGCTCGGGCGCCGGCGCGCCGGCCTCGTTCGGGGAGCGGACCGTGATCACCGCGCGCGACGGCGGCCGGTCGGTGGCGAGCCGGAAGTGGCTGACCACGAGGCCGAGCAGGTCCTCGGTGCTGCGCTCGTCGATGTCGACCGCGTCGACGTGCCGGAAGTAGTGGGTCAGGAAGCCACGGACGGCTTCGGCATCGTGGCCGAACTTGGCCCCGATCGTCGCCCCCCGTTCGGCCAGTCGAGCGATCTTCGCCGCTTTCTCCCGCTCGAGCTCGACCTCGAATGTTGTCACCGCACCGCCCTTGTTCACCTGTTCGTCGTACCACCCTCAAGGGTGGTCTTACCCAGACTGTAATCCTCCCCCATCTGTTTCGCCGACCCGTCACATCTACGGCCGGAGCGGGAGCGTGTCGCAGCACTTATGACGGTGAGGTGCCTCGGAAGCCAGACTGCGGTGAATTTCCGCCGGTCAGTCGCGGCGGAAATCCACTCCGGTCGTCGCCGGGCTCAGAGCAGGGGCGCGAGTTCGGTGAGGCAGGCCTGGGCGGCGGAGGTCGAGTAGCCGTCCCACCAGTTCAGCGCGTTCACCTGGTGGGCACGGCCGGCCTTGACGGCCGGCAGCCGGCGCCAGAGCGGGCCCTCGGTGACCTCGGCGAACAGCTCGCCCGACTCCTTGGCGAAGCCACCACCGCCGCTGAAGTAGAGGATGGTGTCGGCGTCGGCCAGCACCGGTACGGTCTCGCGGGTCAGCGAGATGTAGGTGGCGTCGGCCTCCTCCGGCTCGTTCGAGGCGGGCCGCCGGACGCCCAGCTGGGCGAGCAGGTCGGACGGGAAGATCACGCCGGTGAGGATCCGTACCTCCTCGGCGGTGAACCGGACCAGGGCGACCGACCGCTGCCGCAGCGCCTCGCCGTGCTGGTCGGTGAACTCCCGCACCGCCGCGTCGAAGCCGGTCAGCCGCCGCTCCAGTTCCGGCCGCGCGCCGAGCAGGTCGCCCACGGTGAGGGCGGTGTCGCGCCAGCGGACCCGGTCCGCCGTGTTCAGGTACGCGACGGTCGGCGCGATCTTGGTCAGCTGCGGGTAGAGCTCCTCGACCCGGCTCCGGCTGCCGATGATCAGGTCCGGCGCGAGCGCGGTGAGCCGTTCCAGGTCGATCTCGTTGAAGCCGAGCGGCTGGAAGCCCTCCGGCGGCTTCGGCAGGTAGTCCGGGATCGCGGTCTCGCCGGCCAGCGTCTCGGCGGCGATCAGCGGCACGCCCGCCTCGAGCGAGGTCTGCAGCCCCGCGCCGGCGTCCAGCGCGATCACCCGCTGCGGCCGGGCCGGGATCTCCGCGGTGCCCAACGGATGTTCCACGGTACGGGTCCCGCCGGCATCGGCCGCCTCACCACCCGGTGACGCACAACCGCCGACCATCGCGGCGAATCCGGCAAGTCCCGTCATACCGAGCGCGGCCCGGCGGGTGAGCACCATGACCCGGAATGTTACCAAGCCTTGCCTTACCTGGTCGGCGACGGAGAGCCGGACTGCCCGGTGTCGTGACCGCGACTCTCGGGTCGTGAAAGACTCCCGGTCATGGAGATCTCTGCCCGGGTCGAATTCACGGCCGACCCCGACCGCGTGTTCACCATGGTCACCGATCAGGCCTACCTCGAGCGGGTCTGCCAGGCCAGCCACGCGGAGGCGTACGAGGCGTCCGTGGACGGCCTGACCACGCACACCAGCCGGACCCTGCCCGCGCCCGAGATCGCGGCCCGGTTCACCGGCCCGACGCTGACCGTGCAGGAGCGGATCGAGTGGGGCGAGGCGGGGCCGGACGGCTCCAGGACCGCAACGGTGACGCTGAACGTGCCCGGCCAGCCGGTCGAGATGAACGGCCGGCTCGCCCTGTCCCCCGGCGGTCCCGGCACGGTGATCGAGCTGACCGGCGAGCTGAAGGTCTCGATCCCCTTGCTGGGCAGGAAACTCGAGCAGGCCGCGGCGCCGGCCGTGCTGGCCGGGTTCGACGTCCAGCAGAAGGTCGGTTCGGAATGGCTGGCAACGCCCGCCTGATCAGTTCCGCCTGATCAGTTCCGGCGGAGCAGGACGACCGTGTCGTCCAGCGTCGCCGGCCGGCCCTCCGGGTCGGTCACCGACCGCTGCCGGGTCTCGGACAGCTCGACGGTCCACTCACCCGGTGCGAGCCGGAGATCGGCGATCTCCTCGGCCGGGCTGCGGAACCGGTGGTCGGCATGATCATGATGGCCGGCCCAGGACGGCGCGCCCGCATGCGAGATGATCGACAGCCGCCCGCCGGGCACGACCAGAGCGGCCGCGCGGCGCAGTGCCCCGGCCCGGTCCGGCTCCACCGGCGAGTGGAAGAAGGACGCCGTCACGAGGTCGTACGGGCCTTCGCCGACCCAGGAGCCGAGGTCGGCCACCACCCAGTCGATCCGGTCGGCGATCCCGGCCGCGCTCGCGGCGGCCCGGGCCCGGTCGATCGCGATCGACGACACGTCCACGCCGGTCACCCGCCAGCCGCGGCCGGCCAGCCAGATCACGTCGCCGCCCTCGCCGCAGCCGAGGTCGAGCGCGCGCCCGGCGGACAGCTCGGACACCACCTCGACCAGGGTCTGGTTCGGCCGGCCGGACCAGACCCGCTCCGTGGCTCCGTAGTGGGCTTCCCAGTGTGCGGCCAGGTCGGCCGCCTTCGTCGTCTCCATGCCGTCCAGCGTCGCCCGACCTCGCCGATCAAGCAAGTCCGGTTGCCATACCGGCAAAAAGGTCAGAGCTCGGCGACGAGTTCGTCCAGGGTCCGCCGGCTGTCCGGCGCCTCGTCGCCGTCGCGGATCGCCCACGCGACGCCCGACAGGGCCTTCCAGAGTGCCCAGCCCCGACCGCGCTCCCAGGTCGCGTCGTCCACGCCGAGCCGGTCCCGGAACGCGGCCCGACTGGGCCGGTCGAGCAGGGTCCAGGCCACCGCAAGGTCGCAGGCCGGGTCGCCGACGCCGCAGGTGCCGAAGTCGATCACCGCACCGAGGCCACCGTCGCGCAGCAGCAGGTTGCCGGCCGCGATGTCGCCGTGGAACCAGACCGGGCGGCGATCCCAGTCGGCCGCCAGCGCCGACGCCCAGACGGCTCGGACCGGCTCGGCCAGTTCGCCGGGCAGGACGGGCAGATCGCCCTCCACCATCGAGGAGAACGTGGTCAGCGGCCCGCCGCGGTACCAGTTGTGCAGCCCCGGTCCGGGACCGTCCGTCGGGTCGACCGCCTGCAGGGCCGCGAGGAAATCGCCCAGCTCCGAACCGAACGCGGTCAGGTCGGCGATCTGGTCGCGCTCGGCCGGCGTACCGGGCAGCCAGCGATACACCGACCAGGGGTGCGGATAGCCGGCTCCCGGCTCGCCCAGTGCGACCGGCTCCGGGATCGGCCGCGGGAGTTGCGGCCGCAGGATCGGCAGCCAATGGTGCTCCTTGATCACGGCGAGCGCGTACGGTTCCGCGCTGGGCAGCCGCACCGAGAGACCGTCGCCCAGGTGGAAGGTCCGGTTGTCCCATCCCTCCTCGGCGACGCGCCGGATCGGCAGCTCCGACCACTGCGGGAACTGGGAGTCGATCAGCCGACGGACCACGTCGTCGCCGATCGGCGGCCGGTCGGGCACCGGCCCGAGATCGAAGCCGCCGTCGCCGCTCGGTTCCTGGGTGTGGGACACGGTCGCGATCGTGCCAGGCGCGGGCCGGCCGGGCAACGCGATTTCGCCGTCGCCCGGCCCGGGTCGCGGTGATCATCTTGTCCTCGGCGTCGACCGCTGCTATTAATAGACCGACGGTCGGTTTATTGCAGAGAGGACCGGTGGCGATGGCACGCAGCCGCGACGACGAGGTGTTCCGGCGCAAGCGGGACGCGATCCTGGACGTCGCCGACCGCCTCATGATCACCAAGGGGTACGAGAGCCTGGCGATCACCGACCTGATGACGGAGGCCGGGATCTCCAAGGGCGCGCTCTACCACTACTTCACCTCCAAGCGGGACGTCCTGGCCGCCCTGCTCGACCGCCGGCTGGACCGCTGGGAGGCCACCCTGGCACCGCTGGCCCAGGGTTCGGCTCCGGCCGCCGAGCGGCTGCGGACGGTGCTCGGCGCCCTGGCCATGATCAAGGCCGAGGACCGCAGCTTCTTGATCAGCGTGCTCCGCGGCCTGTACAGCGAGGACAACGCGATCGTCCAGACCACCGCCCGGGCCGGCATGGCGGAGCGGCTGCTGCCGCTGCTGACCATGATCATCACGGACGGCCGCGCCGACGGCAGCTTCACGGTGACCGCGCCGGAACCCACCGCCCGGGTGGTGATCTCGCTGCTCCAGGAGTGCTCGGACCGGATCGCCCGGCTGTTGATCGACCTCGCCGACGGCCACAGCTCGGCGCGCGCCGTCGAGGCCCAGGCGGCCGCCTACGTCGAGGCCCTGCACCGGGTCCTCGGCGCCGAGCCCGGCACGCTGGACTTCGTCGAACCGGCCGACCTGCGCCGTTGGGTGCGGGCCGCCCGGACCGCCAGGAAGGTCGTGGCCGACCCGACCCCTGAGCCGGTCGAAGGGCAAGGCATGATCGGGCTCGGCACTTCGACGGGCTCGGTGCGCGTTCGACAGCAGTCCGTCAACGACCCGAACCGGTCGGCGCAGTCTCGGGAGCCGGCTCGGCGAGCCCCACGTCCGGCCCGCCGGCCAGCGGGGTCGGGTCGAAGTAGCGGATCCGATACTCCCGTTCGGCGAACCGCCAACCGTCCGCCGTCCGCCGGTAACGGTCGTGGAACGTCCCGTAGTTGACCATCGAGCGGCCGTCCCGGAGCCGGCCGAGCTCGAAGGTCGGCACCCGGCCGGTGGCGGTGTCGCCCTCCAACCGGATCGTGCCCTGATGGGTGTCCTGCACGAAGAACTCCCAGGCCGAGGCCAGCTGCGACTGCCCGGCCCGGAGCCGGTCCCGGCCCACGTGTTCGACGCCGGCGTCCGGGATCCGGTAGATCCCGTCCTCGGTGAACAGCGCGATCAGCCGGTCAAGATCGCGTTCCGTCGCGGCGTCGGTGTACTCGACCCGCAACGCCTCGATCGCCAGCCGGTCGGCGAGCTCGTCCAGGTTGGTCATGATCATGTCTCCTTCGCTCGATGGTCGGTCTCGGCGGTCCGACGACGTACCGGTGCGAAATGTCTGTCCGGCCGGTCCGGTCACATCCCGGCCGGATGTCTCGTCGGTCCAGTGAGAGGACGGAGGTCGGGCAGGTGAACGACGCTGCTGCGGACGAGGAGTTGGACGCGCTGCTCGACGGGCGGCGGCAGGTGATCAACATCGCCTACCGGCTGCTCGGGTCGCTGGCCGATGCCGAGGACGCGGTGCAGGACGCGCTCGCCCGCTGGTACGCCCTCCCGGCCGGTCAACGGGCCGGCATCGAGAAGCCGGGTGCCTGGCTGAGCACGGTGACCAGCCGGATCTGCCTCGACCAGCTCCGCTCCGCGCGGGTCCGCCGGGAGCGCTACGTCGGCCAGTGGCTGCCGGAGCCGCTGCCCGAGCCGGCGGAGTGGACCGACCGCGGGCCGAACGCCACCGCCGACCCGGCCGACCGGATCACCCTCGACGAGTCGGTCAGCATGGCGTTCCTGGTGGTGCTGGAGGCCTTGTCGCCGGCGGAGCGGGTCGCCTTCGTGCTGCACGACGTGTTCCGGTTCAGCTTCGCCGATGTGGCCGAAGTGACCGGCCGGACGCCCGGAGCCTGCCGGCAGCTCGCCTCGACGGCCCGGCGCCGGGTCGCCGACGCGCGGGCCGCGGCGGCACCGACCGCGCAGCAGGCCCGGGTCGTGCGGAGGTTCCGCCGGGCCTGGCAGGCCCAGGACCTGCGCGCCCTGGTCGGGCTGCTCGACCCGGACGCGGTCGCCACCGGTGACGGCGGCGGCGTCGTGCCCGCCCTGCCGGACCCGTTGCACGGGGCCGTGCCGATCGCCCGGCTCTACCGGGACCTGGTCCGGTATTCGACCGGCACCGCGATCCTGGAGCGCACCGTGAACGGCCGGCCCGGCCTGGTTGCCGAGCAGGACGGCGTCATCGCGACCGTCTTCTCCTTCCAGGTCGCCGAGGAGCGGGTCACCCGGATCTGGGCGGTCCGCAACCCCGACAAGCTCCGCCCCTGGCTGGCCATTGCGGGCTGACCGGTCCGGACCGGTTCAGCCCTGGTGCGGGTAACCGTGCGTGGTCGGCGGGACCAGGGTCTCCTTGATCGACCGCGGGCTGACCCAGCGGATCAGGTTCCACGGCGAGCCGGCCTTGTCGTTGGTACCGGAGCGTCGGGAGCCACCGAACGGCTGCTGGCCGACGACCGCGCCGGTCGGCTTGTCGTTGACGTAGAAGTTGCCGGCCGAGAACCGGAGCGCCCGGGCGGCCTCGGCGACCGCGGCCCGGTCGTCGGCGATCACGGCCCCGGTCAGCCCGTACGGTGCCGCCTGGTCGACTTCGGCGAGCGTCGCGGAGTAGGCGTCGTCCTCGTACACGTGGATGCCGAGGATCGGGCCGAAGTACTCGGTGGTGAAGATCTCGTTGCGCGGGTCGGTCGAGGCGATCAGGGTCGGTCGGACGTACCAGCCGGTCGAGTCGTCGGTCCGGCCGCCGGCCAGGATCTCGGTGGCGGCGTCGCCGCGGGCGCGCTCGATCGCGGCCACCTGCTTGGCGTACGAGCGCTGGTCGATCACCGCCGAGGTGAAGTTGCCGAGATCGCGGACGTCGCCGACCGGCAGCGCCTCGGTCTGCTCGATCAGGTCGGTCTTGATCTTGTCCCAGACGCTGCGGGCGACATAGGCGCGCGACGCGGCGGAGCACTTCTGCCCCGAGTACTCGAAGGCGCCCCGGATCAGCGCGGTCCGCAGCACGTCCGGGTCGGCGCTGGCGTGCGCCACCACGAAGTCCTTGCCGCCGGTCTCGCCGACGATCCGCGGGTAGGCGCGGTAGCGCGGCAGGTTGGTGCCGACGGTCCCCCACAGCTTCTGGAACGTCGCCGTCGAACCGGTGAAATGGATCCCGGCCAGGTCCGGGTGGTGCAGCGCGACCGCGGAGACGTCGATCCCGTCGCCGGGCAGCAGGTTGATCACACCGGCCGGCAGGCCCGCTGCCCGCAGCAGCTCCATGGTGAAGTGGGCGGCGAACTGCTGGGTCGGGCTCGGCTTCCACAGCACCGTGTTGCCGAGCAGGGCCGGCGCGGTGGGCAGGTTGCCCGCGATGGCGGTGAAGTTGAACGGCGTGATCGCGTACACGAAGCCGTCCAGCGGCCGGTAGTCGGTCCTGTTCCAGACACCCGGCGAGCTGTTCGGCTGCTGCTCGATCAACTTCCGGGCGAACGAGACGTTGAATCGCCAGAAGTCGATCAACTCGCAGGCCGAGTCGATCTCGGCCTGCTGCACGGTCTTGCCCTGGCCCAGCATGGTGGCCGCGTTGACGGTGTCCCGCCACGGCCCGGCGAGCAGGTCGGCCGCGCGCAGGAAGACCGCGGCCCGGTCGTCGAAGCTCGCCGCGGCCCAGTCATGCCGGGCCCGCTGGGCGGCCTCGATGGCGGCAGTGGCGTCGGCCTGGCTCGCCGCCGCCGAACGGCCGAGCAGGTGGCCGTGGTCGGAGGGCATCCGGACCTCGAAGGCAGCCCCGCCGGGGGTCCGCGCCTCGCCGCCGATGACGGCCGGCAGGTCGACCGGCCCGGCGTCGGCCAACTCGGTCAGGCGGGCGACCAGGGACTCTCGCTCGGGGCTTCCCGGGGCGTAGCTGCGGACCGGTTCGTTGACCGGATCGGGCACAAAAGTTACGGCGTCCACGGCCGCGAGGCTACTCCACGGATCGCGCCGGGACCTTGTCGCCGGGAATCATTCGCCACGACGCGGTTCGGCCGCCCCGCCGAACTCACATCGCCTTCTTCTCCTCCGCTCCCTCACGCCGCTTCTTGGCCGCCTCGACCGACGCCCGCAACGCGGCCACCAGGTCGACCACCTCGGCCTCCTCCGGCGCCTCGGTCTCGACCGGCAGCTCGACCCCGTCCAGCTTCGACTGGACCAGCTCCTCGATCGCCTCCCGGTACGCATCCGTGAACTGGGACGGGTCGAACTCGCCGGACAGCGCGTCGATGAACGAGCGCGCCATGTCCACCTCGGCCTCCGAGACGGTCACCTCGGCCGGCGGCGCCGCGAACGCGCCGTCGCGCAACTCGTCCGGCCAGAGCATCGTGTGCATCAACAGCACGCCGTCCTTGGGCCGGATCAGCGCGATCGCCTCCCGGGAGCGCAGCGCGACCTTGACCACGGCGCTCTGCCCGCTCTGGATCAAGGCGTCCCGGAGCAGCACGTACGGCTTCACGCCGGGCCCGTCCGCCTCCAGGAAGTACGTCTTCGCGAAGTAGGTGGGGTCGACCTCGTCCTCCGCCACGAACTGGACCACCTCGACCGACTTGGTCGTGGTCAGCGGCAGCGCGTCGAAGTCCTCCTTCTCGAGGATCACCATCCGGCCGTCGGCCGTCTCGTACCCCTTGGCGATCTCCGCGAACGGGATCTCCTGGTCGCACTTCTCACAGACCCGGCGATACTTGATCCGGCCCCCGTCTTCGGGGTGCACCTGACGGAAGCTGACGTCCTTCTCCTCCGTCGCCGAATACAGCTTGATCGGGATGGTGACCAGGCCGAAGGAGATCGCGCCCTTCCAGATTGAACGAGGCATGGGGCCAGTCTGCCCGATTCCACTGACAGGTTCAGGAAGCCGATGACTCCACGAAGGAGCGGATCGGCTCCGGCCGGTGCGACCGGGTCGAGGCCATCGCCTGCAGGGTCATCACGGTCGCGTACAGCCCGTCGGTGACATCGACCGGCGACGGCGCGTCCTCGCGGAGCGCCCGGAGCAGGTCCCGGCTCTCCTCGTGGAAGCCGGACTCGGTGCCCCGGAGCCGCAGCCTCTCCTGGCCACCCTCGGTGTAGACCAGCGTGGTCAGCCGGTCGGTCAGAGTGACCGCGCGGCCCTCCGCGAACAGTTGCAGGAAGAACTTGCTGGTCACCTGCGGCGTGTCACTGTCGCCCTGGATCCAGTTGCCGGCCACGTCGCCGTCGAACCGGAACACCGCGGACAGGTTGTCCACCACGCCGGTCGGCTGGTAGAAGTTGCCGCCCGTCGCGTACACCTCGATCGGGTCTCGGCCGGCCAGGAACCGGATCAGGTCCGTCGCGTGACAGCCCTGGGCGAGCACGTTGCCGCCGCCGCGGACCGGGTCGTTGGCCCAGAGTTGATCACCCCAGCGGACGTCCATCAGCTGCATGCTGATCATGAGCGGGTCGCCGATCAGCTCTCGGGCCTTGGCCAGAAGTTCGTAGTAGCGCATCTTGAACGCGACCATGAGCATCGCGTCCGAGGCCGCGGCGGCCTCGCGCACCTGGAGACACTGCTCCAGCGTCATCGCCAGCGGCTTCTCCACCATCACGTGCTTCCCGGCGGCCAGGGCCCGGCAGCAGAGGTCGGCATGGCTGTCGTGCTGGGTGGTCACGTAGATGATCTTGACGTCGTCGTCGGCCAGGATCCGGTCGAACTCGGTCGTGCCGTAGCCGCCGAACTCGGCCGCCATGGCGTCGGCACGGGCCTGGTCGATGTCGCAGTACGCGATCGTCTGCAGGCCGTCGATCTCGGCGATGCAGCGGGCATGGGTCGCGCCCAGCCCGCCGCAGCCGACGATGGCCACGCCGAAGTTGATCATGGGGTCCCCTCGAGTTCGTCGGACAGGATGCGGTTCAGGGAGTAGCTGTCGTCGAGGTGGCGGCTGAGCCAGAGCGCGGCGGCTCCGGCCGGTCCGTTCTCCTCGCTGGTCAGGGAAAGCTGGAGGTCGCGCCGGGACTCGCCGAGCGCGCGGCGGCGCACCTCACCCTCGATCGCGGCCAGCAGCGGAGGCCCGAGGCTGGCGGTCGGCCCTCCGATGATCACCGAGTCCGGGTTCAGCGTGTTGATCAGGTTGGCGATCACCAGGCCCAGGCTGCCGCCGACCTGATCCACCGCGGCGAGTGCGATCGGGTCGCCGCTCGCGGCCGCCTCGGCCAGGATCGGTACGGTGAGCGAGGCCAGCGCGCCGTCGATCCGCTGCCACAAGATCGAATCCTCCGGCCGGTCGGCCTCCCGGAGCCGGGACCGGACGGCACCGAGGATCGCCTCCTGCGACGCGTACGTGTGCAGGCAGCCGCGGTTGCCGCAGCTGCACAGCTCGCCGTCGGCCCGGACCGTGACGTGGCCGATGTCGCCGGCACTGCCGTCCCGGCCGAAGTAGAGCCGGCGGTCGATCACGATGCCGGCGATGATCCCGGAGCCGAGATAGACGTAGATCAGGTCCTGCGGGCCGTCCGGCTGGCCGTGCCCGATCACGCCGAGCGCGGCCACCTTGGCGCGGTTGGCGATCACCACCGGGATCTCGAGTTGATCTTCGAGGCGGTCGGCGACCGGCAGGTCCTGCCAGCCGTGGGTGAGCGCGACGACGACCCGGCGGCCGTCCCGGTCGACATTGCCAGGGGTGCCGAGCCCGAGGCCGACGACCGGTGAGCTCGCCGCGTCCCGTACCGTCCGGAAGCCGTCGGCGACCGCCGCCAGGACCCGGTCCGGGTCGGTGCCGGGCAGCGGCACCCGGTGCCGGTGGTACGGGTTGCCGTAGAGGTCGGTCAGGACGTACTCGCAGACCTCGTCGTTCAGCTGCGCACCGACCACCGTCCGCGCCGCCGGGTCGAACTCCAGCACTGCCCGGCTCCGGCCCCGGCCCTGCTGCAGCCGGCCGGTCTCCTTGATCAGGCCGCGTTCCAGCAACTCGCCGACGATCACCGATACGGTGGCCTTGCTCAGGCCGGACCGCTGCAGCAGTTCCGTTCTGGTGGTCGGGCCGTCGCGCCGGACGGCGTCCAGCAGGGCGGCCGAGTTGACGTCCCGTACACCGGCGGCAAGACCTCTATTGTTCGCCACATCGAACAATATGACAGGCTGATCCGGCGACGGTCAACGACCGTCTCGCGGCAACCTTCAAGATTAGATCGACGAATTGATCGATATCCAGGTCTCAGGTTGGCTTGGAACTCTCCCGGACCTCCAGCGTGTACGGGACCGTGAGCTGACTCGGCTCGGCGGCCGGGTCGGTGATCCGGGCCAGCAGCAGGTCGAGCGAGGCCTCGGCGATCCCGGCCTTGTCCGGCGCCACCGTGGACAGCGTCGGCGTGCTGTAGCGGCCGTCGTCGATGTCGTCGAAGCCGACCACCGCCACGTCCTCGGGCACCCGGAGCCCCGCCTCGTGCAGGGCGCGCAGGGCACCGAGCGCGATCAGGTCGTTGTAGCAGAACAGCGCGTCGGGCGGATCGCCGTGCTCCAGCAGGTGCCGGACGGCACCCGCCCCGTCGGTCCGGTGGTAGCCGCGGGTGACCACGACCAGGTCCTCGTCGTAGCCCAGCCCGGCCTCGTCGAGGGCCTGCCGGTAGCCCTCGGTCCGCAGCGCTGCCGTACCGCTGCGGTTCTGGTGGCCGAGGGCCGCGATCCGGCGCCGGCCCTGCCCGGCCAGATGGCGGGTGGCCGCAGTCGCGGCGGCGACGTTGTCGATCCCGACGTGGTCGATGCCGCGGCCGGTGATCCGTTCGCCGAGCAGGACCAGCGGGGTCCGGTCCCGGCGCTGCTCGAACTCGGCCCGGTCGGTGCGCAGCGGGCTGAACAGGATGCCGTCGACCATGCCCGGGTTCATCCCGCCCAGCACGAACCGCTCGGCCTCGGCGTCGCCCTCGGTCTGGTCGATCAGCACCGTGTAGCCGCGGCGGCGGGCGGCCTGCACGATCAGCCGGACCAGCTCGGCGAAGTACGGGACGTCGATCTCCGGGACCGCCAGGGCGATCAGCCCGGCCCGGCGCAGCCGGAGATTGCGCGCGCTCAGGTTCGGCCGGTAGCCGAGCTCCTCGATCGCCTGCCGGACCCGGTCCTGGGTGGCCGTGGCCACCGGACGGTTGCCGGACAGCACGTTGGACACCGTGGTCGGCGAGACCCGGGCCAGCGCGGCCACGTCGCGGACGCTGACGATCCGCTGCTCGGCGTCCGATTGCTGCTCGACCATGTCCGTAATCCTGACAGACGGGCCGAACGGGCTTCAGGACAGGCGGTCCAGCTCGGTCGGGTCGTACCAGAGCAGATCATGATCATCGAGCAGCGCGCCGACCTCGGCCCGGTCGATCGCGTCGGCGACCGGCTCCCCCGGCCGGACCGCGGCCGCGGCCTTCCGGACGGCGGCGGCCGCCTCCGGCTCGTCGAGGTAGAGCGCCCAGACCCGGTCCCAGGTCAGCCCGGTCACCGCCACCGCGCCGTACGGGTCGTCGAGATCCCGCGCCCCGTCCGCATCGGCGGCCAGCACCAGCCGCCGCTCGCCGACCTGGTCCGGGCCGGCCAGCAGCGCCTGCACGCCGGCGTGACAGAGCGCGGTGTAGCCGGCGTCCTCGGCGTCCTTCGGGGTGAACCCGGCCGCGCTGAGCAGGGCCGGTGTCACCGCGGACCCGCGCCGGTCCGGCAGCGTGCCGCCGTCCCGCAGCGCGGCGGCCTCGGCCACCGTCGCCGGTACGTAGACGATCATGCCTCGCCCCGCTGCCGGGCCTCGGTCAGTTCGCTCAGCTCGGCCAGCGCGTCGACCAGGGACTGGGTCAGCACGTCCAGATCGCTGATCGCGTCCCGGTCGGCGGTCAGCCCGAAGAACACCTCGCCGTCGTAGGAGGTCACGCCGATGGCCAGCAGGTGCCCGGCGGTCAGCGGCAGCACCGGGTAGCTCGCCACCAGCCGCTCACCGGCCGCGTACATGGTCCGCTGCGGTCCGGGCACGTTGGTGATCAACAGGTCGTGCCGGGCCCGGATCACCTCGCCGGCGACCCGGACGCCGAGCGCATGGATCGTGGTCGGTGCGAAGCCGGCGATGTCGGTCAGGGTGCGCGCGTCGACCGCGCGGCCGGTGTCCTTGTGCGCCTGCGTCGCGTACGCGATCTGGTGCAGCCGGATCAGCGGGTTCGGCTCCCCCACCGGCAGCGGCTGCACGTGCGGCGCGACCTGGCTGCCCAGCGAGGTCGGCTCGCCGTCGTCCTCGGTGACGCTCATCGGCACCACCGCCCGGACCACGGTCTGCGGGCTGACCGGCTCGCCGCGGGCCATCAGCCAGGAGCGCAGCCCGCCGGCGATCACGGCCAGGATCACGTCGTTGACGGTGTGATCATGCTCGGCCCTGATCTTGCGCAGGTCGGCCAGCGGCAGCGACACCCCGGCGTAGCGGCGTTGCTCGGACAGCACCCCGGTCAGCGGCGACGTGCTCGGCGGGCGGGTCCCGCGCAGCGCGTCGCCGGCCAGTTCGCCGAGTGCCCCGGCGATGCCGCCGACCGCCTCGCCGATCGCGATCGCCGTGCCGAGGGCGCCGGTCAGCGCGCCGCGGACGTTCTCCACGGCCAGCTCCGGATTCCGTACCCCGTCCAGCACGGAGTTGATCAACAGCTCGGCGTCGGACGGCTCCGGGACCGGGTGCCAGTTGGCGCTGCCGAACCCGTCCGGCGGCGGGTCCTGCTCGTCCTCCAGCAGCACCTGACCAAGATCGACTCCGTCCACCCCGTCGATCAGCAGCAGGTGCGACTTGGCCACCAGGGCGAACCGGTTCCCGGCCAGTCCCTCGACCAGATAGACCTCCCAGAGCGGGCGGGACCGGTCCAGCCGGCGGGCCAGCACCCGGCCGACGAACTCGCGCAGCTGCTCCATCGTGCCCGGCCGCGGCAGCGCGGACCGCCGGACGTGGAAGGTGAGGTCGAAGTGCTCGTCGTCCACCCAGACCGGACCGGCCAGGTTCGCCGGCAGGAAGCGCAGCCGCTGCCGGTAGCGCGGGACGTAGGCGAGCCGCTCCCGGATCAGCCCGATCAGCCGCTCGTAGTTGAACCCGTCGCCGTCCGTGGCGAAGATGTCCACGGTCCCGATGTGCCCCGGCGCCCGCGCCGTATCGAGCGCGAGAACCGACACCTCCTCGGGCTTCAGCCGTTGCGGCATCACACCTCCCGCCCTTCGGTCCCTGAGCCTGTCCAAGGGCGAGCCCGACCGGCCAGTCCCTTCGACAGGCTCAGGGTGCGTTCTGTCTGGCGACCACCGTACTACCCGGGCTGCGGTGGATGACCGAGACTGATCACCATGACTTCTGCCGACTCCCCCGTCCGCGCCGCGATCATCGGTTTCGGCTGGATGGGTCAGGTGCACGCGCGGGCCTACCGCCGGCTGACCCAGCACTACCCCGACCTGCCGGCACCGGAGCTGGTCGCGGTGGCCGAGATCGGCGACGGGGAACGGATCCGGCGGCTCGCCGCCGGCTACGGAGTGGACACCGTGCTGGGCGACTGGCGCGAACTGCTGGCCCGCGATGATCTTGACCTGATCAGCGTCACCACGCCCAACTTCCTGCACGAGGAGGTCGGGACGGCGGTGGCCCGCAGCGGCCGGCATCTCTGGCTGGAGAAGCCGGCTGGCCGTGATCTTGCCGAGACGACGGCGATCGCGGACGCGGTCGCGACCGCGGGGGTCCGGTCGGCGGTCGGCTTCAACTACCGCTACCCGCCGGCCGTCGAGGCGGCCCGGGAGTTGATCATGGACGGCCGGCTGGGCCGGGTCACCATGGTGTCGATCCGGATGCTGGCCGACTACTCCGCCGACCCCGGCGGCGCGTTCTCCTGGCGGTTCGACCAGGCGCTCTCCGGCAGCGGCGTGCTGGGCGACCTGGTCTGCCATGGAGTTGATCTTGGTCGTTACCTGGTCGGCGAGATCGAGTCGGTGATCGCCGACGACGCGATCTTCATCGCCGACCGGCCGGAGGCGGGCTCCTCGACCTCCCACTTCGCCCAGGGCAGCGGGCCGTCCCGCCCGGTCCAGAACGAGGACTACCTGTCCGCCCTGCTGCGGTTCGCCGGCGGGGCCCGCGGGGTGCTCGAGTCCTGCCGGACCTCGGTCGGCGATCAGTGCCGGTACGGCATCGAGGTGCGCGGCACCGAGGGCGCGCTGGCCTGGGACTTCCGCCGGATGGGCGAGCTCGAGGTCTGTCTGGACGGCGGCCGGGCCGGCGCCGCGTACCGCACCGTGCTGGTCGGGCCGGAGGCCGGCGACCTCGGCGCGTTCCAGCCGGCGCCGGGCATCGCGCTGTCGTACGACGATCTCAAGGTGATCGAGCTGCACCGCCTGATCACCGCGATCCGGACCGGCAACGAGACCGGCGCGACCATGATCGACGCCGTCGCGGCGGCCCGGGTCGCGGCGGCGCTGAGCCGTTCCATCGAGCAGAAATCCTGGGTCGACGTCGGCTGAGCAGGCTTACGATGTCAGCCATGGTCGGCCGCCGCCTCGACATCACGCTGGACCGGTCCGCGGCCGAGCCGTTGTATCTCCAGCTGTCCCGCGCGATCGAGCGCGCCATCGCGACCGGCGAACTGGCCGACGGCGACCGGCTGGAGAACGAGCTCTCGCTGACCGACCGGCTCGGCGTCTCCCGGCCGACCGCCCGGCAGGCGATCCAGGAACTGGTCAACAAGGGCCTGGTGGTCCGCAAGCGCGGCGTCGGCACCCAGGTGGTGCGGTCCAAGTTCAGTCGCGACGAACGGTTGTCCAGCCTGTACGACGATCTGATCGAGGCCGGCAAGACTCCGGCCACCCGGCTGCTCGACTTCCGGATCGCGCCGCTGCCGGACGAGATCGCGCAGCGGGTGTCGCTGCCGGCCGGCGAGCCGTATCTGCAGCTGCGGCGGTTGCGGCTGGCCGACGACCTCCCGCTGGCGGTGCTGGCCAACTACCTGCCGGCCCGGATCGAGCTCGACCCGGAGGACCTGGAACGGCACGGCCTCTACCCGTGCCTGCGCCGGGCCGGGGTGAACCTCAAGCTGGCGCACCAGCGGGTCGGGGCGCGGCTGGCCAGCGAGGAGGAGGCGGACCTGCTCGGCGCGATGCCGCCGCTGGCCTGCCTGACCGCGGACCGGCTGGCGTACGACGACTCGGGGCGGCTGGTCGAGTACGGCCGGCACATCTACCACGCGGCCCGCTACAGCATCCGGTCGTCGCTGGCCGTCTAGCCCGAGGGGAGGCGCGACGTGAACGAACCCGTGGACGTGCAACAGCGAGTGACGCTCGGCGGGCTTGAGCAGCAGATCGTCGTTCGAGGCGCCGATGCCCGCAATCCGTTGTTGCTGATCCTGCACGGCGGCCCGGGCTTCGCGGAGATGCCCCTGTTCTCCACGTACAACGCCGACCTGGAGGCACACTTCCTGGTCGTCCACTGGGATCAGCGCGGCGCGGGCCTGTCCTACTCGGGCACCATCCCCGTCGAATCGATGACGATCCGCCAGTTCGTCGCCGACGCACTCGAGCTGATCGCTTGGCTGACCGCCCGGTTCGGCCAGGACAAGCTCTATCTCGTCGGCCACTCGTGGGGCAGCCTGATCGGCGCGACGGTCGCCAGCGAGCACCCGGCACGGGTGCACGCGTTCATCAGCGTGGGTCAGCTCGTGGCCGGGTTGCGCAACGAGCAGCTGTCGTACGGCTTCACCCTGCGTCGAGCGATCGAGGCGGAGAACCACGAGGCGGTCAGCGCGCTGCGAGCGATCGAGGGCCGGTACACCCCGTCAGGTGGGCTGACGTTCGCGGATCTCGTGGTGCAACGGGGCTGGCTCGACCGATTCGGTGGCCAGACCCACGGTGACACCGGGGCGCTGTTCGACGGCGTCGACCCGCAGCTTCGTGAACAGTACTTCGGCGAGATCTCGGCGGCCGCGCAGGAGTTCTCGTTCGCCTGCCTGCTGGACGAGCTGCTCGCGGTCGATCTGCGGCGCACGGCCCGCACGTTCGAGGTTCCGGTCTACTTCGCGGTGGGGCGGCAAGATCACAACACGCCCGCCCAGCTCGCGGTGGAGTACTTCGAAGCGATCGAGGCACCAGCGAAGGAGCTGCACTGGTTCGAGCAGTCGGCTCACATGGTCCCGTTCGAGGAACCGGCGAAGTTCAACGCGCTGCTGACCGACGTCGTGCTGGGTCGTCGCTAGGAAGGCGCCCGAACCTGTCCGTGGTCCGCGAGCGTCAGGACTCGGCGGCGCCGCCGCGGCTGACGACCGGAGGCTCGACGGACCACGGGAAGGTGATCCAGTGGTCCGTCGTCGCCCACGCGTAGTCCGGTTCGACGATCGACTGGGACTTCCGGTAGAGCACGGCGGTCCGCGCCTCTGCGACATGGCCGCTGCAGAAGTCGTGCACGAGTTCCAGCGTCTTCCCGGTGTCCGCCACGTCGTCGACGACCAGCACCGTCGCGTCGTCCAGGTCGGTCGCGTCGAGGAACGGCGGCAACATGACCGGCACGTCCAGCCGCTCGTCGATCCCGGTGTAGAACTCGACGCTGATCGTGAACAGGTTCTTGCAGTCCAGCGCGTACGCCAGCGCGCCGGCCGGGATCAGCCCGCCGCGTGAGATGCCGAGCACGATGTCGGGCCGGAACCCGCTCTCGGCCACCGAGGCGGCCAGCGCACGGCTCGCCGTACCGAAGATGGGCCAGGTCATCGCTTCGCGTTCGGCGGTCACCATGGCGATCACCCTAACGAGGGATGGTGACGATCGTTCGTCATCGGGCCGAACTGCCCATCCCTGACGCATCGACCGGTCAGTTCTGCAGCGACACGCCGCCAGAACCGCTGCTTTTCTGACCGGTCGGCGGATGGGGGTGGACGTGGGCTGCGGGTTGGGGTGGGGTGACGGCATGTCAGGCCCACGTCTGTTACCGGCGGTCGAATCCCGGCCGCCCGCGATCGGTTGGTTCGCCGCGCTGACCCGCCCGCTCCCGGTGCCGTCCGGCCAGCCGAGCCTGCTCGACGCGCCAGGCTGGCCGGAGCAGCCTGGGCCGGCCGTGATCACGGTCGAGGACGACAGCTGCCGGTGGCAGGTGACGCCGGACCCGCGCGTGCCGGATGCGGCCACCTGGTCCGCCTCGCTGGCGCTGGCCGCGGTCGAGGTGATCCGGGGCCGGCGGCCGCTCGGGCAGCTGTCCCGGTGGCTCGACGATGATCAACTCGACCGGCTGGCCGGGCTCGCGACCCGGCCAGGCCTGGTGTCGACGATCCCGCGCGGCCGACCGGTATGGCAGGCCTGGGTGCAGTCGGCCCGGGCGCAGCACCCGGCCGGTCTGGTCGCCGAGGCCGCCGTCCACGTGCGGATCGGACCGGCATCGATTCCGGTCGCGCTACGCCTGGAGGTGATCTATGACCGCTGGCTCGTCACCGACCTGCGGCTGCGCTGACCGGGGTTCAGCGCTGCGCGCTGGACCGGCCGTGGCACAGCTTGTACTTCTTGCCGGACCCGCACGGGCACGGTGCGTTCCGGGACGCGTTCGCGTACGGGTCGTCCTCGGCCTTCTTCGCCGTCCGGGAACTCCCGTCGGTGTTCGACCCGGAGTACGACAGCTGCCGCGACCGGCCGCCCCCGTCCAGGCCCTTGCCGCGCAGCTGCGGCCGACCGCTCGCCCCGACCGTCTCCGGCTCCTTGGCGTCCTCGGACTCGGCCAGCTCGGCGGCCGTCGCAGCGGCCAGCTCCTCGTTGGTCGGCTCCTCGACCCGGTTCACCTCGACGCCCGGTCCGTCCGGGTCCGGCCCGGACTCGATCCGCGGCTTCGCCTTCGCCTTGCCCCGGGTCTTGCCCTTGCCGTTCGTCCGGCCGGCACCGTTCTGACCCGAACCGTTCTGGCCCGAGCCGACCTGCACCGGCGCGCCCTGGGCGTCGGTCGCGACGCCGACCTTCGCGGCCGGCTCGACCTCGACCTCGATGTGGAAGACGAAGCCGACGACCTCCTCCATGAAGGCGGCCATCATCGCGTTGAACATCGCGCCGCCCTCGCGCTGGTACTCGACCAGCGGATCGCGCTGCGCCATCGCGCGCAGACCGATGCCCTCGCGCAGATAGTCCATCTCGTAGAGGTGTTCCCGCCACTTGCGGTCCAGCACCGTGAGCAGCACCCGCCGCTCCAGCTCCCGCATCACCTCGGCGCCGAGCTCCTCCTCGCGCTTGTCGTACGCGGCGGCGGCGTCGGCCTTGAAGTCGTCGATCAGCGTCTGCCGGTCGAGGTCCTCGGTGTCGTAGTCCTCGATCTTCAGCGAGACCGGGTAGAGCGTCTTGACGTTGGTCCAGAGCTGTTCCAGATCCCACTCGTCGGCGAAGCCCTCGGTGGCATTCGTGACGTACTGCTCGACCACGGTGTCCACCGTGTTGCGCAGCTGCTGCTCGACGTCGGCGCCTTCGAGCACCTTCCGCCGGTCCCCGTAGACGGCATGCCGCTGCCGGTTCATCACGTCGTCGTACTTGAGGATGTTCTTCCGGGTCTCGAAGTTCTGCGACTCGACCTGCGCCTGCGCGCTGGCGATCGAGGACGACACCCGCTTGTTCTCGATCGGCTGGTCGTCGGGCACCTTGAGCGCCTGCAGCACCCACTCCACGATGTCGGACTTGAACAGCCGCATCAGGTCGTCGCCGAGCGACAGGTAGAACCGGCTCTCGCCCGGGTCGCCCTGCCGGCCGGACCGGCCGCGGAGCTGGTTGTCGATCCGCCGCGACTCGTGCCGCTCCGAACCGATCACGTAGAGGCCGCCGAGCTCGACCACCTCGTCGTGCTCGGACTTCGTGGCCTCCTCGAGCTCCTCGAGCACCTCCGGGTAGAGCTTCTCGTACTCCTCGGAGTGCTCGACCGGGTCGATGCCCTTGTCCTGCAGCTGCTTGTCGGCCATGAACTCCGGGTTGCCGCCGAGCATGATGTCGGTGCCGCGGCCGGCCATGTTGGTGGCCACCGTGACCGCCTTCTTCCGGCCCGCCATGGCGACGATCGCGGCCTCGCGATCATGCTGCTTGGCGTTCAGCACCTCGTGCTTGACGCCGGCCTTCTTCAGCAGCGCGGACAGGATCTCCGACTTGGCCACCGAGGCGGTGCCGATCAGGATCGGCTGGCCCTGCTCGTGCCGCTCCACCACGTCCTCGACGATGGCGGCGAACTTCGCCTCCTCGGTCCGGTAGATGTAGTCGCGCTGGTCCTCGCGGATCATCGGCTCGTTGGTCGGGATCGGGACCACGCCGAGGCCGTAGATCTTCTGGAACTCCGCCGCCTCGGTCATCGCCGTGCCGGTCATCCCGGCCAGCTTGCTGTACATCCGGAAGTAGTTCTGCAGCGTGATCGTGGCGAGGGTCTGGTACTCCTCGCGGATCTGCACCTTCTCCTTGGCCTCGATCGCCTGGTGCAGGCCCTCGTTGTAGCGGCGCCCGACCAGCGTCCGGCCGGTGTGCTCGTCGACGATCAGCACCTCGCCGTCGACGACGACGTAGTCCTTGTCCTTCTTGAACAGGTCCTTGGCCTTGAGCGCATTGTTCAGGTACGAGATCAGCGGCGTGTTCGCGGACTCGTACAGGTTCTCGATGCCGAGCCGGTCCTCGACCACCTCGATGCCGGTCTCGAGGATCGCGACCGTGCGCTTCTTCTCGTCCACCTCGTAGTGCTCGTCGCGGCGCAGCCGGTCGACCAGCTTGGCGAACTGCGGATACCACTCGTGGCTGTCCTCGGCCGGGCCCGAGATGATCAGCGGCGTCCGCGCCTCGTCGATGAGGATCGAGTCGACCTCGTCCACGATCGCGAAGTGGTGCCCACGCTGCACGCAGTCGCTCAGCTGGAGCGCCATGTTGTCGCGCAGGTAGTCGAAGCCGAACTCGTTGTTGGTGCCGTACGTGATGTCCGCCGCGTACGCCTTCCGCCGCTCGGCGGGCGTCAGCCCGGAGAGGATGACGCCGACCTCGAGGCCGAGGAAGTGGTGGATCCGGCCCATCTGCTCGGACTGGGTCTTGGCCAGGTAGTCGTTCACGGTGACGACGTGCACGCCCTTGCCGCTGAGCGCGTTCAGGTACGACGCCAGCACCGCGACCAGGGTCTTGCCCTCACCGGTCTTCATCTCCGCGATGTTGCCGAGATGCAGCGCCGCGCCGCCCATCAGCTGCACGTCGAAGTGCCGCTTGCCGAGCACCCGCCGGCTGGCCTCGCGAACGGTCGCGAAGGCCTCCGGCATCAGGTCGTCCAGGCTGGCGCCGTCCTCGAGGCGTTTCTTGAACTCGTCGGTCTGGGAGCGCAGTTCCTCGTCCGACATCTCCTCGAAGTCGGGTTCGATCTTCGTGACATAGTCGGCAATCGCCTTGAGCCGGCGCAGCGTCTTGCCCTCGCCGACCCGCAGCAACCTATCCATCAAGCCCACGGCGGTCTTGGCTCCCTTGTATTGACGATCCCGGATTTCGCCGCGCGTCACCTGGCGCCGGCGCCTCCCTATCGTAGGCCAGCATCCGTACCAGACCAGCACGCCCGGATTTCCGGGCCGTCGGATCTCCCTATCGAGCGGGAGCGAGGTTGCGGATCGTCAGGATCGTGTCCGGCCCGAGCAGCGTGTGCGGCACGGACTCGGGCGCCGCCGGATCCGGCCAGCCGGTCCAGTTGGACGCGTTCACCTCGATGAACCAGGCCGCGGTGAAGAGCGGGGCGTACGGCACCTGCTCCGCCTGGATCCGCTGCAGCTGATAGCCCTGCTCCTTGGTCTGGTTCGGGTCCTCGGCGCGGTAGAGCTGCTTCAGCAGCTCGTCCGCCTCGTCGCTCTTGAACCGGCCGTAGTTGGCGTTCGCCTTCTCCCCGACCGGCTTGTAGTTCTCGCTGCCCAGGTTGGCGTTGAAGCTGGCCCACTGCGTGTTGCCGCCGTACATCCAGTCGAACGCGATGTGGTAATCGCCCTCGGCGATCTGGTTGAACAGCTGGGTCTCCGGCGTCGGCAGCACCTTGACCTCGACCCCGAGGGTCTCCTTCCACTGCTGGGCCAGGCCTTGGCCCCAGGCGGCCCAGTTCGAGTACTCGACGACCGGCTTGATGGTCAGCGGATAGGACTTGCCGTCCTTGGTCAGCACGCCGCCTTCGAGCTTGTACGAGGACTGCGCCAGCTCCGCCTTCGCCTCGTCCACCCGCTGGGCGATCTTCTGGCCGGCGAACTGGGGATCGATCAGGTCGTGCCAGACGTCGTCGGACATCCCGGTCTGGTTCGTCACCTGCTGCCCGGTCTTGTTCAGGGCCAGGATCTTCTCGGCGTCGATCGCGTAGTAGAGGGCGCGCCGGACGTGCACGTCGTCCAGCGGCGGCTTCGCGTTGTTGAAGTCGAGGCCCTCGGCACCGCCGGTGGAGTAGGCCCAGTACTTGTTGGTCTCCGGGTTCTTCGCGACGAACTGCTTCTCGGCGTCGGCCCAGGACATTGTCGACCAGTCCAGGTCGCCCTTCAGCATCATCGCCTTGCCCGCCTCCGGCGACGCGAACGGCTTGATGTTGATCTTCTTCATCTTGAACTGGCCGTTCCAGTAGTCGTCCCGGACGCCGAAGGTGACCTGCTGCGGGCTGAACGTCTCCAGCTTCACCGGTCCGGTCCCGACCGGCTCGGGGTTCGTCCACGACGACGGGTCCTGGTCCTGCCAGACGTGCTGCGGCACGATCAGCGCCGGCGCCGCCGAGCCGCCGAACCAGTCGATCTTCTGGTACGAGACGTCGTCGAACGTGACGACGACGGTCTTCTCGTCCGGCGCCTCGACCTTGTCGAACGGCACCGCCAGACCGAGGTTGTCGTGCTTCGACGGGATCTCGAAGGTGTACTTGACGTCGGCCGAGGTGAACGGCTTGCCGTCCGACCAGGTCACGTCGCTACGAAGGGTGAAGGTGAGCTTCTTGCCGCCGTCGCTCCACGCGAACGACTCGGCCAGCCACGGTTCCGGCTTCTTGGCCTGGGTGTGGTTGATCCGGATCAGCGGCTCGTAGATCAGGCCCGACGCCGGGCTCTTCTTGTCCACCGGCGAGAACGGGTTCCAGTTCCGGGCGAACGTCGGGGTCGCGGCCGAGGCGGTCATGTTCAGCGTGTCCACCGTCGAGGCGCCGCCGCTCGGGCCGCCGGAGCCGCCGTCGACGGTGCGCTCCGTGCTGCAGCCGGCGGCGAGGGTCAGGGCCAGAGCGGCCGAGGTCGCGGCGGCGATCAACCGGCCGGTCAGGCTCCCTGGCGAAGGGCGTCGGGTCATCGTTCTTCTCATTTCTTCTCTTCGGCGAGCTCGAGCAGATGGCTCTGCTTCTTCTGGTGCAGCCAGCAGCGGGCCCAGTGGCCGTCCGGGAACTCGGTGCGGGCCGGCAGTTCGGTACGGCATTCGTCCATCGCGAACGGGCAGCGAGGGTGGAACCGGCAGCCCGGCGGTGGGTCGCTCAGATTCGGCGGCTCGCCGAGCGAGCCCTCCAGCTCGAACAGCCCGGCCCGGCGGCCCTGGTCGGTGACGGTCCGGCCGGGGTCGGGCGAGGAGTCGAGCAGCAGCCGGGTGTACGGGTGCCGGGGCTGCTGGATCACCGAGTCGACCGGCCCGCCCTCGACCAGCTGGCCCGCGTAGAGCACGGTGATCGAGTCGCACAGGTAGCGCGCGCTGGCGATGTCGTGGGTGATGTAGAGCAGCGCCAGGTCCTCGCTGTCGCGCAGGTTGGCCAGCAGGTTGAGCACGTCCAGCCGGATCGACACGTCGAGCATCGAGATCGGCTCGTCGCCGAGCAGCACCTTCGGCTGGACGGCGAGGGCACGGGCGATCACCACCCGCTGCCGCTGCCCGCCGGACAGCTCGTGCGGCAGCTTGTCGATGAACGTCTCCGCCGGCGTCAGGTTCACCTTGCGGAGCAGCTCGATGATCTTGTCCTGCAGATCGGCGCCCTTCCGGGCGTGACCGTGGATCCGGAGCGCCCGGCCCAGCGTGTAGCGGACCGTCTTGAGCGGGTTCAGCGAGGCGAACGGGTCCTGGAAGATCAACTGGACCTGGCGGTAGTAGTCCCGCTCGCCGTCCTTCGACTGCGACACCGGCCGGCCGTCCAGCTTGATCTCGCCGGAGGTCGCCGGGTGGAACAGGGCGAGCAGCCGGGCCAGCGTCGTCTTGCCGGAGCCGCTCTCGCCGACCAGGCCGACCGTCCGGCCCGGGTGCAGGGCCAGGTCGGCCTCCTCCAGCGCGCGGACCAGCTTGGTCTGGCCGAACCGGTCGGTGATCTCGAAGTGCTTGGTCAGACCGACCGCCTCCAGCACCGGCGGCCGGCCGGGCTGCCGTTGTTGATCTTGGTCGGTCATCGGGGCGTTCCTTCGGGTCCGTACAGCAGGCAGGCGACCTCGCGGCCCTCGTGCTCGATCAGCGGCGGCTCGGTCGTGTCGCAGGCGTCGAAGCGGCGCGGGCAGCGCGGGTGGAAGGCGCAGCCGGTCGGCGGCGCCAGCAGGTTCGGCGGCGTGCCCGGGATGCCGCGCAGCTCGGTGAGGTCACCGTGCAGCGGCGGGAAGGAGTCCCGCAGTCCCTTCGTGTACGGGTGCAGCGGCGCGGTGTACAGGTCGGCCGCGGCACCGAGCTCCACCAGCCGGCCGGCGTACATGATCGCGATCCGGTCGGCCAGCTCCATCAGCAGCGACAGGTCGTGGGTCACGAAGATCACCGCGAAACCGAACTCTGCCTGGAGCTTGATCACCTGAGCCAGGATCTGCCGCTGCATCACCACGTCGACCGCGGTGGTCGGCTCGTCCATGACGATCAGCTGCGGGTTGCAGGCCAGGGCGAGGGCGATCAGGGCCCGCTGCCGCATCCCGCCGCTCAGCTCGTGGGCGTAGTTGGACAGCCGGTCCTCGGCGATCCCCACCATCCGCAGCAGTTCGCCGGCCCGGGCCAGCGCGTCCGCCTTCGACAGCGACGGATTGTGCGTGGTCAGCACGTCGACGAACTGGGCCGACAGCCGCAGCACCGGGTTGAGGCAGTGCATGGCGCTCTGCATGACGATGGCCAGGTCGTTCCAGCGGTACCGGCGCAGGCCGCGTTCGCTGATCCGGACCAGGTCGACCGGCTCGGCACCGTCGGGGTAGTAGACGATCCGGCCGCCGGTGGTCACGGCCGGCGGCCGCTGCAGGCGGAGCAGTGCCGTGATCAGGGTCGACTTGCCGCTGCCGGACTCCCCCGCCACGCCGAGGATCTCGCCCCGGCGCAGGGTGAACGAGACCTGGTCGCAGGCCGGCACCGGACCGGCCTGGGTCAGGTACGCCACGCTCAGGTCCTCGACCTCGAGCAGCACCTCGCCGACCTTCGCCGGGTTCGTTGTGCTGTTCGTCGCAGTGCTCATCGGGCGACCTCCGTCCCCGGCCGGGCCCGGAGCCGCGCGGCCGCCCGTTCGAACTGCTTGATCAACTTCCGGTTGGCCGCGCCGAGCCGGGGGTTCGAGACCTCGTCGATGCCGAAGTTCACCAGGGCGGTCGCGGTGCCGAGCACGGCGATGCACAGCCCCGGCGGGACGAACCACCACCAGACCCCGTTCAGGATCGCCGACTGCTGCTGCGCCTCGGAGATCATGGTGCCCCAGGACACGGAGGTCGTCGTGCCGATGCCCAGGAAGGCCAGCCCCGCCTCGGCGAAGACACCGGCGACCACGGCGCGCAGGAACATCGCCGAGATGATGCCGGTCAGGTGCGGCAGCACCTCCGCGAAGACCAGTCGGGTCTTCGACTCGCCGATCATGAGCATCGCGACCGCGAAGTCCCGGTTCCGCAACGAGAGCGTCTGGGCCCGCAGATAGCGGGCCCCGCCGGGCCACTCGAAGGCGGCGATCAAGATCGCGATCACCCACCAGTCGGCGCCCTGGATGTAGCCGGCGACGATCAGCATCAGCGCGAAGCTGGGCAGGGTCAGGAACAGGTTGGTGAAGACGGTGAGCACCTGGTCCAGCCGGCCGCCGAGGAAGCCGCTCGGCACGCCGATCACGACGGCGAGGGCAGTGGCCAACAATCCGGACGTGATCCCGACGAACACCGAACCCTGGGCGCCGATGATCACCTGGACCAGCACGTCGGCGCCCTGGATCGTCGTGCCCAGAGGATGGCCGGGGGCACCCGGCGGCGAGCCGAGGTGGTCGTAGTCGATCGCCCGCGGGTTGGTGTGCAGCACCTGGTCGACCACGAGCGGGCCGAAGATCGCGACCAGCAGGAACAGGCCGAACACGGCCAGCCCGACCCTGGCCTTGGTGTTGCGCAGCACCGCCCTCATCGGCTGGTCGCCTCTCTGGTCCGGGGATCGAGCAGGACGTAGATCGAGTCGGCGATCAGGTTGGCCAGCAGTACGGTGATCGTGATCATCAGGAAGATCGTCTGCATCACCGGGAAGTCCTGGTTCAGCGTCGCCACGTAGAGCAGGTGGCCCATGCCCGGGTAGGTGAACACGACCTCGGTCAGCAGCACGCCGCCGATCACCCCGCCGATCGCCAGCGCCAGCCCGGTGACGTTGGGCAGCAGGGCGTTGCGGGCCGCGTACATCAAGATCACCCGGCGAGTCGACAGCCCCTTGGCCTGGGCCAGCAGCACGTAGTCCTCGCTGACCGTGGTGACCATGACGTTGCGCATCGAGAAGAGCCAGCCGTTGAACCCGATGAAGATCAACGTCGCCGCCGGCAGCGCACCGTACTGGAGCACGCTGAGCAGGAACCAGACGTTGTTGATCTGGTACGGGACGTTCGGGTCGTAGCCGCCGGCGATCGGGAACCAGCCGAGCTGGAAGGCGAACACCCACAGGGCGAGCAGGGACAGCCAGAACGTCGGGATCGCGTGCAGGAACGTCGTCGCCGGTGTGAACAGGGCGTCGAACCGGCCCCCCGGTTTCCAGCCGAGGTAGGCCCCGATCGCCGTCCCGATCAGCCAGGCGAGCACGGTCGTGACGCCGACCAGGAGCACCGTCCAGGGCAACGCCTGGCCGACCAGCTGGGCCACCGGCACCGGGTAGTTCACCACCGAGATGCCGAAGTCGAACCGGCTCAGGCTGACCCAGTAGTCGAGGTAGCGCTGGAACAGGTTCTCGGTCGGGTCGCCGAACATCCGGCGCACCGCGGCGATCGCCTCCGGCGACGGCGGTTGTCCGGTCTGCTGCTGGATCGAGCGCAGCAGCGAGTCGGCCGGGTCGTTCGGCATGAACCGCGGAATGACGAAGTTGAGCGTCACCGCCGCCCAGAACGTGAACAGGTAGAAGCCGAAGCGCCGGGCCAGGAACCGGAGCCGGCCGGCGGCGGTCCGGACCGGGCGTCCGTTGCCACCGGAGCGCCCGGACGAACCGGCGCCACCGGGCGAGGCCGAGCGATCGGGCCTGGTCCCGCGTTGGGTGGGCGTCCCTGCGGAAGCACGCTCGGACGCGCCCCCGGGAACGTTCACGGCTTCGTGCACCCGGCTACCGTAAGTGATCGAACCTGTGTGGTCAATGCTTTAACCACTCATGAAACGACACAGTTACGTGCGTAGGTTGGAACCGACGGAGAAGGAGGACGGGGCCGGCGCCGCAAGGTACCGGCCGGGAGGCGACACCTCGGCCGGCAGAACGTTCAGGCTGCGCGCTTGACGGCGCCGGCCAGTGGCTCGGCCAGGTCGCCCCTGCCGGAGACGACGACCGTGGAGAGCCCGAGCCAGTCGGCCAGGGTCCGCAGTTCGGCGGCCAGTTCGACCGCGACCTCGGTCGGGTCCTCCCCCGGCTCCAGCCAGGCGGAGTTGACCCGGAGCCGATCGGCGGCCCGGTCGGCCTTGAGATCCACCCGGGCGGCGAACCGCTCTCCGAGCAGGAACGGGTAGACGTAGTAGCCGTACTGCCGCTTCGGCTCCGGGACGTAGATCTCGATCCGGTAGAAGAAGTCGAACAGGCGTTCCAGCCGGGCGCGTTCGAAGATCATCGAGTCGAACGGGCTGAGCAGGGCGCGGGCGTCGACCCGGCGCGGCACCCTGGCCTGGTGCCAGAGGTAGTGCTGCTTGTCCCCGTTTCCTGAGCCTGCCGAAGGGCCCTCGATCCGGACCGGCAGCAATTCCCCCGCGTCGACCAACTCGGCGACGGCCTGCCTGGTCATCGAGGCGTTGGTCCGGAAGTAGTCGCGCAGACAGAACTCGGTGGCCACGCCGAGCGCGGTGGCGGCGTGCCGGACCAGTTCCCGTACCGAATCCTCGGGGGACGGGTCCGGCCCGGCGAGCACCGTCGCCGGGAAGACCCGCTCGGGCAGGTCGTAGACCCGCTCGAACTGGCCGTTGCGCCGGGCCGAGGTGACTTCGCCGCAGTAGAACAGCCACTCCAGCACGGTCTTGACCGTGGACCAGTTCCAGCCCCAGTTGGTCTTGTTCCGGTCCTCCGCGTACTCGATCTCGCGCGCGGTCAGCGGCCCGCGGTCGGCGACCTGGTCACGGACCCAGTCGACCAGGTTCGGGTTCTCCCGGGCCGCACGCTCGACGCCGCCCCAGACGTCGCGGAAGCCGTCCCGCATCCGGAACCGCAGCTGCGGCTGCAGCCGGACGTCGATCAGGCTCGCCGCGTGGCCCCAGTATTCGTACAGCCGGCGGGGTGCCCGGTGCGAGGCGCGATCCAGCAGGGCCGTGTCGTACGGCCCGAGCCGGGAGTACAGCGGCAGGTAGTGCGCCCGGCGCACCACGTTGATCGAGTCGATCTGGAACTGGCCCAGCCTCGAGATCACCGACTGGACGTCGCGCATCCCGACCGCGCGCTCCGGGCGTGGGGTGCCGAAGCCCTGGGCCGCGAGAGCGACCCGCCTCGCCTGCGCGCGGCTCAGCCGCTCCCGCTGTCGTACCTGCACGCGGCGAGGCTATCGCCCGGCACCGACAGGCTGATCAGTCAAGGGGGACGCCCCTTCAGATCCCCCGCCCCGCTCCGCGCAAGGAGCTCAGACGAGCACCGACGATTCGGTCCGGGAGCTGCCGTTGACGTGCTCGTGCTCCTGGGCGCCGTGATCGAGCCTGATCACGCCGTAGTCGTAGGCGCGGCGCCGGTAGACCACGCTCGGCACGCCACGCTCGGCGTCGACGAACAGGAAGAAGTCGTGACCGATCAGCTCCATCGCCTCCAGGGCCTGGTCCAGCGACATCGGCGGATCGTTGTGGACCTTCTCGCGCACCACGAGCGGCCCGTCGCCGCGCACCTCCATGCCGGCGATCGTCCGTACCTCGGTGTCCTCGACCTCGACCACCTGGTGGCCGTTCGTCTCGGGCAGCTTGGCCGCCGCGTCGTGCAGCGACTTCGGGGTACGGGAGCCGCGGTGCACCCGCTTGCGGTCGGCGAGCTTCCGCAGCTGCGCCATCAGCTTGTCCAGCGCCAGGTCGAACGCGGCGCGCTTGTCCTCGGCCGCGGACTCGGCCCGGATCACCTTGCCCTTGCCGCGGACGGTGATCTCGACCCGGCTGGCCTGGTCGTGCTGCCGCGGGTTCCGTTCCGCGGAGACTTCGACCTCGACGCGGACGAGGCGATCGTTGAGCTTCTCGAGCCGGGCGATCTTCTCGTTGACGAGCTCCCGGAACCCGTCCGACACCTGGCAGTGCCTCGTGGTCACGACAACATCCATGTCAACCTCCGTTTAGGTGAGCGGCGGTCGGATCCCCCGGGGCGCGCGCCACCGCAATCGCCGTCGCAAGGGATCCTGGCCCGGGCTGGGCCGTGCTGTGCAACCGAGCCTCACCCGCAGTCGACCCCCGGAACCGTGGTCTCTCGTGGGCTGGTGCACCATAGGTTGACGGTAGTCCGAAGGCGCCCGTATTTCCATGGGCCGGGAGAGAATCTCACCCCCGAATTCGGGCGTTGACGGCCGGTGTCGCCGCCTGCCATCGTCGGGACCTTTCGGATGTGTCCAGCAGCGGGCAGGTCAGGCAGTAGCCGTGCTCGGGGTCCTTGAAGTCCAGGCAGCAGGCACCGCGGACGGCCCAGACGCCGGTCTGCTGGTCGCCGTCGTAGCGGGCCAGTTCCGGCCGGGACAGCCGCGGCACGCCGGCCCGGAAGAGCGCCTCGGCGAACGCCTCGGCCCGGCTCCAGGCGGCCACCCGGTCCCGGCCCAGCTGGCGGGCCAGGTTGATCATGGCGAAGCTCGCGGTGTCCACCACGTAGCTCCACAGGGTCCGCCGGCCGACCCGGGTGGACCGCCGGATGCCGTCGACGATCGGCGTGATCAGCGGCAGCAGGACCTCGGCGGCCTCCCGGTCCGATCCGGTACGGGCTCCGACGAGCAGACCCGGCACCGTCGAGGCGGCGGCCCGGCCGACGTCGCGGACCAGCCAGTCCCGCTCCTCGAAGAGGCTCGCCGCGCCGGTCAGGTAGAGGCTCGCCGCTGTCGCGAAGATCAACTCCCGGGTCAGCGTACGAACAGCGTGCACGGCGTGCGGGCCGGCCGTCGAGTGCTCGAGTTCCGTCCGGAGCACCGCCGCCAGGGTGAAGCCGTCGGGCGCGGCGGCTGGATCGAGGTCGAGATCGACCAGGGGCCGCCACCCCTGGTCCGGTGCCGGGGTTCCGGCCAGCAGTTCCGGGAACGGTGCGAAGCGAAGCCCCCGGGTCTGACGGTGGGCCTGCTCGATGGGCGGACCTGCCGTCATGCCGGCGATTCCCTACCGACGACGTAGTCGGGCTCCGGGTCGACCTGAAACCGGACCGCGTTGATCATGGTCTGCCCGGCGAGCCAGGCCTTGGCGATCCGGTGGCCGCCGTCCATCAGCCGGCCGTCGGCGGACAGGATCACCGGATGGCTCAGGTCGGCCCGCTGGATCCGAGCGGCGTGCCGGGCGACCTCCCGACAGGTCGCCGGTCCCCCGCCGAACCAGCAGTCCTGGTCGAATTCCGCGATCGAGTCGATCGGTACGGACTCGACCGGCATGTCGGCGGCCAGGGCCCACAGCCGTTCGGTCAGGAAGTAGGCCCGGCCGCCGGGAACCTCGCGCGAATGTCGCTCGGGCATCGCACGGGCCGTTGATCAGCGCGCGATGTTGGCGGCGCCGGCGGTGGCCGGCACGTCCGGGGCGGCGATGATCTTCTGCCGCTGCTCGCCGAGCCCGGCGATGGTCAGCCGCATCTCGTCGCCGACCCCGAGGAACGGGAACCGGCCGGACAGCGCGACCCCCTGCGGGGTGCCGGTGTTGATCACGTCGCCCGGGTCGAGCACCATGAACTGGCTCAGCTCGTAGATCAGCTGGGCGACCGGGAAGATCATGTCCGCGGTGGTCGAGTCCTGCCGCGGCTCGTCGTTGACCCAGGACTGCAGCCGTACGTCGGTCGGGTCGACCTGGTCGGCCGGGACCAGCGACGGGCCGAGCGGGTTGAACGTCTCGCAGCACTTGCCCTTCGACCACTGACCGCCGGAGACCTCGGCCTGGTAGACCCGCTCCGAGACGTCGTTGCTCACCGCGTAGCCGGCGACGTAGGACAGCGCCTCCTGCGCGGAGGCCAGGTAGCGGGCCCGACGGCCGATGATCACCGCGAGCTCGACCTCCCAGTCGGTCTTGGTGCTGCCCGGCGGCAGGTGTACGTCGTCGAACGGCCCGATCACGCTGTTCGGGTGCTTGAAGAAGATGATCGGCTCGGCCGGCGGCTCGGCCCCGGACTCGGCGGCATGGGCCGCGTAGTTCTGGCCGATGCAGACCACCGCGCCCGGCCGGGCGATCGGCGCGCCGTAGCGCAGGTCGGTCACGTCGAGCTCGGAGAGCTCCCCCGCCGCGAGTGCCGTACGGACTCCGGCGATCCCGTCGCCACCGAGGAAGTTGGCGTCGATGTCGGCGGTCAGCGGGCGAAGATCAAAGGCGCGGCCCTGGTCGACGACGACCGGGATCTCCTCGCCGGCCGGGCCTCGTCGCTGTAATTCCATGATCATCCTCAACTCTCGGTGGTGTCGAACACTCGCGACAAGATCATCCCGGACGGTCAGTCGGGCAGTTCGGCCGGGTCCGGCACCAGGGCCTCCAGCTCGGCCCAGCAGGCCTCGTCGATCGGCGCGTTGAGCTGCTCGACGGAGTCCGCGACCAGGTCCGGCAGGCCGGCCCCGAGCACGACCGCGGCGACCCGCGGGTCGCGCAGCCCGAACTGGAGCGCGGCGGCCCGGAGTGTGCTGCCGTACCGCTGGCAGACGGCCTCCATCCGCTGCGCGGCGGCCAGCAACGGAGCCGGGGCGGGTACGTAGTTGAACCGGGCGCCGGGCTCCGGAGCGACCAGGATGTTGCTGTTCAGCACGCCGGCGGTCAGCACGGCGACCCCACGTCCGGCGGCCGCGTCGAGCAGCCGGTCGGCCCGGCGGTCGAGCAGCGTGTAGCGACCGGCAATCATCAGATGATCGAGGTCGGTCTCGGCCACGAAGCGTTCCGCGGTCGCCGCGAAGTTCGTACCGACGCCCCAACCGCCGATGACGCCCTCGGCGCGCAACTCACCGAGCGCACCGGCCGCCTCGCCGAGGGCCTGGTCCAGATGGTCCTCCGGGTCGTGCACCAGGGCGAGGTCGATCCGGTCCAGACCGAGTCGCTCCAGCGATTCGGCGAGGCTGCGCCGGACCCCGTCGGCCGAGTAGTCGAGCCGCCGGGACCGTCGCGGTACGTCGGCGAAGCCCTCCGCGTCGGCCGAAGCGGCCGGGTCGTCCACCAGCAGCCGGCCGACCTTGGTGCAGACGACGAACTCCTCCCGCCGCCGGGTGCGGAGGAACCGACCCAGTCGTTCCTCGGAGAGTCCGGCGCCGTAGTGCGGAGCGGTGTCGAAGGCGCGCAGGCCCAGCTCCCAGGCCTTGCTCAGGCCGGCCTGGGCGTCGTCCTCCGAGACCGGGGCGTAGAGGTTCGCATAACCCGCGCCGCCGAGCAGGACCGGGCCGAACGGCGACCGGACCGCCGGCTCGACGGGCCGGGTCGTGGTGGCGCCGCCGGCCGAGGGGCTGCCGGTCACTGGGCGGCCCGCGGCCGGAGCCGGAGGTTCTGCATGCCGCCGTCCACCGGCAGCACCGTCGCGGTGTTGGAGCCCGACAGCGGGGACGCCAGGTAGACGATGCCGGCGGCCACCTCGTCGGCCGAGACCAGTCGGCCGTGCGGCTGTCGCGCGTTCAGGGCGGCGCGTTCGGCGGCCGGGTCGGGAGCCGAGTCGAGCAGCCGACCGACCCACGGCGTGTCCGCCGTGCCCGGCGTGACGCAGTTGACCCGGATCCCCTCGGCGATGTGATCGGCCGCCATCGCCTGGGTCAGCGACAGCACCGCCCCCTTGCTGGCCGAATAGAGCGCCCGCTGCGGGATGCCGGCGGTGGCCGCGATCGAGCAGGTGTTGACGACGCAGGCCGCCTCCGACTCGCGCAGGTACGGCAGCGCCGCCCGGGTCACCCGGACGATGCCGAACACGTTGATCTCGAACACCCGGCGCCACTCGTCCAGCTCGTTGTCGGCCACCGTGCCCTGGGCGCCGATGCCGGCGTTGTTGACCACGATGTCGATGCCGCCGAGCCGTTCCGCCGCGGCCGCGACACCGGCACTGACCGAGTCGTCGTCCGCGACGTCGACCGCGAACCCGGCCAGCCGCTCGGGCAACCCGTCCACGCGAAGGTCGAGGACGGCCACCGCGGCGCCGCGGTCGGCCAGCAGGTTCGCGGTGGCCAGGCCGATCCCGCTCGCTCCGCCGGTGACGATCGCCCTCAGCCCGGTGAACTCGCCCCGGCTCGGTGCCTCCTGCTCGGACCCCATCGTCATCGTTCCTCTCAGATTCGTCAGATCAATCGGGCGTCATCTTACCGGTCGCCGTCTGGTGCCTGCGGGTCGCCGCGATCGTCGCCGCGCCCAGGACCGGCAGTCCGGCCGCGGTCAACGCCCGGCTCGCCTCGGTCAGCGTGGCCCCGGTCGTCACCAGGTCGTCGACGATGATGATCAGCTTCCCCCGACGTGTCGCGGCTGCGGCCGCCTCTCGTACCCGAAGGCTATCGGCAAGGTTGCGCTGCCGCGCCGCCGCGTCCAGCCCGGATTGATCATGAACGCTCCGGTGGTGCCGGAGCAGCCGGCGGACCCGGGCCGGGGCGGCCGGCCGGAGCAGCGCGGCGGCCCGCCGAGCCAGGGCCGTCGTGGCGTCGTACCCGCGGCCGCGGACGGCCGCCCGGGCGGACGGGATCGGCACCAGTGTGAGCTCAGCGCCGGAACGGCTCGACCGGGTCCGGACCAGGTGCCAGCACGCCACCGCCAGCAGCTCGCCCAGGACCGGAGCCAGCGCGAGCGCCTGCCGCTCCTTGTGCGCGATGATCAAGCGTTGCAGCGGCTCGTCGTACCAGCCTGCCGTCGAGGTCGGCGGAAAGCCGGCCGGGCATGGGGTCGGCCGGGCGGCCCGCGGCACGCGGGACCGGAGCGCGGCGCGGCACGGCGGGCAGAGTCCCCACCACGGCCGCAGGCACGCCTGGCACCGCGCCCCGAGCAGCAGATCCCCCGCAGCCGCCACCCACCCCATCCCCACCCGACCACCCTCCCGGATCCCCCACCACCCCCACGCCGACCGGTCACAAGAGCAGCCGTTCTGCCGGCGTGTCGCTGCAGAAGTGACCGGTCGGCGGGCGGTTGAGGGCGGGGCTCGCCGGGCCGCAGCGCGCTGACCGCCGTCACGCGGGCCGACCTCGATCGTCGGAACTCCGTCCTCGGCGCGGCACGATCCGCGTCGCCGAGCCGTCACCCGACGATCATCATCGTCCGCTGCGGCGCTCCCGATCCCGGCGCCGCGCGGCCGTTCGACACGCCGCGGAATCCGTCGCCGGGGCGGCCGGTCGGCGGGTGGTTGACTGGGGGCGTGGCCGGCCGTGGCGATTCCGAGAAGACCCTGTCCGACGAGTACGAGCGCGTCCTGACCGGGGTCGGGCCTCGGTTGAAGGCGCTCCGGCAGGACCGGTCGGCGACGCTGCAGGACGTGTCGGCGGCGACCGGGATCTCGGTCAGCACGCTGTCCCGGCTGGAGTCCGGACAGCGGCGGCCGACACTGGAGTTACTACTCCCCCTGGCCCGGGAGTACGGGGTCGCGATCGACGAGCTGGTGGACGCGCCGGAGACCGGCGACCCGCGGATCCGGCTGCGTCCGGTGACGCACAACGGGATGACAATGATCCCGCTGACCCGGCGGGCGGGCGGGCTGCAGGCGTACAAGATGATCATTCCGCACCGCAAGGGTGCCTCGCCGGACCCGCAGCGGCACGAGGGCTATGAGTGGCTGTACGTGCTCAACGGCAAGCTCCGGCTGGTCCTCGGTGATCATGAACTGGAGCTCGGCCCGGGCGAGGCGGCCGAGTTCGACACCAGGGTCGGCCACTGGTTCGCGGCGGCCGACCCGGAGGGTGTCGAACTGCTGTCGTTGTTCGGCAGCCAGGGCGAGCGGGCCCACATCCGGGCCCGGACCCGCCGCGACGACCGCTCCTGATCAGGCCCCGCTGAGCTCCCGGGTCCGGGACCGGGAGCGCTCGACGGCGGCCTCGGTCTCCTCCTCGATCAGGTCCGCGTTGATCATGGCGCCGGCCATCAGCCCGGCACCGGCGGAGACGATCACCTGGGCCCGCGGGTCGGCGACGTTCCCGGCCGCCCAGACACCCGGCACGCTGGTCGCGCCGTTGCCGTCGGTGACGATCCGGCTGCCGATCCGGTGCTCGCCGGCCAGCACCGGCTCCACGCTCAATCCCAACGGGGCCAGGAAAGCCGCGCGAGCCTCCATCACCGTCCCGACCACCAGGGCGGACCGGCCGACGAACCGGCCGGAGGCCAGCACCACCCCGGAGAGCCGCTCGGCCTCGTCCCGTTCCAGGCCGACCACCTCACCGTCGATGATCTTGATCCCGCGAGCCTCCAGCCGCTCCCGTTGATCATCACCGAGCTCGGCCGTGTGGCTGAACATGATCACGTCGTGGGACAGCTGACGGAACATCAGGGCCTGGTGCGCCGACATCGGGCCGGTCGCCAGGACGCCGATCGCGGTGTCCCGGACCTCCCAACCGTGGCAGTACGGGCAGTGCAGCACGGAGTCGCCCCACAGCTCGGCCACCCCGGGCACCGGTGGCAGCGTGTCCACCAGGCCGGTCGTGATCAACAGCCGCCGGGAGCGAAGCCGGCGACCGTCGGCCAGGTCGACCGCGAAGCCGCCCCGTTCGTCGTCGCGGGCGGCCGCGGTCACCGAGCCGTCGATCAGGGTGCCGCCGTAGCCGGCCAGCTCGGCGCGACCGAGCTTGATCAACTCCGACGGCGGCAGGCCCTCGTGGCCGAGGTAGTTGTGCATGTGCGCGGCCGGCGCGTTGCGCGGCTCGCCGGAGTCGATCACGGCGACCGAGCGCCGCGACCGGGCCAGCGCCACCGCGCCGCTCAGCCCAGCGGGCCCGCCGCCGATCACGATCACGTCGTGGTCCAGTTCCGATCCTGACACCGTGTCCTCCAAGATTTGAGTCGAGGACTCCACAGTGCGCCGTACCCGAGAAATCGGCAAGGTTCCTTGCTGCTTCAGCAAACGGTCAGCCCGGGTACGCCAGCGAGTCGACCCCGGCCGAGATCCGGGTCCAGCGTCGCGCCGGATCGAGCCAGTACGCCTCGCCCTTCTTGGTCACGATCGCCACCTGGTTGTGCGTCGGCGAGGCGGTGATCTCGGCCGCCTCGTCGTCCGGCAGCTCGCCGAGCGCGGAGATCTGGGACGCGTCCTGGGACAGCAGGTACACCCCGACCGGCGCCAGCGGCGCCGCCGCGCCGATCACCAGCAGCCGGGAGTCGTCCTGCCAGCCGACGTCGCGGAACTGGGTGATCGTCGTGCCCTGATTGCCGGCGGTGTCCACCCGGCGCGGGCTGTCGACGAGGATCCGGCCCTCGACGCGGTTGATCCGGGCCAGGGTCAGTTGCCTGGTGGAGCCCACCTCGCGGACCATGGCGATCCGGCTGCCGTCGGGCGACAGCTTGAAGGAGACGATCTTGCCGTCCCTGAGCGCCGGCGCCTGGACCTCGACGACCTTGTCGCCGATCACGGCCCAGATGTGCTGTTCGCCGCCCCGGTTCCCGACCGCCCAGAGTTCGTCCTGCCGGGAGTACTGCGGCCGCAGCAGGTCGGACACGTCGTCGAGCACCGTGGTGGCCTTGCCGTCCTCGCGCTGCCGGCGCAGCACCGACAGCCCGTCGGTCACCACGGCGATGTCGTGGTCGTCCAGCGACACGGCGATCCGTTCGCTGTCGTCCTGCTTGCCGAGGTCACCCGAGATCGGCACCGTCTCCCGTTTGCCGGCCCGATCCGTGATCATGCGCGCGCCGTCGTCGGTGGCGGCGTAGAGCTGGTCGCTGGCGCGCGGCGGCCGGGCCGCGATGGCCCGGATCCGCTCGTCGTTCACCGAGATCGCACCGGTGTTCGGGTCGGCGCCGGGGATCCGGAAGAGTTCGCCGTTGTTCACCAGGAACCTGACCGACTGGACCTGGTACTGACGAAGGGTTTCGGCGACCTGGGCCGCCATGAGTATTCGTTGCTGATCGGTCAGCTGGTTGATCGCGTCGCTCAACTGCACTTCGGCCACGCCGCCGTCGATCGAGGCCGACTGGACGTCGAGGGTGGTACCGGCCGGCAAGGCGCTGCCCACCACCGGGCCGAGCCAGTCCGACGGCCCGGACAGCAGCGCCAGCATCAGCGCCGAGGCGATGCTGGCCCGCTCGGGCAGATAGATCACGTCCGGCACCAGCGTGCCGTCCCGGCCCACGAAGTAGACGTTGAAGCTGTCGTAGAACGTGTCGAAGGTCCATTTCGGTACCAGCAGCCCGGGCACCGGATTCTTGATCCGCCACTCGCCCTCCTGCTTCTCCACCGAGAACGTGGGCCGGAACCGCTGGTCGCGGACGGTGAACACCCGGTCCGGTCCCAGCACGCCGACCGTACGGGCGTCGAGCAGGAAGGAGGTCGGGCTGGTCGCGGTCATCTGGCCGATGTAGACCGTCGCACCCTGGTCCGGGTTCCAGCGATCGGCGGCCTCCTTGGTGAGGTACTTGCGGGCCGTCGCGTACGTCGGCTCGTAGGCGGCCATCGCCTGCAGGAAGCCGTCGACGATCGTCTTCGGGTCGTCGCCCGGCTGCGGGGCGGCCGGATCGACGTTGAGGCAGCCGCGGCAGGACGGTTCCGCGCCCTCCACCGGATCGACCGGACCGCTCGTCGGCACCTCGGCACAGCCCGCCAGGACGGCCAGCAGCAACGCCAGCAGGGCGGCGGCGAGCCGGCCGCGCGACGTGGTGATCACTGGTCCCCCCTTCTCGAGCTCCCGGATTCCGACGGTACGGAGTCGTCCGGCCCCATCCCCAGCTCCAGCACCTCGGGCGAGGCCGGTGAGGCCGCGGGCGTCGGCGAAGCCGGCAGCAGGGCCGGCAGGTCGTCGGAGTCCACCAGCGGCTGGGCGTACTCCACGCCGTCCACCCGGGAGACCGACGGCCCGACCAGGTCGCGCGGCACCAGCGGCAGCGGCGACTGCTCCAGGATGCCACCCCGTTCCCGGGGCAGCGTCAGCCGGAACTGGGCGCCCATCCCGGGCCGGCCCCAGGCGGTCAGCCAGCCACCGTGCAGCCGGGCGTCCTCCATCGCGATCGACAACCCGAGCCCGGTGCCGCCGATGGTCCGGGTCCGGGCCGGGTCGGCCCGCCAGAACCGGTGGAACACCAGCTTCGCCTGGCTCGCCTCGAAGCCGACGCCGTGGTCGCGGACCGCGATCGCGACCGCGTCGTCGTCCCGCGCCAGCCAGATGTCGATCGGGCGGCCCTCGCTGTGCTCGATCGCGTTGGTCAGCAGGTTGCGGACCACCCGCTCGATCCGGCGCGCGTCGACCTCGGCGACGCACGGGCCGGGCGAATGCACGGTGACCGTGGTCCCGGCCTCCTCGGCGAACCGCTGATGAGCCTCGACGACGCGCTCGACGACGCCGACCAGATCAACCCGGTCGAGGCTGAGCACCGCGACGCCCGCGTCGAACCGGGAGATCTCCAGCAGGTCGGTCAGCAGCGCCTCGAACCGGTCCAGCTCGGCCTGCAGCAGCTCCGCCGACCTGGCCGAGACCGGGTCGAAGTCCTCCCGCGCCTCGTACAGCACCTCGGCGGCCATCCGTACCGTCGTCAGCGGCGTCCGCAGCTCGTGCGACACATCGGAGACGAACCGGTGCTGCACCGCGGACAGCTCCTCCAGCTGGGTGATCTGTTTCTGCAGCTCGCTCGCCATGTAGTTCATCGACGCGGCCAGCCGGGCCAGGTCGTCCTGGCCGCGGACCCGCATCCGGTTGTCCAGGTTGCCCAGGGCGAGGCTCTCCGCGGCCCGGCGGGCGGCTCGGACCGGCGCGACCACCTGGCGGCTGACCAGTGCGGCGATGATCGTCAGCAGCAACACCAGCAAGGCGCTGGTGCTGATCACCGCGGTGCCGAGGACGTTCAGGGTCTCCTGCTCCTGCTCCAGCGGAAAGATCAGGTACGTCTCGTACGAGCCGCTGCCCGGCAGCTGCAGCATGGTGCCGACGACGAACGCGGGGCGCGTCGTGTCCTGTTCCTTGGTCGTCTTGGCCGAGGTCGGCGTGATGTAGTAGCGGCCCTCCGCGTCCGACTTGGTGACCTGCTCCCGGAGCGCCTTCGGCACGCTGCTCACATCGGCGTCGGCGGTCCGTACGGTCTGCCGGTTGACGAAGGCGATCACCCAGTACCGGTCGGAACCGCTGCGGCCGGCCAGGTTCACGGCCAGGGTCTGGAACAGTTCGTTGGCGTTGACGCTGCTGGTGACCGTCGAGTCGTCCAGCGTCTCCTGCGCCTCGGCGAGCGCGGCGGTCGCCTCGGACTGGACCGCACGCTTCTTCGTGTCGATCACACCCGTGGTGGCCTGACGCATGATCAGGAAGCCGCCCAGCACGACGACCACCAGCGACGCGGCGAACACGGACGTGATCACCCGGAGCGGCAGCGACCGCCACCACCAGTTCAGCGGCAGCTTCCACCACGGTTCGGCCTCGTCGAGCCCGGCCGGAAGAGACATTGGATCAGCCCATCACGATGATCACCGGGCCGGCTTCGGCTCGCCCGCCTTGTAGCCGATACCGCGTACGGTGACGACGATCTCCGGGTGCTCGGGATCGCGCTCGATCTTGGAACGGAGCCGCTGCACGTGCACGTTGACCAGCCGGGTGTCGGCGGCATGCCGGTAGCCCCAGACCTGCTCCAGCAGCACCTCGCGGCTGAACACCTGCCACGGCTTGCGGGCCAGTGCCAGCAGCAGGTCGAACTCCAGCGGCGTGAGCTGGATCGGCCGGCCGTCGCGCTGCACCGAGTGCCCGTCGACCTTGATCGTCAGGTCGCCGATGAGCAGCGTCTCGGACTCGTTGTCGTCCAGCTGGCGGCGCAGCCTGGTCTTGATCCGGGCCACCAGTTCCTTGGCCTTGAACGGTTTCGCCACGTAGTCGTCGGCGCCGGCCTCGAGCCCGGCCACGACGTCGATCGTGTCGGACTTGGCGGTCAGCATGACGATCGGTACGCCCGACTCGGCCCGGATCTGACGGCAGATCTCGACACCGTCGCGACCGGGCAGCATCAGGTCGAGCAACACCAGGTCGGGCTTGGACTCGACGTAGGCCGGATAGGCCTGGTCGCCGTGGGAGCACCAGATCGGCTCGAAACCCTCGTTCCGCAGCACGATGGTGAGCATCTCCGCCAGGGACGCGTCGTCGTCGACGACGAGCACCCTGCCGCGGCTGCTCCCGCTCTTCGTTCCCTCTGACACCGAAAGCCTCTCTGACATAGCGACATAGCGCTGGGCGAGTTCATCCTACTGATCCAGGGCAGAAGAACGCGGTCGTTCGGCATCGGGTGTCTGTCGGAGCCTCGTCGGCACCTCTCGGATGCAAGACTGGCCCGGATGGCGGCGACGATCAACCCCGGTGGCGGACCGGTGCTGCCGGGGCTGCGGCTGCGGCGCCCGGCGGTGCTCGACGCGTCCCGGGCTGCCCTGATCCCGCTCCGGCCGCTGACCATCACCGAGGTGCTGGACGCGGCGTTCCTGGTGGTCCGGGCCAACGCGCGGATGATGGTCGGGCTGCCGTTGGTCATCGCCGGCGGAGCGGGGGTCTACCTGCTCGGCGGGATCGGCCTCTGGTTCCTGCTCGGTGACACCTCCGGCGAGACGGCGCAGATCGCCACGGTCGTCCTGTACGGGCTGCTCGGCCTGTTGCTGCTCACCATGTGCCTGGTCTGGATGACCGCGGTGCTGTCCCGGATCACGCTGGAGACGGTGCTCGGGCCCGGTTTCGTACCGGCGACGCCGTGGACGCTGCGCCGGGCGCTGCGGATGTTCTGGCCGATGGTCGGGCTGTCGCTGCTGCAGTGGGTGGCCGCGTCGACGATGCAGTCGATCATCATCTCGGGCGTCTACTACGTGGTGATCCTGGTCCTGCTCGCGTCGGGCGCGGGCCTCTCGGCGACCGTGGTCGGGTTCGTGGCGACCGTGGTCACGGCGATCGGGTACGTGATCTCCGCCGCCGCGTACAGCTATCTCTCCCTCGCCGTCCCGGCCTATGCGACCGAGAACCAGCATGCCCCGGCCTGGATCGGTACCCCGGCCCGCCGGACCAACATCATCACCGCCTTCATCCGCTCGTTCACGCTGATCGGCTGGCGCAACCTGCCCCGGGCCACCGTGATCATGGCCGGCGCCTTCGGCATCGCGGTGCTGGTGATCACGCTGGTCGGCTTCGGGTCGCTGCTGGTGCTGCTGCTCTACGCGACCTCGCTCGGGGTCGACGTGTTCGATCTGCTCTACAACCCGTGGACCTATCTCGGCGTGTTCGGGTTCTCCTCGATCGTCGCCATGTCGGCCCTGCTGGCCTTCGTCGCCGCCGTGCAGACGCTGCTGTACGTGGATCTGCGGATGCGCCGCGAGGGCCTCGACCTGGCGATGCGGTTCGACTGCGTACCCATCCCGCAGCCGTCCGCTCCCCCGATCGTCTACGTCGCACCGCCGCTGCCGCCCCGCCCGCCGATGCCGCCACCACCACCGATGTCACCGCCACCGGGACAGGGCCGATGATCCCGCTGGACGTGCCCGTCGAGCTGAGCCGGGAAGAGGCCCGCCGGCGGGTGCTGGAGGAACTCGGCAAGTCGCGCTACACCGAGATGCCGCAGTGGCTGCGGGACCTGCTGCAATGGCTCTACGAACTGATGGAGCGGATCATCACGTTCGTGCTCGGGGTGAGCTCGGGCCCGGCCGCCGCGGGTGGCGGCGGGATCAACGTCGCCTTCGTGATCATCCTGGTGCTGATCGCCGGCGCGATCGCGCTGCTGATCTGGAAGGTCGGGCTGCCGCGGTGGCAGACCCGGCGGCGGCGCGACGCCGAGGTCGACCTGAGCGAGGCGCTGGAACCGGACGACTACCGGTCGGCCGCGCAACGGTTCGCCGAGGCGGGCGACTGGCGTTCGGCGGTACGGGATCGGTTCCGGGCCGTGGTCAAGGAGCTCGAGATCGCCACCATCCTGGACCCGCGGCCGGCCCGGACCGCCTTCGAGGCCTCCGCCCTGGCCGGCCGGGCGCTGCCGGACCAGGCCGCCGCCCTGGACGACGGGGCCCGCACGTTCTCCGAGGTGATGTACGGCGACCGGGTGGCCGACGCGGCCGCGTACCAGCGGATGGTCGAGTTGGACGACCGGATCGGCGAGGCGGCCGGACAGGCCGACCTCGCCGGCGACCAGCCGGAGCCGGCCGGCCGGGGGGCCGACCGATGACCGCCCCGACCGTGGCCGAGGAGTCGCCGAACGCCCCGGCCCAGCCGCCGCAGCGGCCGGCCTGGTCGAGGTTCCTCCGGCATCGGGCGACCCGCTGGGTGGCCGGGCTGCTGGTGGTCGTCCTGATCGTGCTCGGCACCGTGGCCGCGTTCAGCGCCGCCACGGCCGGCCAGGCGGCCAACGATCCCCGCTCGTCCCGGCCGGACGGCGCCCGCGCGGTCGCCGCCGTCCTGCAGCAGGAGGGCGTCGAGGTCAGGCCGACCGAGCGGATCGACGACGCGGTCCGGGACGGCGCCGGCGCGACCGTGGTGGTCGCCCATCCGGACCGGCTGTCCGACGACCAGGTACGCCGGCTGCTCGAGATCCCGGACGCCCGGCTGATCCTGCTCGGCCCGGACGACGGCCTGGGCCGGTTCGTCGCGGGCGTCGAGTCGCGCTACGCCGACGGCGACTCAGTCGAACCCGGCTGCTCCGATCCGACCGCCGAGCGGGCCGGTTCGACGACCTTCGCCGGCGGCCGTACCTTCCGGACCGAGGCTGCGACGTCCCTGGCCTGCTACGGGACCGAGGACGGGTACGGCTACCTGAAGCTGCCGTCGACCACCGGCCGGGAGATCGAGCTGCTCGGCGGCGGCTGGACCAACCGGACGGTCGCGCTGGACGGCAACGCCGCACTGGTGCTCGGGCTGCTCGGCTCCCGGGACCGGCTGGTCTGGGTGATGGCGACCGGTAGCGGCCCTTCCGGCCCCGGCCAGGAGACGGCGCCGCCGCCGACCGTACTGCCGCCGTGGTGGGCGGTCGCGGTGGCCCAGGCGGTGGTCGCGTTGATCATCGTCGGCATCTGGCGCGGCCGCCGGCTCGGCCCGATCATCCTGGAACGGCTGCCGGTCCGGGTCCGGGCCTCGGAGACCGTCGAGGGGCACGGGCAGCTGTATCACCGGCTGCAGGCGCGGGAGCGAGCCGCCGCCGCGCTGCGTGACGGAGTGGTGCGCCGCCTCGGCCGCCGGTACGGTCACGGGAACGACCCGATGGCGCTGGCGGCGGCCCTGGCCGAACGCACCGGGCGGGACAGCCGGCAGGTGTACCACGTCCTGTTCGGGCCGGTCCCGGACGACGATGATCAACTTCTGGACCTTGCGGAGAATCTCGATGATCTTGAGCAGGAGGCACGACAGCCGTGAGCCATGACCCGTACCAGCAGCGGCCCTACCCGGGCCGTCCGCCCGTCGCGCCAGGCTATCCGGCGTCGCAGCCGTCGGCCCCGCCGCAGCTCGGACCGCAGCCGTCGGGGCTGCCGCAGCCCGGACCGCCGCCGCCTCCGCCGCAGTCGCCGGCCCGGGCCGCCCTGGCCGCGCTGCGGGCCGAGGTCGGCAAGGCCGTGGTCGGCCAGGAGTCCGCGGTCACGTCGTTGATCATCGCGCTGATCTGCCGCGGTCACATCCTGCTCGAGGGCGTACCCGGGACGGCGAAGACCCTGATGGTGCGCGCCTTCAGCAAGGCGATGCGGATCGAGACCAAGCGGCTGCAGTTCACCCCGGACCTGATGCCGGGCGACATCACCGGCACGGTGATCTACGACGCGCGGTCCTCGGAGTTCACGTTCCGGGAGGGCCCGGTCTTCACCAACCTGCTGCTGGCCGACGAGATCAACCGCACGCCGCCGAAGACCCAGTCGGCACTGCTGGAGGCGATGGAGGAACGCCAGGTCAGCGTGGACGGGACCCCGCGCCCGCTGCCCGACCCGTTCATCGTGGCGGCGACCCAGAACCCGGTCGAGTACGAGGGCACCTATCCGCTGCCGGAGGCGCAGCTGGACCGCTTCCTGATGAAGATCAAGATCGATCTGCCGCAGCGCGACGCTGAGATCGAGGTGCTGAACCGGCATGCGCACGGCTTCGACCCGCGCGATCTCGACGCGGCCGGGTTGACCGCGGTGGCGACCCCCGATGATCTTCGGCAGGCGCGCCGGGAGACCCAGGCGGTGCTGGTCCAGCCGCAGGTGCAGGCCTACATCGTCGACGTGGTCCGGGCCACCCGGCAGTCGCCCTCGCTGCAGCTGGGCGTCTCGCCGCGGGGCGCGACCGCGATCCTGAACACGGCGCGCGCCTGGGCCTGGCTGTCCGGCCGGGACTACGTGTCGCCGGACGACGTCAAGGCGCTGGCGTTCGCCACCCTGCGGCATCGGGTGGCGCTGCGCGCCGAGGCCGAGTTGGAAGGGGTCACCGCCGACTCGGTGATCGAATCGATCCTGGCTACCGTTCCGGTTCCCCGCTGATCATGGTCCTCACCTGGCGGGCCGGCCTGCTGGCCGCGATCGCCGTGGTCGCCGTGGCGATCGCGGGTCACTGGCTCGCGTTCGTGATCGCGACCGGCCTGCTGGTCCTGGTGATCACCGTCGACCTGGTGCTCTGCCCGTCCCCGGCCAAGATCACGGTACGGCGTTCCGGCGACACCTCGATCCGGCTCGGCGAGGAGGCATCCGTCTCGGTCCTGCTGACCAACCACAACCGGCGGGCGATCAAGGCGACGGTCCGGGACGCCTGGACGCCGTCCGCCGGAGCCCGCAACGGCATCACGACGCTGACCATCCCGGCCCGGCAGCGGCGGCTGGTGCGGACCACGCTGCTGCCGACCCGGCGCGGCGACCGGCCGAGCGGCCCGGTGATCATCCGCAGCTACGGCCCGCTCCGGATCGCCGGCCGGCAGCACGCCCACCACGGGGCGCCGTGGCAGGTCCGGGCACTGCCACCCTTCAACAGCCGCAAGCACCTGCCCAGCCGGGTGGCCCGGCTGCGCGAGCTGGACGGCCGGTCCAGCATCCTGCAGCGCGGCCAGGGCACCGAGTTCGACAGCCTGCGCGAGTACGTGCCGGGCGACGACGTCCGCTCGATCGACTGGCGCGCGACTGCCCGCTCCACCACCGTGGTGGTGAAGACGTGGCGCCCGGAACGCGACCGGCACGTGTTGATCGTGCTGGAATCCGGCCGCACCTCGGCCGGCCGGGTCGGCGATCAGCCGAAACTCGATCACTCGATGGACGCGGCGCTGCTGCTCGCCGCGCTGGCGTCCAGGGCCGGTGACCGGGTCGACCTGCTCGTCGTGGACCGCGAGGTCCGGGCCAGCGTGGTCGGCGAGCCCGCGTCGACGATGCTCAACTCGTTCGTCAACGCGATGGCCGGCGTCGAGTCGGTCCTGGTCGAAGCCGATCACCGCAAGCTGGTGGCGGAGGTGATGACCCGGGTGGCCCAGCGGTCGCTCGTGGTGATCTTGACCGGGCTCGACACCGCCGCGATCACGGACGGCCTGCTGAGCGTGATCGGACCGGTGCGGCGCAAGCACCGGATCGTGATCGGCGCCGTGTCCGATCCGCGGATCGAGGAGTTGCTGAGCCGGCGCGAGGAGCCCGGCGACGCGTACGCGGCGGCCGCGGCCGAGGTCGACATCGCTCGCCGGGAAGGGCTGGTCCGCCGGCTCCGCGATCTCGGCATCTCCATCGTCCAGTCGCCGCCGGACACGTTCGCTCCGGCGCTGGCGGATCACTATCTGGCGCTGAAGAAGGCCGGCCGGCTGTAACGAGACTTCAACACACGAACCCTTGCGTTTAGGCGTGCACGATCGCTAATTTGATCGTGTCCATAATTGGGGCGCCTCAGGTTGACGTAAGGATGCGAGTGACCATGGCCAGTTCGATGATCAGCCGGCGGGACCTCCTGGCCGGCGGCACTCTTGCGGTGACCGGCGCGGCGCTGCTCGGAGGGTGCAGTACCTCCGGCCAGACCGAGAACACGGACGCGGCCAACCGTGCGGTGACGTTGCCCGCCTACGTCCCGTACACCGGGATCAAGGCGGACCTGCCGTCGACGAACGAGGCGGTGATGCCCGGCTTCCTGAGCTATCCGAAGGGAGACGTCACCGCCACCGAGGGCAAGCCGTTGGCCAGTGGCAAGCCGCTGACGATCTTGACCAACACGAACACCCAACTGCCGCCGGCACTGAACGACAACAAGTACTGGCAGGCCGTCAACGACGCGGCCGGCGCCGAGCTCCAGTACACGATGGCCAATGCGGCCGACTATGTCGCCAAGCTGAACGTGGTCATCGCGGGCGATGATCTTCCGGAGATCGTGTCGATGCGGCCGTTGGCCGACCTGCCGCGGCTGCTCGAGGCCCGGTTCACCGACCTGAGCGAGCACCTGTCCGGCGACGCGATCAAGAAGTACCCGAACCTGGCCAACATCCCGACCATCTCGTGGAAGTCCTGCGTCTACAACGGCGGCATCTACGGGATCCCGCTGAACCGGCCGGCCGCGGCCGGCGAGATGCACGCCCGGCTCGACATCATCAAGGCCAAGGGTGCGAATCCGGAGCCGAAGAGCTACGCCGAGTTCCTCGAGATGTGCCGCACGGTCAACGATCCGAAGCGCAACAAGTACGCGATGGGCAGCCCGCAGTCGACGCTGAACTTCCTCAAGGAGATGCTCGGGCTGCCGCTGAACTGGGGTGTCGACGAGGCGGGCAAGTTCACCCATGTCGCCGAGCGGGAGGAGTTCCGCCAGGCCCTGGACGCGGTCACCCAGCAGTGGAACGAGGGGCTCTACCACCCCGACTCGTTCACCCAGGAAACCCTGCTGGCGCAATGGGTCGGGACCGGAGCCGTCGCGGTGAACAACGGCGGCGCGGGGTCGGTGGCCGGCTACTTGATCACCTATGCCGCGGTCGCGCCGGAGATGGAGATGGGCGTGCTGGTGCCGCCCAAGTGGGACGGCGGCGGCGACGGCCAGAAGCTGCTCGGCCCGGCCGTGTACGGCCCGGCGGTGCTCGCGGTCACCAAGACCACCCCGGAGCGACTGGCCGAGATCCTGGCCTTCTTCAACTGGCTGGCCAGCCCGTTCGGCACCGTCGAGCAGCGGCTGCTCACGTACGGCATCGAGGGCCACACGTTCGAGTACAAGGACGGCGACCCGGTGAAGACCAAGACCGGCGTCCTGGAGACCAACCTGCCGGTCAACTACACCGGCTCGCCGCCGGTCGTGAACTTCACGCCGGGCCGGCCGGAGGCGACCGAGATGTATCACGCCTACCAGGAGCGGTGCGCGAAGAACAGCCTCCCGCTCGCCACCCAGGGTCTCTACTCCCCCACCCAGCAGTCCGACGGCGCCGCCCTGGACAAGAGTCTGGTGGACGGCATGAACGACGTGATCACCGGCCGCAAGAAACTGGCCGACTTCGACGCCGTCGTCTCCGCCTTCCGGTCCGGCGGCGGCGACAAGATCAGGACCGAGTACGAGGAAGCCTACGCCGCCGCGCGGTGATCAACTTCGCCCCGAGGAGAGAGCACGCCATGGCGCGCCGCTTCGCCCTGCCGCCTGCGCAGGATCCGTTCGTCAACACACCGCTGATCAGCCTCGGCCCAGGTCCGGACGGGCAGGAACGGTTCTGGATCACCTCCTGGAACAGCGTTTCCGGGACCCAGGCGATCATGATCACCGAGGACGGCCGGTCCGAGCTGCACCGCTTCCCCGACGATCCGGGCTTCTACAGTGCCGGGCCGGAGAACTCCGACATCCTGTGGCTCTGCGGGAATCTCGGGACGGTGGCCCGTTACGACCTGCGGACCCGGGAGCTGGAGCGTTTCGAGACCGGGGCGCCGTCCGCCCTGATGTTCGGCGGCATGGTCGTCGATCCGGAGTCCGGGAAGCTGTTCGGGCTGGCGTACCCGCCGCCGGATCCGACCGCGATGAGCTTCGACTTCCGCAGCCGCACGGCCGGGCCGGTGACCTCGCGGCCGTGTGCCGAGCTCTACTCGGCCTCCCACTTCGCCAACGGCGACGGCACCTTCACCCTGCTCGCCTTCAATCCCGATCTGGCCTTGCTGCGTTGGGATCCGGCCACCGAGAAGGTGACCACCACGCTGGCCAGTGAACTGCTCGGGCGGCCCTGGCACTGCACCGAACGGTCGACGATCAGCGCGACGATCACCGATGAGGCCGGCCGGGTCCACCTGCCGGAGCTCGGCTGGTACGACCCGATCGGGCAGCGCCTGGTCGACGGCCCGATGGCGCCCGCGCGGATGAACTGGTTCGCGCTCCGGGACGGTGTCGCGTGGGGTTCGGTGATGGCCGGCGAGATGCTGACGGTGGCCCGTTGGGACCTGGCCAGCGGCAGGCTCACCGAGCTGTGCCGGATCCCCGACGGGACGATCCAGGGAACCCGGCTGACCGCGTCCGGCCGGATCGTCGCGGTGACGATGTTCGGCACGTTCCACCTGATCGACGCCGAGACCGGCTCGCTGTTGCACGCGCGCCACGTACCGTCGGATTCGGTCGGCCACGTCGACTGCGTGCGCCGGATCGACCAAGATCGACTGCTCGGCACGACCTTCATCACACAACGGTTCTGGAGCCTCGACCTGAGGACCGGCGCCGGCGAGGATCTCGGCCGGGCGGCGCCGGGCAGCGGTGAGGTGCTGCAGACCTGGAAGGTCGACGGCCGGGTCTACCTGGCCGCCTACACCGGTGCCGAGCTCGTCGAGTACGACCCCGACCGGTCCGCCCGTTTCCCGGAGAACCCGCGGGTCGTCGCCAAGCCGGCCACCGGAATGCGTCCGGTCGCGGCGGCCGACGACGGCCGGATGATCTTCTACGCGTCGAGCCACCACTACGGCGAGCTCGGCTGCGTGCTGACCCGGTACGACACCCGGACCGGGTTGGCGCACTATGCCGACGATCCCCTGCCCGGACAGGCGATCCGCAGCCTGGTCTTCGATTCCGCGGGCACCGCACTGCTGGCCGGGACGACGATGGAGGCGGACTGCGAGAGCGCGCCGCCGTCCGCTGATCATTGCCTGTTCGCCAGGATCGATGCCGAGACGATGGCAGTGATCACGACCACGGTGGCGCCGGCCGGGACTCGGGTGGCCAGGGTGCGCGGCGCGATCGACCACGATCGTTTCCTGGCCACTGTGGCCGGCACGTTCGAGGGGCGGAGCGAGAAGCGCTGGCTGGTATTGCCCGACGCCGGCGCCTGGCCCGAACTCACCCTGGCCGACACCCGGCCACTGCCCGACGCCGCGACTGTGGTGGTGCCGACCGGGATCGCGGGGCTGTTCGTTCTCCGTACCGCGGCCGGTTTCGCCCTCTGGGACTTCCGCGGCGGCGACCAGGCCCGGCTGGCCACCGTCTGCGACGATCCGGACGCGTACCTCTGCGAGATCCAGGACGGCTCGATCCACGTCCTGCTCCCGGACTCCGTCCTGATCGACGACGACCTGCTGTCCCGTTTCGCCTGATCCTCGGGGTCAGGGCCGCGGCAGCCAGGGCCGGCGGTTCACCGCACGCTTGAACGCCTCCGCATGGAAGGCGGCGCCGCGTTCGTCGCCGTTGCGGTCGTTCCACCAGGCGTTCATGATCATCTTGAATCCGGCCCACCAGTGGACCGCTGTCTCGGTCCGGTCCTCCGGTGTGATGTCGACCCGGCGGATGAACTCGGCCCAACGTGGCTGCGGCAGGAAGCCCCAGATCTGGCTGCCCACGTCGCGCAGTGGATCGGACAGGTCGACCAGATCCCAGTCGAGCAGGTACGGCCGGCCGTCGGCGATCACGTAGTTGTGCCAGTGCGGATCCGGATGGATCGGCCGCAGCGCCATCTGCGGCAGGGCTGCGGACTGCTCCCGCCACCGTTGCAGCCGGAGCTGCAGGTCGTGATCACACAGTGACGCCGACGTCGGTTCCGGCTGCGAGTCGATCATGGTGACGGCGTCCGGCACCGAGAGTCGCCAGTCCCCTGGCCTCCCTGCGAGGAGGCGCCGGAGTGGCTCGTCGTTGAGATAACGACCCACCAGGTCGGCCCACCGCGCCAGGTTCCCGTCGAACCAGGCATGATCGGGATGCGGCCCGTCGATCACCCGCTGCACGACATACTCCCGCCCCTCGTGCACGCCGTTCCCCAGGATCGGCGGCGTGACACCAAGATCACCGAGGCGGATCAGAATCTCGACCGGGGTCGCGACAAGCTTGACCGCGACCGCCTCACCGCCTCGCTCGGCCAGCCTGGTCATCCCCGTCGATCCCCGAACCTCGGACACCCGCCAACCCGTGCCCGGGAGCACGGCCCGGACGAAGTCCTCGGTCAGTTCAGCCATGCTCCAGACCTATCAGGCGAACCTGGAGTGTCGCGATCACATTTCTGTCGTCAGCCCAGCCCAGGACAGCGACGACGACCTGAGCCCGAGCGCAACAGTCAGTCGCCCGGCGCGGAGCTCAGCGGTGGCGGTCCGATCTTCAGCAAGTGGAGACCGCTGGGACCGAGAACGCGCGGGCGCGAGGTCAAGCGCGCCCGAAGGAAGGGGCGCGACCGTGCTTCGCACACCGGCCCCGACCGCGTCCAACTGCCGGGCGCCGAGTGGCAGGATCTCGACGTGCAGTGGCTCAGGCCACCTCGGCGATCCGACCTCGCGATCACCACAGAGGCGGACTCGCTGGCAGCACCGGCGCCTGGTAGGTGGCGCCCGTGGACTGCTGGTGACGCGGGCGCGACCACGAAGGCCGGCGACGCCGGCGCCGTTGTGCTCGCGGCTGAGCCGAAGCCCATCCGCCGGTCGGCAGACGATCGCGCTCCTGTTCGGTGACGACAAGCCTCCCGGAAGGCGCGCTCCTGGGCCCGGTGAAACGGAAGGTCGTCACGAAAGGTTCGCGCGGCGGGGATTCACTGCCGCAGCACGCGAGCCAACATCCGTCCCGTCTCAGGGAGCGAGGGTGGGCGGAGAGCACGGGCGGCCAACCCTGCACCTGGATCATGATGCCCGCGAGGTTCGCGACTGTTACGTGATCATGAATGAGGGCAAGGCGACCACGGTAGGGTTCGCACAGCTGGCCCCGCTGTGCCCCGCCACCAACAAAGGAGCGGCGAGGGCAGATCATGGTGCCGTTGTGCCTGACCCGACGGCACCAGCGGTTCCAGCCGAGCAAGATCGGGTAGACCTCATCCGGGAGCCAGCGTTCCCTGTTGAAGGAGGCGGAGCGGAGCGATGGTTGGCTACCGTCGGCTGGGGCGAGGGCGGTGGACCAGTCACCCTCGGCGAGCTGAGCAAGCACCAGACCCGGTTCTGTCTCGGTGCACGTAGCTGAGTCCCACCGTGTTCTGCCGCAACGACCCGCTCGATCCGGCGCGCTCAGCGAGCGATGGCGGCCCAGAGGACGTGGGCGACCGGTCCGGTACCAAGATCATGAGTGCCGGAACGATTCGTCAGATACACATTCCCGTGCGGTGACCGGAAGACCATCGTCGTCGGATCCGGCCTTCGCCGCCACCAACCGCCGTGGGTCACGGCGCGATGCTCGTTCCGGGCCAGCGGGACCAGCTTCTCCACTCGCGTCTGGCCAGGCGGCCCGTTCGGCTGGAACGGATCCGTGTGATCAAGATCGAGCTTCCGAGTCGCGGTCGACCAGGGGAACGCACTCGCCGGTTGCCGCAAGAACGCGTGGCCGCGGTGCCGATCCGGGATCTCGTAGGCGTCCACCGGCGGCGGAGCATCGTTCAAATCGATCACCGGCCGCACCACGACCCGATCATGACGCAGCCACTCACCAACGACACTCTTCAGAGACGGGCCGACCCCCGGCACCCGGCACACGCCATCGGCTTGAGGTAGGTCTTCGGCCGCGATGTGCACCACCACCGTCGAGGTCGGCACTAGGACCTTCGGGTCGAGATTGGCCGCGAGCCGTTCCACCGCAGCCTCGAAGATCGTCGACTCCACGTCGACCGAGCCAGGGCGGTCCCTCAGGGCCGGGTGCACGTCGGACTCCTCCACCACCACTTCGGGCTCGCCTTCGGGAGTCAACGCAGCGACGGCCTCGGCGAGTTCGTCGTCGAACAGCTCCGGTTGACGGCGCTGGGCCCGCAACCGGGTGACCGCGCCGACATCACCCAGCATGCCGAACGCCTCAGCGCGCCGCTCATCCGCAGTGCCCTCGGTCAGGCAGTCGGCCAGCTCCTGGACCTGGGCATACAGCCGCAGTGCTGCCAACGGCTCCAACCGCCCGAACACTGCTTTGTGCCCGTTGTCGTCGGTCTGCGACAACCACACCCCGCGCTGCTTCCGGCGCTGCTCGTAATCGGCCCGCGCCCGCTCACCATCGACCCGCAGCATCTCCGCCTCCGCCGCGTCCCGGAGTTTGCCGTAGGGCTGCGTCCCGGCGAACCACGCCACGGCCCGGTCCACCTGTGCTGCCTGCGCCATGGTCATGCGGTGGGTCAGGCGGGCGATCTTGCAGGCCTGCCACTCCTCCACCTCACAGCGCATCGTCTTCGCCCACAACAACGGCAACCTGTGCCGCAGATCGAGCACGTCCCCGATGAACAGCATCCCCGCGGCATGGCCCTTGCCGATCTTGGCCAAGAACTCCACCATCGCAAGATCATTCACCGCCGGCGTGCCTTCACCACCCGGCCTGACCGCCTGCGCCAACCCCGGCCCGGTCTCCATGATCGACTCCGCCGGATGAGCATCCACCCACGCGACCGTCCAGACCAGCAGTTCGTTCGCCGCCGCGATCCGGGCACGCCGCAACCCGCCCGCAGCTTTCAGGATGTCGGCGGTGCCGTACCCGGCAGCCTTCGCCTCCAACGATTCGAACATACAGATCATTCTAGCTCACCGGGCTGACAGAAACCCAACAAAACAAGGGATCTGTGGACAGCTCGGGCACGAATTCTCCAGGAGGACTGGGGCGCCGGGCCAAGGGTTCCGAGCGCGCGGTCGCAACGCCGCTGCGCCAATGATCAGCTTGCGCGTGACCCCCTGTGCCGTGCCCGGTGATCCAAGGTCGCCTCATGATCAGCGCACCAGGCCGGCCTCACGACAGCGGGGCCAGCGAATGCGCGTCTCTGCATTGCCACCTCGCCCGGAGCGCCCGAATCGCCGGATCACCCTGGATCGACCGGACCGCTCGGACCACCGGTTCACCTAGTGCGCCCGGACCCCGGACCCACCGGATCACCCGAACCGCCTGGATCGCCCGACCACCCCGACTGCCCCGACTGCCCCGACCGCCCCGACCGCCCCGACCGCCCCGACCATGATCACTTGGCTCCAACCGTGGCCGTATGCCCCACCCCGAGAGGTCGGCATTCGCACGCTTGGCCTACGCCCGGCGACACTCGCCCCGCGGCGACCTCTCCCACGATGCCGGCGACCACCTTCCGTGCCGCCCTCGACGACTGGGCTCCAGTCCCTTGATGACCGGCGGGACCTCAGTCAAATTGAAGGTCCTCCCTGGTCACGTCGCGGCATACCGCGCGACCGTGGTGCGGACGGCCTCGTCGACCACCTTCGTGACACGTTCGGCGCTCGCCTCCCAGCCCGGCACGAGGAGCGTCGGCCAGATGACGTAGTTGGAGGTCATGCCCAGGAACTGGGTGGCTGCATGATCAGCACAGACGCGCCGGCTGGAACGACGCCGCGCCTGATGCGTCCTTGGCACACCTACCCGAGCGGATCCGGCGAGCCGTCAAGATCACGCCCGCAGGCACCGCGAACGCACCCTCGACATCGCGACCGTGGGGCGCAGCACCGGCCGACCGACCCGGCTCGAAATCTGAGCTGCCAGCCGGCTGATGCGGATCAGCTCCTTCCTCGGTCCGACCGACCCTGAACCGTCCCGCGAAGCTCACCCCACGTCGACGCCCGCCGGCGTCTTCAGCAGCGGCAGAAGTTGATCACCGATGCGGGCGACCTCGTCGAGGTACGGGGTGTCGGAGAGGACGAAGTGACTGACGCCGAGGTCGGCGTAGCGGTGCAGGGCGGCCGCGACGTCGTCCGGCGAGCCCACCAACCAGGTCGTGCCGGCTCCTCCGCCGCCGTACCGGCCCGGCGCCGTGTACAGGCAGCTGTCCAGCACCTCGCCTCGCTCCGCGAGCTGGTAGAGCCGCTGCTGACCGACGGCCCGCTTCCAGTTCTGGCCGATCTCGCCGTGTCGCGCGGCCATCGCGGCGACCCGCTCCTCCGCGACCCGCCACGCCTCCTCCGCCGTCGGCCGGATCACGGTGGTGACCCGGAGCCCGAACTCCAGCGGCTCGTGCGCCCGGCCGAGCTCGGCGCTCAGGGCGCGGAGCCGGTCGATCCGTTCGGCGATCCCGTCCAGCGGCTCGCCCCAGAAGAGTTGGACGTCGGCCTCGACCGCCGAAACCCGTTCGGCGGCCGGTGACGCGCCGCCGAAGTAGAGTCTCGGTTGCGGCCCGCGCTCCGAGGCGTACGGACCCGGCCGCACGGTCGAACCCTCCACGGTGAAGAACTCACCGCGGAACGTCACCCCTTCCTCCCGCCAGAGCCGGCGGACCAACCGGAGGAACTCCAGCGTGCGGTCGTAACGCCGGGCCGGGTCGCTGTGGACGTCGCCGTACGCGGCAAGATCATCGACGCCGGTCACGATGTTGATCAACAGCCGGCCGCCGCTGAGTTGATCAAGGGTTGCGGCCGCGGCGGCGAACTGGGCCGGCTGCCAGTAGCCCGGCCGGATCGCCACCAGCGGGCGGAACGTGGTGGTCCGGGCCGCCAGCGCGGTGGCCACCGTGAAGGTGTCCGGCCGACCCCAACCCGCCCCGAGCAGCGCTCCGGACCAGCCGTGGTCCTCCACCGCCCGGGCGTGCCGCACCGACAGGTCCAAAGACCCCCAGCCGTCCACCACGTCGTCGCCGCGGTGCCCGGGCTCGACGGTGTTCGGGATGTACCAGAGGAAGTCGCGCCCGGTCATCCGGTCACCGCCAGGTCCGTCGTCGCGGCGGCCGGTCTCGGCAGCCCGTAGTGATCACGCAGGGTCCGGCCGGTGTACTCGGACCGGAACAGCCCGCGCCGGACCAGGATCGGGACCACCTCGTCGACGAAGGTCTCCAGCCCCGACGGCAGCACCGGCGGCATCACGTTGAAGCCGTCCGCTGCGCCATGATCGAACCAGTCGACGATCGCGTCCGCCACCTGCTCCGGCGTACCGGTGAAGGTACGGTGCCCGCGGCCGCCGCCCAGCCGCCCGATCAGTTGCCGGACCGTGAGCCGCTCGGCGCGAGCCAGGTTGACGATCAAGGTGTACCGGCTCTTGGCGCCCTCGATCTCGTCCTCGCTGGGCAGTTCCGCCGGCAGCTGTGCGTCCAGGTCGAGTTCCTCGGGACGCAGCCGCAGCGTCCTGGCGAGTTGATCACGCGCATACTCCGGCCTGATCAACTCGTCCAGCTCCCGGTCCAACGCCTGTGCCTCCGCCTCGGTGGATCCGAGCACCGGAACGATTCCGGGCAGGATCTTGATCAGCTCCGGGTCCCGGCCGAGGGCCGCCGCCCGTCCCTTCAGGTCGCGGTAGAAGTCCTGCGCGTCGGCGAGCGTCTGCTGGGCGGTGAACACGGCCTCGGCGTACCGGGCCGCGAAGCTCCGGCCGTCCTCGCTGCTGCCGGCCTGCACGATCAGCGGATGCCCCTGCGGCGACCGGGGTACGTTGAGCGGCCCGCGGACCCGGAAGAACCGCCCGGCGTGATCGACGGTCCTGATCTTGGACGCGTCGCCCCAGACGCCGGAGTCCTTGTCGGCGAGCGCCGCGTCGTCGGCCCAGCTGTCCCACAGTTGCGCCGCCACGTCGAGAAACTCGGCCGCCCGCTGGTACCGCTCCGCGTGCGCCGGCTGATCATCGAGGCCGAAGTTGCGGGCCGCCTCCGGACCGGCCGTGGTGACGACGTTCCAGCCGGCCCGCCCGCCGCTGACATGATCGACGGAGGCGAACCGGCGGGCCAGGTTGTACGGATCGTTGTAGGTCGTGGACGCGGTGGCGATCAGGCCGATCCGCTCGGTCACGGCCGCGATCGCGGTGAGCAGCACGGTCGGCTCCAGGGAACCGGCGGGACGCCGGCCGACGTCGCCGCGCAGCACCGGAGAGTCGGCGAAGAAGATCGAATCCAACTTCCCGCGCTCGGCGATCCGGGCCAGCCGTTGGTAGTGACCGACGTCGGTGTTGGCGTACGGATCGCTCTCCGGCAGTCGCCAGGACGCCTCGTGGTGCCCGGTGCTCATCAGGAACGCGTTCAGGTGCAGCGTGCGCGGGACGATTTCATGATCAGACATGGACGGACTCCTTCAGGCCGAGGGCCGACAACAGGTGTTCCCGGATCCGGGCGAACGCGGGGTCCGCCACGGTCCGTGGCGCGGGGACGTCGATGCCGACCTCGGCGGTGATCACGCCGGCCTCCAGCACGATCACCCGGTCGGCCAGCACGATCGCCTCGTCGACGTCGTGAGTGACCAGCAGGACCGCCGGCCGGTGGCGCTCGCAGAGCCGGCGGAGCAGGTCGTGCATCCTGATCCTGGTCAACGCGTCCAGCGCGCCGAACGGCTCGTCGGCCAACAGGAGCTGCGGATCCCGGACCAGCGAGCGGGCCAGCGCCACCCGCTGCTGCTCGCCGCCGGAGAGCTCGTTCGGCCAGGCGCGTTCCCGGCCGGCCAGGCCGACCTCGGCCAGCGCCTCGCGGCCCCGTACCGCCGCCGCGGCCCGGGAGTCGTCCAGCCCGAGCACGACGTTGTCCAGGACCCGTTGCCAGGGCAGGAGCCGGGAGTCCTGGAAGACGACCGAGATCTTGTCCGGGACGTCCAGCCCGCCGTCACCGGCCACGTCGTCGTCGAGTCCCGCCAGCGCCCGCAGCAGCGTGCTCTTGCCGGACCCGCTGCGCCCGATCAGGGCGACGAACTCGCCGTCGGCGATGGACAGGTCGACCGCGTCGAGCACGGTCCGGGCACCGTAGCGGCGGGTCAGGCCGGTCACCCGGACCGCCGGCTGATCTTGATCTAGTCGGCCAGCGTGCGTCGCCATGACAGCCCCTTCCGTTGAATCAACCGGACCAGGCCGTCGGACCCGAGGCCGAGCACGCCGTACACGACCAGTCCGACGATGATGATGTCCGTCTGCCCGTACGTGCGCGCCAGTTCCATCATGTAGCCGATCCCGCTGGTGGCATTGATCTGCTCCACCACGACCAGCGACAGCCAGGCCCCGGTCACCGCGAAACGCAAGCCCAGCAGGAATCCCGGCAGGGCGCCGGGCAGCACGACCTGCCGGATGAAGGCGCCTCGGCCCAGCCCCAGCGACTGCGACAGCTCCACGTAACGGCTGTCGATCGCGCGCAGCCCGTTGTGGGTGTGCAGGTAGATCGGCACGAACACGCCGAGGGTGATCGTGATGATCTTCATCGGCTCGCCGATGCCGAACCACAAGATCAACAACGGCAGCAGGGCCAGCGACGGGATCGCCCGCTTGAGCTGGACCGGTCCGTCGATCAGCGCCTCACCGGCCCGGCTCAGGCCGGAGATCAGCGCCAGCACCAGGCCGAGGGTGACGCCGAGCACGAACCCGGTCAGGGCACGCGCCGCGGAGGTCGCCAGGTTCGCCGGCAGCCGGCCGTCCACGGTGAGCTCGATCGCGGTGATCACGACGGTCCACGGCGCCGAGAGGATCCGCGGATCGATCCAGCCGAGGGCCGCGCCCGCGGCCCAGGCCGCCAGCAGCAACAGCGGCCCGATCGCGATCGCGAACGGGATCGGCCGACCCAGCCCGAGCCGGGTCGTGCGGCGCCGGCGGGCGGTCGTGCGCCGCTCGGCCCCGCGGCGCTCGGGTACGGCAGCGAGGCCGGCCGGGGCCTCGAGCCGGACGTCGGCGCTCACGACGCACCCCCGGCCTGCTCGAACGCCTCGGCCGCGACCGGGACGAACCGCGGGTCGTACAGGTCCTCGGCCCGCAGCGGATCGTTGCCGGTCTCCGCCGCGAGCAGGTCGATCGTCTCCTGATGCCGTACGTAGACGTCGGCGAGATCGGACGGCACCTCGATCGTCCCGGTCCGCTCGACCAACCACCGGCCGTCCTCGGCACTCAGGCCCTGGTCGGCCACGTAGTAGCCCTCGATCCACTCCTCGGGGTGCTCGTCGACCCAGCGCGCCGCCCGGGCCCAGGCCGCGACATAGGCCTTCAGCGCGGCGGCCTTGCCCGGATCGGTCAGCGAGGACTCCAGGGCGTAGACGTGCCCGGGGTCGTCCCGCAGCCCGTGCTGCACGGTCGCGGCACCCTCGCCGGCGTACTTGGCCAGATAGCGCTTGATCTGCACGCCGCCGATCGGCGCGATGTCCACCTGGCGGGCGGCCAGCGCGTTGGCGTAGACGTCACCGGTGCTGGGCAGTTCGACCAGCTGGACGTCGGCCTTGGTCAGCCCCGCCTTCTGGAGTGCCTTGAGGACCAGTGCACCCTGCGCCTGGCCGGGCGAGAAGGCGATCTTCTTGCCGCGGAAGTCGGTCAGCGTGGTGGCCGTGACGCCCGGTGCGACGCCGAACTCGTACACCGGATGGTGCAGCGGGTCGACCCGGAACCTGGACGCGATGATCTTGGTCTGCAGCCCGGTCCAGCGGGCGTGGATCGGCGGGATCTCGGCGACCGAGCCGGCGTCCAGGGCACCGGCCCGGAACGCCTCCGTGGTCTGTGGCCCGCCGGAGAGGTTGGCCCATTCGACGAACGGGAGGCGGTCGAGCTCTCCGGACAGCTGCAACGCCTTCTGGGTGGTCGGGTCGCCGACGATGATCTTGGTCCCGGCCGGGACCTCGTCCGGCAGTGGCGCGTCCAGGCCGAGCGAGCCGCCGGCCGGCTGGCCGGCAGCCACGGCGCAGCCGGACAGGGCGAGCAGCAGGCCGGCCAGTGCGACGAGGACTCTGCGCGTGATCATCGACCGCCCTCCGTCCGGGTCCGGTCCTCGGGGCGGACGACCAGGCCGTAGCCGCCGTCGTGATAGACCAGCGGCCGGTACGGTCGCCGTACCTCCGCCGTGAGCAGCCGGAGCACGATGATGTGATGATCACCGACCGCGAACCGGTGGGCGATCCGGCCGTGCAGCCGGCTCGGTGCATCGTCCAGGACCGGCGTGCCGTCGGGCAGCGCCGACCAGCGCGTCGGCCCGGCGAACCGGTCGATTCCCTTGCTCGCAAAGCGAACGGCGATCCCGGACTGGTCCGCGTCCAGGAAGTTGATCGCGGCGTGATGGGCGCGGTCGACGGCCGGGAAGCTCGACGAGCCGGCCGCGAGCGAGAACGAGACCATGGCCGGTTCGAGGGAGAGCGAGACCACCGACGTCGCGGTGAAGCCGACCGGCCCGGTCCCGGCGTCGGCGGTGATCACCGCCACGCCGTCGGCTCGTTGCCGGAACACGGAGCGGTAGAGGTCCGGAGCGATGGTGGGCTCCGGGTCGGGCGGCACCAGGCTGAGGTCGGGCCTTCTGGTACCGAAAGCGGGGTGAGCTGACATGGAGGGACTGCCTCTCGGTAGAGAGATGATCAACAAGCTGCAGCCGTTCCAGTTTCACACAATCCCCAGTAGCTAAATAGGGAATCTCGTCATGCGGTCACCGGCCACCGGCAGGCCCGACCGGGTTTCGACGCCTGACCTGGTGCGGACCTAGGGTTTGCGGAATGGCGAGAGACGAGAGCACCGGCTCCTTCGACGACGTCAACGTCGTCAACGACCTGGTCGATGTCGGGTACGAGGTCGGCGAGGCGGACGACCACGACGAGGTCCTCCCGAGCATCGAGGAGCCGGCGGACGGCCCCTGGCTTCCACCGACCCCGGTCGAACGACTGCTGTACCGGGACAAGGACGACTCGGACGTCTCCGGTTACCTGTCGATCCTGGCGACCGTCGGTGTCTACCATCCGGTGGCGATCATCCATGCCCACGAGGAACCGGCGCAGCGGCAGCCGATCATCACCGACCTGGGCAGCGGGCTGCGAGCCATGTCCGTCTACACCATGGATGTGCTGCCTCGACCGCACCCGAAGATCGTGTACGAGTTCACCAACCTGCGCGGCCTGGCCGGGATGCTCGAAGACGTCGACATCCTGCTGGTCAACCCGCAGACGCCGTGCCAGAACGTCCTGCAGCTCGGTGACACCATGATCAGACTGATGCTCGACCTGAACGAGGAGTACTGGCAGTCGGGCTACTACCACGGCCGCATCCTCACCCGGCAGAGCAACGCCACCGAACCCGGCGATCTCCTGCACGGACTGGCCTGCGGTGCGCAGCTGTGCGCCACGAACGGCTATGCCTGGAACACCACGGAGCACCACGGCCACGGCTACAGCGCGGAGCGCGCACTGCTGGAGAAGTGGTGGGACGTCAAGGTCCGCGACGAGTGGCGGGAAATCCAGCGCCGGCTGCTCGACCGTGAGGTCGGGTCGTCGGCGTGGGACGACGTGCTGGACACACGCAACCGGCTGGCCGACCACTTCGGTGGCCCGGTCGAAGCCGCCCAGTGGCGCCAGTACGACGAGTCGGGGCTGCGGCAGCACGTCGCACAGTCCGGTGATCCCGCTCAGCCGGGCGCGAATCCCCGGCTCGACGAGGTCATTGCGAGTCGGCGCGACCTGATCACCCGGATCTCGTGGTACGAGGGGCGCTTCCGCGAGGACGGGCTGCTTCCGCAGGACGGATACGTACGCTCGACCGCCGCGTGGGACCTCGGCCGGGCCTCGGCGATGGCGCGCTGGGGCCGGAGCACCCGGTTCTGCACCCAGGCCGAGATGTTCGACGCCCTCCGCGAGCTCAGCCAGGAAGCGCGGCGCCGCTACGCCTCATGGCAGGAGTTCGGCGTCGGCTATCTGCTCGGCCGCTGCCTGCACTTCGACGACGAGAACTTCGGCACCTGGTACACCGAGGCCAAGGACAACCACGAGCGTCTGCTCAGCTACGAGTTGAGTCCCTGGCTCACCGTTCCGTTCCACTGATCACCTCGACGATCTCCTCGGCCAGTTCCTCGGTCGCGGCGACGACGCCCGAGTAGCGCCGAGTCAGATCATGATCGAATTCCAGCGGCCGGCCGAACGCGTCGCAGACGTGCCCGCCGGCGATCGGCATGATCACCATCGCGGCCGCGAGATCGACCAGCCGGTGGGTGTCCGAGCCCGGATCCGCGAACGCGTCGACGGCGCCGGTCGCGACCAGCATCGCCTCCAGACAACTGGACGACAGGATCCGGACTCGGCCGGCCCGGCGGTACAAGGCCATCCAGGTTTCGGCGGTGTCGCCGCGGGCCCCGTGCTTCGGCCGCAGCAGGGACAGGGCCTGCCCGGCCAGCCGGCGTGCACCGCTGGTCCGGTACGGCGCCGGTTCGCCGACCTTGGCCGCGATCGTACGACCGGTCTCCAGCCAGCAGGTCAGCGCTTCGACGGGACGGCCGTCCTCGAGCAGGGCCGCCGAGTAGCAGGACAGCGGCACCCCGGCGGCCGCGTTCGCCGAACCGTCGACCGGGTCGACGACCAGGGTCAGCGCGCTGCCCAGGTCGACGAAGCCCGCCTCCTCGCTGAGCACGTTGACCCCGTGGTGCCGTGCCGCGGCCAGGATCCGCTGCTCCACCAGGTCGTCGATCAGCATGGTCGGCGTACCGTCCGCGCCCATCCGGGTCTCCGCGGAGAGTTCCTCGCGCCCGTACCGCTGCTGGGCCTCGGCCAGTGCCACGAAGGCGGCCCGGCAGGTGTCGGCCAGGGCCGGATGGACGTCGCCGAGGACCAGCTCCGCGGTCATCGGCTGCTCTTGAACGTGGCCAGCACCGTCGGCCAGCCGGCACCCCGGTCGTCGACCAGGGCGAAGTCGGCCAGCAGGCCCGGCGCGATCCGCCCCCGGTCCTCGAGCCCGGCCACCGCCGCCGGTCCCGCCGTGACCAGCCGCGCCGCGGCCGGCAGCTCGGCGACACCTGAACGGACCAGCGTGAAGACGGCGCCGAGCAGGGCGCTCGGCAGGTAGTCCGAGGCCAGCGCGTCGACCAGGCCGAACCCGATCAACTCGGCCGCGCCGACGTTGCCGGAGTGGGACCGGCCGCGGAGCACGTTCGGCGCGCCCGCCACGGAAGTGAGGCCGAGGTCGCGGGCCCGGCGCGCCGCCTCCACCGTGGTCGGGAACTCGGCCGTGGTCGCACCGCGCTCGTGCAGTTCGTCGATCGCCGCGGCGGTGTCCGGGTCGTGGCCGAGCAGCCGGATCCGGCCGGCCCGGGCCAGTTCGCCCAGCCAGGCCAGGTTGTCCCGGCGGATCGGCTCGGTCCGCTCGGCGTCGGTGAGGATGTCCGCCACCCGCCGTTCCGCCGCGTCGCGATCCAGTCCGCCGTCGCCCATGATCGCCTTGATCAACACCTGCTGATCGGCGTACTGACCCTGGCCCGGCGTGTGGTCCTCGTGCGAGACCAGCGGCTGCGCGCCTTCGGGCAGTGAGTCCAGGCGCCGCCGCAACAACTCGGCGCCACCCTCGGACCGGACCGCGAACCGGTGCAGCACTCGATGATCAACTCGGGACGACGAGTGCGCGTCGACCGCCTCGCACAGCTCCAGGGCTCGCTCCGGGGACCGCTCGGTGCCGCCGGCCGCCTTGTGCTGAAAGCCGGCCCCGTGGAAGATCGTCGTCACGCCGGCGGCGGCCAGCTTCGCCTCGTACGAACTCAGTGCGAAGTCCCACGGCAGAACGGCGTTCGCGCGGGGTGCCCGTTCCTTCTCCAGGGCATCGCTGTGGACGTCGATCAGGCCCGGCAGCAGCAGTCGGCCGCGGGCGTCGACGTCGGACGGCAGGACCCGCTCGGTCACCTCCGCGATCAGCCCGTCGGCGATGATCACGGTCGCCGGCTCGGTGACCCGGTCGGCCAGCACGACCCGGGCGTTGCCGATCCGGTACGAGGCGGGCGGCTCGCCCACCGGCCAGCCGGAACCGGTCACCCGTCGTTCATGATCAAGTTCGGTCTGTGCGGAATTCATACGTACGCCTCCTCCATCACATCGTCGAGGGCCCGATGGCCCGCCGCCAGCACCTGGGCCGGCGGCCCGTCCGCGACCAGCCTGCCACCGTCGAGCACCAGCACCCGGTCGGCCATCCGCCGGATGATCGCGAGATCGTGGTAGACCGCGAGCACGCTGACCCCTTGTTCGGTGAGCTTCTCGATCACGGTCAGCGCGCGGGCACGGTTCGCCGGGTCGAGGGCGGAGACCGGTTCGTCCAGCAGCAGCAGGCGCGGCGGGCTGACCGTACCGGCGGCGAGATTGACCCGCTGCCGCTCGCCGCCGGAGAGCAGGCTGCAGTCGACGTCCCAGAGCCGTTCCGGCAGACCGAGCAGTTCGAGGGACGCGGCTGCGGCGGCCCGGGCCGCGTCGGCGTCGAGCCCGCGGCGCTGGGCCGCACCCGCGACCAGGCGCAGCGGACCCTGCCGGGGCGGCGCGACCAGGAACTGCGAAACGTACCCGAACTCTCGGCCCCGCAGCCGCGCCATCCGCCGGTCCGGCAGTGAGGTCAGCTCCAGCTCACCGGTCTCGGTGTGCAGCACCACCCGTCCCGAGTCCGGCCGGTAGTTGCGGTACAGGCAGCGCAGCAGGCTGGACTTGCCGGCCCCGCTGGCACCGGCGATCGCGAGATGCTCGCCGGCGGCCAGAGTGAACGACACCGTGTCCAGCGACTGCACGCGTCGGCCGCCGATCGCGTGCAGGGTGAAGGTCTTGGTCAGGTCGGCGACGGTCAGGATCGGGGTCTTCATGATCATTCAGCCTTCCGGTCAGTGCTTCGCCGCCGCGACGAGGCGCTGGGTGTACGGGTGGTGCGGGTCGGCGAACAGCTGGTCGGTCAGGCCGGTCTCGACCACCCGGCCCTGCCGCATCACCAGCGCCCGGTCGGTCAGTGCGTCGATCACCGCGAAGTCGTGACTGACCACGACCACCGCGATCTCCCGCTCGGCCAGCAGTTCGCGGAGCAGGTCCAGCACCCCGGCCGCGACCGACGCGTCCAGCCCGGTGGTCGGCTCGTCCAGCAGCAGTACCTGCGGATCGGTGGCGAGCGCCTTCGCGATCTGCACCCGCTGCCGCATGCCGCCGGAGAACTGGCCGACCACGTCGTCCATCCGCGCCAAGGGCACCTCGACCCGCTCCAGCAGTTCGGCGGCCCGGTCCCGGATCGCGTGGTACGAACGCCAGCCGGCCGCCGTGAGCCGGTCGGCGATGTTCCCGCCGGCCGAGATGCCGAGATCGAGGCCGGCCGCCGGGTCCTGGTAGACGACGCTCAACGTACCGATCCTCAAGCCCCGGCGCTCGGCCGGATCAAGATCGAGAATGTTCGTCCGGCCCTCCCCCACCGAGCCGAGGAAGACCTCGCCGGTGGCCTCGAGCTCGTCGCCGATCAGGCAGCGCATCACGGTCGACTTGCCCGAGCCGGACTCGCCGATGATGCCGAGCGCCTCGCCCGGCGCGACGTCGAAGCTCACCTCGGTCGCCGCGACCACCTCGCTCGAGCCGCGGTAGCCGCGGTAGGTCTTGCCCAGGTCGGCGACCTTGATCGACCACTCCTCCCCGGGCGCCGTGATGCCGGCCGGCGGTGCGGTCCAGACCCGGCGTTCGGCGCCGGCGGTGGCGCGGACGCGGCGGGCCGGGTCCGGCAGCAGGTGCAGCGGCGACCGGTCGCGATGATCATGGTCGGCCTGTCCGGCCCGGACCTTGAGGCACCACTGGACGTCGGAGCAGATGAAGTCGCCCGCGGAGGTCTCGACCATGAAGGTGTCGTCCGAGCCGCACAGGCCGCACCGGCTGCCTGCCGTGTACTCCACCTCGAACGGCACGTCGGTGAACGTCAGCGGCTCGACCTTGGTGTGCGGCGGCACCGCGTAGATCTTCTTGTCGCGGCCGTGGCTGAGCAGGGTCAGATGATCACTGTCGTCGAGCCGCGGGATGTCCCAGCGCGGGATCGGGCTGGGCGCCATCAGATAACGATCGTGGACCATCACCGGGTAGCCGGCCCCGCCGCTGATCACGCCGTTCTGCGCCAGGCCCTCGTAGAGCCCGACCCACATCTTCGCGTAGTCGCCCTCGGCGTGCCGGCGCTTGCACTCGTACACCGACTTCTCCACCTTGCGCAGCGGTTCGGACTGGGGCACCTGCAGCACCAGGATGTCGTCGGCGTCCAGCTTGTCCTCCGGCACCCGGTGCCGGGACTGCACGATCGAGGCGTCCAGGGTGTCCGCGGTGGTACGGCAGCGCAGCGTGCCGGCGATCAGCCGCCGCAGGTTCACCGCGTTGACGCCCTCCTCGTCGCCCTGGTCGATCACCTTGACCGCGTCGTCCGGGCCGCCGATCGCGAGCGTGACCTGGAGCCCGCCGGAGCCCCAGCCGCGGGCCACCGGCATCTCCCGGGAGCCGAACGGGACGATGTAGCCGGGGACGCAGACGCCGGACAGGCAGGCCCGCCGGACCTCCCGCTTGGCCTGTTCGTCCAGCACCACCGGCGCCGCGTCCTCCGGCCGGTCCTCGATCAGTCGATCAAGCGTGGTCGTGATCATGGTCGCACTCCTCCTCTTGCTCGAGCGGCACGGCTTCGGTGGCCGGGACGGCCTCGCCGGCGGCCGCCTCGGCCCGTTCCAGCTGGGATCGGAACGTCACGTAGTGCGGCAGCTTGAGATGCTCCAGGAAGCCGCAGGAGGCCAGTCCGTCCGTGGTGTGCAACAGGATCTGGTCGAGCCGCCTACCGCCGTCGGTGCCGCGGAACCGGTGCGCGGCCAGATCGAGACTGGCCATCGCGATCGTCTTCCGCTCGTTGTGGCCGAGTGCCATCCCGTAGCCGACGTCGAACCTTGCGGCGTCCTCGCCACGGTCGGTGAGGTGGGTGATCGCCTCGGTCTCGGTCACCCGGATCCGGCCGATCTGCACCGGGTTGCCGGTGTGCGGATGGCGGACCCGGACCGGCACCCGGCCGTGCCGTACCTCACCGAGGGTGACCGACTCGTCGGTGTAGCCGTCCGGGCCGATGATCGACTGGTACCAGATGTTGATCAAGCCGCCGGTCTCGGCGAGCGCCATCGCGGACAACAGGGCCGACCGGTCGGCCGGCAGCTGCGGCGCCACCAGAGCCAGGTCGAACGGCTCCGGGTCGTCGGGACCGTGGCGGTCGGCCAGCACACCTCGGTCGGCCAGGTAGTCGCGGTAGCGGCGGAACGGTACGTCCTGCGGCGGCTCCGCCGGCTCTTCGTCGGGAGCCGGCGGTTCGACCGGCAGCGGCGGTTCGCTGTCCCACGGCGCGTCCGGCGGGTGCAGCAGGCGGGCCGTGTAGTCGACGGTCTCGCCGAGCAGCTGCGGGCCGTCCGGCTTGCGGTGGGCCGGCACGATCCGGCGCAGCAACTCCAGTTCCTGGGGATTCACCGGTTCCGAGTACGCCAGCCGCGGCAGGGTCGACCGGTGCGCCCGGAGCAGGTGCACCGCCTCCGCGGAGTCGCCGCCGGCCTGCAGGAACGCGGTGGCCGCGGTCCGCGGATCCCACAGCCCGCCCTCCCCCATGATCTTGTCCAAGGCACTCGGGAAGCCTTCGATCACCTGGTCGACGGTGATCATGCCGTCCAGCATCGCCCGCCGCTGCAGCACCAGCCGCTCGGCCGCGATGATCGCCTCGGTGCCGCCCTTGTTCGTACCCGCGTACATCAGCCGACCTCGATCCGGGTCGTCCGCGGGATGCCGATCATGGTCCCGTCGTCGGTGATCAACACCAGGTCGACACCGGTCGGGAACGCCGCGGTCAGCTCGGCCCGCGCGGCGAGGAACGCGCCGCTGAGCCCGGTGACCGTGATCTTGGTCGTGTCCTTGATGCCTGGCCCGCTCAGCGTCAACTCCGTGCCCTGAGCCTGTCCGAGGGCCGCGACCCGCTGGCTGAGCAGGGCGCCGAACTCGGGCGACCAGGTGCTGCCGACGGGCAGCCGGAGCAGCTCCTCGTGATCATCGTCGAGCGCTACGGCGAACCTCGCCTGGTCGGGTTCGACGTACCGGGCTCCGGTCGCGGTCGCGATCCGGCGGGCCAGACCGGCCGCCCGGCCGAGACCGGTCAGCGGTGTCATCAGGTCGGTCAGGGCCAGCGGGACCAGCGCCGCAGCAGGAACTTGGGCGGGCAGTTCGCCGGTCGGCAGCCGGTGCGCGGTGCCGGGCCGGGCCAGCGCGCCGAGGCAGGCGCGGAACACCTGCTGGGACGCCGTCGGCGACAGGGCGGGGAGCACCGGCCACGCGGAGCCGGGCGCGGCGGTCGGTGTGGAGCGGGCGGTCAGCGTCACGGGATCTCCTCGAACTCGACGACGGACGGAGCCAGCCGGGCCCATTCGGCGGCCCGCTCGGCCTCCCGGCGGGCCCTGCCCTCACGGCACAGGTCGAGCACCCGGCTCGCGTACGGGCCGGACGAGACGACCTCGGCGTCGCAGATCGCCGCCGCCAGCGCGGCCCGCCGGTCAGAACCCAGCCGCATCCCCCAGCCGAGGTGGCCGCGCAGGCTGACCTCGGCGGAGCAGGCGAGCGCGTCGGCGAGGATGAATCGCTGCTCGGCCACGGGTTCGCGGACCTGGGTGACCACACTGCCGACGGTCGGCGGCCTGGTGATCATGAGGTCGGGTTCGTCGGCGACGCACTCGTCGGCGAGCGCGATCAGTCCGGACGCGTCGATCATGCTCAACTCGGAACAGACGTCTTCCCTGGTCATCGCATCCATCGGGCCTCGATTCTCGGCGGGGTGCTGGACGTCTCCGAGCCTGCAGCGCCAGCCCTGCGCCAGACTCGCCGCAACCTGACCGACCGATGAACACCCCAGAAACACCGGATCCCGTTGTCACCTCCGCGAGATCACCGGACAACGTGGAACCCGGCGCCGGGTCTGGTGCCCTCGAAGTTCCACGTTGACCCTGGGATGGGCGTGCCGCAGTGTCGACGAACCGACGCCGTGGCTCGGATGGGCCGTGAGAAGGTCGACAACGCCGCACTCTCCTGGAGCGATGACCGGGGCGAGCCGGGTCGAGTGTGGTGCCAGGGGTCGGAGGGTACGCCACGGTTAGTCTCGTGACGGTGGACATCGAGGAGCGGGTCGAGGCCGCGTTGTCGGCCATGGCCCGGCTCGATGCCGATCTTCATTTCGTCGTCGAGCCTTGGCCGGAGACGGCTCGTGCCCTGATCCGCAAGGTCGCCGCTCAACCGGCCGCCGAGCGCGGGACCCTGGCCGGGGTGCCGTTCATGATCAAGGACGGCACCGGGCCGGAGACGCCGATCGTGCAGCGCCTCATCGAGGCCGGGGCCGTACCGATCGGCACCACGACCCGCCCCGATCCCCGGGTCAGTTCACAGACCTGGGGCTGGAACGGTCGTGATCACACGCGCAATCCCTGGTCGCTGGATCGCACGTCGGGCGGCTCCTCGGCCGGTGCGGCAGTGGCGGTCGCGGCCGGGGTGGTCCCGTTCGCGACCGGCGGCGACAGCGCCGGCTCGCTGCGGATCCCGGCCGCGTTCTGCGGCGTCGTCGGGTTCAAGCCGACGGCGGGCCGGATCCCGCGGACCGGCGGCCGGGGCCTGGCCCAGCTGACCTGCGCCGGCGTCATCGGCGCCACGCTCGACGACGTCGTCGCCGCTGTCCGGACAGCGAGCGGCAGCCATCCATTGGACCCGACCGCGCTGCCGCCCTGGCAGCCGGCCGACCCGACGGCCGAAGGTCCGCCGCGCGTGGCGTTCTCCGCCGATCTCGGGTTCGCCGCCCCGGGTCCCGTCCTCGCCGCGTCGGTACGAGATCGCGTCGCGGCCCTGGCCGACGCAGGTGAGGTGGCCTTGGTCGACCGACCGGTGCACCTGGAGGACCCGCGCGACGCCTGGCACACCCTCTACGCCCTGGACCGGGGCGCCGACGTCGATCATGAGGACCTGCGGTCGGCGCTCGCGTACCGCAAGGTCCTGGACAGCGCACTGGCCGGCTTCTTCGCCGAGGCGGATGCCTTGATCACGCCGGCCACCCCGCAGACCGCCTTCCCGTACCGGGACTACCAGGATCATGTCGCCTGCGACCTCTGCTGGGCGTTCAACGTGTCCGGGCATCCGGCGATCACGGTCCCCATCGGGCTGCTCGACGGCCTGCCGGTCGGCGCGCAGGTGATCGCCGCTCCGTATCGGGACGACGTCGCGGTCCGGGTTGCCCGGCGGGTCATGGAGCGGCTACCGCGTACGCCCCACGCGCTCCGGCTCAGCTGACCCGGCGGCGGACCCAGATCGCCAGCGCCTCGATGGTCAGGATCACCACCAGGATCATGATCATGCAGCTGGTCACGACCTGATAGTTGAGCACCCGGTTGGCGTTGGTCATGTAGTAGCCGATGCCGCCCGCGCCGACGACGCCGAGGTTGGTCGCGCCCCGTACGTTCACGTCGAGCTGGTGCATCACGTGGGCGACCACGGACGGCGCCGCCTGGCGCAGCGTGGCGGCACCGAAGACCTGCAGCCCGCCGCCGCCGGTGGACCGGACCGCCTCCTGCACCGCGACATCGGTCTCCTCGATCGAGTCGGCGATGATCTTGCTCAGGAAGCCGACCGCACCGAAGGAGAGGGCCAGTGCACCGGCGACCGGACCGAGACCGGTGATCACGACGATGCAGATCGCGATGATCAGGTCGGGGAACGCGCGGACGCCGACGATGATCACCCGGCAGCAGGTCGCCACGCCGGGCCGAGGCGCGACGTTCCGGGCCGCCAGGACGCCGATCGGGATCGCGGTGACCAGCCCGATCAAGGTCCCGGCCAGGCCCATCTGCACGGTCTCCAGCATGGCGGCGACCAGCTTGTCGCCGATCCCGCCGAGTCCCGGCGGCAGGTAGAGCGAGCTGATCTGCAGCGCCTGCTGCAGGCCGCCGGCGATCTGTTCCGGGGTGATCTGGGCACCGGCCAGCGATGCGCCGATGACGACGGCCGTCAGCAGGTACGACAGCGTGCGGCCGATCCGCTCCGCGTTCCACGGCGGACTGACCCGGCCCGCCGCCCCGCCACCCGGAACCGGTGCAACCGCCTGCGCCGAACCGCTCACCCAGCCGCCCGCTGCCCGGTCGGCCCGGTCCCGGAGCCGCCGCGCCCAGGCCAGCGGTGAGCGCCGGGTCGTGGTCCGGCCGAGCAGTGCCATCCGGATCAGCCCGGACAACAGCTCGGTGACCAGGCAGATCACCAGCAGGATCATCGCCAGCGCCAGTCCGCGCCGGTAGTTCATCGTGTTGAGTGCCCCGGCGAGCTCGAGCCCGATCCCGCCGACCCCGACGAAGCCGAGGATCACGGAGCCGCGGAGATTGATGTCGAACCGGTGCAGCGCGGTCGCGACCAGGGCCGGGCCGAGCCGCGGCAGGATCGCCCCGGTGAGTTGCTGCAGACCGGAGGCGCCGGTGGCCCGGACTGCCTCCCGCGGGCCCGGGTCGAGTTCCTCGATCGCGTCCGCGTACAGCTTGGCGACCATGCCGACCGAGTGCAGCCCGAGCGCCAGGATGCCGGCCAGCGCGCCGAGTCCGAAGATCCGCAGGAAGAACATCGCCAAGATCAACTCGGGCAGCGCCCGGGCCACCACGATGATCACCCGGGCGCCGCCGCGGGTGGCCGAGTTGATCGTGGTGTTCCGGGCGGCGAGCAGCGCGACCGGCACGCTGAGCAGCACCGACAGCACGGTGGCGCAGACCACGATGGCCAGGGTCTGCCCCACCATGGTGAGGATCTCGCCCGGCGGCGGGAAGTCCAGCGGCACCACTCGGCGCAGGAACGCGATCGCGTAGTCGATCCCGTCGATCATGGTGGCCAGGTTGATCTTGAGGTCGACGATCGACCAGATCGCGGCACCGAGCAGGCCGAGCAGCACGACGTTCATGATCACGTGGCCGAGCGGCGTCCGCGGCCGCGGCGGGAACCGGACCGGTTCGCGGCCGCCGGTGCCCGGACCGACGCCGGACCGGGTGTCCAGGACGGTCATCGACCGCTACCCGGCCAGTGCGGGCTGTCCCACCCGGACCGGCCGGGCCGGCACCGTCGCTCTCTCCGGCTGGACGACGACGGAGCCGTAGATCTCCATCGCCTGCTCCCGGGAGAGCCCGGCCGCGGCGCGGTCCAGCACGACCGCTCCGGACCGCAGGCCGACGATCCGGTCGGCGAAGTCGAGGGCCAGCTCGACCTGGTGCAGGCTGCACAGCACGGTCAGGTCGTCCTCGGCACCGATCGCGCGGATCAGCTCCATCACCTGTGCGCTGGACTCCGGATCGAGCGAGGCGACCGGCTCGTCGGCCAGCAGAATCTTCGGCCGCTGCACCAGGGCTCGCGCGATCGCGACCCGCTGCTGCTGCCCGCCGGACAGGGTGTCGGCCCGCTGGAACGCCCGGTCGGCCAGCCCGACCCGGTCCAGTTGTTCCAGCGCCTGCCGGCGGACCGAGCGCGGATACATGGCGAGCCCGAGCCGGGGCCCGAACAGCGAGCCGAGCAGTCCCGTACACACGTTCTCCAGCACCGTGCACGGCCCGACCAGATGGAAGTTCTGGAACACGAAGCCGATCTGCCGCCGCAGTGCGCGCAGCGACCGGCCGCGGGTGTCCGACACCTCCGCGCCGAGCACCCGTACCGTCCCGGTGGTCGGCTGCTGCAGCCCGTTCACCTGCCGGAGCAGCGTGGACTTGCCGGAGCCGGACAGGCCGAGCAGCACCACCACGGTGCCGGCCTCGACCGCGAACGTCACGTCGTCCAGCGCGACGGTGTCGCCGAACCGCTTGCCGACGCCGTCGAACTCGATCACCGTCGTATGGCCGGTCATGATCAACTCACCTGGCAGGAGTCGGACTTGGTGATCGTGCAGACCTCACGGATGCCGTCGTACGTGGAGTCCTCGACCGGCTTGAAGCCCCAGGCGCTGGAGCTCTCCTCGCCCGGCAGCGGGCAGTCGTCGGCGCCGGCGCAGTAGCCGTTGGCGGACAGCCAGTCGACGTTGAGCTTGTTCGTGAAGATGTCGGTGAGCTTCTCCTTCAGCGGAGCCGACAGCGAGTCGCTCATCACGATCGGCGAGGACGGGATCAGGGCCGACTCCCAGACCTCGGTCACCGCTCCGTCGGCGATCTGGCCGCTCTTGGTGAGTTCCTCCGGCATCGAGTCCTGGGAGAACCCGGCCTCACACTGCCGGTTGGCGATCGCGATCACCGACGAGTCGTGGCCGCCCGCGAACACGGGGGTCACGTCCTTCTTCGGATCCAGCCCGGCCTCGAGCAGACCGGCCGAGGGATAGAGATAGCCCGACGTCGAGGTCGGATCGACGAAGCAGACTCGTCTGCCCTTGAAGCCGGCCAGATCCTTGATCGGCGAGCCCTTCGGCACCCAGGCGACCGAGTGGTAGCCGCCGGTCGAGTCCTTGCTGTCGGCGAGGAACCCGAGGGCGGTGATCCCGACGCCGCTGTCCTTCGCGACCACGTACGAGAACGGGCCGTAGGACGCCAGTTGCACCTTGCCCGCCCGCTGCGCCTCGATCACCGCGGCATAGCTGGTCGCCGGCTGGAACTCGACCTTCTTGCCGGTCTCCTTCTCGATCACCTTCATCACGAGCCCGTACTCCTCGTCGATGTTGTTGGAGTTCTCGCTCGGGATGTGACCGAGCATCAACACGTCCGGGTCGGCGCCTTGCTCCGGTCCCGCCACGGCGCTCTCGCCGCAGCCGGCCAGAACGCCCGCGCCGACGAGCAGCGCCGCGGCCAGCACGGCCCGGCCCTTCCTGGTCGCGACCGCGACCTTCCCCCTGCTGAGCGGGCCGACCTTCATGTGGACTCCTCGCGAATCGGATCGTCAACTGCCGTCGTCGATCACTGTCCGCGCCGGGCCTGACGCCCACGTCAGGCCGAGGTGAACAATCGGAAATCCTCGCTGACAATCGCCGCGGGTCTGGCGGACAAGTTCGTGATGGACTCATTCCTCCAACTCGAGGACCATCCGGACGAGGTCCGGCCGGGTCCAGGCGGTGCTGCACATCAGCTGCCGCGCGTCGCCCCGGTTCCGGGTCAGGCTCTCCACGATCCAGGTCGGTCGCGGCCCGTCCAGCCCGAGCCGCTCGCCGACCGCGGTCGGCGGGGTGTCCAGGCCGATCCGGCACCAGGCCCGGACGGGGTCGTAGCCGCGGCCGCGGAGCACCTGGTCCAGCGATTCGATCACTCGCAGCCCGACCTCGATGTGATCGCAGACGTCGAGGCTGATCCATTCCTCCGAATAGCCGGACACCTCGTCGTCGATGTAGCTCATCCGGATCAGCCGTTGCGCCTCGGTTCCCGGAGCCAGGCCGAGCCGTTCGGCGACCTGCTCCGGCACGGCACGGAGTTCTGCACCGACCAGATGGGTGTACGCCTTCGCACCGGCGCCGGCGATCGTCTCGTGCAGCGACGGCCGGCGGCTGCGTGAGATGACGTAGTCGATCCGCCGGTTGACGAACGTCCCCGACCCCTGCACCCGGCGCACCAGATATTGATCATGGAGTTCCTTCAGCGCGGCGCGGACCGTGCTGCGGCTGACTCCGAACCGCTTCATGATCGCGTGCTCCCCGTCCAGCCGATGCCCGGCCGGCAGTTCGCGGATCTCGGCCGCCAGCACCGCGGCGACTTCCCGGGACAGTTTGGCCACCATGGTTCGACGATGGGCCTTCGACCTGCCCTCCGGGCGAGCGGCACCCGACGACGGACTGAACCCGGCCTGAACGGGACCTGAACTCAGCCCGGACGCATCCCGGCGAAGATGATCTTGGTGGTACGGTCCCGCAGCTCGGCGTTCCAGCCGGCCGACAGCGCCGCCTGACAGGTGCCGATCAGCAGCGCCATCACCTCGGGCACCTCGATGTCGCGGCGCACCTGGCCGGCCTCCTTGGCCCGCTCCAGCAGCGGGGCGATCATCGCCTGCAGCGAACCGATCGGCTTGTCGACGCTCAGGTCCACCCCCTCCAGCGCCAGCGCGTCGACGACCGACTTCCGCCCGGCGGCGATGGCGACCAGGTCGCCGAAGAAGGTGAAGAAGGCGTCCGGGTCCTCGGCTTGGTTCAGCTGCTCGGCCAACTCGGCGACCCGTACCCAACGATCCTTGACGATCGCCGAGAGCAGGTCGCGCTTGGTCGGGAAGTGCCGGAACACGGTGCCGACGCCGACCCCGGCGACCCGGGCGATCTCCGCCGTCGACGCGCTCGGGCCGGACCGGTCGAAGACCTCCTCGGCGGCGGCCAGCACCCGCGCGCGGTTGCGGACGGCGTCCGCGCGTTGCCTGGAGACCGGAGGGGTCGGTTCGTTGCTCGGCACAGTGCCTTGAATCTAGCGACTCGCCGACCGCGGCACCCGACTTCTTGCGAACCGGAGCCAGCACTCCGTATTCTGGATGCAAGCGGACTGGCTGCTCCGCTTCACTCGGAGGAAGAGATGAGGACTCGCACATGACCCCCAAGGAGATCTACCTGCGCCAGCTCGAACTGGCCATCGCCGGCGATCGGGACGCCCAGGCGACCTACTACGCGCCGGATGCGGTCGTCCATTTCCCGTTCGCCCCGCCCGGCGTGCCGGACCGGTTCGAGGGCCGGGACGCGATCCGGGCCATGTCCGTCGCACTGGACCGAGCCCGTGGCGAGACCGCACCCGTGCCGGCCGAGTCCGACCTGACCGTGCACGAGACCACCGACCCGGAGTTGATCATCGCCGAACTCAATGCCGTGGTGGTCGACCCTGCGTCAGGGGTACGGCAGCGGATCCGGCAGATCCACGTGGTCCGGGTCCGGGACGAGTTGATCATCGAACACCGCGACTACTTCGCCGGCGCCTCGGCCGACCTGGTCCGACAAGCACTGGCGACCCCGACCGCGCCCTGAACCTGTCGAAGGGCCGGACCACCCCCCGCAACCGCGCCCTGAGCCTGTCGAAGGGCCGAACCACCCCCACAACCGCACCCTGAGCCTGTCGAAGGGCCGAGCCAGATGCAGCCTTGCCCTTCGACACACTCAGGGAGCACCGTGGCCGGCTGACCCCTTCGACAAGCTCAGGATGCGTCGCCACCCCTTGACCTGCAACCGATTGCATGCCACCGTTTCCCGATGCAGGCACTGGACTGGGTGATCGTCGGCGGCTACTTCCTGGTCATGATCGGGATCGGCCTCTGGGCGAAGGCGCGGGTGAAGGACTCGGCCGACTACTTCACCGCGGGCGGCCGGATGCCCTGGTGGCTGTCCGGCATCTCCCACCACATGTCGGGCTACAGCGCGGCGGTGTTCGTCGGCTACGCCGCGATCGCGTACACCGAAGGCTTCGTGCTCTACGTGTGGTGGGCGCTCGGGATCACGGTCGCCATGGTCGTCGGCGCGTTCCTCTTCGCACCGCGCTGGCCCCGGCTCCGGCAGCGACTGAACATCATCTCGCCACTGGAGTACCTCAAGATCAGGTACAACCTGCCGACCCAGCAGCTGCTGGCCTGGAGCGGCACAGCCCTGAAGGTGTTCGATGTCGGAGCGAAGTGGACCGCGATGGGCATCCTGCTCAACGTCTTCGCCGGGGTCCCGCTGGTCTGGGGCATCCTGCTCACCGGCGGGGTGACCCTGGTCTACTCGACGGTCGGCGGACTCTGGGCCGACGCGCTGACCGATACCGGCCAGTTCCTGATCCAGTTCGTGGCCGGGATCGTGCTGTTCGTCGTCGTGCTGACCTCACTGGACGGCGTGGCCACGCTGTGGACGTTGTGGGACCGGCTGCCGGAGGGCCACGGCGACGCGTTCAACGGGCAGTACACGGTGCTGTTCGTCGCGGTCTATCTGTTGATCAACACGCTGTCGTACAACGGCGGCACCTGGAACCTCGCCCAGCGCTTCATCGCGTCACCGACCGGCAGTACCGCCCGCCGGGCCGCACTGCTCTCGGCCGGGCTCTACCTGGTCTGGCCGCTGATCATGTTCTTCCCGATGTGGGCGGCGCCACTGCTGGTGCCGGACCTGGCCGACCCGTCCCAGGCCTACGCGCGGCTCGCCCTGCAGCTGCTGCCGGCCGGCCTGGTCGGGCTGGTGCTGGCCGGACTGTTCTCGCACACGATGGCGATGACGGGATCCGATGCGAACGCGATCTCCTCCGTCGTCACCCGGGACATCCTGCCCGCACTCTGGCGGCGCCCGGGCGGCCTGAGCACGCGGACCGAACTGACCGTCGGCCGGATCGCGGTGTTCAGCTTCATCGCCCTGAGCATGGTGATCGCCCTGACCTCGGGCTCCTTCGGCGGTGTGCTCGGGTTGTTGATCACTTGGTTCGGCGGCCTGGTCGGGCCGATCGCGATCCCGATGCTGCTCGGCCTGCTGCCGGCCTTCAAACGGTGCGGCCCGTCCGCGGCGATCATCTCCTGGGCCGCCGGCCTGGCCGTCTTCGTGATCACCAAGTTCGTCCTGCCGAAGCAGATCGCCGCGCTCGCGCCGGACCAGGCCACGGCGATCACCGTCGGCGGCCCGGTGCTGGTCGCACTGGTGATCTTCATCGCAATCGGCCTGGTCCGGCCCTGGCGGAACACCGAGTCGGACCGGCTGGTCGACTCGCTGGGTACGGACTCCACGTCCGACGCCGAAACCGGCCGCGCGTGACCGGGAGGTCGGCGGCGCCGTACCTGGCCGGGTCCGTGTCGCGGCACGGTCACTACGCCGAGTAGGACGCCTGGTTCTCGATCCGGAACGTGGTGTCGCCGGTCCAGCGGGTGAACGGCAGGAACTGCAGTTCGGTGCTGCCGTCGTCGTTGAACCGGAAGCCCGGGTCGATGCCGTCGATCTCCAGCTCCTGCCCGGCGACCGCCTTGATCGGGTACCCGTGCGTCTTGCCGTCCGGATGGGTCACCACGAGGGTCCTGCCGATCATGGTCTCCGGTACGGCGACGTCGGTCACGAACCCGTTCTTGGCATCGCCGTCGGGCCGCCGCAGCACGCCGGTGATCTTGCCCGTGACGGGCCCGTCCGCGGTCACCTCGGCCGCTCCGTGGCTGAGCCCGGTGCCGCCGATCACGATCAACCTGGTGACGGTGCCGCCGACGATCCGGACCAGGCCGAGCTTGCCGGTCAGGGTGGCGCCGCCGGCCGTCATCGCCGACTCCGGATCGGCCGAGCTGAGCACCAGGTCGGTCACGTCGCCGTAGCTGATCTTGACCGCGATCGAACCGTCCGCGGCCTGGTCCGGGACGATCCGCTCGATCCGTTCCACCCGGGTCTGCTTGCCCGGGCCGTGCGGTTCGATCATGGTCACGAACTGGCTGCGCAGGTCGCTGCCGTCCTTGCGCAGCACCGCGGTCGGCAGCCAGTACTTGACCGCCTCGTTGTTGGTGTCCTTGCTGGTGCCGGCGGTCCGGGTGGCCCGTAGCGACGGCGATTCGCCGAGGAACAACTCGGCGGTGCCGTCGCCGGCCAGGCCCAGGATCCTTGCCCCGGCGAGGTTCTTGCCCGCCGCGTCGACGGTGTTCAGCCGCAGCCCGTACGCGCCGTCGGCCACCTCGCCGCGCTTGACCTTCCGGACGTAGATGTAGCCGTAGTAGTGGCCCTCCGCGTCGCCCTGGTCGTTCTCCGTCGTCGGCTCCCTGACCTGTACGCCCTCCGGCAGCAGGTACGGCCCGTAGTCGGCGAGCTCGGCGTCGGCGACGAAGGTCGCGTCCCGGTTGGCGTCGCCGTGCAGCGCGTACTCGTGCCGCTCGCCGCCGGTGACCCGGAACAGATCGAGTAGGTAGCCTTCGTTGTTGTCGGCGCCGTCGAAGCCGATCTGCCACACCTCGCGGACATACTCCGACGTCTCCGGGTACGCATCCGGCTCGGCGGCCCGCATCACCTGCACCACCTCGTCGGTGTGCTCGAGGATCTCGACGTTGCCGCCGTGCTGGGCCTGGCCGGACGTGATCATGTTCTTGCTGTTCACGACCACGGTGTTGTGGGCCAACGTCGACAGCGTCCACTGCCGATAGAACGTATGCGTGTAACCGATGTCGGGCAGCAGTTCCTGGCCCTCGGCGAACACGGCGAGGCTGAGCGGGTCGTAGTGGTGGTGCCCGTACTTCGGCGAGTACACCAGGTAGGCCTGGGCCGGGTTGCCGGTCGGCTCGCCGGCCGCGTCACGTTCCGCCTGGGCCGCTTCGTCCAGCAGCGCGAACTGGACGAGGCCCAGCTTGAAGTTGGTCGACGCGTCGTTCTTGCCGACTCCGAGGAACGTGATCACGTGCGCGCCCGCGGCCAACTGCACTGAGCCGACGGTCGCGAACTTCGCCACTCCGCCGGAGCCGTAGAAGTCGACCTCGCCCACCACGGTCTCGTCGATCGACACCCGATAGCGGCCGTAGCTGCCGGCCCGGAACGGCTGCAGATCAAGATCGAAAGTGCCGGCGGCCGGCGCCTCGAAGGCGAGCCTGATCGACTGGCCGACCGTCGTCGCCTCCAGCTGGATCGTGCCGCTGTCGGGATACTCCGTGTGCGGTACGGACTGGGCAGTGATCTCGAGCTGGGGGAAGCCGAAGATCACGCCGAAGTAGTCGGACGGGTCGACGGTCCGGCCGCGGGCCAGCCGGGCCACACCGCCGGCCGGCATCAGGAACGCGCCGAGGTCGTGCTGCGGCCGGCCGCTGGTCGCGTTCGCCCAGGTGTCGTTCATCGGGAAGTGCTTGCCGTCCGGGTAGCAGAGTCGGTTGGCCACCTCGATGGCGTTGGCCAGCACCGGCACCTCCGCCCCGAGATCGAGATCGGCGAACCGCTCGCCGGACCGCGGCGACGCATAGCCTTCCGGGTCGGTCCAGCCGGCCAGTTGGTCGATCACCTGGACCAGGCCGTTGGTGGCCTGGTTGTGGTACGAGAGCGTGTTCTCCTTGTAGTAGCCGTCGAAGAGGTAGGTGATCCGGCCGTACTCCCGGGCCCACTCGACGGTCTCGTGGATGTAGCTCGGATCGGCGAACGCCTTGCCCATCGCGATCAGGCCGACCGCGTTGGTGTAGTCCATGTTGTGGTACAAGATCACGTAACTGCGGTAGAACTCCACCGACGGCAGCAGCATCTCGTTCTTGATCTTGGCCGCGACGTCCTCGCCGACCTCGTCGCTGAGCACGTCGAAGGCGTTGGTGTCGGCGACGATCGCGTACGCGTAGGGCAGGTTGCGGAACGTGTTCAGCTCGCTGGCCGACCAGCGGCTCCAGGTGCCGCCCCAGTAGTAGTTGACCGGCAGCGAAGCCGGCTCGGTCGGCCGGGTGAACCACGGGTACTCGTTCGTCGGCACCCAACCCGGGTAGACCTCGGCGAAGCGGTGCATCACCCGGGCGGCGCCGAGCGGGTCCGCCTTGGCCAGGTCCTGCAGCCGGTTGAGCACGTACTCGCGGCGGCGGAACCACAGGTGCGCGGTGAGGAAGAACCGCCGCCCGGTGCCCGGATCCTCGTAGTAGCGGTATTCCTGCTGCTGGCCGAGCCGGTTGGTGACCGTGATCGACTTGTCCTCCGGATAGTCCGGATGGTTCGGGTAGCGCTCGTCGGTGTAGTTCGACTGCAGCACGTCCGGATCGGCCGGATCGAAGGTGTAGAGGTTGTTCGGGTGCAGCTGCGGCTGGTCCGGGATCCCGACGAAGATGAACCCGTTGCGGTCCGAGATCCAGCTGATCAACCGGTCCACCTCGGCCGAGGCGGGCGCCGGCTTGACCGTGGTCGGCTTGCCGCTGCGGCCGGGCAGCGTGATCGACGAGTCGCCGGCCCGGATCAGCGCCAACCGATCGAACGTCAGCACCGCCAGGCCGTCCGGCTGCCGTCGGTCGCCTCGCTCGATGATGATCTTGAGCTGGTACTGGCCCTTGCGGACCGGTCCCGGGTGGCCGAACCGGATGGTCAACTGCCGACTGCCCCGCTCGGGCCGCGGGTCGGCGACCGGCGCCCAACCGGCGCCGGGCGAGCGCCATTCCAGCCGAACCTGATCCTTCGGCCCGATGCCGTCCTGGTCGAACGCGATCACCTTCTCGGTGAAGCTCGCGTACGTCAGCCTGCCGTTCTTGATCGGGTACGGCTCCGGCGGCGCCGGCCGGTCGGCCGCGGGCGGCGTGCCGAGGAACACGCTGCCGAGTCGGTCATGCTGAGCCACCTCGGCCCGCACCGCGGCGGAACCCCCGCCCTGGTAGGAATTGGTGGCCGTCCGGAGCGGCGTCCAGGAACTCAACGGCCGGGTCATCATGGCGTGCTGCAAGATCACGTTGATCCGCCACTCGGCACCCGCGTCGGCCCGGGCCCCGCCGAGCGCACTGAACGGCACCGCAATCTCCGCGGTGATCCCTCCCTCGACCGACCTGGTCGCGAGGTCCGCGCCGCTGACGTCGGTCAGCCCTGGACCCCAGTCGTTGCGGTACTCGACATCGGGCTCGTGCACAGTCACCGGAAGCCGGAAACCCGCCGAGCCCGTGTTGATCAGGATCTCGATCCCGGCCAGCGACGCGGCCCCGCCGGGATCCGTGTAGCGCACCGCGAGGTAGAGCGCCCGGTCGTCGTAGGCGATCTTGACCGACGCCTCGCCGTCGATCGCCTCAAGGTAGTACGGCGTGACGAAGCCCGTGATTGTGGCCGCGTCGGACCAGATCGGATCGTCCAGCCGCCCGTCGATCGCCGGCGCCGCCTTGCTGCGGGTCGCGACCGTCCACCGGTCGGTGGCGAACGCGACCGCGCCCTTGGGCAGGTCGGCGCCGCCGAGGCCCGGATCGACGGGCTCGTCGGCCCAGGCCCGCTCGGTCGCCCCGACCAGTCCCGGAACCAGGGACGCGGCCAGTGCGGTGATGAGAAACCGTCGTCGTTCCATGTCGCTCCCCTATCGGTCCTGCGGGTCCGGGATCATCGCACCGGAAGGCATCGCCTGATGATCATGACCGCGCCGCGGCGGCGGCCAACGCGTCGGCTTCGGCCTCGGTGATCACGCCCGAGCTGGTCAGTTGCTCGGCCACGTCGGCCACGTGGGCCACGAACCGGCCGTGGGTCGGCCAGTCGCGGTCGTCCAAGATCAGGTCGTTCACCGTGCAGCCGTCGTCCGTGTAGCGGTTGCCGACCCCGCTGTCCACCGTGCCGGTGAACACCGTCGGACGAAGATCCGAACCCGGGCAGGCGTCCGCCGGCGGGCGGTAGCGGAGCAACCGGTTGATGTTGGACCCCGAGCCGGAATGCAGCAGATAGAGATCACCGCGGGGATCGACGGTCAGCCGCCGGGTCCCGCCCTGCCTGATGATCGTCGCCTTCTTGGACAGCGGGTCGATCCGGAACAGCCGGGCTGCCGAGTGTCCGTAGACGTACTCGCCGCCGACGATCACCAGGTCGCCGTCGGTCTCGCCGGCGTTGCCGTCGAAGATCTCGGTCGTCGACAGCACCTCGTGCGTCTTCGGGTCCAGCACGAACAGGGTTCCGTCGGCCAGTCCCCACAGGTTGCCGTCGGGACCGACCAGCAGCGCGTTGATGCTGTAGGCGCCCGGCACCGGAGCGAACTCGCCCGTCTTCTCGCCGGTGACCGGATCCGCCGTGAACAGCTTGGCCTCGGTCGCGATCGGATCGGTTCCGCCGCCACCCGCGATGCTGGTGCCGCCGTAGACAACGCCGTCCAGCAAGGCGATCGAGGACACCGTCTGGTTCTGGACGATGTGCCGGTGCACCGTGTAGTCGCCCGAGCCGAGATCGACGACGGTCAGTGCACCGCCGTGCTCGCCGTAGTCCGGCGTCGTGCCGGCGTAGAGCCTGCCGTCCGCCGCTGCCATGGCCGTCGGCCGGTTCTGCAGATGATCTTCGGCGAGGTTGACCAGGACCCGTGGGTTTCCGTTCCCCCAGGGCCGTGCCGGGTCGTACTCGCGCAGGCTCCCGGTCGGATAGGTGCCGATGTAGAGCTTCCCCTCGTACCAGGTCCAGCCCTCCACCTGGCCGAGCCGCGGGAACTGCTCCGACGTCTCGGTCGCGGGGTCGTAGACGCCAAGATCACCGTTGATGTACGCACTCGTGTAGACCTTGCCGTCGCCGTCGGCCCCGGCGTGAACCTGGGACAGGTCGACCGGCACCGGCTGGAACGGCAGCGAGTACTTCTCCAGCGTCTCAGCCTGCGGATCGAGGGTGAAGGCGCGGCCGCCGTAGTTGCCGGCGAGGCCGTACAGGACCTGCTGGGACGGGGCCTGGGACGACGGGAGCCAGGCGAACCCGATCCCGGCGCCGTCGACCGCGGCGGGAGCGCCGTCGATCATGACCGGCCTGGTGGTGCTGGTCTCGAGGTCGTAGACCCAGACGCTGCCGGCGGCCGCCGTGTAGTAGACCGACCGCCCGTCCGGAGCCAGTGGGGCCGTTCCCCGCGAGGCGATCGGCACCCGGTCGGCGGTCTGCCCGGTCGAGGCGTCGGTGATCGGGACGAGGTCGCGCGTGACCGGATCGAGGACGGCGAGCTTGACGTCGGTCCCGTTGTGGACCTTGATCAACAGCCGGCCGCCGGCGTAGTCGAGGTCGTAGACGAACGCATAGCCGGCCAGGCTGTCCGGCAGTACGTCGGTCCGTTCGCCCGTCGCCAGGTCGATCCGGACCAGGCCGGCCCGCGCCCCGATGCCGGCGAACAGGTAGCCGTGATCAGGATCGTAGGCGACCGACCGGACGTAGTTCTGCTCCGGATCCATCCGGCCGAAGTCGGTGACACCCTTCGTCGGCGAGAAGCTGAACAGGTGCGCGTTCGGGTAGGTGCCGCCGTAGACGGTGCCGTCCGGCCCCGGCACCAGGTGGTAGAGCAGACCCTCGCCGGGGACCGGCTGGCCGAGGTCCGTCAGCCGGTCCGCCTCCGGCTCGTACCGGTAGAGCCGACCGTTGTTGTAGCTGCCGATGTAGACGCTGCCGTCGGTCGCCGTCGTCGCACCCCAGCCGCCCGAGGCACCGGGGAGCGCGATCGTCTTGATCAACTCCCGGGTCCGGACGTCGATCAGGTTCAGCTTGGTGTTGTCCCCGGCGACCACGGCATAGACGCAGTCCGAGCCGCCGGGACACTTCGCGTACGTGCCCTCCATCACGGTCAGCGACGTCACCGTCGGACCGAGATCCGTGAACGTCCCGGTCGGTGGCTCGGCCGTCGCCGGAGCGACACCGAGTGTCGTGATCAACAGCATCGTTCCGGCCAGCGCCGCGACCAGGCCCCGAAACCGCATCGGTCTCTCCTCGGTTCAGTCGGACCAGGTCCGGAGCTGCGGGATCCGTGCCTTGCGGCCCTGCGCCACGTCGTAACGGAAGCCGGCGTCCGGGTCGGTGTCCTTGACGTAGCCGCGGATGAACGTCGTGTCGGTGGTGATCTTGAGCGTGCTGCCCGAGGCCTCGGCGGCCGTGATCGCGTAGACCGCGTTCCGTTCACCGTCGTCCTCGGCGTAGACGTACCGGCCGATCAGGTCCTCCGCCTTGAGGTCGTAGTCCTCCCACGGCCGGTCCAGCGTGATGGTCAGCACGTTCTCGTTGACCAGGTCCCGAGTGAAGTCGGCCACCACGCCGGTCACCGGAGCGGCCGTGATCTCCAACTCCCGGGCGCCGCGCCCGTTGATCTTCGCCGCCGACACGTCGGAACCGGACGCCCAGATCACCTTGTCACCCTCGAACCGGACCACCGCGAGCCGGCCGGTCACCTCCAGCCGGCCGTCGACGACCAGGGCGACCTCCGGCCGGGCGTTGTGCACCACGTAGTCCACCCGGCCGTCGGCGAGCGTGATCTTGACCGCCGCCGCGTCGTCCGGCTCCAGCGTGCCCCGGGCCACGACCCGGACCGGTTCGATCTTGCCGAGCTTGCGCTGACCGACGTACGGCTCGAGGACGGACAGGAACTGGGTGGTCAGCGCCGCCGTCCCGCGCCGCCGGGCCAGCAGGTAGCGCAGCGACTCCGGGTTGCCCGGCTTGTTCTGCGGCGGGATCCCGTCGGCGAACGCGACCTCGTCGACCTTGGTCAGCATGGTCAGCCGGAGATGGCTGTCCGGGTCCTGCTCGTGCACGTTCCAGGTGTCCGGCACCTTCCAGTCCACCGAGAACGCGCCAGCCACGTCGGTGTCGCGCTCGACGTTGACCAGGTAGTCGAACCCGTTCGCGTCCGGCCTGGGATTGGCCAGCGGATCCGGCGCCGGCACGTCCGGACCGGCATAGTTGCCGCGCTCCTGGGCCACCAACTGGAGCCCGCTCGTGGTGACCGCCGGGGCCACCGCGTGGAACGAGTACAGATGATCACTGCCGCCGCGGACCCGGAACACGTCGACCAGGTAGGAATCGGCCTCGTCGACGTCGACCATGATCACGCTGCGCCGGTACCGCGACGTCTGCGGGTACGGCTTCGGTGCCTCGACATCGACGTACCGGACGCCGGGCTCCCCCTCCGTGTCGCCGAAGTCGATCGGCCGGCCGACCAGCTGGGTCGCCTGCGGTTTCGCGTCCACCACGACCGTGTTGCCGGCCACTGTGGTCGACTCCCATTCCCGGCGCAGCGCCTTGCCGTCGGCGTAGGACGGGTAGCCGAGCGGCGAGGCGAGGTCGAGCCCGAACCCGTACAGGTCGATCGCGAGGGTGTTGCGATGGCCGTGCCCGAACGAGATGCCGTGATAGAGCCAGGCGCCCCGCTGATCATCGCCGGAGCCTGTGCGCAGGGCCGCGAACCCGTGGCCGGTCTGATGATCACTGGGCAGGCCGAGCTCACCGTGTTCGGCGATGATCGCCCGGATCCGGTCCTGCAGATCACCGGCCTCGGTGAAGATGTCGGTGTAGAGATTGTCCGCCGAGTTGCCGTTCTGCTGGTATGCCAACTGCGCGTCCACCTTGCGGCCGTACGTGACGAAGGCCGCCGCGTACTCGGTCGCGCTGCCCAGCGCGGCCGGCTGGCCGGTGGTCCCGCTGTCGCCGTAGGTCGGCGTGTACTTGCCGATCATGGTCAGCGTGCCGCGGGTGGTCACCATCGCCTCGTACTTGGGGTTGGCGTAGATGTCCGCGGCCGGATAGGTGTCGTACCCGTTCAGGATGTCCGCGATCGTCTTGATGTGGCCGATGCCGAGCCGGTTGTAGCCCGGCGCGCCCTCGTTCAGCCAGCCGTCCCGGTCCAGCACGTTGATCAACTGCGGGCCGACGTTGCCGCCGGTGCACCGGTACGGGTTGGTCAGGATGCCGCCGGCGGCGAACACGAAGTCCAGCCACTCCTTGGCGGCCGTCGGCTCGTCGAGCACCACCGCCGCGAGCGACAGCGTGCTCTGGTGCATGCCGAAGTTGCCGAAGATCTGGGTCGTCTTCACGGCCGGGTAGATCTGCCGCAGGATGCCGTTCTCCAGGTTCAACCGGAGGTCGGCCGTGGTGGCCTTCGGATTCAGCCCGTACTGCTGCGACTTCGCCTGCAGGAAGTCGATCACGCCGGCCTGGTCCTCGTCGGCGATGGCCGGATAGAAGGCGTCGTAGCACTGGACCAGGCCGCGGGCCAGGCCGGTCTCCCAGATGCCGCCGATCACCTTCCCGGTGCCGCGCAGACCGTCGGAGTGGAAGTAGCCGTCGGCCCGCTTGTACGGCGCCGTGTCCATCGACGGATAGACGTCGGCACACCGGTCGAGCAAGATCAATCCGGCGTGGGCGTACTTCAGGTCACCCGTGTAGAGGTAGGTGTCGCGGAGTGCGTACAGGCCCTGGTAGAGCATCGAGTAGTCGATCTGGGCGCCGTACCAACAGAACCAGTGGTTGTAGTAGGCCACGAAGGTCCACTTGTTGCCGTCGTCGTCGATCCAGCCGAAGCCGTCGTCGACACCCCAGTCCGACCCGCGATCCGGGTACAGCTCATTGACCAGGAACTGCGGATCGGCGAGCTCCCGATTGAAGTTCCCATGATCATCCAGGCCGCTGGCGTAGTACGCGGCGAAGTCGTTGGTCGGGAACACGTAGTCCGACGACGGGTCGACGATCTTCCACGGGCGCTCGATCGGGTCGGCCCGCCACGGGTAGGCGCCGAAGTCGTAGATGTCCCGGCCGGTGATCGGCGACCCGAGGTCCTGGTTCACCGCGTAGCTGCGCGGCACGCCCTGGGTCGAGACCGTGTTCCAGAGTTGATCATCGGTCAGGGCGACCATCCGGTCGGCGAGCGGCCTGATCTTGGCGGCAAGATCACTCGCCCAGGGATAGGCCGCGATGTTCGCCCGGGCCGCGGCGATCTTCTCCGGCGTGTAGTAGGTGGCCCGGGTCTTCACCGGTGCGTCGGCCAGCACCGGCTCGGCGGCAGCCGGCAGCGCGCCGACTCCACCGGCGGCGGCTCCGACGCCGACCAGGCCGGCCAGTCCGGCGGCCTGCAGGAATTGCCGACGGGTCCGCGGCGGCAGGCCGGCAGGGGTCCCGAAGGGCGTGTGAAGTGAGTGATCAGCCATGCCTGTCTCCTCCGTCGGGCGGCGATCTATGGGCATGACCTTCGCACAAACCTGCAATTAACGACAAGACTCAAATCACATTTTTCTGCGTCCGATTTGGTCGAGTTACGGCACTTTCGGCAATTTCGGCTATAGAGTTCGCGCTATGGCTGTCCATAATTCCGACGCAACGCGCGAGGAAGTCACCATCGGGCTGGTGGGCGCGGACGAGTTCGTCCAGAAAGCGGCTGAGCTCGCCCGCAGCAGCAGTTACCCCGGCCTGCGGTTGGTGCCTGCCGTCTACCGGCGCGAGGACCAGGCCGCCGAGGCGGCGAGCAAGATCACGGACCGGGTCGACGCGATCCTGTTCGCGGGTCCGCTGCCGTACGACATCGCCATGAAGGCCGGCGACCTGACCGTGCCGGCGACCTATGTCCCGACCGGCGGGCCGGCACTGCACAGCACGCTGGTCCGCGGCATCCGGTCCGGCATCCTCGACCCGCAGCGGGTCAGCATCGACTCGATGGGCGAACGGGACGTGCTGGACAGCTATGCCGAGATCGAGATCGACCCGAAGGACGTGCACTACGTCCGCTACGACGAGTCGATCACGCCCGAGGGCTACCTGAAGTTCCATCTCGACCTGTTCCGGTCCGGCAAGACGAGCGGAGCGATCTCGACCATCCCGACCGTGATGGCCGGGCTGGCCGCCGAGAACGTACCGGCGCTGAAGATGTCGCCGTCGCCGCTGACCCTGCGGCAGGCCCTGAACACGGCCGTGCTGACGGCCAGCGGGGCGAAGTTCTCCGAGTCCCGGATCGCCATCGTGCTGGTGCAGCTGGCCGACTCGGCGCTGCCGCCGCGGACCAGCCCGGCCCAGTACTGGTACCAGGACCTCCGGCTCACGCTGCACCGCGAACTGCTGCACGACGCGCGCCGGATGGACGCCATCGTGCTGCCCCATGATCAGCGCAGCTACATGGTGATCACCACGCTCGGCATGCTCCGGCCGGTCACCGATGATCTTGCCGTCGCGCCGTTCCTGGCCCGCGCCAGCGCGTCGCTGAACGTCGATCTCGAGGTCGGGATCGGGCTCGGGCGGTCCACCGTCGAGGCGGAGAACAATGCGTACCGGGCGGTCAGCAAGGCCTCGGCCGAGGGGTCCCGGCAGGCGTACCTGATCGGCCCGGACGAGCTGACCCTCCGGCTGCCGGCCAGCCCCGACGGGGACACCGACCCGACGCCGCAACGGCCGACCGAGTCGAAGGATCAGGCGCTGCTCCGGACGCTCGTGGACAAGCTCGGCGAGGAGGAGTCCGAGTCGCTGGTGATCGACGCCGAGCGGGTGGCGCAGCTGCTCCAGGTCACCCTGCGCACCGCGCGCCGGACCCTGCAGGGCCTGGTCCGAGCCGGGCTCGCCTGGCCGATGCCACCGTCGCGGTCCCGGAAGGTCGGCCGGCCGCCGATGCAGTACCAGCTGCTCGGCGAGCGCCTGGAGACGACCGCGCCCGTCCCCAACAACGTCCCTAAGTCGGATAATAGCGCGCCCAAATAGCAGTTAGTGCTTGCCCCTAAAGCAGCCAATCGGGCAGAGTAGGACCATCGGTCCGGCCAGCACGCCGGACGGTTCTCACCCAGGAGGTCGTTCGGTGTCTCGCCCCCAGTCCCCTGTCCCCACCCTGCCCGCGGCCCGGCTCGCGGTCGTGATCGACGAGCAGGCGACCCGGGCGGCGCACGCGGCGGGTGACGACGCCTGGTGGCTGTACGCGACCGAGGTGCTCGGCCATGCCGGTCTTGATCATCGGCGGCTGGGCTCGGTGCCGGCGCGGCTGGACGACCTGGACGTGATGATCATCGCCTCGCCGCAGCGCGTGGCGGCGGAATCGGTACGGGCTCTGGACGACTGGCTGAGCGCGGGCGGGACCTTGATCATCACTGCGATCGTGCCGGAGCTGGACGCGCTCGCCGGCGTCACCGTCGGCCCGGACCGGGTCGAGGACACCGTCACGCTGGCCGAAGATCCGTCCTGGACCACGCGGCCGGAACTGCCGCTGCGCGGGATCGGCGGCCGGGTGCTGGAACCCGCCACCGATGCGGAGGTGCTCGCCGGCTGGTCCGACGGTGCTGCCGCCGTGGTACGGAAGCGGCACGGGGACGGCACCGTGATCAGCTACGGCGTCGACCTGTGGCGGACGATCGTCACCATCCAGCAGGGCTACCCGGTCGCCGGCGACGGCAAGCCGGCGTCCGACGGCACCGCGCCGATCGACGACGGGATCCTCAAGTGCGAGGACGGCATGGCGCTCGACTACGCCGACCGGGTGCTGCCGCCCGGCGAGCCCGAGATCGCCGCCGACTTCACGCACAGCTACCCGCCGCCGAGCGCCGTACCGCTCTTCTCCACCGCCCAGGCCGACCAGTGGTGGATCACCCTGCTGCAACAGATCTGGGCCGGGCATGATCATCGCCGGCAGGCCTCGGCCTGGCTGCACTACTGGCCGGCCGGAGTGTCCGCCGTGGCGCACATGTCGCACGACGCCGACGGGAACGTCGAGGAGGACGGCCTGGCCGCGCTGGACGCGTTCGCCGAGGCCGAGGTGGCGGTGACCTGGTGCCAGGTGTTCCCGGGCGGCTACTCCCCCGAGCTGTACGCCAAGATCGGCGAGGCCGGGCACGAGCACGCCCTGCACTACAACGCGATGGGCGACGCCGACCTGGCCAGCTGGGGCTGGCCGCAGTTCCGCGCGCAGCACGCCTGGGCCCAGGCCGTGACCGGCACCGACGCCATCGTCTCCAACAAGAACCACTACACCCGGTGGGAAGGCTGGACCGAGTTCTACACCTGGTGCGAGCGGGTCGGGGTCAAGATCGACGAGTCCCGCGGGCCGAGCAAACAGGGCACCGTCGGCTTCCCGTTCGGCACCGCCCACCTGTCCTTCCCGATCGGCGACGTGTCCGTGCACAACCGGCCGATGGACGTGCTGAACCTCCCCCTGCACACCCAGGACCTCGCCTGGGCCGGCCACATCGCCTGCCGCGACGTGATCTTGGACGGCGCCGAGGCGGTCCACGGCGTGGCCCACTTCCTGTTCCACGGGCCGCACCTGCGCGGCAAGCCGGCCACCCGCGAGGCCTGCCCCGAGGTGGCCCGGCTGGCCCGGGAACGTGGCATGGAATGGTGGACCGCCGGCCAGCTGAGCGAGTGGGAACGCGCCCGGCGCGGGGTCCGGGTGACGATCACCGAGGAGGCCGACGGCTGGCTGGTGTCGGTCGACGCCGACCAGCCGATCGCCCGGGCCGGCCTGGTGCTGCAGCTGCCCGGTGTCGATCAAGCTCCGACCGCGGCCGACGAGGGCGCCGGAGTCTCCGAGGTGACCCGACACGGCCGCCGCTTCCACGAGCTGGCCGTCGACCTCCCCGCCGGGCGGAGCAGCTGGCGGATCAACCGCTGATCAACTCACCAGCTCCAACTCGTTACCCTCCAGGTCCGCAACGACCCAGCGAACGGGCGCAGCCGTACTGTCGATGATCGTTCCCCCGGCCTCGACCGCCGCCTCCAGCCTCGGCCGTACCTGATCGTGCGGTACGGCGAGCCGGAGCCGGATCCGGTTGCGTTGCAAGCGCCGCGCCTCGTCATCGGCCTCCATCTGTTGGAACCACACCACGGGGCCGCGTCGTCGGGGGTCGACGATGTCGGTGACGAAACTCCTCGGATCGGCCTGATAGCCCAGCGCAGTGAGCCAGAACCGCTGTACGGCGGCGATGTCCACGGCATCGATCGCCACCTGCACGTGCCGCAGCCCAGCGCCCGGATCCGCGACCAGTCCGAGGTTGCGAGCCGACGCCTGGACGTCTCGGGCGAGTTCGCGAAAGCCTGCGTCCAGGCCGAAGTTCTCGTCCTCCTGCTGGTCCTTGCCGGAGTCGATGATCACGGCACCCGAGCGGACATCGACGATCAGCGGTTTGCCGGCATCGTCGGCGATCCTCGCGACTGCCGCAGTCAGCTCGGCCGCTTGGGCGAGCGACGAAATCGGATACCGGACCACGGCCCCCATCAACTGTCGCCAGTCCGCCAGCTCGGCCGTGTCGTCGAGGAGCGCAGGCGGCCGGAACGGGATGCAGACTTCGTTGCCGTCCGCATCAGCCGAGATCGCGTCCCGGATGATGTGCCCTCCGACTCGCTTCAGCTTCGCGACGCGGTCGGGAGTGAAGGCTCGTCCTGCATCGACATCGAGATGGATCCGGTTCCGCAACGGACGGGTCTCCGCCGATGCGGTGAAGCGCAGGACGGGATCGCGGTGCAGCGCGTCCACAAGATCATCGCCCGAGCGCTGGTAGTCGCAGACGAGGCGCCAGCACTCGATCACCGCCGCCGGATCGGGCGACTCGATCCCGATCTCGAACCGCTGGACGGAGCCCGGTTCGGACCGAAGGCCCGCACTGCCGGCCAGGTCGGAGATCGTGCCAGCCAGAACCGGGTCGAGGCCGGGGACCTGCTGCTGGATCCGTACGTTCACTCCCGTCCGGCGAAGATCGAACTCCGGCACCGGGCCGGGCAGATCGAGTCGCGCGAGCTCGGAGATCAGCCGAGCACCGGCGGCATGCGAGGGCCCCGCGAACCAGCACTCCGCACGGCCCTCGAGTAACGCCCACTCCCGACCAGGCCCCCATCCGCCGTCAGCCATGGCCCCGAGCATGCCAGAGAACGCACTCCGTAGGAACGGATCCACCAAGCCCAGTGAGCGTGAGCCCGCATCATTGCTGCTGCATCCGGTATCAACTCAGCGGTGGGTCGAGTCGATTCCGATGAGGACCCCGGTTGTTGATCATGGGATTCTGATCAGGCTCGGGTCGGTGCGGGATCCACGGATCCCCGCCGTGATGCGGCGGGGCCAGGCCAGTCCCGCATCGGGCTCTCCACAAGCACCGTGACCTGGCCCGGGGCACAGTCACGTGCTTGACTGAATTTCTGCCGGTTACTCCCGGCGGGAATTCACTCAGGTCTTGCGGTCGCACGCGTGAGGTCGGTGCGGACCGAGCGAGGAATGGCACACGGGTTCCGCTGTGTGGTGCGGTGACGTACCTTGATCATCATGGGCCATGACTCGATCCTGCTCGCCGTCGATCATGATGACGAGGCCTCCCCCACCGTGCGTTTCGCCGCCGAGGAGCTGCGCCGGCTGCTGTTCCGGATCACCGGGCGTCCGGTCATGATCGTGGACGCGGCGGCCGGGCCGGACCGGGCGCTGACGCTGAGCGTCGAGCCGGAGCGTGGGAAGGACCCGTTCGATGACGCGATCGCCATCGACACCAGAGGAGCGGGCGGGCGGATCAGCGGGGCCAGTCCGCGGGCCCTGCTGATCGCTGTCTATCGCTACCTCACCGAGCTCGGCTGCCGCTGGGTCCGGCCCGGTCCCGACGGCGAGTACGTACCGTCGGTCGAGCTGGGCGGCACCTCGGTCAAGATCATCGAGCGGCCGAGGTTCCGGCACCGCGGGGTCTGCATCGAGGGTGCGAACAGCCTGACCAACCTGCGCGACCTGGTCGACTGGCTGCCGAAGGTCGGGCTGAACAGCTACTTCATCCAGTTCGAGGATCCGCACGTCTTCCTCAGGTCCTGGTACGAGCGCCACGGCGATCCGGGCGGCCCGCCGACGACCTACCCGCGCACCGAACGCACGGCCGCGGCCCACGCGGCTCTGCTCGAGGAGATCGAGCGTCGCGGACTGAGCCACCACGCCGTGGGCCACGGTTGGACGTCAGGCGTGATCGGGGTCGCCGCCGACGGCTGGAACGCGGTCGAGGGCGCCGAGTTCCGGCGTGACCTGGTGGCCGAGGTCGGCGGGGTCCGGGGTCTTTGGCAGGGCATCCCGCTGAACACCGAGCTCTGCTACGCGCGGCCGGAGGCGCGGGCCGCGATGGCCCGGTTGATCGCCGACCACGCCGCCGCCCATCCTGAGATCGACGTGCTGCACGTCTGGCTCTCCGACGGCACCGCCAACCACTGCGAGTGCCGGGACTGCTCGCAGCGACGGCCCGCCGACTGGTACGTCCTGGTGCTCAACGAGGTGGCCGCCCGGCTCACCGAGGCCGGCACGCCGACCAAGATCGCGTTCCTCGCCTACCACCAGCTGCTCTGGCCGCCCCTGTCCGCGACGATCGACGACCCGGACCGGTTCGTGTTCATGTTCGCGCCGATCCGCCGTGATCATCGACGCTCGCTGGCCGACGCGGAGCCCGGCACCCTGCCGCCGTACCAGGGCAACGCAACCGAGGCTCCGCACAGCCGAGCCGATCACCTGGCCCTGCTGCGCGCCTGGCAACAGGTCTTCACCGGGTCCTCGTTCGACTTCGACTACCACCTGATGTGGCAGCACTGGTTCGATCCGGGCCAGTTGATCACCGCCCGGGTCCTCGCCGACGACATCCGGGCCTTCCCGGCGCTGGGTCTGGACGGGTTGATCAGCTGTCAGTCGCAGCGGGTCTTCCTGCCGCACGGGTTCGCTCTGACGATCATGGCCCGAACCCTGTGGAATCCCGAGATCGAGATCGATGCCGAACTGGCTGATCACCTGGCCGCGGCGTACGGCCCGGACGCCGCCGTCGTCCGGCGCCACCTGGAGCAGCTCTCGGCGGACTTCCTGGGCTGGAACCTCGATCACCGGCTGCTCCACCGGCCGGCCCTCGACCCCGCCGAGATCTCCGGGACCATCGATCGGCTCAGCGCGTTCGGTGCCGTGATCGACGATCATCGCGATCTCGATCATCCGGTCTGGGCGGCCTCCTGGCGAGCCCTCGGCTTTCACCGCGAACTGGCTCTCGGGCTCTGCCGGGTCTTCGCCGCCGTGGCGATCCAGGACTGGGCGGCGGTCCGCCGGCGCTGGACGGACACGAAGATCACCGCCTGGCGCGGCCAGGACGCGCACCAGGCGGTGTTCGACGCCGGCCTATTCAGTCAGACGATCGAGCGTTACCTTGAGCGGCTGGAGCCAGCAGTCGGCTGATTCGATCATGGAGTTGGTCCTCGGTGCCGGGCAGATAGCGCCCGGTCCGGAAGTGCCGCTGGTTGGAGTCGAGCACCTCGTACCCGTACTCCTCGAACTGCCGCGCGACCGGGACATAGCCGACCATCCCGTTGGCGTAGCCGAGCGGGAACACCGCGCCGAACCGCTCACCATGATCACGTTTCAGCCGCAGCCCGTGCTCGACGGTCATCTCACCAGCCATCGCGATCATGGCCACGGAATCGCCGAAGGCCACCGTCTGGACCTCGAACGGCACCCGGTCCAGGTCCGGTACGCCGCGATCCAGCCGGTCCAGCAGGACCTCGGCCCAGGACCGCCGGAACGGGGCCGACGGCCGGTCCCGCTCGGCCTCCAGCCTCGCCCGGTCGACCGGCTCGGTACGCAGGACCTCGATCCCGGAGCCGACCGTGATCGGCCCGGTGACCGGGGTCAGCCCGGACCGGATCACGGCCTCCACGGCGTCGCCCAGTTCGTCGCCCAGTTCCCGTACCTGATCGACGGTACGGGTACCGAACACCTCCGCCCCGGCCTGGTGCGGCCGCGGCTTCTGATCACCGGCGCAGCCCTGCAGGAACAGCGGTTGCGCGAACGGGAACGCCTGCTCCAGCCGGTCGTAGGCGTACCCGACGTAGTCACCGCCGATCCGCAGCCCGCTCCGGGACGTCGGATGGCAGGCGTAGTTGATCATGATCCCACGGAGCATCCCGTCGTCGGCGGACTCGACGGTGATCACGCCGACCTCATGATCGGTGAGGCCGTCCGGGTTCGGCAGCATCGCGTCGAACACCCGGCCCGGCCGCTCCGGGTCCGGACGGCGCCGGTTCATCGCGATCGAGCACGTCCCGACGCCCCAGCGCAGCACGGCCGGATAGCGATGCCGGGCCGCGATCCCGGCCGCGCCGGCGATCTTCTGGATCGCCGACTCGAGGTAGTCCTCGTCGATCCAGCCGTGCTCGGCGTAGTCGGCCTCCCGGATCGCCGGCCCGCAATGGGTGTGCGAGGCGTTGAGCAGGATCCGCTGCTCGGCGATCCCGGTCCGCTCGGCCAGCACGCGCCGCAGCCGGGGCGCCTGGTCGTAGCAGCCGAGCCACTCCAGGGCGACCACCAGCAGGTCGGTCCGGCCGTCGTCGATCACCGTCACCACGGCACGCAGCGGGTGATCGACTCCGGTGCTGGTGTGCTGAGCGCGAGCGGCGAAGCCGGCCAGCGGGGCGCCGACCGGCGGCGTGATGTCCGCCGTCGCGATGCCGACCCGGTACGGCCCACCGACGGGCTCAGAACGCGCGGTCATGATCGACGCCTCAGCCGGCGACCTGCTTGCTGGCCAGGCGCAGCGCGGCGGCGATGTCGTCGACGTCGGCCACGGTGTAGTTCTCGTTCCAGCCGATCACCAGCAGCCGGCCGCTGATCAAGGACTCGGTCACCGGGCACAGCCCCTCGGCGTAACGATCACGGACCTCGGCCAGCGGGAAGCCCGAGTCCCCGTACGTCTTCGCCTCGCTGAGCACCGGGTTGAGGTACAGCGGCCGCTGGATGTAGCCGGGGCCGGCTCCGACGCCGTTCTCACCGAGCACTTTCGCGTACGGATGCCCGTCGCCGCCGGCCAACTCCGGATCGATGAAGAGCGGGAACTGCCAGTAGCTGGAACCCTCGACCGGCGCGGCGCGCAGGCCGGGCAGGTCGGCGATCGCCTCGGTGAGCTGGATTGCCCGATCCCTGCGGTCCTTGACGATTCCGTCCAGCTTCGGCAGCTGGGCCCGGGCCACCGCGGCCTGCAGTTCGGTCATCCGGTAGTTCAGGCTGAGGAACAGGTGGGTCCGCTCGTTCGTGTCGCGCGGCCAGGCCTTGTCGGCGAACAGCCGGGCCCGGCGGATGAGTTCCGGCTCGTTCTTGCTGATCACCATGCCGCCGTCGCCGGCGGTGATGTGCTTGGACTGCTGCAGGCTGAAGCAGCCCAGATGGCCCACAGTGCCGGCCCGCGCACCCGAGGCGGTCAGCGTCCCGTACGCCTGCGCACAGTCCTCGATCAAGATCACGCCGTGCCGGTCGGCGATCGCGCGCAGCTCCTCGACCGGAGCGGGTACGCCGAACAGGTGCACGACGATGATCGCCTTGGTCCGGTCGGTGATCGCCGCCTCGACCGAGGCCGGGTCGAGGATGCCGGTGTGCTGATCGACATCGGCGAACACCGGGATCGCGTTCTGCATGACGATCGGCAGCACCGTGCCGGCGTCGGAGAGGCCGGTGGTGATGATCTCGTCGCCCGGGCCCGGGTTCACCGCCGCGACGGCGAGGTGCAGCGCTGACGTACCGGAGGAGCAGGCTACGACGTGCTCCACCCCGCAGTACGCGCCGAACTCCTGTTCCCAGGCCCGCGTCTCGCCGCCGACCGTACTGTTCAATTGACCGCTGTTGATCACGCGGGTGACGGCCTCGAGTTCCTCTGCGCCGATCCGACGACCGGACAGGTCGTTGACGGTCGGAAAGGGCGTGGTGCGGATCGGGCCGGCGGGTTCTGTAGTGGTCATCGCTGAGTCCTACCTCGACGCTTGGTAATTTAGGCGCTAATCTAATGCAAAATACTGCGCGCCGAAACTACCCGCAGCTTGCGGATCGAGAGTCGAGACGCACGTAAGGAAGTCTCAGAGAGGTGACGACGTGACCAACACGACTGCGCGAGCCGATGGAGGTTTGGCCGTGGAGGGCGGGCGCCCCGCGCTCGAGGGCCTGCCCGCGTTCCCGTCCTGGCCGCAGCATTCCGAGGCCGACGCCCAGGCCCTGCTCGGAGTGCTCGAGTCCGGCAAGTGGGGCAGCACCCACGGCGAGATCGTCTCGACCTTCGAGTCGGAGTTCGCCGCTGCGCACGGCGCCAAGTACGGCGTCGCCCTGACCAACGGCACGCTGGCCATCGCGGCCGCGCTGCGCGCCGCGGGGGTCGGCGTCGGCGACGAGGTGATCGTGCCGCCGTACACCTTCATCGCGACCGCCTCGGCCGCCCTGTTCGTCGGCGCGGTGCCGACGTTCGCCGACGTCGAGCCGGACACCCACCTGATCGACCCGGCGTCGGTCGAGCGGGCCATCACCCCGCGGACCAAGGCGATCATCGCGGTCCATCTGGCCGGTTCGGTGGCCAACCTGGACGCCCTCAACCACATCGCCGAGACCCGCGGCCTGACCTTGATCGAGGACGCGGCGCAGGCCACCGGCGCCGCCTGGCGCGGCCGGCCGGTCGGTGCGATCGGCCACCTCGGCACCTTCAGCTTCCAGTCCAGCAAGAACATCACGGCCGGTGAGGGCGGCATCGTCCTCACCGACGACGAGCGGCTCGCCTCCGGCGTCTACTCCCTGGTCAATGTCGGCCGGGTCCGCGGCGGCGGCTGGTACGAGCACGCGTCGGTCGGCTACAACCTGCGGCTGACCGAGTTCCAGGGCGCCCTGCTCCGCGGCCAGCTGACCCGGCTGCCCGAGCAGCAGAAGGTGCGCGACGAGAACGCCAAGCTGCTCACCCAGCTGCTGGCCGACGTCGAGGGCGTCGAGGTGGACCGCGAGCCCGCCGAGATGACCGCCCACGGCCGGCACCTGTTCATGTTCCGGGTACCCGATCTCGGCAAGGCCGGGCTGCGCGACGCGGCCGCCAAGGCCCTGAACGCCGAGGGCGTCGTCGGTGCCTCCGGCGGTTACGTACCGCTGCACCGCAACGAGGCCCTGCTCGCCGAGTCCACGGCGCTGGCCGAGCGACTCGGGCAGCCGTACCCGCAGGCCGAGTGCCCGGTCTCCGACCTGGTCTGCACCGACACCATCTGGTTCCCGCAGACGATCATGCTCGGCAGCACCGAGCAGATCCACGCCGTCGCCGACGCCATCACCAAGGTCGTCGGGGCCGGTGACGCCCTGAAGTCCAGTTGAGCCGTTCGCCCTATCTGAAAGGGAGTTGCGTGAAGACTCTTGCCGAACTCGACCACGCGCTGAGCGAACCCGGCGATGATCTCGTCGCTGACCTCAGCCGTCTGCGGGGTGACATCGTCGTCCTCGGCGCCGCAGGAAAGCTCGGACCGAGCTTGATCGAACTCGCCTGCCGCGGGATCGCCGCGGCAGGCACCGGGGCCAAGGTGCATGCGGTGTCCCGGTTCAGCCGCGGCGAGCTCGCCGACCGGCTGGAACGGGCCGGCGCCGGGGTCATCCGCGCCGACATCACCGACGACCAGGCGCTGGCCACGCTCCCCGATGCGGAGAACGTGATCTTCCTGGTCGGCTCCAAGTTCGGCACCCAGGGCAACGAATCCGCGACCTGGGCGACCAACACCTACCTGCCCGGCCGGGTCGCCGAGCGGTACTCGGCGGCCAAGATCGTCGCCCTGTCCACCGGCAACGTGTACCCGCTGTCCCCCGTCACCTCGGGCGGCAGCACCGAGGACGACCCGGTCGGGCCGGTCGGGGACTACGCCATGTCGTGCCTCGGCCGGGAACGCATCCTGACCCACTTCGCCAAGACCAACCAGACCAAGCTCGCCTTGATCAGGTTGAACTACGCGGTGGAGTTGCAGTACGGGGTGCTGGTCGATCTGGCCACCAAGATCAAGAACGGTGAGCCGGTCGACCTGACCACCGGGTTCGCCAACGTGGTCTGGCAGGGCTACTGCAACGAGGTGATCCTGCGCTCGCTGCACCACGCCGACACGTCACCGTTCATCCTGAACCTGACCGGGCCGGAGACCCTCTCGATCCGCCGTGCGGCAGCGAAACTGGCCGCCAGGATGGGTCTCGAGGTGACGTACACGGGAAGCGAGGCGGACACCGCCCTGCTCTCCGACGCGACCAAGTGCCACCGCCTGTTCGGTTACCCGAACGTGCCTCTTGATCAAGTGATCGAGTGGACCGCGGACTGGGTGGCCGCGGGCGGCGCGATGCTGGGCAAGCCGACGCACTTCGAGACGAGGGACGGGAAGTTCTGATGAGTGCCCCCTACACCTCCCCGGCACTGCGCCGATTCGCCGCTGGGACCGTAATCCCGGCGCAGCCATTGGCGCTGACCGAGAACCTGCAACTGGACGAGCGGCGGCAGCGCGCGCTGTCCCGCTACTACCTGGCGGCGGGCGCCGGCGGCATCGCGGTCGGAGTGCACAGCACCCAGTTCGGGATCCACTTCGAGCACAACCACCTGCTGAAGCCGGTGCTGTCGCTCGCCGCGGATGTGGTCAAGGAGTCCGGCGACGAGGACGCGGTCCTGGTCGCCGGCGCCTGCGGCCCGACCGAGCAGGCCGTCGCCGAGACCCAGCTGGCCGCGGAGCTCGGTTACGACGCGGTACTACTGGCACCGTACGGCGCCGGTGATCTTGATCTGGACCAGCTGCTGGAGCGGGCCCGCGCCGTGTCCGAGGTGCTGCCGCTGATCGGGTTCTACCTGCAGCCGAGCGTCGGCGGCCGACCGCTGCCGCGCCGGTTCTGGACCGGGATGGCGGAGATCGAGAACCTGATCGGGATCAAGATCGCCCCGTTCGACCGGTACGCGACGCTGGACGTACTGACCGGCATCGCCGAGTCCGACCGCGCCCTGGACATCGCGCTCTACACCGGCAACGACGATCACATCGCCGGCGACCTGCTGATGCACTTCCCGCTGCCGGGTGGCCGGCGGCTCGAGTTCGTCGGCGGACTGCTCGGCCAGTGGTCGCTCTGGACCGCCGAAGCCGTCAAGCTGCTCGAGGACAGCAAGCTGGCCAAGGCCGGCGACACCGAGGCACTGAATCGTGTGCTCGCCGTCGACGGCCCGCTGACCGACGCGAACGCGGCGATCTTCGACGCCGCGAACCAGTTCCACGGCTGCCTCCCCGGCATCCACGAAATCCTCCGCCGCCAGGGCCTGCTGCAGGGCCTCTGGTGCCTGGAGCCAGGCGAGGTGCTCAGCCCCGGCCAGCTCGAGGAGATCGACCGGATCTGGGCCGCCTACCCCCAGCTGCGCGATGACACCTTCGTCGCCGAGCACCTGGACACCTGGCTCGCCTGACCCCACCCCCTTTCCGCCGACCGGTCACCAAAGCAGCGCTTTCTGCGGCGTGTCGCTGCGGAAGTGACCTGTCGGCGGGGTGGGCGGCGGTGCCGCAGCAAGCCACGGGAGCTCGCCGCCTCGGCGTTCGCGCTGTCGCGATGGCTCTTCAGTTCAGCCGGTTCAACGTGGTGATGGCGTCCGGCGGTCCAGTTCAAGCGTTCGTGACGAGTCGGTGAGCGACCACCCGGCCCTGCGCGCGTCGCGGCGGCGGCCGGTCGGCGGATGGCTAGGGTTCGAGCCATGTTCACGCTGACGATTCTCGGGGCTGAGCTGTATTTCATCCTGTGGTTCTTCTTCATCTTCAGCGTGCTCGGCGTCATCGTCGAGATGCTGTACGCGATCGCGCAGGACGGGGTGATCGAGTCCCGGCGCGGCCTGCTCTACCTCCCGCTGAGCCCGATCTACGGGCTCGGCGGCGTGTTGATCACGCTCTTCCTGCTGCCGTACGTGCAGGAGCCGTTGATCTTGTTCTTCGTCGGGATGCTGGTCGGCAGCGTGCTGGAATATGTGGCGAGCTTCGTCATGGAGAAGGCCTTCAACACCGTCTTCTGGGACTACAGCAAGGAACCGCTGAACCTGCACGGCCGGATCTGCCTGCGCTACTCGTTCTACTGGGGCCTGCTCTCCCTGTTGTTGATCTACGTGATCGGGCGCTGGACGTACCGGGCGGTGGAGGCGATCGACCGGTCGGTCGGTGAGACCGTCCTGATCGTGATCATCGTGCCTACGGTGGTCTCGATCGTGATCACCCTGTTCGCTTTCGATCGGCTGAAGCGCAAGGTGTCCGAACTCCACGCCGCCGACGTGGGCGGCACGGCGGCCTTCCATCCCGGCCACGGCCGCGCCGCCGCCCTGCTGGACCGGATCGCACCCGACCAGCTGATCGTCAACACCTTCCCCCGGATGAGCCTGGTCGTCGAGTACTGCCGGCTGACCGAACTCAAGCCGCGCCAGATCGAGGTCGGCCTGCGGGCGCCGAGACGAGTCCGGGACCGCCTGGTCCGCTGACCGGCCCCGCGACTCCGGCCTGGGCTCATCCGGCAATGGATCGTGACAGGAGTCACTGGTCCGCGCCGCTGGCTCCGACCATGATCGTTCCGCGGGCCGGCGCAGGTCGCTGCGCGTCTTGACGGCGTCCGCAACCGGAGCAGGACGGAAGGAGCTCGGTGCGTTCGAGCCGGCGGTCGGCAGCAGGGAGCGCGGTCGGGCCGGCTTACGTGGCCCTCGCGGTGCCCGCGAACGGTGCTCTCGGCCTCCACGCGGGCGTCAGCGTCGTGGAGCTGGAAACGCGAGGCGTGATCGCGCAATCCGCGACGACGATGGCCGAGTGGGACGGTGATGCGGCCGACGTCGAGCTCACCGCGCTCGGGTTCGTCCGGACCCATCCTTGGCACGACTCCGGCGGTCAGTGGGCTGCCCGAGTCGAGCCGGCGTCCCGCTGAGACTCGCCTCGAATCCCGGAGACCCACATCACTACACGCACGTGTAGTAAACAACTCGCGTGAGTAGTACGCTCGCGGTGGAGGTAGTGATGACGAGCGTTTCCGACCCGGAGGACCTGACCGCCCGCGCGCGGATCAGGGAGGCCGCGATCCAGCAGTTCGGCGAGCACGGGTTCGACCGGGCGACGATCCGCGGGATCGCCACGGCGGCAGGGGTTTCGTCGGGACTGGTCCGGCACCACTTCGGGTCCAAGCAGGCGCTGCGGGAGGCCTGCGACGACCATCTGACCAAGATCATCGGGCGACTGAACGAGCAGGCGCACGCCTTCCCGGCGGCCGGTCCGATCAACCCGGCGGCCGAGCTGCGCCGCTATCAGAGTTACCTGGTCCGCAGCCTGACCGACGGAGGACCGAGTGCGATCTTCGATCACATGGCGGCCCTCTCGACCGAGTGGCTGACCGCGACCGACGCGGCCGACGAGGACCCGCCGCGCACGCCCGCGACCGCCCGGGCCGCGTTGCTGACCGCGATGAGCCTCTCGGTCGCCCTGCTTCGCCCGCATCTCGCGCGCAGCTTCGGCGTCGACCCGGAATCGCCCGAGGGCGAACTGCTGCTGATGCGGTCCCTGGTCGACCTCTACTCGCATCCCATCCTCACCCGGCCCGAGGCCGAGCGGATCCACGACTCGCTCGACACGATGGCGGCCGGCACCGATCACCAACCACTCCCAAGGAGAACTCGATGACCGACGCCATCACGGTGTCCGGGTTGATCAAGAACTTCGGCGCCAACCGGGCTCTGGACCGGTTCGACCTCAGCGTCACGCACGGCGAGATCCACGGCTTCCTCGGCCCGAACGGAGCCGGGAAGACGACCACCATCCGCATCCTGCTCGGCATGATCAGGCCCGACGGCGGCCGGATCTCCTTGCTGGGCGGCGATCCCTGGACCGAGGCCACCGACCTGCACCGGCGATTGAGCTACGTGCCGGGCGATGTCACCCTCTGGCCCAACCTCACCGGCGGCGAGGTGATCGACCTGCTGGCCAGGCTCCGCGGCGGCCAGGACCGGCAGCGCCGGGACGAGTTGATCGAGCGGTTCGAGCTGGATCCGCGCAAGCGCAGCCGGACCTATTCCAAGGGCAACCGGCAGAAGGTCGCCCTGATCGCGGCGCTGTCCGCGGACGCCGAGTTGTTGATCTTGGACGAACCGACGTCGGGCCTCGATCCGCTGATGGAGGCGGTCTTCCGGGAGGTCGTCGCCGAACTGCACGAACGGTCCGGCACCACGGTGCTGCTGTCCAGCCACATCCTGTCCGAGGTCGAGGCGCTCTGCGACCGGGTGACGATCATCCGGGACGGCCGCACCGTCGAGTCCGGCACCCTTGATCAGCTGCGACACCTGACCCGGACCTCGATCCAGGCCGAACTGGCCGGCCCGGCACCGTCCCTGGCGAACCTGCCGGGCGTGCACGGGCTGGAGGCGGACGGGACCAAGATCAGGTTCGACGTCGATCCCGAGCAGCTGGACGCGGTGCTCGGCCTCCTGGTCGAGGTCGGTGTCCGCGGGCTGATCAGCCAGCCGCCGACCTTGGAACAGCTCTTCCTCCGCCACTACGAGTCGTCCGCGCGGAACGCCGAGCGGGTGCCGACCGGGTCCGGTGCCCGGTGAACCGCACCTTCACCGGCACCGGGGCGATGATGCGGCTCTTCCTACGCCGGGACCGCTGGTTCCTGCCCGGGATCGCGGTCTTCCCGGGTCTGGTGCAGCTCGTCTTCGTGGCGGCCTTCACGGCCACCGCGCCGACCCCCGAGGCCCGCCAGGCCTATGCCGAGACGAGCGTGCACAACGCCGCGTTCTGCGTCACATACGGGGTGCTGCGCGGTTCCAGCCTGGGCGAGCTGGTCACCTGGAGGTCCGGCTTCATGCCGGTGATCGTCGCCGTGATCGTGCTGTTGTTGATCATGCGACACACCCGGTCCGAGGAGGCGGCCGGCCGGCGCGAGCTGGTCGCGGCCACCCGGGTCGGCCGGCACGCCGCGCTGACTGCGGCCATGATCGAGTACGGCGCCGTGAGCCTGCTGGTCGGTCTCGGCTCGACCGCCGCGCTGGCCGTCTCGGGCCTGCCGGTCGCCGGCTCGCTGGCGTACGGGCTCGGACTGACCCTGGTCGGCTGCACGTTCGCAGCGATCGGCGGCCTGGTCGCGCAGCTCACCACCGAGGCCGGCACCGCCCGGGTGATCGGCGTGGTGATCATCTCCGTGGCCTTCCTGATCCGCGGAGTCGGCGACGTGAGCGCCCAGACCGGCGGCAGCCTCGGCTGGCTGTCCTGGGTCTCCCCCATCTCCTGGGCCGGCCAGCTGTACCCGTTCAGCGGCGAACGCTGGTGGGTGGTCGCCGTCGTCGCCGTGATCATCGGGCTGGTCGTCGCCGCGGCGTTGTGGGTGTCCGGCCGCCGTGATCTCGGCAGCGGCGTGATCCGGCCGCGGCCCGGACCCGCCACCGCTCCGGCATCGCTCAGGTCGCCGCTGACGCTGGCCTGGCGGCTGCACCGCGGCGGCCTGGCCAGCTGGGCCGCCGGCTTCGCCCTGGTCGGCCTGCTCACCGGGGTGATCGGGCTCAGCATCGCCGAACTGCTGGACCGCAGCGAGGCCGGCCGTCAGGCCGTCGCCCGGATCGGCGGGCCGGGCAGCGTGATCGACCAGTACGTCGTCGGGATGATGATGCTCGCCGGTGTCGTCGCCGCCTGCAGTGCCGTCAACGCGGTGCTGCGGCTCCGGGTCGAGGAGCGCGACGGGCGGGCCGAACTCCTGCTCGCCGCGCCCGTCGACCGGCTTCGCTGGGCCACCGGACACCTGGTGCTGGCACTGCTCAACGGAACCGTCGGCATCGTCGCGGGCGGGCTGTTCCACGGCCTCGGCCTCGGCCTGATCACCGGACGGCTCGGCGAGGACCTGGCCCGGGTGCTGCCCGGTTCGCTCGTCTACCTGCCACTGGTCTGGCTGTTCACCGCGATCGCGTTCGCGCTGTTCGGCTGGCGGCCGCGGCTGGCCGTGATCACGTACGCGCTCGCCGGGATCAGCCTGTTCTTCGGCTGGATCACCGGCGAGCTCGCACCGGGCCACTGGGTGTCCCGGCTGTCGGTGTTCGAGTACGTACCGGAGCTGCCCGGCGGCACCTTCACCCCGCTGCCGCTGCTGATCATGATCGGCGCGTCACTGGTGTTGATCATGGCCGGCCTGGCTGCGCTGCGCCGTCGTGATCTCCCGGTCGGCTGATCACCCGGTCGGCTGATCGGCCGGCCGGAGTCAGCGCGGCCCGCGCTGCTGGAAGCCCTCCTCGAGTTCCTTGCGCTGGGCGTCGCCGGTCTCGCTCTTCCACTGCTTGACCGCGTCGTCCCAGCCGGACACCGGCTTGCGGCCGACGATGATCTCGGTCTGGGCGTCCTTCATCCGGGCCGTCGCCGCGGCGCCCTTGGTCACGCTCTCCTCCGAGTACAGACCGAGGGCCGCGTTCAGGACGCCGTCCTTGAGGATCTTGCTCGCGTAGGCGTGCATCGCCTTGACCCGGTCGGGATCCCCTGGCATGTAAAGGGATCCGTACTGCTGGGACCCGCAGTAGTGCAGACCCTGCGGTGAGTTGATCGCCGCGTTCTCGGTGAGGATCGGGTCGGTCCCCTTCAACGTGTGATCGGTGCCCTCGGCGCCGAAGTTCACGGTCAGATACTCGGCGGTGCCGAACGGCGAGGCGATGTAGTCGACGAACGTCAGCAGTTCCTTGACCCGGTCCTCCGAGCCGGCCTTGATCCCGCACCAGGCCCCGTACGCCGGGTTGCCGAGGTGCTTCTGCGCCGCGCCACCGCCACTCCACTTGGGCAGGGTGAGCACGTTGATCCGCCACTGCGGATAGAGCCGGCCGTAGCGCATCCACTGCGAGAAGTCCTGCAGGTAGATCGACGTGGTGCCGCCCATCCACCACGGCCAGTTCTGCGACGGGTTCGCGACCCCGTCCGGATGGATCAGGCCCTCCTGATACATCTTGCCGGTCTCGGACAGCGCGTCCTTCATGATCGGCGACTCGTACTCGTGGGTGAACGCGCCGTTCTCCTCGGACCAGTTGTTCGGGCCGCCCATCATCTCCAGCATCGACTGCAGCATCCAGTCCGCCGGGTGCGCACCCATCGCGAACTTGGACCGCTTCGGATCGGTCAGCTGCCGGCACAGGTCGAGGAAGTCCTTGCCGTCGGACAGTTCCGGCGGTTCGGTGATCCCGAACGATTCGAACAGATCGCTGCGGTAGCTGGCGATCTGGCCGCCGTGCGGCCGCGGCTGCGGGACGCCCCAGATCCGACCGTTCTGCATCGGCACCTGCCAGGCCAGCGTCGGGATCGACGCCAGGGCCGGATAGTCCTTGATCTTGTCGCCGGACAGGTGATCGGAGAGATCGGCGAAGTACTTCTCCAGCATCCCCGGCATGCCCGGGACGTTGATCACCTGGACCAGATCGGGGATCTGGCCGCCGGCGATGGTGGTCTGGAACTTCGCCTGGTAATCGGTCGATGTCACGGTGTTGATCTCCACCGTGACTCCGGACTGCTTCTCGATCCCCTGCCACCAGGAGTTCCGGTCGCGCTGGGCGATCACCTGATCGGACTGCAACAGGGTGGTCACCGGCGCCGACAGCGACAGCGGGAAGCCGTCCCGCTCGACCGGATCGGCCGGGTAGGCGAAGTAGCCGGCCGGGATGCCGCCGTCGCCCTCCGGCAGGTCGGGTTTCACTCCCGTGTACGGAATCCGCGTGGGCGGCGCCACCGCCTCCGCGTTCGCACCCCCACCCGGGCCGCCCGAGGTCGGACTGGAACAGCCGGCCAGGGCGAATCCGGTGGCCGCGGCGCCGAGCGAGACGCCGGCCAGGAAGCCGCGTCGGCCAAGGGTTCTGCTCACCTTGTTCATGATCGCTTCTCCAAGATCGATTTCGATGGGGGTTGCCAACCGGCCGACGGATCGAGGACGAACACCCAGTCGGTCCGCTCCGTCGTCGTCGGTACGGTCAGCGTGAGCTGGCCGCGACTGCCCGGGTGCCGGCCGAGCCAGCGGGGCGACAGGTCCGTGCTCGAGCAGCCGAACCACACCGCCTCTTCTTGATCATCGACCGAGAGCCGGACCCAGCCGTCGACGAACTGCCAGTGCAGATCGGCCGCGGCCAGCCAGTGCGTGACCGCCTCGGTCGCACCGCCCAGGTCGTCCCGGACGAGCACCCTGTCCTCGTCCAGCCGGACGGTCCGGCGCAGCACTCCGGGCGATTCGGGGTAGCAGCCGCCGAGGTCGACGACCGCCTCGGTCGCCGACAACGCGGTCAGGACGGCGGCCCGCCGGGTCTGGCCGGCGCCGTCGATCACCGGAGCGTTGTGCGCTCCATGATCAAGAGTGAAGTCCCGCTCCGCACCGGCCCGGTACTGCTGATAGCCGGGATCGGAGATCCAGGTCCGGCCGCGCCAGCCGAGGACCAGGTGACCGGCGTCGTGATGGAGGTGCCCGACCTCGACCCGCGGGGTGGCCACCGCGACCAGCACATCACCGGCCGAACCGTGACCGGTCGTCCGCAATGCCACCGCGCCGGGCTGCCGGACGCCGGTGATCATGAGTTCCGATGGCTCGGCATCGGGCTCGGTCCAGGCGAGCATCCGGGTCAGCGCGGCGGACGGGAACGCCCGCAACGGCACCGTACGGCACCAGGCCGCAAGACCGGGCTCGGTGGCCGCCACCGCCGCGATCACGGTCAGCCACTGGGTCATCTCGGGTTCGACGTCGCCGAGCGGCACCTGGACCTCGGGCCGGCCCGGCAACGCCGTCGCCGGCCAGCCCAGTGCCGCCTGCCGGATCTCCTCCATCGCCTCCGGATCGGGTGCCACGGCAAGCCACTCCAGCAGGTGCTCGATCAGATAGCCGTCGTAGCCGACGCCCTCCGTGTAGCCGGTGGCGCGACGCAGCCGTACCCACGAGGACACGGCCTGATCGGCGAGCTCACCGATCTCGGGCAGCGCCGGATGATCAAGAACCGCCGCCAGCCGGCCCGCCGTGAAGAGCGGGATCAGCCGGATGTTCTGCAGCCGGCGCAGGTCGTCCGCCGGCGGCTCGGTGCGCTCCCGCCGGTAGCGCGGCAGCAGCGACTCCGTGATCAGCCGATCGGCGATGCCGGTCAGCGCGGCCCGGTCCGGGCCGGAGGTCACGTCGAGCCCACGAGTCAGCCAGAGCGCCACCGACGCGGTGATCAGGCCGGCCTGCTCGCTGTCGTCGACGAAGCTGGACCAGCCGGCCAGGCCGGCCAGTTCCTGGACCAGCGTCTCGGTGTCGCCCGCGTTGTGCAGGGCGGCCCAGCGTTCCTCCAGGCCCCAGCCGATCCAGACCAGCCATGGGTAGATCGGAATACCCGGGATCGGTGCCGGGAAGTCCTGCGGCCGGGCGGTGATCGGCAACAGCCAGCTCAGCCGGTAGCCGATCCGGTAGTAGTCGACCGGGAGTTCCCCGGCCCGGGCCGCGGATGCACCACGGCGGGCGATCTCCGCCCGAAGTTGATCAATGCCCCAGCGATCCGGGTCCATGATCATTCCGAAACGACCTCCCGGGTCATCGGCAGATTTCCGGCCAGCAGACCGCCGTCCACCGGCAGCGCCACCCCGGTGATCCAGGCGGCGTCGTCGGACGCCAGGAACAGCGCGGCCATGGCCACGTCCTCCGGCGCGCCCACTCGGCCGAGCGGGTACCAGCGGGCCACCTTCTCCAACCGGTCCGGCTCGGCGGCCAGCCGGTCGTCCCAGATCGGCGTCCGGATCGTGCCGGGCAGGATGGCGTTGCAGCGGACGTTGTCGGCCCCGTACCGGACCGCGATGCTGCGGGTGAGGCTGAGCAGGCCGGACTTGGCCGCGCTGTAGGCCTCGTTGCCGAGATACTGCGCGCCGTTGACCGAGCCGATGTTGACGATGCTGCCCGAACGGCGTGCGATCATCCCCGGCAGCACAGCCTGGCTGCACAGGAAACTGCCCTTGAGCGTGACCGCCACCTCGGTGTCCCACTGTTCCTCGGCCAGCTCCAGGAACGGCGTGTCGGCGGCCACCGCGGCGTTGTTGATCAACACGTCGACCCGGCCCAGATCGGCCTCGATCTCGGCGACGGCCGCCCGGACGGCGGCACGGTCGGTGACGTCGACGACCCGGCCGCCGGGACGCTCCGCGACCGCTGCGTCGCGGTCGAAGGCGATCACCGAGGCTCCCTCGGCGGCGAACAGGTCCGCCATCGTGGCGCCGATTCCCGAACCGCCGCCCGTGATGATCACGACCCGATCCCGGAATCTCGCCATCGTCGTCTCCCTCAGTCCGGATCCGGGTAGCTGAACAGGACGGCCATCGCCTCGCCCGGCGACTCCTCGACCAGCCGGTAGCCGTCCGGGGCCTCGGTGATCGGGAACCGGTGGGTGATCAGGCCGGTCAGGTCGAGCCGGCCCGGATCGTCCGCCGGCCGGCTGATCAGGTCGAGCAGTGTCTCCACGTTGCGCCGGACCGGGGAACTGACATAGACGGTCGGGTAGTCCGCACCGCTCTCGTAGACCGGATCCCGGTAGCCCGGACCGGCCTTGGCCGAGCTGAGGAACTCGATGTTGCCGAGGTTGGAGGCCAGCAGCAGCGTCGCCCGGGCCCCGCCGGGGAAGACGACCCGGCCGTGCGGCACCCCGTCCGGCGCGGTCGCCATGATCAGCTTCAGCCGCTCTATGGTCTCGCTGGCGTCGCCGCCGAACGCGACGCAGGCATGCTCGATCCCGTACGGCTTCGCCCACTCGGCCAGCCCGGCCCAACCATGATCATCGGTCGTGAAGGTCGCGATGCCGGACGGCACCAGCGACAGCCGGTACGGCTCCGAGTCCACGATCGCCACCCGGGCACCGCCGATCCGGTACAGCCGCGCGGCCAACTGCCCCATCATGCCGGCGCCGAACACGACCACCGACTGTCCGATCCGGGCCGCGGACTTGTGCACCGCCTCCAGGGCGAAGCAGCACATGGCCATCGTCGCCGCGTCGGCCAGGTCCACCTCGTCCGGCAGCGGCACCACGAGATTGCGGGCCACCAGGGTGCGTGAGGCGTGGTAGGCGCCGGCGCCGATCGCGACCACCCGGTCCCCGACGGCGATCCGGTCGACCCGTTCGCCGACAGCCAGCACGGTGCCCGCCTGGCTGTAGCCGGGCTGCGCCGAAGGTCGCTCGCCGGCCGCCGCGGAGCGGTAGGAACGCAGCGACATCAACTCGGTGCCGGCGCTGAGGTAGCTGAACGCGGGCGCGATCAACACCTCGTCCGGACCGGGCTGGTCGAGCTTGCCCTCCGTCACCACCACGCCGTCGCCGGCCTGGAACCACGCCTGCACGGTCTGCACCGGGGTCACTCCTCCTCCGTGTCGAACCAGCGCCGGGCGTTGTCGCCGCTGAGCCGGGCTCGTTGATCTTGGTCCAGGTCGGCGGCACCCAGCTGGTACGCCGTCGCGACCAGCTCCTGCACCGGATGGCAGCTGCCGAAGCCGAACAACCGGTCCAGCCCGCTCCGGCACAGCTCACCGAGCGCGCCCACCGGCCCGTTGGTGAACCAGAGGTCCACCAGCACCCGGGAGAGATCATGACCATGATCGAGATGCGCCGCGATCTCCGGCCAGTCGGTGTACTTGATCCCACTCAGCCCGAGCCGGCGACCGGCCCTGGCGCGGATCAGTTCGGCGATCGCCGACGAGTCGATCGAGTCCACCGCGTAGCGCGGGTGCCGGACCCGCTCGTCGTCGAGGTTGACACAGACCTGCACCGGCAGTCCGAGATCGTCGGCGGCCCCGAAGAGGTCCGCGACCGCCGGCCCGGACAGCCCGAAGCCCTGATAGGCGGGCACCAGCCGGATCCCGCGCGCCCCGTTCCGCGTCGCCCGTTCCAGTTCCTCGGTCCAGCCGGGCTCGGTCGGGTTGATGATCACGAACGGCCACAGCCGTTGATCATCCGCCGCGGCCTGCCAGAGCGCCTCGTTGCCGGCGTTGGTGTCGAACCCGAACACGGAGGCGAGGTGACTCACGCAGAGTCCTTCGAGGCCGAGCCGGTCGGCGAACCCGGTCAGCCGGGCCGGGTCGGCAGTCGCCTGCAAGCGCCACGGCCAGGTGCCGACGAACGCCGTCAGGTCGACGGCCCGCTGGGCGGCGAAGATCGCCAGCGGGTCACCGGCCGGGATCGTGGGCGTGCTCATCGCCGTACCTCCGCGAGCAGGGCCGCCATGTTGCCGCCGAGCACCAGTGCCTGGTCGGACGGCGACAACTCGGCGGCGAGGATCTTGCCGATGTTGACCGCAAGATCACCGCCGTGCAGGTCGGACCCGAAGATCACCCGCTCCGCGCCGAGGCGCTGCACCGCGATCGCGACCTCGGCACCGCCGATCAGCGAGCCGGAGGTGTCGGTGCGGATGTTCGGGTACGGCGCGATCGCGTTCATCGCACTCTCGGTCTGCCCGCCCAGATGGGCCATGATGATCGAAGCCTCCGGGTAGCGCCGGCCGAGCCGCGCCACGTTCTCCGCCGTCGACTCGTACGACAGCTGACCGACCGTCTTCCGCCAGGCGTGCACCAGCACCGGCAGCCGGTACGCGATCGCCTGCTCGATCACCGGATCGACCAGCGGATCGTCGCACCGGGTGGCCACCCAGAGCTTGATCCCGATCATGCCCTGCTCCTCGACCCGACGGCGCAGGTCGTCCAACGCCGGCTTGCCGTGCCGCGGATTGACGTAGCAGTAGCCGAGCACCAGGTCCGGATGCGCCCGCATCACCTCGACCAGCGCGTCGTTGGCCCGGCTGACCTGCTGGTCGACCGGGTAGTGCCGGTAACCGGCGATCGACGAGCAGACGATCTTGTCCACGCCGAGCCGGGCGCACTCGGCGACCGCGACGTCGGTCAGGGCCGACTCGCCGGCGGTCAGGTGGGTGTGCGCGTCGATGATCATGATCGGGCGCCCTCCGCGACCGGGGCACCGGCGAGCTCGGCGGCCACGTCGGCGGCGGCCCGGGCCAGCCGGTCCCGGGCCTCGTCCAGGTCGGCCGGGCGGTGACTGAAGTTCACGTACGAGATCGTGTAGAGGGACACGCCGTGCCGGTAGGCCGCTCGGAAGAAGCGGTCCAGCACACCGGCCGGAGCATCGTCCGCGGCGACGAACGCCGGGCAGGGCGAATAGCCCTTGATCGTGATAGGCACGCCCTGGTCGGCGAGCACCCGGTCCACCTGACCCCAGAAGCGCTCGCCCTCCCGCCACAGATACCCGACGACGTCGTCCTCGACGTAGACGTCCATCGCGGCGCGGGCCGCGGCCAGCGAGAGCGTCTCGCCGCCGAAGGTGGAGGAGATCACCGCGCCGCCCGGGCCGCAGGCCGCCATCACATCGCGGCGGCCGGCATACACCGAGATCGGCATCCCGTTGGCGATCCCCTTGCCGAACACGGCCAGGTCGGGGCGTACCCCGAAGTACTCGGTCACCCCGCCGATCGCGATCCGGAATCCGGTCACGATCTCGTCGAAGATCAACAACGTTCCGTGATCATCGGCGAGCTTGCGCAGGGCCGGGTAGAACCGCCAGCCGGCGCCGATGCCCGCGTAGTCGGCCGCGACGACGATCGCGGCGATCTGGCCCGGATGCTCGGCCAGGATTCGTTCCACGCCGGCGACGTCGTTCCAGGCGGCCGGGTGGTGCAGTTCGCTGAGCGCCTTCGGCACGCCGGCCACCGCGCCGGCCTGGCCGGGCAGCACGACCCCGCCGCCGCCGAGACTGTTCAGCCAGCCGTTGTAGCCGACCTGGATGATCCGCTCCCGGCCGGTGTGCGCGCGGGCGATCCGGATCGCCGCCGCGATCGCCTCGCCGCCGGTCTTCAGGAAGCGGGCCTGTTCCATGCCCGGCACAAGATCACAGAACCGCTCCGCCACCTCGCACTCGATCGGGTGCGGGTGCCCGAAGACGATGCCCCGGTCAAGCTGGTCGCGGATGGCCTGGTCGATTGCCGGGTACCGATAGCCGAGCGTCACAGGACCGAGCGAGTTGCGGAAGTCGATGAACTCGCGATCTTGGTCGTCGACCACGCGGCAGCCGTCGCCGCGAACGATCACGGTCGGTTCCTCGGGAGTCAGCCGGGCTCGCTTGGAGGACGTACTGGAGCCGAACGGCATGATCCGGTCGAACCTCGTCGCCCAGTCGCGGTCGGGGCCGGGGGTGGTTTCCGTACTCCGTGTCATTGAGAAGCTACCCATGTCTGCGAGGCGGGTGGGAGTGCGTGCGGTGAAACGCTGATTCGAGGAACTCTAGCAGTCACCCGACAGGCCTGCAATCGGTTGCATCATGATCGGCAAGAGCATAGGTTTGGGCCCCATGATCCCCGCGAACCGCCTCGGCGTCGGCATCATCGGCCTCGGCAGCATCGGTGTCACCCATGCCCGGGCGCTCGCGGCGATCGCCGAAGCGGGTGATCAGCCGGTTTCCCTGGTGGCCTACAGCGGCGGCAGCCCGGCCAAGGCGGCCGAGGCGGGCTGGCCGGACGCCGAGCAGCTCTCCGCGGAGGCCGTGATCGAGCACCCGGACGTGGCCGTGATCGCCGTCGCCGCGCCGTCGCAGACCCACGGCGAGCTGACCGTCGCGGCGCTCGAGGCCGGCAAGCACGTCCTGGTCGAGAAGCCGCTGACCCTCGCCGTCGCCGAGGCGGAACGGATCCGGCAGCTCGCGCAGGAGCGGGGCCGGATCGTCCGGATGGTCGCGCAACGCCACTACGAGTCCGAGTACGCCCACGTCAAGCAACTGATCGACGGTGGCGAGCTGGGCGCTTTGCGGCTGGCCGCGACGCAGGTGCACTGGTGGCGCGATGACGACTACTACGCGGCGGTCGAGTGGCGCGGTTCGATGGCCGCCGGCGGCGGCTCGGTGATGAACCAGGGCGTCCACAACATCGATCTGCTGCGCTGGCTGGCCGGCCCGGTCGCCACCGTCACCGCCCAGTACGCGACGCTCGGCCACGCCATCGACGCCGAGGACACGACGGTGGCGACGCTGTCGTTCCGGTCCGGCGCGCTCGGCATGATCAGCACCTCGACCGCGACCCCGCCCGGCACCCCGGCGACGGTGACCCTGCAGTTCGCGTCCGGCGGCATCGAGCTCGGTCAGGGCGAGGTGATCCGCTGGGACGTGCCGCTCCCCCCGCCCGCCGCCGGCGAGGAGGTCAAGAGCGGTGCCGCCGACCCGGCGAACATCGGCATCGCCGGCCACGTCACGCAGTGGCTGCAGCTGATCGACGCGCTCGGTTCCGATCCGCAAGATCAGCCGGACCTCGACGACGCCGTCGCCACCGTACGACTGCTCTGTGCGATCTATGCCGCGGCCGAATCCGGCCGGGCCGTGAACCCCGACGAACTTTCCTGATCAAGGAGAAGCCATGCTTCAGGTCGCCGTACTCGGCGCAGCCCACCCGCACATCGGCGAGGCGCTGGAGGAGATCGCCTGGCGCGACGACGTCGCCCTGGTCGCCGCGAGCGAGCCCGACGCCGCCATGCGGGAACGCTTCCTCGGCGGCGTTTCGGCGCCCGTCTACGCCAGCCACGCCGAGCTGCTGGAGCGGCACAAGATCGATGTCGCCGTCGTCTCCGGGATCTATGCGCAGCGCAGCGAGGCCGTCCTGACCGCGCTCGCGGCCGGCGCTCATGTCTTCGCCGACAAGCCGCTCTGCACCACCCTGGAGCAGCTGGACCAGATCGCCAAGGCCTTCGCCGACAGCGATCGCAGGCTCGGGCTGATGTTCACCAAGCGGTTCTCGGCGGCGACCGTCGCGGCCAAGCGACTGGTCGACGAGGGCGTACTCGGTGAGCTGGCACTGATCGCGAGCACCGGCCCGCACAAGCTCACCCAGTCCAACCGGCCGGCCTGGTTCTTCGACTCGGCGGCGTACGGCGGCGCGGCGGGCGACCTGCCGGTGCACGATGTCGATCTTGCTCTGTTCTTCACCGGCGCCACCAGCGGTACGGTCTCGGCGGCGACCGGCAACGTCCGCAGCGCCGATCATCCGGACTTCGATGATCATGTCGCGCTGCTGCTCCGGGCCGGCTCCGCGATCGCCACCATCGAGGCGAACTGGCTGTCCCCGGAGGCGGCCGAACTGCACGGGCACTACCGGATGCGGCTGAGCGGGTCCGAGGGCACGGCCGAGATCGACTGGGGCTACGAGACCCTGACCGTGGCCACCCACGACCGGCCGACCTGGACCGAGCCACTGGAGGCGCCGCTGCGGCCGATGCAGTTCTTCTTCGACGCGATCATCGCCGGCACCGAGCCGGCCGTGACGACCGAGGAGAGCCTGCTCGCGACCCGGGTCGCCCTGCTGGCCCAGCAGAGCGCGGAGACCGGCGGCGCGCCGATCGGCTGGTAGCGCAGGGATCCATCTTTCTGGCCAGTACGTTCTCGGCAGGGCTCTAGCCTGGATCCGTGGGCGGTCGCCTACTGCGCGACGCCAGAGCGGCACGCTGGCGGCGTCGCCGACACTCAATGGTCAACCAGACCACCCTCGCGCCGGCGACACCGCCAGCGCACCCCTCTGACGCCGCTCGCTACGGCGCCCGTCCACGGATCCAGGCTAACCTGAGTGCCCGCCGACGGAACTGGAGTGTCAGCAGATGGATCAGCCCTCGACCAACGCGTACTCGATCCGCGCCGTCCAGCGGGTCTGCGACATCCTCGACCTGATCCAGGAGAACCCCGAGGGTTTCACGCTGACCCAGGTCGCGGAGCGGGCCGCGTTCCCGAAGAGCTCCGCCTTCCGCTATCTGGCGACGCTCGAGGAGCGGCGGTACGTGCGCCGCGACGAGCCGACCGGACTGTTCCGGATCGGCGCCGCGTTCCTGCCGTTGCAGTCGCAGCAGCTCAACGTCCTGGCCGATCGGGCGCGCCCGCAACTGAACCGGCTGCGGGACCAGTTCTCCGAGACGATCAACCTCGGCATCCTGGACCGGAACCGGGTCTCCTACATCGAGATCGTGGAGAGCCCGAAGAGCGTGCGGCTGGCGGCCCGGCCGGGCGACCGGGACCCGATCCACTGCACGGCGCTCGGCAAGGCGATCGCCTCGACCCTGGACGTGGACCGGGTGAAGGCGATCCTCGCCGCCGAGGGGATGCCGCGCCGGACCCGTACCACGATCACCTCCGTGCGGGCGTACCTGAGCGAACTGGACCGGATCCGCGAGCTCGGCTACGCCATCGACGACCAGGAGAACGAGGAGGAGGGCCGCTGCGTCGCCGTGCCGCTGCCCGGCATCGGGCTGCCCGCCTCGATCAGCCTGTCCGCCCCGGCCAGCCGGTTCGCCACCGACGAGGTGCCCGCCGTCGCCGCGGAACTGAAGCGCGCCGCCGAGGCCCTGGTCAAGGACTTCAGCGGCACCTGAGGCCACACGCGTCCCACCGCACCACGTTTCTTGCCGCTTTACCTGGGTTGTTTCTCTGGTAAAGCGGCGGTTTTTCACGCAACGTGAAAAACCGCCGCGGCCCGACCGACTTGAGGATCGGTAACGGCCCGCGTTATCGTTTTGATCATGATCGACAGTCGGCGATTTCTCCGCCCTCGGCCGCAGTCCGGCCGGGGCGTGCTGACGCTGCGCTGATCCGGTCCGGAGTGGTCGAGGGGTTCTCTCCCCTGTTCCAGACCTCCAGCGAAGGACCACTCCCATGTCTCAGCTTCACTATCTCTCGCCGTCCGAACTGTCCGCCGCGCTCGCCGTACCCGATCTGACCGATCCGGCGGTCGGCCGGCACTCCCTCCAGTTGATCTTGAAGGAGATCCTCGACGCGGTCGGCCGGGACGCCGGTGTGCCCGTCGTCGAGCACCGGCTGCCGCCGCTGGTCGCGACGGCCGACAACTACGACCGGCTCGGCTACGCGGGCGACGACATCACCCGGGATTCCCGCTATTCAAGGCATCTCAGCCCGTCGGTGATGCTGCGCAGCCATACCAGCGCGGGCGTGCCCGGCCTGCTCGACGGGCTGCGTGACGCGCCCCCCGGTCATGATCGGATCCTGGCCCTGCCCGGCCTGGTGTACCGGCGCGACGTGATCGATCGGACCCACGTCGGGACCCCGCACCAGGTCGACCTGTGGCGACTGAGCAACGGGCCTCGCCTCGGAGTCGACGATCTGCACCGGCTGGCCCGGACCGTCGTCAACGCGGTACTGCCCGGGGCCCGATGGCGGGTGATCCCCGCCGTGCACCCGTACACCTCGCACGGGTTGCAGGTCGACGTCAGCATCGACGGCGAATGGCTCGAACTGGCCGAGTGCGGCCTGGCCGGGCGCACCGTGCTGACCCGTTCCGATCTTGATCCGGACGTCTGGTCCGGCCTGGCCCTGGGGCTCGGGCTCGATCGCGCGCTCATGATCAGGAAGGGCATCGGCGACATCCGGCTGTTGCGGTCCCGTCATCCCGAGACCGTACGACAGCTCCGCGATCTGGAGCCCTGGCACCCGGTCTCGGTGATGCCGGCGATCCGGCGGGACATCTCGATCGTGATCGACGAGGCACCCGACCCGGAGCTGCTCGGCGATCTCGCCCGGGCCGAACTCGGGGACGACGCGGACCTACTGGCCGACCTCGCCGTCGTCACCGACACCCCGGCGACGGCTCTGCCGGCCGGTGCCGTCGAACGGCTGCGGATCCGGCCTGGTCAGCACAACGCCCTGATCCGGCTCACCTGGCAGGCCCTCGACCGCACCCTCACCGACGCCGAGGCCAACCTGCTCCGCGACCGCGTCTACCGGTCCCTCCACCGAGGCCCGATCCAGGAGCTGATCGCCACCCCCTGAAAAGCCCGCCGACCGGTCACAAAAGCAGGCATTCTGCCGGCGTGTCGCTGCACTGGTGACCGGTCGGCCCGAGGGGTCACGGCCTACGCCTGGCCGGCCCGGTGACGCGGGCTCCGGGGCCGGCCGATCCGACGTCCGGGGCGGAGGGATGGCTGCAGCCTGCAGAGGAGGCGGCCCCGAGCTTCGACGACCAGTCATCACTGCGTCCCCTGACACGCCGGCGAGGGCGCTCGGCCGTCGCGCTGGAGGTCGAATTCCGGGGCCGCGAATCCAGGCCGTGATCCAGCCGGCCCACGACATGGGACCTCCGCCCACCGCGAACACCGCGCACTGTGCCCGCCCACCGCGGGCTTACACACACCCGCCCACCGGAGACCTACAAAGGCCGCCCACCGGAGACCTACACACGCCCCGCCCGCCGCGGCTTGCGCACGAACCTCCGCCAACGCTGTCTACCGTGCCCCTTCACCGACCGGTCACCACTGCAGCGACACGCCGCCGAAACGGCTGCTTCGGTGACCGGTCAGCGGAGGTGGGGCGGGAATTGCACCGGAGTTCCGCCCTGGCGGATGGACTCCGCGCTGAGTGGGACCACCGCACTCCACAGGACGGCGTCGTGGACATCGATCATGGGTGCCCGACCCTCGCTGATCGAGGCCGCGAACTCCTCCAGGACGAAGAAGTCGCCGCCGCCGTGACCCGACTCGGCGGCAACGCCCATCCGGTCCCGCCAGCGGTCGGACTCGTACTCGCCCGCGTAGTCCCACAGGGAGGTCCAGTGCCGTTCCGGCTCGGTGCCGGCCTCGGCCGGGGCGGCGTCGCGGGCCAGCCAGACCAGGGGGTCCTCGCCGTCGTGCCGGGCGGACTGGTAGGCCCCGGCCCGTCCCTGCAGGGCGTAGTGGGTCATGTTGTGCGGCCGCGGCGAGGCGGCGTCGATCCGCAGCGAGATCAGCGCGCCGGAGCTGGTCGTGATCATCGCGGTGCCCGAGTCGCCCTGCCGCCAGTAGCCCGGGTCGGCGGCCGGATGATCATGGCCGAACTGGTCGGCGAAGTGATCGGAGACGGCGGCGTTCCTCGTGGTGAAGGCCGAGACCGACAGTAAACGATCATCGGCGCCGTTCGCGGCCCGGAGCCAGCGGGCGATCGGGCCGAGCGAGTGGGTCGGGTAGTAGACGGAGTTGGTGTCCACCCGGAGCCGGCCGCGCCAGGTGAGCTCGCCGGTCGGCGTGTGCATCAGGTGCCGACAGTCGTGCAGATAGCCGCCCTCGAGGTAGGTCACCTCGCCGAAGATCCCTTGTGCGGCAAGGTTCTCGACCATCAGGTTGGGCCGCATGAAGCAGTAGTTCTCGGCCAGCATGTACGTCAGCCCGGTGCGCCGGACCGCGTCGATCAGGGCCGCACCCTCGTCCAGGGTGGTGATGGCCGTGACCTCGCTGAGCACGTGCTTTCCCGCGTCCAGCGCCGCGATCGCCTGGCCGGCGTGCAACGGCAGCGGGGTGGCCAGGAAGACCGCGTCGACCTGGTCGTCGGCGAGCAGGTCCTCGAAGCTCTGGTACGTCCTCGCCGCGGGGAACTCGGCCCGCCAGGCGTCCAGCACCTCGGTCGACAGGTCGCACACCGCGGTGAGCCGGATCCGGTCGGCCAGCCGGCCCAGCGCGCGCCCGAAGTGCCGGCCGCGACGCCCGCCGACCACCGCCAACCGCAGCACCGTGTCCACCATCGCGGTCTCCATCCGTCGAGCAGGCCCGTTGCCGGGCAGGCTCCGGCCGTTGCGGAGCCGGGGCTTACGATAACGTCGGCCCGGAAGCGGATCCGGGTCGTCGCGTGACCATCTTGCCGGGCGGGAAGCTCCCCCTCATACAGTGAAAGCGACCCTCAGTGAACGCACGGATCACCATCGGAACCGACCGCACCGACCTGCCGTTGCCGCTGCCGATCGCCCTGGCCGGCTTCGCCGCCCGGGCCGCGGACGGGCCGGCCGACCGGGTCCTGTCGCCGCTGCGGCTGCGTACCCTCGCCCTCGGCACCGACCATGATCATCCGGTGCTGCTCGTCTCGGCCGACCTGCTGTTCTGGGGCGACGACGTCGTGGAGCTGATCAAGGACCGCTTCCACGAGACGTACGGCATCCACCGCGATCACCTGATCCTGCACGCCACCCACACCCACTCCGGGCCGCAGGCCGGCCGGCGCTTCCTCGGCTCGCTCGGCGTCCCGGACGACCGGTTCCTCGACCTGCTGACGGACACCGTCCTCGCCTCGGCGAAGCGGGCCCTGGCCGGCCAGCAGCCGGTCACGGTGGAGCGGTCGTCGATCATGGTCCCGCTCGGCGTCGACCGGCGGCACGCCCGCACCGCCGGTGCCCATCCGTTGACCGAACTCGATCACGAGGCGACCGTGATCAGGTTCCGGTCCGCTGCCGGCGAACCGGTCGCGCTGCTGGTCCAGCACGCCTGCCATCCGGTGCTGCACCACGCGAACGCGATCACGTCCGACTTCACCGGCGCGGCGATGTCGGCCCTCGAGGACGGCGGCGCGGGGATCGCCCTCTACCTGCAGGGTTGCTGCGGCGACGTGAACCCGGATCGCTATGTGGGTACGGAATTCCCGGCGGCCGAACAGGCCGAGGTGGAGGCGTTCGGTGGTCGGCTCGCCGACGCCGTGCAGGAGCTCCTCCGGACCGGCGACTGGCGTCCCGAGACGCCGGCGGTGGCGGTCACCCAGCGTCCGTTCGAGGTGCCGGTCCCCGATCGCCGGACGCCGGGCGAGCTGCGCGCCCTGGCGACCGGTGACGGGCACGTCGCCGAATGGGCCCGGCTGATGCTGGCTGAGCCGGACCGGTTGGTCGCCCCGGTGACCGTACAGCTGACCGACCTCCGGCTGACCGAGTCGACCCGGTTCCTCGGCTTCTCCGCCGAGCTGGTCACCCGGTTCGGCCGCCATGCCAAGGACCGCACGGATTCCGGCGCCATCGTGCTCGGCTACACGAACGGGATGACCGGCTACCTGATCACTGCCCGGCACATGGCCGAAGGCGGCTACGAGCCCGCCGAGTCGCCGTACTACTTCGGCCTGCCCGGCCTGTTCGACCCAGCGGTCGAGGACGTCGTGCTGGCCGAGATCGACCGGGCGCTCAGTTCCTGATCATGAGCCGGTCGGCACCTCGACCCGGCGGCCGGTGCGGTCGGACGCGATCGCGGCGTGCGCCAGCCGCAGCGCCCGACGACCGGCCCGGGCCGGCACCGGCGGAGGGTCCCCGGCCCGGAGCGCGGTGATCACCGCGTCGACGTGCCGGTCGAAGGTGGTGTGGAAGGACCGCGCCTCGTCGTTGAAGTAGCCGGCCTGCCAGACCCGGCTCTCCTCGTCGCCGGCCGTGGAGATCGTCAGCCGCCGGACCGTGTCCTCGATCAGCGCCCGGCCGCGATCCCCGTTGAGCTCGATCACCTGCGTGCCCGGGTACGCGTAGGAGGAGCCGTAGCTGCCGAGCAGCGTGCCGACGGCACCGCCGGCGAACTCCAGGGCCAACGCGACCGTCCGGTGCGCGCCGTCGATCGTGGGGCCGAACCGCGCCATCACCGAGGTGATCGGGCCACCCAGGTGCTCCAGCAGATCGAAGCCGTGGCACTGGGTCTCGATCAGGTTGCCGTGCGCCGACGCGCCCAGGTTCGGCTCGCCGCCGAATCTCCAACTGAGGAAGGACAGTTCGCCCAGCTCGCCGGCGTCCAGCGCCGCCTTGGCCCGGACCACCGGCTCGGCATAGCGGTGGTTGAAGTTGATCGCGAAGAAGATGCCGGCCTGGTCGGCGCTCTCGATCAGGAAGTCGGCCTGGTCCAGCTCGAACACCAGCGGCTTCTCCACCAGCAGGGCGATGCCGGCCTCGATCAGCCGCAGTGTCACGTCGTAGTGATCTTCGTTGGGCAGGCACACCGTGATCAGGTCCGGCCGCTCGGCGTCGATCATCGCCGCCAGGTCGGTGTAGGGCCGGGTGTCGAAGGCGGCGGCCCGGGCGGCGGTCCGGCGGGGGTCGCGGCCGAGCACGCCGACCAGTTCGGTGTCCGGCCGGCCGGCGAAGATCCGGGCGTGCTGAGTGCCCCAGCCGCCGGTGCCGACCACGGCGACCTTCAGCGGGGCGACGTTCCGCGGGGCGGTCACGCGTCGAACTCCTGGGTGATCACGACCTTGCCGGTCTCGCCGGTCCAGAACAGCGCGAACGCCTCGGCGATCCGGGACACGTCGAACCGATGGGTGATCACCCGTTCGACCAGGTGCCGATGCTTCCGCAGCAGGTCCAGGTTGGTGGGCAGTTCGTCGTACCGGAAGTATTCGCTGCCGAGGACGGCCCGCTCGGGCGCGATCAGGTCCGCCGAGACGTTCAGCTCCAGGCCCTCCCCGTGCCCGACACAGACCAGCGCACCGCGCTTGCTCAACGCGGACAGCGCCGTCCGCCGCGCGGCGGTCTTCCCGGTGGAGTCGAACGCGACGTCCGGACCAAGATCACGCAGCGCCGCCTCGTCCTCGACCACGGTCGCGCCGAGCGAAGCGGCCAGGTCACGCCGCCAGGGGTTCAGCTCACTGACGAAGATCGGGAAGCCGCTGCCGTACCTGATCACCGCCATGACGATCAGGCCGAGCCCGATCGGCCCGGCACCGGCCACGTACACGCTCTCGATGTCGTCCCGGATCCGTTCCGCGCGGCCGAGCGCGTGCCCGCTGGTGCCCATCACGTCGAGCAACATGGTCGCGGTCGCGAGCGGCAGGTCCGCGTCGATCGGGAAGAAGTTGGTCTCGTGCACGATGGCGTACGGGCCGTAGCCGCCGTCGGTGTTCTGGCCGACGTCGCCGCGCTTGGCGAAGCACTGGTTGGTCGCACCGGCCCGGCAGCTGCGGCAGTCGCCGCAGTAGTCCATCAGGAAGATCACGCCTGGCGTGCCCTGGGCGAGGCTGACGCCGGAGCCGGTCGCGGCGACCACCCCGGCGGCCTCGTGGCCGGGCACGATCGGGCTGCCCTGGAAGTACTCGTGCCGATCGGTGCCGCAGATCGCGTTCGCCCCGATCCGGACCAGCACCTCGCCCGGCCCGGGGTCGCGATACTCGTGCGACGCGAACTCGATCACTCCGTCGCCACGGAACCTCGGCACCTCGACCGTCATCGGCACGATGCATCACCGTCCAGGGATCGGGTCGCCCCCGACGCCGGGCGCGACGAGCTTCCAGCCTAATGATCTTGACCCGGGCCGGAGCACCCCGCATCCCGCCGATCGGACCGCGGCGAGGATCGGGCAGGCTTGGCCCATGGCGATCTCGCAGGCCGGAGCGGACCGACGCTGGTGGATCGACTGGCTCGGCGCCGAACCCGACCCGGACGGCTCGCTGACCGCGATCGCGGAGCGGCCGGTCGGCGACCGGACCGGGCGGGTGCTGCGCCTGCACAGCTTCGGCGACGATCTGGACTGCCTGCTGGTCCGGCCGGACCGCGACGGGCCGCACCCCTTGGTGATCATGCCCTTCTACGAGGTGGAGCCGCTGTTCGGGCTGGTCGGCCGTCGTCCGGCCGCACCGCCGGACCAGCCGTCCCGGGCCTTCGGCTCCGCCCTGCTGGCGTACGGGCTCGCGGTGCTGGCCGTGCCGTGGTGGTTCGAGGTCGAGGCGGCCGACGACGCACCCCTTGATCTGGCCGGCCGGTACGGGCCGCCGGCCGCCCGGCACGCCACACGACTGCCGGGCACCGGACTCGGTCGCAGCATCGCGGACCTGCGCCTGGTCCTCGACAAGATCACCGAACCCGGGGCCACCGACCGGCTCGGCGTGGCCGGCGTCGACCCGGGACGGCTCGGCGTCTTCGGGCATTCGCTGGGCGGCAAACTCGCCCTGCACCTGGCCGCGCTGGACGAGCGGATCGGTGCCGCGGTCGCCCACGAGCCGGGACTCGGTCTTGATCACTCGAACTGGGACGCGCCCTGGTACCACGGTGATCACCGGCCGGACCGCGATCATGATCAACTGCTGGCGCTGGCCGCGCCGCGGCCGTTCCTGCTGGTCGGTGGCGGCGACAGCGACGGGCCGGCCAATCTGCCGCTGGCCGAGCGAGCCAAGGCGGCCTGGCCGGAGCCGTACGGGCTGAGCACGCTGCTGCACGATCGCGGCCACCCGGCGCCCGCCCACGTGGTCGCCGGCTGCGGCCGCTGGCTGGCCGACGCGCTCCGCGCCTGAGGCTCAGGCGGTGGCGGGTCCGGTGGAGTCCCGGGGCACGAAGGCGCCGGGCAACCGGACCGGATCCGGCTCGTTGCCGGCCAGGGCGTCCTCCAGCATCCGTACCGCCGTGGTGCCGAGATCGTCCACCGGCGCGGTGATCGTGGTCAGACTGGGCGTCAGCACCCGGGCCAGCAGCACGTCGTCGCAGCCGATCACCGACCGGTGCTCGGGCACCCTCAGGCCCCGGTCGGCCAGCCCGGCGACCACTCCGCAGGCGGCAAGATCATCGAAGGCGAACACCGCGGTCGCCGCGGACTCGGCGAAGGCCTCGGCCCCGGCCCGGCCGCCGTCGAAGGACGCCTCGAACGGGCCGAGCTCGACCAGCGTCACGTCGGCCTTCCGGGCCCAGGTCCGGACCGCCTCGGCCCGCCGCTGCGCCGCCCAGGACGCCGACGGCCCACGGAGCAGGGCGATGGTCCGGTGGCCCAGCTTCACCAGGTGATCGCCGGCCTCCCGCAGGGCCGAGGTGTTGTCGCAGACCACCGACGGCACACCGTCCATGACCCGGTTGATCAACACCGCCGGCTTGCGCCCCACCGCCTGCTTGATCACCGAACTCGCCGACCGCGGCGACACGATGATCATGCCGTCCACCTGGCCCGCGATCCGGGTGATCAGGCCCAGTTCGGCACGGCTGTCCTCCTCCGCGTCGACCAGCAGCACCGACGCGTCCCGGTCCACGGCGGCCTGCTGGATCGCGCGGACCAGCGGCGGCATGAACGGGTTGGTGATGTCGGGCACGAACAGGCCGATCGCCCCGGTCACTCCGGTGACCAGCCGCCGGGCGGTCTTGTTCGGCTGATAGCCGAGCCGTTCGGCCAGCGCCAGGATCTGGTCCCGCACATCGGACTTGACCAGTTCGGGCCGGCTGAAGGCGCGCGACACCGTCGAGGCCGAGACATTGAGCTCCTCGGCGATGGAGTAGATTGTCACCTTGCTCACCGCGGCACCTCCCTTCGCAGGCCGGACGTTCAGTGACACTACACCCAGCCGGCCGGAATCGCGGCGTTGATCTGCAATCGGTTGCATGCGAGGATCGGGGATCATGACTCAGCAGCAGTCGCTCACCGGGCGTGACCCGGGCAGTGGCCGGCCGATCGAGGTGCGGTACGCGGACGGACGGATCACCGACGTGCGGCAGGCGGGCGCCGCCGGAGACGTCGAACTCCCCTGGCTCGCGCCGGGCCTGGTCGACATCCAGGTCAACGGTTTCGGCGGCCACGACGCGAACGGTCCCGACGTGACCGCCGACGCGATCATCGCCATGATCAACGCCCTGGTCCGGGCGGGTACGACGACCACCTTCGCCACCGTGATCACGGAAGCGCCGGACGCCATGCTGCGTTCACTACGTGCGATCACCGAGGCCCGCCGGCAGGACCCGTTGGCCGCCCACGTGATCGCCGGGATCCATGTCGAGGGTCCCAACATCTCCGAGCAGGACGGCGCCCGCGGCGCCCATCCCGCCGAGCACGTACGGCCGCCCGACCTGACCGAGTTCGACTCCTGGCAGCAGGCCGCCGAGGGCGCGATCCGGATGATCACGGTCTCACCGCACTTCCCCGGAGTGACCGATTACATCGCCGCGGTGGTCGACCGCGGCGTGGCCGTGTCGATCGGCCACACCCACGCGACGCCCGAACAGATCACGGCGGCGGTCGACGCCGGCGCGCGTTGGTCCACCCATCTCGGCAACGGCGCCCACGCCAACCTGCCGCGGCACCCGAACTACCTCTGGGCCCAGCTCGCCGAGGACCGGCTCAGCTGCGGCTTCATCGCCGACGGGCACCACCTGCCGGCCGCCACGCTGACCGCGATGCTGCGAGCCAAGGGGCTGGACCGGGCCTACCTGGTCTCCGACACCGCCGCGCTGGCCGGGATGCCGCCGGGCCGCTACCGGACCCCGGTCGGCGGCGACGTGGTGCTGACCGCCGACGGCCGGCTCGGCGACGCCAACCACACCTACCTGGCCGGCGCAGCGGTGCCGCTGGCCCACGGGGTGGCCGGTGCCGTCCGGCTGGCCGGGCTGTCGCTCACCGACGCGCTCCGGCTGGCCACCGGCAACCCCGGCCTGTTGGCCGGCGGCCGGGGCACGCTGGAGCCCGGCGCTCCGGCCGATCTGATCTTGTTCGACTTCGCGGCGGGCGACCCGACGCTCCGGCTGCACCAGGTCGTCGTCGCCGGGAAACCCTTGAACTGAAGGAGACTCCGTGCCGCTGTTCGACCTCCCGCTTGATCAACTCCGGCAGTACCGGCCGGAGCGCGACGAACCGGGCGACTTCGACGCGTTCTGGTCCGCGACGCTGACCGAGCAGTCCGGGCCGCTGGACGTGATCACCCGGCCCGAGCCGGCGCCGTTCGCCGGTCTGACCGTGCACGACGTGGAGTTCGCCGGTTTCGACGGGCACCGGATCCGGGGCTGGTGGCTGCGGCCGGACGCACCACGGGGCCGGCCGGCCTGCGTGCTGCACTACCCCGGCTACAACGGCGGCCGCGGCTACCCGCACCAATGGCTCTCCTATGCCGCGCTCGGCGTCTCCGTGCTGGTGATGGACGTCCGCGGCCAGGGCGGCGGTTCGGACAGCCCGGGCAGCACCGGCGACCCGGGAGCCAGCGGCACGAGTGCGGACCCGACCGGGGAGGTGCCCGGGTTCCTGACCCGCGGCATCGAGGACCGGGACCGGTTCTACCTGCGCCGGGTCTACGTCGACGCGTACCGGTTCGTCGACGTGGCCCGGGACCTGGTCGGGGCCGACGCGGAGGTCGTCCTCGCCGCCGGCAGCCAGGGCGGCGGGATCGGGCTGGCCGTCGCCGGCCTTCGATCCGACCTGGCGCTGGCCCTGCTCGACGTACCCTCGTTCGCCCTGTTCCGCCGGGCCACCGAGATCAGCGGCGTCGGCTCGCGGGCCGAGATCGCCCGCTACCTGTCCGGGCACCGGAACCGGATCGACCAGGTGTTCGCGACGCTGGCGTACTTCGACACGGTCAATCTGGCCGCCCGGGCCAGTGCCGAGGCGACCTTCTCGGTCGGGCTGATGGACCAGGTCTGCCCGCCGTCGACCGTGTTCGCCGCATACCACCACTACGCCGGCCCGAAGGACATCGCGGTCTGGCCGTACAACGGTCACGAGGGCGGCGGCTCCGAGCAGCACGCCCGTCACCTCGCCCGCGTTGCCGCCTTCCTCGACGCGTGAAGTTGTGATTCACATCACACCTTGATCGGCGTCAAAGTCGCGCCGGTTCCGCCGTCCACCTCATGAACGCCCAGTACGAGCGCGACGGAGGAGGACTGCGATGTTTCGAGCCCTGGAGTACCCCGCCTTTCGTGGCGGTGAAGGGGTTTTCGCGACATCGGGCACCTGCCTCGCCGAGCCGCCCCGACGTGCCGGTGACCACAGGTGGACCAGGTCCCACGACGACGGCCAGCGCCGTGGGACCGGCTGGCACGCCGGGGCCGGGATCCCCACGATCCCGAATGTCGCCGACCGGGTGGCAGACCGGCCGGGCCGAGGCGGACGGGGAACAGCGTCGGCGGTGGGTGGGCTCGCCGACCAGCTGTACCACCACCTGACCCGTCACCTCGGCTCGGTCTCCGCCGCCTGGTCGACCGACCAGGCCGGCGCCGAGTTCGGCTTCCAGGTCGTCGAGTTCGCCCCGAGCCGGATCGACGGCGCCGTCGTCTACGCCACGGTGGGTTTGAGCGACTACATCCTCGACTCGCTGACGGCCGACGGGCACTTCCGGCTCGAGTTGATCATGGTCGCTCCCGAGCGGCTGCGCCACACCGTGCTGCCGTACGTGCTCGGCGACTACGGCCGGATGGTGCTGGCACTGCGCGAACTCCCCGAGATCGGTACGGTCGTCGGCAACATCCCGCACCTCGGCGACCTGTCCAGCATGAACACGCTCTATCTCGGCCGGCCTCCTTTCCTCTCACCCGAGTTCGCTCGGTTCCGCAGCGGCGACCTGGCCGTCAACATCGATTGGCTGTTGCCGGTCTCAGCGGCCGAGGCCACCTACGTGGATGCCGAGGGCTGGGCCGCGTTCGAGAAGTTGATCTACGGCCGTGACGGCATCGATCCGCTCGACTACGACCGCGCGTCGATGCCGCTCTGATCTCGAGCGACGAAAATCGGTCCGCACTCCTGGGCGACCTGAACTATGCTCTGCCCCGTGATCGGGCGAGCTAACTAGGTCCGCAGCCCGGACCTTCGTTGTTCGGCGTCCGTACGGGCGCCACCTCCAGGCTGCACATCTTCCGCCATAGTCAGCAACCCTTCCCGGCGCCGCAGATATACGTGCAGCAAAGGAGTCACCATGCCCGTGATCACGACTTCAGGCCTGACCAAGGACTATCGCTTCCATCGTCAGTCGCCCGGCCTCGGTGGGGCCGTCAAGAGCCTCTTCCACCGCACCCGCGAGACCCGTCGAGCGCTGGACAGCCTCGACCTGACCATCGAGCCGGGCGAGTTCGTCGGCCTGCTCGGCCGCAACGGCGCCGGCAAGACCACCACGCTGAAGCTGCTCTCCGGCCTGCTCCGCCCCTCCTCCGGTACGGTCTCCGTGCTCGGCCACCAACCGTGGCGGCGCAACTTCGACTTCCTGCGCCGGATCGCCGTCGTGCTCGGCCAGAAGTCGATGCTCTGGTGGGACGTCTCCGCCATGGACAGCTACCTGGTGCACCGCGCGATGTACGACCTCGACCACGCGGCCTTCGACCGGTCCGTCGCCGAGCTGGCCGAACTGCTCTCGGTCAGCGACCTGCTCACGATCCCGGTTCGCAAGTTGTCCCTCGGTGAGCGGATGAAGTGCGAACTGATCGGTGCCCTGCTGCACCAGCCGGACGTGCTGTTCCTGGACGAGCCGACGATCGGCCTTGACGTGCTCTCCACCGCGGTGATCAGGGACTTCCTGCGCGAGGTGAACCGGCAGCGCCGGACCACGATCATCCTGACCAGCCACAACATGGACGACGTCGAGGCCTTGTGCGAGCGGGTGCTGCTGGTCGACCACGGCCGGCTCGGCTTCGACGGGTCGCTGACCGAGTTGATCAGGTCCACCAGGCCGGCGAAACGCCTGACGCTGACGTACGCGAGCCCGCCGAGCCCACCGACGGCGCTGCCGCCGGACGTGATCATGATCGAGAGCGAGGGTCCGATCCTCCGGCTGGAGGCCGACCGGTCCAAGATCACCGAACTGCTGTCCGCGGCCCCGGACTGGGGCGAGCTGGTCGATGTCGAGGTGGCCGAGGCCGACCTCGACGACGTGATGCGCACCGTGCTGACCGGCGGACTCCGATGAAGTCCCGGCCGCTGCGCCGGCACCTGCGGGTGTTCGGCCGGGTGCTGGCCCTGAACATCGGCCTGACCTTCGTCTACCGCGGCGACTTCCTGCTGATGCAGCTCGGCACGCTGCTCGCGCCGCTGGTGTCGTTGGCGGTCTGGCAGGCCGCGCTGGCCGCCGGCGCCCAGGTCGACGTCACCCGGGCTTCCTGAACAGCTACTTCCTGTTGGTGGCCGTGGTGAACATGCTCACCTCGTCCTGGACCGCCTTCTATCTCGCCGGCATGATCCGCGACGGAAGCCTGAACAAGTGGCTGATCCGGCCGGCCTCGGTACATCTGGACGGGTTCGCCAACAACCTCGGCGAGAAGACGATCAAGCTCCTGCTGCTGGTTCCGTTGGTGTTGATCATGGTCGTCATCGTGCCGGGCGGGCTGCCGCTGCCGGCCACGCCGGCCCGCTGGCTGCTGTTCGGGCTGGCCATCGCGGTCGCGATGGCGATCAGCTACATCTTCGACATCGCCCGCGGCTCGCTGGCGTTCTGGTTCGAGGACGTCCAGGGGTTCAACTTCGCGATCTCGATCATGACTCCGGTGCTGGCCGGCGTCATCGTCCCGCTCGCCCTGATGCCGCCGGAGATCAGCGGCATCACCCTCTGGCAGCCGTTCCGGTTCATGGTGTCGTTCCCGATGGAGGTGCTGCTGGACCGGGTGCCGGGCGGACTGGTCTTCGGCTTCGCCCAGCAGTTCGGCTGGCTGATCGTCTTCGCCGGCGCCGCACTGGCGGTCTGGCGGCTCGGACTGCGATCCTACTCGGCGGTGGGAGCCTGATGATCACCACACTGCTTGATCAACTCCGGCGGCACGGCCGGATCTGGCGGGCCGTCGCGGTCCAGGCGCTGAAGCGGGACGCCCAGTTCCGGACCCAGGCCTGGACCACGGCGCTGGTCGCTCTGGCCGAGATCGCCACCGGCCTGATCCCGGTGCTGTTGATCATCCGCAGCTCACCCCAGGTGAGCGGCTGGACCGGCGGCCAGATCATCGCGGTGACCGGGATGTTCCAGGTGGCGATGGGCCTGGTGAACGCCTTCGTGGCGCCGAACCTGACCCGGATCGACCAGTACGTCCGCGAGGGCGAACTGGACACGATCCTGATCCGGCCGGCCTCGGCCCAGTGGCTGACCACGTTCCGCTGGGTCCAGCCGGCCTCGCTGACCGGGGCCCTGGCCGGGAGCGCGTTGATCGTCGTCGGGCTGTGGGGCACGCCGCTGGCGCCGCTCGACGTCCTGGCGGCGTTGTTGATCTTCGCGTGCGGGCTGGCCACGATCAGTGCGATCTGGGCGAACCTCGCCTATCTGGCGTTCTGGTTCGAAGCCGCCTCCTACATCCACAATCTGGTGCTGTCCGCGCTCTCGGCCGGGCGTTACCCGGTGGCGTTCTTCCCGTCCGCGATCCGGGTCGTACTGATCTTCGTGGTCCCGATCGGGGCTGCGGCCACGCTGCCGGTGCAGTTCGTCAGCCACGGCGTCGATCCGGGGCTGCTCGGTGGGGTCGCCGGAACGACCGTCGTGATCGTGGCGCTGACCCGGCTGCACTGGCGGCTGGCCCTCGGCCGCTACTCCAGCGCCTCGTCCTGAGCCCTCAGTTGGCTTCGGCCTCGTCGGTGTAGGCGGAGAAGAAGGAGAGCCGGTTGCGTTGCCGGCGCAGCACCTGGCGCCAGAGGTCGTGCGGCCGGCCGCCGAACACGTCGGCATAGGTGGACGACACCACGTGCCACATGCCGTTGGCGATCTCGGTCTGCAGCTGCCCGGGCTCCCAGCCGGCGTAGCCGGCGAAGATCCGCAGGTCGGCGTAGGCGCCGGCGACGATCTCGATCGGCGTGTCCAGGTGCAGCAGCCCGATGTCGTCGTAGAGCCGCCGCCAGCCCGGCGGTTCCTCGCCGGACCGGGCCACACTGGCCAGGCAGATCGCGCCGTTCGGTGACACCGGCCCGCCGCTGAACAGCAGCCGCGGCTCGGTCACCGCGTCCACCCAGTCCGGCAGCACGGCCTCCAGCCGGGTCTGAGCGATCTCGTTGACGATCACTCCGAGGGCGCCGTCGGCATCGCTGTCCAGCACCAGCACGACCGACCTGCTGAAGATCCCCTCGTTCAGCAGCACGCTGGCGACCAGCAGCTGGCCGGGCTTCGGCGCCACCTCGGTCATCGGTCCCCCGGCATCCGTCGTGAGATCAGGGTCCGCCGAGCAATGATCAGCACCGCCGTACCGTACCCGATGGCGATGCCGAGCAGATCGGCGCCGACGTCGAACGGGTCACCGCTGCGCTGCGGCAGCAGTGCCCCCTGGACGAGTTCGCTCAGCACGGCGTGCCCGACGAAGATCGCGATCACCGCCCCGCCGAACCGCGGTCCGACCCGGCCGCCGCGCCGGGCCGATCGCCAGAGCATGATCAGCAGGACCGGCGCCGCGAAGATCACCAGATGGCCGACCTTGTCCAGATGCGGTACGAGATCGGGCGTCGGCGGCCCGGCCGGACGGTACAGCGCGACCACCTGGACCAGGCAGCTGATCACCACGGCCCCGAGCAGGATCCGGCGGCCGACACGCCCTTCCCGGGAAGGGCGTCCGCCTCCGACGACCGCGGGCTGCGCCATCAACCGTGCTGGATCAGCCGTCGGACGTCGCCGCCTCGAGCGGCCCGTCGGCCTCCACCGCCTCCGGCCCGCCGCCGGCCGCCTGCCGCACCGCCGTGGCCACCGCGTGGTGGACGTCGGCGTGGAAGACGCTCGGCGTGATGTAGGCGGCGTTCAGCTCCTCGTCGGTGACCACACCGGCCAGCGCCCGGGCCGCGGCGATCAGCATCGGCGTCGTCACCTCGGTCGAGCGGGCATCCAGCAGGCCGCGGAAGACGCCGGGGAACGCGAGCACGTTGTTGATCTGGTTCGGGAAGTCGGACCGGCCGGTCGCCACCACCTCGGCGTACTCCATCGCCACCGCCGGGTCGATCTCCGGCTCCGGGTTCGCCAGCGCGAACACGATCGCCTTGTCGGCCATCCGCTGCACGTCGGCGCCGGTCAGCACGCCGGGCGCGGAGACGCCGATGAACACGTCCGCGCCGTCGATGGCGTCGGACAGCGTCCCGGTCAGGCCGAGCCGGTTGGTGTGGTCGGCCAGCCAGGCCAGCTCGCCGGCCAGGCCGTCCCGGCCGCGGTGTACGACGCCGGCGATGTCGGCCACGACGACGTCCGTCGCGCCGGCCGCCAGCAGCAGCTTGATGATCGCGGTGCCGGCCGCACCGGCCCCGGACATCACGATCCTGATCTTGGACAGTTCCTTGCCGACCACCCGAAGCGCGTTGTAGAGCGCGGCCAGGACGACGATCGCCGTACCGTGTTGATCATCGTGGAAGACCGGGATGTCGAGCTGTTCCCGCAGCCGGGCCTCGATCTCGAAGCAGCGCGGCGCGGAGATGTCCTCGAGGTTGATCCCGGCGAAGCCCGGTGCCACCGCCTTGACCACGTTGATGATCTCGTCGATGTCCTGGGTGTCCAGGCAGAGCGGCCAGGCGTCGATCTCGGCGAACCGCTTGAACAGCGCCGCCTTGCCCTCCATCACCGGCAGCGCGGCCTTCGGGCCGATGTTGCCCAGGCCGAGCACGGCGGAGCCGTCCGTGATCACCGCCACACTGTTCCGCTTGATCGTCAGCCGGCGGGCGTCCTCGGGGTTCTTCGCGATCGCCGTACAGATCCGCGCCACGCCCGGCGTGTAGATCATCGACAGGTCGTCCCGGTTGCGGATCGGGTGTTTGGCGTTCATCTCGATCTTGCCGCCGAGGTGCATCAGGAAGGTCCGGTCGCTGACCTTGCCGATCACCACGCCCGGCACCGACCGCATCACCTCGACCAGCTGGTCGGCGTGATCGGTGTCCCGCGCGGCACAGGTGACGTCGATGCTCAGCCGCTCGTGGCCGGAGCGGGTCACGTCGAGGGCCGTGATGGCACCGCCGGCCTGCTCGACGGCCATGGTCAGCTGGCCGACACCACCGCCGACCGCCGGGACCTCAAGCCGGACCGTGATCGAGTACGAGACCGAGGGCGCATTCACTCGCCGATCCTCTCACGCCGTACCGAACCGGTGGACCATGCTGCGCCGGGTCGTCGCCGGGCTGAAATGTTCAGTGTCGGGGGGGGGGGGGGGGGGGGGGGGGGGGGGGGGGGGGGGGGGGGGGGGGGGGGGGGGGGGGGGGGGGGGGGGGGGGGGGGGGGGGGGGGGGGGGGGGGGGGGGGG